>NZ_JANHDP010000009.1 GCF_024494695.1 Natronoarchaeum rubrum | reverse complement strand
TCGACAGAACTGCTGCGCCACCACGAGATCGCGCCGCCGGCGCTCTCGAAGAACGGCGCCCGGAATCTGATGCAACGGCTCTGCGAGTCGGCCGGTATCGACGTCGACGGCGAGTACCTCAAACCACACGGCGGCCGCCGGGCGCTGGGCGATCGGCTGTACGCGGCCGACGCCGAGCTGGCCCAGGAGACGCTGCGCCACGAGTCGATCGAGACGACCCACGATGCCTATCGGGAACAGAACGCGGTGGAGCGACGCGAGCGGATTGAGGACGTGCTGGACGGGGAGTGACAGTCGATCTCCGGTAAAGAGAAACGGTGTTAAAGATGCTCGATAGGTGGAGAGCTACGGCTTCTTCGAACAGCGGGCCAATAGTAAGACGATGCGACGAACACCGTGTTTCCGATGGGTCATTTTGGAGAGACACACCGGGTTTCCGATGGAGACGCGACTGAAGCACGTCGGTCGTCAGAGATCAGACAGAGACACCTCGTTTCCGATGGGAATCAGCTTGACCTAGCACGTATTCTGTCTAAATCGGGTGGAAAACTGCACCTCGATGATATGCGTCTGACATAGATTTAATATGGCTCATAGCATTAGATTCCAATAAGTGAATCGTGGATCAGATAAGAGAGGCGACTTGATCGCCTCAGATCCACGAGAACCGCTACGCGGGGCCGTTATTTTTGTCGTTCGTAACTACCACTGAAGAACCGTATCGGGAAAGAGAACAGTAGCGGCACCTCGTTTCCGATGGTTCCGTACCTGCGTTTCAACTATTGTACTGTCGGTATTATACACCGACCATCGGAAACGAGGTGTCAACGGATGGCTGACACAGAGGACTTCTTCCAGCAAGAGGACCCGATCTTTTCGAACAAGGAGCTGCTGGAGATCAACCACCTTCCACGCAACGACCGGATCGTCGGCCGTGACGAGGAGATTGAGGACCTCGCGAACGCGACGAACCCGGCGCTGTTCGGTCAGTCACCGAGCAACGTCCTGATATACGGCAAGACGGGGACCGGGAAGTCGCTCTGTGCCAAACACGTCTCGCGAACGGCAGTGGAACTCGCAGACGAGAGGGGTATCGACGTCGAGTACGCATACATCGACTGCTCGCAGGACCCGACCGAGACACAGACCGTGCGCGCCCTCGCGAAGTCGTTCAACGACAGCGACGAGACCGGTATCACCGTTCCGGAGAAGGGCATCAGTACGTCGTCGTACTACAACCGACTCTGGCGAATTCTGGACGATCGCCTCGACGTCGCGATCGTCATCCTCGACGAGATCGATATTCTCGATTCGGACTCCGTGCTGATGTAACTCTCGCGGGCTGGCGAGGCCGGGAAGATCGAACAGTCGAAGATTGGCGTCATCGGAATCAGTAACAAGATCAAATACAAATCTCGGATGGATGAGCGCGTAAAGTCGAGCCTTTGCGAGCGGGAGTTCGTCTTCCCACCGTACGACGCCAATCAGCTTCGAGAGATACTGAACGCTCGGGCTGATGCTTTCCGGGAGGAGGTTCTCGAATCGGGCGTGATCCCGCGAGCGGCAGCGCTCGCTGCTCAGGAACACGGCGATGCACGGAAGGCGATCGATATGCTTCGCTACGCCGGCGAGATTGCACAAAGCCGGGGCGTCACATCAGTCAAGGAAGGGTTCGTAAACGAAGCGCGAGACCACGCGGAAACAGACCGCTTCCGTGAGTTGATCCGCGGTGCGACTCCTCATTCGCGGTACGCGCTACAGGCGCTTACGCTCCTTTCGCTCAACTCCGACCGGAAAGACGAATTCCGAACGTCGAGAATCTACGATATGTACGAGGAAGTTTGTTCTGAACACGCCTCTGACTCGCTCTCGCAGCGCCGTGTTCGAGACCTACTGAAAGAACACGCGTTTCTCGACATCATCGAACAGACCCGAGAGATGGGCGGCTCCGAAGGTAAGTTCGTGTCTCACCGATTGCTTGAAGATCCAGAAACCGTTCACGATGTCTTGATTGATACGGTGTAACACACCCATCGGAAACGCGGTGTGTCTCCGCCAGCAAAAGCACACGAAACGCACTGTCTCTGAATCCACCGAAGAACAGAGCGCCGTCCCTAGTCCTCCTTCCGCGCCGCCAGAATCGCCTCAACCAGCTCGTCCTCGTGATCGCTGGCTACCCGCAGCACGGTGTCGTGGAACTCCCGCCCGGTCAGGTCCCGGACGTCATGCTCGGCTCGTAGTCGAGCGTCGACGAGCGCCTCGGCGTCCTCAAACTGTTGCCAGGCATCCGGGCGGACGTACACCGAGTGCTGTTCGGTGTCGTCGAAGCCGAACGCCGAGCCCGCGATCGACGGGGCGGGCTCGTCGTCCGACGGTTCGGTCTCCCCCTCGGCGTCGACACTGTTCGGAATGTCCGAACTGTCTCCACTCTCAGGAATGTCTCTACTGTCCGCAATGTCCACACTGTCTGCAATGTCTGCACTTTCTACAATGTTTGAACTGTCCGCACTGTTCGCACTTTCCTCCTCGCTCCCGATATCCGTCGTTCCCGATGCTCCCGCGCCGTCCGCAGTGTCTGAACTGTTCATATCTTGACTCTCGTCGTCTGCCGGCGTAGCGGCTTGCTCCCCGATATCGTCCGTGCTATCCGGGCTGCTTCCGTCACTCTCACCATCTGAGCATTCTACAGTGTCTGCACCGTCCGAGCTTTCTGGAAGGTTTACAATGTCCGAACTGTCCACAATGTCTGAACTTTCTGCACTGTTCACGTCCCCGTCGCCGTTTGTACTGGCGTCACCGTCTGGGCCCACCTCACTCGCAGTCTCGCCGCTCTCCGGCTGGTCGGTACTCTCCTCGTCCTCGTCGACGGCGTCGCTCAGCCCGGCGAAGCGGTTCTCGTCAGGCATCGGTGACACCCCCATCCTGAACGATCGCCGCGAGCTCGTCGAGCCGATCGAGCATGTCGCTGTCGGGGTCGTAAGTGGCCAGCGGGACACCCTCCCGCCAGGCGCGCCGGAACGAGATGCGCTCGCGGATACCCGGCCCCGGCGACGTCCCGAACCGATCCGACCGCGCGAACTCGGGGAGGTACTCGCCGAACTCGGAGTCCTCGAGATCGCCGATGATGCGCTTTTCTTCGTTGTCGCCCGAGAGCTTGTTCGGGACGATCGCGGCAATGTCGATCCCGACCTCGCGGTCGATCGGGACGATCTGTTGGGTGTACATGCGCTCGAACCCCGAGACGCTGGGTTCGGCCATCTGCAGGGGGACGATCACGTTCTGAGTGGCGATCAGCGAGGCGTCCGACAGCGGTCCGAGGTTCGGCGGCGAGTCGATCACGACGCGGTCGTAGCCGTCCTCGACGAGCGGTTCGACGATCCGGCGGCGGACCCACAGTTCCGCGAAGCGGGTGTTGCGGATCGTGTCCGCGACGGTGTCGAGATCCTTGTGCCCCGGTAGCACTTCGAAGTCGGTCTCGCCGGCGGCCGGACGGATCACGTCGCCCGGCGTCGTCGGATCGTCGTCGTCGAGCACGTTCCCGAGGTGAACGTCGGCCTCGTAGGCGTCGGCCAATCCGACGCCCTCGGTCGCGTTCCCCTGCTGGTCGAGGTCGACCAGCAGCACGTCGTCGCCGCGAGCGGCGAGTCGTTCGGCGAGGTTGATCGCGATCGTCGTCTTTCCGACGCCGCCTTTCTGCAGCGCCACGCTGACTGCGTTCGTTCGGTCCATCGTTTACAATGTTTGAAATGTGTGAAGTGTCTGAGATGTGCGCACTGTGCGTCGGCCGATACGTACCGGTGTGCAACCAACTGGTATATAACTATCGCACGGGTGAGCGTCTCGTCGCAGCTACAAGTCTAACAATGTGCAAACATTGTGGAGAATGCGTGTGGCGTTCGGCGGCGACCCCCAGACCTCGCGGATCTGATTCCGTTCCGAACCACAGTCTCTCATCGACCAGTCGGGGCGTCACGACCAGTTGCTCGACGCCGAAATCCGACTCCTTGACGATCGTCAGGCTGACGCCGAACGTCGGCGTCGATCCGATAGCCGAACCACCGGAGCAGTGTCGAGGGCAAATCAATCAGTCGCTGATCCCGCGACTTCCGCTAGTGGTAGGCCGACGTGTCCTCGGCGAGGGGACAGTGCCGGAACCGGGACGTTTCTCGCGGGATCAACGCGCGTCGGATTGACACCCACGCTCGCGCGTGCGTAGGGGTGGGAAGGACGGTAGCGAACACTTAGCGTAGACGCCGCATAATCGCCCGCAGCGGTAAGCTTCGCGTCGACCGCCGCGACCCGCTGTAGCGAGTTTATAACTAAGGGTGACAGACGCCGTTTGGGGAACGAACAGCACTGATGATTAAGTACCCCTCGGCGGTGGCATCCGATATAAATGTATCCTCAGGGGGAGGAACGATTCCGACGACACCATGTCAAAAATAAACACATACAATCGGCCGAAGCAACAGACGGACGAGGAAGAGGGAGAGTCCCGCGAAGGGTCGACGTGCTCCGAGTGTAACTCGGGGACGCTGGTTCACAACTCCGACCGGCACGAACTCATCTGCGACGAGTGCGGGCTGGTCGTCGAGGACGAGACGATCGACTACGGCCCGGAGTGGCGCGCGTTCAACCACTCCGAGCGCCAGGAGCGCTCGCGCGTGGGGGCGCCGACGACGGAGCTGATGCACGATCAGGGGCTAACGACCAAGATCGACTGGCGTGATAAGGACGCCCACGGGCGGACGATCCGACCCGAGCAGCGCAGTCGGATGCGACGGCTGCGAAAGTGGCAACAGCGTATCCGGACCGGCGACGCGGGCGAGCGCAACCTCAAGCAGGCGCTCTCGGAAATTTCCCGGATGTCCAGCGCGCTGGGCGTCCCCCACTCGGTCCGAGAGGTCGCCAGCGTCATCTACCAGAAGGCGCTGGACGCCGACCTGATCCGCGGCCGGTCGATCGAGGGCGTCGCGACCGCGGCGCTGTACGCCGCCTGCCGCCAGGAGGAGATCCCCCGCAGCCTCGACGAAGTTGCGGAAGTTTCCCGTGTCGAACGCAAGGAAATTGGCCGCACCTACCGGCACATCTCCCAGCAGCTGAACCTCGTGATGGAGCCGGTCGATCCCAAGCAGTACCTGCCGCGCTTTTGCTCGCAACTGGACATCGACTCGGAGGTGCGCCAACTCGCCAAGGAAATCGTCGACGTGACCGTCGACAGCGGCCTCCACTCGGGCAAGTCGCCGACGGGCTGTGCGGCCGCCGCGATCTACCTGGCCGCACAGCGCTGCGATCAGGAACTCACCCAGCGCGAGGTCGCCGACGTCGCGCAGGTGACCGTCGTCACGATCCGCAACCGCTATCAGGAACAGGTCCAGGCGATGGACAAACAGTAAGCGGGGCGACGCCGCCACCGAACGAGAGGTCACCGTCGACGACGCCGCTGTTCTACCGCGGACGACGTTGCCGTCGTACCCGGGCGATGCGATGCCACTTTCTACTGACCGACCCAGAGCCTCGGCGACGCGACGGGCCGACTCAGACAGCCTTGACGACTGATGCCGACAGCTTTGACGGCTGCTGCCGACCGTACGACTGGAGAACGCGAACAGCGCGAATTCGGAGGATCGCTTTGATCCGGTGCGGCGTCTACTCCGGCGGATATACGAGGATCTCGCCGTCGCTGTGAACCACCACGAGATACTCTTCCAGCGGGAACGAGATCCGACCGCGCGCCGTCGACGGCGCCTGGTCGCGCTCGAAGATGTCGTCGAGCGCGTCCGGATCGACGTACCTGTTCAGGGGTTCTATCTCGAGGGGATCGCGGCCCGAGACCGCCGCGACCGCTTCGATGACGGCGATGCTAAGGGCGGGGTCGTCGGACCACTCGAAGCGGTGCGCGTCGGATCGGTGATCGTCGCGCCCGTTGTGATAATCTGTGTCTCTCATGGGGGACCGACCTTGGGGCTCGCGCCAGTATGGAACGAAAGACGCTCCCCTGTCGTATGGTAATCCACCGCACGAGATAAAAATATTATGGCAAAAGCCACGAACGAGTCGCCGATTCCGAAGCGACGATCGGGTCAGGACCCCGGTCGATCGATCTCGGCGTCCATCGTTCGATCGAGCCATCGATCGATGCGTCGCCCGCCCCGATAGGTCACGACCGATCGCTCGGGATCGTAGTCGACCACGTCGGCTGCCGAGAGCTTCGGCAGGTGGGTGTGGCGAAGCGTCATCTCGATCTCGTCGCGGGACGGAGCCTCGTCAGATACCTGATTCTCGAGCGCAGCCAGTTCGTCGACCAGTTCAGTCGTCGAGAGCGTCGCTGCCGGCGTCTCGACCATGCAGTACAGCGCGTATCGGCGTCGCGCCGTCGAGAGCACTGTGAACAACTCGTCGAACGTGACTGGTCCGGCAGTACGTTCGGCGTCTCCCTGCTTCCCCCTAGATCCGTATTCCTCCGACATTGCTGCGAGTTGCTTCGTTCACCCACGTAAGTATGCGTCACCTTGCTGACTGGAGTGACGAGTAAAAGCCACCTACCGCTGGCAAAACGCAGTCATTCGATGCCGATGTATCGGAGTCGTCCGGAGGCGCCCGGGACGGCACTTTCGACGACTCGGCGGATCCTTTCGGGCGGCAAACCCGTAGCGGTGACTTACCTGCCGGCCGTTTCGAGTAGCGGTGTAGTTGGATCGGTTAAGATGTACCACCCAATTTGATTCGGAAGCATCACCTTGGTTTAATTAACTTTAAAATGCGGGGGGTTGATTACTCAATCGTACAGAACGGGCGACGCCGAGGGACCCGCGGACCGGATACGGGGAGGAGAAGCGGCGACGTGCCTACAGAACAACATGATGGGGATGTACGAATCGTGCGAGCACAATACCAAACCGTCGACCCGCGAGAACGGGCCGTATGACCAGCAGTGACATGGACGTTCCGGAGACGGAACGCACGGACGACGAGGGCGAAGTCGAAAACGAAGGGGAGTCGGTGGAGTCGGAACAGTCCGCCGAACCGGAGCCGCTCCCGCTCGATATCGTCTTCGAGATACTGAAAAACAAGCGACGGCGTCTGGTGCTCCGGTACGTCAGGCGCGAGGAGAACGAAACCGTCGATCTGGGAGAGCTGGCCGAGCACGTGGCGGCGCTCGAGAACGACAAGTCGGTGGCCGCGCTGACGTCAGGAGAGCGAAAGCGAGTGTACGTCGGACTCTACCAGTGCCATCTGCCGAAGATGGACGACGCCGACATCGTCGAGTTCGATCGCAACCGGGGAACGATCAAGCTCGGCGAGAGCGCCGACCAGCTGGACGAGTACCTCGACAGCCAGTCCGACGAGGAGACGGTCTAGCCGCGCTACTACCTGAGCATCACACTGATTGGCGGTGGGCTCTTCCTGATCGGCCAGGCCGTACAGTTCCCGGCTGATTGGGTCCAGACGGCCATCGTCCTGGCGATGCTCGTGGCGCTGACGGGCTGTGCCGTGCTCCAGTCGCGCGAGGACTGAGGGCCGCTCAGCATCGCGTGTGCCGTTCTCGACTGATGCATTCGACTGACTGCAAATCGACTGCGCAGCCGAGCGGTCAGCGGCGAAGCCGTCACTTTCGAATGCGTGTCGGCGCAGAAGACGGTGCCTGCTGACAGCGGCGTACTGAGTGAGACGACTTGACGAACTGCCCGAAGCGATGACGATCCGCGACATCACGCGGTGCGGTACGACGGTCGCAATCGCCGCAGTCGTCACAGGCCGTTCATAGGTCGTACAACTAACCTATCCGTGCTAGGGACCTTCTGTCGTACTGGCACCCGATCAATAACAAAGAGTGGCGCACCGGACAGGGGCAGTATCCAGTTCCCGGAACCGCCGGGGCGTACCGCGCGAGAAACCTATGTCCGCAACGCACTCACCACACGACCGTTCGTACCGTCGCTCAAACTACTTCCGCCACGACGCGAACTCATCGCACCGTCGCTCGAACAACCTTCGGACTGGCGCTGATGACCGCCGAGGCGCCGACACGGGGGGTGGATGACGATGTGCGGCATCACCGCCCGGATCGGACGTGGCGACGCCGTCGACGAGCTGCTGACCGGCCTCGAAAATCTGGAGTACCGGGGGTACGACTCCGCCGGGGTCGCGATCAAGAACGGCCACGGTCTCGCGGTCCACAAGCGGGAGGGGAAGATCGACCGCCTGAAGGACCGCGTCGAGCAGTCGCCGCCCGAGGGCTCGATGGGGATCGGCCACACGCGCTGGAGCACCCACGGACCGCCGACGGACGCCAACGCCCACCCGCACACCGACTGTACCGGGTCGATCGCGATCGTCCACAACGGCATCATCGAGAACCACGAGGCGCTCAAGGCCGACCTCCGCGAGCGCGGTCACCAGTTCGAGAGCGACACCGACACCGAAGTGATCCCGCACCTGCTTGAGGAGCACGTCGACCGCGGACTCGACCTCGACGTCGCCTTCCGCCGGATGGCCGAGCAGCTCCAAGGCAGCTACGCCATCGCGGCGATGACCGACGACGCCGACGCCGTCTACGCCACCAGACAGGGATCCCCGCTCGTGCTCGGGATCGGCGACGACTGCCACTACCTCGCCAGCGACGTGCCGGCGTTCCTGGAGTTCACCGACCGCGTCGTCTACCTCGAGGACGGCGACATCGTGACCGTCACCGACGACGGCTACGAAATCGTCGACGGTCAGGGAGACCCGCTGGACCGCGATGTTCGGACGGTCGACTGGGTCGCCGAGGACGCCGAGAAGGGCCGGTACGACCACTTCATGCGCAAGGAGATTAGCGAGCAACCAACCGCGCTCGCCCAGACGATCGAAGGGCGGATCGACGCCAGCGACGAGGGCGAGCCGATCGTCACCGACGGGAGCGAGGCGTCCGGGATCGACGCCGTTGCGTTGGACGCCGACGCATCCGCATCGGACGCCGACGACGGCGATAGGGATTCGAGCGACGATGTCCCCGCCTCCGGCGCAGACGGCGTCAGCCTCGAAGAGTTCCCGCCGGGATCGTTCGCGGACGTCTCGGCGATCCAGTTCGTCGCCTGCGGGACGAGCTACCACGCGGCGCTGTACGGTCAGCAACTGCTCGCCCGCCGCGGCGTCGCCGCCCAGACGTTCCGCGCCGGCGAGTACGCCATGTCGCCGGCGCCGGTCGACGAGGACACGCTCGTGATCGGCGTCACCCAGAGCGGCGAGACCGCCGACACGCTGGAGTCGCTTCGTCGGGCCGCCGAAGGGGGCGCCCGAACGCTCGCGATGACCAACGTCGTCGGCTCGACGGCCGCCCGCGAGTGTGACGACGCGATGTTCATCCGCGCCGGGCCCGAGATCGGCGTCGCCGCGACGAAGACGTTCTCCTCGCAGGTCGCCTCGCTGGGGCTGCTGGCCGAACGGCTGGCCCGCGACATTGCCGACTCCGAGAGCGACGACAGCCGCCAGCTGCTCTCGGAGCTGTCGACCCTCCCCGAGACGGTCCAGCGCGTACTCGACGAGACGCGTGCGATGGAGGTCGTCAACCGCTACCGGGCGATGGATTCGTACTTCTTCATCGGCCGCGGCGTCGCCCACCCGGTCGCGATGGAGGGTGCCCTGAAGTTCAAGGAGATCACCTACGAGCACGCCGAGGGCTTCGCCGCCGGACAGCTCAAACACGGTCCGCTCGCGCTGGTGACGCCGAACACGCCCGTGTTCGCGGTGTTCACCGGCCGGCACACCGAGAAGACTCTGAGCAACGTCCGGGAAGTCCAGGCCCGCGGCGCGCCCGTGATCGCGGTCGTCAGCGAAGAAAACCGCGAGGTGATCGACACCGCCGACGCCGCGCTGACGATTCCCGAGGCCCACCCCGACGTCGCCGCCGTGCTCGCGAACGTCCAACTCCAGTTGGTCGCGTACCACGTCGCCGACTATCTGGATCGCCCGATCGACAAACCGCGCAATCTCGCCAAGAGCGTCACCGTGGAGTGAGTCACCGATGTCAACGATGGACCCAGAGCAGGTGCACGTCAGCTGGCACCGCGACGGCGGCGACCGACAGGTGATGATCGGCCTCGACGGCGGAGATATCAAGCTCGCGATGACGTTCCCGGTCGATCTCTCGCGACGCGAACTGGAGACGATCCTCGCGGAACGAGACCGTGAGATCGACCACTACTTCGAGGCGCTGGCGCGGGTGCGTCAGCGAAACGCGAAGGCGAACGCGGGCGAAGCCGCACAGCAAAACGAGAAAGTGCGGGAGTAGCTCGGGAGGCTTTCCAGAAGTCGACTTCGCAACGGTAGTTGGCACGGATGGCCGGGAGGTTGAAATTTCGATTGAATTAAGCAGAAAAGTCGTGTCATTCAATTCACTCGAACGACGGGGGTTACTGCGTCGTTATTATATCGGCAGCAGTCGAGACAACTGAGCGTGTGATCAGCCGAAGATACGCACTGAGACGAAGTAAACAAACGTCGGTAGAATCCACCACCCGTTCGAGTGTCGGATCTGTTTATATACCCCCCTCCCCCCGTCGTTCGAGTGAATCCATTTCACTAGCTCCCCTCTTGCAGCAAGCGATCAATAGATACTATATCTGAGCCTAGTACGGCTCTGTTTTCTCACGATTAATTATAAAAGTTCTGCTGTAGAAGAGGCTCTCTGAACGAGGGGGCTCCTTATTCTCGAACTACACTCGAACGACGGGGGGAGGCTGTCCACGCAGTCATTTATATATCCGCCGTTCATCCGAATCACTCGAACGGGTGGTCGGCAGAATTAAGTGGGATTGCTAGGCAAATGAGAACCATGAGCAAGTTCGATTTTTCACCACGGGATTTTCCCTTCAACAATCGAAATGCACTTCTAGACGATTACACACCGGACGAGCTTGTCGGACGTGACGACGAACTTGAGGAGTACCACGCGGCTCTCCAGCCAGCGATCGATCAGTCTAAACCGGACAACATCTTTCTGTACGGCAAAACCGGGGTCGGAAAGACCGCAGCGACGAGATTTCTACTGGACCGGCTCGAGCGGGCCGGCGACGAGCACGGTGTGAATATCCATACGAAGATAATCAACTGTGACGGCATCGACACTAGCTATCGCGTCGCTGTCGAGCTAATCAACAGCTTTCGTGAGTCGACCGAGCGAATAAGCGAGACCGGTCATCCACGAAGTAAGGTCTACGACATGATGTGGAATACGTTTGATGAGCTAGGTAGTATCATCATTCTTGTTCTGGACGAGATTGACCATCTCCAAGATGACTCGATCCTGTATCAACTGTCCCGCGCCCGCGAGAACAGGCAGTTGCAGTCCGCACGCATCAGTCTCGTCGGGATCAGCAATGACCTCTCCTATCGAGAGCAGCTCTCTCCGAAAGTCAGATCGTCCATCTGTGAACGGTCGATCAATTTCAAGGCCTACGATGCGATTGAACTCCGCGAAGTTCTCCAGCAACGGAAGTCGATCGCGTTTCAAGACGACGTTCTTGAGGACGACGTAATTCCGCTATGTGCTGCGTTCGGCGCGCAGGAGTCCGGCGATGCTCGGAAAGCCCTCGATTTGTTGTTGAAGGCCGGTGACATCGCGCAGGAAGATGATAACGACATCGTCACTGCTGAGCACGTTCGTAGAGGGAGGAAACTCCTCGAACGGGAAGAAGTCAAGCGCGGGATTCTCGGGTTAAACGAGCAAGAGCAGATTCTTCTGTACGCGTTGACGACCTTTGAAGCGACAGATTCCACCCCAATCCGATCTCGATCGTTATACCACCGGTACGAGCAACTCGCCGATAATGCCGGCCGAGAGGTACTGACGACGCGATGGATGCACGATCACTTGGATGAATTGGAGATGCTTGGGCTGGTTACCATCGACAAACTCAACGAGGGCAGCAGTGGTGGCCAGTACAAGACTGTCGCGCTAAGTCAGGCTCTAGAGTCCGTCGTGAGCGCACTTGCGACAACGATCCAATCAATTGGCATCCACCCATCTATCGAACCATTCTTGCCTGAGTGAGAATCGACTTAGAGGATTCACTGAACAGGATATTGCGGCATTTACACTCTGGAATGGGGGGTCCCGAAACGATAAGCTTTCAATCGTTACGAGGGGTGTGCCTCTATCTGAGAAATAGCTCGTGAAACGCTACAACGCAGAATATTTCGGGGTTACACTCTGTCAGGGGGTCCCCTCACCGGAACTGCTTGTACAGCCCCGACACCAGATTCATGCTCCGGGTGCCGTCCTGGATGCTGTAGTAGGTCCGGAGATCGGGCGCGAACTTGGCCTTGTAGCCACAGAGACGCTGGTTGTTGGCGCCGACGAGATCGTACTCGCTGCGGCCGCGATCGATGGCGTCGGTCATGATCCGCCAGTCGAGGCGATCGTTGATCGAGACGTTCGAATCCGTTTTGGCGCCGCCCTGCCAGCGGTAGACCGCGTCGCCGTCGTCGAGCACGACGACGCCGCCGGCGAACTGGCCGTCGACGGTGCAGACGTACGGCCGGAGGGCGTCGTCGGGCAGCTCGCGGTGGAGCGCGCTCACAGTCTCCGGAGAGAGCAGGTACGACTCTCCCTGCTCGTCGTGGCGCTCTTTGACCTGTTCGATGATCCGGCGGACCGCGGCGGCGCCGCCCTCGCGGATCTCGACGTCGGCATCGGGCTCGTTGGTGGCGTTGCGCCGGGCGTCGCTGCTGAACTTCGAGAGCAGTTCGTCCCGACCCGGCGAGAGGTCGACGACGTAGGTGTGGGCCAGTTCGACGTCGAAGTCGTTCCACGAGAACGGCCGCGGGTCGTCGTACCACGGCGACGTCCGGACGAGCGTGAACTTGGGGTTGAGTTCCGAGTCCAGCAGGTCGAGACACTGCTCGACGAATCGGGAGTGGCGGCGCTCTGCTTTCCGGCGCTTGAGCTTCTCGAAGTTGACCAAAACCGGGCCGAGATAGCTTATTTTCAGATCCGGTGGCGGCGAGAACGCCGCGGCGACCGGTCCTTTGTACATGCCGAAGACGGGGAACAGTCCGACCGGCTCCTGGCCTTTGTAGCCGACCAGCGGGTGGACGTCGGCCTTGGAGTGGTCGGCGAGCACTTCTAGCGCCTCGTAGCGGTGGAACGGAGTCGCGTGGGGCGAGCGCTCGACGAGTTGGTTCCACCGGTCGCGATCCTCGCGGCCGAACACGTCGATCTCGATGCTCATTCTAGGTAGCCAAGGTTGGTGAGTTGCTGTTCGACGGCGGCGTCGTCGGTGGCGATGTCGAGGTCACTGTCGTAGGCGGGATACGCGGTCGTGCCGCTCGGTTCGACGAACGGCATGGTCGCTCCGTCCATCCGGTCGCTCGCGGGGACGCCCATCGTCGCGAGCACGGTCGGGGCGACGTCGAACAGGTGGGCTCCCGACGGGCTGGCGTCACCGACCGCATCGCCGGCCGCGGCGAACGTCCCGTCGATCTTGTGGTTCCAGGCCTCGCTCGGCGCGGCGAACTGCTCGCCGCGCAGCGACGCCGAAAGGTAGTTGTCGAAGTCCGCGGGGACCGTCACGACGTCGGGGGCGTCCTCGACGTGATCGCCGTCGAACAGCCGCTCACGGGGAACGACCGCGTCGAACACCGGGTTTCCGTCGGGCGTCTCGACCGAGCGCAGCGCGGAGATCAGTCGGTCGCGGACGGCGTCGTACTCATCGGGCGGGACGACCCCGTTGGGCTCGCGGCCCTGCAGGTTGATCCGGACGCCGAGTTCGATCCGCGAGCGCATGTACGCCGTCGAGCGTGCGAAGTCGACCTGCTCGGAGGCGGCCCGCACCGCGTCGGCCGAGACGCGATCGAGGACGAAGTCGGTGAGCCCCAGTCGGTCGACGACCGCCTGGAGTCGCTGGCTGGTGAGGCCGAACGTCGCCGCCACCGACAGCGAGCGTTCCAGCGCCGTCGGGTTAGGATCGCCGTCGTCTCGGCCGTCCTGAAGTTCCTTCCGCGCGATCGAGGACCACGACGGCATGCCGCCGTCGCCGGCTGTTCGTTCGACGAATCCCCGCTCGTCGAGGAACTCGTTGACGCGGAACTCGTAGCCCTCGTACTCGCCGATCCCGTGATCGCTGACCACCAGGACGTTGTCGGGATCGTGGGCGTCGAGGATGGCTGCGACCTCCTCGTCGACGGCTTCGTATATCCCCTCGACGACGTCACAGTCGTCGGGGTGTTCGTGAAACACCGTGTCGGTCTGTTGAAACTGGACGAAGCCGAAGTCCGGGTCGAACCGGTCGGCGAGATACCGGAACGCCCGACCGCGCATCCGCGTCAGCTCCAGGTACTCCGCGAGCTGTTCGTCGATCGGGTCGTCGACCGACCGCTCGCCGTAGACGCGGTAGTCGCCCAGCTCCTCGCGCACGTCTGAGAGGATTCCGTCAGGGTGACAGTCGGGATCTTCGGGAGCGGTGTAGCCGGGAACGATCGCGCCGTCGACATCGCTCGGCGGATAGGTTACCGGGACGTTCACCACGACGCTCGAAAACCCCTGCTGATCGAGAAGTTCCCAAAGGGCGTACTCGGCGACGTTGCTGCGGTTGATGACGTCCCAGTCGTAGCCGTCGAACGAGAGGAAGCTGTAGGCGCCGTGTTTGCCCGGATTGACGCCGGTGTACAGCGACGGCCACGCGCTGGGCGTCCAGGGCGGGATCTGGGAGTCCAGCGTGCCCGAGACGCCGTCCTCGAAGAGTCCCTGCAGCGTCGGTGTCACGCCTGCGTCGAACAGCGGGTCTAACACCCGCGAGCAGGCGGCGTCGATGCCGATAAGCAGTGTTCGCATGTCCGGGGGGTAGCTTCGGGTAGCCTTTGTTATAGATCACCTTCACGACTTCGGGCGATTTTTCCGCGGAACGACCTGACCGTTCGCACGACGTAACGGCCGGCTTACCGGTAATCGGAGCTTTCTCCGGCGTCCTCGAGTGGCTATCGCAGCAAGCGCCGGATTCGTTCCGATGTCGCGGCGCGTGATCGCGTCTCCCGACCGTCAGCGCCGGTAAGGTGGTGTTACCGAGGGTCCACGAGTCGCTCGCGGCCGGTATCGGCAGCTCGTTGCCCGCCGAACGGCGAGACCGACCCCGAGCTCCGGCCGGTCGTTCGTGTGGGAGTCTCCTTATCGGATTGTCCGTCGCATCGGGTGGTAAGTAAGAGAAGCTAAAAAATGTGTATTCGATAGTATCCCGTTCGATACTGTTGCTTACGGGATATAATCCGGTCAAAATTACTATTTGTTTAGGGTGGTCCTACCGGAGTATGGCAGACCCAAACGATGCGGACGAACTCGGTAGCCCCGCCGTGAACAGACGATCGTACCTCAAGTTTGCCGGGGTAGCGGGCCTGGCAGCCGGTACGACGAGCCTACTCGGCGGTACAGCGGCCGCCGCCACGGTCGATCTCGGCGATGAGGGACTCGAGGACGGCGACGCGATCGACGGGTACCTGGAAGACCACTTCCAGGACGGCAACGAGGTTCACATTCCGCCGGGGGACTACGACTGGAACGGCGGCGGCCTGAGCGGCGATTACTCGAACGCCGCGCTGATCGGCGACGGCGAGCCGGGCGCAGTCCAGTTCCACCACCCCGAGGGAGAGTACCGGTACAACGCCGTGCGCGCCCAGAGCGGCGAGGTGCGCCTGGAGAACATCACGATCCGCGGCGCGACCGGCGGCGAAGAGGCCAAGCTCCGCGCCGAGGCCCGCAGCGAGGACGCGACGATGGTACTCGACAAGGTGTGGCTCCCCGACGGCGTCGTCGACGGCGGCGACGCGGTCGGCCTCTACGTCGGCGCCGACCACGCCGGCACGATCGAGTTCATCGACTGCTACGTCGAGGGGTTCTCGGACAACGGCCTCTACGCCAGCGGCCCCGGCGCCGGCTACGACGACGCCGAGAACGGCCGCGTGATCGTCGAAGGCGGCCTCTACAAGAACAACAACATCTCGAACGTCCGACTGGGGTCGGACGACAGCGTCGCCCGCGAGGTGACGATGGTCCACGACGGCGCCTCGCCGCCCAACGACGGCGTCTGGAACCAGCGCAACCTCCGGATCCGCCAGCCCGGCGAGAACATCGTCGTCGAGAACTGCGACATCTACCACGACATGGACAGCTACTACCCGGTCGACATGTCCAGCCAGTTTTCGGGCGGCAGCGGCGTCATCCGGAACACCCGAATCTACACGAACTCCTCGAGCATGGCGATCGGGAACCACGGGAGCGGCTGGAGCGCCGAGAACGTCCACCTCACGGGCGACGGCAGCTTCGACATCGGCATCTCCGCGTCGGGAACGGTCACCGGCAGCGGCGCCCAACAGGCCACGGACAAGCCCCGCATCCCGATTCTCGACTACGCGGGTCGCGACGGCGGACCGTCCGGTAGCAGCGACGGCAGCGACGACCTGCCGGACATGGACCCACACCTCGTAACGTTCATCTCGTCCGCGGATGCCGGCGAGGCGAGCTACGAGTTCGTCGCCGACGGTCCGGTCGTCCCCGTACGCGTCTCGCCGTACTCCAGTCCGAGCGGCAACGAGGTGCGCGCGACGAGCAACTTCACCGTCGACGCCGACGCCCAGGACGAACCCCACACCGTCACCGGGTACACCGGTAACGGCTACGGCGACGCCTACGAGGTGTACGGGCCGATCACCGACGTCACGGTCGACAACAAGGACTGGATGTGGATCGAACTCGACGGCGAGGAGGTCGCCGAAGACGGGCTAGTCGCCCAGACGGCGCCGGCCGAGGAGGACGGCGACGGGCTCTCGAACGCGCTCGTGATCGACGGGACGGTTTCGGACTCCTCGAGCACGTACTCGTTCGAGGTCTCCGGCGAGGTCCGCCAGAGCGAGGAACTGACCTCGACGCCGGCCGACGCGTCGGCCTGGGACACGCTCGCATCGAACGTCTCCAACGGGAAGGTGCTCGGCATCGTCCGCGACGGTGTCGACGGCTACCGCTACTCCGGAACCGTCACCAGCATGCAAGTCTGTGGCGACGCGACCGTCGAATTCGAGACCCAAGAATGAACGGCGCGGGACTCGATCGACGGAGTTTGCCCCGCAATGGCCCGGCGGGACGCCCACGTCCAGAGGTGGTGATCTGACGTGTCCCCCGAGGAGTGGGAGGCACTCCCGATGGACCCGGATCCCAAGGCCGACCTCGGCTACGAACCTCTGGAGTTGGACGTGATCTCCGCGGAGAATCGGGGAGAGAACCAGCTGCTCTTCCTCCCGACCGACGAGGAGGCGCTCCGCGCGGACGCCTTCATCGTCGCGGACGAAGGCGCGGTCTGCGACGTTCGGGACTGCCGGTAGCGGTTTTCGGAGCGGCGAGTTCCGCGTTTTCTCTGTTCCTGCGTACTGTCGACTAGTTCTCGTTCGACGTAGCGGTCACCAGACGGTCGCCGCAACGGTCGCCCGACGGCACCGATCGTACAACCGCCTTACCTGTCGCAAGCGAGCTATAACAAAGAGAACACGACGTAATTGCCGGACAACGCCCGTCTGCTGGCGTTGGGAACTGAATGGTCTACACGCATCGAGAGCGCGACAGCACAGCAGCAATCGGAGAGAGTACGATCATCGGCGGAGAGTACGAGAGGAAACGATGACGAGCACCGAGCTCGGTCCGGACGTCGAGGTGCAGGGCGGCGCCACGGTCGGCACACCCGGCGACGACGGCGTGCCGGAGATCGGCGTCGACGCGACGATCCGCTCGGGGACGATCATCTACTCGGACGTGAAGATCGGCGACCGGTTCCAGACCGGCCACAACGCGCTGGTCCGCGAGGAGACCGTCATCGGCGACGACGTCGTCGTCGGGACCAACGCCGTCGTCGACGGCACGACGACGATCGGCGACGAGGTCAGCCTCCAGACCGGCGTGTACGTCCCGCCGTACACCGATATCGGCGACCAAGTGTTCCTCGGACCCCACGCGGTCTGCACGAACGACCCCTACCCGATCCGCCGGGACGTCGACCTCGTCGGGCCGACCCTGGAAGATCACACTTCGATCGGCGCCAACGCGGTGTTGCTACCCGGCGTCACGGTCGGCGAGGGCTCGTTCGTCGCCGCCGGTGCCGTCGTGACCGAGGATGTCCCGCCGGAGACGCTCGCCGTCGGCGCCCCGGCAACCCACGAACCGCTTCCCGAACCGCTCGACGGCCAGAACATGATCTGAATGAGTCGAACGACTACCGAAGCAACACTGTACGACGCCGACGCACAGAACGACGAACCGAGTGACGATCACGCCGACCCAGCGGCCAACGAGCCGGGTGACACGGCGACTGAGGAACGGCGCCGCGCCTTCCGCTCGGGGGAGATTCCCGTCGCCGTCTACGGCCTGGGCAAAATGGGCCTGCCGCTGGCGGCCGTCTACGCCGAGACCTGCGGCAACGTGATCGGCGCGGACGTCGACGAGGACGTCGTCGCGACGATCAACGCCGGCGACTGCCACGTCAAGCGCGAGCCCCAGCTGGCCGATCTCGTCGCCGAAACCGTCGGGTCCGGCGCCCTGCGCGCTGTCAGCGATCCGGCCGAGGCCGCCGCCGAGGCGACGGTCCACGTCGTCATCGTTCCGACCCTACTCAGCGAGGACGACGCGCCCGACCTCTCGATCCTCCGCGAGGTGATCGACGACGTCGCGACCGGCTTGGCACCGGGCGATCTGGTCGTCGTCGAGTCGACGGTGCCGCCCCGAACCTGCTCGGACGTCGTCGCTCCGCGACTGCGCGAGCAGAGCGGGCTCGAGGAGGGCGAGTTCGGCGTCGCCTTCTGTCCAGAGCGGACCGCGAGCGGGCGCGCAGTCGAGGACATCCGCGGCGCGTACCCGAAAGTCGTCGGCGGCGTCGACGCCGAGAGCATCCGCGCCGCCCGGTTGGTGTACGACGAGATCAACGACGAGGGGACGATCCCGGTCTCGGACGCGACGACCGCGGAGGCAGTCAAGGTGTTCGAGGGGGTCTATCGGGACGTCAACATCGCGCTCGCGAACGAACTCGCCAGAATGGCCGACGAGTTGGGAATCGACGTCACCGAGGCGATCGAGGTCGCCAACACCCAGCCGTACTGCGACATCCACGACCCCGGGCCGGGCGTCGGAGGACACTGCATTCCCTACTACCCCTACTTCCTGATCAACGGACTGGATAGCTGGAACCGGCTGCTCTCGACGGCCCGCGAGGTCAACGACGAGATGCCCGCGTTCACGGTGCGAAAGCTCGCCGAGGAGTTGGCGGGCGCCGGGAAGAACGTGGCCGACGCGACCGTGCTCGTCCTCGGACTCACGTACCGGGCCGGCGTCGAGGAAACCCGAGCGAGTCCGGCGATCCCGATCACCGAGCGACTCGAAGACCTGGACGCGGAGGTGCTGACGGTCGATCCGATGCTGGACGACACCGAGGAGTTCGCCGGCCGGCAGATCTCCCTCGACGCGATCCACGAGCAGGACGCCGACGCCGCCGTGCTGGTCACCGCACACGAGGACTTCGAGGATATCGACTGGTCGGCGTTCGCCCGCTCGCTGGTCGTCGTCGACGGACAGCAGACGCTCGATCTCTCGGAGACGCCGCATCGACAGTACACGATCGGCGTCGGGCAGCAATCCGAGGTCGACGCTGGCAGTCGACATGGCGATCGGTCGGGTGCTGCGGACCCCACTGATCCTGAGCGAATCGGCGACGGCGGCGTCGACGCCGGTGATGCTGTAGGCGATCCCTCTGACAACGGATGCTAGACGACCACTCGTTCGCGCTGTGTCTCACCCACGACGTCGATCGGCCGTACAAAACCTACCAGTCGGGGTATTACGCCGTCGCGGATCGCGACCCCTCGCACCTGCTGTCGGCGCTGCCGGGTCGGAACCCCTACTGGCAGTTCGAGGAGCTGATGGCTCTGGAGGACTCGCTGGGCGTCCGATCGGCCTTTTATTTCCTCGACGAGCAGAACCTGTTTCGGGATCGCCCGCTCCGTGACTGGGTCGACCCGGGTAACTGGAAACGCTACGTCGGGCGGTACGAACTCTCGGACCCCGCCATCGTCGACCTGATCCACGACCTCGACGAGGGCGGGTGGGAGGTCGGGCTCCACGGCTCCTACGAGTCCTACGACGATCCCGAGCGCCTGAGCGCCGAAAAAAGCCGGATCGAGTCGATCCTGGGCCGCGAGATCGTCGGCGGGCGCCAGCACTACCTCAACCTCGACGCGCCGGACACCTGGCGTCACCACGCCGACGCTGGGCTGAAGTACGACGCCAGCCTCGGTTCGTCGAGCACGTACGGATTCCAGTACGGCGACGAACCCTACCGTCCGTTCGGCGACGAGTTCGTGGTGTTCCCGCTGACGATCATGGAGGTCGCGCTCCCGGACCCGACCGAACATTTCGAACGCGCCTGGCGGGAGTGCCGGGGGGTGCTCGACGAGGCTCGCGAGCGCGAGGCGGTCGCGACGATTCTCTGGCACCCGCGGTACTTCAGCCAGCGCGATTTCCCCGGCTACGGGGAACTGTACCGTCGCATCGTCGAGTACGCGCTGGACGAGGGCGCGTGGGTCGGCCCGCCGGCCGACCTGTACGCCCGACTGGAGCAGCCCGACGGAGACGGCAGTACGGCCACGGGGAACGAATCCGGCGAGCGCGCGTCGGCATCCTCGGTGTAAACTACCCCACCCTACTCGCTCACGGCGTTGCCGTTCGCTTCGTTGAGGGTGGGGCTTTCGCGTGGACTCCTGTTCTGGCCGCCGTCGGCGGCAGGCTCGTACTCGCCGTTCACATTCAACGTCCCGCGATTCAAGCGCACGTTTACGGGTGCGCCTCCGCCCGACGACGTTTGCGTCGAGCGGAGATACTTCAGACCGATATTCTTTGCCGCGTTGTAGTCAGCGTTCACTTCGTAACCACACTTCTGGCAGCAGAACCGCTCTTGGGTCTTGCGGTTCTCTCGGAGTGTCGTCCCACACTTCGAACATCGTTGGGAGGTGTAGGCAGGACTCACCTGTTCAACCGAGACGCCGACCATCTCGGCTTTGTACTCAACGTACTCGAACAGGCGTCGAAACGCCCATGCATGGAACTTCTTGGCACGAGGCATCCGCTCACGAATGCCGGTCAGATTCTCGAACGCGATCACGTCACAGTCGTATTCGAGGGCTTCCGTGACGAGTTCTTTCGAGACGGTATGTAAGAAGTGGTCGTAGCGGCCCGTCTCGGTGCGTCCGACCGACTGGATGGTTTCGTGAGCGGCTCGCGTCCCGCGCTGGTGGAGTGACCCGCGTCGCTTCTCGAACTCGCGGTGCCAGTGATTCAGCTCTGCGCCGTTCCAGAACGTGCCTGTTGACGTGACGGCGACGTTTTCGATGCCGAGGTCAACGCCGAGGACTGTGCTGTGCTCGTCGTTGCCGTCGTCGGCAGTCTCGAACTCCACATCCGCCTTTGTGCGGACGTGAAGGTAGAACTCGCCGTCGCGGTAGTGGAGTTCTGCGCCCGTTACGTCGTAGTCGTCGTTGAACAGGTACTCCGAGTGGGGCGTCTCACGACTCTCGTCGGGAAGGACGTATTCAGCGGTGATACGTCCCTCAACAGTTGAGAGCGTGGCGTGGTCGTCGTTGAACGTCGCACACCGCTTGTCGTAGACGAGTGTCGGGGCAGTGAGGTGCGGTTTCCCCGCGTACTTGCCCTGTTTCCACCGGGCGACGACGCTTTGCACAGCGTCGGCGGCTTTGTTGCGAGCGTTCTGAACGAGATTTGCTTGCAGCCGCGTCTCGGCCCGCACGTCGTCGTAGGTTTCGCGTTGGAGGTCGGCTTTGCTCGTCGTCTTGTACTCGTCTTGCCAGGCGTGGTCGACGACGTAGTTGGCAGCCCACAGGAACTCGGAGATAGTTTCATGGAGGAGGTCGGCGTCGCTGTCGGCCACATTGAGCTGGACAGGGACGGTGCGGCGGACCTCCATCCGTACTTCAGATGTATTCTCTTGTTTTTAAATCAGTAACGATTCTGTGAGGAGTCGGCCGACAATCGAACGAGGCTGGTGTAGTGCCGGGTCGGTTTCCTCTCCGACCTACTCGCTCGCTCCGCTCGCTCCTTGAGGTCGGAGGCTCCACCTTGTATTATGCTGAGAAACGACCCTCTCCGTATCGGCGTTCTCGTCTTCGACCAACGTTCTCGTCCTCGATCGGCGTTCTTGCACTCGGTCTGCGTTCTCGTCCTCGATGGATGTCCTCCTACTCGATCAGCATACTCGACCTGTTCGGCGCGACGCCGCAGCGACACTCATCTCGACGGTGGAACTAAGTAATACCGAATCTATAGTATTACTCGAGATGAGTAATACCAAAGACGGCGAACGGATCGTCACCGTTACCGAGAAGGGTCAGGCCACGATCCCGAAGTCGCTCCGGGAGAAACACGGCATCACGGCGCCCGGACGCGTGAAATTCGTCGAGAGCGAGGACGGCGAGATTGTCGTCCGACCGGTGGGTACGATGCGGGAGTTCCGAGGACTCGAACGGACGGGCGGCGAGGACCGCTCCGCGACCGAGCTGCTTCAGGAGGAACGAGAGCGAGACGAACGAGGGAACGAGGAGTTAGTCGAGCGATTGACCGACAGCGGGGCTGACGGCGAAGACGATCGGGCTGCTGACGAGGACGATCGGGCTGCTGACGAGGACGATCAGGCTGCCGACGAGGACGATCCGAGCGATGACTGACGCGATCGTGTTCGACGCCGAGCCCGTCCTCGCTTACCTCGACGACGAGCCCGGTAGCGACGCCGTCGAGGAGTGGATCGACCGCGTGGCGTCCGGTGAGGTCGACGGGTACGTCAGCCCCGTCACGAAGACGGAGATCCTCTACGTCGGTTCGCGGATCGGCTTCGACGCCGCCGACGTCCGGGCGAGCCTCGACCGACTCGAAGCGATCGGCGTCGAGGTGTACGATCCGACCGACTGCTGGGAGACGGCCGCGGTGCTCAAGGATGCCTACGGGATGGCGCTCGGCGACGCCTACGCCCTGGCCACGGCGGAGGCGGTCGGCGGGGCGCTGCTAGCCGGTGCGGACGACGACTTCGACGAGGTCGACGGCAACGACGCCTCGATCGAGCGGTTTCGAGACGAACCAGCATAGCAGCGTCGTACGGACGGTCCGACTCCTGCAGACAGTCGCTGGACGGAGGGGGTGTTCCGGAATTTCCGCCACTCAGTCGAGATCCGCAGTCGTGTTACCACGTAACACTAGGGGCGGGGGGAGGGGGGTTTCCGCAATTCCCGAGTTATGGTGACCCCCCGAACAGCCGTCGTGTCCGCAAAGCACATAAAGAGAAGCTGCTGAGACTGTTTGACTATCTAAGTAAAAACAGAATACTACTGCCGTGCCTCTGTTTGAGATATTACTAGAACCGGCTACTACTACTACTACCAAAACAGCTATAATATAATAACAAAGCCGTAGGCGAACTCGACGCCCAACGAATGAAGAAACGTCTTCAATCGCCGCTCGTGCTCTCTACCCCTCCCCCACCGTTTTCGCGCTAATTGCGGAAACCCCCCTCCCCCCGTGTTTTATAAAGGAACCCGAATTGCAGAAATTGCGGAAATTGCGGAACGGGGGGTTTTATAAGTACCTCCCCTCACAGTGAAGATATGCCACAGTTCGGCGAGTCGGGGGACGTGTTGGCGCACGACGATGCGCTAAAAGACGACTGGACGCCCGAGGAACTCCCCGAGCGAGAGGAGGAACTCGCGGAGATCCACTACGTCCTCGAACCCGCGTCCCGTGGGTACACGCCGCACAACGCGTTCATCTACGGACCGGCCGGTCAGGGGAAGACGGTCGCGACCCAGATCAAGCTGAACGAGCTCCAGACGTATCTGGGGTCCAGCGACGACGTCGACGCCGAACTGCACACCTTCTTCGTCAACTGTGCTGACCTGACGTCGTCGTATCAAGTCGCCGGTGCGCTCCTCAAGGAAATTTCGCCGGAGTGGAACGAACGACCGCGCGGTCACGGCCTCTCGAACCTCTTCGACTGGATCTTCGAGCGGATGGAGGAGATCGGCGGGACGATCGTCGTCGTCCTCGACGAGATCGACGTGATCGGCGACGACGACACGATCCTCTACAAGCTCTCCCGCGCGCGAGCCAACGGCGACGTAGAGAACGTCCGGCTCTCGGTGCTCGGCATCTCCAACGACTTCGACTTCCACTCGAATCTCTCCCAGCGCGTCAAGGACACGCTCTGCGAGGAGGAGATTCGATTCGCACCCTACAACGCCGGCCAGCTGCGCGCGATTCTCTCCCGCCGCGCGGAAGTGGCGTTCCACGACGGTGTCCTCGAAGACGAGGTGATCCCGCTGTGTGCCGCGTACGCCGCTCAGGACAACGGGTCAGCTCGGCAGGCGATCCGCCTCCTCTACAAGGCCGGCACGGAAGCCCAGACCGCGGGCGACGATGTCGTCACTGAAACTCACGTTCGCGACGCTCGCGAGGAGATCGAGCGCAACGCGCTTCTGGAGGGGCTCAAGAACCTCACCGTCCAGGAACACTCGTCGCTCCTGTCGGTCGCCGCCCTCGAAGCGAACGGCCACACCCCCGCGCCGACGAAGGAGATCTACTCGGAGTACAAGTCGATCACGACGACGATCGACGTCGACGTGACGACGATGCGCAGCGTTCGCGACCACTTGCAGGCGCTGGATCTCTACAGCTTTCTGGAGGGCTCGAAGAAGACCGGTGGGAAGCGCGGCGGAGAACGGTGGATGTTCGAGCTCAACATCGATCTGAACGTCGTCCTCGACGTCCTGAGCGACAACGCACGATTCGACGATGTCGTCGACGACATCGAGCGCTCCGCGAAGCGGAACGGGCTCCTGTGATCTGGGTAGCGTTCGGCCGTACTCCGTCGGCGTCCCGGCCGTGAGCGAGCGGCACCCGGAATTGCGGAAATTGCGGAAACCCCCCTCCCCCTGGTCGCCCGGCCGCAGTCTCTCGTCCCCGCATCTCATTTTATTTCCCTATATATTTCCTCAAACGTCTTCTATTTTCGACCATCGCTCCGACACCAGCCTCTCGTCCCGCCAACGGTACTTTGTGAGGTGTTCACACCACGGAGCCGGGGACAACGCTCGCACATCCGGTAAGAAGGCGATAACAAAGGCCGGTCTCGCTGGAGCACAGACAGAACCAGCGAATGAGAGTCGAGCGCCTAGAGATATCGGAATGGAGCGATGCGCTCCCGAGCTCGGGAGTCGAACTGTTTCAGACGCCGGAGGCGCTGTCGGTGCTCGACGAGCACGCGACGGGCGAGCTTCGACTGTACGGCGGTTTCAAGGGCCAGCAGCCGATCGGTTTGTTCCCCCTGCTCGTCCAAGATCGGTCGATCGGGTCCGCCGTGCTGTCGCCGCTGCCGGGCTTTGGCGTCCCACGGATGGGGCCGCTGGTGATGCCGACCAGCCCGAAGCAGCGCAAGCGTGAGAAGGTGAACAACTCGTTCGTTGAGGCCGTACTGGACGACGTCGGCGTCGAGGACTCGCTGACCCTGTTCCGAACGATCTGCGGGACGGGCTACGACGACCCGCGTCCCTTCTCGTGGGCGGATCTCGACGTCGGGACGCGGTTCACGTACGTGCTCGATCTGGCCGACGAATCGCCCGACGACGTGCTGACGTCGTTCAGCAAGAGCCTCCGCCGGGAGATCCGCGACGGCGAGGACATCGACGTCGAGATCAGCAGGGAGGGCCTCGACGGCGCCCGGGCGGTGTACGAGGACACGAAGATCCGCTACCAGGAGCAGGACAAGACGTTCCCGCTGTCCTGGGAGTACGTCCGCGATCTCGTCGACGCGCTCGACGAGCGCTGCCGGGTGTACGTCGCGCGCACGGCCGACGGCGAGTTCCTCAGCGGGATCACGGTGCTGTACTCCGACGAGGCGGGGTACTTCTGGCAGGGTGGGACCCGGGCGACCCACGAGAACGTCAGCGTCAACAGCCTGCTGCACTGGCGGGTGATCCGCGACGTGATCGACGATCCGCCGATGGACTCGGTGACCAAGTACGACCTGATGGGCGCCAACACTGAGCGACTCTGCCGGTACAAGAGCAAGTTCGGCGCAGATCTGGTACCGTACTACGTCGTCGAGTCGCAGGGGACGGGGATGGACGTCGCCAAGCGCGCCTATCGGATGGTATCACGATGACAACCGACCCGTCCGATGCCGTCGTGACGGGCGATCGGTCGCCGCAAGTGCGTCCGGACGCCGAAGTACAATCTCAGGACGATGACGCGACGACGGACGACGACGGTGACGTAATGACGGATGACGGTGGCGTCGGGACGAGCGCCGACGAACCCCTGCGTGTGCTGAATCTCGTGACGAACGACGAGGCTCGGTTCTACAAGCAACAGGTGTCGGTGCTGGAAGCACAGGGCGTCTCCTGTACGACGCTCGCGGTTCCCAGTGATCGCGAGCACGGCACGAGCGGCGTCGACGGTCGGTCGCTTGGCGACTACGTCCGGTTCTACCCGCAGACGTTGCTGCGATCGTTCGAGGACTTCGACTTGATCCACGCCAACTACGGGTTGACCGGGCCGGCGGCGGTGCTTCAGCCGAACCTCCCGGTCGTGCTCTCGCTGTGGGGATCGGACTTGCTGGGAACCTACGGCCCGGTCAGCAAGCTCTGCGCTCGTCGGAGCGACGAGGTGATCGTCATGAGCGACCACATGGCCGATGCACTGGGTCGTGACTGTCACGTCATTCCCCACGGCGTCGACCTCGACAAGTTCGCGCCCCAGCCCCAGCGCGCCGCGCAGGAGGAACTCGGTTGGGACTCCGACGCGCTCCACGTGCTGTTCCCCTACGCGCGCTCGAAGGCGATCAAGAACCCCGCCCGGGCCGAGCGAGTCGTCGCGGCCGTCCGCGAGCGTCTGGGAACGCCTGTCGAGTTGCAGTTCGTCTCCGGCGTCCCCCACGACCGGATGCCGACGTACATGAACGCTGCCGACGCGCTGTTGCTCACGTCCGATCGGGAGGGATCGCCCAACTCCGTCAAGGAGGCGCTGGCCTGCAACCTGCCGGTCGTCTCGACCGACGTCGGTGACGTCCGCCAGCGGCTCTCGGGGGTTCGTCACTCCTTCGTCGGACTTGACGACGCCGAACTGGTCGACTGCCTGGTGTCGATCCTCGACGCTGGCGCCGAATCGAACGGCCGGGAGGTCGTCCGCGAACTGAGCGTCGAGCGCATGGGCGAACAGATCAGGGACGTGTACCGCGACGTCGTCGAGTCGTGATCGGCCTCAAGCTCGAACAAAAGCGACTGACCCGAGCCGAACGCGGATGCGACCGATGCCAACTGACCCACCATGAGTACTGACACGGATCGCACCGAGTCCCACGGAACGCGCCGAGCGCGCATCGCGCTGCTGGTCGGCTTCGTCGCGCTGACGACCGCCGTGATCGCGGCCCACCGCTCGCCGGCACAGAGCTACGAGCTGTCGATCTACGAGGCGACGCCGCTGCTGTTCTGGGGCGGCGTCGGCGTCGCGGCGCTGATCGGCGTCGGCATCGCCGTCCGCGGGCCCGGAACTCGCCGAATCGGGCAGGGAGCGACGCTGCTCGCGGGCGCCAGCGCGCTTTCGGTCGCCGCGCTGCCGATCCTGCGGGGCTACTACTTCTACGGCAAGGGCGACCCGTTGAGCCACCTCGGCTGGGCGCGGATGTTCGATGTCGGCGCGTTGCACCCTGTCGGGATGCGCTACCCGGCGATCCACTCGATTTCGGTGCTGCTGTCGAACGCGACGGGGATCGAACTCCGGCTGGCGATGATGCTGACCGTCGCCGTCTTCTTCCTCGTGTTCTTGCTGTTCGTCCCGCTGTGCGTCGCCGCGATCGCGGATACGGGGCCGGCGATCGCCGTCGGCGCAGTCTCCGCGCTGCTGTTGATGCCGATCAACAATCTCGGGACCCACGCGGTCGCGTATCCGACGACGCAGGCGATCATGTTCGCGCCGGTCGTGCTCTACCTCGCGATGGGGTACGCGAGCGACCGCGGCGACCACCGGCGGCTGGTCGGGAACGTCACCGGCGTCGGCCTGCTACTGGCGCTCTCGACGACTGCGGTCGTCTTGCTCCATCCCCAGCAGGCGGTGAACCTGCTCGGCGCGTTCGTCCTGATCGCGATGTTCCAGTACCTCTACCGGCGTCTCGGTCGCGATCATCCGATCGCAGCGCACCGCCGGCTGTACGCCCAGACGGGGATTTTCGCGCTGGTCTTCCTGCTGTGGTCGGCGCGCCTCGAACGAGTGTACACGGCGGTGGTGGCAATCGTGTCCGGGTTGCTATCGTCGACGCAACCGGGCGGCGCGGTCGCCAGTCGAGCGAGTTCGCTGACGCTGTTGGGCGGCAGCTTGGAGGAGATGTTCGTCAAGCTGTTCGGCGTCAGCCTGGTGTACGCGGTGCTCGCGGCGGTGCTGGCCGTCGCGGTGCTGGCCGGCGGCGTCGGACGGATCGACGACGACGGTACGGCGTACCTCGAGTATCTGGTTCTGACCGGCGTCCCCGCTGCCGGGTTCTTCGTGGTCTTTCTGCTGGCCAACGCCAAGACCCAGTACTTCCGGTACCACGGGTTCCTGATGGCGATCGTGACGATCCTCGGCGCAGTCGCGCTGACCGTCGGGATCGATCGCCTTCGCGACGTGCGCGGTCGAAGCGTTCTCTCCGGCGCTCTCGCGGTCGCGTTCGTGGCGTTTCTGGTGTTGCAGGCGGTGGCATTCCACCCGTCGCCCTACATCTACCAGCCCAACAGCCAGGTGACCGAGGCCGAGGTCGACGGGTACACGGCCGCGCTGGAGCACCGCAACGAGTCGACGGCGTTCGCCGGCATCCGGTCGGGCCCTCGCCGATTCGTCGATCTCCACTACGGGACGACGACGCGGGCGGCCGAGCAGTTCCCCTGGCGGCGCAGCGTCGTTCCGCAGGGTGACTTCCGGAACGGGACCCTCGAATCCGCGTTCGACGGGCCGACGTACGTGCCGGTGACGGAGGCCGACGTCGAGCGCGAGACCGGCCTCTACGAGGGGTTCCGGTACAACGAGTCCGGCTTCGAACAGCTCGAACGCGAGGTCGAGATCGACCGGGTGCAAGCCAACGATCAGTTCGCACTGTACCACGTCGATCCGAACGCCAGCGTCGGCGGCTGAGCGCGCTGACTGTCGGTCCGATTCGTATCGGTGTCGAGTAGGCGCTTTTTTCTACCGAATCTGTACTGACGAGTCTGCGCAACGTGTCCATAACAAAGCCCGCGCTGGAGGTGGTGCCGGACGAGCATGGTCCAGCGACACGGCCGTCGGCGCCGCGGCGTCGGCGGCGCCCCGGAGCTGTCGGGACGAACTGTACTGGTGACCGGCGGTGCGGGGTTCGTCGGTAGCCACCTGGTCGAGACGCTCGTCGACGACAACGAGGTCCGAGTGCTCGACGATCTCTCGGCCGGCCGCGCCGAACACGTTCCGCCGGGCGTCGAACTGATCGAGGGCGACGTCCGCGATCGGGACGTGCTCGGGTGGGCGATGTCGGACGTCGACGTCGTCTTCCACGAGGCCGGACTGGTCAGCGTCGACCGCTCGGTCGAGGTGCCCGCCGAGAGCCACGATACCAACGTCGCGGCGACTGTCAACTTACTGGACCGCGCGCGCGAGGAGGACGCCCGCGTCGTGCTGGCCTCCAGTTGCGCCATCTACGGCGACCCCGATTCGGTGCCGGTCAGCGAGACCGACGCCACGACGCCGACCTCGCCCTACGCGGTCGACAAGCTGGCGATCGACCACTACGCCCGCACCTACGACGACCTCTACGACGTCGACGTCGTTCCGCTGCGGTACTTCAACATCTACGGCCCCCGGCAGGCCGGCGGCGACTACAGCGGCGTCGTCAAAGCGTTTCTGGACCAGGCCCGCGCCGGCGAGCCGATCACGGTCCACGGCGACGGCGAGCAGACCCGCGACTTCGTCCACGTCTCCGATGTCGTGCAAGCGAATCTGGCCGCGGCGACGACCGACGAGACGGGACGGGCGTTCAACGTCGGAACCGGCCAGAGCACGTCGATCCGCCGGCTCGCCGAGGCGATCCGCGACGCTGTCGGCTCGGACTCCGAAATCGTTCACACCGACCCCAGGGCCGCCGACGTGCGCCACAGCCGGGCAGATGTGACTCGCGCGCGTGAAGAACTCGGTTTCGAGGCGACCGTCTCGTTGGAGGACGGACTGCGGACGCTGGTGGAGTAGCTCACAGACTGGCCAGACTTAGAGTAGCTCGCGGACCGGACGGACTCACTGCTCGAGCAGCGCGGGATTCTGAAACACGTCGACGCTCGCGGCGTCGTCCTCGACGAGCGCGGTGACGAACGTCGTCGTGTCGATCTTGTCGGCCAACAACTCGCGGCGCCGTTCCGACCAGTCCTCCTCGCCGTCGAGAATCGAGATCGCCTTCTGAATCGCCCGCTCGTGGCGGCGTCCGTCGGCGTAGCTGAACACCAGCCCGTACTCGTCGCGCAGTTCGTGGACGTTCCCCATCCCCTCGATCGTCGAGACGAGGATCGCTGGCGTCCCCAGCACCGCGCTCTCGGTCGCCATCGTCGCGCTCTCGCCGACGAAGAGGTCGGCCCGATACAGTAGGTCGTGGATCCGCTCGGGGGCGACCGACAGCTCGCGATCGGCTATCTCGGGCGGGAGATCGCCCTCGGCCGTGATGATCACCCGTGCGCCCTCGGCTTCGAGGCGTTCGACCGCGTCGCCGATGTCGTCGATCCCCTCGTCGCCGATGTCGTGGGCGGCCTCCCACGAGACTAGCCGCATCACGACGAGCTGCTCGTCCGGCGCGAGATCGATCTCCTCGGCGATCGAGGGGTCCGGTTCGAACCGGTCGGGATGGAGGTACGCGAGCTCGTGGTAGCCCGGATACTTGACGTGGTTCTCGCCGATGTCGTCCTGGTAGAACTCCGGGCTACAGACCCGATCGGCCAGCGGGTAGACGAACCGCTTTCGGTAGGTCGCGTGCTCGGTGTCGGTGAAGACGATGTCCCGGCAGCCCAGCGCCGCGGAGACGTGGACGACACCGGGCTCGCCGATGGCCATCATCACGTCGGGGCCGATATCGCGAGCGCGGCGGAACAGCCGCCACTCGTAGGCCAGCTGGACGGCCGCCTTCCCGGGGAGGCTCGACGCCCGACCGGCGATGACCTCGTGGTCGATCCCGTAGGCCGCCAGCAGGTCGATCGCGATGTCTTTCTCGCGGGCGAACACGTGGACGTCGTGGCCCCGGTGCTCTAACTCCGCGATCGCGTTCCGGAAGAAGTGGACGTGCGCCGGGTGCTGGATCGTGACGATCACGTCCAGTGTCGTGGCGTCCGCGCTGGTGTCGACGCCCGACTGCGTTCGAGATCCGGCGCCGCCGCGATCGCGGTCGTCGTAGTGCTGTCCGATCATGCTCTGTCGACCAGATTGATCCCGCGCTTGGCGACGTTGATCGCGTAGTCCTTGGCCGATTCGATCGCCCACTCTCTGGACGTTCGAGCCCACCGATTGGGATGGGTGAGCGCACAGAACCGGTCGATATCGCCCGAACGCAACAGCGCAGCCAGCTCTTCGGTCGTCCCAACCTGGATCCGCTTGTCACCATCGCCCATCGTGTGGTCCTTGATCTTCAGCGCGCCGTCCCGCCAGGTCCGCCCCGTGTCGGAGAAGTACGTCACGTCCTCGAAGTCCATCGAGAGGTACGCCTCGCCGAGCAGGTCGTAGTCATCGAACGTCGGCGTCCCGGCGCTTCGAGGTTCGGTCACGGTGCCCTCCGACGCCGCGACGCCGTTCGTCAGCACGCCCCCGTCAGCGGCCGTCCCGCCCTCCGTCGCCGCGGTGTCCCACATGTCCCGGTTGTCATAGGCGGTCAGCGGGTTGCCGTGCATGCAGACCGTGTCGACGGAGACGAGCGCCCGCATCCGGGCGAGTTCGGCGCTGAACGACTCGTGGGCCGCGGCGACGTCGCCGTCGGCACGATCCATGTCCTCGTAGTGGTAGCCAACTTCGTGGCCCAACTCCTCGATTCTCCGGATCAGCCCTGGTTGGAACGTCTTGTCGATCGTCCGGACGTAGTAGGTGCTCGACACGCCTCGCGTCGCTTCGAGACGAGCCATCGCCAGGGCGTTCTCGGGCTTCCGGTCGACGTCGTGGCGGAGAATAATGAACTGTTCCGGGAGCTCCTCGTCGTCTGTCGCGAGGTACTCTCTGACCGTGGGGAACTCGTACCCCGACTCAAGGCCGGCGTCGAGGAGTTCCCCGTAGGTTTCGAAGGTGAAATCCCGGTTCGTGTCGATCATTGTAGAATCGAAGGCGTTGTTCGGTGTTAGTAATCAGATTCCTATCCGGACGTCTCGGGGAGTAAACGGGTGTTAGGCGATAGAGTGCGGTGCTTACTCAGCGAATCGGTTGTATTCTATTTTCTGCTCCCCCACCCCACGACTTCATGTGTTCTTGGCGCGGCGTAATGCTTGGAGCATCAAAACGGGGATACCACCACACCACCGTCTCCTAAGTCATTGAGAGGACCTACCCCCCAGATTGTAAGTGTTTTCTCAACCCTAAGCGCCTCTAACGCCGATATTTGGGCAATAGAGCTAGAGATGCCTGATGCGGTGCTAGTTCCGAGATCGATGCCAATAACTGTGCACTTCACACGAGAATTGGGAGAAGAGCGTCTATCACTCCTGATATGATGAATTTACAAACACGACATAGGTATGTCTCCCTCAATTTCTGGGGTGTTCGGCTTCTTCACACCCCGAGTTGCAAGTGTTTATCGCCGTCAGATGCTCTAACATCGAGTAATTTTGGAAGTGGTAGAACACTTACAACGAGGGTCAGAGTCGTCTAAAGACTCCGGAAACGGTGGTGTGTCTGTGTGGTTGTCGTAACTACCAAGCAATCTATCTACGCTCATTGACTCCCCCGGGTGCGTCCGCATAAATCCGCTGTACTGCGTCGGCACGGATCGCCAAAATCGAATTGCGGAAACGGGGGTTGTGACGTGAATCGAGAATCGGAAGGGGCGGGAGTGAGCGAACGCCGATCGACGGCGTCGATCGGAATTTGAACCACGGTCGTTCCCGTTCGCTCGCTAGCGCTCGCTCACTTCTTACTCCCTGGTTCAAATCCCCCGTCGACCGCTCACCGGAACAGCAGTTGCTCGGCGATGAAACGCCTCGCAGAATAGTTCTGGTGAGCGGAAGGGGCGGGATTTGAACCACGCGAAGCCGTGAGGCTTCCACCCGAAGGTGGTGCTCTGCCACTAAGCTACCCTTCCAAAGAGTGTGTGGGTCAGCGGTGCAGTGGGCCAGGGGCACTGACGCCAACAGTTCGTACGCCGGCTTTCCCCATTGTTATAGGGCGTATACTCGGGTAGTAGCCGACAATTACCGGTCGATTGAACGAAACAACCCGGACGGACGACCGGACCGACCGATACCCGAACCGGGCTACTCGAACTCGCGCTCTTCGAGGTCTTCGTTCGCACGCATATCGAAGATCATCGCGAGCACGAGCGACAGCGCGCCGAGCAGTACGACCGGAAGGCCGCTCGGGCGCGGCTCGTCGCCGTCGCCGACCGGCGCGACGTTCCGCAGCGACCGGGCGAGCCCGGCGAGGCTGCCGGCGGCGCCGAGCGCGTACAGGAACACGACCGGGTTGAAGTCCCGCGCGAGATATTTCACCCGGAGGCGCCACAGGAAGTTCGAGAGCAGCATGCCCGACACCTTCGGGATGTACTCGCGGTAGCTGATGTGGCTCTCCTCGTCGTCGTACCGGCTCGGCACCGGCACGTCGGCCACGCGCAGCTCGTAGGCGTTGAGCTTGACCATGAGGTCGTTGCAGTAGCCGTAGTACTCGTACATGTCCTCGATCGGCGCTGCCTCCAGGGCGTCCAGCGAGATCGCGGTGTAGCCGTTCTGGGGATCGCCGAGCTTCCAGTAGCCGCTGGCGATCTTGGTCAGTACCGAGAGGATGCCGTTGCCGATCAGTCGGAACGTCGGCATCTCCTCGCGGTCGTCGGGGTCGAGCAATCGGTTGCCCTTGACGTAGTCCGCCCGGTCCTCGACGATCGGATCGAGCAGGCGATCGAGGAGTTCGGGGTCCATCTGGCCGTCGCCGCCCATCACCGCCGTGATCTCGATCTCGTCCTCACGGGCGCGCTCGTAGCCGGTCTTGATCGCGCCGCCGACGCCACGGTTCTCTTCGTGCTGGATCGGGACGACGCGCCGATCGGTCTGGACGCCGCCGTCCGATCGCCGACCGGACGAGGCGCGGTTCGCTTCGCTGGCCTCGCCCGCGTCGGTCACGGCGATCGACGCTGACTCGTTGACCCGTCGGGCGTGTCGCCGGATCTCCTCCCAGGTACCGTCGGTCGAGCAGTCGTCGACGACGTACACACGGTCGGTGTAGTCGGGAACCGTCTCGATCACGTCCCCGACGAACCCTTCCTCGTTGTACGCCGGGATAACGATCGCGACGCTACGCCCGCGGTACATGATTGGTCCCTCCCGGGATCGATAGCCCGGTTCGTTCCGCACCGCGAACAGTCACTGGCGAGAAGTGCTCCATTGGCTCGTCAGGACAGTAGCGGGAGCGCCCCATTGTTATTGGTCGCTTGTCTCTCCGGCGGCGGTTCGACGACTGTCGACGCCTCGCGATCGACTGGGTGTCGCGGAGACCGGGCGGTCGGCTGGCCGCGACGCGCTACTGGCGGCCGTCCCGCAATATCGGGCGTCTACACCGGTAATTGCCGTCCGTATCAAACGCACCCTAGCAGCTCTCACCCGATTTTGGACGCTCTATTACTAAGCCCGAAACCTCGGTAGGATCTGGCAACGTCGCCGTGTAACCCGGTGGCGAGGAACTGACTCATGCGAAAAGGTACCACGGCTGTGCTACTGTGTATCGTCTGTGCGGTCGCCCTGAGCGCCGGCAGCGTCGCCGCCCTCCCCGTGGCGGACGACGCCGACGCTCACGCGTCGGTCCATCCACAACAGGATGGAGCGGCAGCGCTTCAAGAGGGCAATTCCCAGACGTACGCGGTGACGCAGGGCGATCGGTGTATCACCCTCCAGGCGCTCGGAAACGGCTCCCAGACCGTCGAAGAGTTCTACGACTATCGGAACCCCGAAACCCACGACGGGCCGAACAACGTCTACAGCTCCTACGGCACCCGAGAGCTCCAGCGCGGCGACACGACGACGATGTTCGTCTACGAGGGCAGCGAGGGGACCAGCCTCGTCGTCATCCACGAACGAGTCGGCGACGATTCCGACGGCGGCGCCGTGACGATGCAGTTCGACGGCCTCGACGAGAACAGCGAGTGGGCCGTCCAAGACGACGTCTACAACGGGACCCGTCCCGGCGGCAATCTCGACGAGTGGAGCCACTCGGGAACCGCCGCCCGCGCGACGTGGGCCTACACCGGCAGCCGGAACGACGGCGGCGCGATCCGCGGCTTCGGCGAGGACGTGACGGTCACGCCGTACTTCAACGACCGAGCTGACTTCCGCGAGTACGAGGGCGACATCACCGAGTGGGAGGTCGTTTCGGCCGAAGGCGGCGAGTACAACCGGACGTCGCTCGAGAGCATGACCGAGGAAGTGACGGTCACGGCCGGCGGCTGCGCCGAGCTCACGGCCGAGTCCGTGACGACCTCGCCGTCGAACCCCTCGCCCGGCGAGACGGTCGACGTTCAGGCCACGGTCCAAAACAGCGGCGTGCAGGCCGGGACGTTCACCGTCGAGATCACGGCCGACGGCGAGGTCCTCGACACTCGCGAGGTCGAACTCGACGGCGGCGAGAGCCAGGACATCTCCGTCGAGACGACGTTCGACGAGGAAGGGTCCTACGAGATCGCGGTCGCCAACACGACCGCGACCGTCGAGGTTGCTGAAGGCGGCGGGGGATTGGGCGACGATGTGCTGCCCGGCTTCGGCGTCGCCGCCGCGCTTGCGGCCGTCGCGGGCGCTACCGCGATCGGACTCCGTCGGCGTCGGTAACATAACCGTTCGCCGGTCCGGTGAGCTCCTCCCACCGCCGGCTCGGCGCCGAGAATCTTTCTTCGGATACGGAGTCGCCGACTTTCTTCGATACGATCAGACGACGCGCAGGCGACTGCCCGCGTACTACGATACCTCGTTCTTCAGCCGCTTCGACGTCGATCCGTAGAAAAAGCGATGATCGGCCAGTGGCCGCACTCGATCTGATCGGTCAGTCGCCGCCGCGACCGATCGTGTAGACGCGGTGCTCGTCGAGCGCGTCGTCTGCGTCGGGATCGAGCGCGTCGCGGCCGTCTAGGAGGACGATCGGGTCGTCGAACGTTCCCCAGTCGAACTGCCCGAACTCGTCGTGGTCGGTCACCAGCACCGCGGCGTCGACGTCCATCTCGGCGACGTGGTCGAGGTCGGCGAGGTAGACGTCGTCGAACGCCGAGAAGTCGTCGAGCAGCGGGTCGACGCCGACGACGGTCGCGCCGAACCGGTCCAGTGCCTCGCCGAGTGCTACCGCGGGCGACTTCCGGGAATCGGCGACGGAGCGGCGGTACGACAGCCCAAATAGGACGACGACGGCGTCCTCGACGTGCGTGTCGGCGGCCGCGAGCTCGCGGACGAGCGTCCGCGCGGTGAACTCCGGCATCGCCTCGTTGCGTTCCCGGGCGGCCGACAGCAGCGGCGTCTCGGTCGCGCACTCGTTGACGAAGTAGTATGGATGGTCCGGCAGCGCGTGGCCGCCGGCGCCGGGGCCGGGCTCGTGGACTTGGCAGTGGGGCTGGGTGTTCGCGGCGTCGATCGCCCGCCGCACGTCGGTTTCCAGTTCCTCGGCCAGGCGCGCCAGCTCGTTGGCCAGCGCGACGTTGACGTCCCGGTAGGCGCTCTCGATCACCTTCGCGCACTCGGCGACCGTGCTGTCGGGCACCGTCACGACGTCGCCGACGCGCAGCTCGTCGTAGATCAGCGCCGCGGCCCGCGCGCTCTCGGCGTCGACGCCGCCGACGATCTTCGGATGGTTCCCGCGGAGATCGGTGAGCGCCCTCCCCGGCGCTGCTCGCGACGGGCAGGCGGCGACGCCGAACTCGTCGGCGTCGAGGTCGCTGCCGGCTTCGAGGATCGGCTGCACGATCTCCTCGCAGGTCCCCGGCGGGACGGCCGACTCGACCAGCACGAGATCGCCCCGATCGAGCCCGCCGGACACGTCGCGGAGCATCGTCCGGAGCTCCGAGAGGTCGGGCGCGTCGTCGTCCCGAATGCCGGTCTCGGCGACGACGACGTGGACGCTCGCGGCGTCCGCGACCGTCGGGAAGTCGGCCGTCGCGGTGAGCGCGTCGGCGCCGACGGCGGTCCGCAGCAGCGACTCCAGGCGCGGCTCGTGGCTGATCGGGCACTCCCCGTCGGCGATCCGGCGGGCGCGGTCGCGGTCGGTCGCGGCGCCGAGTACGTCGCCGGTCGTGCTGGCGTAGACGATCGACAGCGGGAGACCGATTCGGCCGAGGCCGTACACCGCCACGGGTACTTCGCCGGAGCGGAACGCCTCGCGCTGCCGTTCGGGAGCGGCGTCGCTGCCGTAGAGTCGCCGGCCGGTCTGCCTGGAGACGGCTTCGCTCATTGCCTCGGGGTGACCTGCTTGGTCTCGGTCGCTTCGTCCTCGATCTCGCGGGCCAGCTTCAGCGCTTCGAGCCCGTCCTCACCCGTAACCACAGGTTCGGTTCCCTCCTCGATCGCCTCGGCGAACGCCGACAGCTCCTTTTTGAGCGGTTCGCCGTTGTCGACCGTGGGGTGCTCGACGATGTTCTCGTGGCGGTAGCGGACGTCGCCGTTCTCCTCGATGTACTCGGGAATCGAGTGGCGGTGGATCTGGACCGACCGCGAGATGTAGTCGACGTGGACCTGACACTCCTCGGCCGTGATCGACAGCTCGCGGACCTTTTGCTGGGTCACGCGGCTGGCCGTTAGCGACCCGACGACGCCGCCGTCGAGATCGACCGTCGCGGTGACGTACTGCCCGTCCGCTGCACCGGCGGCCTCGGTGACCGCGGCGTCCTCGCCGATCAGTGCCAGCAGCACGTCGAGGTCGTGGATCATCAGGTCCAGCACCGCGCTGGCCTGCAGGTCCCGATCCAGCGGTGGGCCGAGTCGACGCGCGTCGACGGCGATCACGTTCAGGTCGGGTACGATGTCGGCCAGCGCCCGGATCGCGGGGTTGAACCGCTCGATGTGGCCGACCTGCAGCGTGAGATCGCGTTCGCGAGCGCGATCGATGAGTCGCCGGCCCGCGTCGAGCGAGTCGACGAACGGCTTCTCGACGAGCACGTGGGTGTCGCGATCGAGCGCCTTGCTGGCGGTCTCGTAGTGGTACGGCGTCGGGACGGCGACCGACACCGCGTCGACCGCGTCCAGCAGCTCCTCCATCCCCATCGCCGCCGTCTCGTAGGTGTCGGCGGCCGCCCGCGCGGCCTCCGCGTCGGCGTCAGCGACGCCGACCAGTTCGGTTTCCGGCAGTTCTCGGTACACTCTGGCGTGGTGGCGGCCCATGCTTCCCACGCCGATAACGCCCGTTCTGAGTTGGTCCGTGGACATGTGATTACTCGAAGTACGACTGCACGATGGTCGCGATCGTCCGCACGTCGTCGTCCGACAACTTCGGATGGACCGGTAGCGACAGCACCTCGTCGGCGGTCTGCTCGGCCACCGGCGCGTCGGCGTCGACGTGTTCGTACGCTGGCTGTTCGTGGATCGGCGTCGGGTAGTACACCCCGGTGTCGATGCCCGAGTCCTCCAGGTACTCCCGGAGCCCGTCGCGGTCCGACGAGCGGATCGTGTACTGGTGGTAGGCGTGGCGGGCGTGGGGCGGATCGAACGGCGGCGCGACCGCGGACATGCCGCCGAGCCGGTCGGTGAGTTCGCGGGCGTTGCGACGCCGGGCGTCGACGTACTCCGGGAGCTTCTCCAGTTGCGCGCGGCCGATCGCGGCGGCGATGCTGGTCATCCGGAAGTTGTGGCCGAGCTCGGCGTGGTCGTACGCGCCGTCCCGGCCGTGGTTGATGAACTGCGCCGCGCGCTCGGCGATGTCGGCCCGGTCGGTCGTGATCATCCCGCCCTCCCCGGTCGTCATGTTCTTCGTCGGGTAAAAGGAGAAGCAGGCGGCGTCGCCCAGCGATCCGACGGGGCGGCCCTGGTAGGTCGCGCCGTGTGCCTGCGCGGCGTCTTCGACGAGGTCGGCGTCGTGCTCGTCGGCGATCTCGGCCAGCGGCTCGACGTCCGCGGGCAGGCCGTACAGGTGGACTGCCAGGATCGCGTCGACCTCGCCGTCGTGGGCCTCGAACGTCTCCGCGACGGCGCCGGGATCGAGGTTGTACGTCTCCGGGTCGATGTCCGCGAACACCGGCGTCGCGCCGGTCATCCGGATCGCGTTGGCGCTCGCGACAAAGGAGAACGGCGAGGTCACCACGCGGTCGCCCTCGCCGATTCCCAGTGCGTGCAGGGCGGCGTGGAGCGCCGTCGTCCCATTCGAGGTGGCGACGCCGTGGTCGGCCTCGCAGTAGCTCGCGAACTCCTCCTCGAAGGTGCGCACGGTGGGACCGTCCGCGACGACGCCGCTGTCGATCACCTCGCTGACGCGGCGCTGCTCTTCCTCGCCGAGATCCGGGTCGGCGATCGGTATCGTCGTCACGGCGTCACCTCCGCGGCGGTGGAGGACCGTCCCCACGACGGCGAGGTCGCCGTAGGGGACGGCGAGGTCGTTGCTAGTCGGTCGTGTGGCTCCGAAGTAGCCAGGTATGTCGAATGCATGGTATATCCGTTGTCGGTACTCGTCTCGGACTACCCGCTGCTTATCAACGTGCCACCTTTGTTATGCGCCAGTTGCCCCCGGCGTAGAACACGTCTTATCGCCGTGCTGTCGGGCGAAACCCGTATCCACGAGCGCCGCTTAGGCTGTCGTATGACTCTCTCTCACGCCTCGTCTGGCGGGTCGTCAGGCGGTCCCGTATCGGGGCGGGTCCTTTTTAGCCACTATGTAACAAAGTAATGATTGAAAGACAGCATGCTGTAGAGGTTCGGAACCGCAACCAGGCGAGCGCCGAGCATGACACGTAATTAATGTCCCAACCCGACCGCGACGTACTTTCCCAAGACGTAGTGTTTGATCTGTTGAGTAGTCCTCGGCGACGGTTCGTGCTGTACTACCTCAACCAGGTCGACGGCGAAGTCGAGATCGGCGAGCTGGCCGACGAGGTCGCCGCCTGGGAAAACGACACCGACGTCGACGACCTGACGAGCCAGCAGCGCAAGCGCGTGTACGTGTCACTGTACCAGACGCACGTCCCGAAGATGGAGGACGCCGGTATCATCGAGTACGACTCCGACCGCGGGGTCGTGGCACTCGCCGACCAGGCCGACGACATCAGCGCGTATCTCTCACGAGAGGAAGACGGCCGCCCGTGGCAGCGGTACTATCTCGGACTGGCCGCGATCAGCGCACTGTTCTATCTCGCAGTCGAGTTCGGCGTCGCCGGCTTCGCCGCCCTGGGCGAATTCACCGCAGGGTTGCTGATCATCGTCGCGTTCGCGGCGATGGCGATCGTTCACCTGATCGACACCCAGCGCAGCGGCGGGGAAATCTCGACGGAACTGATCGACAACCGACGGCGCTGAATCCGCTCGGCCGCACTGTGCGTCCTCCAGCCGCGACGCCGACGGCCACTCTCGTGCTACGAGACCGCTAGACGTTATCCTTCGCCCGTCCTCGCTCATCCGTCACTATCTGTCGGCCGCCGCAGAGACAGCCGTGCCGTCAGCAACGGAACTGAACTCGAAGCGAGCGCGATGCCGCAGCTGCCCGTGCATGCGTGAACGAATAAATAAAGCATCTGCCCGTTCTCGTCGAGGCTGACTGCGCTCGGTACGTCTAACTGCGATCTCGGAGTTCCGATCGTGCGAGAGTACCGGCGGCGCGGTTCGCCGGTCAGCGCTCCGGTGATCAGCCGCCGGCCGTCCCGTTGACGGTGATCCAGAGGTGTTTGTCAGCGCTCTCGGCATCGACGTCGTCGGGCGCGTCGCCCCGGTAGAGGTAGTAGTTGAGCCGGAGCGTATCGCCGGTCAGCGACGGGTCGGCGGTGTGGCGGATCTGAGCGGTTGAGCCGGCGTCGACTGACGTCTCCAGGCGTGTCATTTCGGACTCCTCTAGAACCTCCAGCGATCCATTGGTCTCCTCGACCCGGTGCGTCTCGACCACGACGATGTACTCGCGCTCCTCGTCGGCGCCGTTGGTGACCGAGACGACCAACTCCTCGCTGGCGCCTGGGGGGAGCTCTTCGGGATAGTTCGAGGTGACGAGCTCGCCGGACTCGTTCTCGGTTAGCAACTCGAACTGCGTCGTCGCGGGGCCGCTCTGGGGCGCGACCAGCGCGTAGCCGACCGCGCTCAGCGCGACGATCATGCTCAGGATCAAGACGACGTTCAGCGCCCCGTCGAAACGGGTGTCCGGCGCGAACAGCCCGCGGTAGGCGTCGGTCGACGCGGCGCCGATCGGCGCCCGGAACCGCTCGCTCCGGGGGAGCCGCCACCGCCGGACGACCGCGACGAGCATCCCGAGCGCGGTGAACCCTCCCAGCGCGACGAGTACCGCTCGCGGCTCGAATCCCCACCGCGTGCTGGGGAGTGCGAGCCCGAACAGCGGTAGTATCGCGAGGCTCCCGGCGAGCGACAGCGCCAGACGCTCGTACCAGCCGGGCGTGCCGCCGGCCAGCAGTCCATCCACCGTCGACTCGTCGCCAATCGCCGATTCCTCGAGATGGCCGGGAAACGCCGCGGCGACGAGGGCGTACCCCGGGAGGAATAGGACCAGCGGGAGACCGAGTAGCGCCCGGACCGATCCGCCGACCTCGAGGACGTACAGCGCGCCGGCACTCGCCGCCAGGTACCCTAGAACGGCGATCACGTCCAGCGCGCCCGGGCGGACGGATCGCCGGAGCCGGGTGCGCCACGTCGTCTCGACGTCGCCGTGGGTCATCGCCCGGACGGGGCAGCGGGACAGTCATCGCGCGGCGCGCGTGCGAGCGTCTCGATGGCAGAAATCGTCATTCGGGTCACTCGTCCGAGCAACTGACCGGTCAAACGCATTGTAATAGCGTCCTTAGCCGTCCCGAACGATCCGGTCGAGTCGATCGGGCCGAAATCTCGATCAGACGCCTACAGTCGGGCGGCACCCCGATCGTCATCGTGACGTGCTCGTCGGCTGTGCTCACGGCGTGCATTCGGAACGGATGGCGATACCGGACCGCGCACGAACCGTGGCAAACGCAACCACACCCTCCGTGACGGCACGTATCGTCAGTCGGCTATCAACTACACCGGACCAGACGTACGGAGTGGTGAGTATCTATCTTCAGACCGAGGTAAAACGAACATACTCTAGACGATACACGCAGTCGTCACAGTTTTTCGTAGCTTAAAGTATGATCGATTGGGGAATTCCGTTTCGACGATAGACATGTATTAAGCCGTTTGCCAATACCAAAAGGAAACAAGCGAGTGATACAATGAACGATGAGTGGGACGAGATCGGGTTCGTCATTAGTTCGAGGTACAGGGTGGAGGTGCTGCGGCGGCTCTCGGAGGGACCGGCGACGCCGACGCAGATCGCGACCGACTCCGGCGCCGGCATCGCGCACATCTCGCGGGCGCTGAGCAGCCTGCGAGAGCGTGAGCTCGTCGAGCTTCTGGTGTCGGAGGACCGCAAGAAGGGACGGGTGTACGGCATTACGGAGCCCGGCGAGGAGATCTGGCAGCAGATTCAGGCCGAAAACATGGTCGAGTGACTTCGCGGGCAAACCGGCACGCGAACGACACGGCGTGGTGTCCGAATGGATCCCCCCGTCGGGGGCACAGATTCGACGACTGAGGGCGGTGTCGACGTTCGTCGGGCGACCGCGCGCCGTTCGTCGCGCGATCGTCCCAACTGGACGGACGACCACTATGCGGTCGGGTCGAGTATTTTAACGCTGCGCAGCGATGCCACAGCGCACGTATCGAGCGTTGGTGCCACGGCGCACGCATCGAACGTCGATGCCCAGCATAGCGTGCCGCGCGTTGGCGCCGCGCGAGCGGTCGGCGCCGCGATGAGCGTATCGACGATAGTGATCTCACAGTTCGCGCGCAGCCGCCAGAGCGCCGTGGCTGGCTACAAAGCTGTTCAACGTCCACCGGTCTACTGGAAGAAGGAATCGGTCTAGGCACGGCGAGGAGGCCTGCGCGGCAGCGAGGACGACGCGATCGCGTCGCGAACGCGCGGGGTCGCGGTCGACCGGACCTACCGACTGTCCGTCACTCCTCGTCGTCTTCGTCTGACTCCGGAGCGAGCATCTCCGGGCTCCGCTTGTACTTCGGCGTTTCCGCGAACTCTTCGATCCGCTCGCGATCGCTGTCGGACAGCCATCCTGTCATGAGATCGTAGCTTCAACTTAGCAGTATAAATTAGTATCGGGACCTGTAGTTTTCCTTTGATTACTTCGGTGAAACGACCGCCAAATATCGCCGTGGCTGTGCTTACGTCCGAATCAGCGCCCGTCCGATGCGTAGGGTTGGCTGACTCTCCGTCGTCAGGAACGACGTGACGCCGGCCTCACACCGCTTCAGGGCGAGCGTCGGACGACGATCCGCCCGTCGCCGTGGATGGTCACCGAACAGCCAGCCAGCTCGAATTCGAGCGTTCGCGGGCCCGCTGTCCCGCTGTCGCCGCCGAACAGACGGTCGAGTGCGTCGGGGTCCAGCACGTCGTACAGGCGTTCGTTGAGCGACATCGGATCCGTCCCGAGCGTGGTCGCGACGGCTTGGACCACGCTGGTGCTCAGTCGCCGCTCGCCCGTGAACTCGTGGCGCGTTCGGTGAGTGCTGGCCGGGACATCGGACATGGCCGATTGGGTCGTTGCGGTCGGTACAGTCGTCTTCTCGTCGTCGGTCGTCAAACGCAAGCTTGTGTTGCTATTCATAGGGAAGATCGATGGTCAACGTCGGACGTATGTCCTCGCGGCGGGCATAATAATCGTGTCGCTCTTCGCTCGTCAGGCGCCGCGAGAGCGTCTTACGACTGCAAAATTGGTGGTGGTACGTGTAGGCTACCGGAGTATAGCAACGGCGTACCGACGCTCGCGCCGCTATGCGTCCGGTCTCGGCGGGCTCCGTCGAGTCGCTCGGCGTCGTTCAGGCTCGCTCGAGCGCTCGGTAGCGTCAGCGTACCACCGTCACTCGCCCCTCCTGAAGACTGACGACGAGGATAAACAGTTTTGAGCCGACCGCCCGTAGCAACGGTCGTGAGCGAACACGACGACACCGACGAGGGCTGTAACTGCAAGGTCGGACGGATCGTCGATCGGTACGATCTCGACGAGTTGAACGACGACCTCGTAGCGGAATGGACCGGCGCCGACGGCGAACGGCGCAGCCTCCGGAAGCTCGCCAGCGAGGTCGACCGCAGAACCCTGCGAGCGGCGATGGATCAGGCGGGTATGGAGTACAGGGACGGGGAGGTCGAGAACGTCTATCGGATCCTCACCGACGACGACGTCAGCAGCGGGAGCCGGACCGAAACTCGCCGCGAACTCGAACACGCTTCGGTGCCGATCGAGCAGGTCGAGCGCGACTTCGTCTCCCACCAGACCGTCCACACGCACCTCACCGACTGCCTCGAAGCCTCGATGGAAGAACCGGACGACGCCGAGCGGGTCGAGAACGCGCGCGACACGCTCCGAGCCCTGCAGAACCGCACCGTCGCGGTGACCGACGACACGATCGGCCGGCTCGACGGTGCCGACGCGCTGTCGGTCGGCGAGTACAGCGTCCTGGTCGACGTGACGGTCGTCTGTGAAGACTGCGGCGGCCACTACACGGTCGGCGAACTGCTCGACGCGGAGGGGTGCGACTGCGCCGGAGCGTGAGTGTCGCGCCCGTGGATCTGCAGTCGCCGCGCCGGGATTTACACGCGTATGATTGTAACCCATGACGGTCGAAACCGGGGGAGAGTACTAAAGCATAAATACAATCACGATGAACGAATTCGTAATGAGCTCTGATTCACAACAGCGGATATCGACTCCCCCGCAGAGCGTCGTCCTCCGTGCCCGAAATATCGGTGGCATCGACGAGACCGAGGTGACGTTGCACCGGGGAATTACGGCACTCACTGGCCGCAACGCGACCAACCGGACGTCGCTGCTGCAGGCGATTATGGCTGCGCTGGGCAGCGACGACGCGTCGCTGAAAGCCGACGCCGACGACGGGACGGCGGTACTGGAAGTCGGCGACGAGACGTACGAGCGGACGCTACACCGTCGTAACGGGACGGTCGTGACGGAGGGAGAGCCCTTCCTCGAGGACAGCGAGATCGCCGACCTGTTCGCGTTCCTGCTCGAGGACAACGAGGCTCGGCGCGCGGTGGCCCGAGGTGACGACCTCCGGGATATCATCATGCGGCCGGTCGACACTGACGCCATCCGGCAGGAGATTTCCCGCACCGAGCAGGAAAAGCGGGACATCGATCAGCAACTCTCGAAGTTGGAGGATCTGTCCGCGAAGCTCCCCGACCTCGAGCAGAAGCGAACGCGGCTGACCGGCGAGATCGAGGAACTGCGCGAGGAGCTTGCCGAGGCCGAAGAGAGCGTCGAGGATGCCGAGGCGGGCGTCGAGGAGACACGCGAGGAGAAAGACGAGCTCGACGCGAAGCTCGACGAACTCCAGACGACCCGCTCGGAACTCGAACGGGTTCGTCGCCGGATCGACACCGAGCGCGAGAGCATCGACGCTCTCGAAGACGAACGAGAGGAGTTGGCCGATGAGCTCGACGACGCTCCCGAGCGCCCCGACGCGGAGATAGACCGACTCGAAGCCGAGATCGATCAGCTCCAGAACGAGAAAGAAGAGCTCACCGCCGAGATCAGCCAGCTCCAGAGTACGATCCAGTTCAACGAGGAGATGCTCGAATCGGCCGGCGGCCCGATCGACGCGAGCGGAGACTCCGACGGCGGGGGCAACGTGACCGACCAGCTGCTGCCCGACAACGACGGCGAGACGGTCGAGTGCTGGACCTGCGGCTCGTCGGTCGCACGCGACCAGATCGAGACGACGGTCGAGCAGCTCCGGGAGACTCGGCAAGAGCGTCTCGACGAGCGCAGCGAGCTTTCGACCGCGCTCCGCGAGACGCGCTCCGAGTTGAGCGACCTGCGCGACCGTCGCGACGAGCACGAGCGTACTCGGAAGAAACTCGACGACGTCGAGGAGGAGATCGAGGAGCGCGACGAGCGCGTCGAGCGGTACGAGGAGCAGCGCTCGGAGCTCACAGACGAAATCGCGGCGCTCGAAGCGGACGTCGAGCGACTCGAAGACGACGTGCAGGACGAACTGCTCGACCAGCACAAGGAGGTCAACGAGTTGGAATTCGAGATCGAACGCCTCGAAGAGCAGCGCGAGGACGTCGAGGAGGAGATCGCATCGATCGAGGAGCGCCTCGACGAGCGCGAGGAGTTGGAGGAGCGCCGCGAGACGGTCGCCGACGAACTGACCGACCTCCGGACCCGGATCGACCGCATCGAGGCCGACGCGGTCGACGCGTTCAACGAGCACATGGAGCAGGTGCTCGACGTGCTGGGCTACGACAATCTCGACCGGATCTGGATCGAGCGCACCGAGCGGGAGGTCCGTCAGGGCCGCCGCAAGGTCGAGAAGTCGTCGTTCGACCTGAAGATCGTCCGCAGCACCGACAGCGGCGCCGCCTACGAGGACGACGTGAGCCACCTCAGCGAGAGCGAGCGCGAGGTGACCGGACTGGTGTTCGCTCTGGCGGGCTACCTCGTCCACGACATCCACGAGACGGTGCCGTTCATGCTGCTGGACTCGCTGGAGGCGATCGACTCCGCGCGGATCGCCGATCTGATCGAGTACTTCCGCGATCACGTGCCGTATCTCACCGTCGCGCTGCTCGAGGAGGACGCCGCCGCGCTGGAGGCGCCCCACGAGCGCGTGACCGAAATATAGGGTTCGCGCCGAGCGAACCGGCAGGTCCGACCGGCGCTTCCCCAACCGAAAGCGCGAGTTCCGAGAGTCGATTTCGACGCTCAGCCGTCGAGTTCCTGCAGGTACTTCGGTGGCACTCGATCGGTCGTGTACGTCTCTCGGCCGCGCTTGACGACTCGCAGACCGTCGGCCTGCATCGTCGCGGCGTCGATCGCGAGCACCGCGGGATCGGCGGCGTGGCGACTGCCGACCGATCGGGCCTCCGCGACCGACCCGGACAGGTGGACTTTCTGGCGGCCCATCGGTTGCAATCCATCCTCGCGTATCGACGCCATGTTCTCGGGCGCGGTACCGTGGTACAGTTCGTCGGGCACCGGCGTCGCCTCGGCGTCCAGGTCGACGTCGACGGAGTGGCCGTAGGCGGCGCGGACGCGGTCGCCGTCCCGCTCGAACCGGCCCTTCGGGTCGGTAGCGATCACCGCTGCGACGTGCTCGGAACGCGCCCAGTCGTACTTCGCGACGGCGGCGTCGACGAGCTCGTCGTACGGTGTCCATCCCTGATCGTCGAGTTCGAAACCGGCGTCGTCGGGGAAGTGCCGGAGCGCGCCGCTGAGAAACTTCGAGAGCCTGACTCGGCGGTCGCTCCCGAGTACGACCGGACTGTCGGCTAAACAGACGGGGCAGGAGTCGCCGGCGACGTAGCCGTGGGCGTCGCACTCTCGGATCTCGGTCATCGGTCGAACGTAGTTCATCGAGCCACTCAAGCGCTACGTGTCGCGTTGTCCGACGGTCGAGGCACGAAGTAAACTGCAACTAACACTCAAGTCCGCGCTAGTATGTGGGTGCTAATTGATGAAAAACACCGGGCGATGCGCTCTCGACTGTGTTCGTTCTTTCGCAGGTGTCCGCACTGTTGGTCAGTGGCGGCGGATATCACCGCGGTTGCAGCCTGGACAGTTCGTCTATAGCGTCCCGCGAACGGTTTTGGCGAGATACGTCAGTACCGGCTTTCCCGTCGGCGTCGTGTAGAGATCGCCGAGTTCGTCGGGCCTCGCCGTTTCTCTGGAGTCGCTCCGGAGATTTCGCACGCCGTTCGCGAGCATCGACTCGGACGCTTCGAAGAGACGCGACTTCACGCCGCCCCACCGGTCCGCGTCGCTGATGTCGACCCGCTCGAACGCGACGATCTCGCCGCCGTCGAGCGTCTCGTTCAACCGCTGGAGCGTGACTCCCGCGGTGTCTCGCCCGTGAACGTACTCCCAGAACCCCATCGGCATTCCCCGGTACTCCCGGAGGTCGCCGTGGTGGTAGCTCAGAACCCCGTACTCCGTCGCCGTCAGCACGCGACCGACCAGGACGCCGAAGCCGAACCGGACGACGAGGTCGGTCGATGCCGCGATCTCGTCGACGATCTCGTCGGGAAGCCGCTGTTTCCAGCCGTCGACCGAAATCGGTTCGCAGCGACGCCGAGTGGCCGTCCGAAGCGCGTCGATATCGTCGACTGGAACCCGCTCTTGTGACGGGAGCGGTCCCCGGAGTCGCCGCAATACCGCGAGCAGCGCCCCGATCACGCCCCACTCGCGGAGTTCGATCCCTCGGCGAATCGCGTCGAGCGGCGAACGCTGTGACGTCTCCGCGTCGACAACTGTGAGGGAAACCTCGACGTGCTCGTCGGCGAGCAGCCTGCGCAACGCATTCGCTTGCCAAGCTGGTATCGTCTCGCCGCCGAGCAGGACACACACGCGAAGCACCTCAGACACGCCTGTCTGCCTCCTGTTTCTGCTCCGCGTCCGGTTTCACGTCCTCTGCTGGGTTCTCTTCTTCCGTTCGTTTCTGATCCACCCCCACTTTCGTCGACGACGGCTGCCCGGCTCTGGCGTCTTCGTTCAGATTGGACATCGTCATGATAACAACGTCGTCGTTCTCTCTGAGTGATGCGAGCACCGCGAGGAACGACTCGATCTGCGGGAACTGGTACTCGTTGCTAAGGTCGTACAGGTGACACCAGACGTGGAGCGACGAGTCGTCTTCGATCGCCGTCTCGACCGCCGTTCTGAGATACCGGTCGTGGAGGCGACGCCGAAGTCGGACCGGAAGCCATCGAAACGCGACGTGCGTATTCCGTTGCCCGGACGGTAGCGATGCGGCGGTCAACGTCGGGTGTGACGTGCAGTACGTTTCGACGATACCGTCTTCGATTTTGGGGGTGCGAACGGGCGGCGGACCGAACAACAGTTCGCGAAATCGCCCGATTCCAGTGGCGTGGCTCTCGTTGGTCGGCACGCGAACGATCTCGATGCCCTGATCGCGTAGTGCGTCCGGCGACGGACCGTAGTGTCGCGGCGGAACGAGAGATTCGGTCTGCTCGCCGACGTCTCTCTCGTGAAGGTATTGGGAATATTTGAGATCTTCCCGCTGGAGTTCCTCGTTCTCCTCGTCGCACAGCACGTGCGAGAACGTGTGCGTGCACAGCTCGTGGTCGGTTCGTCGGGCGACGATCTCGTCGATCACGTCGGGCGCGTAAAACAGCGGATCGGTCTCGCTGTCGGTTCCGGGATCAGCTTCGAACCAGCCGTCCGCGTACGGCCCCGGGTGTGATCCCGAGCACTCTTCGAGAAAGAGGTGCCCGACGACGTCGAAGGTGATCGGGATCCGGTGCGTATCGCAGGCGCCCAGCAGCTTTCGCAGATAGCGGCGTTCTTCCTGACCTCCCTCGCTCAGGTGATCGTACTCCCCCAGATCGTGAACACCCCACCCGAGTTCGATCTCGACGCTGATCGTAACCGTTGCGGTCATACTGATAGGCTCTTGCAGATCGATCTTAGTTACTACATCTATACTATAGATATACTTTCTATACTATCTCTCGTGGTAGTTTGAGGACGCCAGATCCAGATCTATCCGGCCGGCAGACTATCTGGATGAAATACAAGACTGGCCTGGGTCCGAAAGTCGGTCTTCGACTACTCCTGCCGTCGCCGGGCGGCCACCGCCGCGACGAGCAGGGCGCCGAGAGCGGCAGCGATGCCGAACCCAGGCAACCGGTCGTCGTTCCCGTCAGCGTCGGTACCCGTCCCTCCGGCCGTTTCGTCGTTCGCCTCGGTAACCGTCACCTCGGCCGTTTCGTCGCCGATTTCGATGGTGTGCGTCCCGGTCGCGTTCGGCGTCACAGTCGTCGTGATTTCGGTTTCCGCGCCGGGGGCGAGCGTGACCTCCCTCTCGTCGACGACGGCTTTGTCGATCGAGATCGGCACGGTGAACGTGTCCTCGACGTTCCCGTCGTTCTCGACGGTTGCGCTGACCTCGAAGCTCTCGTTGGGACTGGCGTCCGTCGGCGCGTTCACCGCCGACACGTCGAACGAGGAACACGATCCGGCGCGGAGCTCAATCGGCTGGAAATCGAGCGACGTGCGCTCGATGCCGTCGTCGCTACCCGAGAGCGCCTGCCAGTCGGTGATCTCACCGGGGTACTCGCGAAAGTCGGCGTCGTCGTTGAACGCCGGATCGACCGTGAGTTCGAGATCGTCGTCACCGAGTCCGCCGCGGAACGCGCCGCCGTCGGTGCTGTTCTCGCTGAACACCCACGTGATCCGACTCGACGTCTCGCCGTGCTCGAACTCGTCGTCCGGGCCGCCGTTGATGCTGTCGCTGTAGCTGTCGTCTTCGACGACCCACTCGCCGTCCTCCGGCAACCCGTCGAACTGCATCGTGACGGCGCTACCGTTCGTGTCGCCGTAGACGCGGTCGTGAACGAGCACGAGACTGGTCCCCTCCGTTCCCTCGTACAGGAACAGGATGCTCGTGTCGTCCCGTTGGAGATCTAGCGTCCCGAGCGAGCTGTAGGTGTAGCTCTCGGGTGTGGTGTTGGGCGTTCGGTAATCGTAGAACTCCTCGACTGACTGCGTTCCGTCGCCCAGCGGTTCGATCGTCGTACAGTCGCCGTCTTGGAGGATCGAATAGTTCCCGGGTGCGGCGTCATCTTGCTGCTGGACGGCCGGTTGAACGGCGCTTCCCGCGACCGGCACGGCGACGATAGCGAGTATCGCGGTCAGCGCGACGAGCGTCGCAGCAGGTATGGGGAGGTTTCGTATCGTCATCAGGACGTGAGACGAGTAGTTGCAGTTCCCCTTCGTAATGCATCATATACCGACCGGCAACCATTCCGAGAGAAGACGAACTATACGGTACGTTAGTTGTCAGAATTCGCAGTCGGACGACGCATCGCGCTGCTCCGCCCGTGTGACTGCTCGTCGGCGTCGACGACCGACTGATACACGGAACGAAGTTGTTCGGCCATCCGGTCGCTGCTGATCGCTCTGGCGTGCTCTCGACCGTTCGATTGTTCGCCGCCGCGAAGAATTTCGACCAGTGCGTCGGTCAGCCCCTGGTCAGTACGACGGACGGCGGAGGGTTCGACGCCGTCGAGTCGTTCGGCGACGTCGCCGACGTCGGTCGAGACGACCGGAAGGTTGCAGGCCATCGCTTCCTTGACAACGTTCGGTGACCCCTCGCGGCGCGAGGTCAGCAGGAGACAGTCCGCGGCGTTCATGTAGTTCGACATTTGGGAGTGATCGACGTCGCCGAGCGTCTGGAGTTCGACCGGCTCGGAGAGTCGGTCGGCAGCGGCGTCGACGACCTGTTCGGCTCGCGAATGGTCTTTTACATCGCGATCCGGCCCGTAGGGGAACAGCACGTTGCGGGTGTCGGGGTCCCACCCGACGCGGTCGACGGCGGTCGACCTGTCTGTGGGTTCGAACTTGTCGAGCTCCACGCCGTGGGGGACGACGTGGTACTCGCAGTCCAGTTGTTCGCCCATCGCCTCCGACATCACGACCGTGGCGTCGCAGTAGGGCGCACACCGCTTGCTCAGCCAGCCGAACTGCCCCTCCAGATCCGACCCCCACAGCGAGAGCACGACCGGGAGGTTCGGCTGTGCCAGCGCCATCGGCGCGGTGAGCCCGTAGTTGACGTGGATGAGATCGTACTCCCCGAACGATCGCCGCAGCACTTTGGGATGCAGACGCAGGTAATCGAAGACCGACCGGGAGGAGTCGCGATCGAACTCGCCCGGGACCGAGAGGTTCGTGCAGGTGACGCCGTGCTCCTCCAGCGCTCGCACCTGGAGCTTGAAACACGGAGAGGCCTCTTTCGTCGTCAGATTCAGCACGTGCATCGATACATTCGAATCCCGGTTCCGATCGTCGACCCTTTGTTATGTCGCCCCTGAGCGCGCGGAGCCCTCTTGAACGGCGGGGTCCCGCGTGTCGTCTCGACGAAATACGTTCAGCTACAATGCATAAGAAGGCGGAACAGCGAGACACGCAGTTGAAGTAGCAGGGGTATCTCTGACGTCGCTGTTGCAGTCCGGAGCGAGCGGGTCGCCGATCAGGAGAGCAGCCGCATCGCCTGTCGGACGTTCAGCAACCCGCTCAGGGAGACGCCGGCGGACCACACGAGCACGCCGAAGAGAACGACGCCGATCAACCGGACGGGGCCGGAGACGAACGGCAACAGCAAGTAGACTCCGGCACCCATCAGCAGCGACACCGCACCGACGCCGATCGTCGTTCTGACGGCCTGCTCGAACTGGAGCGGGAGCTCCCGGCTGATGATGTAGATGTTCACGAGTGTGTACACCGAGTACGTCACCACCGTCGCCCCGGCGGCGCCGACGACGCCCAAGGCGGGGATCAACAGGAGGTTCAGCACGAAGTTCGAAATCGCGGTCGCCGACTTGACGATCGCCCGATCGCGTGCGCGACCCAGAAAGTCCAGACCGTCACTCGTGATCCTGTTGATCGCACTCACGAGGACGTAGAGGCTCAGCACCTGCAGCACCGGAACGGCCCCGAGATACTCGGCCCCGAACACGTGCCGAACCATCGGGTCCGCGACCAGTACCAGTCCGACGACCGCGGGGACGTACAGGAGTAGCACGTGTTCGAGCGACTGCTCGTAGAGGCGAGCGGCCTGCCGGTCCTGATCGGTCGCTTGCTGCTCGCCGTACATCGGGGAGATAGTGAAACCCAGTGCCCGCGCCGGGACGATACAGACGCTGGAGACCTGCTTTCCGATGGTGTAGAACGCGACCGCCGCCGGGTTCATCAGAACGCCGATGAGGATCGTATCGACCCGCTTGTCGAGCACGCCCGCACCTCTCGTCGCAGTCAGCGGAACGCTGTACTCCACGATCCGCCGGACGAGGCCGTCTTCTCGCTGCTCGGCGCGGTCGAACGTTCGATAGACGTTGTAGTACAGGAGCCCGATCCCGACGGCGACGGCGACGAACAGTCCGACGACGTACCCCGCCAGCGCGCCGACGACGCCGAAGCCGAGCAGGACGAATCCGACGGCGAAGACCACGCGACCGACCGCCGAGAGCGTGTTGACCAGGGCGCTGTAATCGACTCGGTTGAACCCCTGAAACACCTTGGCGAGATACGTTCGCAGCGCCTGGAACAACACGAACCCGAACCCGAGAGCGAGCAGTGAAGCGAGACCGGGCTCGTCGAGCAACTCGGCGATCCACGGACTGCCGAGCGAGACGAGCGTTCCGGTCACAACCGAGAGCGCGAGCAGGATGCCGAGCGACGACGTGACGACGTGGGGAACCTGCGCGGGCTCTTTCTCGGCGTACTCGGTTATGTAGCGTGCAACCGACGACGGGAGTCCGAGCGTTCCGAAGATCGTGACGACGCCGAGTACCGAGAGCGCGAGGAACAGCAGGCCGTACTCGTCCGGCGTGAGCAGCGACCGGGCGAGGACGACGATCAGCAGACCGTTGGCGACGACGTTGACGATGTTCGCGCCGAGCGTCGCTTTCAGACCCCGCGAGATTCGATCGACGATCGGCATCGATCAGTTCCCCCGCAGTCCAGTCGACAGTGACCCGGGCCGGTGCGTGTCACTAGTTGCGCAGTCGATCCGTGTCTCTCGGCGGGGACAGCTCGCTGAGAAACGACTCACCGCGAACCGTCGTCCTGACGTCCGGGATCGTAAACGCTGGCGCCGCCCGGAGACGAACGTGCCGAGGCGGAGTGATGAGCAACCGTCTAACGGTGTGCTGATAGTTACCATCCTGTGACTGGTCCTTCCGGGCGTTTCCGGGGGACCGGTCTTTGTTATGGAGCGTTTGGTCGTCAGTTCGACGCTTTCGTCGGCCCGTGGAACGACCGTTTCGGGTTGTTTCGTTTACTTACGCATCGCTACGCTTTCAACTGTTTAGATAACAGATCGCTCTGTTTCAGTAATCTTGCTTTATTTTATTAACCAAAAGGTAACTTTCGTTACAGAGATAAAAATGTTTATAAGAGGTAGTATCCACCTACCATCCGGAATGGCTGACGAATCTAAAAGTTCGCAACGGAAGGCATCGGTTAATCGGCGCTCGTATCTCAAAGCGACCGCCGGCGCGGCTGGGATCGCCGCCTTCGGGCTGAACGCGGCTGCGGCCGCCGACTACGAGGAGATCGTCGTCGGCGAGGGCGAGACGTACAGCGTCTATCTCGGCGACGGGGAGACGCTCGAAAACGTCCTGATCGACGTCTCCGCGTCGGGGGCAGGCTACAGCATCAACGCGGACGGCGACGGGTGGGCAATCCGCAACGTCGGCGTCAGGGGGACGTTCGACAGCCACTCGAACGACTCGCAGATCACGCTCAACACGCCCTCCTCGGACAGTTCCGGCGTCGTCGAGAACGTCTATCTCCCGGGTGCATCCAGCCCCGGCCACAGCTACGACGGCGCGAAAGGGATCTACGTCTTCCGCGATCACGCCGGCGAGATCCTGATCCGCAACGTGAACATCAAGCGGATGCAGGACAACGGTATCTACGCGTCCTCGCCGGGCCACGACGCGTCGGACGCGAACGGCGGGATCGTCCGCGTCGAGAACTCGTACTTCGAGGCGAACGCGACGGCGAACATCCGTCTCGGAACGACAGGATCGTACGCCCAAAACTGCGTGCTGAAGGACTGTCTCGACCGCGGCTTCTGGGCGTACTACGAGAACCCCGAGATTCGCAACTGCGACATCTTCGGATCCAACGTTGCTGACATTCTCCTCGGCGGGAACACTTACGAGAAGCAGAACTATGCTGAAGTGACAGCCGAAAACTCCCGCTGGGAGACGGTCGAACACGGCGGGAGCTCGAACGCGCTGCACGGCTCGTCGGACGGGACGCCCCAAGACCGGATGCCCGAAGGCTGTCCCACCTCGCCCGAGGCGGCCGCCGCCGGAAATGCTAGCTCCGACGGTACCTCCAACTCCGACAGCACTGACGGCACCGACGACGAATCTGCGCTACCGCAAGGCGACTTCCCGCTGACGGTGTCGACGGACGGCGACCTCGCCGAATACGTCGTCGAACTCGACGCCGAGGACGTGACGGCCGGCGAGGGAGCGGACACGCACGACCACGACTACCAGGATCGCGCGTTCGAGCGCAACGGCAACTGGTACGTCCATGGGTACACGGCCGGCGGCTCGGAGACCTTCCAGGTCGCGGGCGGAGAAATCCTTCGTCTCGGCGCTGCGCAGGGTTCGCCGCTGTTCACAGCTGATGGGCAACGTCTCGATACGGAGGCGGTCGACTCGATCTCGTCCATCCCGGACGAGGAGGGCGACGCCGACTCCGGTAGCGATTCCGATACCGAACACACGAACAGGGTCGTCGTCGACGGGACGCAAACGGACGACGTGAGCACGTACAAGTTCACCGTTTCCGGAACGGTCGAATCGGACCCGGAGGGGACGACGCTCATCGACGGCGGATCGGACTGGGACACGATCGAAGACAACGTCTCGGAGGATTCCGTCGTCGGCATCGTCAGCGAAGGTGAAGACGCGTACGTCTACTCCGGCAAGGTCACGAGCATGGTGATCCGGGGCAACGCGACCGTGACGATCCAGAACGAGTAGTCTGCGAACTTACTGTGGTTTTTTCAGGATGAGGTTGTACGCCCGGTCGTACTCCGCGAGCGACTGCAGATCCTCGACGTCCATGCGTCCGACGAACGGGTCCGCCGTGATCGACTCCGTGAGCGCCGCGACGATCTCGAAGCCGTGCTCGTCGAATCGATCCAGTAGTTCCGCTCGAGTCTCGTAATCGAGCGCGTTCGCGTGCACTTCTATGGAGATGACCGTGGGACCGTCGGCGCGAAGCACCGTCTCCATTCCTCGTAGCACTTCAGTTTCGTATCCCTCAATGTCCATCCTGACGGCGACGACGGTGTCCGGGGCGCGGCCGTGCTCGGCGAGGTACTCGTCGATCGACCACATGTCGACCGCGACCGTCTCGCCAGTATCGTGGTTGTCCTCGATCGACGTCTCGGACCGGACCTGGTTGAGGTTGCTGTGGCTCGACAGCTGAAGTTCGGCCGTCCCGCGCTCCGGACCGACCGCAGCCCGTTCGACGCTGGCGGCGTCCAGTCGATCGTTCAGCGTCAGGTTCGTCTCCAGGAGATCGGCGTTTTTGTTGTCCGGTTCGAACGCCACGAGCTCCGCCCCCTCGCCGAGGGAGTTCATCTCTATCAGAGCGAAGTAACCGATGTTCGCGCCGATTTCTATAGCGAGACCGGAGTCGTTCTCGTCGCCCAGACGCCGCAACTCCCGCTCGAAAATCTCCGTGCCAACCTGTTCGCGCCCGCCGTACAGAAACAAATCCCGGGATATCCCGTTGTCGGACAGGTCCAGTCGCATCCTGTTGCCTCGGATCTCGCGTTCGATCGCGTTGCCGTACCGCCAGACGAGGTACCGCAGGTAGAGGTCGTAGATCCGCCATCCCGTCGCTGCGGCGACGAGATATCCGACGACGGCACCGAAACGTTCCCGACGCAGTAACAGCCGAAATTCGCACAGCCCATGCTTCGCCCACCACGCCTTCTCTTTCGGGTCGGATAGAAACGCGAATCCCTTGCGCAGTAGTTCCATTGTACGTGTCAGTTGTGTCCGGGTTCGACTGGATAGTTAGTGATGCGCTAAAACGGCGAGTCCGGACGGCCGAGAAGCTCGTGGAGTCTCCCGGTCGATCTCTGGACACGGCACAGTCGAAATTCGCTGTTCGACCGTACGCGCGCCACGCCCGGCCGTTCGCCGATCGAGTCCAGTTGCGCTCGCGTGTAGCCCAATCCGTTGTATGCGTTCAGCCTGGCGGGTCCGTCATCGATCTGGGCGCCGGTCACCGCTCCGAACCCGCGAACCCTGCCGAACTCCACTCACTCCACGTCGGCAGACGGTTCGGCCCGACCCGGATTCCGACGAGCTCGACATCCGCCTCCTGGCGGTCGAACGCGGTCTCATTTTGAGTACGCGAACTCGCGTTCTAATTCTGATGGCAGAATCACATCCAGTTCGTTCTCGGACTCCAGTTCGTACAGGTGCGAGATCGTAGACTCGAATTCGGTTAGATCTTCGTCATTGAGATCGTGATAAAAGAGCGTAGAGATACCCCGGTATTCCGCGGTTCGCTCGAGGATTGCTCGGGCCTGATCGAAGCTCGGGTCACCGACTCTGGGGCAGAGAGTTCGGTCCGATATATGCCCATTTGCTGGCCAGCCCGCGGCGAATCCCAGCGAGTGATATTTGTCGACGAGTTCGAGTGTTTGTTGGTTGAAAGAACTGAACGGATACGCAAAGTAGTCCGCACCACGTTCAAAACCGCGCTCTAGTAACCAATCTTTAGCGTCTCGAATCTGCGCTTCCTGCTCCTGCTTATTTTGTTTGGCGAGGCGACTGTGTTCGTACGCGTGGCTACTGACACACCAGCCAGCAGCATCCAGTTTGTGGATTTGTTCGAGCGAGAGGCTTCGTTCCGTTCCGACGTACTCCGGATTAACGAATGTTGTCGCAGGATACTCGTACCGTTCTAAAATCGGGAACGCCTTCGTGTAATCCGTTTCATAGCCATCGTCAAACTGGATTAGCACTTTTCCAGTATCCGGACGCGGAACGAGAAAGAGTTCGTCTACGATAATTTTTCCTGAATCATCATCTCCCACCCAAAGTGAAATTTGAACCTGGTCAATCCGAGTCAGATCTACATCTGCAGTAACATCTTCTATTCCGAAGGAGGGCCGATGGAAAGGAATCCCACCGACCACGGCAGACCTGAAATCAACTCGGCCGCCACTGCTATCGAAAAATTGTATTCTTGGGTAGATCGTCTTCGGAGCCCGACACAACAAGCCAGGAACAACATCTGAGCAATCAACTGGTTCAGAGAAGTTTACTGTTATTCGAGCTCTCGGCTCTGTCTCGGAGGCGGTTATTTGGCAACTCTGTGACCCATTCTCGGTGCGATTAGATATCGTCGAGATCTCCCCTCCACCTACAGTCCACCGGGACAAATCCTCAAAATCATCAAGTACTCCTGCGGACATTTTCTTTACACGATCGGATCCGTGTTCGTCCGGCGCAACTCTTGCATCGTCATCGACGTTCCCGAAACAACCACCGATTCCCATCGTCGCGACCGTTGCTGTGAGATACGAACGTCGCCTCATGACACACAACTAGCTACTATACGTTAGTATTAGTATTCAGTCTCTACCAGATTGCTAGTAATCATATGTAGAATTAAGCTGCCCTGAATGAGAACGGATTCTGAACGGATACGCCAACAAAAGATAGTCAGACTGAAAATATCAAGAAGTAACTTATGAGAGACAAATTGGCAACCCTGAAACCCATTCTCGGCCCCATATTATATGAAATCTTATATATTGACGAGTAGAGAAACTCTACGATAGCATACAGCGCGATGATTTCAGATCAGTACGTTTAGCTGAATTGAGGCGCTAAGCCCCCTTCCTCAGCGAGCGCCGACCGAAGGGAAGGCGCGAGCAGGGAGGGGATACAGCGCCGCACAGTTCTCATACACGTTTGCCGCTCGGCCCACAGGCCAACGTCTCGCCAAAACTATTATGCGTTTTCCGTGCATACCGTGCATTACGGTGAAACGGAAGACAATCACGATTCGGGAGGATCAAGACGAGTGGATTGAAGACCAACACCTCAACCTCTCGTCGTTCGTCCGCGAACAATTGGACGAACTGATTGAGGAACGCGAGTAACGAATGTACTACGCCTACAAATACCGCCTCAAACCGTCCGACGCCCACCGAGAGGAGTTGGACCGTCACCGCGATATTTGTAGGCAACTCTACAACCACACGCTCTACCGCCTCAACGAGTACCAAGACGAACACGGTGAACTACCGTCCATGACCACGCTCCGGTCGGAACTCCCCGACCTCAAGAAGTGGTGGGACAGACTCTCCGACGTGTACTCGAAGGTTCTCCAAACCATCGTGGAACGGCTGTTCGACAACCTCAACGGACTCTCTGCGCTCAAGAAGAACGGCTACGGCGTCGGTCAACTCAAGTGGAAGCCGCCACGGGAGTTCCGCAGTTTCACGTACAGTCAGTCTGGCTTCAAGCTCGACAAGAAGGGCGGCCAGGCTGTGCTGTCACTCTCGAAACTCGCGGACATACCGATTCGTCTCCACCGCGCCATCCCCGACGACGCCACGCTCAAACAGGTCACGCTCAAGAAGGAACCAACGGGCGAGTGGTTCGCCACCTTCGGCGTCGAAATGGACTGTGAACCACCTGAGCGATCTGAGAACCCCGAGAAATGCGTTGGTATCGACGTGGGGATGCTCACGTACGCTCACGACACCGACGGCACAGCAGTCGGATCACTCGACCTCTCGGACGAACGCGAACGCTTGGAACGCGAGCAACGGAAGCTCTCGCGCAAAGAACACGGCTCTGCCAACTACGAGAAACAGCGCCGTCGAGTTGCCGAGTGCCACGCCGATCTGAAGCGAAAGCGTCGAGACTTCTTGCATAAACTCTCGAACTACTACGCTCGAGGGTACGATCTTGTCGCGGTCGAAGACCTTGACGCGAAAGGCTTGGTCGAACTCAACGGGAACTCACGGAACCGTGCCGGCGCAGCGTGGGGAACGTTCCTCCGAATGCTCGAGTACAAGTGCGAACGCGAAGGCACGCACTTCGTCGCCGTCGACCCAGTCGGAACGACCAAAGAGTGCGCGGCCTGCGGTGTCTCGACCGACAAGCCGTTGTGGGTCCGTGAACACTCCTGTCCCTCGTGCGGGTTCACGGCGGACAGGGATTGGAATGCAGCGTGGAACATTCTTTCTCGCGGTATCAAGCAGTTAGGAGCGGGACGCTCCGAATCAACGCCTGTGAAGACTGCGCTCCCTACGGGAACCACTTCGGTTCCTGCAAAGCGCGTCGTGGAAGCAGGAAGCCCCACCCTCAAGGAGCCAACGGCGTTAGCCGTGAGCGAGTAGGGTGGGGTAGTTCACAACAGAGAAACTCCCCTCTGGCGCAAGCAAGCAGAGAGATCAATATCATTCGGCTACACTGTCAACGTAGAACAGTTCGAACTCGCCGTTCGACTGCACGCGCGCCACGCCTGGCCGTTCGCCGATCGAGTCCAGTTGCTCCCGCGTGTAGCGTAATTCATCGTACGCTTTCACCTCGCGTTCCCAGTCGAGTTGCGTCATCGTGAGATATCGGTCGTCCGCGGACTGCCCGGCGAGTCCGCTGTCGATCTCCGATCCGTTCACCGCCCCGAACCCGCGAGCGCGTCCCAGTTCGGCTCGCTCCACGTCGGCGTAGCGGTTCGGACCGGCGCGGATCCCGACGAACCCGACGTCCGCTTCCTGATGATCGAACGCGGTTTCGTGGCCCGACATGGTCATATCGGTGACGTGCGGGGAGGGGAGGTAGATGAACGTCGACGGGAACACGGTGAGCAGCGACAGCACCAGGACGATTCCGAACCCGGCGATCGCCACGCTGTGGACGGTGCCGCTCGACACACGCTGCGAGAGGGCAGACGTGCCGTAGGCGATCGCAACCGCACCGAGGATCGTCACGAATAACATCATCAGCCCGAACACGCGAAAGTACATTCCGGAGACGGAGCCGAAGAAGTACAGGGCGAAGATGCCCGACAACCCGGCCAGTCCGACGACGAAGTACGGGATCATCCCGTGCGTCGCCTCTGTCAGCGTTCGATCGCCGTCCCGCAGAGTTTGCAAGACGAGCAAGCCGACCAGCGTCATGAACACGAGGCTCGCGCCGAACAGCTTCAGGAAGATGCCCACGAAACTCCCGCCGATAGCGGTGAGCGACGCTCCCTGAGTGGCGACATCCTTGGCAGCCCCGCCGCCGCCGAGGAAGAACTCCAGCGCGTTCGTGACGGCGTACCCGATCACGCCCGAGAAGAAGCCGTGATTCGAGATCCAGGCGAGAAACGCGGCCACCAGCACTACGGTCTGACCGTAGAGCGGTCGGTGGGACGCGATCGGATGGTCGGTCCGCCAGCGCCGGTAGAGAAACTGGAGCCCGCAGATGCTCGCGAAGAACGGAAGCAGGTGTGCGACGAGCTGGGGGTGATAGACGACGAGGGCGGCCGACGTTAGCACGAGCGACGCGCCCACGGCCGACGGCGACAGCAACGACGCCGAACTGCGGAGGTACTTCAACACGAGATACACCGCGACCGACGAGAACAGGATCGCCTGCGACATGGCGTGGGGCTGCAAGTGCGTGCTGAGGGAGGTGATCGGAAGGAACAGGAACGCCGAAAAGGCGGCGACGGTCGTACTGTACCGACTCTCGAACACGAGCGGCGTCGAGAGCGTCACGCAGGCGAAAAAGAGCACCGACAGGACGACGACTACCAGCAACATCGCGTGGGCGAGATCGATCCCGAACGCGGTGTCCAGCAGGATCGTAACGGTATGCATCCCCGGATAGCGCAGGTCGGTCGGGAGGAAGTTCCCGACCTGAATCCCCCGCGCCCATCCCAGGTGCGTGAGACCGTCGCCGCCGCTGTAGAACCAGTAGCCGCGCAAGATCGGGAGGCCGGCGAACGCCGTCGTGGCGATCCCGCCGAGACCCAGCGCTGTCCGGCGAATCCAGTCGCTCGTCGCCCGGAGCGCGACGAGCAGCGAGACGAACATCGCGGAGCCGTACAGCACCCAGAACGTCAGCGGCGTGTCCGCGTACAGGGAGAGCTCGTAGCCGGTCGCCGGATTCGAGTGCGCGACGGCGACGGCGCCGATGAGCGCGAGAAATCCGAGCACCAACAAAGCTCTGTCAGCGAGCGGCGCCGAGCGTGAGCGTTGCATTCTCTACCGAATCGTTCGGCAACTCGCACCTTGTTATAGTGGATATTCTCGAAGGTAACTGCTAGTTACGCGGCAAGCGCCGATCCGCGGAACGACCGCGACGCTACGGCGCCGCTGCGGAATCGTCCGAGACGTCGATCCAGATGTAGACGTGGCGATACGCGGTGTCCGGTCCGACGGTTTCCGGCGCGTCACCCCTGTAGAGGTAGTAACTGAGCAGGAGATTCTCGCCGGTCGTCTCGGGCGCGACGGCGTGTTCGTCGTAGCGCCGCTGGCCGGGATCGAGCGTCATCGTCGCGCGCCGCAGTTCGGTGGCTTCGAGAACGGTCACCGGCCCACCGCTGGCATTTGTGTCGACCCGCTCGACCCGCGTGACGACCGTGTACTCGGTCTCGACCTGTTCGCTGTTCTCGACGGCGACGGTCAGGTCACGCTCCTCGCCCGCGGTGAAGTTCTCGGGGTAGCCACCGGCGACGTACTCCCCGCTCTCGTTCTCGGTGACGAGCGACAACCCCGAGTAGCGTTCGCCGTCCTGGGGCGCCGCGAAGGCGTACCCGACGACCGCGACCGAGAGGACGACGCTGAGCACGAGCGCAACGTTCACGACCGTATTCGCCGCGCCGTCGCCGGAGATAAAGTTCCACAGACGACCGGCCCACGCCCGAAACGGGACGTCGAAGCGCGACTCGGGAGCGACGGCGCCGCGACGGGCGGCGCTGGTCGCGGCACCCAAGAGAACCAGCAGCGAGAGGCCGGGAACGACCACGTCGTCGGCGAACGGCCACGGGGAAAATGCGATCGCGATCCCGAACAGCGGCAGCACGGCCAAACTCAGACCGAACGACAGCGCCGCGCGCTCGGGACCGTCGAGTTCCGTGTGCTGTGCGGGAACGACGTTCCACCCGCTGGACTGGTGGTGATCTTCAGGGAGAGAGGCCCGCGGAAACAGGGAAGCGACGAGGACGTAGCCGGGCAGAAACAAGAGCAACGGGGCGCTCAGTGCGACGCGGAGCGGCGGCGACTCGACGCCGACGACCACGACTGCGAGGTTGACCAGAACCAAGAACGCGAGCGTCGCGTACACGTCGGACGGGATCCGCGTCGCCAGTCGTGACGCGAGGCCCGGCGTGGAAGTCGATACGTCGGGATTAGTCATCGTCGCCCCCGCGGTCGGCCGTCGAGCTGTGTGTACGACGCGCTCGATCGCCGGGTTCGTCGCGGGCCGCGCTCGATCGTCTGCCGAACGTTCGATTGCTACACATCTACTTGTACGACAGTCCCGAGTGGTACAGTTTTGTTATAGCTTGTATACGCCGCGTTGCAGCGCAGTAATGGGCCATTTCGAGGAACACAGGACCAGCGCCGGGGGCGTCTACGAAGCGACGCCGCGGCCGCCACAGCGGTGAAGAATTGCGTCGACGCCGAAGGATACGGGTAACAATCAGCCCCGACGGTCCCCGTTCGAGCAGGAATGAGGTATCTGATTTTCGCGAACACGCCGGCCCACGTCCATCTCTACAAGCACGTCGTCGAGGTGTTGCGAGCGCGCGGCCACGACGTGCTCGTCCTCGGGCGGGATTACGGCTGTACCGTCGAACTGCTGGAGTGGTACGATCTGCCCTACGAGGTGTACGGCTACTGCGCCACGGCGAAGGGGTCGCTGTTCGCCCGGTTGCCCGCCCACTACGCCAGGGCGCTCTATCACGTCAGACGGTTCGACCCCGACCTGATCTTCGGGATGGGCGGCTACGCGGCCCACACGGCGGCGCTCACGCGGACGCCGTCGATGCTGGTACTCGACTCGGAGTCGACCGGTCTCGACCACGCCGTGTCGACGCCGCTCGCGCGCGCCGTACTCACGCCGGATACGTTTCGCAAAGAGCTGGGCGAGAACCACCACGTATTCTCCGGGTTCAAGGAGTGCGCGTACCTCCATCCGGAGGTCTACGAGCGCGACTCGTCGATTCGCGACCGCCTCGGCGTCGACGCCGACGAGCCGTACGCGATCGTCCGGCTGAACGCGTTCGGCTCGCACCACGACGTCGGCGAGGGCGGAATCGACGAGGCAGACTGTCGAGAGCTGCTCGATAGCCTCGCCGAGCGGGCCACCGTGTTCGTCTCCGACGAGGGGCGAGACGTCGATCTCGACGGGACGCCGGCCGAACCGTTCTCGCTGCACCCGGCGCTGCTCCACGACGCGCTCGCGGAGGCCGAGCTGCTGGTCGCCGACACGCAGACGATGGTGACCGAGGCCGCGCTGCTGGGGACGCCGGCGATCCGCTCGAACTCGTTCGTCGGCGACGACGACATGGGGAACTTCCTCGAACTCGAAGACGAGGGGCTCATCTTCAACCTCGCGTCGTTCGGCGAAGTTCTGGAACAGTCCGAGATGCTGCTCGACGCCGACGGCGTGGCAGCGGAGTGGGAGCGGCGTCGCGACGCGTACCTCGCCGAGAAGTGTAACCTGACGTCGCTGCTCGTCGAGATCGCCACCGAGCGCGGCGACGCCGAATCAGTCGGCGGCGTTCGACGGTTCGGCGAACCGCCGTCGCGGGAGCGCGAACCGGCAGCAGTGGTCGACCGCTCCTGACTGGCCCTCAAACCTCGTCGCGACGCCGAACGACTGCTACCGCGACGAGCACCGACAGCGTCACGACGACGGTCGTCAGCCCGAACCCGGGCAGAGCGCCGGCGTCGTCACCGCTGCCGCCTCCGGTATCGGGTTCGCCGGTCGCCCCGTCGGATCGGGCCTCGACGGTGACTGCCGCGCGCTCGTCTCGCACCTCGACAGTGTAGTCGCCCGGCGCGGCGAACTGCTGTTCGTACTCGACGGTCCGGTTCTCGCCGGGAGCGATGGAGACCGTCCGGGCGTCGACGTGCTCGCCGAACACCGTCAGCGGGACCCGGTACTCGCCGGCGAACTGGCCGGTGTTCTCGACTGTGGCCGTCACGTCGATGGTCTCACCTTCCCGGATCCGCGTCTCCGAGAGGGTCACGTCGGTGACGTCGAACGACCGCTGCGCGGCGACCGCGACCGCGGAGAACGACGACACGTTCGCCCTGAACCGGTAGGCGTCGGCCGTCTCCCCGAGCAGTTCGGTCGCGGTCGGTCGCCACTCGCCCACGCGCTCGTAGAGGACGACCGCGTTGTCGTCCCGGGCGTTCGGATCGAACGAGTCCTTGCCCACGGAGAACGTAACGGTGCCGTTCGCTCCGTTTTCGGTGAGATCGTCCGTCATCGAGAGGGCCGCGAGGGAGTCGGCGCCGTCGACGTTTCCGAGCGGAGCCCTGGTGTCGGACTGTCCGAATCCGAGCGCGAACGAGCCGTTCGCGCCCACGACCGTCACGCGCTCGAAGGTCACGTTGTCGGACGCCCCGCCGGCCGGCTGGAGCGCCACCGGATGGTCAGCTCGCGCGCCCTCGACCGACGCCTCGATCCCGTCAGCGGTCCGGTCGTAGCGCACCGACGCGCCGTCACAGGTGCCGGTCCGAATCGTGAACGGGGCGTCGAGCGACGGGAGCGTCGTCGAGGTGGCCGACGGACCGCCGCCCGAAGCAACCGCCAGCGATTCGACGCCGCGATCGAGTCCGACGCCAGGATCGACCGTGACGGCGAAGCGTCCGTTGAAACCCCCGTTGAGCGCCCCGCCGTCGGTGTGGCCGTCGCGCCAAGACCAGGAGCCGCTCGCCCAGCCGTCGCCGGTGGTGAAGCTGTCGGAACGACGGGTGGCGGCGTCGTCGCGGACGGCCCACTCCGCATCGGCGGGGAGTCCGACGAACTCCATCGTCGCCCGCCCGCCGTCACCGGAACCGTTGACCCGGCCGTGCACGACGCCGAGGCTCAGGCCGTCGGAGCCCTCGTGCAGGAACAGGACGCTTCCGTTCGCTGACTGGAGCGATTCTGTCCCATAGGAACTGCGGCCGGGTTGCGAGGCGAGACCAGTGGTCGCGTTCGAGCGGTAATCGTAGAACGACGCGACCGTTCCGCCCGAGTCGAACGGCTCGATCGACCGGCAGACGCCGTTTTGCTCGACGACGTACGACGCCGTCTCGTGGTGGTCGGCGACGGCGGTACGGCGCGGCTCCTCGTCGGCGGTGCCCGCCGGCGGCTGGGCGACGGCGGCGACGAGCGACGCGACCAGCAGCGCCGCGAGAAGGGTGCGGCCGATTCTCATCGTGATCGGTCTCCACCCGAGATCGACTGGCGGGAGCGGCGCCGTCTCGACTCGTCGGAGCGATCGAGATCGGCGCCCGACTCGAACCACCGGTACAGCTCGCGCGGCGAGCCGACCCACGCGCCCAGTTCCAGCGCGCGTTCGACCAGCCAGCGGTAGAGGCGCCGGTATCCCGGGAACTCGCGCTCGTCGAAGTAGCGGGGATGCCACAGCGCGGTCGCGACGGCGTCGTTACGCGCCGCCTCGCGGAGGATCTCGTCGCAGGCGTCCCGAGCGGCGTCGTACCGCTGGCCGGGATCCGGCAGCGCCTGTTCCATGATCGTCAGCGAGAACGCGACGAACTCGTCGTCGAACGGACGCAGCGGCCGGTAGCCGTAGTCGAAGCCGATGGTCTCGCCCGAGCCCAGGCTGGCGTCGTACCGGAGCCCGATCGAACGGTGGTGACGCCACGTCTCGGGGAACGAGAGCCGAAGATGGTGTTGCCTGCCGCCGACGATCCGGTCGCCGAGCACCGATTCGAGGCGGTCCTTCTCTTCGCGCAGTCGCGCCTCGTCCTCGGGCGAGTGGTACGAACCGTGGAGGCCGATCTCCCAGCCGCCATCGTCAAGCTCCCGCACGGCACGCGCGATGTCGGGCGATTCGACGTCGTACCGGCCCAGGTGCTCGATCCAGTGGGTCGGCGATGTCCAGTCCGACAGTGGGCGGTCGAGCAGAAGGTGCTGCTCGTCGAGAAAGTAAAAGGCCGAGCGGACGCCGAGATCTGCCTCCAGGTCGGCGATCGCCTCGAACTGCCAGTAGGGGTTCGCAGACGACAGCGCCGTGCGGGTGTGATAGATCGGACGTTCCCGGAGCGCGTAGTACAGCGACGGGAGCCCCTTGTACGGCCGGTCGACGTCGTGGGTGAGACAGAGCGCAAACTCGGCGTCACCCGGCAGCGACGCGTCGACGCGCGTGGCGCCCCGCGCCTCGACGAACTCGTCGACGATCGAGGGCGGGTGGTGGCCGCCGATCGGCGACGCGTCCGGTCGATCGGGGTCGGAGCGCCCGCCGCCGGACGCGTCCGGTGCGGTCATCGCTCGACCTCCGATTCGAGCGTGCGGACGATTCGGCTGGCGGCCGTGCCGTTGCCGTACAGATCCGGCTTGGGCGGCAGGTCGCCGGCGGCGTCGACCGCGTCGACGATCCGTTCGGCGTCGGCGCCGACGAGCCGGTTCCAGCCGGCGTCGACGGTCTCGGTCCACTCGGTCGTGTCCCGCAACGTCACGCAGGGGGTGTCCAGGTAGAACGCCTCCTTCTGGACGCCGCCGGAGTCTGTCGCGACGCAGCGGGCTCGCTCGACGAGGCCGACGAACGAGAGGTAGCCGACCGGATCGACGATCTCGATGCCCTCGGTCGCGCGCTCCCACAGGTCGAACTCCTGAAGGGCCGCGACCGTGCGCGGGTGTGCCGGGAAGACGACCGGAGACGAGCAGTCGGCGAGCCCGTCGACGATCTCCGCGATTCGGTCGGGGTCGTCCGTATTTTTGGCGCGGTGGACCGTCGCGAGGACGAACTCGTCGAGAGAATCGACCACGTCAGGGACAGCAATCGTCTCGACGGCGTCGAGGCGGTCGCGGACTCCCAACAGCGTGTCGTACATCACGTCGCCCGGGACCGACACGCCCTCGGCGATCCCCTCGTGTTCGAGGTTCTCCCGGGCCGCAGCGGTCGGGGCGAACAGCAGGTCCGAGCAGTGGTCCGTGAGGACGCGGTTGATCTCCTCGGGCATCGAGAAATCGCCCGATCGCAGCCCGGCCTCGACGTGCGCGAGGGGCGTGGTCTCTTTCGCGGCGACCAGTGCGCCGGCCAGCGTGGAGTTCGTGTCGCCGTACACGAGCACCACGTCGGGGTCGGCGTCGGCGACGACGCGCTCGATTTCGACCATCATCTCGGCAGTCTGGGCGGCGTGGGTGTCGGATCCGACGCCGAGGTTGTGGTCGGGTTCGGGGATCGCCAACTCCTCGAAGAACACGTCGGAGAGTTCGGCGTCGTAGTGCTGGCCGGTGTGGACCAGCGTCTCGTCGTGGTCCTCGCGGAGTTGCCGGGAGACGGCGGCCGCCTTCACGAACTGCGGGCGGGCCCCGACGATCGATAGCACGTTCATCGTTGTCGTTCGCTGGTACGTTGTTCTCGGTCGTTCACTCGTCGCGCGTTCATCATTCTAGCTCGTGGAACTGTTCGGTCGCGTCAGTCTCGAGTGGCGCGTTGTCGATGCGGTCGAAGATCATGGCGAGCGTGAGACAGAGGCTACTCAGCAGGACGGTCAGCAGCGCGAGCAGGGCGTCGAGCGGCGTCGGCGTCGCGGCGACGACCGACCAGCCGCCGTACAGCACCCCGCCGCCGATGCCGATCACCCCGAGCGCGTACAGCAACACCAGCGGGTGAAAGTCGGTGACGACGTACTTCACTTTGAATCGCCAGAGCGCGCGCCGGGCAAGCAGCCGGGAGAGCCGGGGGACGAACCGCCGGTATTTGATGTGGCTCTCCTCGTCGCCGTACTTCGCTGCCATCTCGACGTCCGTGACCCGCATCCCGCGGACGTTCAGCGCGACGAGCAGGTCGTTGCAGAACCCGTAGTCGTCGTGCAGGTCGTCGAGATCGATCGCCGACAGCGCGCGCGAGGAGATCGCCGTGTACCCGTTCTGGGGGTCGGACATCCGCCAGTAGCCGCTGACGACCTTCGTGAGAAAGGTCAGCAGGACGTTGCCGAACAGCCGCCACGCCGACATCTGCTCGCAGTGCTCGTCCCGCGAGAGCCGGTTGCCCTTGGCGTAGTCGGCGTCCCCGTCGACGACCGGATCGATGATTCGGTCGAGAATCTCCGGATCCATCTGGCCGTCGCCGTTCACCACGGCCGTGACGTCGAGCCCTTCGTCGCGGGCCCTGCGGTAGCCGGTCTTGATCGCGCCGCCGACGCCGCGATTTTGCTCGTGTCGGATCGGAACGACGCGCCCGGACACCGGCTGGCCGCCGTCGGCGTGGAGTTTCTCTTGGTCCGGCCTGGTGACGCGGTCGTTCGCGTCGCGGGCCGCTTCCCTGATCTCCCGCCACGTGCCGTCGGTCGAGCAGTCGTCGACCACGAACGCGCGGTCGACGAACTCGGGGAGCGTTCTGATGACGTCCCCGACTAGTTTCCCCTCGTTGTACGCTGGCACGACGACGCCGATCGTCTTGCCCTTATACATGGTCCCCGCTCGTCGGCGGCGTCAGTCGCTGTCGAGGGGCCGGTTCGCGGCCGAACTGACGAATCCGCTTATTGCGATTACTCGTCGAGTGCTCCCCCATTACCATCACCTGTTCGTGATCTAACGGAGAGAAGATCCAGTTAGTTATGGGCAGTATTCCGTTCGTTACGGCCGAGATACGGCGAAGAACACCGTCCCGATGCTGAGAGCCTCCCGCTACGGACTCGGTCCGTCGAGGGCGCCAGAGTACCGCGCCGCCCACCCGTCGACGCTGCGACCGTCGTTTCCGCCCGCTTCAGCGCCTGCCAGCAGGAACGTTCCCGGCGAGGCGCCGGGGAGTCCGGCCCGGAGAGAGCCGGTCTCGCGGAGAGTTCGCAGACGCTCCCGGCGACCCGCTGCGTCGGTCGTCACGAGGAGCGTGCGCTCGCGCCCCGCCGTGATCGTCGTCCCCAGCAGCGCGTACCCGCCCTCGTCCGTTCGGGCGAGTTCGACGGCCAGGTCGTCGTGACCCTCGCCGTACGTTCGCTGCCACTCGACGGCCCCGCCGGCGTCGAACTTCGCGAGCCACGCGTCCTTCCGCCGGTCGTCGCCAACGAGCGTGTGGCCGGCGATCGCGACGCCGCCGTCGTCCGCGCGCACGATCGATCTGGCGACATCGACGTCGCTTCGCGAGAGCGTCCGTTCCCAGGTCACGTCGCCGTCGGCGTCCGTTCGCGCGACCCAGCAGTCGGTGCCCTCGCCGAAGGTCGTGCCGACGAGTCCGTAGCCGCCGTCGGATCCGTCACCGTCGTCGATCGCGACGACGTCCGCGAGCGCGTCGCCGAAACTCCGGTCGTAGGTTCGCTCCCACAGGAGTCGCCCCTCGGCGTCGGTCTCGAGGAGCCACATGTCCTGCCCGCCGTCGGCGTTCGACTGCGTGCTGCCCGCGATTGCGAACCCGCCGTCCCGAGTCCCGACGAGGGTCCTGCAGAAATCGAACTCGGAGCCGCCGAACGTACGCCGCCACCGGCGCGTTCCCCGCCGATCCGTCGCGACGAGAAAAACGTCGCTCTCTTCGGTCGACGTCGACGTCCCCGCGAACGCGTACCCGCCGGAAATCGGAACCACCGACCTGGCGACGTCGACACCGTCGCCGCAAGCCACTCGCGTGGACCACTCGACGGTCCCCTCCGGTCCCGTCTTCGCGATCCAGGCGTCGCTCCCGTCGTTGACGGCGCCGACGAGCACGTAACCGCCGTCGCCGACCGCAGCGGCGTCGCAGACGTCGGCGTCGCCGAACGATCGCTTCCAGTCGAGTCCGGGGCTGTTAGCGGTGTCGCGCCGGGATGCGACGTGCGTCGCGAGAACCGGAAGCGCGGAGAGCGCTCCGATCGCGGCGCCGGCACCGTTCAGGAGGAACTGCTTCGCTCTGGAGGTGATCGACGGTCGACCCAAACTGGGAGATCGGCCGCCGCGCTTCTCGTGACCGGAAGTCCGTGGTCCCTGAAAATCGCTCTCCCCGCTCGGAGCGCTTACCTGTTCCTTGCGCAACTCACCATCGGTTTCGGCGCGGTGGTTGCTACTAGATTGCATACGCCGAGCTATCCTATAGCTACATATAGTTATAGTCGTCATAGGAGTGATACCTTCCGCAACGAGGCAACGAGCCCGGTCGAACGACACGATTCGATCGAGAGAATCTGAAGGAGCTACAGTATGGGCTACACAGTCTCGCGGCCAGTCTTCACGGATTCGAGACGAATGCGAGTCCCGGCCATCGACGAAGCCGGAGATCGCAAAGCGGAGCGCGACCGAGTATCACTAAGCGAGAAAATCGAGGTACTGCGTCGCTCGGTTGGGGTTGCACGCCCGCCTGCTACGGCACTGGCGAAACTGACGATCGGGAGAACAGCGACGTCGGAGCTGTGTAAGAACGGTCCTCAAGTGGTCGGTTCCGCGACGACGCCGCCTTCTCTGACCGCAGTTCGGTCGCAACACTCCATGCACCCCTGCACGTTGTCGTGGTTGTCTCCGAACACTCGGACGAAGTTCCGGGTGACGAATCCACCGCAGTTCTCACAGTGTGGCATGTGACGTTCGGCTCGACGGGACCATAGGCCATAGTTACAAGCCGTATACCCGGCCCCTGTGGTCCGACACGTTCCGATTATACGACGTTTAACGTTGGGTTCCATCCAGGAAACAGCGGCTGGGATCCGACCGCTGGACCGCATCTATATCCCTATATCGAAATGGAGTTTATAGAGTGCAATGCTCGGAGTACAGGACTGTAGAGAGTAGATATAGCCGAAAGAGATGAATAAGCAGTTACTATGTCTTAGAGGAGAAAGACACAGTAAATACAAGTGGGTGGCCGCCGTCGGCCGACGCGCATGGACGACTCGGAGGAACGGGGGGATCGCGGGAATGACCCCGGGGTAACCGACCTCGAAACCGCCGTTCGAGCACGATTGGACGCGCTCGACGCGGGCAACTACCGGGCGAACACCGAGCTCGTGCTGGGAGAGTTCGTCGCGTTCCTCCGCGAGGAGCGAGGCGTCGATGATCTGGAGGAGCTGACGGTGCTCGACTGCCGGCGCTACGCCCAGTATCTGCGTAGTCGGGCGTCCGATCCCGAGGAGACGCTGTCGGCGGCTTCGACCCACGCCAACGGACCGTACTTCACGATCGTGCGCGCGTTCCTCTCGTGGTGCGTCGACGACGAACGGCTCGACGCCAACCCCGCCCGGCCGAACCGAGTTCGGGACGCCCTGCCGGAGTACCACGGGAATCGAGACCGACAGTTCTGGCCGCCCGAGGCGCGCGACGCACTGCTCGACGCGCTCGTCGAGCGCGTTCGGGCGGAACTCGATACTCGCCAAGGCCACGCGACGAACCGCGACGAACTCGACCCGACGCCGTTTCGCGACCGCGCGATCGTCGCAGTGCTGGCGTTCACCGGCGTCCGCGGCGCCGAGGTGTTCGCCGACCCGCGGGACGAACACCGCGACGGCCTCCGCTGGGCCGACGTCGACCTCGACCGCGGCGTCGCTCGCGTGTTAGGAAAGACCCGCGAACGCCAGTCCGTCGCGCTGACCGACAAGGTCGTCGACGCGCTTGACCGGTACCAGCGCGTCCTGGCACCGCCGACCGACGAATGGCCGGTGTTCCCGACACGTCACCGGCCGTCGCTGTCTGGCGCCGTGCGAGACGGACTGGAGGAGCGCGGCTGGTCCGAGGCGGAGATCGAGGCCGCGCTGGACGAGCACGGTTCGACAGAACTGCTGCGCCACCACGAGATCGCGCCGCCGGCGCTCTCGAAGAACGGCGCCCGGAATCTGATGCAACGGCTCTGCGAGTCGGCCGGTATCGACGTCGACGGCGAGTACCTCAAACCACACGGCGGCCGCCGGGCGCTGGGCGATCGGCTGTACGCGGCCGACGCCGAGCTGGCCCAGGAGACGCTGCGCCACGAGTCGATCGAGACGACCCACGATGCCTATCGGGAACAGAACGCGGTGGAGCGACGCGAGCGGATTGAGGACGTGCTGGACGGGGAGTGACAGTCGATCTCCGGTAAAGAGAAACGGTGTTAAAGATGCTCGATAGGTGGAGAGCTACGGCTTCTTCGAACAGCGGGCCAATAGTAAGACGATGCGACGAACACCGTGTTTCCGATGGGTCATTTTGGAGAGACACACCGGGTTTCCGATGGAGACGCGACTGAAGCACGTCGGTCGTCAGAGATCAGACAGAGACACCTCGTTTCCGATGGGAATCAGCTTGACCTAGCACGTATTCTGTCTAAATCGGGTGGAAAACTGCACCTCGATGATATGCGTCTGACATAGATTTAATATGGCTCATAGCATTAGATTCCAATAAGTGAATCGTGGATCAGATAAGAGAGGCGACTTGATCGCCTCAGATCCACGAGAACCGCTACGCGGGGCCGTTATTTTTGTCGTTCGTAACTACCACTGAAGAACCGTATCGGGAAAGAGAACAGTAGCGGCACCTCGTTTCCGATGGTTCCGTACCTGCGTTTCAACTATTGTACTGTCGGTATTATACACCGACCATCGGAAACGAGGTGTCAACGGATGGCTGACACAGAGGACTTCTTCCAGCAAGAGGACCCGATCTTTTCGAACAAGGAGCTGCTGGAGATCAACCACCTTCCACGCAACGACCGGATCGTCGGCCGTGACGAGGAGATTGAGGACCTCGCGAACGCGACGAACCCGGCGCTGTTCGGTCAGTCACCGAGCAACGTCCTGATATACGGCAAGACGGGGACCGGGAAGTCGCTCTGTGCCAAACACGTCTCGCGAACGGCAGTGGAACTCGCAGACGAGAGGGGTATCGACGTCGAGTACGCATACATCGACTGCTCGCAGGACCCGACCGAGACACAGACCGTGCGCGCCCTCGCGAAGTCGTTCAACGACAGCGACGAGACCGGTATCACCGTTCCGGAGAAGGGCATCAGTACGTCGTCGTACTACAACCGACTCTGGCGAATTCTGGACGATCGCCTCGACGTCGCGATCGTCATCCTCGACGAGATCGATATTCTCGATTCGGACTCCGTGCTGATGTAACTCTCGCGGGCTGGCGAGGCCGGGAAGATCGAACAGTCGAAGATTGGCGTCATCGGAATCAGTAACAAGATCAAATACAAATCTCGGATGGATGAGCGCGTAAAGTCGAGCCTTTGCGAGCGGGAGTTCGTCTTCCCACCGTACGACGCCAATCAGCTTCGAGAGATACTGAACGCTCGGGCTGATGCTTTCCGGGAGGAGGTTCTCGAATCGGGCGTGATCCCGCGAGCGGCAGCGCTCGCTGCTCAGGAACACGGCGATGCACGGAAGGCGATCGATATGCTTCGCTACGCCGGCGAGATTGCACAAAGCCGGGGCGTCACATCAGTCAAGGAAGGGTTCGTAAACGAAGCGCGAGACCACGCGGAAACAGACCGCTTCCGTGAGTTGATCCGCGGTGCGACTCCTCATTCGCGGTACGCGCTACAGGCGCTTACGCTCCTTTCGCTCAACTCCGACCGGAAAGACGAATTCCGAACGTCGAGAATCTACGATATGTACGAGGAAGTTTGTTCTGAACACGCCTCTGACTCGCTCTCGCAGCGCCGTGTTCGAGACCTACTGAAAGAACACGCGTTTCTCGACATCATCGAACAGACCCGAGAGATGGGCGGCTCCGAAGGTAAGTTCGTGTCTCACCGATTGCTTGAAGATCCAGAAACCGTTCACGATGTCTTGATTGATACGGTGTAACACACCCATCGGAAACGCGGTGTGTCTCCGCCAGCAAAAGCACACGAAACGCACTGTCTCTGAATCCACCGAAGAACAGAGCGCCGTCCCTAGTCCTCCTTCCGCGCCGCCAGAATCGCCTCAACCAGCTCGTCCTCGTGATCGCTGGCTACCCGCAGCACGGTGTCGTGGAACTCCCGCCCGGTCAGGTCCCGGACGTCATGCTCGGCTCGTAGTCGAGCGTCGACGAGCGCCTCGGCGTCCTCAAACTGTTGCCAGGCATCCGGGCGGACGTACACCGAGTGCTGTTCGGTGTCGTCGAAGCCGAACGCCGAGCCCGCGATCGACGGGGCGGGCTCGTCGTCCGACGGTTCGGTCTCCCCCTCGGCGTCGACACTGTTCGGAATGTCCGAACTGTCTCCACTCTCAGGAATGTCTCTACTGTCCGCAATGTCCACACTGTCTGCAATGTCTGCACTTTCTACAATGTTTGAACTGTCCGCACTGTTCGCACTTTCCTCCTCGCTCCCGATATCCGTCGTTCCCGATGCTCCCGCGCCGTCCGCAGTGTCTGAACTGTTCATATCTTGACTCTCGTCGTCTGCCGGCGTAGCGGCTTGCTCCCCGATATCGTCCGTGCTATCCGGGCTGCTTCCGTCACTCTCACCATCTGAGCATTCTACAGTGTCTGCACCGTCCGAGCTTTCTGGAAGGTTTACAATGTCCGAACTGTCCACAATGTCTGAACTTTCTGCACTGTTCACGTCCCCGTCGCCGTTTGTACTGGCGTCACCGTCTGGGCCCACCTCACTCGCAGTCTCGCCGCTCTCCGGCTGGTCGGTACTCTCCTCGTCCTCGTCGACGGCGTCGCTCAGCCCGGCGAAGCGGTTCTCGTCAGGCATCGGTGACACCCCCATCCTGAACGATCGCCGCGAGCTCGTCGAGCCGATCGAGCATGTCGCTGTCGGGGTCGTAAGTGGCCAGCGGGACACCCTCCCGCCAGGCGCGCCGGAACGAGATGCGCTCGCGGATACCCGGCCCCGGCGACGTCCCGAACCGATCCGACCGCGCGAACTCGGGGAGGTACTCGCCGAACTCGGAGTCCTCGAGATCGCCGATGATGCGCTTTTCTTCGTTGTCGCCCGAGAGCTTGTTCGGGACGATCGCGGCAATGTCGATCCCGACCTCGCGGTCGATCGGGACGATCTGTTGGGTGTACATGCGCTCGAACCCCGAGACGCTGGGTTCGGCCATCTGCAGGGGGACGATCACGTTCTGAGTGGCGATCAGCGAGGCGTCCGACAGCGGTCCGAGGTTCGGCGGCGAGTCGATCACGACGCGGTCGTAGCCGTCCTCGACGAGCGGTTCGACGATCCGGCGGCGGACCCACAGTTCCGCGAAGCGGGTGTTGCGGATCGTGTCCGCGACGGTGTCGAGATCCTTGTGCCCCGGTAGCACTTCGAAGTCGGTCTCGCCGGCGGCCGGACGGATCACGTCGCCCGGCGTCGTCGGATCGTCGTCGTCGAGCACGTTCCCGAGGTGAACGTCGGCCTCGTAGGCGTCGGCCAATCCGACGCCCTCGGTCGCGTTCCCCTGCTGGTCGAGGTCGACCAGCAGCACGTCGTCGCCGCGAGCGGCGAGTCGTTCGGCGAGGTTGATCGCGATCGTCGTCTTTCCGACGCCGCCTTTCTGCAGCGCCACGCTGACTGCGTTCGTTCGGTCCATCGTTTACAATGTTTGAAATGTGTGAAGTGTCTGAGATGTGCGCACTGTGCGTCGGCCGATACGTACCGGTGTGCAACCAACTGGTATATAACTATCGCACGGGTGAGCGTCTCGTCGCAGCTACAAGTCTAACAATGTGCAAACATTGTGGAGAATGCGTGTGGCGTTCGGCGGCGACCCCCAGACCTCGCGGATCTGATTCCGTTCCGAACCACAGTCTCTCATCGACCAGTCGGGGCGTCACGACCAGTTGCTCGACGCCGAAATCCGACTCCTTGACGATCGTCAGGCTGACGCCGAACGTCGGCGTCGATCCGATAGCCGAACCACCGGAGCAGTGTCGAGGGCAAATCAATCAGTCGCTGATCCCGCGACTTCCGCTAGTGGTAGGCCGACGTGTCCTCGGCGAGGGGACAGTGCCGGAACCGGGACGTTTCTCGCGGGATCAACGCGCGTCGGATTGACACCCACGCTCGCGCGTGCGTAGGGGTGGGAAGGACGGTAGCGAACACTTAGCGTAGACGCCGCATAATCGCCCGCAGCGGTAAGCTTCGCGTCGACCGCCGCGACCCGCTGTAGCGAGTTTATAACTAAGGGTGACAGACGCCGTTTGGGGAACGAACAGCACTGATGATTAAGTACCCCTCGGCGGTGGCATCCGATATAAATGTATCCTCAGGGGGAGGAACGATTCCGACGACACCATGTCAAAAATAAACACATACAATCGGCCGAAGCAACAGACGGACGAGGAAGAGGGAGAGTCCCGCGAAGGGTCGACGTGCTCCGAGTGTAACTCGGGGACGCTGGTTCACAACTCCGACCGGCACGAACTCATCTGCGACGAGTGCGGGCTGGTCGTCGAGGACGAGACGATCGACTACGGCCCGGAGTGGCGCGCGTTCAACCACTCCGAGCGCCAGGAGCGCTCGCGCGTGGGGGCGCCGACGACGGAGCTGATGCACGATCAGGGGCTAACGACCAAGATCGACTGGCGTGATAAGGACGCCCACGGGCGGACGATCCGACCCGAGCAGCGCAGTCGGATGCGACGGCTGCGAAAGTGGCAACAGCGTATCCGGACCGGCGACGCGGGCGAGCGCAACCTCAAGCAGGCGCTCTCGGAAATTTCCCGGATGTCCAGCGCGCTGGGCGTCCCCCACTCGGTCCGAGAGGTCGCCAGCGTCATCTACCAGAAGGCGCTGGACGCCGACCTGATCCGCGGCCGGTCGATCGAGGGCGTCGCGACCGCGGCGCTGTACGCCGCCTGCCGCCAGGAGGAGATCCCCCGCAGCCTCGACGAAGTTGCGGAAGTTTCCCGTGTCGAACGCAAGGAAATTGGCCGCACCTACCGGCACATCTCCCAGCAGCTGAACCTCGTGATGGAGCCGGTCGATCCCAAGCAGTACCTGCCGCGCTTTTGCTCGCAACTGGACATCGACTCGGAGGTGCGCCAACTCGCCAAGGAAATCGTCGACGTGACCGTCGACAGCGGCCTCCACTCGGGCAAGTCGCCGACGGGCTGTGCGGCCGCCGCGATCTACCTGGCCGCACAGCGCTGCGATCAGGAACTCACCCAGCGCGAGGTCGCCGACGTCGCGCAGGTGACCGTCGTCACGATCCGCAACCGCTATCAGGAACAGGTCCAGGCGATGGACAAACAGTAAGCGGGGCGACGCCGCCACCGAACGAGAGGTCACCGTCGACGACGCCGCTGTTCTACCGCGGACGACGTTGCCGTCGTACCCGGGCGATGCGATGCCACTTTCTACTGACCGACCCAGAGCCTCGGCGACGCGACGGGCCGACTCAGACAGCCTTGACGACTGATGCCGACAGCTTTGACGGCTGCTGCCGACCGTACGACTGGAGAACGCGAACAGCGCGAATTCGGAGGATCGCTTTGATCCGGTGCGGCGTCTACTCCGGCGGATATACGAGGATCTCGCCGTCGCTGTGAACCACCACGAGATACTCTTCCAGCGGGAACGAGATCCGACCGCGCGCCGTCGACGGCGCCTGGTCGCGCTCGAAGATGTCGTCGAGCGCGTCCGGATCGACGTACCTGTTCAGGGGTTCTATCTCGAGGGGATCGCGGCCCGAGACCGCCGCGACCGCTTCGATGACGGCGATGCTAAGGGCGGGGTCGTCGGACCACTCGAAGCGGTGCGCGTCGGATCGGTGATCGTCGCGCCCGTTGTGATAATCTGTGTCTCTCATGGGGGACCGACCTTGGGGCTCGCGCCAGTATGGAACGAAAGACGCTCCCCTGTCGTATGGTAATCCACCGCACGAGATAAAAATATTATGGCAAAAGCCACGAACGAGTCGCCGATTCCGAAGCGACGATCGGGTCAGGACCCCGGTCGATCGATCTCGGCGTCCATCGTTCGATCGAGCCATCGATCGATGCGTCGCCCGCCCCGATAGGTCACGACCGATCGCTCGGGATCGTAGTCGACCACGTCGGCTGCCGAGAGCTTCGGCAGGTGGGTGTGGCGAAGCGTCATCTCGATCTCGTCGCGGGACGGAGCCTCGTCAGATACCTGATTCTCGAGCGCAGCCAGTTCGTCGACCAGTTCAGTCGTCGAGAGCGTCGCTGCCGGCGTCTCGACCATGCAGTACAGCGCGTATCGGCGTCGCGCCGTCGAGAGCACTGTGAACAACTCGTCGAACGTGACTGGTCCGGCAGTACGTTCGGCGTCTCCCTGCTTCCCCCTAGATCCGTATTCCTCCGACATTGCTGCGAGTTGCTTCGTTCACCCACGTAAGTATGCGTCACCTTGCTGACTGGAGTGACGAGTAAAAGCCACCTACCGCTGGCAAAACGCAGTCATTCGATGCCGATGTATCGGAGTCGTCCGGAGGCGCCCGGGACGGCACTTTCGACGACTCGGCGGATCCTTTCGGGCGGCAAACCCGTAGCGGTGACTTACCTGCCGGCCGTTTCGAGTAGCGGTGTAGTTGGATCGGTTAAGATGTACCACCCAATTTGATTCGGAAGCATCACCTTGGTTTAATTAACTTTAAAATGCGGGGGGTTGATTACTCAATCGTACAGAACGGGCGACGCCGAGGGACCCGCGGACCGGATACGGGGAGGAGAAGCGGCGACGTGCCTACAGAACAACATGATGGGGATGTACGAATCGTGCGAGCACAATACCAAACCGTCGACCCGCGAGAACGGGCCGTATGACCAGCAGTGACATGGACGTTCCGGAGACGGAACGCACGGACGACGAGGGCGAAGTCGAAAACGAAGGGGAGTCGGTGGAGTCGGAACAGTCCGCCGAACCGGAGCCGCTCCCGCTCGATATCGTCTTCGAGATACTGAAAAACAAGCGACGGCGTCTGGTGCTCCGGTACGTCAGGCGCGAGGAGAACGAAACCGTCGATCTGGGAGAGCTGGCCGAGCACGTGGCGGCGCTCGAGAACGACAAGTCGGTGGCCGCGCTGACGTCAGGAGAGCGAAAGCGAGTGTACGTCGGACTCTACCAGTGCCATCTGCCGAAGATGGACGACGCCGACATCGTCGAGTTCGATCGCAACCGGGGAACGATCAAGCTCGGCGAGAGCGCCGACCAGCTGGACGAGTACCTCGACAGCCAGTCCGACGAGGAGACGGTCTAGCCGCGCTACTACCTGAGCATCACACTGATTGGCGGTGGGCTCTTCCTGATCGGCCAGGCCGTACAGTTCCCGGCTGATTGGGTCCAGACGGCCATCGTCCTGGCGATGCTCGTGGCGCTGACGGGCTGTGCCGTGCTCCAGTCGCGCGAGGACTGAGGGCCGCTCAGCATCGCGTGTGCCGTTCTCGACTGATGCATTCGACTGACTGCAAATCGACTGCGCAGCCGAGCGGTCAGCGGCGAAGCCGTCACTTTCGAATGCGTGTCGGCGCAGAAGACGGTGCCTGCTGACAGCGGCGTACTGAGTGAGACGACTTGACGAACTGCCCGAAGCGATGACGATCCGCGACATCACGCGGTGCGGTACGACGGTCGCAATCGCCGCAGTCGTCACAGGCCGTTCATAGGTCGTACAACTAACCTATCCGTGCTAGGGACCTTCTGTCGTACTGGCACCCGATCAATAACAAAGAGTGGCGCACCGGACAGGGGCAGTATCCAGTTCCCGGAACCGCCGGGGCGTACCGCGCGAGAAACCTATGTCCGCAACGCACTCACCACACGACCGTTCGTACCGTCGCTCAAACTACTTCCGCCACGACGCGAACTCATCGCACCGTCGCTCGAACAACCTTCGGACTGGCGCTGATGACCGCCGAGGCGCCGACACGGGGGGTGGATGACGATGTGCGGCATCACCGCCCGGATCGGACGTGGCGACGCCGTCGACGAGCTGCTGACCGGCCTCGAAAATCTGGAGTACCGGGGGTACGACTCCGCCGGGGTCGCGATCAAGAACGGCCACGGTCTCGCGGTCCACAAGCGGGAGGGGAAGATCGACCGCCTGAAGGACCGCGTCGAGCAGTCGCCGCCCGAGGGCTCGATGGGGATCGGCCACACGCGCTGGAGCACCCACGGACCGCCGACGGACGCCAACGCCCACCCGCACACCGACTGTACCGGGTCGATCGCGATCGTCCACAACGGCATCATCGAGAACCACGAGGCGCTCAAGGCCGACCTCCGCGAGCGCGGTCACCAGTTCGAGAGCGACACCGACACCGAAGTGATCCCGCACCTGCTTGAGGAGCACGTCGACCGCGGACTCGACCTCGACGTCGCCTTCCGCCGGATGGCCGAGCAGCTCCAAGGCAGCTACGCCATCGCGGCGATGACCGACGACGCCGACGCCGTCTACGCCACCAGACAGGGATCCCCGCTCGTGCTCGGGATCGGCGACGACTGCCACTACCTCGCCAGCGACGTGCCGGCGTTCCTGGAGTTCACCGACCGCGTCGTCTACCTCGAGGACGGCGACATCGTGACCGTCACCGACGACGGCTACGAAATCGTCGACGGTCAGGGAGACCCGCTGGACCGCGATGTTCGGACGGTCGACTGGGTCGCCGAGGACGCCGAGAAGGGCCGGTACGACCACTTCATGCGCAAGGAGATTAGCGAGCAACCAACCGCGCTCGCCCAGACGATCGAAGGGCGGATCGACGCCAGCGACGAGGGCGAGCCGATCGTCACCGACGGGAGCGAGGCGTCCGGGATCGACGCCGTTGCGTTGGACGCCGACGCATCCGCATCGGACGCCGACGACGGCGATAGGGATTCGAGCGACGATGTCCCCGCCTCCGGCGCAGACGGCGTCAGCCTCGAAGAGTTCCCGCCGGGATCGTTCGCGGACGTCTCGGCGATCCAGTTCGTCGCCTGCGGGACGAGCTACCACGCGGCGCTGTACGGTCAGCAACTGCTCGCCCGCCGCGGCGTCGCCGCCCAGACGTTCCGCGCCGGCGAGTACGCCATGTCGCCGGCGCCGGTCGACGAGGACACGCTCGTGATCGGCGTCACCCAGAGCGGCGAGACCGCCGACACGCTGGAGTCGCTTCGTCGGGCCGCCGAAGGGGGCGCCCGAACGCTCGCGATGACCAACGTCGTCGGCTCGACGGCCGCCCGCGAGTGTGACGACGCGATGTTCATCCGCGCCGGGCCCGAGATCGGCGTCGCCGCGACGAAGACGTTCTCCTCGCAGGTCGCCTCGCTGGGGCTGCTGGCCGAACGGCTGGCCCGCGACATTGCCGACTCCGAGAGCGACGACAGCCGCCAGCTGCTCTCGGAGCTGTCGACCCTCCCCGAGACGGTCCAGCGCGTACTCGACGAGACGCGTGCGATGGAGGTCGTCAACCGCTACCGGGCGATGGATTCGTACTTCTTCATCGGCCGCGGCGTCGCCCACCCGGTCGCGATGGAGGGTGCCCTGAAGTTCAAGGAGATCACCTACGAGCACGCCGAGGGCTTCGCCGCCGGACAGCTCAAACACGGTCCGCTCGCGCTGGTGACGCCGAACACGCCCGTGTTCGCGGTGTTCACCGGCCGGCACACCGAGAAGACTCTGAGCAACGTCCGGGAAGTCCAGGCCCGCGGCGCGCCCGTGATCGCGGTCGTCAGCGAAGAAAACCGCGAGGTGATCGACACCGCCGACGCCGCGCTGACGATTCCCGAGGCCCACCCCGACGTCGCCGCCGTGCTCGCGAACGTCCAACTCCAGTTGGTCGCGTACCACGTCGCCGACTATCTGGATCGCCCGATCGACAAACCGCGCAATCTCGCCAAGAGCGTCACCGTGGAGTGAGTCACCGATGTCAACGATGGACCCAGAGCAGGTGCACGTCAGCTGGCACCGCGACGGCGGCGACCGACAGGTGATGATCGGCCTCGACGGCGGAGATATCAAGCTCGCGATGACGTTCCCGGTCGATCTCTCGCGACGCGAACTGGAGACGATCCTCGCGGAACGAGACCGTGAGATCGACCACTACTTCGAGGCGCTGGCGCGGGTGCGTCAGCGAAACGCGAAGGCGAACGCGGGCGAAGCCGCACAGCAAAACGAGAAAGTGCGGGAGTAGCTCGGGAGGCTTTCCAGAAGTCGACTTCGCAACGGTAGTTGGCACGGATGGCCGGGAGGTTGAAATTTCGATTGAATTAAGCAGAAAAGTCGTGTCATTCAATTCACTCGAACGACGGGGGTTACTGCGTCGTTATTATATCGGCAGCAGTCGAGACAACTGAGCGTGTGATCAGCCGAAGATACGCACTGAGACGAAGTAAACAAACGTCGGTAGAATCCACCACCCGTTCGAGTGTCGGATCTGTTTATATACCCCCCTCCCCCC
>NZ_JANHDP010000008.1 GCF_024494695.1 Natronoarchaeum rubrum | reverse complement strand
GTGTTGCCTCTCGCTCCATAAAACCTAACTCGATTCGGTCGATACTACCACTGAGGCGTGCGTTTTCGGGCATAGATCACTTTGAAAACGCTACGCCTCACCCTTCAATCCTTATCTGAACACCGCCGTTTCGGTGGGGTGGGCGATCGATCGGGACGGTGCGCGCTTCCGGTGACATTGTGTACGAGTCGTTGTTCCGTGTCGTCGTCGCGGGTCGAGTGCTCTTTGTCGTCTACCGCTTCGAGTTTTTGATCCCAGGCGCGTACGCACTCCCACACCACCAGTTCAAGTGGGATGGCATCACAACCGTGTCCCTCTCACGAAGCGTCTTTCGCGGAACCGCCCACCGACATTTTCGTGGGATCACACCGCCGGTTCACGTGCATCACTCCCGTACCATCTGCGTCGCTCCCGGACGAAACAACGGACGAAGTGCGGGGTCCATCTCTCCGTGTGGTCTTCCGACTTACGCTCTACCGGATCGACTGCCGTACCGCCTTGCACACCACCGATTCGAGTGCGTGTCGTTCTCGGCGGGATGCCCCGCCTCGTCGGGTGGCACGGCGACATCGTCCGGCGTGACGTCGAGGGACCTACCGACGATCGATTCGACGTATTGAAAACGGGCCGGGAGTAACGGACATCAGTCCACTCCGTTGCGCCGCGTACGGATTTTGATGCTGGCTCTCGCGCAGACGGCTCCGGGGTCGTTCTGCTCCATGATGGCGCTGCGCATTCGAACCGGTGGTGTGTTCTCATTTAAATATCTCTCGCACACTCGAAGCAGTTGAACCGGTGGCTTTATCAGATGCTGGCTGACTGCTAGACGCATGGGCCGGTTCACTCGTCGGCGGTCGATCTTCGAGGAGAAGGACGCGCTCCGCGACGATTACGAACCGGAATCGCTGGAAGCTCGCGACGAGGAACTCGACGCGTACACCGACGCGCTGCAACCGGTCGTCGACGGCTGGCAACCCAACAACATCTTCCTGTACGGCAAGACCGGCGTCGGCAAGACCGCGGCGACCGAGTATCTGCTCTCGGAACTGGCCGCCGACTGCCGACAGTACGACGACGTGGACCTGTCGATCGTCCACGTCAACTGCAACACGCTCAACTCCTCCTACCAGATCGCGGTCCACCTCGTCAACGAACTGCGCGACCCGGGGCGTCAGATCAGCACCACGGGGTATCCGGAAGCGACCGTGTTCGACATGCTCTACGACGAATTGGAGTCGATCGGCGGGACGGTGCTGATCGTCCTCGACGAGATCGACAACATCGGCACCGACGACGACATCCTCTACGAGCTTCCCCGCGCTCGGTCGAACGGCTACCTCGAATCGGTCAAGCCCGGCCTCATCGGCATCTCGAACAACTTCGCGTTTCGCGATCAGCTCTCGCCGAAGGTCAAAGACACGCTCTGCGAGGAAGAACTACACTTCTCGCCGTACGACGCCGGCGAACTGCGCCAGATCCTCCGGTCGCGCGCCGAGCTGGCGATCCGCGACGACGCGCTCGATCAGGACGTCATTCCGCTCTGTGCCGCGATCGCCGCCCAAGACACCGGCAGCGCCAGACAGGCGATCACGCTACTGCTCCGGGCGGGCGAACTCGCGAGCAACGACGACGCCGAGGCGATCGCAGAGTCTCACGTTCGGACGGCCCGGAACGTGATCGAGACCGAGCGCGTGCAGGAGGGGATGCGTCAGCTGACGGTCCACGGCCACCTCGTGTTGCTGGCGGTCACCGCCCACGCGACCCGCGACGAGACGCCGGTCCGGATGCGCGACCTCTATCCCCGGTACCGACGGTACTGCGACCACCTCGCCGTCGATCCGATCACGAAGCGTTCCGTCCACGACCACCTCGGCGACCTGACGATGCAGAGCGTCCTCGAACGCCACGAGCGCAACGCCGGCGCTCGCGGGAACTACTACGAGTACGCGCTGGAGGTTCCGATCGCGGCCGCGCTTGACGCGCTCGAAGACGTCGGGTCGTTCGACGACATCGTGGCGGATCTCCGTCACCGCGCGCCGCAGTCGTGATTGTCGTCACGGCGCATCGTCGTAGTGCTGTCTGTTATCGCACGCCGTCGTGCTGATGTTCGTCACCGCATCTCGTCGTAGCGTCTCGTCACGGACCCCCCACTGGTTTGACCACGGACTTGAACCGGTGGTGTGTGGGTGTTCACCGGCCGACCGTCTCGGATTCGTTATTCCCGGTATAGACCGCTCGCACCGCTCTATCTCGGGATTCGCCATCCGTTTCGGAGCACCACATTACGTTCCGTCTCTGAATCGCTCGTTCCATCGTACCGGCTCACTGCCGCTACGACGACCCCCTCTCCTCGTTCGGTTCGCACTTGAACCGGTGGTGTGTGGGTGTCGGCTGCCGATGACACGTTCGGTCCGCAGCCATCTTCCGGCGTCCTACCGATCGGCGGCGTCGATGCCGAACAGCGCGCCCCACCCCAGCAACCGCTCCGTTCGGTCGCGCCAGACCGCCTCCCAGTCGTCGTGGCGCCGCCGCTCCCACTCGGGCACTTCCTCGCGGACGGCCTCGAAGGCAGCCTCGACAGCGGCGTCTCCCGTTAGCTCCGAGGCGGCATCCCCGGACAGCCCCGCAGCGGCGTCCAGCGCGTCGTCGGCGCCGACGACGCGCTCGCGAAACGCCGTCGCGAGTTCGTCACGGTCGAGGTCGTGGCGCGTTCGCGCGTAGCCGTTTTGCTTGCGATCGACCAGTTCCAGCGCTCGCAAGAACGTGAGCCACGTCTCGGCGTCCTGGCGACTGCCCAGCCCTGTCCGGTCCTGCAGGCGCGCACAGCAGTCCGCCTGAGCGTCGGGCACCAGCGGGACGGCGCGCCGAGCCTCCTCGATTCCCTCCAGCGAGTCGGGCGGCTCGGGGACCGGTTTGAACTGCTGTTGGGACATCTCAGAGGTCGAAGCTCTCGGCGAGCAGCTCCTCGTCGGTCGCGCCGTACACTTCGGTCGGGCCGCCGAGCACGTCGATCGTCACCTGCGCGGGCGCGAAGACGCTCTCCTCGACGTCGTAGAAGTCCCAGTCGGCGTCCGCGAAGATGTCGGCGAACGGCCGGCCGTACTCGTCGCTCGCCGTCGAGACGACTTCGTCGAACCGGTCGAACTCCGAGTCGACCGTCAGGTGGACCTGCCCGCCGTAGGCCAGCGCGTCGTTGGTCCGGCCGAGGGCGGTCTCCTCGTCGCCGGCGACCGGCGGCATCGGCGCGCTCGCGGTCGCGCCAACCAGATCCAGCGGGTCGTAGCCCAGCTCCGAGAGGCGGAACGCGGCGAGTTCGGCCGCGCGGGCTGCAGTCGTCACGCTGCCGACGACGCTGGCGGTCGGGAACGTGGGGAGGAACACGCCGCTGGTCTCGACGTCGGCCATGCGCGCGACCTGCTCGGCGACGGCCTCGTCGGGCAGTTCGTCGCTCTCGACGGCTAACACTGTGAGGTCGAACGCGTCGTGGTAGCCGACGCGCGCGAACTCCTCTTCGTCGCCGACCAGCGCACGGGCCGGGCCACTTCCCAGTCCCTCGAACCCGTCGGCGCTGAGCTCCCAGCCCGCCTTCTGGGAGCACAGCAGCGCCAGCGCGGGGTGATCAGTCGATAGCTCGACGTGCGGGATCGGCGCGCCGGCGACCTCGTCCATCCGCGTCTGGACGGTCGCCAGCCCGGCGGTCTGGATCTCCGCGAGCAGCAGTCCGGCCTCGACGCCGCCCGAAAACTCGACGCCGAAGTCCAGCACCGTCGCCTCGTTGTCGAGTTCGCGCGCGCCGATATCGAGCTCCTCGGCGAAGTCCAGCGCTTCGTCGACCAGCTCGATCGCCATCCGGTTGAGACTCTCCATGCCGGTGGGTTGTCCGCCCTCCCGTTTACCCTTTCGTGATCGGAACGGCGCGGCCGCTCCGCGACGGCGTCGGTGCGCGTTCGCCCGAAAAACCAGGTGTTCTGTGAACCGATGAGGCGTTCCGCGGGGCGGCGTCAGGTCTACCCGGCGACCTCGTAGCCTGCGGCCTCGATCGCGTCGCTCATCTCCGCGGCGTCGGTCTTTTTCTCCTCGTAGGTGACCGACACGCTACCGCCTTCGTGGTCGGCGTTGACGCTCTTGACGCCCTGGAGGTCGTCGAGCGCCTCGGACACGTTGCCCTCGCAGCCGGCACAGGACATTCCCTCGACGTCGAAGCTGAGCTGTTCCATGGTCGACCTCCTGTAGGGACTGCTCGCTTGAAGGGCTTTCGCGGAACCGGTTCGGCTACCGCTCGCTTCGGGGCGCTCGCCCCAGGTGATCCTCGACCGATTGCACTTTTGCGTCGGCGTCCGTCTCGACCGTCCGCTTATCGTCGATCTTCAGTACAGTACTGACTCGGTCTGCGTCGACGGCCTCGTGGGCCGCCTGTGCGGCGGCGAACAACTCTTCGGTCGTCTCGGCCTCGATCACCGTCCCCATCGGGTTGGTCTCGTACTCGACGTCGTAGTCGTCGAGCGCGTCGACCGCTTTGGCGACCTCGCCGGCCATGCTGTCCTCGATCACCGGTGCGACCGACAGGAGTGCGACGACTGTCATGGTCGACTCGTTCACGTCCGGACGCCTAACGCTACTGGTTCTCGCAATGGCTGGTCTACTGGTTCCCGCGAAATCGCGACGAGCGGTCGATAATTATCGGGATGACGGCACTCCTGCTCGGGAGTTAGCTTCGGAGAGAAATGCGTCGGCTGGGATTTGAACCCAGGTTGTGACCATGGCAAGGTCACGTGATACCACTACACTACCGACGCCCTTCGTCTGCAATCACAACTATCGGGGGATGAATGTAAAAGGGTTGCGAATCGACGCCGCTCCGTCACGCGAAACCACGGGACGGTGCCGCGTGCCGGCGGCGCCGGATCGACCGTTCGTCTTCGGCGGCGCGACGACGATTCGTGCGCACTCTCGAGCGGACGCCGGCTCTACCGCGGCGTCAGAAGGCGCTGCATCGAAAGGTCCGTTTCTCGCTGGAGCTACAGTCTGCCAAAGCGGCATCGTGCTGCCGAAGCGGTATCCTGACGCGCGTCACGAGCGGCATCGCACTGAACCGCATCACGACGGAGAGCGGCGTCACGACGGAGCGACATCGTACCGGAGCCGCGTCTACCTCCCCGATCGACTCCGCTTATTAGGTCTCTACGCACGCGGGCGGAGCGACCGCCTCCGAAACGACGCCGTCCAGAATCGCGTGAACCCCTCACAACGCGGATGTGAACGGCTCACAGCCCCGAATCCGTTCCGCTACCCTTATACCACCGGACGGGAAAAACATCGGCACAGTCTAGTGGCGAGGCGTCGAAGCGTCACGGCATGACAGTCAGCCTGCTCGTGCCGTCGTCCCTCGTCCGGGAAGCCGAAGACAAGCGCGAGGCGACGCGCAAGATCGGTTACGTCGCCCGCGCGGCGACGGTGTTCCGGGCGGACCGCTTGACCGTCTTCCCCGACGGGGAAGGCGAGCGTAGATGGGGCGGCGGGTTCGTCGAAACGGTGTTGCGGTACGCCGCGACGCCACCCTACCTCCGAAAGGAGGCCTGGGGGCGTCGGGACGAACTGGAGTATGCCGGCATCCTGCCGCCGCTGCTCGCCTCGTCACAGACCGGCTCCGGATCAGACGGTCCGGGGTCGACAAGACAGGGAATCGTGACCGAGGTCGGACCTGACGGGCGCGTACGGGTCAATTGCGGAATGCAACACCCGATCTCGCTCGGCGTCCCTCCGGGAATGGAGGTGACCGAGGGAGAACGCGTAACAGTCAGGATCTCTTCGCGAGAGCCGGTCCGTGCGAAGCTGGTCGACGAACCCCTTCCGGGGTTCTCGGTCGATCGTGCGGACCTATCGGAAGCGCTCGGCCGTGAGGACGCCGGCGTCCGGATCGCGACGTCGAGATTCGGCGAGAATCTCACCACGTCGCGGCTCGGATCGCTGGCCGGACGCGTCAGGGCGGACGGGACGACCGTCGCCTTCGGCGCGCCCGAGAGAGGGCTTCCGGCGATGCTCGACGGTATCACCGTCGACGACGCGGACGGCGACGAGGGCGGCTCGTCGCGGATCACAGTCGAATCGGACGCACCCAACCGGTTCGACCTCTGGCTGAACACGGTCCCGAACCAGGGCAGCGAGGTCGTGCGAACGGAGGAAGCGATGTTCGCCTCACTCGCCAGCCTGACACTACCAGAGTGAAATAACAATGCCACAACCAAGCAGACCACGCAAAGGCTCGTTGGGGTTCGGCCCCCGCAAGCGCGCGACCAGCGAGGTACCGCGCTTTAGATCGTGGCCGGACGACGACGGACAGCCGACGCTGCAGGGTTTCGCCGGTTACAAGGCCGGCATGTCCCACGTGGTGATGATCAACGACGAAGCCGACTCCCCGCGCGAAGGAATGGAGGAGACGGTGCCCGTCACCATCGTGGAGACCCCGCCCATGCGGGCGGTCGCCCTGCGAGCGTACGAGGACACACCCTACGGAAAGACGCCCCTGACGGAGATCTGGGCCGACGAGTTCCACGACGAACTCGACCGGACGCTGGATCTGCCCGAGGACCACGACCGCGACGCCGCCGAATCCGAGATCCGAGAGACCCTCGAGGACGGTCGGATCGCGGACCTGCGGATGATCACGCACACGGTCCCCGAGGAGGTCAAGAGCGTCCCCAAGAAGAAGCCCGACGTCATGGAGACTCGGATCGGCGGCGGCTCCCTCGAGGACCGCCTCGAATACGGTCTCGATCTGCTGGAGGAGGGCGGCTCGCACGCCGCCGACCAGATCTTCCGGCCCGGCGAGTATCTCGACGTCGCCGGCGTCACCAAGGGCAAGGGCACCCAGGGCCCCGTCAAGCGCTGGGGCGTCCAGAAACGCAAAGGCAAGCACGCCCGCCAGGGCTGGCGGCGCCGGATCGGTAACCTCGGCCCCTGGAACCCGTCGCGCGTTCGCTCGACGGTTCCCCAGCAGGGTCAGACCGGCTACCACCAGCGCACGGAGCTGAACAAGCGCCTCATCGATCTCGGCGAGGGCGGCGAAGACGGCGTCACTCCCGACGGCGGCTTCGTCAACTACGGCGAGGTCGAGGGCGACTACGCGCTCATCAAGGGCTCGGCACCGGGTCCCGAGGAGCGCCTGCTCCGACTGCGGACGGCCGTGCGACCGAACGACCAGCCGCGCCTCGACCCCGAGGTGCGCTACGTATCCACGGAGTCGAACCAGGGATAATTCATGCAAGCAACAGTACGCGACCTGGACGGCGAGGACGCGGGCACGGTCGACCTGCCGGGGGTCTTCGAGACCCACGTTCGGCAGGACCTGATCGAGCGCGCGGTGCTCGCCGCCCAGGCAAACAGAAAGCAGGACTACGGCGCAGACGAGTACGCCGGCCTCCGGACCCCGGCCGAGTCGCCGGGCAGCGGTCGCGGCATGGCCCACGTTCCCCGACAGAACGGGGAAGCCCGCCGCGTCCCCCAGGCCGTCGGCGGGCGCAAGGCGCATCCGCCGAAGGCCGAGAAGGACCAGGGCCTCGACGTCAACGACAAGGAGCGAAAGAAGGCGGTCCGCTCGGCGATCGCCGCCACCGCGGACGCCGATCTGGTGGCCGAGCGCGGCCACGAGTTCGACGAGGATCTCGAACTGCCGCTCGTCGTCGACGACGAGTTCGAGGATCTGGTCAAGACCCAGGAGGTCGTTTCGCTGCTCGAGGAGCTCGGCGTCCACGAGGACGTCGAGCGCGCCGACGAGAATCGATCGATCCGCTCGGGTCGCGGTAAGACTCGCGGACGGAAGTACAAGACGCCGAAGTCGATCCTCTTCGTCACGTCGAGCGACGCCGGCCTCTCGAAGGCCGCGCGCAACCTCGCCGGCGCCGACGTCGCGACGGCCGCGGAGGTCAACGCCGAGGACCTCGCGCCCGGCGCGCAGGGCGGTCGACTGACGGTGTTCACCGAGAGCGCACTCGAGGAGGTGGCCGAGCGATGAGCAGTGTGATCGTACACCCGCTCGTCACGGAGAAGGCGATGAACGACATGGACTTCGAGAACAAGCTCCAGTTCGTCGTCGACATCGACGCCGCCAAGCCCGAGATCGCCGACGCCGTCTCCGAGCGATTCGACGTCGACGTCGTCGACGTCAACACGCAGATCACGATGGACGGCACCAAGAAGGCCACCGTGAAGCTCGGTGAGGACGACGCGGCCGACGAGGTCGCCTCCAGAATCGGGGTGTTCTAAGAATGGGACGACGAATTCAGGGACAACGACGCGGTCGCGGCGGCTCGACGTTCCGAGCTCCTTCGCACCGCTACAAGTCCGACAAGCAGCACAAGACCGCAGAAGACAGCGACCTCGTCGCTGGCGACGTCATCGACATCACGCACGACCCCGCGCGCTCCGCGCCCGTGGCGGTCGTCGAGTTCGACGACGGCGACCAGCGGATGGTGCTGGCGCCGGAAGGCGTCGGCATCGGCGACCGAATCCAGGTCGGCATCTCAGCGGAGATCCAGCCCGGCAACACGCTTCCCCTGGCCGAGATCCCGGAAGGCGTGCCGGTCTGTAACGTCGAGGCCAACCCCGGCGACGGCGGTCAGTACGCTCGCGCCTCCGGCGTGAGCGCGGACCTGATCACGCACGATCGGGACGCCGCGGTCATCCAGCTCCCGTCGGGCGAGGTCAAGCGCCTCGACCCCGACTGCCGAGCGACCATCGGCGTCGTCGCCGGCGGCGGACGGACGGAGAAGCCGTTCGTCAAGGCCGGTAACAAGCACCACAAGATGAAAGCACGCGGGACGAAGTACCCGCGCGTCCGCGGTGTGGCGATGAACGCCGTCGACCACCCGTTCGGTGGCGGCGGCCGCCAGCACCCCGGCAAACCCAAGAGCGTCTCGCGGGACACGCCCCCGGGCCGCAAAGTCGGTGACATCGCGTCCAAGCGAACCGGACGGGGTGGGAACGAATGAGCGAATCCGAATACAGAACCGGCCGCGAAGGTGAGTTCACCTACCGCGGTCACACACTCGACGAGCTGCAGGAGATGGATCTCGAGGAAGTCGCGGAACTGCTCCCCGCACGCCAGCGGCGAACTATCGAGCGCGGGCTCACCGTCGAGCACGAGAAGCTGCTCGAGAAAGCCAGCGACAAGGGCGAGGAGGAGACGGCCAACGACCCGATCCGAACGCACCTGCGCGACATGCCGATCCTGCCCGAGTTCGTCGGACTGACGTTCGCGGTCTACACCGGCCAGAGCTTCGAGCGCGTCGAGGTTCAGCCCGAGATGATCGGCCATTACCTGGGCGAGTTCCAGCTCACCCGGACGTCCGTCGAACACGGTCAGGCCGGCATCGGTGCGACCCGCTCGTCGAAGTTCGTACCGCTCAAGTAAACCATGGGAATCAACTACAGCGTCGACGTGGACCCGGATTCGACGGCGAAAGCCATGCTCCGGGAGCGTCACATGAGCCACAAGCACAGCAAGGCGATCGCCCGAGAGATCAAGGGCAAGACCGCCGCCGAGGCCACCGAGTACCTCGAAGCGGTCATCGCCGAGGAACAGCCCGTCCCGTTCCGCCAGCACAACAGCGGCGTCGGCCACAAGTCCGGCGTCGACGGCTGGGACGCCGGTCGCTACCCCGAGAAGGCCAGCGGCGAGTTCCTCGACCTGATCGAGAACGCCGTCAACAACGCCGACCACCAGGGGTTCGACGGCGAGGAGATGATCATCGAGCACGTCGCCGCCCACAAGGTCGGCGAGGTGCAGGGCCGCAAGCCCCGCGCGATGGGCCGAGCGACGGCCTGGAACACGATCGAAGTGGACGTCGAACTCATCCTCAAGGAGGCTGACGAATAATGGCAGACGAACACCAGTTCATCGAGGACGGGATGCAGAAGTCCCAGATCGACGAGTTCTTCGCCGACGAACTGGGTCGCGCCGGCTACGGCGGCATGGACGTCGCCAAGACGCCGATGGGCACCCAGATCGTCCTGAAAGCCGAGAAGCCCGGTATGGTGATCGGCAAGGGCGGCGAGAACATCCGAAAGATCACGACGGCCCTCGAGGAGCGGTTCGACCTCGAGGACCCCCAGATCGACGTTCAGGAGGTCGACGAACCCGACCTGAACGCCCGGATCGTCGCCGACCGACTCGCGAACGCGCTCGAGCGCGGTTGGTACTTCCGCAAGGCGGGCCACACCACGCTCGAACGCATCATGGACGCCGGCGCGCTGGGCGCCGAGATCGTCCTGTCGGGGAAGGTCACCGGCGCGCGATCGCGCGTCGAGAAGTTCAACGACGGCTACATCAAGCACAACGGCGAGCCCGCCGAGACGATCGTCGACCACGGTCAGGGCGTCGCCGTCATGAAGCTCGGGACGATCGGCGTGGACGTCAAGATCATCCCGCCGGGCGCCGAGCTGCCCGACGACTTCGAGATCGAGGAGGACGCCGACGTGTCCGCTCTCGAGGAAGAGGTCGAGGCCGGCGAGGGCGTCGAGGAGCTGCTCGAGGAGCCCGACGAGGAGGAACTCGAGGAGCTCGAAGAGGGCGCCGCGGCCAGCGAGGCCGACGCCGAAGCCGAGTCCGCCGAGGAAGTCCTCGACGAGGAAGTCGTCGAGGAGGCCGCCGAGGCCGACGACGAGGAGTTCGAGGAGGTCGAGGTCCCCGGCGACGAGGACGAGGAGATCGCCGAGGAGCTCGACGAACTCGAAGAGGACGTCGAGGCCGAGGCCGACGAGCTGATGGAAGAGATGGAAGAGGAGGCCGACGAGGACTCCGACGAGGGAGGTGACGCCTGATGCCGATTCTCCACCCCGAGGAGATCCGCGACATGACGGCCGCCGAGCGCGAGGCAGAACTCGAGGAGTTCGAGACCGAGCTGCTCAACGCAAAGGCCGTGCAGGCCGCGGGTGGCGCCCCGGAGGATCCGGGTCGCATCAGCGAGCTTCGCAAGGCCGTCGCGCGGATCAAGACGATCCAGCGCGAGGAAGGCGACGTCGAAGACGAGGAATAACATGCCACTGACACCCGAGACGCTGCCACGACACGAACTCAACGGCCTGCACGCGCGGGTCGTCGAGGCTCCGAACGCAGACCTCGTCGGGATCGAGGGGCGGGTCGTCGTCGAGACGGCCAACACTCTCCATCTCGACAGCGTTCCCGCAGGGGAACGATCGGACAGCGGCGCGTCTCGGGTGCGACAGGTGCCGAAGCAGGGCTCGAAATTCGAGTTCGCGATCGAGGACCGTGCCAGCGGGCACGCCACAGATGAAGCCGCCGACCCCGAGAAGGGGTTGGGGATCGCGTCAGAACTGGAGGCAGGGCAGACGGCGACCGCGCAGGACGATCCTGCGCTTGCCGACCGACCGGTCGGCGATCGGGAAACCGACGCCGCCGCTCCCTCCGGCGATGGCGTGACCTACGTTACGGTGGATGGCTCGCGACTGCTCTCACGACCCGCCGAACGCACCGAAACACGAGGGAATTCACCATGGCAATCGGATTAAACGTACCAGAGCCGGAGACCACCTGCTCCGACGAGAACTGCCCGTTCCACGGATCGCTATCCGTGCGCGGCCAGACGCTCGAGGGCGAGGTGGCCTCCACAGACATGACGAAGACCGTGATCGTCGAGCGGGAGTACGACGTGAACGTGCCGAAGTACGACCGACTGATGAAGCGACGCAGCCGAGTGCCGGCCCACGCGCCGGAGTGTCTCGGCCTCTCGGTCGGCGACACGGTTCGCATCGCAGAGACGCGACCGCTCTCGAAGACCAAGAGCCACGTCGTCGTCGAGCAGGTCGACGGCGAGGACGCCGCCGCGGGAGGTGGCGACTGATGGAAGCGCTGAACGCTGACGTGACCCAGGGCCTCGAGAAGGGCTCGCTGATCACGTGCGCCGACAACACCGGCGCGCGCGAACTGAAGGTCATCAGCGTGGCCGGTTACTCCGGCGCCAAGAACCGCCACCCGAAGGCGGGTCTGGGCGACAAGATCACCGTGTCGGTCACCAAGGGGACGCCCGAGATGCGTCGCCAGGTGCTCGAAGCGGTAGTCGTCCGCCAGCGCAAGTCGATCCGCCGACCCGACGGCACCCGCCTCAAGTTCGAGGACAACGCCGCCGTCGTCATCGACGAGAACGAGGAACCGCGCGGGACCGAGATCAAGGGTCCCATCGCGCGGGAGGTCGCAGAGCGGTTCGGAAGCATCGCAAGCACCGCTACGATGATCGTATAGTATGACACGACAACCACGCAAACAGCGAAATCAGACGGACGACGCGCCCCTGCACGAGCGACACAAGCAGGTCCACGCCACCCTGTCCGACGAGCTCCGCGACGAGTTCGACCGTCGCCGCGCCCGCGTCAACGCGGGCGACACGGTCGAGATCATGCGCGGTGACCACGCCGGAGAGGAGGAGGAAGTCGTCACCGTCGACCTCAAAGACGGCGTCGTCCACGTCGAGGACGTCACCGTCGAGAAGGCCGACGGCGAGGAGGTCCCGCGGCCGCTGGACGCCAGCAATCTCCGCATCACGGACCTCGATCTCGAGGACGACCGGCGCGAGGCCCGTCTCCGAGGTGATAGCGAATGACGAAACACCAGAAACGACTGTCAGCACCGGACTCCTGGCCGGTCGAGCGCAAGACCGACACCTTCACCGTGAAGGCCGGTTCCGGCCCGCACGGACGCGAGGGCGTACCCCTCGTCGTCCTGATGCGGGACGTGCTCGGCTACGCCGACTCCAAGAAGGAAGCGCGCTACGCGCTGAACAACGACGCGGTCCTCGTCAACGGCGTCGCCGTCTCCGACGAGAGCCGCCCGATCGGGATGTTCGACATCCTGGCGTTCACGGAGCGAGAGGAGTACTACCGTGTCTTCCCCGACGAAGGGGGCCGGCTCGCGCTCTCGGCCATCGACGCCGACGCAGCGGGCAGCAAGCTCGGCAAGATCGACGACAAGCAGCAGGTTCCCGGCGGGGACTCGCAGCTCAACCTCCACGACGGGCAGAACCTGCTCGTCGAGGACGGGAGCGAGTACGGCGGCGGCGACTCGATCGTCGTCGACAACGAGACCGACGAAATCGTCGCCCACTTCCCCTACGAGGAGGGCGCGCTCGTGACGGCCGTCCGCGGCCAGCACGCCGGCGAGATCGGCCGGATCGAGGAGATCCAGGTCACTCCCGGCAGCGGCGACAACGGCGTCCTCGTCGAGGGCGTCGCCGGCAGCGGCGACTTCGAGACCGTCGAGCCCTACGTCGTCGTCATCGACGAGAACTTCGTCGAGGGCGGCCTCGACGAGGCGTCCGCGGAAGACGACGAGACTGAGGAGGGTGACGACGAATGAGCGAAGCAGAAGCCGACTTCCACGAGATGCGCGAACCGCGCGTCGAGAAGGTCGTCGTCCACATGGGCGTCGGTCAGGGCGGCCGCGAGCTCGCCAACGCCGAGGAGATCCTCGAGGAGGTCGCCGGGCAGGAGAGCGTTCGCACGCAGGCGAAAGCGACCAAGCCGGACTTCGGGATCCGCCAGGGCGATCCGATCGGCGCGAAGGTCACCCTTCGCGCTGACGACGCCCACGAGTTCCTGGAGACCGCGCTGCCGCTCGCCGATCTGCGAGCGTCGCAGTTCGACGACACCGGCAACTTCAGCTTCGGGATCGAGGAGCACACCGACTTCCCGAGCCAGGAGTACGACCCGAGCATCGGGATCTTCGGACTGGACGTCACCGTCAACCTGGTGCGTCCCGGCTACCGCGTCGCCAAGCGCGACAAGGCCAGCCGCTCGATCCCCTCGAACCACCGGCTCGACCCCGAGGACGCGGTCGCGTTCGTCGAGTCGACCTTCGACGCGGAGGTATCCAAATGAGCGAAAGCGAGAACGGCAACGAACAGACGGGCGAGCACGCCACCAAGCGTACGGGCCAGCTCGAAGAGTGCCAGCGCTGCGGCCGCAAGCAGGGACTGGTCGGCAAGTACGACATCTGGCTGTGTCGACAGTGCTTCCGCGAGATCGCCCGCTCGATGGGATTCAAGAAGTATCGATAACCATGACAGCAAACGATCCCCTCAGCAACGCGCTTTCCGGCATCAGCAACGCCGAGAGCGTGGGGCATCTCACGCACGAGGTATCGCCCGCCTCGAACGAGATCGGACAGGTACTCGAGGTCTTCTACGACCGCGGGTACGTCGACAGCTTCGAGTTCGTCGACGACGGCAAGTCCGGTCAGTTCGAGGTCGAATTGAAGGGTGCCATCAACGAGTGCGGGCCGGTCAAGCCCCGTTACTCCGCTGGCGCCGACGAGTTCGAGAAGTGGGAGAAGCGGTTCCTCCCCGCCCGTGACTACGGGACGCTCGTCGTCACGACCAGCCACGGCATCATGAGCCACTACGAGGCCCGCGAACAGGGCATCGGTGGCCAGGTCATCGCGTACGTGTACTGACAATGAAGGAAACAGTCGAACTACCGGACGAGGTCAGCGCCGAGGTCGACCACCTCGAGCTGACCGTCGAGGGACCGAACGGAAGCGTCACACGGCGCCTCTGGTACCCCGACGTGACGGTCTCGGTCGACGACGGCGCCGTCGTCATCGAGAGCGAGAACGAGGACGCGAAGACCAACGCGACGGTCGGCACGTTCCGCAGCCACGTCGCGAACATGATCCACGGCGTCTCCGAGGGCTGGGAGTACACGCTCGAAGTGTTCTACTCCCACTTCCCGATGCAGGTGCGCGCCGAGAACGGCGAGGTCGTGATCGAGAACTTCCTCGGCGAGAAGGCCGCCCGTCGGACGCAGGTCCACGGCGACACCGACGTCGAGGTCGACGAGGAACTGATCACGGTCTCGGGGCCCGACAAGGAAGCGGTCGGCCAGACGGCCGCCGACATCGAACAGCTGACGACGGTCTCGGGGAAGGACGTTCGCGTCTTCCAGGACGGCGTCTACATCACCGAGAAACCCGCCAAAGGAGGTGCCTGATAGATGGCAGACGACCCCGAAACGCTAGAAGACATCAGCGGCGTCGGCGACAGTAAGGCCGAAGCGCTCCGCGAGGCCGGCTTCGAGTCGGTCGAGGACATCAAGGCGGCGAGCCAGGATGACCTCTCGAGCGCAGACGGCATCGGTAACGCGCTGGCTGCCCGTATCAAGGCCGACGTCGGCGACCTCGAAGTCGACGAGGACGCCGAGACCGAAGCCGAGATCGAAGACGAAGCCGCCGAGGAAGAGGCCGAGGAGGAAGACGTCGAGACGGAGCTCCAGCCCCGCGGGCTGGCCTCCAAGACGCCCGACCTCTCGGAGAACGAACAGCGCCTGCTCGACCAGCGCAAGCGGGTCGGCAAGCCGGCGTTCCGGCAGCAGGACTACCACAAGAAGAAGCGAATCCCCGAGTCCTGGCGCAAGCCCCGCGGCGCGCTCTCGAAGATGCGCCGCGGTCACAAGGGCAAGGGCGACATGGTCGAGGCCGGCTACCGGACGCCCGAGGCCGTTCGCGGGAAGCACCCCAGCGGCTTCGAGGAGGTCCGCGTCCACAACACGGACGACCTCGAGGGCGTCGACCCCGACACCGAGGCCGTACGGATCGCCTCGTCGGTCGGCGCGCGCAAGCGCGAGCGCATCGAGGAGCAGGCCGAAGACGCAGAGATCCGGGTGCTGAACCCGACCTACGTCGAAGTGGAGGTCGAACAATGACGGATCTGAGCTCACAGAAGCGACTCGCAGCGGACGTGCTCGACGTCGGGAAGAACCGCGTCTGGTTCGACCCCGACCAGCAGGGCGAGATCGTCGACGCGATCACCCGCGAGGACATCCGCGAGCTCGTCGATCAGGGAACCATCCGCGCCGAAGAAAAGAAGGGCAACTCTCGAGGCCGCGCACGCGAGCGCGCCGAGAAACGCGCCTACGGCCACCAGAAAGGCCCCGGCACGCGCCAGGGCAAGGCCGGCGCGCGGCAGGATCCCAAAGACGAGTGGCGAGGCAAAGTGCGAGCCCAGCGTCAGCTTCTCCGCGAACTCCGCGACTCCGGGGCGATCGATCCCGGACAGTACCGCGAGCTGTACAACAAGTCTCGCGGCGGGGAGTTCCGCGACCGCAAGCGGCTGGTGAACTACATCGAGAACAACTACGACGTCGAAGTCGACGTCGAAGGTGATCAATAATGGCGAGTGGACCACGATACAAGGTGCCGATGCGGCGCCGCCGCGAGGTCCGGACCGACTACCACCAGAGGTTGCGCCTCCTCAAATCCGGCAAACCGCGGCTTGTCGCTCGAAAGAGCAACAAGCACGTCTCGGCGCAGCTGATCGTCCCCGGACCGCAGGGCGACGAGACCGAGGTAAGCGCGAACTCCAGCGATCTGGCAGAGTACGGCTGGGAAGCCCCGACGGGTAACCTCCCCGCCGCCTACCTGACAGGACTGCTCGCTGGTCAGCGCGCGATCGACGCCGGTCTGGAGGAAGCGGTGCTGGACATCGGCCTCAACACGGCGACGGAAGGGAGCAAAGTCTTCGCAGTACAGGAAGGGGCGATCGACGCGGGCGTCGAGATTCCCCACAACGAGAGCGTGCTGGCGGACTGGTCGCGTAACCGCGGCGAGCACATCGCCGAGTACGCCGAGCAGCTCGACGAGCCGCTGTACAGCGGCGAGTTCGACGCGGCTGAACTGCCCGAGCACTTCGACGAAGTGCGGGAGGAGATCCTAGAATGAGCGCAAACTACAACGACGCCTGGGAACCGGTCACCCGGCTCGGGCGCAAGGTACAGGAGGGCGAAATCGACACGATGGAGGACGCCCTCAACTCCGGTCTTCCCCTGAAGGAGCCGGAGGTCGTCGACCAGCTCCTGCCGGGGCTGGAAGACGAGGTGCTGGACATCAACATGGTACAGCGGATGACCGACTCGGGTCGCCGAGTCAAGTTCCGCTGCGTCGTCGCCATCGGCAACCGCGACGGGTTCGTCGGCTACGCCGAGGGCCGCGACGACCAGGTCGGCGCCGCGATCCAGAAGGCGATCGACATCGCCAAGCTGAACATGATCAACGTCTCGCGGGGCTGTGGCTCCTGGGAGTGTGGCTGTGGCCGTCCCCACACGGTCGCGCTGCGCTCGACCGGCAAGGCCGGCTCCGTCGAAGTCGAACTGCGACCCGCGCCGCGAGGCCTCGGCCTTGCGGGCGGCGAAACGGTGCGCAACGTGCTCGAACTCGCGGGCATCGAGGACGTGTGGACGCGCTCCTCGGGTAACACGCGCACGACCGTGAACTTCGCGAAGGCGACGTTCAACGCGCTCCAGAACACGGCCGAAGCGCGTGTCCCCGAGCGAGCCTTCGAGAAGCGCGAGGTGATCGAATGACGAAAGCAGTCGTTCAGCTCCGGAGCGAAGTGAACATGGAGGGCGGCGTCGAGGACACGCTCTCGATGCTGAACCTCTCGCGGATCAACCACTGCACGCTCGTCCCCGAGACGGAAGCCTACACCGGGATGGTCCACAAGGTCAACGACTACGTTGCCCACGGCCAGCCCAGCCAGGACGTCGTCGAGACGCTGCTGGCCAAGCGCGCCGAGCCCCTCGAGGGCGACGCCGAGGTCGACGACGAGTGGATCGCCGACAACACGGACTACGACGATGCCAGCGACCTCGCGGCTGCGCTGATCGACGAGGAGACGAAGCTCCAGGACGAGGGGCTCTCGCCGGTGCTTCGGCTGCACCCGCCGCGCAGCGGCCACGAGGGCATCAAGCACCCGACCAAGGAGGGCGGGCAGCTCGGCAAACACACCTCCGAGGAGATCGACGACCTCCTCACAGCGATGCGATAAGATCATGACCAGCAAGAAACGACGCCAGCGCGGTTCGCGCACGCACGGCGGCGGTTCCCACAAGAACCGCCGCGGGGCCGGCCACCGGGGCGGCCGCGGCGCGGCCGGGCGCGACAAACACGAGTTCCACAACTACGAACCGCTCGGCAAACACGGCTTCACCCGACCCGAGTCCGTTCAGGACGAGGTTCTCGAGATCGCGGTCCAGAAGCTCGACGAGGACGCCGCCGTATACGCGGCGGATGGCCTCGCCGAGGAGACCGACGACGGGTTCCGCCTCGACGCGCGCGACATCGTCGAGGACGGCCACGAGGCCGACGTCGTCAAGGTGCTCGGCGGTGGGCAGGTCCGCAACCAGCTCGAAGTCGTCGCCGACGCCTTCTCCGCGAGCGCTCGCGCGCTCATCGAGGAGGCAGACGGCGAGGCGACCCTGAGCGACCGCGCCGAGGAAGCCGAGGACGAGGACGAACCACAAGACGTATCCCAGACAGAGGCAGACGGGGAGTAAGACATGGGATGGAAGGAGGTCGCTGAACCGGTCCTGACGCGGATGCCGATCGTCCGCCAGCCGAAGAGCCACGTGCCGTTCAAGCGCAAGCTGCTGTGGACTGGCGGAGTACTGATGCTGTACTTCCTGCTGACCAACATCTACTTGGTCGGCGTGCCCCGCGGCTCGGAGAGCGCACTGTTCCAGCAGTTCCAGTCGATCCTGGCCGTCGGTCAGGGGACGCTGATGCAGGTCGGCATCGCGCCGATCGTCACCGCGAGCATCGTGCTGCAGCTGCTGGGTGGGACCGACCTGCTCGGGCTGGACACGGACGATCCGCGCGATCAGGTCCTCTATCAGGGCCTCCAGAAGCTGCTGGTGGTCGTGATGACCGTCATGATGGCCATCCCGACCGTCTGGGCGGGCCTCCTGACCGTCGACCCCAATCTCGCGAGCCAGCTGGGCATCTCCCAGCTCGGCCTCGAGCTGCTGGTGTTCGCACAGATCGTCGTCGGCGGAATCCTGATCCTCTACATGGACGAGATCGTCTCCAAGTGGGGGGTCGGGAGCGGCGTCGGGCTGTTCATCATCGCCGGCGTCAGCCAGAAGCTCGTGTCCGGGCTGTTTAGCCCGCGGGCCGGCGGGTTCTTCCCGACCTGGTTCGACATCGCGCTCGGCCGGGCGGGCCCCGAGGGCTCGCTGGTCGGCGGCAGCGGGCTCCAGTACCTGATCTTCGGCGAGGGCCAACTGCTCGCGCTGTTCACGACGGTGCTGATCTTCGTCGTCGTCGTGTACGCCGAGAGCGTCCGCGTGGAGATCCCCCTCTCGCACAGCCGCGTGAAAGGGGCTCGCGGTCGCTTCCCGGTGAAACTCATCTACGCGAGCGTCCTGCCGATGATCCTCGTCCGCGCGCTGCAGGCGAACCTGCAGTTCCTCGGGCAGATCCTCAACAGGACCGCGGGAATGCCGTCGTGGCTCGGCGTCTACCAGCAGGGGAGCCCGGTCAGCGGGTTCTTCTACTACACGTCGCCGATCTACTCCCCCGACCAGTGGATGTGGTGGGCCGGCGGCTCGGCCGCCAACTACGAGATCTGGCAGATCATGCTCCGGGTCGGGATCGACCTGACCGTCATGATCGTCGGCGGCGCCGTGTTCGCCATCTTCTGGGTCGAGACGACCGACATGGGCCCGGAATCGACGGCGAAACAGATCCAGAACTCCGGGATGCAGATCCCCGGATTCCGCCAGAACACCGGCGTGCTCGAGAAGGTCATGGAGCGGTACATCCCGCAAGTGACCGTCATCGGCGGCGCGCTGGTCGGCCTGCTGGCCGTGATGGCGAACATGCTCGGTACCATCGGGACGGTGACCGGCACCGGGCTGCTGCTGACGGTCTCGATCACGTACAAGCTGTACGAGGAGATCGCCGAGGAGCAGCTCATGGAGATGCACCCGATGATGCGGGACATGTTCGGGAAGTAGCGCCGACTCTCCGTTCGGTTTTTCTTTCGACGCTCGTCGGGTAGTGGCGGCACTATTGTGGACGGCGTATCCACCGCTCGCGTTCCCGCTGGTCGGCTTCCACGCGGTCGGCTTCTGAATCCCGTAGACCGGCTTCCGACGCCGCGGCATCGTGGCGCAGTGAGTGTCATCGTACGAGGATGCGGGGTCAGCGGTTCGGTTCGTCGTCGGACTGGCTCTCGACGGCGCCGATTCGAAGCGTCTCTTCGCTTGGACCTTCACACGGTCTCTCATCCACACATAAGCGTCACGGAGGCCGAACGTCGATAGTGGTATGTTTTGACAGGAGTGTTGGCCATCTCCGCTACTGGCGCCGCTCTGCAATTGAAACATGACTTCGAAACCAGTCACGAGATCTACTAAAAGGCGCTACAGAGAAACTTCATGTCGCAAGCATTCGTAGGGGAAGACGCATCAATATGAGCGACTACGAACTGCCGCCGCTGCCGTACGACTACGACGCGCTCGAACCGCACATCAGCGAACAGGTACTCACCTGGCATCACGACACGCACCACCAGGGCTACGTCAACGGCTGGAACGCCGCCGAAGAAACCCTCGCAGAGAACCGCGAGGAAGGCGAGTTCTCGTCGTCGGCCGGCGCCATCCGGAACGTCACGCACAACGGCTCCGGGCACGTTCTCCACGACCTGTTCTGGCAGTCGATGAGCCCCGAGGGCGGCGACGCGCCCGAGGGCGACCTCGCCGACCGCATCGCAGAGGACTTCGGCTCCTACGAGGCCTGGCAGGGCGAGTTCGAGGCCGCCGCCTCGGCCGCCGGCGGCTGGGCGCTGCTGGTCTACGACTCCTTTAGCAACCAGCTCCGCAACGTCGTCGTCGACAAGCACGACCAGGGCGCGCTCTGGGGCTCCCACCCGATTCTGGCGCTCGACGTCTGGGAGCACTCCTACTACCACGACTACGGCCCCGCCCGCGGCGAGTTCGTCGAGAACTTCTTCGAGGTCGTCGACTGGGACGAACCGTCCAGTCGCTACGAGCGGGCTGTCGAGCAGTTCGAGTAAGCCGCTCGGCCGAACTACCGCTACCGTGGCTCGCGAGTCCGGTCCGCCCGGATTCGTTTTTCGTTTCTGTGATCCCGTGTCGTTCCGATGCCGTACTACGCTTCGGGAGCGTCGGTGACGTCCGCATCGACGATCTCGGTGTCGACGACGCTGACCGATTCGTCCACGAGTACCCGAAGCGCGTCGCCGTCGCAGGGCAGCGTGAGTTGGACGCGCAGCGGCTCCTCGGAGACGATTTCCGTCCGCGCGTCGCTCACGCACCAGTCGAACTGCCAGAAGGACGCCGTGTTCAGGTCGACGCCGCGTTTCGAGTGGAACACGAGCACGTCGGCGTCGTCGAGCAGCGTGACGCCGACGGTCGATCGAAGCCGGTAGCCACAGCGCCCACAGCGGTGGGTGACGGCGACGTCCAGATCGTCCTCCTCGGGGTCGCGGACGAGCGCCGTGTCGACCGATCCGGTACACTCCGGACAGACGCCGTCCGCGGCGAGGCAGTAGTGGTGGCGGACGTAGTGGTGGAACGCCTGAAGAAAGTCTTCGGGTTCCCTGTCGTCGAGCGCGCCCGAGGGGAACGGGTAGCTCACCTGCACCGTGCCGCAGTCGGTGCAGCCGATCGAGAGCGTGTCGTCGACGTACCAGCCGTGGAGGTCGCCGTCGCAGGCGTAACAGGTCCCCTCCGCCGGGAAGAAGCCGACCTGCGCGCGCTCGGTGAGCGTCCCCGTGAAGATCGAGCTCACGACCTTGCGTCCGGGGTAGCGGAACTCGTAGCCGTCGTCGCCCTGCTTGACGAAGTGGCCGGTGAGCTTGCGAAGGTGGTAGCTGAAGTTCGCGCTGTCCTCGATGTCGACCTGCTCGAAGAGATCGGTGAAGCTGACTGGCTCCTCGTCGGCGCCGAGTTCCAGCAGCGCGCGAAGGATCTCGACGCGCGTGTCGTTCCCGAGGGTGGCGAACACGTCCGAGGGCGACATGCACGACTCGGTTCGCGCGACCGGTTCCGACTCGTCGGCGTCGCGGTCGGACTCCGCGTCTGCTTTCGCGCCGGAATCGGTCGTCCGGTCGAACTGGCTCATGAACGTTCTATTGTCGGCCGTGTGGTAAATCTGACGGAGCGGACGGGTGCGGCCGCAAAACCGATTTGGCGAGCGTATCCGTCCGCTCTCGTGTCAGAACGCTATCCATGTGTTTCCCCGGGGCTGGTTACGTCGAACTCGTGGAAAACCGTTCGGGCGTTCGTGTTCGCCGAACGGTCCCGCGACCGTCGTCTTCCGGCGTCTGGCGCCGATGGTCGTCGGCACCGCTCTGGAGGCTCGGAACCTGCTCGGCCCTGCCGACACGTACGTGAACTGATACGGGATAGACGGCGCGCTTATTTCCGTACGGGGCGTTCGAACCGGTACTCGATTGGTTAGTCGCGCCGACGCCGATTCCGACCGGACCGCGTCAGCGACGTTCCTCGCGCCAGCAACTCATATGATACGCCCCGAACGCCCGACTCCGCGAACGAAAGGTCGTGCCGCACGCCGAACGACCCGCCGCACTCCACGAGAGCCCAATCCATGAGTGGCTCCACGGAGCACGGCGCGATCGAGCGCCGGGGCCGCGAGAGCGGCCTCGACGATCTGGCGCTCGGCGACGCCGACCGCGGGCCCGTCGAACCGCCCGATGGACACGACCACATCGCGTTGCTCTACGAGTCACGCGCCGAGCAGTTCGCAGCCGTCGTCCCGTTCGTCCAGCAGGGTCTGGCCGACGGCGAGCACTGCCTGTACGTCACCGACGACAACTCGCGGGCCGACGTGCTCGCCGCATTGCGCGAGGGCGGGATCGACGTCGACGCCGCGCTCGAATCGGGCGCGCTCACGGTCCTCTCTCCGGCGGACACCTACCGCCGCGACGGCGAGTTCGACCCGGACGACATGATCACGTTTCTCCAGGACACCGTCGAGGATGTGCTCGAGGAGTACGAAGCGCTTCGGATCACCGGCGAAATGACCTGGGCGCTCGACGGCGACGCCGATGTCGAGAAGTTGGCCGAGTACGAGCGCCGGTTCGACGAGACGCTCCCGACGGGCGACTGCATCGCGCTGTGCCAGTACAACCGCGATCGGTTCCCACCGGCGGCCGTCCGCGACATCGTCAGGGCTCACCCGCACCTCGTCCACGACGGCGCCCTCTCTCGAAACCTCTACTACACGCCGCCGGCGGAGCTGGCATCGTCCGACCGGGCAGATCGGGAGGTCGACCGGATGCTGGGTGAGCTTCGGGATCAAACTGTCGCCAAGACGTCGCTGCAGAGTCACGAACGGTTTCTCGCGAAGCTCTACGAGACGATTGCGGCTCCCGACGCGACGTTCGAGGAGAAAGTCAGACGACTGCTCGAACTCGGCCGCGAGTATCTCGGACTCGATATCGGCTTTCTCTCGCAGATCGACGGCGACGCCTTCGAGATCGTCGACGCTGTCGGCTCCCACGAGCAGATCCAGCCCGGCGCCACGGCGCCGGTTTCCCAGACGTACTGTCGGCGCGTCCTCGAGGGCGACGGCCCGCTTGGCGTCGCGGACGCCGCCGCCGAAGGCTGGGAAGCGGACCCCGCCTACGAGCGATACGGGCTCGAATCGTTTCTCGGCGTCACCGTGTCGGTCGACGCCGACCAGTACGGCACGCTCTGCTTCGCGGACACGAGCGCACGCGACTACCCGTTCTCGGAGGGCCAGCAGACGTTCGTCGAACTGATGGGCGAGTGGCTCGGCTACGAACTCGACCGCGTCGAACGCGAGCGGTATCTGCGCCGGGCGTACGACGTCACGTCTGACACCGACCGGTCGTTCGACGAGAAGATCGACGCCCTGCTGGCGCTCGGCGCCGAGCGGTTCGGCGTCGACGTCGGTATGCTGACCCGGGACCGCGGCGACGACTTCGAGATCGAGGCGATGCACGGACACCATCCCGAACTCGACGAGGGAGCGACGACGCCGACGTCGTCGACGCACTACTGCCGGGAAGTCGTCGCCGAGTGCGAAACGCGGTCGGTCAGCGACGCCGCCGCCGCCGGCTGGTCCGACGACCCGCTCTACGACGCGTTCGGATTGGAGTGCTACGCCGGCGTCGAGGTTGCCGTCGGTGACGAACCGTACGGGACGATCTGCTTCGTAGACAGATCGCCGCGCGACGCCGAATTTTCCTCGGGCGAGCGAACGTTTCTGGAACTGATCGGCCAGTGGGTCGAGTACGAACTCGAACGCCGCCACCGCGAGAACCGGCTGGCCGCGCTCAACGGACTGAGCCGGGATCTGATGGAGCCCGAAACGGCGGCCGAAACGGCGTCGCGCGTCGTCACCGCAGCCGAGGAGACGCTGGCGCTTCCCGTCGCGGCGGTCGCGATCGACGCCGACGACACCGGCGCGCTCGAACCGCTCGCGGCGACGGAGGCCGGCGAGCGGCTGCTGGCCGAGCAGTCGCCGCTGGCGGTCGGCGAGGGCGTCGGCTGGGAGGCGTTCGTCAACGACGAGCCGCGGCGGCGAGCCGACCTCGGCGTCGAGACCGACGGTGGGTCGGTCTCCGAACTCGCGGCGTTCCCGCTGGGCAAGCAGGGCGTGTTCGTCGTCGGCGCGACCGAATCGGGCGGGTTCTCGTCGACCGACTACGACTTCGTCGAGACGGCCGCCGCCAACGTCGGCGCGGCGTTCGGCCGGACGCGTCGGGAACAGCAGCTCCGGTCCCGCGAGGCGACTCTCGAGGAGCGGACCGAGACGCTCGCCAGACTCGATCGCATCAACTCCATCATCCGGAACATCGATCAGGCGCTCGTCGGCGCGTCGAGCCGCGAGGAGATCCACCGCGTGGTCTGCGAGGCGCTGGCCGGCGACGACGCTCCCTACGAACTCGCGTGGGTGGGCGAGGTCGACGCCGTCGACGAGGCCGTGACGCCCGCCGAGCGCGCTGGCGCCTCGTCGTGCTACCTCGAGGAGATCGAGGTGACGTCTGCGGGCGACGTCGAGACGCTCGAACCCGCCGGACGAGCGCTCCGCACCGGCGAGGTCGAGGTCGTCGACGAAGTGGTCGGCGACCCGCCGTTCGAGCCCTGGCAGCAGGTGGCGCTCGAGCGTGGATACCAGTCGGTCGCCGCACTCCCCCTCGCCCACGGCGACACCACGTTCGGCGTCCTCTCGGTCTACGCGGCCGAGCAGGGCGTGTTCGACGAGCTGGAACGCGACGTGCTGACGGAGCTGAGCGACACGATCGCCTACGCCGCGAGCGCGCTCAAGACCAAGCGCGCGCTGGTCAGCGACGAGGTGACCGAACTCGACTTTTCGGTCTCCGACGACGATTTCTCGGTCGCCTCTCTCACTCGGGACGCCGATTGTACGTTCGTCCACGAGAACGTGGTCCCGCAGGCTGACGGTGGACTGCGAGCGTTCTTCCGGACGCACGGCGCCGCGCCGGGCGCGATCCGGGACGCCGCGGTCGGGCTGTCGATACGCGACCTGTCGCTCGTCTCGGAACGCGCGGACGACGGCGAGCGCGTGTGCCTGTTCGAGGCGCTTCTCGACGACGACTGCCCCGCGGCGACGGTCCTCGACCACGGTGGCAGGCTCGCCCGGCTCCGCGCCGAGGACGGCGAAGCGCAAGTCTCCATCGAGATCGCGTCCGGCGAACCGGCCAGAGAGTTCGCCGAGTCGTTCCGATCACGATATCCGGAGGCGACGTTCACGGGCAAGCGCACCCGCGAGCGATCCCAGGAGACGCTCACCGAGTTTCACGCCGCGCTGACCGACGACCTGACGCCCCGGCAGATCGAGGCGCTCCGGACCGCGTTCCACAGCGGCTATTTCGAGACGCCGCGGACGCGCTCGGGCAGCGAGGTCGCCGCGTCGATGGATATCACCCAGCCGACGTTCAACGACCACCTCCGAGCCGGGCAGCGCAAGCTCTTCGAGCAACTGTTCACGTCGGAATCCGGCGACGGGTGACCGCGCCGCGACGCAGATCCGCCGCGCGACGCCGATCCTACACTTCGGCTGCCCAGGTGCGGTAGTCCTCGGGCCGCTCGTACACCTCGCGGAACGCCCGGTCGAGGAACTGCGCGACGCGCTCGGGGTCGGTGCGGGCGGTCAGGCGGACGTTCGTCCCCTCGGCCTCCTCGGGCCTGTGGAGGTCGTCGATCGAGAACGCGCCAAACTCGTCGAGCAGCGACTTCAGCCGGTCGAGTTCGGCGTCCGTGCAGTCGAGGTTGAGTTTGCCGTCGGCGTACTGGACCCACGGCGCCGCGGCGTCCGCGTCGTCCGTTTCGTCCGCCGAGGCGTCGGCGTCGTCCGGCGTCGCGTCGGCGTCATCGTCAGTGGCGTCGGCCTCGATCGTCAGGAACGGGCTCGCGCGCTGCTCGTGGGCGTCGATGGCCTCGACGAACAGCGCCCGTCGCGCCTCGGGGTCGGCGGCGTCGAATCGCGTCATGGTCTCCGGTTGGCACCCCGGGGGCAAAAGCCCGGCCGATTTTCTTTAAGCCTTTAAGCGGGGAGGCTGAGGTACGAACATGGCCAATCCGAACGTACTGATCCTCGGAGCACCGGGTGCGGGCAAGGGTACGCAGAGTTCGCGAATCGTCGAGGAGTTCGGCGTCGAGCACGTCACGACCGGCGACGCGTTGCGCGCGAACAAAGATATGGATATCGGACATCTCGACACCGAGTACGACACGCCGCGCGCGTACATGGAGGCCGGCGAGCTGGTCCCCGACGAGGTCGTCAACGAGATCGTCAAGACCGCCCTCGAGGAGGCCGACGGCTACGTGCTCGACGGCTATCCGCGCAACCCCTCGCAGGCCGAGTACCTCGACGAGATCACCGACCTCGACGTCGTGCTCCACCTCGACGTCGCCAAGGAGGAACTCGTCGACCGCCTGACCGGTCGCCGTGTCTGCGACGAGTGTGGCACGAACTACCACGTCGAGTACGACCAGCCCGAGGAGGAGGGCGTCTGCGACGAGTGTGGCGGCGAGCTGATCCAGCGCGACGACGACACCGAGGAGACCGTCCGCGAGCGCCTGAACGTGTACGAGGACAACACCGTCCCCGTCATCGAGCAGTACGAGGGCGACGACGCGTTCGTCCGCGTCGACGGCGAGCGCGCGCCCGACGCCGTCTGGGAGGACGTGCGCGACGCGATCGCCGAGCAGGCCTGAACGAGTTCGTTCTCGCCGATCGTGGTTCGGTTGCAAGCACGGCGTCCTCCCGGCTAGGCATCGCATAGCCGTTTGATCTACCGCCGTTCAGTCGCGTCGGGCGTACCAGAACGCCAGGACCACGAACAGCACCACGAATCCGGTCGCGAACGCTGCCACGAACAGTACTCGCCCCGGCAGACCGGTCGTCAACTCCTCGTAGCCCAGCGCGACCAGTCCGTCACGGACGGCGATAGCGGTTCCGGCGGTGACGGCGAGCAACGCAAGGGTCGCGAGGATCGATCGAAACCCGCGAAACGCGCTTTCGGTCATTCGGCGGTTCACGGCTAGAGTCATGTCCAGCGCTTGCTAAGTTCTTTCCCAAGTTCCAGTCACCGATCCACTCGACCGACGGCGAGCGCGTGCCCGATGGGGTCTGGGAGGACATGCACGACGCGGTCGGCGAGAAAGCCTGAGCGGGGCGCCGCCGTCGTCGCTTCGGCGCCGCAGCGGAATGCTTATCGGAAACACCGCTCCGTCGGTCCGAACGCCCGACGATCGGAAAATTTTACTCCAAACTGTCCGAACTGCGAACGATGCCCTCCAGACGAACGTTGCTTCGCTCCGCCAGCGTCGCCGGCGTCGGCGCGCTCGCCGGGTGTAACGCGCTCCGGCCCGGCGCCGAAGGGTACGTGCAGTTGAAGACAGTCGAGGGGATGTACGGGGAGAACGGCGTCTGGAAGAGCGATACCGTAATCGACGTCGAGCTGAGCTCACCGCCGGGCGAGAAGCCCCCGGAACTGGAAGGCCCCTTCGGTGAGTGGGATCGCTACTTCGACACGCCGCGCCAGCCCGTCGTCTCCGAGTCGCTTCACGAGGAACTTCGACTATCCTACGAGAAAGTCCGCTACGTCGTCGGCGTCTGTACTCCGAAGTGGGCCGACGGCGGCGACGATATCGGCTGCTACAACGTCGCGACGACCCGCGAGACGTTCAACGCGGCGCAGGTCCACGACCGCGTGCGGGCGTCCTCGGACGGGTCGTCGATGACCATCCACTCGACCGACGGCGAGTGGTCGTTCGACTCGGAGTGACCGCCGCCCGCTGCGACCCGGACGCAGGTCGTTCTCGCCTCCTACTCGTGAGGTTCCGACAGCACCGTCGCCGTCCCCGTGACGGCCGGTTCGCCGTCCGCCGCAGCCGTGGTTTCGACGCGAAGCATGTCGCCGTCGAGGCCCTCCGCGACGGTGACCGTCGCCTCGATCGTCTCGCCGGGTCGGACGGGCCGATCGAACGACAGATCCTGCGAGACGTACACGATGTCGCCGGGCAGCTCCGCGAGCGCGCTGGAGATCGCCCCGGCCGGGAGCATCCCGTGGGCGACCGGGCCGTCGAACAGCGACTCGCTGGCGTACTCGGGATCGAGGTGCAGCGGGTTGTCGTCGCCGGTCACCGAGGCGAACGCTTCGATGCGCTCCTCGGTCACCGGGAGCTGGGCCGTGGCCGTGTCGCCGGGGGTCGCTACTGGCATACCTTCAAAGAAGGACAGCAGTCGGGTGAAACGCCGGGTTGACATGCAAACTTCCCGTTTGAATAGCGTCGCCGCTCAAACACGAGTATGCCAAGCGCTAGCAACGGCGGCGTCGACGTCTACTACGAGGTCGACGGGCCGTCCGAGGCCGAGACGGTCGTTCTCGTGGAGGGACTCGGCTACGGCCGCTGGATGTGGAACTGGCAGCGCGACGCCCTCGCCGAGCGCTACGAGACGGTCGTCGTCGACAACCGCGGCACCGGCGAGTCCGACGCGCCGGAGGGACCGTACTCGATCGCCGAGATGGCCGCCGACGTCGAGGCGGTGCTGGCCGATCACGGTGTCGAGCACGCACATCTCGTCGGCGCCAGCATGGGCGGGATGATCGTCCAGCGGTACGCGCTGAATCACGACCGCGCGGCGTCGATCTCGCTGCTCTGTTCGAGTCCGGGCGGCGACGAGGCGGCCGCGGCGTCACCCGAGGTCCAGGCACGGATGGTCGCCGAACCGGAGGGGTACGACGAGCGCGAGGTGATCCGCCACCGGATGGCGCCCGCGATGTCCGACGGGTTCCCCGAGCGAAACGACGACTTGATCGAGCGGATCGTCGACTGGCGGCTCGAACAGGACGCCGGAGACGCTGCTCGGGAGGCCCAGCTCGCCGCGGTTGGTGCGTTCGACGCCAGCGACCGACTCGGCGAGATCGAGGTGCCGGCGCTGGTCGCTCACGGCACCGCGGACCGAGTTTTGCCGGTCGAGAACGCCGACCTGCTCGCCGACGGGCTCCACGACGCCCGGCTCGAACTGTTCGAGGACGGCCCGCACCTCTTCTTCATCGAGCAGTCCGACGCAGTCAACGAGACGCTGCTGGAATTTTTGGATTCTCAGTCGGGTGATGCGCGGTGATTCACGACCACGGCGACCGCCCCTACGACTGGGTCGGCGCCTGGAGCGAGCGCCGGGCGACGCTCACGCCCGACGCCGTCGGCCTGAAAGACGTGACGACCGGCGAGGCCTACACCTACGCCGACCTCGACGAGCGCGCGAACCGGACCGCGCGGCTGCTCGCGGACCGCGGCGTCGAGAAGGGCGATCGGATCGCGGCCGTTTCTCGGAATCGCGTCGAGTACCTCGACCTCTTTTTCGCGGCGGGAAAGCTCGGCGCCGTGCTGGCGCCGCTGTCTCACCGGCTGGCGCCGCCCGAACTCGGCGAACTGCTCGAAACCGTCGACCCGTCGCTGTTGGTCGTCGAGGCGCCGTTCGTCGAGGACGTCGCCGCGGCGCTCGACGGCGACGCGCCGTGTCCCGCGGTGCGGCTTCCAGCCGCGGGCGATGTCGACGCCGATGCCGACGCGGCGTCACGCCCGCTCGACGCCGAAGCGCCGCCGAACTCGCTCGCCGAGGCCCCGACGTACGCGGACGCGCTGCCCGAGGACGGCTCGCCGGTCGCCGGCGTCGACGTCGCGCTGTCGGACCCGGCCCTGTTTCTCCACACCGGCGGGTCGACGGGGACGCCGAAAGAGACCGTGCTGACCCACGGCTCGCTGTGCTGGAACTCGTTCAACACGATCACGTCGTGGGGACTGCGGTCGGACGACGTGACGCCGATGGTGTTCCCGATGTTCCACACCGGCGGCTGGAACGTGCTGACGATCCCCTTCTTCCACCTCGGCGGAACGGTCGCGATCAGCAGAGAGGTCGATCCCGAGCGAGTGCTCCGGACCGTCGAGCGCGAGGGCGCGACCGTGCTGGTCGCGGTTCCGGCCGTGTTGCGCATGATGGCCGACGCCGACGCGTGGGACGCCACCGACCTCTCGACGCTCCGGTTCGTCAAGAGCGGCGGTGGCCCCTGTCGCGACGCGACGATCCGGGCCTGGCGCGAGCGCGACGTCGACCTCTCGCAGGGGTACGGCCTCACCGAGTGCGGCCCGAACAACTTCGCGATGCCGGACGGCTGGCCCGAGGAGAAAGCCGACACGATCGGCAAACCCGTGCTCCACGCGGACGTCCGGATCGTCGACGAGCGCGGCGACCCGGTTGAGGACGGCGAGATCGGCGAACTCGAACTGGCCGGCCCCCACGCCGCCGACCGGTACTGGCGCGACGAGGGCGAAACCCGGGCGACGTTCGGCGCGCGCGAGGGCGCCACAGGTGCCGACGCCGCTGTGGCATCCGAGAGCGACGCCGATGCCGCTGATCGGGCAGCCGAGTACGGTTGGGTCTCGACGGGCGATCTCGCTCGGGTCGATGAAGACGGCTACTACAGCATCGAGGGGCGCAAGAAGAACATGTACGTCAGCGGCGGCGAGAACGTCTACCCGCCCGAGATCGAGACCGCGCTCACCGACCATCCCGGCGTCGACGAGGCCGTCGTGATCGGCGTCCCCGACGAGCAGTGGGGAACCGTCGGTAAGGCCGTGATCGAGGGCGACGCGTCGCTGACGATCGCGAAACTCCGCGACTTTCTCGACGAGCGGCTCGCGGGGTTCAAACACCCTCGCGAGCTCGCGTTCGTCGACGAGATGCCGACCAGCGGCCCCTCGAAGATCGACCGGTCGGCGATCGCAAGACGGTTCGGTCCCGGGGAGCGCTGAGTGCTTCGCGACCGACGACGCCGTCCCGGGCATCGACACGAAAGATAATTATGTAGTTGTACTGAACTGGCTGGTATGATAGACGTCGCCATGGAGATGGAGCAGTACGACTGCCCCTTCATCGACACCACGGACGACCACGACGTGTCGTTCACGGCGGTCCACTGGCAGTTCGACGGCGTCTCGAAGGAGTTAGAGACGCGGCTGGCCGTCGAGGGCGAGAGCCGAACGGAGTTAGAACAGGGGCTCACCGCGCTGCAGGATCACGACAACATGCGCGAGTGCTCGCTCTTTTCCAAGCGCGGCGAGTCCGCGGTGATCCGGACGATCATCGGCCAGACGAACGCGATGAAGGTGATCCGCGACCACGGCGGCTACATCACCGGCCCGTTCCACATCGAGGACGGCAGCGAGCGCTGGGAGGTCGGCTTCGACGAGGAGCGGGTCGCCGACGACACGCTCTCGGATCTCGAACGGAACAACGAGTTCACCGTCGAGTCTCGCGAGTCGCTGGGTACCGACGAGCTGTTCGACCTGCTGGAGAACGCCGAGCCGGCGATGACGCTGCTGGAGGGCTGTCGGGACCTGTCGTCGGTCGAGCGCGAGACGCTCTCGACGGCCGTCGACAAGGGGTACTTCGAGGATCCCCGCGGGGCGACGCTGCAGTCGCTGGCCGACGAGTTCGACATCTCCGACACCGCGGTCTCGAAGAATCTCCGGCGCGGCGAGCGCAAAGTAGTTCGGCGGATCGTTCAGGCGCTCGGCGACCTGGAGTAGGTTCGCATTTCAACCTGCCACCTTTTCGGGCGCGCTATCCTCTACTGTAGCATGCACGACGCACGGATCGCGGGCGCCGGGATGACACCGTTCGGCGTCCACGAGTCGACCCTTCCTGAACTGTTTGCAGACGCCGCGCTCCCTGCGATGGACGACGCCGGCGTCGCGGCGACCGACGTCGACGCGGTCTACCTCGGGAACGCGATGGGCGGCCAGATCGAGGGCGAGAGCCACCTCGCGCCGACGCTCGCCTCGCACGTCGGTCTCGCGGGCGTCCCCTGTCAGCGCTTCGAGGACGCCTGCGCGACCTCCTCGAACGCGTTCAAGCACGCCGTCCGCGCGGTCGAATCCGGCGCCCACGACGTCGTCCTCGTCGGCGGCGTCGAGCGCTGCTCGCCCGAGACGGGCAAGGCGACCGACGAGATGACCCGCATCTTCGCCAGCGCCGCCCACGGAACGTACGAGCGCCCGACCGGGCTGACCTTCCCCGGCGTGTTCGCGCTGCTGACCAAACGGCACATGCACGAGCACGGCACGACCGAGGAGCAACTCGCGGAGGTCGCCGTCAAGAACCACCGCCACGGCAGCCTGAACCCCCGCGCACACTTCGGCAAGGAGACCACGGTCGAGGAAGTGCTCGACGGGCCGATTGTCGCCGACCCGTTCCACCTGCACGACTGCTGTCCGTTCTCGGACGGCGCGGCCGCGGTCGTGGTCGTTAGCGCCGACGCCGCGGCCGAGTTGGACTGCGACCCGGTCGCGGTCGCGGGCGTCGGGCACGCGACCGACGTGGTACCGATCGCCGACAAAGGTCACCCCTCGATGACCCGGTCCGCGCGCGACGCCGCGAGCCAGGCCTACGAGACCGCGGGGATCGGCCCTGACGACGTCGATGTCGTCGAACTCCACGACTGTTTCACCGGCGCCGAGGTGCTCGCGACCGAGGCGCTCGGACTGATCGAAGACGGGCAGGGCGGCCCGGCAGCGGCGGCGGGCCGTACGTCGCTGGGCGGGGAGATCCCCGTCAACCCCAGCGGCGGGCTCAAAGCGAAGGGCCACCCCATCGGCGCGACGGGGATCGCCCAACTGGTCGAACTGACCGAGCAGCTCCGGGGCGACGCCAGCGACCGGCAGGTCGAGGCCGCCGACGTCGGGCTGGCGCACAACCTCGGCGGCGACGCCGCGACGACGCTCGTGACGGTGCTGGAGGTGGCCCGATGACCGATCTCTCGGAGTATCTGTCCGACGGTCGGCTCGACGCCGACGGCTGGACGGGCGCACTGGAGGATGGCCACCTGCTCGGGCAGGCGTGTCCCGAGTGCGAGCACGTTACCGCGGCGCCGAAGGCGGCCTGCGCGCGCTGCGGCAGTCGCGACCTCGATCCCGTCGAACTCCCCGAGGAGGGCACGGTCTACTCGGCGACGCGCATCGAGGTCGCGCCCGAGGGGTTCGAGGCGCCCTACACGGTCGCGCTGGTCACGGTCGGGGACGCGCGCGTGACGGCTCACGTCGCGGACGACGTCGAGATCGGCGACGAGGTTCGGTTCCGCGGCGCGACCGACTCGCCCGAAGGCCCGGCGCCGACGTTCGGCTGAGGCGCGGCGGGCGGCGGCGTCGCAGTCCGACGGGCGGCAGCGTCGCGATGCCGCCCCGTCGTCGGCGTCACGGTCGCACCTCGTCGACGGCGTCGGCGCGACGCTCTCTCCTCGGCCGTGTCGCGACGCCACGCCTCCCCGATCGTGCCGTAACGCCGCGCCTCCTCGACCGCGGCGCGCTCCCCGCGGTTCGGTTTGCATATCAACTGCTCCCTTGTTACTCGATCCGCTCGTACCTCGTTATATGGGAGAGTCTACCACGCCGCCCGAGATCGAGCGCGACGAGATCCACACGATCGACGACGACCGCTTTTCGCCCGAGAACGTCTGCATCGTCACCGGCGCGGCGTCGGGTATCGGTCGCGCGGTGACGCTCGTCGCCGCGGCGAACGGGTTGACCGTCGTCGCGACCGACGTCGACGAGGACGGTCTCGAAGGGACCGCCGACCGGGCGGCGGAACTGGCCGTCGAGGGAACGGTCGAAACCGTCCCCGCGGATCTGCGCGACGACGCCGCGATGGACGCGCTCGTCGACGCCGCGGCCGAGTTGGGCGAGCTCCGATACCTCGCGAACGTGGCCGGGCTCCAGCACGTGGCCTCGATCGAGGCGTTCCCGATGGAGCGGTTCGACGAGATTCAGGACGTCATGCTGCGCGCGCCGACGTACCTCGCGAAGCGCTGTCTCCCCCACATGCGCGAGGCGGACGGCGGCTGCGTCGGCAACATGGCGTCGGTCCACGGCCACTACGTCACGAGCGACAAGGTCGCGTACAACGTCGCCAAGTTCGGGCTTCGGGGGCTCACCCAGTCGATCGCAGCGGAAGGCGACGGGACGGTTCGTTCCTTTTCGGTCAGCACGGGCTACGTCGAGACGCCGCTCGTGACGAACCAGATCCCCGATACCGCAGAGCAGCGCGGCATCTCGGAGGAGGCGGTGGTCGAGGACGTGATGCTCGGCCAGGCTCGCGCCAAGGAGATGATGGCTCCCGTCGACGTGGGGAACCTGTTCGTGATCGGGTTCTCGCGACTCGCTCGCCATCTCAACGGCGGCGATCTGCTGTTCGACGGCGGGATGACGCTGACCTACGACTGAGCGACGCCGCGCCGACACCTAGCGAGGTTTGTATATCAACACGGGTGTCTTTGCTGCGTTCGCCCGACATATTGAGATACAATGACACGCATTTCCAGGCGATCGATTCTGAAAAGCTCGGGCGCGCTCGGTGCGGCCGGCCTCGCGGGCTGTCTCAGCGAGGAGAGTCCGGGCGGTGGCGGCGGCGGCACGCTCCGAATCGGCGTCATGCAGCCGCTGACGGGCGACCTGAAGTACTACGGCCAGCAGAGCCTCTGGGGGTTCCTCTCGGGGCTCGCGTACAAACACGACGCTGAGCCGCTCGACGTCGACTCCGCGGGCGAGCAAACCATCGAGGGCGACGATTACGACTACGAACTCCTGATCGAGGACACGCAGTTCAGCGCCGACCAGGCCCAGTCGGTCGCGACCGACCTCGTCGAGAACCGCAACGTCGACGTGCTGTTCGGGACGGCGAACTCCGGGTCCGCCCGGCGGGTGATCACGTCCGTCGTGGCGAACACGGACACGCCGTTCGTCGCCGGACCCGCCGCGGCGTCCGACATCACGTCGTCCAGCGAGTACTGCAGCGATCGAGTGTTTCGGGCCAGCGAACACACGGCGATGGACGCTCGCAGCGGCGGGCGGTACGTCGCCAACGAGACCGACGTCGAGCGGGTGTACATCATGGCCGCCGACTACAGCTTCGGTCGCGCGGTCGCCCGGAACTACCGGTCGGTGCTGGAGAGCGAGGGGATCGAGATCGTCGGCGAGCAGTTCGTCCCGCGGGGGTACTCCCAGTTCGGCGGCCTCTACGACAACGCCGTCGAGGAGGACGCCGACGCCGTGATCGGCGGGTTCACCGTTTCGACGCTCCCCGCTTTCCTCTCGACGGGGCTGTCGGGCGACTACGACCTCCGCATGTTCGGCGGGTTCGCGACGGAGATCTCGAACGCGGCCATCGGCGGCGTCGCCCAGCGGACCTTCGGCGAGGACTTCACCGCACAGGACCTCCGCGACGCCAAGCTCGGACCGTTCACGACGCGGTACCACTGGAACCAGTACGACAACGAGATCAACGACACGTTCGTCGAGTCCTACACGAACGCCTACGGGACCGTCCCCGACCTGTTCTCGGGCGGGACGTTCACCGCGGCGTCCTCGCTCGTGCAGGCCGTCGAGGAGTCTGGTTCGACGGGCGCGGACGACATCGTCGACGCGCTCACCGGCATGACCGTTCAGGACACGCCGAAAGGCGAGGGCGCGTACACGTACCAGGAGTACAACAACCAGGCCCGGTCGGCGATGACGGTCGCCAACCCCGTGCCCACCACCGACGAGTGGGCCGACAACTGGGACGCCGCGATCATGCCGAGCGAACCGCTCACGACCGTGAGCGCCGACGAGGTGACGATTCCGCAGGACGCCGACGGGATGAACTGTAACCTTCAAGGATGATACGTACTACCGGACTCACCAAACAGTTCGGCGGATTGACGGCGGTCGACGGCGTGGACTTCGAGCTCGGGGAGAACGAACTGTGCTCGCTCATCGGCCCCAACGGCGCCGGCAAGACGACGTTCTTTAACCTGCTCACCGGATCGCTGTCGCCCACTGAGGGACGTGTCGAGCTTCGTGAGACCGAAACGAGAGACGAGGGCGACACTGGGAGCCCAGGCGGCGCTGAGTGGGTCGACGTCACCGACGCCGAGCCTCACGAGACGGCGCTGGGCGGGCTTCACCGATCCTACCAGATCTCGAACCTCTTTCCCACGGCGACGGCGCTGGAGAACGTCCGGGTGGCCGCGCAGGCCCACGGCGGCGCCGACGCCTGGAAGCTGTGGCGGAACGTCTCGGCGTTCGACGAGTACGAGCGCGAGGCCCGTGCGATCCTCGAACGGGTCGGACTCGCCGACGAAGCCGAAACGACCGCGGAGACGCTCTCCCACGGCCAGAAACGGCACCTCGAAGTCGCCGTCGCGCTCGCGGGCGACCCCGACGTCTTGCTGCTCGACGAACCGACCGCGGGCGTCTCCAGCGACGCCATCGACCAGCTGGTCGAGCTGATCCGGAGCGTCGCCGCGGACCACGCGGTGCTGCTCGTCGAGCACAACATGGACGTCGTGATGGACGTCAGCGACCGGGTCGCCGTGCTCCACCAGGGATCGCTCATCGCGGACGGCCCGCCGGAGGCCGTGCGGGAAGACCCGGCCGTGCAAGAAGCGTACCTCGGCGGTTACGAGCCCGGAGCCGACGCGGCAGGCGATACCGATCCGAGCGACGGCGACACGACGGACGCCGACGATGCCGCGGACGCAGGACCCGACTCCGACGCCGGAGGTGAGGCGGCGTGAGCGCCGACGCGCCCGCGCTCGAACTCGACGGCGTCCACAGCTACTACGGCGAGAGCCACGTGCTGCGCGGCGTCGACCTCGCGGTCGAACGCGGCGAGAACGTCGCGCTCGTGGGGCGCAACGGCGTCGGGAAGACGACGACGCTGCGATCGATCCTCGGCCTGACGCCGCCCCGCGAGGGCTCGGTGCGTCTGGACGGCGTCGACGTCACCGGCGAGGAGACCCACGACATCGCCCGCCGGGGCGTCGGCTGGGTGCCCGAGGAGCGCCGGATGTTCGGCCACCTCAGCGTCGAGGAGAACCTGCGCGTCGCGACGCGGCCCGACGCCGACACAGCGGCGAAAGTCGAGGAGGCGCTCGACGCCTTCCCGGCGCTGCGGGACCACCGCGACCGCGACGCCGGCGATCTGAGCGGCGGGCAACAGCAGATGGTCGCCATCGCCCGCGCGCTCGTCGGCGACAACGACCTGTTGCTGGTCGACGAACCCAGCGAGGGGCTCGCGCCCCAGATCGTCGCGGAGGTCGTCGACGCGCTCGGGACGCTCGCCGACGACGTGACGCTGCTGCTCGTCGAGCAGAACTTCCCGATGGCGATGGACCTGACCGACCGGTTCTACCTGCTCGACCACGGCGAGGTCGTCGAGAGCGGCGACTCCGACGCCGTATCGCAGGACGACGAGATGATACGGAGGTATCTCAGCGCATGATCGACCTGCTCACGCTCGCGTTCGTCGACGTGTTGATCGATCTGCTCCAGCCGGGAACGATCGCGCGCATCGTGCTTGACGCCCTGTCGAAGTCGGCGCTGTACGTGATGATCGCCAGCGGGCTCTCCCTGATCTTCGGGCTGATGGGCGTGCTGAACTTCGCGCACGGCTCGCTGACGATGATCGGCGCGTACCTGGGCGGCGCGGTGATGGTCGTGACGGTCTCCGCCGGCATGAACGGCCCCGCGCGGTTCGTGCTGTTTTTCCTCGCGATCGCCGCGACGTTCGGCGCGCTCACGCTGCTCGGCAGCGCCGTCGAGGTGACGCTGATCCGACCGATCTACGACCGCGAGCCGCTGTTCCAGATCCTGCTCACCTTCGGGCTCGTGCTGGTGCTCGACGAACTCGCGCGCATCGTCGTCGAACTGAACGGGCTCCAGCCCCGGAGCAAGTGGCAGGCGGCGATCGGCACCGCGCCCGACTTCCTCTCGAACTGGTACACCGTCGCCGGCGTCTCCACGCGCGGGCTGTACCTGTTCGAGGTGCTGCTCGGCGCCCTCGTCGTCGCCGGCATCTGGGCGTTTCTCACCCGGACGCGCTACGGGCTGTACATCCGCGCCGGGAGCGAGGACCCCGAGATGACCCGCGCGCTCGGCGTCGACGTCCGGAAGGCGTTCACGGTCGTCTTCGGCGTCGGCGCGGGGCTGGCCGGCGTCGCCGGCGCCGTGCTGATGTGGGACCCGCGCTTCGGCGCGACCGTCCCGCTGAGCGTCGAGACGCTGCTGGTCGCGTTCGTCGTCGTGATCATCGGCGGCCTGGGCTCGTTCCGGGGGACGGTCGTCGCGGCCGGCATCGTCGGACTCACCGACGCGCTGATGACCTGGCTGTTCCAGAACCACGTCGCCTTCCCCGGCCTGCCCGAGATGGTGACGTTCCTCGTGCTCGTGGGCGTCCTGATCGTCAGGCCCCAGGGCCTGTTCGGCGTCGCGGAGGTGGGCGGCCATTAGCGACCCCACCGAGCCGGCCGACGCCTCGGCGTCGGCGGTGAGTGACGCGTCGGCCAACTCCAGCGACGCGTCCGCGGACGCTGGCGACGCGTCGACGGGGTCGCGGTTCGGCTACGCCCGAGGGCTGCTCGGCGACCACGCCGTCCACATCGCGGTCGTCGCCGCTTTCGCGCTGTATCCCTTCGTCTACGCGATTCTGGTGCGGACGCCGCTGGGCGCCGAACTCGACGTGTTCCTGCCGCGGATCGACACGATGGTCGCGGTGCTGTACATCGGCCTGTTCGCGGTGAGCTTCGACTTCATCAGCGGCTACACGGGCTATCTCTCCTTCGGCCACGCGCTGTTCTACGGCGTCGGCGCGTACTTCGTCATCCTGGCCGCGACCGGGAAGGTGCCCCTGCTCGGCCCGGGAACGCCGTTCATGGCGTTGCTCCTGATCGCCGGGCTGGTCGTCGTCGGCATCGCGCTGCTGGTCGGCGCCGTCTCGTTCCGCCTTTCAGGCGTCTACTTCGCGATGATCACGCTCGGGTTCGCCGAGGTCGCCCACGTGTTCATCCGGAACTGGGACTACGTCAGCTCCAACCCGCGCGACGGCGCCTCGATCGGCGCCGGCGAGGGGTTCTCGATCGGCGTCCCCGGCGTCGACGCGCTCCAGGTCGAGATCGGGCGGATCGTCGGCACGAACTTCGGCGAGTTCGGGCCGGGGATCGCCGTCGACGCGACGTGGGCGTCGTACTACGCCATCGGCGCGATCGTGCTCGTCAGCTACTTCGCGCTCCAGCGGATCGTCCACTCGCCGTTCGGTCGGGTGATGATCGCCATCCGCGAGAACGAGGAGCGCGCCCGCGCGGTCGGCTACGACGTCTACCGGTTCAAGCTGGTCGCGTTCGCCATCAGCGGCTTCTTCGCGGCGATCGCCGGCGCGCTGTTCGCCGGCTACCGACGGTCGGTCGCGCCGGAGAACACCTTCGACCTGTTCGTCACCGCCGACGCCCTGCTGGCCGCGATCATCGGCGGCTTCGGCACGCTGGCCGGGCCGCTGTACGGCTACCTGTTCAAGGGCGGGATCGAGGGCGTGCTCTCGACGGAGTACCACGGTATCGCGCGCTACCTGCGGCGCGTGCTGCCCGAGTCGACGCTGTCCTCGGGCGTCGGCGGCGTCAGCGTCGCCGACGTGATCAACGTGCTCGTCGACGGGCGGGCCGACCTGTATCTGGGGATCGTGTTCATCCTCTTCGTCCTCTACGTCCCGCGGGGAATCCTCGGCACGCTCCGGGACCGACTGGGCGGCACCGTCGCCGAACGTCTCCCCGACCGACTGCGCTCCCGCGTCCGGGGGTGGCAGCGGTGACGGTCTCGCTCACCGGCTACGGCCGGTACCTGCCCGACGAGCGGCTGACCGGCGCGGAGATCGCCGATCGCAGCGACATCCCCGAGTCGGTCGTCGTCGAGAAGATGGGCGTCCGCGAGAAGCGCGTCTGCCCGCCCGACGCCGACCATCCCTCCGACATGTGCGTCGCCGCGGCCGAGGACGCACTCGCCGACGCCGACCTCGCCGCGCTGGACCTCGATCTGGTGCTGTACCACGGCAGCGAGTTCAAGGACTACGTCGTCTGGAGCGCCGCGGCCGACGTCGCAGAGCGGATCGGCGCCGAGTCGGCGTACGCGACCGAGAGCTACTCGCTGTGTGCGGGCGCGCCGATCGCGATCCGACAGGCTCGCGCGCAGCTGCTCGCGGGCGACGTCGACTCGGCGCTGCTGGTCGCCGCCAGCCGCGAGGAGGATCTCGTGAACTACGGTAACGAGGACTCCTCGTTCATGTTCAACTTCGGCAGCGGCGCCTCGGCGATGGTGCTCGAACGCGACGCCGGGGACCGCGCCCGCGCGCAGATCCACGGGAGCGCGGCCGTCACCGACGGCTCGTTTTCGCGGGACGTGGTGATGCCCGGCGGCGGGACGCGCAACCCGGCGAGCGAGGAGACGGTGACGACCGGCGCCCACGCGCTCGACGTGCCCGATCCCGAGGGGATGAAAGAGCGTCTCGCGCCCGTCTCGCTGCCGAACTACCTCGAAGTGGCCGACGACGCGCTGGAGCGGTCGGGGTTCGATCGCTCGGATCTGGACTTCGTCGCGCTGACCCACATGAAGCGCTCCTTCCACGACCGGTTGCTGGCGGAACTCGGCGTCGACCCGGAGACCGACGGGTATTACCTCGACGAGTACGGCCACGTCCAGAGCGTCGATCAGGTGCTCGCGCTCGACGAGGGGCTGGACCGCGGCAGGGTCGAACCGGGCGACACCGTCTGTTTTCTCGCGGCCGGCACCGGCTACACGTGGGCCGCGAGCGTCCTGCGCTGGCGCGGCTGAGCGGTCACGCACTCGGGGGTCCCGTTATTCTCGACGACGAACCGGTTCGCGACCGCCCCGGTAACGACGCGTCGAGAGTAAAAGGTTGATTACGGGGGGTCACCTAGCCACCGTCAAATGGTGCGCACCGCGGAGAAAGTGCAGTCTCTCATCGAAGAAGATGAGAGCTTCGCCGACGCGCTGGCGTCGGTCAAACGCGTCGCCGACCAGAACGGCGGCGAGATCGAGTGGCAAGACGTCGAGGGCGACGTCACCAGCGGCCAGTGGGGACGACTGATCGAGCGCGGCGTCCTCCAGAGCGCCGAGGGCGACGCCTTCCGCCTCTCGGACCCGGAGGGCGTCGAACAGGTCGTCGGCGACGATGGCTCGGTCGAGATGCCAGACACCCCAGACGTCGACAGCGAGGACAGTTCCTGGTCCCAGTGGGACAAGCTGGCCGGGCTCGCGACGCTGGGCATGATGATCGGTTACTACTTCAACCCAGTCCGGGACACGATCGGCAATTCGCTCGATCTCCTGCTCGGACCGATCGACGCCGTGCTCCCGTTCTACGCCGTCGTGATGGTCGTCGCGATGCTGACCTCGGTGTACTCGATGCTGCTGCAGGCGAACCTGATGGACAACGAGAAGATGGCCGAGTACCAAGAGCAGATGCAGGCCATCCAGGAGAAGCGCAAGGCCGCGAAGGAACGCGGCGACGAGGAGGCCCTCGACCGGATTCAGGAAGAGCAGATGGAGGCCATGGGCGACCAGCTCGGCATGTTCAAAGAGCAGTTCCGCCCGATGGTGTGGATCATGGTGCTGACGATCCCCATCTTCCTGTGGCTCTACTGGATGACCAACACGGGCCAGATCCCGACGGCCGAGCAGACGGCGATCCTGCCGTTCGTCGGCGAGATCCAGTGGTCCGAGGGAATCCTCGGCCCGATGCCGGCGTGGATCGTCTGGTACTTCCTCTCGACGATGGGGTTCCGCCAGCTGTTCGCGAAGCCGCTGAACATCCAGACGACGCCCTCGACCTGACCCGCCGGTCGCTCTCGGTCGTGCGGTGCCGCGATCGAACTCGCGGTCCGGCGACGCTTTCCGCCGAACCGGATCGCAATCCTGCGGTTCGCATCTTCCCGCCCGAGTTCAAAACCTCTTTTAGCGCCAGTCGCTCAGTGTGTGTATGTTACTGACCGTTTCCGGCCCGCCCGGCGCCGGAAAGTCCACGACCGCCGCCGCGCTCGCGGAGGCGTTCGACGTAGAGCACGTCAGCGGGGGCGACATCTTCCGCCAGCTCGCCGACGAGCGAGGCCACACGCTCGCGGAGTTCAACGAGCTCGCGGAGCAGGACCCCCAGATCGATCGCGACCTCGACCGACGGCTCCAGGAGGTCGCCGGCGAGCGCGACGATGTCGTGCTCGAATCCCGACTCGCCGGCTGGCTCGCCGCCGACGAGGCCGACGTACGCATCTGGCTCGACGCGCCGATCGAGGTTCGCGCGCGCCGGATCGCCGATCGCGAGGACAAACCCGTCGCGCAGGCGCTCGACGAGACCAAAGAGCGCGCCGCGAGCGAGCGCCAGCGCTACCTGGAGTACTACGACATCGACATCGAGGACCTCTCGATCTACGACCTGACGGTCAACACCGCCCGCTGGGGCGAGTCGGCCGTCCCGTCGCTGGTCGTCGACGCCGTCGAGCGCTACGACCCCGACGAGGACGAGGGCAAGACGCCGATCACCGGCGTCGACTACGACTTCTGAGATGCGAGAGTCCCCACTATGATCCGCGGCCCGCCCGACGAACGCTCGCCCGCCGAGCTGCTCGCGTTCGGCGTCGTCAATCTCGACAAGCCGCCCGGCCCCTCTGCCCACCAGGTCTCGGGCTGGGTACGCGACGCGACCGGCGAGCACGTCGAACCCGACGATTCCGCCGGCGAGTGGGCCGCGGCCCACGCCGGCACGCTCGATCCCAAAGTGACGGGCTGTCTCCCGGTGCTGCTGGGCGACGCGACCCGCCTCGCGCAGGTGTTTCTGGAGGGGAGCAAGGAGTACGTCGCGGTGCTGGAACTCCACGACGACGCGCCGCGGGACGCCGAGGCCGTGGTCGACAGCTTCGAGGGCGATCTCTACCAGAAGCCGCCGCGCAAGAGCGCGGTGACCCGCCGCCTGCGCACGCGCGAGATCTACGACCTCGACCTGCTGGAGATCCGCGATCGGCAGGCGCTTCTGAAAATTCGCTGCGAGAGCGGCACGTACGTCCGAAAGCTCTGTCACGATCTCGGGCTGGCGCTGGGCACCGGCGCGCACATGGGCGACCTGCGTCGGACCGCGACCGATCCCTTCGACGACAGAGACATGCACACGATGCACGATCTGGTCGACGCGCTGGCGTTCCTCGAGGAGGGCGACGAGGCGCCGCTGCGCGAGGTCGTCGAGCCGGCCGAGCGCGCGCTCGATCACCTCCCGCACGTGACGATCGCCGAGAGCGCGGCGCGCGAGGTTGCCGAGGGCGCGCCAGTGTACGCGCCGGGCGTGCTCTCGATCGATTCGGACGCCGCACCGGACGCGGCGGCCGACGCCACAGCGGAGGCGCGCGACGAGGCTCCGCTGGTCGCTTGTTTCACGCCAGACGACGCCGCGGTCTGTCTCGGCCGACTGATCGGCGATCCGGATTCCGATAGCGGTGTCGTCGTCGCGCTAGAACGCGTGCTGGTCTGATCGTGCTGGCCTGCGTACCGCCCGGACGCGGCGTCACTCTCCGCCGTGCTTGACCGGGAACGCCACCTCGACGGTCGTCTTGTACTGGGTGATCTCGCCGTCCTCGACCGACGCGGTCTGGTCCTCTATCTCGACGCCGTGAACGTCCTCGATCGTCCGGGACGCCTCGCGGACGGCTTCCTGGGTCGCGTCGTGGAACGATTCCTCTGACGTGCCGAGTACCTTGATGATTTTGACTGCCGACATGCGATTCGGTCGTCGACGCGCCGCGAGAAGTTCGTTCGCGCCAGCTGATTCGGTTTGCCGGCGTGCTCGTCTAGTTCGGTTGCCGACGCGTTCGGCGAGCTGATTCCGCCCCCGGCGTCACCGCACTACTCCCAGAGCGGGTACAGCTCGTCCCGGGGCGGCTCCTCGAACTGTTCCCCGTCGAGATCGACTCCGGGTCGCTCACTCTCGACGACCCGGCCGATCGCCGCCCCCTCGATCCCGGCGTCGTCGAGCGCGGCCAGCGCGTCGTCGACGCGGTCGGCGGGCAGCGTCGCCAGCAGCGCGCCCGAGCCGAACGTCCGCAGGGGGTCGACGCCCATCGCGTCGCAGACCAGTTCGGTTTCCTCGCGCACGGGGACTGCCGTTCGCTCCAGTTCGATACCCACCTCGGCGGCGCGGGCCAGCTCGACCAGCCCGCCCAGCACGCCGCCCTCCGTGGGGTCGTGCATCGCCGTGGCGTGCTCGCGGAGGATGCGGGACTCGGGAACCACGCTGATCGACTCGAAAAAGGACGCCGCGGCGTCGACGGCGTCGGCCGGGAGATCGAGTTCGTCGGCGAAGTCCGTCGCGAGGATCGCGGTCGCCTCGATGCCGGCGCCCTTCGTCAGCACGACGCGATCGCCGGGTTCGGCGCCGCCGGTGGAGACGAACCGCTCGGTCGTGCCGATCGCCGTCAGCGAGAGCAACGGGCGCTCCAGCTGATCGACGTACTCGGTGTGGCCGCCGACGATCGTCGCGTCGAGCGCGGCGGCCTCCCGGTCGAGGTCAGCGACGACGGCGTCGATCGTCGCGTCGTCGGCGTCGCCGGGAAGCAGGAGGACGCTCGTCAGCCACTCGGGGTCGCCGCCGCTGGCCGCGACGTCGTTGCACGCGACGTGGACGCCGAGCGTACCGATGCGCTCGGCCGCCAGCGAGATCGGGTCAGAACTCACGACGAGCGTCCGGTCGCCCAACTCGATCGCCGCCGCATCCTCGCCGAATCCGGGACCGACGCCGACCGCCGCGCTCGACGCGCCGGTTCCGGCGAGCACCCGCGCCAGCGTCTCCGGATCCACTTTGCCGACCATGCCGCCACTCGACGCGTCGGCGCCTTCTACGTTGTGTTCCGCGTCCTTCGTTCGCCTGTTCGTCACGCCCGCGCCCCGGCGCGGTTCGGTCCGGTAGGTCGGACGGCGGGCCGATCGCCGGTAAGGTCACACTTCCGACGCCTCAGCGTCGGCACCTCTCGGAATCCCGAGGAAGAGGCGCCGGACCGACAGTTTAAAGCGGTCCTACCGCGGCTACCCGGACGAGTACGACCGTCCTATGGATCCTCTCTCGCTCGCGTCGACGCCGTTCTCGCTCGTCGCGGTCGGCGCCGTCCTGCTCTGCACCCTCGGCGTCGGCACCGTCGCCCACGAGTACGCCCACGCGCTCGCGCTGCGCGCGATCGGCGTCGACTGCGAGATCCGCTGGCTGACCGACCGCGAGTCGGCCGGCCTGCTCCGGGCGAGCCTGCTGGGCACCTGGGCGTCGGTGCGGCCCCGCAACGTTCCGGCCGACGCGCCGGCGTGGGGGCTGCGCGCCGCCGCGCTGATGCCGCTCGCGCTGCTGGCGCCGTTCGCGCTGGTCGTCTTCGGCGTCCTGCCGGACCCGCTGGCGACGGGCGATCCTCGCGTCGTCGCCGCCGCGGTCGCGTGGGCGGCCTGCGCGCTGCCGAGCCCGCAGGACTTCTCGGTGGTCTGGTACGCCGAGCGCGCGATGGAGCGCGCGAACGCGGACGACCCGGACGCGGCGCTCTGACCGGCCGGTAAGGCGCGCTTGAGCGAACAGCCCGCCGCTAAGTCGTCGCTACGATCTACTTCCGATCGATCACGTCTCGTCAGTGGTCCTATCGATCATCGTTCACAGAAGCTTTAGTCGGTGACTGGCTTCTTGGGGACATGCACCCGCTCGTGGGCGCGGCGCTGCTCGTCGTCGCGGTGGCCGGGCTGCCGTACGCGGCGTTTCTCGCGCTGTACGCCCTGTATCGTCCCTCGGGATCGGCCGTCGAGAAAGATCCCGAGTACGAACCGACCGTCAGCGTCGTCCTCCCGACCTACGACGAGGAGCGGATCGTCGAGGGGAAACTGGAGCGCCTCTGCGATCTCGACTACCCGATGGACCGCGTCGAGATCGTCGTCGTCGACTCCAGCGACGACGCGACGCCAGATCGCGTCCGAGCGTTCTTCGCGGACCGCGAGGCCCCCGAGCTGACGCTGATCGAGGAGGAAGAACGCCGCGGCGTCGCGAGCGCCGTCAACGACGCGATCCGGGCGGCCGACGGCGAGGTCGTCTTTCGGACCGACTGCGACGCCGAACTCGCGCCCGACGTCTTGCGCGAGGCCGTCGCGACCCTCGCCGACGATCGGGTCGACGCCGTCACCGGTCGGCAGGCCGACGTGATCGGCGACAGCGACGTGGAACGCGACTACCGGGACATGCTCGCGCGGATCCAGTCCCTGGAGACGCGCCTCGATTCGGCCTTCATCGCCCACGGCCCCTGCTTCGCGTTCCGACGCGAGGCGTTCGCGCCGATCCCGCCGGACACGATCGCCGACGACACGTCGATCGCCGTCGCGATCCGCCGTGCTGGCGGACGCGTCGTGATGGATCCCGCCCTCCGCTTCGCCGAGTCCGGCGTCTCCGCGTTCGGCGCGCGCCGCAAGCGAAAGGACCGGCGCGCGCTGGGACTCGTGCAGGCGCTCGTGCGCAACCGCGACATGCTCGGCCGATACGGAAAGTACGGACGTGCCGTACTCCCCTTCAACTGGTGGTTCATGATCGTCTCGCCGTGGCTCGCCGTGCTGGCCGCCGCGCTGTCGACGGCCGCCGCGCTGAGCGTCGCCGGGCTGCCCGGCCTCGCGCTGCCGGCCGTCGGCGCCGCGGCGTTCTGGCTCGGCCAGCGCGACCTGCTCGGCCCGCTCCAGCCGCTCCACGCCGTCGTCGACGCGCAGGTGTCGCTGCTGGTCGGCGCCGTCCAGCTGGTGACCGGCGACGTTTCGGGCACCTGGGAGATCGACCGCGAGTCCCGGGAGGCGTTCGAGTGAGGATTCTCCAGGTCGTCCCGCGGTACCCTCCCCAAACCGGCGGCGTCGAGACGCACGTCAGGGAGATCAGCGAACGTCTCGCCGAGCGCGGTCACGACGTGACGGTCGCGACGGCCGACGCCGGAGACGACGTGTCGACCGCGGAAACCCGGAACGGCGTCGCCGTGCGGCGCCATCGCGGCGTCGCTCCGGGCGGGGCGTTCCACGTCGCGCCGGGCGTGGTCCGGAGCGTCAGGAACGTCGACGCCGACGTCGTTCACGCGCACAACTACCACTCGCTGCCGCTGCTGTTCGCCGCGCTGGCCGTCGACGACGAGCGGTTCGTCGCGACGACCCACTACCACGGCGGCAGCGCGAGCGCGGTTCGCGATCGGTTGCTGACCGTCTACCGAACGCTCGGCCGCCGGGCGCTCGATCGCGCGGACGCCGTCGTCGCGGTCGGCGATCACGAGCGCGACCTGCTACGCGAGGACTTCGGCGTCGACGCGACGGTGATTCCCAACGGGATCGACGTCGAGCGATTCCGCGGCGCCGCTCCGCGGGAGCGCGACCGACCGTACCTGCTCACGGTCGGTCGTCTGGAGGAGTACAAGGGCGTCCAGCACGTCGTCCGCGCGCTGCCGGAGCTCCCCGAGTACGATCTCCTCGTCGCCGGCAGCGGTCCCTACGCCGACGATCTCCGCGCGGCGGCGGCCGAGGCGGGCGTCGCCGACCGCGTGAAACTGCTGGGCTACGTGCCCGACGACGAGCTTCCGGGGCTGTACGCCGGCGCCGACGCTTACGCGACGATGTCGTCGTTCGAGGCGTTCGGACTCTCGGTCGGCGAGGCGCTGGCCGCCGGGACGCCCTGCGCTGTCCTCGCCGAGGGCGCGCTCGCGGACTGGACCGACCGCCCGGATTGCGTCGGTGCGCGCGACGTCGACCCCGAGTCGGTCGCGGCGGCGATCCGGGAGGCGGCGACGCGAACGCCCGACCCGACGACGCTCCCGACGTGGGACGGCGTCGTCGACGATCTCGAACGGCTGTACCGGTCCGAGTGATGGCATCGCGCCTCTCGGAGCCAGGGATCTACGACAGGTACCCGAGATCGGCCAGCCGGTCCTGAATCGTTCCGTCGACATCCATCTCTTCGTCGCCGGCGGCGGCGCGGTCCTTGTACTCGCCCGCAGGAACGTCGAACATCTCTGCGAAGCGGTCGGGATCGAACGAGTCCTGGGTCGGCTCCTCCCAACACGCCCGCTCGGGATCCAGCCGGAAGACCGTTCGGTCGTCGCCGCTCCCCCACAGGTGCTTGCGGTCGTCCTCGTAGACGGCGCGCACCAGACTGTCCGCTTCGGTGTCGCGGTGGTCGTCGATGTCGCTGAGCCGCCCGCTGTGCCCGATCCGCTCGGCGGCGATCCGGTCTGCGGTCACGTCTGGCACCTCGCCGTTCGCGAGGCCGACGAGCAACTCGGGGAGCGAGCAGTGGGAGACGTAGCGCGACTCGTCGACGGCGTCGAACTCCTCGGGCGCGTTCACGACGAGTAGCGGGACGTGCAACAGCCCCTCCGTGAGCGTGCTCTCGACGTGGCCCCAGCGGCCGCCGTCGACCGCCGTCCCCATGTTGTCGCCGTGGTCGGCGGTGACGACGACCGTCGTCTCGCGGTCGGTGTTCGCGTCGAGCCAGTCGATCAGGTCACACACTTGCCGATCGAGGTAGTCGATCGACGCGCCGTACAGGTCGGTGTACCGCTCGATCTGCTCTCGATCGTCGGCCTCGACGGCGGTTCCGAAGTCGACGTCCTCCGAGGTCCACGACAGCGGCGCGTCGTGCAGCGACCGGTCGTACCCCCTGACGTGGTGGAGCGGTCCGTGGGCGTCCATGAAGTTCGCGAACAGGAAGAACGGCTCCGGGCCGTCGTCGACCTGCGAGCGGGCCTCGCGCGCGATGATCGCCGCGCCGTCGTCGAACGGGTTCGGCACCGGGAGCCGCGAGAGCCAGTCGTCGATCTGGACGAACGCGCCGTTCGCGAGGCTCGCCGCGGGATGCTCGTGATCCAGCGCCTCGCGGACGAACGCGGCGTGGCGCCGAACGCCGGTCGCGTCGCAGCGCTGCCCGAACTGCCCGACGTCGATGCCGGCGGGAAATCGCCTGTCGGGCGAGACGTCCGAAAAGGAATCGAACAGCGCGTCGAAGCCGAACGAGGTGCCCGCCCAGACGTTCGCCGAGGCGCCGACCGCGCGGTGGTCCGGGAGGTCGGCCAGAAACGTGTCCTCGCGGGCGAGTTCGGAGAAGTCCCGGTTGTGGGTGTGGATGCCGTGACGGTGAGGAAGCTCGCCGGTGAACATCGACGCGTGGCTCGGGACGCTCCAGGAACTCGCCGCCCTGCACTGCGAGAACTCCAGATCGGCCCGCTCGCGCAAGCGGGGCGCGTACTCGTCGAAGTAGTCCTTGCGGACCGTGTCCAGACAGAGGAGGACGATGTTACGCATTGTCGGCTCTCAGGAGGGGGAGGCTCAAATGCTCTTCGTGCTGTGGCGTCCTGCGGTCCTCCGGCGTCCAGACGCGTTAGACGTAGCCGAGATCCGAGAGCCGATCCTCGATCACGTCGTCGACGTCGGCGGCTTCGCTCCGGCTTCTGGCTCGCTGTTTGTACTCGGCCAGGGGCTCGTCGAAGAACTCGGCTTCGAGCTCCTCGACCGGCACGTCGCCCTCGGTCGGCTCCTGCCAGTTCGGCCGCTCGGCGTCGAGCCGGTACCGGGTCGTCTCGTCCGCCGAGTCCCACTCGTACTTCGTCTCGCCGTCGTAGACGACGCGGATCATCCGGTCCCACTCGGCGCGCTCGTCCTCGTCTGCAGCTTCAGGTACATTCGAGCCGATCCGCTCGCCTGCGACGCGGTCGGCGGTGATATCGGGCACCTCGCCGTTTGCGAGGCCGACGAGTAACCCGCCTAGTGAGCAATGGGATACGTATCGGGACTGATCGATGTCCTTCCAACTGTCGGGAGCATTCACCACAATTAGGGGAACATGCAATAGTCCTTCAGTAAGTACGCCCCTGTGAGCAAGCAGTTCCTCGTCGGCGTCAAATCCTAAGTTTTCGCCGTGGTCGGCAGTGATGACGACGACCGTCTCGCGCTCCGTGTTGGCGTTGAGCCAGTTGACCAGATCGCTAACTTTCCGATCTAGGTAGTCAACTGCACCTACATATAGTTCTCGGGTGTGTTCAACGTGGTGGTGCGTATCCTCTGTGATTCCCTCCGTATTGAGCTTATGGGTGCTGTACTTCCCAGAATTCCAAGATAGTGGAACGTCATACAAGGATCGATCGTAGCTCAGGACGTGATTGAACGGGCCGTGGGCGTCCATGAGGTTTGCAAACATAAAAAACGGCTCTTTATTCTGGTCGATGAGGCTTCTCACTTCCTTCGAAACAACTCGTGCCCCGTCATCGAACGGCGAGGGGAGCGGTGCATTGTCAAGGCGATTTGCGAGTTCGGTAAACGCGCCGTTCGCGAGGCTAGCGAACTGGTGTTCGTGAGCCAGCGCGGCACGGATGAACGCTACATACCGGTTGATCCCAGTTTTATTACACTGCTGTCCCCAACGCTCAACGTCCATTCCTTCAGGGAACCGGCGATCTGGAGAAACTGATCGATACTCATCGAATGGGCCGTCGAAGCCAAAAGCCTCGCTGGCGTATACATTTGCGGACGCTCCGAGGGCGCGGTGGTCCGGCAGGTCTTTGAGGAACGTATCCTCTCGCGTGAGCTCCGAAAAGTTTCGGTTATAGGCGTGTACTCCATGTTGGTGAGGGAGAGTTCCTGTCAGCATCGAAGCATGGCTTGGCACTGACCACCCACTGGCAGCTCGGCACTGAAGAAACTCTATGTCTGAAATCTGGCGTAATCTGGTTGCATACTCCTCAAAATAGTCTTTGCGAACCGAATCCAAACAGAGGAGAACGATATTGTTTTGTTGCGACTGATTCATTGGTCATTCAGAATATTCGAGTCCACACCAATCAAGCAATCGGTCGGTAGTCTACTTCTGTTATTCTGAGTAATTTACTACGGGGCGGAGAACGTTATTTAGCGTGACTCGGAAGTGACTGCTTATCATCCCAAGCGCCGTAAAGTACACCGTCGCTCCGACAGCGACAAGTAAGAGCAACGATGGCCACCCCCGAATAGCGACTATCGTCTCGACTACGACGAATACTAGTATGCCCATGAGGGCGCCCGAAACGAGTTGAGCAGCAACTGGACGCGGTGCGACGAACTCCTTAAACAGCCGTCTTGTGAGCAGTTGGTATGCGGAAAGCCTGAGTACCTCTGCAAAAACTGTAGACGCAATAACTCCTTCAAGTCCATAGATGCTCCCCAAGGCTATCGCGAGAGGTAGATGAACCACAACGACGACCACCGACACGCCGAACTGCAGGCGAATCCGATCGGAGCCGCTAATCACCGATTCAAATGGTTTCGCATATCCATTGAGGATCTGGAAGACGGCAAGGCCGATGAGTGCTGATCCAGCACCGGTGAACTCACTACCAAAGACTGTTTGCATGATCTCGGTAGACATCGCCGTCGCTCCGAAGAAAATCGGGACCGCAAGCAGTCCCGCGTATGACATCGCATTCTTGAGATCCGGAATAATCTTGTGGTTACGAGAGGACAAGCCGCTCACTTTCACCGTCAAGGGACCACTAATCGATGTCGCGAAGAACGCTCCGGGCTGGACCAGTCTGACCGCAGTCTCGTAGAACCCCACTGCAGTATTCCCTGCGAATATACCCACGATGATGATATCTGCACGGCCGTATAGGTCACTAACTATATTATCTGGAACGCTCCAGCGAGCGTACGTAGCGGTCGATTCGACGGTCTCGCGCGACGGTAGTCGCGGCACGACGCCTGAGGCGACCCAGACGCCGACGCCGGAGATAAAACTGGCCGCGGCGAAGGCGACGACGAGCCCGAACGGTCCCCAGTCTAGCAGGATGAACGCGACCTGCAGCAGCAGCGTCAGCATCGACCGGACGGTGTCGGCCCACGACGCGTAGCCCGGTTTCCCGATCCCGGCGTACAGCTCGTTACAGATCTGGAACAGACCGAGGCTGAACACGATCGCCGACACGCTCACCGCGAGTCGGGGCACGTCGACGACCCGTTCGATCAGCGGCCCGAAGAGCACGGCGAGGACGGCGACGGCGACCGACACCGCGAGGTGTGCCAGCAGCCCGACGCCGAGGAACGCTCGCGGGTCGGTGTCCGCCTCGCTCGCCCGTTTTTTCACCGCCGCGCCGACGCCGTTGCTGAGCTGTGAGAGAGTACGTCCCCCTGCCAGGACGAGATAGTAGGCGCCGAGGCCGGCGGGGCCCAGCACCCGCGCGAACAGCACGACCCCGGCGAAGCCGAACGCCATCATCGCGGCGTTCGACGCGAAGCCAACCATCGCCTCGCGACCGAGATCGAGTTCGTGGGTGTCCTCGCCGCTCATTCTCCCAAGTACGCTCGTCGCCCGGCCTCGCTGAACTCGGCGGGGTCGACGTCGAAGTCGAACCGCTCGGCGAGCTCCGGCAGCGTGGCCCGTTCTCGTGCAATGTGTCGTTCGAGCGCTCCCTTCTCGCGGAACTCGGGCGGCGCCTCGTGCTGTTCCAGGTTTCGGGCTTTCAGATAGGCGTACAGGTGCGACGCGAAGTCGTAGGGCTTCTTCAACGTGTTCTGGATCGGTCCCCGGTCCCGCTCCAGGATGAACTGTCGTTCGTGGTACAGCGACCATCGCAGCGCCGACGGCAGCGAGATCCCCGACTGGAAATCACAGACCTTCCCGTGGAGATCGCGCCGAATTTCGTCGGTAAACGACATGTGATACCCGATCTCCTCCGAGACGGGGCCGTGGTCGAGCCAGACGAGCGCGTCGCGAGCGAACAGCCGACGCCAGAAGTCACGGTCCTCCGCCCCACCGAGGTCGTAGTAGGGAACCTCCAGCAGGAGTTCGCGGGGCGCCATGTTGATGCCGGTCCCCGAGAGGAAAAACTGGGTGTCGATCTCGGCTTCCAGCCGGTGGTAGATGTCGACGAAGTCCTCGATGATCCCCTCGAAGTACCGGTCGTCCGTGTCGAGCGATTCGAGGACGTACTCGCCCTCCGCCTCCTCGAAGGAGATGTTGCGATCGCCGCCCAGGTGGTCGCACTCGTCGGCGCGATCCAGCACCGCACGGAGATTGTCGTACTCCTCGGACAGTTCTCGGAGAATCTCCCGGCTGCCGTCGCTGGAGCCCCCGTCGACGACGACGACCTCGAAGCGGTCGGGGTCGACCTGCTCGATCATGCTTCGGAGGGCTCGCTCCAGCGTCTCCGCCATGTTGTAGTTGCAGACGGCGATGGAGTACGTCGGGCCCGCGTCCATACCTACATCACTCTGACGTCGGTTTATACGTTCTCCGCTACCGTCACGGCGAGTCACGCGTACCCCAGATCCTCGAGGCGCTCGGCCACCTCGGCGCCTACCTCCTCGCCGGGCGCGTCGCGCACGTCGGCGTCCGATAGTTCGGCGAGGACGGCGTCGACATCCAGATCCCCGTCCGGCTCGATCCACGCGGAGTGCGCATCTCGAACGCGCACTGTTCGGCGTTCGTCGCCCCAGCGAACGTGTTTGCGGACCGTCCCGTCATCGGCCTCGTAGACCGCGTCGGCGGGCTCGTCGTAGGGTTCGATCGACCCGCAGTACTCTCGTGCGCGCTCGGCCGTGTCCGGGTCGACGCCGTCGGTCGAACAGATGACTCGCTCCCGGGACGGCAAGAACGAGTCGGCGTCGGCGTCTCGCTCCAGCGCGGCGTCGACGGCCGACGGAAACTCGGTCAGCGAGGTCAGGCTGTCGCACCGACGTTCCTCCTCCTGTCCCGGATATTTCACGAGCAGCGGGACGTGAAGCACCGACTCGGGTATCCCTCCGTTTCCGTGCCCGACTCCCCTCGCCTCGCGCCTGACGCGGCTTCGCTCCCCGAACCCTTCACCGTGATCCGCCGTGACGACGATCATCGTCTCCTCGAGCTCGTCGGCCTCCCGAAGCCCGCTGACGATCCGTTCGACGGCGGCGTCCATGCGCCGAATCGCGCCGTCGTAGAGCGCTTCGATCGCGTGACGCTCGCCCCAGGGCCGGTCGCCGGCCACGAACTCCCACGCCTGATCCTCGATCTGCCGCTGGATCCTGCGAAGCTCGTCGCCGCCCCAGCGGTCGTGTTCCGGCCCGGGCTCGTAGGGGTAGTGGGCGTCCATGAAGTTGACACACGCCGCCCAGGGGCCCTCCCGGTCCCGTTGCCACGCCAGAAACTGGTCGGCGTACTGTTCGGCCGACGAGTCGGGTTCCAGAAACGTCGGGAGCAGTTTCTCGTGCGAGCCGTCGAGCTTGAACGACAGCCCGTTCAACAGCGATTCCGCGACGCGTCCGTTGTCCACCGCTTCGCGAACGAAGTCGACGTACTTCCGCGGCCCCCTGTCGGCGGCGTCGATCACGAAGTTTTTCGGGTTGACGGCGTCGGGGTAGGGCTGTTCCTGTCGGCGGCCGCAGACGTGATCGAAGGTTCCGTCGAGCCCGACCGGCAACTCCGTCAGAAACGGGTTGTTCGAGAAGACGCCGGTCTCGTACCCGTCGTCAGACAGGCGTTCCCAGACGGTGTGGCCCGGTTCGAGCCGCTGTCGACGGTCGGTGATGCCGTGCTCGCGGACGTCCAGTCCGGTGAAGATGCTGGTGTGGCTGGAGAGGCTCTCGGTTCCGGGCGATCGCGCCTGCGTGTACCAGGTGGCTTCGTCGGCGAACTGTTCGAGAAACGGCGTCGTCTCGTTGTCGTGTCGGTGCAACGAGGTGTTCGACGCCCGAACGCTGTCGAGAACCACCAGGAGAATGTTTGGGCGTTCGTCGGGCGAGGACTGCATACTGGAGGGGGGCGCGGCCAGATATTTAAATGCTGTATTCCCGCTCAGGCGGATCGCGGTCGGCGCCCAGTCCGACTGCCGGGTCGGCGGGCCGCTACGCGTACCCCAGATCCTCCAGTCGCTGCTTCGTCGCCTCGTCGACCTCCTCGATGCCGTCCGAGTCCTCGCGAACGCTCCGATCGTCGATATCCGCGAACGCCTCGTCGACGCGCCCGTCGTCGGTGTCGCTGGACCTGTAGGACGACTTCGCGTCGTTCACGGCGATCGTCGCGCGCCGGTCGCGCCACGAGAGGAACTTGGTCACGTCGTGACCGCTTCCCTCGTACACCGCCCGACAGTCGCCGTTGAACCGGTGGAGTTCGCCGGTGTATCGTCGTGCACGCTCCTCCATCGGTTCCTCGAGGCCGTGCGAGGAGACGATCACGGGGCCCTCAGGGACGAACGATCCGTCGTCCCGCGTCGCATCGGCGTCCAGCGCGTCGCGGACGACCGACGGGAACTCGGTGAGCGACGCCGGATCCTCGACTTTCGCTCCGGCGTCCTGTCCGGGGAACTGCACCACCAGCGGGACGTGGGTCAGTACCTCGTGGATTCCGGCGCCGTGGGCCGCGACGCGGGCGTCGGGCCTGATGCGACTCGGCTCACCGAACCCTTCGCCGTGGTCGCTCGTGATCACGACGAGCGTGTCTTCCAGGCTCCCCCGCTCTTCGAGCGTCGTCAGCACGCGCTCGAGTTCGGCGTCCATCTGGCGGATCGTCCCGTCGTACAGCCCTTCGAGCGCCTTGCGCTGCCACCAGGGGCGCTGGCCGCCGTTGAACTCCCAGACCTGGTCGTCCATCTCGTCCTGCAGCGAGCGGAGCTTCCCGCCGCCCCACTGGTCGTGTTCCTCGTCGGGGAGATAGGGTAGGTGGCCGTCCATGAAGTTCACGCAGGCTGCCCACGGCCCGTCGCGGTCGGCCTCCCAGTCGAGAAATAGATCGCCGTACACGCGGGCCGGCGTGCTCGACGTGAACCGGTCCGGCAGCAAGCGGGGGAAGTCCCACGCGAGCTTCGTGAACGCGCCGTTGACCATCGATTTGGCGGTGTCGTCGCGGTCCAGACAGTGTTTGAGGAACGCGCCGTACTTGCCCTGTCCCTCCGAGAGCACGAAGTTCGAGGGATCGACGGCGTCCGGGAACGGCAGGTTGCGAGCGCCCTCGACGGTGTCGAAGGTGTCTCTGAGCCCCACCGGCATGTCGGTGATCCAGGTGTTCTCCGAAAAAACGCCGGTCGCGTACTCGTGTTCGTCGCCCAGTTCCTCGAAGATCGTGTAGCCCGGTCGCAGCTGGTGGCGAGCGCGCGTGACGCCGTGTTCCATCACGTGCAGCCCGGTGAAGATGCTGGTGTGGCTGGGGAGGCTCCACGTGCCCGGACTCCGGGCCTGGTCGTACACCGTCGCTCGGTCGGCGAACCGTTCGAGAAACGGCGTCGTCTCGTGTTCGTGGCCGTGGAGACTCGTGTTCGCGGCCCGAACGCTGTCCATCACGATCAGCAGAACGTTTGGATCGGTCATGAGTTGCGGTCCTCGGAGGGTCGGCGGTAGATCTGGCTTTGCCAGTCGTCAGGATACTCTTTGCGATCCGGTTCGGGCGATAGGACGCCGAGGTTCGACAGCCCCAGCTTGACGGCTTTCGGGGCGATCGCCAGCGGATGCCGGCGCAGCAGGTACCACAGCCACTCGGCGTGGCTCGACGTCGAGAACGACGATTCGGCGTCGTGGTGCGGGATGGCGTTGCGCGGGAGGCGGAGCGTCGTCGCGCCCGCTTTCTCGCAGCTGACGGCGAAGTCCGTGTCGCCGCCGTGGGGCCGCCGCTCGTCGAAGCCGCCGGCGCGCTCCCACAGCGAACGGTGGAAGATCATGAACCGGCCGATCACCCAGTCCATCGGCCAGAAGTCTTCGAGTCCGACGAGCTGTCCCGGGTGCATCGAGTCGATCAGGATCGCGGTCAGACGAGTCGGAAAGGTGATGTCGTCGTCGGCGAGGACGATCCAGTCGCCCTCGGCTCGCTCGATTCCGCGGTTCCGAGCGACGTTGAGCCCCTCGTCGCGCGCCACGACGTAGTCGACGAACTCGGGCAGGCTCTGCAGGGTGTAGTTGTCCTCCCGCGCGGACGGGATGACGACTGTCACGTCGTCGAACGCCGCCTCAACGTCCAGCGGGGCGTGGGCGTCCTCAGCTTCCATTCCCTCGCCCGGGATCGCTTCGAACGTCGACTCGTCGTCGGTCATCACCCGCGCTTTTGCGGGGGACCGTCAAATCGGTGTCGGCTGTCGACCGATGGTCTCCCCGCCGACCACCCACAACTACATTACCGACCGCCGAGAAAGGAAAAAATGATGCCGTCCGGAGAGGTCGACCCATGAGCGACAACGACGATCGCAGCTGGGGCCAGTTCGTCGAGGAGGTCCCCGACGAGGAGCTGCTGACCGAGTTCGACGGCGCCGAGCCACGCACCGCCGCCGAGATCGCCGACGCCATCGCGACGACCGAGTACGAGGCGCGCAGCAAGCTCGACGCGCTCTGTCGAGCGGGCGAGCTCCGGCGCAAACAGGTGCGCGATGAGCCGCCGCTGACGGTGTGGTTTCGGCCGCGCGCGACGTTCGCCGGCGCCGAGAGCGACGACCGCCCGATCGACGAGCGCGTCGACGAACTGTTGAAGGACATGGAGATGCCCGGCATCAGCCAGATGATGTGCGACTGGCGCCGGGACGCCGTCCGCGCCGCCTTCGATCGGTTGCGCGAGGAAGAAGAGCTGGAGGAGGCGGAGTTCAAGCGCGACGTCTACCCCTCTCACGCGGCGGGGTACGACGACCCCGACTCGTGGTGGGAAACTGTCAGCGACCGGCTGGGCGATCTGCCGGGCGTCGTCGATCCGCGCTGGGGCGGCGAGACGTGGCGCTACGACGGCCAGTAACCGTTCTCAGTAGATCAGTTCGTCGTCGCTCTCGACCATGTACAGCGTCCGCGCGGAGATGTTGACCGCGTGGTCGCCGACGCGTTCGAGGTCCCGGATCGTCAGGAGCAGCCGCGAAACGTCGTTGAGCAGCTCCTCGATCTCCTCGTCCTCGGGCGCGTCGAGTTCGCGCTCGATCAGGTCCCGAACGACGGTCTGGCTGGCCTGCTCGCACAGCTCGTCGAGCTCGTCGTCGCCCGCCGCGATCGCTCGGCAGGCGTCGGTGTCGCGCTCGGCGTAGGCGGCCATCGCGTCCTCGATCATGTCGTGGGTCAGCGCCCCGATCGCCTGCACGTCGACTTCTGGAAACACGTCCTCGTAAGCGTTCAGCGAGTACTCCGCCAGGTTCGTCGCGAGGTCGCCGACGCGCTCGAGGTCGGTGATGATCTTGAACGACGAGGCGATAAAGCGCAGGTCGCTCGCGACGGGCTGCTGGAGCGCGAGCAGGTCGATGCAGTCCTGTTCGAGTTCGAGATACAGCTGGTTGATCTCGTGGTCGCCCTCGATGACCTCTCGGGCGGTCTCGCGGTCTTTCTGTTCGAGCGCGTCGAGTCCCTTGCGGAGCCGTTCGAGGACGAGTTCGCTCATGTACAGTACGTCTTCCTCCAGGTCAGCGAGTTGCTGCTGGAAATCGTTTCGAGCCATACTGGTAGGGTGCTCCTCTTGCGGTAAAAGTGCTATCGGACTGGGAAGGCTTGCCGGCGACGCGTCGGCAGCGCAAACCTATCACAGAGCCTCCGCTTGTTGTCCCGGCACGCTCTCGCTGTCGACGTTCGCCGGCTATCGCCGCCCGTCACTCCCACTGCTTATACGCTCGGGGGCGCTACCACACCAGTATGACTGAGACTGCGGAGCGCGTGGCCGCCGCGTGCCCCTCGTGTTCGCCGGACGTCGAGACGGTCCACGAGTTGCTCAAGGACGGCGGCCAGGCGACGGTACGATGCACGGAGTGCGATCACGTCCACAAGACGAAGATCGAGCGCGACACCACGGTCCAGCGGAACGTCGTCGTCTCTCAGGAAGGCGAATCGTTCACCGCGACGGCCGAGCCGCCGGCCGACGAGACGCTCGCCGTCGGCGAGGAGTTCGTCCTCGACACGGAGGAGGCGATCATGACCGTCCGGATCACCAGCCTCGAACTCGACACCGGCGGACGCGTCGAGGGAGCGACCGCCGAGGACGTCGACACGATCTGGACGCGCGCGGTGGGCAACGTCGGCGTCAACGCGACGATTCATCCGAAAGACGGGAAGCGAGACGACACCCGCAGCGTCACGCTGCAGGTCCCCGGCGACTACGAGTTCACGGTCGACGCCACCGACGAGCTCGGCGGCGAAGAGTTCACCGTCGAGGGGATCTACGTCCGCGACGACGCCGTCGGCTACAACCACGACAAGCTCGACCACCCCGGCGACTCGGCGACCGCCAAGGACGTGAAGCGACTGTACGTTCGCGACGAGTCGACGACCGCCTGGTCGGCCTGGTAAGGCGGTTCCACGATCTAGGGGCCAACTCGCTCGAATCGTGCGACTCCCCCGCACCATCCGACGCCTGCTATCCATGTTCGGCTCCGACGACGCTCCCGACGACTCGTTCGAGGTCCGACGCGACCGGATGGTCGACCGACTCGCGGAGAGCGACCGGGTCACCGACGAGGCGACGCTCGACGCCCTTCGCGCGGTGCCGCGTCACGAGTTCGTCCCCGAGGGGCGCCGCGGGAACGCCTACGCCGACCGCCCGCTGCCGATCGGCGACGACCAGACGATCAGCGCGCCACACATGGTCGGCATCATGGTCGAGTTGCTCGACGCCGCACCGGGCGACGACGTGCTCGAGGTCGGCACGGGCTGTGGCTACCACGCCGCGGTCACCGCCGAGGCCGTCGGTCCCGAGCACGTCTACAGCGTCGAGTACAGCGATGATCTCGCGGATCGAGCCCGCGAGACGCTCGCCGAACTCGGCTACGGTGACGTTTCGGTCCGCGTCGGCGACGGGCGCGAGGGCTGGCCCGAGCACGCCCCCTACGATGCGGCGTACCTGACCTGCGCTGCCCGCGAGTTCCCCGACGCCGTCGGCGAACAGCTGCGCGAGGGCGGCGTCGCGCTGGCGCCGATCGGTACGCGTAGCCAGACGTTGCAGCGGTACCGCAAGCGATCCGACGGCGAGTTCGACGTCGAGGACCGTGGCGGCGTCAGGTTCGTGCAGATGCGCGGATGAACCGCGGCGTCAGCGCGCAGCTGCTCACCCGCGGAGCGGTGCCGTTCGCCCGATTGCTCCGTGCTTCCTTGCGATAGCAGGCCAGCCAACCTCGAGCAGCCGCGCGATTCTTAACCGTCCGGACCGTCGCCTGAAACATGGAACCCGCGGTGCTGCGCGACGACATGGTCGACAGCCTCGAACACGAGGCAAAGGCGGTCGTCCGCAGCGATCAGGTGAGCGTGGCGATGCGGGAGGTCCCGCGCCACGAGTTCGTGGAGGACGATCGCGGCGCGTACGCCGACACCAGCCATCAGCGCCTCGGGACGCGAATTCTCGCCCCGAGCACGGCGGCGCGACTGCTCGAAGCGCTCGACGTCGAATCGGAACAGTCGGTGCTGATCGTCGGCGCGGGCGTCGGCTACACCGCCGCCGTCGCAGCCGAGATCGCCGGTCCCCGCAACGTCCACGCCCTCGATATCGCACGTCCCCTCGTGCTCGAAGCTAGAAGCAACCTCGCGGACGCCGGCTACGGCGAGGTGCTGGTCGACCGCCGCGACGGCGCCGACGGACTGCCCGAGTACGCGCCCTACGACCGAATCCTGCTGGAAGCCGCCGCCGTCCGGCCGCCCGATGCCTTGCTCGACCAGTTGGCCGAGGACGGCCGGCTGGTGTTGCCGCGGGGCGCCAGCGAGCAGTCGCTCACCGCGTTCGACGCCGACGGCGAGGCCGAAGAACTCGGCGGCGTGGCGTTCGCGCCGCTGCTGGTCGACGGCGAGCAGGTCGACGCGGTCGAGCGCAACCGAACGGCTCGCGAGGATCGCGAGCGCGCCCGCCGCGAAGCCGAGTCCCGCCACGGCTGGCAGCGCGACTGGATCGACTGGGAGGATCGCTGATCGGGCAGCGGCGTCGCGCGACGGTCCGGCCGCCGCCGGACGACCCGACGTGCTGACGCCGCCTACCGGTCGACGACTAGCACCTCTGTGTTCTGTCGCTTATCCTGGAAGTCGGTGCCGCTGGGCGGCTTGATGTCGATCTGCAGCGTGCCCCGGTCCTGATTCTCGCGGAGTTCGGGGTCGATTTCGACCGACGCCGTCCCGTCCTCGCCCGAGGTGCCGGTCGCGATCTCGTCGAGCTGTGCGGAGTCGCCGTCGACGACGACCGTCGCGCCCTCGACCGGCTCGCCGCTCTCGTCGACGACGGTCACGCCGAGCGTCCGGTCGTCGGCGTCGATCACTTCTTGTTCGGGCTGTGCGTCCAGCTCCGTCGATCCGAGCGTCCCGATGCCGCCGAGCATCGACATCATGATGCTGAGGCTGGCGACGCCGACGACGATCGCGACCACGAGTCTGATCGGTAGCCCCTCGATCGCCCGGTCGTCCGACAGGAACGCCTCGTACGTTGGCATGGGGACTCTCGCCGCGGCATCCGGTATAAACGGTCGGACCGGCTGGACCGCCGGCCACCGATCGACGTCCGCAGCGTCCGCGGCGTCGGCCCCAGCGGCGGGTCGGCCACCGATCAGAACGACGGAAGAATCTCTTCGCGCGCGAACTCCAGGAACCCCTCCTGATCGGGGCCGATCTGGTGGACGTGGACGCGATCGTACCCCGCGTCCTCGAACTGCTCGATCTGCTCGATGTACTCGTCGGCGTCGTCGCCGGCGACGACCTTTTCGGCGACGTCCTCTTTCTCGACCATCCCACAGGCCTGCTCGAAGTGTGTCGGCGTCGGGAGCAACTGGGTGAGTTCGCCCGCCAGCGCAGTGTTGGGCCACTGCTCGTAGGCGGTTTCGATCGCTTCGTCCTCGGTCTCGGCCCAGCAGACCGTCAGCTGGCCGTGCTTCGGGCCGGGATCGTCCGCGCTCTCGGCGTACGTGTCGACGACGCCCTCGCGCGGCGCCGTGCTGATGATTCCGTCGCCCACGTCGGCCGCCGCCCGCCCGCTCGACTCCCCGTCGGCGGCCAGATAGAGCGGCGGCGGGTCGTCGGGCAGCGTGAACAGCTGGGCGTTCTCGACCGTGAAGTGCTCGCCGTCGTGACTGTGCATGCCGCCGTCCCAGAGCGTCCGGATCACGTCGACGGCCTCGACGAGCTTCTCCAGGCGGACGTGGTGGGGCGGCCAGTGCTCCCCGACGACGTGCTCGTTGAGCGCCTCTCCGGTGCCGAGGCCGAGGAAGAATCGATCGGGCAGCATCGTCGCGGCGGTCGCGGCGGCCTGCGCGACGATCGCGGGGTGGATCCGCCCCGTCGGGCAGGTCACCGCGGTTCCCAGTTCGATCTCCTCCGTCTCGCGCGCGATGGCGCCGATCGTGCTCCAGACGAACGGGCTCTCGCCCTGCGTGCTCGTCCACGGGTGGAAGTGATCCGAGATCGTCGCGTACTCGAAGCCGACCTCCTCCGCGCGGACCGCGTTGTCGACCAGCGCGTCCGGGCCGTGCTCCTCGCTGATGAGCGCGTAGCCGAGATCGGTCATCCGTCGGCCCTCCGGCGTCGTACTGTGATCGAGAGCATTGCAGGAGCACACACCACGGTGCGGGCCGTAAGCGTCTGTTGGGCGTCGGATTATACTTCTCGCCGCGTCGCCGGATCGGCGATTCCGGCAACCTGCCCTACAGCGCGTCGAGGCGGACGCCCAGTGCGGCGGCCCGCTCCGCGACGGCGTCCAGCGCGTCGGCGTCGACCCGGCTGACGGTCCCGAACCACCCTTCTCGGTCCGACGCGACGGCGCGCGCGGCGTCGACGAACCGCTCGCGCTCGACCCGGGGCATCGCGGCGCTCGCGACGACGACCGGTCGGGAAAGATCACCGGCGATCGCGACCGTGCGCAGGCCGGCCCGGTCGGCTGCAGTCGCGGTCGTTCCGACGGCCGCGGCGTCCTCCGCAACGCCTGTCGCGCTCCCGCTGTCGACCCACTGGAGCGCGGCGTCGTCGCCGAGAGCGTCCTCGATCGTCCCGAGCGGGTACAGCGAGTCGATGCCACAGAGCGGGTCGCCGAGCACGACGCTCCGGTCGCGCAGGTCCTCGATGCCAGCGATATCCCCGCGAGCGGTCGCGAGGACGCTCTCGACGCGTCGACCGTCGCTATCGTTCAGGCGCTCGTCGGTCGCCCGCAGCGCGACGGTGCCGATGCCGGCTCGCTCGGCCAGCAGCGCGGCGAGAGGATCGAGCTCCGCCGCCGCGGCGCGCCCATCGACGAGCCCCGACAGCGCGGCCGTCGGTGTCGGGACGCGCTCGACGGCCAGCTCCGGATCATCGCCCAGCGATCGGCGTCCGGACGCCGCTGCGTCCGCGTCGGACTGCGCTTCGCGCTCCTCCGGCGTCCCGACGTCCGCCAGCCGCGTCGACGCCGGCGTTCGGAGCACGGTGAAGGGACGGTTCCACGGGCCGACCCAGCGCCCGGCGTCGACCGCGCCGAGCACGCCCAACGCGCCGATCGAGCGCAGCATCGTCCGGCGGGACGTCCCCTTCGGCGTTCGCTGTTCGGCGTCAGCGTCGCCGGACGGCATCTCACTCGCCTCCCCGCTCGTCGACGAGCGGAAACGCGGCGAGTCGACGCTCGGCCCACTCCGTCACTTTGCGGCCGACCCGATTCCCGCCCGCGCCGTGGACGCGCACGTCGACGGCGCCCGTCGGCGTCTCGACGGGGACGAATCGGATCGTCGTGCCCTCGGGGCCGACCTCCGCGAGCAGGTACGCGCGCGGGTACGAGCACAGCGCGGGCGCGATCACCTCGCGGACGCCGCGCTCGCGGTTCGTCGCCGGCAGGTGGTGGTGGCCCGAGAACACCAGCGGAACGTCGTGACGAGCGAGCGCGTCGAGCGTCGCGTCGGCGTCGCGCAGCGTGAAGTGGCTCCGAGAGAACTGTTCGTGCTCGGGGAGGGACAGCACGGGGTGGTGCCCCAGAACGATCGGCGTCTCGGCGTCGGCCAGCGCGTCGTCGAGCCACCGGCGCTGGCGCGCTCCGACCACGCCGTCGTGCGACGTGCGAAGGCGGCCGTGCGGGTGCGTCGCGGTGTTCAGGGTGAGTACGTCGACGCCGCCGAACGACCGGCGGGCGGGCAGCCCGTTCTCGCAGAACCGCTCGGTAAACCTCTCGACCGGCATCACCCGGTGGTCGAGTTCCGCCTTCGGGACGTCGTGGTTGCCCGGGATCGTCGCGGTCGGCGCGTCGAGGCGTCCGATCAGTTGCTCGTACCGGTCGAAGTTGCGCGCCTCGCCGTCTTTCGTGAGATCACCGGCGACGAGCACGCCGTCGACGCCCCGATCGTTCACGTCCGCGATCGCGCGTTCGAGCGCGGCTTCGGTGCGGTGGAGCGCTTTCCAGGACCCCTCGGCGCGCGTCGCGAGATGGGCGTCGGCCAGCACGGCTAGCCGGACCGGCTCCTCGACGCGCGGGCGCTCGAAGCGCGCCAGCACCGACTGGTCGAGGGGTGCTATCGTCTCGGGGGAACGATCTAGTTCGGTCATCGTCTCGCGTCCGGTCGACTGCGCGCGGCGGATCGCGGGGCGCGTCGCCCGTCCACCGATCGTTACCGCTTGCACGACAAAAAACGACACCCCGTGGTTGGATGCCTCAGAACTGAGTTCCTTCCACCGCGATGTCGTACTCGGCGATCTCGCCCGCTTCTTCGAGCGGAACGACCTCGAACTGCCAGCTGTCGCCTCCTGACAGGTCGGACGTGATATCGAAGTACTGATCGAGCTGGTTGCCCTCTTCGTCGTACACCGTCACCAGCACCTCGACGCTGTTGTAGCTCTCGTCGCCGGTGTTCTCGACGATTCCCTCGACCGTTACGCCGCCGAGTATCCCCTCCTCGACCACGAACTCGTGTTCGGTGATCTCCAGCGCGCCGTCTTCGAGTTGTTCGTCGCCGACGCTCACGTCGCCGTCCCCGCCGGAGCCATCTCCGCCGTCACCATCGCCTTCCTGAGCGCCCCCATCGGGCGTTTCGGCGAACTCGATCTGCATGGCCTTGCTCTCGTCGGCGAGATCGTCCCAGCTCACCGTGCCCGTCTCGACGATGTTCGTCGGGGCGAGCGCGTCGTCGTCGAAGACGGTCGCCGCGGTGAACTCCGGCCCGCGCTGTGCGGGGTACGCTTCCTCCCCGAAGTTCGCCTCGCCGCCGTCGACGACGATCCTGCCGACCATCCCGAAAATTTCGTGTGGCGCACAGAGGACGTCGTAGACGCCCGGTTCGTCGAAGCGGTACAGCCAGAACGTCTCGGCGCCCAGCACCGGCGACGAGAACGGCGGGACGCCCTCCGGCACGCGGCGCTGGCGCCCGAGCACCGGATGGTACGACGTCACAGTGTGGTCCGGCGCCGCGAGCGTGAACCGGACCACGTCGCCGGACTCGACGGCCAGACCCGTCGGTTCGAAGACGAAATCGGGGAGCTCCTCTGCGCTCTCGGGCGGCTGAGGAGCTTCATTCCCGCCCGATCCGCCGTTCCCGCTCTCGCCTCCGCCGGCGCCGCCGGTCCCCTCCCCGCTACCGCCTCCTTCTCCGCCCGCTCGCGTCTCCAGGGCGACCTCGTGGTCCGGCTGGAGGCCGTCGGGGAGCGAGTCCGCGCTCTCGCCGGCCAGTCCGGAGTACCCCAGCGTCGGATGGATGCAGTCCGGGAGCGCACACTCCCCTCCGCCGTCGTTCTGTGCTCCGTCGCCGGACTGGGCCGCGAGCGTCCCCGTCGACCCCGTCCCGAGTGCCGATGCGATGCCGACCGTCCGTAGCAGGTTGCGTCGCTGCATGAGCGGACGCACGACGCCTCTCCAGTTAGTTGCAGACGACCGTTCGAGAGTAGCGTCCCTCTCACGTCGTGCGAATACGGTTCGGTATTCGGAGAGGATGCCGCGACGTCGGAGTAAGTTTTGCCGCGCCGACGCCCCGATCGCCGGCCGCGTCCGGCGGTACTCGTGAGTACTGTTTGTCGCGAAAGGCGAAAGGGATGTCAAACGGTAACAAACGACAGGGATCGAGTCAGGACCGACGGCCCGTCCGGAAGGATAGATCCAGCGTCGGCGCGCTGTGTGTCAGCGAACCCATCGAGATCACGTCGACGCCCGTCCGCGCGTACTCGGGCACCGTCTCGACGGTGATGCCGCCCGAGGCCTCCGCGAGGACATCCGGGTCGACCTCGCGCAGCAGATCGACGGCCTCGCCCGTCTCGGCGGGCGTCATGTTATCGAGCAGGACGATGTCGGCGCCAGCGTCGGCGGCCCGCGGCGCGTCCTCGGGCGTCTCGACCTCGACGTCGATCTTCGTCGCGAACGACGCTTTCTCGCGGAAGTGCGCGACGGCCTCCGCCATGCCCATCTCGGCGACGTGGTTGTCCTTCACCATCACCATGTGCGAGAGGTCGAGCCGGTGGGTGTCGCCGCCGCCGGCGACGACCGCGCGCTTCTCGACGCCGCGCAGTCCCGGCGTGGTCTTGCGCGTGGCGGCGATCTCGACGCCGTCGGACTCGGATCTTGCCGCGTCGACCGCCGCGCGCGTCTTCGTCGCGACGCCGGAGGCGTGGCCGGCGACGTTCACCGCGACGCGCTCGGCTCGCAGCACGTCCTGCGCGTCGCCCTCGACCCGGAGCACGGCGTCGCCCGGCTCGATCCGGTCGCCGTCCGCCGCGGCGTCGAGGACGCCGACGCCGAGGTACTCCAAGACGGCCGTCGCCGCCTCGATGCCCGCGACGACGCCGCGCTCTTTCGCGACGAGCCGGCCCGTCGTCTCGCCGGGGACGTCGTTGGTCACGTCGTGATGGCCCAGATCCTCGCGCAACCAGCGCTCGACCTGGCGGTCGGTGACGGGCATCTCAGTCGTCCGCGCCCGCTTGCGAGGCGGTGTCAGGCGCGTCGGCCTCCACGAGATAGTGACAGCCCACCGACTCGGGGTTCTCGGCGGCCGCCCGCGCGATCAGCAAGGCGGTGACGCTGGCGTTGCGAAGCTCGTAGAGGTCCCGTGCGGTTCGCGTCCGGACGTAGGCGTCGACCTCGCCCTTGAGCCGTCGGAGCACGGCGGCCGCGCGCCGGAGGCCCTCCGGATCGCGGCGGAGTCCGACGTGCTCGTCCATCACCCGACGCAGGCGGGTAAACTTCTCGGCGGCGAACCGATCGGGGAGCGCGGGATCGCTGTCCAGCAGGTCCGGCGCCTCGACGACCTCGGGTTCGACGCCGACCGACGTCTCGCCGGCGCGCAGCCCCCAGACCAGCCCTTCGAGCAGGCTGGTGCTGGCCAGCCGGTTGGCGCCGTGGACGCCGGTGCGCGCGCACTCGCCGACCGCGAACAGCCGATCCAGGCTCGTTCGGCCGCGGTCGTCGACGGCGACGCCGCCACAGAGAAAGTGCTCGCAGGGCGCGACGGGGATGCCCTCGGGCCAGTCGACGCCGCGATCCTCGCACTCGCTCGCGAGATCGGGAAACTCGCTCGCGAAATCGATCGGCTCGACGTCTAGCACGACCTCGCCGGTCGCCTCGCGCTCGCGCTGGACCGCGCGGGCGACAACATCCCGTGGTGCGAGTTCGGCGTCTTCGTGGTACTCGGGCATGAACCGCTCTCCAGCGCCGTTCCGGAGCAGGGCGCCCTCGCCGCGGACCGCCTCGCTGATCAGGAACGTCGGCTTGTGCTCGCCAGCAGTGGCGTCCTCGCCTGCGGCGTCGCCGCGCTCGGCACCGGCGTCCGGATCGAACGCCGTCGGGTGGAACTGCACGTACTCCACGTCCTCGACGTCGGCGCCGGCCAGCGCCGCCATCGCGACGCCGTCGCCGGTCGCACCCGGTGGGTTCGTCGACCGCGGGTACAGCGCGCCGACGCCGCCGGTCGCGAGGATCGTCGCGCCCGCGAAGACGGGATAGCCCGTCGGCGCGCGCTCGCCCGACGGCGTCCGATCGAGCTGGGCGCCGTGCACGCGCCCCTCGTGGGTGAGCAGGTCGAGCGCGGCCGTGTCCTCGAGGATCGTCACGTGCTCGTGGTCGTCGAGATACTGGAGGAACGGCCGGAGAATGTGGGTTCCCGTCGAGGCGTCGACGTGGAGGATCCGTTCCTTGGAGTGGGCGGCCTCGCGAGCGAAGTCGAACGCCTCGGAGCCGTCGTTTCCGGCCTCGTCCGCGTCCTCTGCGCTCGTGTCGAAGCCGACGTCGAGCGTGTCGAGCAACACGTCGTGGACGGCGTCGTTGGCGTCATCGACGAGCACGTCGACCGCGTCGGGGTCGGCGGTGCCCGCGCTGGCCTCGATCACGTCGCGCTTGAACGACTCCGGATCGTCCCGCGAGGTAGCGATCCCGCCCTGGGCCCAGTCGGTGCTGGCGTCCTCGGGACGCTCGGCTTTCGTCACGACGAGCACGTCGGCGCCCTCGCGGGCCGCCGCGAGCGCGGCGGCGCAGCCGGCGATGCCTGACCCGACGACGAGCACGTCTGCGGTGAGGTGCTCGCCCGCCCCGTCCGCGAGGAGCGTATCGGCGCCGGTCGCCTCGCGAGTCTGTGCGAGCGGGTTGTCGTCCGTGGAGTCAGTGGCCATCCTCGCTCACCCCTGCAGCTCCAACATTCGGTTCATCGCCACCTCGGCGAGCTCCTTCTCGCGCGCGGCGACCTCGATCACGTTGCGCTCGCGGCCCGCGACGAGCTCTTCGAGGACCCAGGTCAGGTAGTTGGGGTCGATCTGGCGCATCGCGTTGCAGTCCATGCAGGCGTCGCCGCAGAGCGGCAGCACCTCCACCTCGGGGTGCCAGCGGTCGAGATGGTTCGTCAGGTGGATCTCGGTGCCGATCGCCCACTGATCGCCGGGATCGGCCTCCTCGACGACCTCGCAGATCGTGCTGGTCGAGCCGACCACGTCGGCGGCTTCGACGACTTCGCGACGGCACTCGGGATGGACGACGACGTTCGCGTCGGGGTGCTCGGATCGGATGTTCTCGATGTGACTCTCGCGGAAGCGTTCGTGGACCTGACAGTAGCCGTCCCAGAGGATGATATCCGACTCGGCGACTTCTTCGGCGTCCTTGCCCTCGGGATCCCACGGATCCCAGTCGGCGGTCTCGTCTTCGAGGCCGAGCCGGTGGGCCGTGTTCTCGCCGAGGTGCTTGTCCGGCAGGAACAGCACCTTGTCGCCCTTCTCCAGAGCCCACTCGAACACGAGGTGGGCGTTCGAGGAGGTACAGACCGCGCCGCCGTGCTCGGCGGTGAAGGCCTTCAGATCGGCGTAGGAGTTCATGTACGTGATCGGGATGATCTCCTCGTCGGGCGCGGCGTCGGTGATCTCGGCCCACGCGGCGTCGACCTGCAGCGCCTCGGCCATCCCGGCCATCGGGCAGGACGCCTCCATGCTCGGGAGGATCACCGTCTGATCGTCGTCGGTGATGATGTCGGCGCTCTCGGCCATGAACGTCACGCCGCCGAAGATCACGTACTCGGCGTCGGCCGCGGCGGCCTCCTTCGAGAGCTGGTAGGAGTCGCCGATGAAGTCGGCGTGCTCGACGATCTCCCGGCGCTGATAGTTGTGGCCGAGGATCACGACGTCGTCGCCGAGCGCGTCGAGCGCGGCCTCGATGCGCTCCGACCGCTCGGCCTCGTCCAGCTCCCGGTACTGTTCGGGCAGCTGTTCGAGGTTGTCGTACTTGAAGAGGCTGAGGTCGGTTTCGATGTCGGCTGTTTCCATTCGTGCCACGGTGAGCCACCAGTGATTGCTAGCAACTTCAGAGAGCAGTATTGAAAAGATTTTGTTTTCAATAAGCTGCTGGAGATCATTTCGACCGACGAAGTTGTTATTCGGCGGAGATACCTGCTGGTGTTGGGCTGTGAAGAACGTTCCACTCGACAGTCATCCGAAAGAGAGATCAGCGGCCGTCGTACACCACGTCACCGTCGACGACGGTCAGCGCGACGCCGATCTCGTCGATCGTCTCGGAGTGCTCCCACGGCGAGCGTTCCAGCGCCACCAAATCTCCCTTCTTCCCCACTTCGATCGTCCCTAACCTATTCTCGTCGCCGGCCGCGAACGCGCTCCCGTAGGTGTAGGCTCGCAACGCCTCGATCACCGAGAGACGCTGGGCGTCGGTCGGCGCGTTCACCGCGTGGTCGACGCCGTACAGGGGATCCATCGGCATGCAGTCGCTGCCGAACGCCACCGGGACGCCGGCGTCGAGCCAGAGCCGGAACCGGTCGGCCCGCTTGCGCCGCTCGACGCCGAGGCGGCGGTCGTACAGCCCGCCCTCGTCGGCCCACTGCAGGAAGTTCGGCTGGGCCGAGGCGACGATCCCCGCGTCGGCCATCCGGGCAAGTTGCTCGTCGTCGGCCAGTTCGGCGTGTTCGACGCGGTAGCGTCGATTCGGATCTCCGGGTGCGGCGCCGGCGTCTTCGAACGCATTCAGCGCGGCGTCGATGGCGGCGTCGCCGATCGCGTGCGCCGCGACCGGGAAGTCGGACGCTGCGGCGTCCGCGACGATTTCCTGTAGCTCGTCCGGTTCGATCACCCACTGGCCGTGCCGGTCGGCGTCCGCGTCGGCGTCACCCCCGTCCAGATCAGCGTAGGGCTCGCGCAGTCGCGCGGTGTGACTGCCGATCGATCCATCGGTGTAGCTCTTTATCGATCCCGTTCGGACGAACTCGCTGCCCGCGCCGGGAGCCAGTCCGGCCTCCGCGACGGCGTCGAGATGATCGGCCCAGTAGTTGAGCCGGACGCGCAGGCGCAGGCGGTCCTCCCGGTCGAGCGCACGGTAGGCCCACGGCAGGGCGGTGTTGCGAACCATGTCGTGGACGCCGGTGACGCCCAGCCGGTGGGCGCGCTTCTGGGCGGCGTCCAGCAGTTCGCGGGCGTCCTCCCGATCGGGCGCGACGCGCTCCCAGAGTACGTCCAGCGCGTCCTCGACGATCACGCCGGTCGGTTCCCCGTTCTCGGTCCGCACGTCCTCGTCCGGCAGGTCATCGCGAAGCCGCTCCAGGGCGACCGAGTTCAGCGACGCGCTGTGGACGTCGATCCGGAAGACGGCGACCGGCCGGTCTTCGGCGACGGCGTCGAGATCCTCTCGGGTCAGCGGGCGATCGTCCTCCCACGCGCTCTCGTCGTACCGGAAGCCGATCACCCAGTCGTCCGCCGGGCTGTCGGCCTCCTCGCTTTCGGCGTCGAGCTCGGCGGCGTGATCTCGGAGCGCGTCGAGGCAGGTGTCGCGGCGCTCGATCCCCCAGAGGTCGGCGTGCAGCTCGTACTGGCCGAGCAGTTGGATGTGCGTGTGGGCGTCGATGAACCCGGGCAGCACGACGCCGCCGTCGAGGTCGATCACTTTCGTCTCGACGCCTTCGAGAAATTTCACCTCGTACTCCGCTCCGACGCGGACGATTTCGCCGTCTCGAACGGCGACGGCCTCGGCCGTCCGGTCGGGCTCTGCGAGCGTGTGGACCTCCGCTCCGATCAGGAGCAGGTCTGCGGCCTCGGTCATGGGAAAGCCGGCGCGCGGCATCGGCAAAACGGTTGGGGAGGCCGCCGCGACGTCGCGGCACCGCTCGTCGACGGCGTGACGCCGATGCGGAATCCTTTCGACGCGAGGTCACCTACGGAACGACATGTTCACCGGCATCGTCGAGGAGACGGGCGAGGTCGTCGGCCGCACCGAGACCGACGAGGGCGTCCGGCTGCGGATCGCGGGCGACGAGACGACCGCGGACTTAGCGCACGGCCAGAGCGTCAGCGTCAGCGGCGCCTGTTTGACCGTCGAGGAATCTCGTGAGGGCTGGTTCGAGACGTTCCTCGCGGCCGAGACGATCGCGAAGACCTACCTCGGGACGCTCGCGGAGGGCGACCGGGTCAATCTCGAACGCGCGATGCCGGCCGACGGCCGGTTCGACGGCCACGTCGTCCAGGGCCACGTCGACGCCACCGCCGAGGTTCGGGACGTGCGCCGCGTCGGCGACGACTGGGAGTTCGAGTTCGCGCTCCCCGAGAAATTCGCGCCGTACGTCGTCGAGAAAGGATCGATCACGCTCGACGGCATCAGCCTCACCGTCGCCGAGCGCACCGACGAGGCGATCACCGTCGCGATCATCCCGACGACCTACGAGCTGACGACGCTCTCCGAGAAGGAGCCGGGCGACCCGGTCCACCTGGAGGTCGACGTGATCGCGAAGTACGCAGAGCAGTTGCTCGACGGCTACCGCTGACTGGCGACGGTCAGAACTCCCAGTCGTCGATCGAGTCCTCGTTCTCCTCGTCCGACCGCGACGCCGCGGTCCGATCGGCGTCCAGTAGCTCCCGCTCGTCGTCCGCCCCGGCTGCGTCGGCAGTTCCGTCGTCGCTCTCGTCTGCGGTACCGGACTCAGTCATGGCGTCGCCGCTCTCGGCGTTCGTTTCGTCCGGTCGACCCGCTGCGGATCGAGCGGTGGCGTCGGCATCTGCGATGTCTGGGCTACCGACCGCGGGTTTATCGGTCGACGGGTCGAACTCGGCCAGTTCGGGCAGCGGGACCCGGTCGTCCCACTGCTCGGCCTCGACCGCGCGGTAGGTGTCGCGGTAGTTCCGGATCTTGCGGTAGAGGTAGTAGCCCGCCAGCGCGTCGAAGGGGACGACGAACGCCATCGTCGACGCGAGCGGTGACAGCGAGGTCGACTGGTAGACCAGCCCGGGGACGATCGACGCGCCGACGTTGTACGTGCCGTGGAGCAGGGCGGCTATGAGCAGCCCCTTCAGCACCAGCGGCACGGCGTACTCGCGGTTGAACTTCGCCAGCCCGAGGTAGAAGCCGGCGACGCCCGAGTAGATCACGTGGCCCGGGCCGGCCAGCGCTCGCGCGGCGGTGATGCCGTCGGCCGCCGCGATCGTGTCGAGCGCGGTCGCCGCCGGCTCCAGCGCTCGCGTGATGTACAGCGCGTTCTCGATCGTCGCGAAGCCCAGGCCGGCGACGGCGCCGTACACCGCTCCGTCGATCACGGCGTCGAAGCGGTCGCTCCGGTAGGCGTGGAGCCGCACCGCGAGTAGCTTGGCCGTCTCCTCGACGGGGCCGACGACCAGATAGTAAAACAGGATCGTCCCGAGCCCGAAGGCGCCCTCCCGAACGCCGAGCACGAGCCCGCCGAGCTCGTTGAGGATCGCGACGAACCCCGCCAGCAGCAGTATCAGCAGAAACGTGACGGCGAGCAGTCCGATCGGCTCGCCGGTCGTCACGTCGGCGCGCCAGACGTAGCCCGCGAGCGCGAGCGCCGGCACGACCGACAGCACGACCAGCGCGGTCACGACGGGATCGGTGACCGCATCGAGATTCCCGATGCGGAACTCCGCGAGCAACACCCACAGGGAGAGCGCGACCACCGAGAGTCCGATCAGCCCGGCGACGGCGTACACGAGCAGTTGGGCGATCCGGCGGACGCCGCCGTCGATGCCCACGATGAACCGGTCGAGCCGGGAGCGCGGTTCCCAGTTCGACACTTCGTAGAGGTCCCGATCTTCTCCGGCGGCCTGCTGCACTGGGTCCCGGCCCGAAGACATGTCTCGACCATAGGACGGCCCGCGGTTAGGTTTTGCCCAACGTGGCGGGACGATAGTTGCGACGGCGACCGACAAAATCTGCGGCAGCGAGAAGTTGCGACGGCGGTTACGACTCGCGCTGGTACTTGTTCCGGATGAGGATCGCGCTGGCGTTCATCAGGAGCAACACCGCGAGCAGCGTCACGACGCCGGCAGCCATCACGCCGTACTGGAACGCCTCCGCCGGCATGCCGACCCAGGCGTAGATCTGGCGCGGCATCGCCGAGAAGCGATCGAACAGCCCGGTCGGCGGCGAGTACACCGTCGCGGCGGCGCCGATCATCAGTAGCGGCGCCGTCTCGCCGATCGCGCGACCCAGCGCGAGAATCGTTCCCGTCAGAATGCCCGGCAGCGCTTCGGGCAGCACGACGTTCTTGGTCGTCTGCCAGCGCGTCGCGCCCATGCCGAACGACGCCTGCCGGCGGGAGTCCGGAACGCCGCGAAGCGCCTCCTGCGCGGAGATGATGACGATCGGGAGGATCAACAGTCCGACGGTGAACCCGCCGACGATCACGGTCCCCATCCCGAGGTTCATGATCTGGACGAACACCGCCAGTCCGAGCAGGCCGTAGACGACCGAGGGGACGCCCGCGAGGTTGCCGATGTTGATCTCGATGAACCGCACGAGCTTGTTGTCCGGTGCGTACTCCTCGAGGTAGATCGCGGCGCCGACGCCGATCGGCAGCGCCGACAGCGCGATCACGCCCATCATCATCACCGAGCCGATGATCGCGGGGTACAGACCCGCCTGATCGGCGAATCGCGACGTCGCGTTCGTCAGGAAGCCCCAGTCGAGCCACGGCGCCGTGTTGGGCTGGCCGATGGCGAAGGCGTCCATCACCACGTACACCAGCAGGATCATCACCATCCCGATGCCGAACAGGGTGGCACCGAGACAGGCCCACGCGAACAGCCGTCCCTTGATCGCACCGGTCTCCGTTCCGTCTCCGAACCAGCCCGAATCGGACGATTCAGTCGCCATCAGGCTGTCACCTCGGCGTCGAGCGTCGTATCGTAGCGCGTCTCGATCATTTGTACTCCTCCCTGTAGCGCATCTCGATGAGGTTGCTCGCGAGATTCAGCGCGAACGTCATCGCGAACAGCGTCAGCCCGATCGCGAACATCGCCTTGTACTGGGTCGCGTCGGCCGAGATCTCTCCGGTGACGAGCTTGACCATCGCGACGGTCATCGTCTCGATCGAGGAGACGACGACCTCGTCGATGTTGCCCGGGTAGATCATCTTCGCGCTCTGGCCCGCCGCGACGACGACGATCATCGTCTCGCCGATCGCCCGAGAGATGCCCAGGATGAACGACGAGAAGATTCCCGAGACCGCCGCGGGGACGACGACGCCGGTCGACACCTGGAACTTCGTCGCGCCCATACCGTAGCCTCCCTGTCGGAGTTCGTCCGGAACGGCGCTGAGCGCGTCCTCGCTGATCGAGGAGACCATCGGGATGATCATCACGCCGACCATGATCGAGGCCGACAGCGCGTTGAACGTGCTGACCTGGAACAGGTAGTCGTCGATAAACGGCGTGATGTACACCAGCGCGAAGTAGCCGTACACGACCGTCGGGATCCCCGCCAGGATCTCCAGGCCGGGCTTGATGATCGAGCGCATCCGCTCGCTCGCGTACTCGCTGAGGTAGATCGCCGCGGCGAGGCCGACCGGCAGCGCGATGAGCGCCGACAGGACGGTGACGAGTAGCGTGTTCAAAATCAGCGGCAACACGCCGTAGCTGTACGGCTTGATCACGGGGCTCCACTCGGTCCCGGTGAAAAAGTCCACCGGCGACACTCGGGTGAAGAACTCGATCGCGTCGATCCCGAGCGTCAGGATGATCCCGCCCGTGACGAGGATCGACAGGGCCGCACAACCGAAAAGCGCCGCCTTGATGGCGCTTTCCTTGAGCGACCGGCGGGAGCCGTCCGTGGTTAGTCTGGGCTGTTCTCCGGACATGAATATAGGTCTATTGAGGGTGGGGGGTTAGTTACCGTCTTCGGAAACGAATCGGTCAGGCCGACTCGTTGCCGCTGGACGTGTTCCCGCTCGACTGATTGCCCGATCCCTCGTCGTCGCCGCTGACGATGGCTTCGAGCTTGTCGAGGTTCTGCTGCTGGAGTTCGTCGCCGGCCGGGACGTACCCGATCTCGCTGACGATGTCGCTGGACGACTGGGTCAGGTAGTACTCGACGAACTGCTGCACCACGTCGCTGTTTCTGAGCTCCTCGCGGTTGACGTAGATGTACAGCGGGCGCGCGAGCGGGTAGTCGCCGCTCTGGGCGTTGTCGAGGCTTGGCTCGACGCAGCCGTCTCCGGCGTCGATGCTCAGGGCCTTGAGCGAGTCTCTGTTCTGGTCGTAGTATGCGTACCCGAAGTATCCGATGGTGTACGGGGCGCCCTGGACGCCCTGAATCAGCGTGTTGTCGTTCTCGGAGGACTGGTAGTCGTCGGTGTGGGACCGCGCCTCGCCGATGATGTGCTCGGTGAAGTAGTCGAACGTCCCCGACGTCGTCGCGGGACCGTAGCGCTCGAACTCCTCGTCGGGCCACTCCGAGCGAACGTCGCTCCACGTCTGGGCTGGGTCGGGCTTCCAGATCTGACGAAGTTCATCTTCGGTGACACACTCCGCCCAGTCGTTTTCGGTGTTGACCGCGACCGTCAGCGCGTCGCTGGCGACCTGGAACTCGACCGGCTCGACGCCGTTGTCACGACAGCTCTGGAGTTCGCTGTCGGTGATCGGGCGCGACGCACCGTTGATGTCGCTGCTACCGGTACAGAAGCTGTTCTCGAATCCTGCGCCTGTTCCCGTTGGGTCGACCGAGGGATCGACGCCGGGGTTTTCGCTCTTGAACTCCTCGGTCATGGCCTGCGAGACCGGGTACACCGTGCTCGACCCGGTGACAACGACCTCGCCCGACAGACCGCTGCCGCCGCCGCCGAGACAGCCGGCGACCGAGAGCGCCGCGGCGCCGCCGGCTGCGCCCAGGAACTTTCGTCGGGAGACGATCGAACGCTGCGAGTCGGGTCGATTGCTTGCCATCGAGTGTATCAAGTCGACACCTACTGAAATACCGTTCTAATTTTGCTATAGCCCGGACCATAGTTCTATATAGATCCCGAATACTCCGCGAAATAGGCGTCGAAAAGGCCTCTATCGAGATTTTAGCGAACGAAGTCGACGGGCATCTTTCGGAGACTGTACGCTCATGTATAGAGGTCAGTTCTATTCGTACCTACTCGGTACGCGTTATCCGGCGTACGTAGTTTCGACTAGGTTTTCGGAGTTCAATTGAGCAGTACTGACAGATACGACTCCGGGTCACGAGGCACAGTCGGAGAACGCAAAACGCACCGCCAACTCGGGTATCGGCGTCGAGCGGGGGTTATCCGAACTTCCCGGTGATGTAGTCTTCGACGCGCTGATGATCGGGGTTCTCGAAGATCTTCTGGGTATCGTCGAACTCGACGAGTTTGCCCCCGGTGAGGAACACGGCCGTTTTGTCGGAGATTCGTGCGGCCTGCTGCATGTTGTGCGTGACGACGATCACGGTGTAGTCTTCGGCTAACTCGGCGATCAGGTCCTCGATCTTCGAGGTGGCCACGGGGTCGAGCGCGCTGGCGGGCTCGTCCATCAGGATCACTTCCGGATCGGCCGCGATCGCCCGAGCGATGCAGAGCCGCTGTTGCTGGCCGCCCGAGAGTTCCAGCCCCGACTCGTCGAGTTGATCTTTGACCTCGTCCCAGAGCGCGGCGCGCTTGAGCGCCCGCTCGACGCGCTCGTCGAGGTTTTCGGTGTCGCCTCGGACGTTCAGTCCATAGGCGACGTTGTCGTAGATCGACTTCGGGAACGGGTTGGGCTTCTGGAACACCATCCCGATCTTCCGGCGCAGCGCGACGGGATCGACGTCGTCGTCGTAGACGTTTTTGCCCTTGAACCGGAGTTCGCCGTTCATCCGCGCCGCGTCGACCAGATCGTTCATCCGGTTGATACAGCGCAGGAACGTCGACTTGCCGCACCCGGAGGGGCCGATGATCGCCGTGACCTCCTCCTCCGGGATACCCATCGAGACGGGTTGGAGCGCTTGCACGTCGTCGTAGTGGACGGTGAGTTCGTTGGCTTCGACGACCGGGTTGTCGACGGTCGTGATCGTCGGGTCCGCTTCGTCGCCTACCGCCGCGTCGGCGACGGATTCGGAACCCGTTTCCACCTCGCTCTCTGTCTCCGTCTCTATCTCGGGAGCTGTCGTATCGCCGATTGAGTCACTCATTGATCGCTCACTGAAGTTCGGGGGCTGTGGCCGGTACGGGCCGCGGACGGTCCGATCTGGCGCCGCCGTTCGGGGGCGACGGCAGCGCGGACTCTTGCCATCGTGGTAAGGACGGGTACGAGGGTGTAAATACGCTTCTATGATCGGTATATAGTGCTACATAGATTCTGGAAGGCACTTCGTAGGGATCTGTGCCGTCAGCTATTGCGGACGTCTACTTCGTGCTATCTCGAGGTATCTCGCGGTGATATGTGGTCTATAGATTTTGCATGTCTTTATGTAACTCCGACCGATAGCTCTCTACATGGAAACGCGGAAGGTCCAGCTCACCGGCGGCTCGACGTACACCGTCTCGCTCCCGAAGTCGTGGGCGACCGAGAACGACGTCAGCGCCGGTAGCGAGGTCGAGTTCCACAGCGAGGAGGACTCGCTGCTGTTGACGCCCAAGACCGAGAGCGAACGCACCGAAGGCACGCTCGACGTCACCGACCTCGAGGGCGATCGACTTACGCGCGCCGTGATGACGATGTACGTCAGCGGCTTCGACCGCATCGCGCTGGAAGGGACCAAGATCACCAGCGACCAGCGTCGCGCCATCCGGAGCGCCACCCAGAGTCTCGTCGGCGTCGAAGTTCTGGAGGAGACCGGCGAGCGCGTCGTGCTACAGGATCTGCTGGACTCCTCGGAGCTGTCGATCACCAACGCCGTCACGCGGATGCGCCTGATCGCCGAGTCGATGCTCGAAGACGCCGTCACCGCGCTCGTCGAAAACGACGAGGATCTCGCGCTGGACGTCATCGAGCGCGACGACGACGTCGACCGGCTCTGGTTCGTCGTCTCGCGAATCTTCCGAGCGACGCTGCGATCGCCGCGTGCGGCCAAGGAGCTGGGGCTGCCCCGTGAGGACTGTTTCGACTATCACTCATCGGCCCGCCAGCTCGAACGGATCGCCGACCACGCCGCCAAGATCGGCCAGCTGACGCGCAAGCTCGACGACGTGCCGGAGGACGTCGCCGACGAGATCGAATCGCTCCACGACGACGCCGCCGAGATCGTCGATCGGTCGATGGACGCGTTGCTGGCCGACGACAGTTCGACGTCGACGGAGCTGGCCCACGAGGCCCGCGAGTCGATCCTCGCCCTCGACGAGCGCGCCCGGCACGTCGACGAACTGCTTCGAGAGCTCGATCCTCACGAGGCCCAGCTGCTGGGACTGATCGTCGACTCGCTGTCCCGGAGCGCCGACTACGGCGGCAACGTCGCCGAGACTGCTCTGCAGAAGGCGGCGCCGCGTCCCTGACGACGGCCGATTCGATCCCCGCTTTGGTCGTCTGGACCTACTTCGGGAGTCCCGCTGTGACCCGGCACCGACAGTTGCGACCTACGTAATTTTACTTGCGATATAACGGCCTTACCGCACCGACCGCGCTCGAATGTATCGACTTCGATTTCGGAAGGTGGCTCTCTAACACCCATCTTGTTGCGTATATATACCGGGGTGTCTCCGGTCAGCATCTCGTGTGGTGTTCCCGGGTGAACCGGGGGCACACGGTGAAAGCATGTCGAAGGAATCCAAACCGAACATCACGCGACGCAACGTCCTCGCGGGTATCGGCGCCTCCGGCGCCGGGATCGCGCTGGGCGCGCACGGCGTCGCCGCGGGCGAGAAGAACTACGACGACAAGTACGACGTTCCGGTCGCGATCGACTGGCAGGAGGCGTTCTACAAGGGTGGCGAGTGGAAGAACGTCGAGGCGTTCCCGGACGAGAACAACGACCGCCACCAGGACGACGACATCGATTACTGCGACGGGGGGATGATGAGTGACGCCCTGATCGACGTCGAGAACCCCCTCAGCTCCGACCTGCGAACGAACGACGACTACACGAGCCCGGGCGACCCGCTGATCAACTACCACGGCGTCAAGCCGGGCTACGGCGGCGAGGTGACGCTGAGCTATCATCTCTGTGACCAGCCGGGGAAGCTCAAGCTCAAAGCGAAAGACGTCCACGTCGACAAGAAGCTCGCACATCTGGCTCGGGCGCGCGTCTGGTACGACGAGTTCGACGGCGCCGAGCCGCCGGACAACGGCGACAACGGCGACAATGGCGACAACGGCCCGATTCTCTTCCCGGTTGTCACGGGGCCGGTCGACGACGACACCGACGAGATCGACGAGATCATTGTCACGGGTGACGACCCGCGGTTCCCCGAACCCGGTGCGCGGAACTACAACTGCGACGATTACGAGGACCGACTCACCCGATTCGAAGACGGCGACCTCGAGGGGGACGAACTGTTCGGCGGTGACTTCGTAGCCGGCGACGATGCAACCGGGAATTGTGGTACGATCACGGTCGACGCCAGAACGTCCGGTACCGTCACGCTGTCGTCGGACGAGCCCGTCCTGATCGTGAGCATCAAGGGCGGAAACGAAGGCGAGAACGTCTACGTGTTCGAGGAACCCGTCATCCTCGACGAAGCTACGTTCTCGACGCCCACCGGCCAGGGAATCAGCAACATCGACGTCTGCTGTGCGGTCGACGATAACGGTGGTAACGGCGGCAACGGAAACGGCGACGGCCACGACAACCGCGGCGACAACGTCTACCAGCCTTACGAGCCGATCATCGCCCAGGGATCGCTCAAGAAGGTCCTGCGCAAACTGAAGAAGGGCGTCCACGTTTCGAGCGATCCCTACGTCGCGGGCCCCTTCGATCGCGAGGGGATTCACTACTACGCCTACCCGCGGGACAACACGAGCAGTATGGAGACACCGCCTGCGGAGAAGTACGATCCTGGGTGGATCACTGACGACAACGTCGACGAGTGCGTCGACGAGAAGAAGGTCAAAGATCTGAAACACCTCGACGACGGCGTTAAGCTGTGCATCGACGGGACCGGCTACGTCGCCCGGAACGAGGACAAGCCGCTTCCGGACCTTTGCATCTACATCAAGAAGGTCATCAAGGGCAAGAAGGGCAAGCCGGTCGGCTTCGAGTGGGAGAGTAACCTGCCGATCTGTCGGATCGAGATCGCCGCCGGCGACCGGACGGATCTAACCGTGTTCGATCGCGCTCGGGAAGGCACCGTGATGGCGCCGCGCTACGACGGCCACGACGATAACGACGATCACGGCCGACGGCGTCCGATGACCGGCGTCCGATTCGGCGTCTGCGGCGACCACGACGAGGACGACTGGTGCATCGAGAACTCCAACACGGGGTACATCGGCTTCGAGTGGTGGATCCCCAAGCACGCGAACCTCAAAAAGAAGGGGAAGATTCAGGCGAACTTCGACTTCAAGGCAAAGCCCTGCGACGAACCTAACAACTCGACGTAGCGGGCCGCCGTTCGCACCTCCTTTTTCCCGATCGCGTCGATCCGTCGCGAACAGAAACCGATGCCGGCGCCGCCGGGCTAAAACAACTACCTTGGCGGCTGTCCGTCGCTCCCGACTCGCATCCGTCGTTCGTAGAGCCGGTGGCCGATGGCCGATCCGAGGAGGAGGACCCCGACGACCAGCGTGCCGCCGCCAGCCGGCAGGAGGCCGAACGGGAACGCGCCGACGAGCGTGAGCGTCGCGAATGCGATCGAGAGCCCGCCCAGTCCGGCGTAGTACGCGCTCCACGAGATGTCGTCGTGGGGGACGACGTCCAAATAGACCTCAAGATCGCTCGCACGCTCTGTCAGCGCGATCGTCCCGCGATCGGCGTCGTACTCCACGACGCCGCAGCTGTCCATCTTCGGCAGATGACCCTGCCGAAGCGCGGTGTGAACGCGCGCTCGTTCCTTGTATGTCACCGCCTCGACCGGTTTGTCGTTCTCCCAGGCGGCGATCTGGCGCGAGAGCGGGCGCAACTCGGTTGTACCGCCGTTCTGGCGGAGGTAGTGGAGCACGTCACGCCGTCGCTCGCAGCTCAACATCTCGAAGGCGATGTCCTGCGAGAGCGGTTCGGTGTCGCCTTCGCTCTCGTCGTCGATTCCCGTTCGTCGCGGGGTCGCATCCGTGCTGCCGGCGCCCGGCGTCGCGGCGCTGCTCACTGTCGACTCCCTCCCGATCTCCCTTGACAAGCTCTCGGCTGGCCGATGCGTACCGCAGACAGTTTCCTTGCAGTTCGGTTGCTCGGTAGCACTGTTCTACGATAGATTCACAGCATCCTCTGATTGTTATGTACGGTCTGTCTACGGAAAGCTACCGTTAGAAGCCGGTATGTTGCGCATAAACCTCGAAATTGCGGGCGCTCCGCGTAGCGTCAGGCACGACGCGGCCGTGTGATGGCGCCCGCCGCTCCACTGCCCCACCGCCCTGTTATCGGTACTGGTTGAGCCGCCGCTTGAGCCGCCGCGCCGCTTCGCCCGAGGCGCCCGCGAACTGCTCCTCGTCGCCCTCGGTCGCTCGGCGGCGCGACTGGTCGTCCTCCCAGGCGAAGATGATCCCGCGCGAGGAGTTGACGACGCCGACGCCGTCCGCCAACCCGTGTTCGACCGCGGCTTCGGCGTCGCCGCCCTGGCTGCCCACGCCCGGCACGAGGAAGGGAATATCGGGAACCTGCTCGCGGACCTCTTCGAGTTCGTCGGGCGTCGTCGCGCCGACGACGAGCCCGACGTTGTCGTTGCCGTTCCAGCCGTCGGCCAGCGCAGCCACGCGCTCGTAGACCAGATCCCCCTCTGCGAGTTCCAGATCCTGTATGTCGGCGCCGCCGGGGTTCGACGTCCGACACAAAATAAAGACGCCCTTGTCCTCCTTGTCGAGGAACGGCTGGAGCGAGTCTCGCCCCATGTAGGGGTTGACGGTGATGGCGTCCGCCGCGGGGCCGTCGGCCTCGTCGTCGAGCAGGTCGGCGTACTGGCGCGTCGTGTTGCCGATGTCGGCGCGCTTGGCGTCCAGAATCACCGGCACGTCCTTGCCCTTCGCGTACGCGATGGTCTCCTCCAGCGCGCGCCAGCCGTCGGGGTCCTCGTAGAACGCGGCGTTCGGTTTGAACGCCGCGGCGTGCTCGTGAGTGGCGTCGATTATCCGGCGGTTGAACGCCCAGCGGGGCAGATCGCGATCGAGGAGGTGCTCGGGAAGCCGATCCGGGTCGGGGTCGAGGCCGACGCTGACGACGCTGTCGACGGCGTCGATCCGGTCGGCGAGGCGCTCGAAGAATCTCATGGACGCCCGTGGGCGGGCGGCCCACTACAAGATATCGATGCGCGTCGAGAGCCGGCACGCTCAACTTCTCGCGGCGACTACGGTCGGGTATGCCTCCGGACGCGGTCGTCTTCGATCTCGACTACACGCTGGCGGTCCCCCGCCGCGACCGCGCGACGCTGCTCGCCGAGGCGCTCGACGCCGTCGACGCCCCGCAGGCGTCTCGACAGGAGTATCTCGACGCTCACGGTCGGAACCTGACCGGCGAGTCCCGGGCGCCGATCTTCGCCGAGCTATTTGAAGGGCGCGCGACCGACGCCGATCCCGAAGCGGCGGCCGACGCCTACCGCGCGGCGATCGCCGACGCGCTCGAACCCGTCGACGGCGCCGCGGGCCTCGTCGCCGACCTGCGCGAGGACTACCGCGTCGGACTGCTCACGAACGGGCCCGTGCGCGCCCAGCACGACAAGATCGAAACGCTGGGGTGGACCGACCTGTTCGACGCGACCGTCGTCACGGGCGAACTCCCCGCGGGGAAACCGGACGAACGCGCGTTCCGAGCCGTCCTTGGCGCGCTCGGCATCGACGCCGACGCGGCCGTCTACGTCGGCGACGAGGTCGACGCCGACGTTCGGGGCGCGACCGAGGCGGGGATGACCGCGATACAGATCATCTCTCCGGACGGTCCGGCGCCCGACGACCGCGCCGACGCTCACGTCGACCGGGCGGAATTGGCTGCGCGGCTCCCTGCAGTGGTTGCGAGACTCTCACCGGACTGCGATTGAATGGTCACGTCGCACTTACATAGCAGTTATATTCTCGCACTCATGTAGATGTTTCAATGGATGGACCGTCGTGATATCCTCAAAAGTGTGTCCGTAGTCGGGAGTACTTCCCTCGCCGGCTGTTCATCAGCTCTCAGTTTCGGGGCGTCGGGAACTGTGCTTGGGAGAATCGTAGTTATCAACTCCTCCTTCGTCCGAAACCGGATTCGTCTCATGGTCGAGCGGGGCGACGAGGATCTCCTAGATCGGACTATCGAGCTCACGGCGGCTGACGCCGGGAACAGAGCAGCGTCGACGATCATCGAGCCCTTATGGTCGGAACCAGGAGAGTACACAGTCCGTGCTCTCCATGTCGACGAGTCCGGTAACACCGAAGCTAGCTCTCAAGAATACTCGTTCACCAAGGACGACTATACTGCGTACTACGGCGACAGCCACGAAGACCCAGGATGCATCGGTGCCGTGGTCACCGTCGGTGCCCGCGATGAGACTGAAAACGCTCAAATCGGAATCGGTCCGACGTACTTAACGGATCCCTGTAGTACGTCGACCTCGACCACGTACCTAACTACTTCTATTCTCTTCTAAATCGATTGCAGCGCCCTCGAGCGCGTCGACCGCTCGCTTGACCGCGGCGCCGCTCTCGACGAGCAGTTCGCCCGTCCCCTCGTCGCCGACCGACGCGCGCAGGCCGTCGCCCGCGACGCGGTCGGCGACCGCTTCGCCGCCGTTCTTTAGTTCCAGTCGGACCCGATCCTCGTGGACGAACGCGCGGGCGAACGCCTCGCCCGCCCGCTCGACGTCGTAGGCCCGCTCTCCCTCGGGGGAGGCCTCCACCGAGCGGTCGGCGCTCGTCACCGCGAGCCGGTCGAGCGCGCCGTCCTCGCGGCCGTCGAGTTCAGAAGAGAGTAACTGCGCGATCCGGACGCCGTCACTGACGCGTCTCTCGACCATACTCGGAGTTTCGTGCGATGTCGCTTCGGCGTTCCGATTGCAGTTCGGCGCCCCGCAGCCTGCCGCTCGGCGAGGACGCCGTTACCGTGCTCAGTCGCCGCCACCGCGTCAGTCGTCGCCGCCGAGCGCGTCACGGGCCTGGGCGGCGATCTGTGGCACCTCGACGCCGTTGCGGCGGGCGAACACGACCGCGGCGGCCTCGATCGTCACGCCAAGCTCGGACTGGAGCGAGTTGATCCCGGCCACGGCCGCCTGTTTTTCCATCCCGTCGTCGACCAGCGCCGCCAGCGTCTGCTCGAACGGGGAGCGCTCCTGGATGACCTCTTCATCGGGGACAAAGCCCTCGGGGATCTCCACCGCGTCGACGTCGAACCCCACTTCGAGGTGGTTCTCGTCGCGCTCCAGCAGCCCCCTGCCGGTCGCGACGTCGATCAGGCGCTTTGCCTGATCGGGGGAGAACCAGTCCCGGTCGAGCGACAGCGCGACGACGAACTCGTTTTCGGCCATCCGATCGACGCCGCGCTGGCGGAACGGCGCGGCGACGGCGACCTCCAGACTCATCGTCACTCGTTGGAGCGAGGGGCCCGGTAAACCTGCCGATTTCCGGGGGTCGAAGTCGATCCATTCAAGTACGTCCCGGCGGTTCCATCCCGTATGGACGACCACGGACGCTCCACGCGAAAGCGAACGGGCGGACGACTGCGCCCGAACAGCGACCGAAAGAAGCACCAGCTGGGCCGCCAGCCCGCCGAGACGACGCTCGGCGAGTCGCAGCTCCGCACCATCGACGCCCGCGGCAACACGGTGAAGATCCGCGCGCTGTCGGTGGAGAACGCGAACGTCGCGGTCGGCGACGAGACCGTCGAGGTCGAGATCGAGGACGTCGTCGAGAACGAGGCCGACCCGAACTACGCCCGCCGAAACATCGTCACGAAGGGCGCCGTCATCGCGACCAGCGAAGGCGACGCGCGCGTGACCTCCCGCCCCGGCCAGACCGGGCAGGTCAACGCCGTTCTCGTCGAGGAGTAACTCCGCTTTTCCTTCTCGGTTGCGTCGACGCCGTAGCGGCGCCTCCGTCCGCGCACCCGTTCAGAACTCCTGAATCGGCCCGCCGCCCTCGCCGGGCGTCCCCTCGCTCGCGCACTGCGCGCACAGGCCCGAGGCCTCGCGGAAGTGATCGTCGCAGACGAGCATCCCGCAGCGCGTGCAGTCGTGGCTGGCAGTCTGGCTCTCGCAGATCTGACAGAGGCCGCTGACGCTCATACCGAGGCTACGCACGGACGGCGTATCAATCCTACACCTCGGTAGCATTGTGTGGCAGTCAACAGGTGTTTCTTGTACGCGGTGAGTATACCTCTCTGATATGGATAGCCTGTTCGCGCGGCCGCTCCGTACCGCTCCGACACGAGGTGGCCAATGGTTTCGCTGACGAACCTCGGCGTCGTGTTCGGTGCGGGACTACTCACGGCGCTGGCGACGGGACTCGGCGTCGCCCCCTTCTTCGTGACCGACGAGATCGGCGACCGGATGACGGTGGCGCTGTGGGGGCTCGCGGCCGGCATCATGTTTGCCGCCTCGACGTTCGGGCTCGTTCTGGAGGGGCTGCGCGCCGGCACCGCGCTGCAGGTGGGGATCGGCGTCGTCGGGGGCGCGCTGCTGATCGTCGCGTCGGACCGAGTGCTCTCGAACCACGAGTTCGAGCCCCGGGAGTTCGCCGCCGCCGACTACCGGAAGATGGTGCTGATCGTCGGCGCGCTGACGGTCCACAGCTTCCCCGAGGGCGTCGCGATCGGCGTGGCGTTCGCCGACCTGGGCGTCGACGTCGGCGGCGCGACTGCCGCCGCGGGAATCCCGGCGCTCGCGGTGTTCATGACGTTGGCCATCTCGATCCAGAACGTCCCCGAGGGGCTGGCGATCGCGATCCCGCTGCGCACCTACGGCGTCGGCAAGTGGCGGGCGGTCTGGTGGGCAGTGTTCTCCAGTCTCCCCCAGCCGATCGCCGCGGTGATCGCGTACTACTTCGTCGTCGTCGCGCGCCGCATCCTGCCCTACGGGTTCGGCTTCGCCGCGGGCGCGATGGTGTTCCTGATCGTCCACGACCTGATTCCGGAGGGGCTGGATCAGGGACGCGACCTGCCCGGGGGCGGCCAGAGAGAACTGGTCGCCGGGCTCGCGCTCGGCGTCGGGACGATGGTCGCGATGCTCGTCGTGCTGGGATAGCGGTCGAGAGGCGACGGGCGAAAAGCGTCAGTCGCCGACGATCGGCGGGTTCTGGGTATCCGTCACGCGGGAATCCCACAGCGGTAGGCGCATCTCGAACGACAGCGACCGCCGGAGCGGGTCGTCGGCCGAGCGCTCCTCGACGCGCTCGAAGCCGAGCTTTTCGTAGACCGCGATCGCCTGCCGATTGGCCGGCTCGACTTCCAGCACCAGCGCGTCGCGGTCGGCCGCCGCCGCGGTGGCGATCAGGTGGCGACACAGCTCGGTCCCGATCCCGCGGCCCTGATAGTCCTGGTGGACGAACACCGCGAGCTCCGGCTCGGCGTCGGCGGACGCGACGTAGGCGGCGTGGCCGACGACGCGCTCGCCCGCCCGAGCGACGAAGTTGCAGCCGTCGACGAGCAACCCGTCGAGCCACGAGTCGATGCGCTCCTCGCCGATCGGGGGCAACCCCTGTGCGCGCTCGCCGGGGTCGAAGTCGCGGTACATCGCCGACAGCGCGTCGCGACCCGACGTTCCGACGGGTTCGATCGTCCAGGTGTCGCCGATCTTGTCGACGAAACGCGGACAGCGCGGCGGGCAGTGTGGCGTCCCCTCGCACTCGTCGGGCGCCCAGGCCTCACAGGTGGGAGTGTCGGCGCTCATGGTTTCAGGTTCGATGCGGCCCGTCATAAGGTGGTCGCGGGCTCTCACTTGCTGAGAATCGCACCGCAGAACGCCCAACGCGGTCAGTCGGCCGTCACGCGGGTCCGTTCGGTCATCTCGCTGTTCGCGAGCGCGCCCGCGGGAACCGTCTCGCGGAGCGCGTCGACGAGGTCGGCTCCCGCGCCGGAGTCCCAGAACCGTCGCCGGGCGCGCTCGCTCGCGAACTCGACGGCGACGCGCAGGCGTCTACCCGACGGCACCGTCGAGCGATCGATGTCGACGCCCAAGGCGCCCGGCTCGGCGCTGGCGTCCAGCGACGCCTCGAACACCAGCCGCTCGTCGATCTCGTGGCCCTCGTCGATGTCGCAGACGAACTCCGCGACGTAGATCTCGTCCCCTCCTCGACGGGCTGCCGTCCCGCTCCGATCGGATCGACGGACGTCTCGTTCCATCACGTGTAACCGTACGCACCGCGCGGCGGTATCGACTGTCGTGGATATTGAAGCCTTTAAAACTGGTCGCGTCAGGCCGACCGATCGTCCCGGTCCGCCTCAGTCCGAAGCAGTTCGAGCACGAGCGTCGACGCCGCGCCGTTGAGCCGCTGGGACGCCGCCGATCGTGAGATTCCCAGCTCGCCGGCCACGTCGCCGAGGTCCGCTTCGCGCGGGTCCTCGTAGTACCCCAGCCGCTCGGCGACCCGGATCGCCTCGCGCTGGGCGTCGGTCACGTCGCCGGCGTCGAGTTCGAGCGTCCGCTCAGCGGCGGTGTCGGCGTCCAACCGCGCGAGCTCGACGTCGGCGTCCCGCTCGCGCAGATCGGCGACGACGTCCCGGAGCGTCTCCCGGTCGGGCACCGACAGCCGGACGACGACGGCGTCCTCGAGAACGCGCTCGACCGCTGCGACGCAACGGTGCGCCGAGAACGCCGGGCAGATGCAGTGGTCGTTCGCGGCGTCGCTGACGAGCCGACGCTGCTCGCGGTCGCCGTCGTCGACGGTGACGTCGGCGTGGCAGGCCGTCCCGACGCTGTCTCCGCCGCTGATCGATCCGTTCAGCGACACCTGCTCGTCCGGAGCTCCGGCCGAAACGACGGAGCAGGCCGCTTTCGGGTCGGGCGTGACGTGTAGCACCGCTCGCAGCGGGTGGTCGACGGATCGAGCGTCGGGGATTTCGGTCATAGTTCGGATCGAACTACGGTCTGCAGTCAGTGCCTCGGCGCGGCCGGTGGTCCGTACCTCGGCGCGGCCGGTGTGTTCTCGGTACGGCCGCCGCGTCCGATCTCGTCGCGAGGCGAGTCACTCCGTGACGTCGCGCTCGCAGTCCGCGTGGATCCAGGCGTCCGGCCGCCCGGGCTCGTAGACGAGCAGTCCCGTTTCGGTTTCGACCGCGACCGCGCCCTCGTGAGCATCGGCATCTTCGGCGTCCCGATCGAGGTGACGATTCTCGTCGCCTTCGGCGTCCATCGGAGTCATCGGTGGCTCTACCTGAACGTTGACGCCGCGGTCCCAAGAACCGCCGAACCGATTCCCGCGGCGTGAGAACGGCCGTTTCGGGGCTAAAAACTGGTGATTCTGTCGGCGCCCGTCGGCCCGCTCACTCCCCGTCTCTCGCGGCGAGCTGTTCGGCGTAGTCGTCTTTCCACTCGCCGAGCTCGCGGGGATCGACGTGGACGAACACGTCGTCGACCTCGTCCAGATCGCGGATCGACTCGATCACGTCGGACTCGATCTCGTGGGCCTCCAGCAGCGTGCGCTCGCCTTCCACCTCGATGTGGAGGCTCACGTCGATCTCCGGGCCGACGTAGTGAGCGACGACGTCGTGGACGCCCTCGACCTCCGAGTGGGCCAGCGCACGCCGGACGATCTCCGCGCGCAGATCCTCGGGCGGCGCCGCACCGACGAGGTAGTTGACGTTGTCCAGCACCACCTCGACGCCGGTGTAGAGGATCGCGAGCGCGACGGCGCTGGCGGCGATCGGGTCGAGGATGGGGTAGCCCGCCTGCGCACCGAGCACGCCGACCAGTGCGGCGACCGACGCCAGAATGTCGTTGCGGTTGTCCAGCGCCGTCGCGGTGACGGCCGGCGAGTTGTTGGTCTCGCCCACGCGCAGACAGTAGCGATACAGCCCGTACTTGATCGCGGCCGACGCGGCGAGGACGACGGCCGCCGTCGGCCCCCGCGCGACGGCGATGTCGCCGCCGCGAATCGCGCCGACCGAACTCCAGAGGATCGCCCCGCCGGCGGCGAAGATGCCCGCGGCGACGAACAGCGAGACGAACGGCTCGATCCGCTCGTGGCCGTGGGGATGTTCGATGTCCGGCGGCTGGGTCGTCAGGTAGAGCCCGCCGAGGATCACGACGCTGTAGGCCACGTCGGTGAGACTGTTGACGGCTTCCGAGCCGACCGCGAGACTGCCAGTCCGGTACCAGACGGCGGCTTTGGCCGCGACCAGCAGGACGTTGCCCACCAGCACGACGAGTCCGACGCGCCTGAGCGCCGCCTTGCGCTCCATTCTGTCGCCCGCTTTGCGTGCCACCAGTAAGGAGGTGTCGACTGCGTCGTCGGGTTAGGACCGGGGTTCGACGATCTGCACGGCGGCGTCGTCGTCGGGGAGCTTGGCTCCGGATTGAGCCGCGAACGCCTCGTGCAGTCGGTCGTACGTGTCCTCCAGCGCCTCGACGATCACCTTCGTCTCGCCGATCACCGCCATGAAGTTGGTGTCTCCGCTCCAGCGCGGCACGACGTGGGTGTGGAGGTGGTCGTCGATCGACCCGCCCGCGGCGTCGCCGCCGAGGTTCAATCCCGCATTCATTCCGTCGGGGCCGAACGCGGCGTCGAGGGCGTCGATCGTCCGCTGCTTGAGTCGGGCGTGATCGAGCAGCGTCTCTTCATCGAGCTGTCGGTAGTCGCCGGTGTGGTCCCGCGGGATCACCATGACGTGGCCGGGGTTGTACGGGTAGTTGTTGAGCAGGACGAACGCCCGCTCGCTCCGGGCGACGATCCGGTTCTCGCGGTCGGCCGACTGCTCGGGGAGCGCGCAGAACGGACACCGGTCGTCGCCGCCGTCGCCGTCGCGCTCCACCCATTCGATCCGCCAGGGTGCGAACACCTGTTCCATACCCTCACTGTTCGCCCCGGCCGCATAGTTGCTGTGCGACGCCCCGAGTAGGCTCGACGTCGTCGCTGATACGAAACAACCACTCCCAAAGTTCTATATTTATATCTTTCTACCAAACATCAGTCTGAAGTGAAACGGGTTGTTCTAAGTCGTTTTTGAACAATTTCAACGGCTCTCGTACGTTCTCGTGGAATACCCCGTTGCCGTACCGCAATTAATCCCTTAAATTGGGGTCAACTGAGTAGGGTTTTTATGTGGAGGTGGTATGTAGGCGAAGGTAGCATGGCAACGACAGATGACTCCTTCGACGGGCTGAGAGAACACTGCGACGACTGCGATAGGAAGACCTTACATCAGGTTTCGGTACAGATCAGGACGGAGAGCCGCAAGGAAGAGAACGCGCAGTTCTCTCGCGAACCGTACCGCGTGTCCGAGTGCCAGAACTGCGGCGCCCGGTCCAGCCAGCGGATGAACAACGCGTGAGCGTTACTTCGTCGTCACTTCGCAGCCGTCTTCGGTCACGATGATCGTATGTTCCTTCTGACTCACGAGCGCGCCGTCATCTTCCTTTAGCACCGGATACCCGTGGACGATGTCCTCGGACTTGAGTCGGCGGAGTGCCATCTTCGCTCGGCTCGTGTCCAGCCAGCGCGTCGCGAAGGGGAGCGTCTTGAACTCCTCGGTGATCTGTTCGAGCGCCTGTCGAGCCTGGCGGTTTCGGACCGACCCCTCGCGTTCGAGCGCAAAAATCTCCTCGTCGCTGCCCTCGTTGACCTTGCCCGTGCCGTCGGTGGCGAACGGCTCGATGGCGACGACGTCGCCGACCTCCAGCGTGGTCCCTTGCGAGACCGACCGGTTCGGAATCGTCGGCTCGGTGTGCTGTTCCCAGTGGCCCAGTCCGTGGCCGGTGAGGTTCACGACGGGGTTGTAGCCGTACCCCTCGATCACGTCTTCGATCTCGGCGCCGATCGTGCCCGTCTCGATGCCCGGCTCGATGATGTCGAGAGCGGCGTCGAGCGCTTCGGCGGGCGCCTCGGCCAGCTCGGGATTGCCCGAGAGGTCGACGGTGACTGCGGTGTCGGCGAGCCAGCCGTCGACGTGGACGCCGATGTCGAGGTTGATCATCTCCTCGCCGAACGTCGTCTCGTCGCCGGCGCCGGGCGTCGCGTGGGCGGCCTCCTCGTCGATGCTGATGTTGACCGGGAACGCCGGCTCGCCGCCGAGCTCGCGGATGCGGTCCTCGGCGTACTCGGCGATCTCCAGGTGGCTCGCGCCGACCTCGACGCGCTCGGCGGCCTCCTCGCGCACCTGCGCGAGGATCTCCCCGGCCTCCCGGTGTTTCTCGTACTGCTCGGCGTCCAGATCGACGTCGCTGTCTGCCATACCGTGGACGTGGTCGGAAACGGGCAAAGGCGTTACGCAGTGTCCCCGGTCGCGAACCGCTACGCGTCGCCGTTCGCGTCCGTCCAGCGACAGTCCGGGCAGTCCGCGAGTCCCTGCACGTTCACCAGCGCGCTCCTGCAGGCCGGACAGCGGCGTCGACCGTCGCGTCGGTGCCCACTCATCGGGCGAACGATTGGGTTCGACGATATTAAAATTTCGTCTCGACGATCGTCGTATTTCCGGCCGGGCCGGGTAAGGCTGGCCCTCCGGCGGCGCCGGGAAGTTCGCCCGGATTACTTTCGGCGTCGGGACGCCGGAACGCGATTCGCCGATCGGATCTCCGAGTAACTGTAGCGAACGGAACCGGTTCGTTCGCTTGTAGGTGTCCTCGATGGGGCGCCGTCGTTTCCGCGTCGGCGTCGCGGAACTACCCAATGGGGCCGGCACTTGCCGGCAGGAAAGCCGACGTTAGGCCGTTCACGAACGTTTCGTCTCCATGTGAAATTTCATCTAAACGACGCAGATCTCTCTGTGGGTCCTCTAGATGTCCTAAAATTGCTAAACGGTCGAACCCGTTTATCCCCTTGACGGACGGACATATCGGTGGCGCCAGCATGAGAGCTACATTGCACAAACTTGGAGTCGTGTTCGTCGTCGTGCTCGTCGCGACCGGCGTGGGGGTCGCCGGGATCGCGGGCGCGGCGGGCGACGCAGGATTCCAGCAAGACGACGGGACAGACACGGTCGACGACGGCACAGACGCGACCGTCCAGAACGCCAGCGCCGGTACGGTCGAACTACAGGACGCCACCCTGCACGACGTGACCATCGAACAACTGGACGTCCAGAACGTCCAGCTGGGCGACGAGGCGAGCGACGCCGCGGCGTCCGACGGCCAGGGGACGCTGCTGTTCGAGGGCGTCCACTTCGAGAGCCTCTCGCTCGAGGACGTCTCGATGGAGGATCTCGAAGGCGAGACGATGGCGTTCGAGATGGAGAATCACTCGAACGTGGGGAATCAATCGAACGTGTCCGACGGTCAGCGCCTGACCGTCGAGAACACGACGATCGAGCAGATGAGCGTCGAACAGCTCGCGATCGAGCAGCTCACCGTCAGCGGTCAGATGGACGACGCCGGGATGCAGAACGACACCGGTGACGACGGGAGCCTCGGCGACGACAACGAATCCGACGACGGCGACATCCTCGACGGCGACAACGAGTCCGGGGACGACGCCGCCGACGAAATGAACGAGTCCGGAATGAACGAGAGCGACGAGATGCGGATCCACTCGCTCACCGTCGAGCAGTTCGACGTCACCGAGATGACCGTCGAGCACATGTCGGCCCAGTCGATGCAGATCGGCGTCGACACGCAGACGGACGGTCAGATCGCCGCCGGCACGCAGGACGAGTCCGGCGACGACAACGCCACCGACGACGGAATCCTCGGCGGCGATAACGAGTCGGTATCGCAGAACGAAACCGACGCCGGCGGCAGCCAGATGTCCGGCGTCCAGAACGTCACGATCGAGCAGCTCAGCGTCGAGAGCGTCACGGTCGGTAACGCCAGTGCGCACAGCTGGTCGATCGATAGCGTCTCGCTCGGCGGCATGGCCGACGACGCGACCGACGACAACGAATCGATGGACGAGGACGGGATCCTCGGCGACGACAACGAATCCGACGACGAGGCGAACGCGACTGACGATGACGACGTGATGGTGGACGAGGACAACGCTACGGACGACGACACGATGATGGACGAGGACGACGAGACTGACGGCGAGAACGTCACGGACGACGGGAACGCGACCGCGGACGACGAGGATGCGACTGACGACGACGCGACCGACGGCGAAGACGCGGACGACGAGCAGGCGGTGCTAGTCGCGACCCCGGCCAGCGGCGAGGGGCCGATCCTCGTTGCGGCGCCGGCGGCCTCCGCGAGCGCAGCCTGATCGTCGACCGCCCGCTTCGAATACGACTTTTTTCGACCCGCGCCGCCGGTAGCGACGGCCCCGATCTCACTCCTCGGAGCGGGCGGCGCTGGTCTGCATCGCCGCGCTGTTGAACGCGCTACCGAGGCCGCCGTCGCGGTCAGCGACGATCACGCCCGCTTCGGCGTCGGTCTCCGCGTCGAACGCGTCGATTGCGCGATCCGCGGCGCCGGCGGCGTCGACGCCGTCGTCGAGCAGCCCGACGGCCCGGCGCGCCAATCCGTTCGTCGCGATGGCCTCGCCGGCGCCGGTCGCGCTCGCGCCGCCCGACGGCGTCGCGAAGAAGCCGCTCCCGACCTGGGGAACGTCGCCGACTCGGCCCGCCAGCGCGTACCAGCGCCCGCCGGTCGACGTCGCCGCGGCGACCCGCTCGCCGTCGGTCGCCACCGCGCCGACGGTGTCGTGGTCCGTGGGATCGCGGTCCGGCGCGTCCCCACCGTCTGCATCTCGATCCCGGTCGTCGTCGCCTTCGGGCATCGCCTCCCCGGTCGCGCCGAAGTGGTCGTGGATCCACGGGAGTTGCTCGCTCGGCGGGCCCTCGGGGGGCGCCGTGCGATCCCAGCGCTCTCTCGTTCGATCGGTCAGAAGATCGACCCCGGTCTCGACGCCGTAGTCCTCCGCGAGCGCGACGGCGTGCTCGCCGCTGAGCAGGACGTGGGGCGTCTCTTCGAGGACGATCCGCGCGACGCTGACCGCCCGCTCGACGCCGGGCATCGAGCACGCCGCGCCGACTGCGCGCTCGCTCGTCATGATGCCGGCGTCGGTCCGGACCACGCCGTCGCTCTGGCGGGCCCCGCCGGTGCCGGCGTTGAACCGCGGCGAGCGTTCCAGCACTCCCACCGCGGCGTCGACGGCGTCGAGCGGCGCCGACGCCTCGGCTCCGCGGTCGGCCGCGCTGTCGAGGACTTCCTGGCGCTCGTCGGGTTCATCGGGTCGGTCGCCCGCGCCACCGTGAACGATCACCTGCATACGTCTCCATCTCGGCGCCGCATCCTTGATAGCTCGGCCAACTCGGGGTCGAGTAAGTTTTGCACGACAGCGGCAAATGGCAGCCCTTTTAGCCCCGACAGGATACCGTAGAAACGACCATGAGCTACGACAGAGTCGAAGTCCCCGACGACGGTGAGAAGATCACCGCCTCGGACGCCGAAGGACAGGAACTCGACGTCCCCGAGAACCCGATCATTCCGGTCATCCACGGCGACGGGATCGGCAAGGACGTCGGCCCCGCCGCCCAGCAGATTCTCAGCGCTGCCGCCGAAGCGACAGGACGCAACATCAGCTGGATGCGCGTCTACGCCGGCGAGACCGCTCGCGAGAAGTACGACGAGAACCTGCCCGACGAGACCGTCGAGGCGATCCGCGAGCACCGCGTCGCGCTCAAGGGCCCGCTGACGACGCCCGTCGGCGCCGGCTTCCGCTCGCTCAACGTCGCGCTCCGCCAGACGCTGGACCTGTACGCGAACGTCCGCCCGACCTACTACCTCGACGGCGTCCCGTCGCCGATGAAGTCGCCCGAGGAGATGGACATGGTGACGTTCCGAGAGAACACCGAAGACGTCTACGCCGGCATCGAGTGGGAGGCCGGCACCGACGAGGTCGAGCAGGTTCGCGACTTCGTCGAGCAGGACATGGGCTTCGACTCGACCATCCACGAGGGCCCGGTCGGCATCGGCATCAAGCCCATCACCGAGAAGGGTTCCAAGCGCCTCGTCCGCGAGGCCATCGACTACGCCCTCGAGCACGACCGCGACAAGGTCACGCTCGTCCACAAGGGTAACATCATGAAGTTCACCGAGGGGCAGTTCTCCGAGTGGGGCATGGAGGTCGCCGACGAGGAGTACCCCGACGAGGAAGTCTTCGCCGCCCCCGACTCGCTGTGGGAGACCCAGGAGGACATCGACATCCCCGAGGGCGCCGTGATGGTCGAGGAACGCCTCGCCGACGCGATGCTCCAGTGGATGCAACTGCGCACCGACGAGTTCGACGTCATGGCGATGCCGAACCTCAACGGCGACTACCTCAGCGACGCCGCCGGCGCCCAGATCGGCGGCCTCGGCATCGCGCCGGGCGCCAACTTCGGCGACGCCCGCTGTCTCGCCGAGCCGGTCCACGGCTCCGCGCCCAAGCGCGCCGGCCAGGACCAGGCCAACCCCTCCGCGATCACGCTTTCCGGCGCCCTGATGTTCGACTACATCGGCTGGGAGGACGCCGCCCAGCTCGTCAAGGACGCCGTCGAGGAGACGATCTCCTCGGGCAAGGTCACCTACGACCTCGAGCGCAACCTCGAGGACGCCGAGAAGCTCTCGACCAGCGAGTACGCCGACGAAGTCGTCAGCAACATCGAGAAACTCTCGTAGAGAGCTTCTCGGGCTCTGGCGGCTTCGCCGCCAGAACATCGAGAAGTTGTCGTAAACAACTTCTCGGACGATCACTCTGCGATTTTCTTTCTGCCGTCGCCCCGGTAGCCGCGGCGCCGACGATCTCTCCCCCGGTCGGGCGTCGTCGTAACGTTCTCGCCGCTTCGCTCACTACGTCACCTTCATGACCGAAGTTCGCGTCGCGGCCGACGAGTCGTCGCGCGAGGACGCGTTCGCGGTGCGCCGGACCGTCTTCGTCGACGAACAGGATGTCGACGAGGAACTGGAGTACGACGAGCACGACGAGCCGGACGCCGATGCCGTCCACTTCGTCGCGTACGACGGCGACGAGCCGATCGGAGCGGCGCGGCTCCGCTTCCCGACTCGCGGCGTCGGCAAGGTCGAACGCGTCGCCGTGCTGGCGTCCCGCCGCGGCGACGATGTCGGGCGCGACCTGATGGACGCCGTGCACGCCGCGGCGCGCGCGCGGGAGCTCGAAACACTGAAACTCCACTCCCAGACGCGCGCCGCGGGCTTCTACGAGCGGCTGGGCTACGAAGCTCGCGGCGAGGAGTTCGAGGAGGCCGGCATCCCCCACGTCGAGATGCGGCGGTCGCTATCTACGGATGCGTAACCGTCACTCGTCGAGTCGGCCGAGGTCGCCCCGAAGTTCCTTGCGGGCGATGTCGCGGACGAACAGCTGTACTCGCTCGACGAGTTCGTCCCGATCCTCGTAACTGACGACCCGCGCGTCCCAGCGGTCTCGAACCGCCGCGATCATGGCGCTGCGGACGCCGGACTCGTGGGCGAAAACCACTCGCTCCCGGTGGTCGCCGGGACCGTCGGTGAACAGCGCTTCTAGTACGGAACCGACCTCGATTCCGACGCCGAGATTGTCACCGACGCGAGGAACGACGTACACGACCGCGTTGCTGGCCTTCGAGAATGCCACGCTCTGGGTCGCGGCGTCCATCTCCTCTAGTGGGACATCGATGTCGATCGCGAGGAACGCGTTCACGCCGACGTCCGTTCGCAAGGAGTCGCGAACCTCTAACAGCAGATCGAGCGCCGCTTCGTCACGATCCATCTCCGGTTCGGCGTCGACCAGCGTTCCGAAGTCTATCGATGCCGGCACTGACTCGGGGTCGGTCGTCTCCCGGAGCACGTCGGGATCGAACGCCTGGTAGGGTCCCATCACGTAGACCAGAAATCTCCCGTACGGCAGGTCGCCGAGTTCCGACACGATCCGATCGCGCATGCTGCGACTCTCTCCCGTCGAGCTTATAAATGTTGATGTAATCAGTAGATGCTGAGTCAGGGAACGCTTATGCGATCCGGGAACGAACACTGTCGTGAGTAGCATGGCAGAGAGTGGACCCCCAGCGCGCGGCGATGACGACCGTCCGGAGTCGTCGATTCTCCCCGAGCGGAGCATGCTGTCGCTGGATCAGTACCTCGCGATGCAGCGTGCCGTGGGCAACGAGACCCGTTTCCGCGTGCTCGACGTGCTGGTCGACGACGGACCCCACAGCGCCGCGGAACTGCGTGAAGCGCTCGATGTCGAGTCCAACACGTTGCACTACCACCTCGACGAACTGGTCGATGTCGGCCTCGTGGAAAACCGGAAGCGCAAGACGCCGGACAGCGAGGGGCTGTACTCGTACTACCGCGCGACCTCGCTGGGCGAGGGCATCTTGACCCGCGGCGTCCGTGAGCTCATGCGCGAGGAGCGGGACCTGCTGGACGCCTACGGTCGGTAGCTCAGTCCTGCCAGTCGGGGTCCGTCCGGGGCGGGCTGAACACGTCGACGCCGACGACCGGCTCGTCGCCCCTGTTTTCCGCGGCGTGCGCCTCGCCGCCAGCGAGCGCGTACGTGTCGCCCGGACCGACCGCGCGCTCGGCGCCGTCGGCCAGTACAAACGTCAGCGTCCCCTCGACGACCAGCCCCGTCTGCTCGTGGGGATGGCTGTGCTCGGGAACGACCGCGCCCGGTTCGATCTCGAAGCGCTGGAGGTTCATCCGATCGCCGCCGGCCAGCAGCGACAGGTGCACGCCTTCGACGGCCTCGGTTGGCTCTTCGTCCGCGGGAGAGACAACGTCCATGACGGGCCCTACCGGGGTATCCCACCTAAGCGTTCGGGCGGCGGCGTCGCCTCGTGCGTTCTGGGGCGCGGCCGATCTCCGTCTCGCGTTCGCCGGCGGTGGCGTTATTAGCGACCGACCGGTACGACGACGCATGTACGCGGTCGTCGGGTGCACCGACTGCAGCGCGCTCTGGCTGGTCGAGGGGCGCCAGCAGACCGCCCAGTGCCAGCGCTGTGGCAAGACCCACCAGTTCGAGAAGCTCAAGAAGTTCGTCGAAACCGACGACGAGGACCACGCCCGCGAGGTCCGGGCGTCGATGCTCGCCAACCGGCAGGACCACGGCGAGGCGTTCGCCGAGGTCGACTCTTTTGCCGAGCTCGAATCGCAGGTCGACGAAGCGGTCGTCGACGATACGGAGTACCTGGAGGGATCGGGCATCGACGCCGACGCGGTCGACGAGGCGGCCGACCGCGCGATGGAGCGATCCGCGGGCGGCGGCCAGAGCCGCAAGGAAACCGTACTCGACGGGCTCAGAACTCTGGAAGAGCCGACAGAGGACGACGTAGTCGCGTACGCCGGCGAGCGCGACGTTCCCGCGGAGTACGTCCGCGACAGTCTCCAGAAGCTCGCCCGGCGCGGCCGCGTCTCGAAAAGTCGCGGCGTGTATCGACTGCTGTGACCGGCGGCGGTGGACCGGCACCGCCTACGGTGCTTGGAAGGCGGTCCAGATCGAGACGATCAGGGCGACGATCCGGAGCACGCGCTTGAGGAGGGCCAGCCAGCGGTAGCGTCGCTCGCAGGCGCAGCGCTGCTCGTCGGGAGCGTCGTCCCGGCGATCGGTTGCTGTCATGGATGGGCGCGCCCGCCGGGGCTCCCCGTGCGGACGCGTCCGGACCTACCGGCCGATTTGCACTAAAGGCAAGCCTTGAACGCACGGTGAAAGTGAAACTAGTTGCGAGTCGCCATCGCCACGCAAATCCTTCAACAGTGGAGAAAACGGAGAAGTTTCAGTTTCACCGGTCGATGTTCCGTATCGACGCCAGTGAGAGCGCCCCCGTCAGCGCCCGAGGTCCTCGTGCGCGCTGGAGAGGTGGCGCGACGCCAGCGCGGCCAGCAAGGAGAGTTCGCCCGCGAGCGCGCCGACCGCGATGATCTCCGCGAGCGCGTCGGCGTTCGACCCCGGCGGGTCGCCGCCGCCCCGGAGGTCCAGCACGTCCAGCGCCTCGGCCTGCGTCGGGAGCTTCGTCCCGCCGCCGACCGTTCCGACTTCGAGGCTGGCGATGCTGACGCTGGCGTACAGCGCGTCGCCGCGGTCGTCGATCGTCGTGATCGCGTTGGCGCCCTCGACGACCTGGGCCTCGTCCTGCCCGGTCGCGAGGAACGCCGCGGCGACGACGTTGGCGGCGTGGGCGTTGAACCCGAGGCTGCCGGCCTTCGCGCTGCCGACGAGGTTCTTGCGCGTGTTGGCCTCCGCGATGGCTTCGGGCGTCGTGCCGAACCGCTCCTCGACGAGTTCGCGGTCGAGTTCGACGTCGGCCGTGACGGTACGCCCCCGCCCCTCGATCGCGTTGATCGCCGCGGGCTTCTTGTCCGAGCAGAGATTGCCCGACAGCGCGACGAGCTCGGCGGGCGTCTCGGCCTCGATCACGTCGCAGGCCTCGCCGGTGGCGATTGTGGCCATGTTCATCCCCATCGCGTCCTTCGTGTCGTAGGCGAAGCGCAGGTAGACCGAGTCGCCGACGACGTAGGGGTCGACGCCCAGCAGCTCGCCGTGGCTGGTCGTCGACTCGGCGGCCTCGCGCAGTCGGTCCTCGTTGTCCGCCACCCAGTCCACCACTTCCTTGCCCTCGACGACGCCGTCGACGCGGAACACGGGCGCGCGGGTCATCCCCGAGTCGGTGATCCGGGCGTCGGCGCCGCCGGCCGAGCGGATGGCCGAGCAGCCGCGGTTCACGCTGGCGATCAGCGCGCCCTCGGTCGTCGCCAGCGGGAGGTGGTAGTCGCCGTCGGCCGCGCCGCCGGCCACCGGGACGGGGCCGACGACGCCCATCGGCACCTGCGCAGCGCCGATCATGTTCTCGACGTTCGGTTCCGCGTCTTCGGCGTCGAACGCGTACTCGCCGACCGTCGTCAGGTCGGCACCGGTCTCCTCGGCGACGTAGCGCCGCCGGGCCTCGGCCGCGGTCTCGTGGTCCGCGTGCTCTTCGAGTTCGTGCAGGCGAACGTCGCCCTCGCGAACGTGCGCCGCGAGGTCTGCGGGATCGGTCATGGTTCCCCCGTGGCGTGCCCGGCCCCTAACAGTTGCTCTTCCGGGTCCCGATGCCCTTTTGCCCGCCACGGGCGTACGGCCGACCGATGAAGCTGGGCATCCTGGAGTCGATCACGTTCGTCGGCACGCTCGCGGTGGCGATCCCGATGGTGTACGCCGGCGGCAGCCTCTATCTCGACGGGAACACGATCGGCCTGCTGTTCGTCGCGCTCGGCGTCCTGCTGGTCGTCGCCGAACACGTGCTCACGACGCCCCAGGACCTGCCCTTCGTCGCCGTCGAGAAGATGGTCGGCGGCGTCCTGCCGGATCCCGACGAGTCGGACTCCGCGGACGAGGAGTAACGCGGCCGAACTGCTACTTTTTCACCGCCATCGACGTCGAACAGTCGCCGAGCAGTTCGACGTCGCCCTCGCGGACGACGGCGATGTCGGCGAGTTCGACGTGTCCGCGTTCGGGATCGGAGAGCCCGGGTCGGATCGCCAGCGCGGTCCCCGCCGGAAGTTCGCCGCCCGACGAGAGCCGCGGCGCCTCCCGGCGTTCGAGCCCGACGCCGCCGCCGAGTTCGTCGAGGACGACCTCGGACTCGGGGCCGGCGTCGAAGCCGTAGGCGCCCAGTTCGGCGACTATCTCGCCGCGCACGGACGCCGACGCCGTACCGGCGCCCTCGGCGAGTTCCGCGAGCGCGGCCTCCCTCGAATTCCGCACCGCGACGTTCGCACGCCGCTCCCACCCGCCGTCGCCGTCGACGACGAGTGTGCGCGCGAGACGGCCGTGGTACCCCGCCGGTTCGCGCGGCGCGACGGCGACGGTGATCGTCGCGGCCGGGCGGAGCGGGACGGCGTCGGCATCTTGGAGTGAGCAATCAGTCGGCGGGCCGTCGACGCCGACCCGCGTGTTTCGCGCCGGATCGCCGCCCGCGTTCGCCATCGCGGCGTCGATTTCGCGGCGCAGTCGCTCGGCGGTCAGTTTCTCGCCGTCGCGCACGAGCCAGTCGCCGTCGACGGTCGCCGCGCCGAGCACCGCACGGGCACGCTCGATCCCCGTACCGGCGATCGACTGGGCGCGCTCGACGCGGGCCAGCTCGGCGTCGGTCTTCCGTTCGCGCGCTCGCGCGACGGCGTGGGTCGACGCCAGCTCGTAGCCGGCGCGCTCGACGTACAGCGCGGCGTCGTGCCCGATCGTCGGGGGCGTCAGGACCGTCCCCTCGACGCCCCGCTCGGCCAGCGCGTCGGCAGCGGTCTGCCCGGGGTGGCGCCGCTCAGGATCGAACGAACGGATATCGTCGCCCGGAAACGCGCTCTCGGCACGGTCGGCGACCGCCCCGGGGAGACAGAGGAGCGCCTCGTCGGCAGTCAGCACGAACGCGCTCCGGCGATCCGAGCCCAGGTTGCCGGAGCAGTACGAAAAATCCGGGTCGCGTCGGTCGCCGACGTGGACGAGCGCCGCGGCGTCGGCGTCTGCGACGCTACTCGCCAGCCGCTCGTAGTCGGGCGTCGGAGCGACCGCCATCCCCTTACTGGGCCTCGACGGGCTGGCGGGCTCTGGTGAGCAACTCGTCGATCGGCTCCTCGCTGGGCTCGTCGCCCAGGATGACGTCGATCGGCAGCGTCGGGGCGCCGTCGACCAGATTTTCGAGGAGCACGAGTCGCTCGCGTGCGCGGCTCATGCCGACGTAGAACACGCGGCGCTCGTTTTCGGTCAGCGTCGGGACCGGGTCGGTCGTCTTGGTGAACTCCTCGCAGCCGGGCACGTCGCTCGGGTCCTCGACCGTCGCGGCCATCTGCTCGACGACCTTCTCGGTGAGGTCCGTCCCGACGAACACGTGGTCGGCCTCGCGACCCTTGGCGCTGTGGATCGTGCCCACGCGGACGCGCTCGGGGTCCATGTCGAGGTACTCGCCGACCGCGAAGTACGACTTGATGCTTTTGGACTGGAAGCTCGTGATCTTCCGGGACATGTCCGACGCCGACGCCGGGCCGGGCATGAACGGGACGTGCTCGGCGATCAGTTCGGGCTCGATCGTCAGATCGACGAGGTCGTCGACGCCGGCTTCCTCCTCGCGCTCGTCGATGGCGTCGAACAGCGCATCGCGGTCGTTCGAGCCGAACGCCGAGTCGGCGAGCATGTCGGCCAGCCGGCGGGCTTCGAGCCCGTCGATCGGTTCGTCGGCGTCGATCGACTCGACGGCGCTGACGAACTGGCTGAGTCGGTCGGTCCACATCCGCTGGTCGGTCAGGCAGCTGAAGGGAATCCCCTCGGTGATGAACTCGTCGATGAAACGGAACATCTGGTAGCGCGCCCGAAACAGCAACATTACGGTCCCGTCGTCGTCCTCCTCCAGCGTCGAGCGGACGTTCCGGACCAGATCGAGCATCGAGGGGCTCTCGATCCCTTCGACGACGCCGCCCTCCTTGCGCGGCTTGAGGTCCTTGTCCTGGCGCTTGTCGATGTGGCGAATTTCTCGGTTGACCACGTTGAGAACGTCGGAGGGCAGTCGGTAGGAGTTGGGAAGGATCACGTCTTCGTCGACGTCTTCGTCGAGCAGCAGGGCGGGATCGGCGCCCTGCCAGGAGTAGACGACCTGGTCGTCGTCACCCGCGATCAGCACCTTCTCCATGTGGGGTTTCCACTCCTCGTAGACGTCGTACTGCAGGGTCGTGATGTCCTGGAACTCGTCGATCACGAGGTAGTCGACGTTCGGGAGCAGCGAGCGCTGCTTGACTCGTTCGAGCATATCAGCGAAGCCCGTCAGGCCGTGGTCGCCCTTGTAGTTGCGCCACCCCCGGATTGCTTCGGGAACGTCGATCCGCTCGTCGTCGCTCGGCCAGGTCGGCGTGTACTTGTTGCCCTCCTGGGCGTTCGGGTCGATCTCGGGGGGCAGGCGTACCTCCTCTTCGTCCCACTGGAAGGGAACGTCGTACCAGTCGGCGACGTCGCGGCGGGTCCGCTGGAGCCACTGGCTGGTCGCGATGATCTTGTTGCCGAGCGTCGTCGATCGGGCGGTTCGGCGGCCGGCGCCGCCGTACTCGTCCTCGAACTCGATGCCGAACTCCTCGCAGAAGTCGCTCTTGTCGGACTCGCCGACTACGTCGCCCCGCGAGAGATCCAGCAGTTCGTAGGCCTTCGCGTGCATCGTGCAGACGTTGCCCTGCAGCGCGCGCGGGTTCTCGTCGATTCGCTCCGCGAGGCGCTCGCGGATCTCCTGGGCGGCCGCTCGCGTGTAGGACACGACCAGGACGTCGCGCACGTCGACCGAGTCGTCGTCGAGCAACTCGTCGACTCGGTCGAGGAGGGCCGTCGTCTTACCGCTCCCGGGACCGCCGAACAGCCGGGTCACGGTCGCATCGGCGTCAGTCATTACAATGGGTAACGCCACGAAACCCCATAAGCCTCTGGGTTCGCCCCCGAGAGCGCCGTAATTTAGTTGCCACGTGGCGAGCGGGCCTTTCGCACGTCGCTACCGTCGCGGATCTTGTCCTCGCACTGAGGGCAGACGCGCGGCTCGTCGGTTCCTCTGGGCGTGAACACTCGCGCGTACGCCCGCGTCACGAACGCGTCGCAGTTCTGGCATCGAGGCATTTCTATCTCCACCGCTACCTGAGGAAATAATGAGTTATAATACTGTCGACGCTATCGGGTATTCAACTAGTTACTACGGCGAGAATAAACCGGTGGTGGCGAAACGACTCGACCCGCCGGTCAGTCGTCCGCGACGGTCGGGCCGGTCGGCCCCCAGCCACAGACCGAACACTCCGCCGCGTCGGTTTCGTGAAGGCCGCCGCACTCCGGACACTGCTTCTTATTATAGCTCCGCTCCCATCCCACTGTCTCCGTCTCGTGACCGCGACGCGATAGGAAGCTGTCGAGCACGTCGTCGCCGGCATCGTTGGGTGCGGACGCCATACAAGGTGTGTCAACGCACACCACGCACTTAAAATGTGGCACTGTGACAGAGGTTGCCAGTTACCGTGCCAAGCGTAGCTACTCGGCCGGGGATGTGCAACGATCACCCGCCTTCCGGCGATCAGAACGGCACTCGAAGATCAGAACGGCGCGTCGGCGTCGCCGGACGCCGAACCAGGGCCTTCGTCGCTTGCTCCCGCCCGGTCGGTACCGGCGTCGTCGCGGCCCGACGCCAGGTCGTGGTCCCACGCGCGGACGCCGCCGTCGAGGTTGTACACGTCGGCGTCGTCGTCGACTCCCTCGTAGGATTCGAGCATCCGGGCGGCTTTCTGTGAACTCTTGCCGATCGCGCAGGCGACGACGATCTCGTCGTCCCAGTCGATCTGCTCGACTTTGCGGGGCAGTTCCGGGAACGGGACGTTCTCGGCGCCGGGGATGTGGGCCTGCCGGAACTGCGTCGGCTTCCGGACGTCGACGATCTGGGGCGCGTCGTCGTCCTCGATCCGCTCGGCGATCTCGTCGGGCGTGACGTCTTCGACCATCTGACTCCCCGTTGGGCGCTGTGGGGGGTAAAGGGCTTCGACAGCGGCGCTCGCCGATCGTCATCGTACCCTCGGTCTTAAGCGAGTCTGCCCACAATTCCCCGGCATGACCGACCTGAACCTCGATCCGGCCCAGCTGGACCGGTACTCCCGGCACGTCATCATGGACGACGTGGGCCCCGAGGGCCAGCGGGACCTGCTGGACGCCGCCGTGCTGGTGATCGGTGCGGGCGGCCTCGGCTCGCCGGCGATCCAGTATCTCGCGGCGGCGGGCGTCGGCCGCATCGGGATCGCCGACGACGACGCCGTCGAGCGCTCGAATCTCCAGCGCCAGGTGATCCACGGCGACGCCGACGTCGGACGGCCGAAGGTCGACAGCGCGACCGAGTTCGTCGCCCAGCTCAACCCCGACGTCGACGTCGAGACGCACGAGACGCGCGTCACCAGTGAGAATATCGACGCGCTGCTGGCGGAGTACGATCTCGTCGTCGACGGCAGCGACAACTTCCGGACGCGCTACCTCGTCAACGACGCCTGCACGCTGGCCGGCGTCCCGTTCACGCACGGCGCCGTGTTCCAGTTCGAGGGCCAGATCACGACGTTCTCGGGCGACGACGCCGCTCCCTGTTACCGCTGCCTGTTCCCCGAGGCGCCGCCTGCTGGGACTGTCCCGGACTGCGAGACGACGGGCGTGCTCGGCGTGCTCCCCGGCACGGTGGGCTGCCTACAGGCGACCGAGGCGGTCAAACTGCTGTTGGGACGGGGTGATCCCCTGGAAGGGCGGCTCGTCGTCTACGACGCGATGGACATGTCGTTCGAGACAGTCGAGTTCGAGAAGAATCCGGACTGTCCGGTCTGTGGCGACGAGCCGGCGATCGCGTCGGTCGCCGACGTCGAGTACGCCGAGCGCTGCGCTATCGAGCGGTAACTCGCTGGTAACCGGGAGAACGGTAGCCGCGCCTCAGTCGTCGGTCTGGGCCGCGACGTCGTCGGGGATCTGCTCCGCGATCTCGTCCGGGATGTCGGTCGACACGCCGGTCGGCAGGTCCCCGGCTTCCTCGTCGAGCAGCTCGCTGACGAACGCCGGCGGGCCGTCTTCGCCGCCGAAGTCCGGGTCGAACAGCTGGAGCGCGGTGTTGATCGTCGTCCAGTCGTCCTCGGCAGCGGCCTCGCGCAGGCTCTTGGTCGGCGGCGCCAGCAGCTTGTTGACCAGCGCGTCCGCCATCGCTTCGAGGACTTCGCGCTGGGCCTCGGGCAGTTCGCCGTCGGCCTCCGCGGCGAGCTTCGAGGCGGCCGTCGAGACTTCCTGGGACTTGATACGGTCGGCGCTCTCGTACATCGCGGCGATCACCTCGTCGGCGCGCTTGCGCTTGTACTGTTCGAGCAGGCGCTCGAACTCTCGATCGATGATCGCCTCGACCTCGTCGACGGCCTCGCGGCGGCGGCGCTCGGTCGCGTCGGTCACCGACTGGAGGTCGTCCAGATCGAAGACCGAGACCGGCGACAGCTCCGCGACTTCCGGCGCGACGTCGCGGGGCTGGGCCACGTCGACGACGGTCGTCTCGCCGCCGTCGGCGAAGGCGTCGGCGTCGAGCAGCGGATCGTCGCTGGCGGTCGTCGTGACGACCAGATCGGCCCGCGCGGCGACCGTCTCGGCTGCCGGCAGGGCGACCGCGCTGGCGTCGGTGTCGACCTCCTTGGCGACGTGTTCGGCGTGCGGGACGGTGCGGTTGGCGATCACCAGTTCGGCGACGTCGCGGTCGGCCAGCGACTTGGCCGCCAGCGTCCCCATTTCGCCCGCGCCGACGACCAGCGCGGTCGCGTCCTCGATCGCGAGCTCCTCGGTCGCCAGCTCGGCGGCGGCGCTGCCCAGCGAGAGCACGCCCTCGTTGAACGCCGTCTCCGTGCGGACGCGCTCGCCCACGTGGATCGCCTTCGTGACGGCCTCGTCGAGCATCGGCCCGATGCCGCCGACGCCGCGGGCGTCCTCGTAGGCCGTGCGGACTTGGCCGATGATCTGGTCCTCGCCGAGCACGAGCGACTCGAGACCCGCGGCGACCCGCATGAGGTGCTCCAGGCTCTCCTCGTGGTCTGTGTACACCACCGAGTCCTCGGAGACCTCGTCGGCGAACCCGCCGAGCGTCGCCTGGCCGACCGTCGGGTCGTCGGTGACGACGTACGCCTCCGTGCGATTACACGTGTGGAGCGCGAACGCCTCCTCGACGCCGGGCCGGGCGAGCAGGCGCTCGACCTCGGCTCGCTGGTCGTCGGCGCCGGCGGCGGCGACCTCGTCGACGCTCGCCCGCTTGTGGGCGACGCTAACGCCGGTGATCACGCCCGATCCGGTCAGCATGGCGTTTCACCGGGCTCCCCGCCCAGTTCCTCGTTGATCACGTCCCGTGCCACTTGACGGTCATTAGTGTCTCCGGTACGTAAAGCCTTCCAAACGCGCGACGATTGCACGACTGCCCTGATCGCCGCCCGACGTTCGTCCGGATCGTCCACGTCGGCTTTCAGCTCTGCGCGCAACTTTCCGGTCAGTTCGGCCATCGCGCCCGCGCCCTCAAGGTCGCTTTCAATCTCCTTGCGGAGCTGCCGGGAGAGCGCCGGACTCGTCCCGCCGGTCGCGACCGCGGCCACGACCGGATCGTCCCGCACCGTCGCGGGGACGACGACGCTGCCGGCGTCGCGCGACCCGCTGCGGTCGGCGCGGTTGACCAGCGCCCCGCGGTCGCGGGCGGCCTCGGCGGCGGCCTCGTTGACGGCCTCGTCGTCGGTCGCCGCGACGACCAGCGCCGGCTCGGTCCGCTCGACCCACTCCCGGGTTTCGTCGGGATCGGGCGCCGCGCGGACGAGTTCGCTGTCGCCGAACGCCCGATCGCCGAACTCGGGGCCGAGCACGATCACGTCGGCCTCGCGGGCGAATCGCCGGGCCTTCCGGGCGCCGACGCTCCCGCCGCCGACGACCAGCACCGTCGCGCCCGAAAAGTCGTGGAGTAGCGGTATCATCTGGGTTCTCTCGATCGTACGCCTGGTTTGTCTCTCCCCCACTCGCCGGTTTGCCCGAACACGTTCGGTTACTCGCTCCCTCCGGTCGGCGTCGGCTCGGGCTCGCCGTCCGTTCCTGCCTCGCCGTCGGCGTCCGTCTCGGTGTTCGCGCTCGCGCGCTCGTCGATCCTGATGCCGGTCTTCTTGAGGATCTGCGTCGAGAACAGCGTGTCCCAGTCGTCCTCGCCAACCGTCCAGAACTCGCTCATGCGCTCGCGGACCTGCTCGACGCGCTCGGCGCTCTCGTCCTCGCTGCGCCCGTGGGTCATCGCGAAGAAGTTGTACGGCCAGACGCCGTCGTGGCGCGGGCGCTCGTAGCAGTGGGTGACGAAGGGCAGGCTCGCGATCTCGGGGCCGACCTCGTCGACTTTCTCGTCGGGAACGTCCCAGACGGTCATCCCGTTCTCGGTGTAGCCAAGCGCGTAGTGGTTCGGGATCACGCCGACCCGCCTGACCTTGCCCTCGGCGTCGAAGCGCTTGATCGTCTCGCGCACCCACGCGGGCTCGGCGTCGATCGCTTCGGCCACGTCTGCGTACGGCGTCGCGGTGATCGGCAGCCCGTCCTGGATTTCGAGGACGAGGTCGCGCTCGGCGGGCGTCAGGCTATCGCGGCCGCTCGGCGTCACGTCGGGGCCGAGATCGGACAGATCCACGTCGCCCTCGGGGATCGGCCCGTCGACGTAGAACTTCGCCTCGACGCGGAACTCCTGTTGCTTGGGCAGGTTGTACGTCTCCTGGCCCGTCTCGGCCTCGATGTCTGCGAGCACCTCCTCGACGCGGTCGGGGTCGGCGACCGACACCACGAACCAGACGTTGAGGTGTGGGTGCTCGCGCTCGTAGTTGTGCGCGACTTCGCGGTGGTCGTTGACGGCGTCGACGACCTCGTCGAACCGGTCTTCCGGGGCGTGCATCGCCACCAGCGTCGCGGCGCCGCCGATCTCCTGGGCGTTGATCAGCGCGCCGAAGCGGGTTAGCGTGCCTTCTTCGTCCAGCTCTTGTACTCGCGCCAGCAGTTCGTCGGCGTCGAGATCGACATCACGCTCGCGCAGCGCGGCGGCCGCCGGCTCGAAGGGCTCTTCGACGACCGGAAATCCGCCCTGGAACGCGTTGACGATGGCCCGATCGCGCTCGTCGAGGCCGACGTCGGTGGTCATACTCGGAGGTCAGGACCGCCGGTGCATAAGCCCCTCGGCACGAGACGGCGTGACCGATATCGACGGTCGCAGCCCGCCGCTCGCCGCCGTCGGACGCCGCGCTACTGCCGGACGTACAGAGTCAGGACGCCGAGTACGAGCAGGCCGATCCCCCACCACAGCGAGTCGCCGGGGAGCACTTTCAGTACGAGCGTCACGATCCCGGAGGACAGCAGTGACCAGCCGACGGTAGTCTGGTAGGACATACGGGCCCTACCGCGTCCCGACAGTTAGTTTTCAGGGCAAACGACGTCGGTCGCCGCGGCGCGGGGCGTACTGTCGACGCGCGGGCGTGACGTCGCAGCGGCGTCGCGACGCCGCTGCGGGACGGTCGCCGCTGCGGGGTCGCTCGCTGTTGCAGAGATGGTCGCCGCTCGCCCGGATTCGCCCGAGACGTTATCACGGCGCCGGCCCCACGAACCCACATGAGCGGCCGCTATCGCTTGACGAGCGTCGACACGGTCGAGGACGAGGGGTCGTGGCTGTTCACGGTCCGCGACCAGCACGGCAACGACGAGGAGTTCTTTCTGATCCCCTGCGCCGACGACGACCGGCCACCGGTCGAGGCGTGGTTGAACCGCTGCACACACGAGGCCCAGCCCCTCTACCGCGAGGGCGTCGGCGCGATCGTTCGCGACGGCGGCGTCGTCTGCCCGAAGCACGGCTCGATGTTCGACACCTGCTCGGGCTACTGCGACAACGGCGAGGCCGCCGACACGACGCTCCCGGGCGTCGAGATCGACGTCGAGGACGGGCAGGTGTACCTCGTCGACGACGACGTCACGTTCCTGCGCGCGGGCCCGAGCCGCGACGACGATGACGACGACGGCCCGGGGTCTACGTCACACCTGCAGTTGTAGCGGTTCAGATGTCGATGTGGTGGACCGCCTCGGGGGAGAGCATGCGGTCGGTCGGCAGTTCGATCCACCCGTTCGCGAGGATTCGGAGGGCTCCTTCGTGCAGAATCGTTTCCTGCTCCATGTCGGCGTACACGACGGCGTTCTCGTACTCCTGTACGAACTCGTCGGTCAGCTCCTGCCAGACCGGTTCGGTCGAAACGACCATGCTCCTACGTCCGGCGAGCGAGACAAAGTAGTTACGAGCGTCCGGACGTGGCGCCGTTCTATTCGCCTTCGACGCCAGTCACGTCGAAGCCCAGCGCCTCGATATCGTCCAGAATCGCCTCGTGGTCCGCGCTGGCCTCGTAGTAGATCACGATGTCGAAACTGCCCTCGCGGAGCAGCTGCTGGCACTCCCAGACGAACTCCTCGTCGTCGAGGGTGAGCCCCTGGTGCTGGTTCGAGGAGAAGTCCGAGTCGTCGTTGCCCGAGTAGACGAACGTGTCCTTCGGGTCGATGCCGGAGTGTTCGGCGATGATCTCGCCGACGTCGATCGTCGCCTGCATCATGTCGATCTCGTCGTCGCCGTCGAAGTCGGTGTGGACGATCGCGCCGTTGAGATCGACCTCGCCGGGTTCGAGCAGTCGCTTCGTGCGCCGGTAGAGCTCTTCGTCGAGTACCTCGGCCATACGCGAACTTGCTCCAGCGGCGGTAAATCGCTCACGGTCTGGCGCTCGCGTCTCGAAGGCGTGACGCCGCCCGCGAGCGAGAGAACGGAGGGTCCGTCGCGGTCGGTCGCAACGCCGTCGCTATCGGACGCGAAATACGGAAAAGCTCGCTGCACGGGCGGACCGGCGGACTAGGTCCACTCGACGCCCGGAACCGCCTCCGCGGCGTCGGCCACCTACAGGCGAACGAGGTTCTTCGCGCGCGGGCCCTTGTCGGCCTGCTCGATCTCGAACTCCACTTCCTGTCCTTCCTCGAGGTCGGGACCGCCGACGTCTTCCATGTGGAAGAAGACGTCCTCGTCAGCCTCGTCGGTGTCGATGAAACCGTAACCGCCAGTGTCGTTGAAGAAATCAACTTCGCCTTTCGCCATTGCATGTACCCAGAGGAGCCACGAGCATAAAAACGGTGCGGGTTAGATTTATGTAGGATGATCGTTGCGGCTACTCTCGACTGCACTCACGGCGGTCGGCGCCGATGCGGCTACGGAAAGACACATGTGTGACCGCCCTGACCGATCCAGTAATGAGAGAGTGGTTCGGGCGGCGAGTCCGGTCGGGGTACGAGCGACTGCTCCGACGGGAGATCGAGGGGGTCCCGACCCACGTCGCGGTTATTCAGGACGGCAACCGGCGCTACGCGCGCCAGAACGGCGACGACGCGACCGAGGGCCACGAACACGGCGCCGAGACGACCGAGCAGGTTCTGGAGTGGTGCCAGGAGTTCGGCGTCGAGGAGCTGACGCTGTACACGTTCTCGACCGAGAACTTCGACCGACCCGAGGACCAGCTCGAAGCGCTGTTCGACCTGATCGAAGGGAAGCTCCGCGAGTTCGCCGACGCCGACCGCGTCCACGAGAACGGCGTCTGTATCCGCGCGCTCGGCGACGTCGACCGACTGCCCGAGCGCGTCCGCGACGCCGTCGACTACGCGGAGGGCCGGACCGAGGGGTACGATCGGTTCGTCCTGAACATCGCGCTCGCGTACGGCGGCCGTGCGGAGTTGCTGTCAGCAGCCAGTTCCGTGCTCGATGACGTCGACGACGGGAGCATCGCACCCGACGACATCGACGTCGCGACCGTCGAGGAGCGCCTCTACGAGCGACCGGTCCGGGACGTCGACTTGATCATCCGGACCGGCGGCGACGAGCGCACCAGCAACTTCCTGCCGTGGTACGCCAACGGGAACGAGGCCGCCGTGTTCTTCTGTACGCCGTACTGGCCCGAGTTCCGGAAGGTTGACTTCCTGCGTGCGATCCGGACCTACGAGCACCGTCAGGAATCTTGGCGGACCGCCAGGGCTCGCCGCGCGCTCGCGCTCCTGCGAGCGACCGGTAGCGCCGAACTCGACGAGGCGAGAAGCGTCCTCGACCGGTTCCGCGACGCGCTGCCCAGCAACGAACGCGAGCAACTCGACGTCGAGGAGTTCGACGCCGACGATCGGGCCGCCGACTGACCGGGCGTATTCCGCTTCGCCGTGCTCACCTCGCGTCGCTCAGCGTCCAAACTTCCGGAAGACTCGCTTCGCTCGCCGTCCGGCGTTCGGCCGATTCACTTCGTTCACCGACCGAACTTCCGGAAGACCGGTTTGCTTGTCTTCCGGCGTTTGAACGCTTCGCTGCGCTCAGCGTCCAAACCGCCGCTTCCGATTCTTGTACTCCCGGATCGCCCGGAGGTAGTCCCGCTTGCGAAAGTCCCGCCAGTTCACGTCCGTGAAGTACAGCTCCGAGTACACCGACTGCCAGATCATGAAATCCGAGAGCCGCTCGGCGCCGGTCTTGATCACGAGGTCGGGCGCGTCAGGGAACACGAGTCGCTGCTCGACGTCCTCCTCGGAGATCGCGTCGGGCTCCAGGTCGCCCGCCTCGACCTCGCCGGCCAGCGATCGCACGGCCGTGGTGAACTCGTGCTTGCCGCCGAGCCCGATGCTCACCTGGATCGGCGCGTCGGCGCGCGACCGGTCGTCGGGCCCGCGCACGGCCATCTCCCGCGGCGCAGTGACATCGCTCAGCGACCGCTCCAGCGTCGGCACGGCGGCTTCGTCGAGCACGCTGACGTACACCGTCACGCGCTCGGCGCCGTATTCGAACGCCCACCGGAAGAACGTCTCCAGCGTCTCGTAGGAGCCCCGCTCCAGCAGGTCGCGCTCGGCGACGACCAGGGCGACGTGGTCGGGCGGCGGCGCGTCCTGCCTGCGGACCCGCAACGCGAGATATCGGTCGTACAGTCCCACGACCGATGGTTATCGGCCACGCTGGTAAATGATGCGACCGCCGCCGCGACTGTGCCCTCGATGCACGCGAATTTCAGATCGGACGCGCGTCCCCGACGATAGACTCCGCGTAGTAGACTCTGATCGCTCGCGGGTTCGGGAAGGTTAAGTAAGCCTCAGTAAAAGGAAGCGAGTAACGTGACATCGACCGTCCGACGTGCGGGTGCGTTCGCCGCGGTCGGGACCCTCGCGGTTCTGGCCGCGGCGACGCCCGCAGCGGCAGTCGCCGCGTTCGTCGCAGTGGCCGGCGCCGCCGCGACGATCACGGACGGCCCCGCCTTCGAGCTGTTCGCTCGGCCGGGCGACCGGCGCGACGAGCGCCTCAAAGGGCTCGTCGGTTTCGCGGTCGCCGCCGCGCTTCTGGGCGGGTTCGCCGCCGTCGGCGACCTGCCGACCAGAGTGTTCGTCGGGACGGTCGTGCTGTACGCCTACGGCAATTTCGCGGGCGAGATCGCTCGCAACCGCGTCGGCGGCGAGGTCGCCGAGGCGGTCGGCTTCGTCGTCGGCGGACTGCTCGCCGGCGTCGCCGCCGTCCAGGTGACGGCGCTCGCGATCGACGCGTCGATGCTGCCCTTCGCAGCGGTCACGGTGCTGGCGACGACGGGCGCGCTCGTCGGCGCCTTGCTCCGGTCGGTCCTGCTCGGGCGCGACGACCCAGCCGTGATCCTGTCGGTCGGACTCCTGCTCTGGCTGATCACGGCGCTCAACGTCGGCGCCACGACGACGGACGTGCTCGTCGCGCTGGGCGTGACCGCCGCGCTGGGGTACACCTCCTACGCGCTGGAGACCGCGTCGGTGGAGGGGATGCTCGCGGGGGTCGTGCTGGCGTTTCTGGCGATCGTGCTCGGGGGGTACCCGTGGTTCGCCGTCATGATCGCGTTCTTCGGAATCGGCGGGCTCTCGACGAAGTTCCGCTACGACGAGAAGCGCGAGCGCGGCGTCGCCGAGGAGAACGACGGCGCGCGCGGGAGCGCGAACGTACTCGGCAACGCCGCCGTCGCGCTGGTCGCGGTGCTGGGCTACGCGGCGGCGTCGGCCGACCTGTTCGGCGCCGATCCCGCGCTGTTCCTCTTTGCGTTCGCCGGCTCGCTCGCGACGGCGCTGGCCGACACGCTCTCCTCGGAGATCGGCGGCGTGTTCGACCGCCCGCGGCTGATCACCACTCTGAAACGCGTCGATCCGGGCACCGACGGGGCCATCACCTGGCAGGGCGAGATCGCTGGCGCCGCCGGCGCCGCGCTCGTCGCGGTCCTCTCGTGGCTGCTGTTCCCCTCGATCGCCCTCGACGGCGCCGCGGTGATCGGCGCCGCCGGCGTCACCGGCATGACCGTCGATAGCCTGCTGGGCGCGACCATCGAGGGGGACGGCGTGGGCAACCAGAGCGTCAACTTCCTCGCGACGCTGTCGGGCGGGATCGCCGGCACGCTGTTCGCGCTGGCGGTCGGACTGGCGGGGCTGCCGTGATCCGCGACGCCGTCGAGACCGACCGGCCCGCCCTGCTCGCCCTGCAGTCGCTTCTCCCCGAGCCGGCACCCGACGCGCTCGGCGAGGCCATCGACGGTCCCGGCGAGGTGCTCGTCGCGACCGGCGGCGTTCGGAAGACGACTTCGTCGTCTTCCGCAGCCAGTCAGAACGCTTCGCGTTCTGAGAACGCCAATGTGAGCGATCTGCTCGACGCCGGCGGCGACCGCGACTGTCGGCGCCCGATCGGGTACGTCTTCGCGATGCCGAGCGACGACCGCGCGTACGTCGCCGAACTCGTCGTCGCTCCCGACCGGCGCCGGGAGGGCGTCGCGTCGCAGCTGTTCACTCGACTGTTCGATCGCCTCGGCGAGCGCGGGGTCCGACTCGTCACACTGGCGGTTTCGCCGGACAACGACGACGCGCGGGAGTTCTACGAGGAGTGGGGGTTCAGGACGGTCGACCGGGACCCCGAGTACTACGACGGCGACCCGGCGCTGTTGCTGGCCCGACCGCTCTGATCGGAGAAGGGTTCGGAGGCCCGACGGGCGAGTGCTAGTCCTCGTCGCCGAGCAACTGGTCGGCGGTGCGAAGCCGAACGCTCGTCGGCCGCTTGGTGAACTCGCCGAGCGAGCGGGCGACCGCCTGCGAGACGCCCCGCTGGGCGGCGACGTCGAGCAGCCGCTGGCTGAGTTCGCCGTCGATCACGACCGCGCTCGGCGGCGACGCCGCGGCCTCGATCGTTTCGACGGCGTCCTCGGCGGGCGCCTCGTCGAGCTCGCGGAACTCGTCGTCGAGTAGCCGCACGCTGCCGCGCTCGCCCCGAACCACCGCCTCGACGTGGCCGTGGAGCGTCTCCGGGACGGTCGTCTCGGCGTCAGCGGACTCCTCGGACTCGGCGGACTCGTCTGCCGGTTCAGCGTCGGTCGGTTCTGCGCCTGCATTCGCTGGTTCGGCGTCGGCTTCGTCCGGCTCGGGTTCCGCCGCTTCGGCGTCGGCTTCCGGCGTCGTCTCGGCGACTGCCGATTCGGCTCCGGCGTCCGGCACGGCCGGCTCGTCGGGGCTTTCGGGACCGTCGTCGTCGTCCACCGAGGAACTCGCCTCGGTGTCGTCCGACTCCGGCGCGGGCATCGCGCTCCCGTCGGTCGCGGCGACCGCGGTGCGCGGCGTCGAGGCGTCGGCGACGGCGTCGTAGGGGACCTTGTCCCGCAGCGCCTCGAACACCTCGTGGCGCGAGAGGTCCTCGACCGACCGGCCGTCGGGCGCGAACGTCACGTAGTCGACGTCGGCGACCTGCGAGAGCTCTCGCAGGATCAGATCGCCGCCGCGGTCGCCGTCGAGAAAGGCGGTCGTCGTCCGATCGGCCGTCAACTCGGCGACGACCTCCGGGACGTCAGTCCCCTCGACGGCAACGGCGTTCTTGACGCCGTACTGCAGGAGCGTCAGCACGTCGGCGCGTCCTTCGACGATTACGACCGCGTCGCTGTCGGCGACGCGCGGACCGGCGGGCAGCCCCTCGTACTCGGTCACGTCGGCGACGCGGACACGCTGGCGCACCTCTTCGAGGATCTCCTGACTGCTCATCGCCGTCTCGTCGAACGCCTCGACGAGCAGCTCGTGGGCGCGGTCGACGATCTGGCGGCGCTTGGCCGCGCGCACGTCCTCGATGTTCGTCACGGTGAGATCCGCGCGACACGGACCGACCCGCGTGATCGTCTCGAGCGACGCCGCCAGCGTCGCTGTCTCGACCTTGTCGAGGCTCGTCGCGATCGTCACCTCACCGCGTGACTCGCCGCCGGTACTGTCGATCTCGACGTCGATGCGCCCTACTTTCGAGGACTGCTGGAGGTCTCGCAGATCGAGCTCCTCGCCGAGCAGCCCTTCGGTCTGCCCGAAGATGGCGCCGACGACGTCACTCCGTTCGACCACCCCGCTCGCGGTCACGTCGGCGTGGATGAGATATTTCGTTGTATCGTCCATTGATGATCTGCCCCGATCGGGGGCGTGGTTGTGAATGTCCCATGAACGGCTTCATGGTGCGTTATATATGTTTGGGTCGGAACCTTCAAATACCTGTCGTCAGTTCTCGTCGCCGGCGCGTCCTTCGGCTTCCCCTTTCGATCGATGACATGGTAACTCATAACGTATTGTTCGGTAACGACCGACTAAACCACGCCCCGACCGCTCCGACCGGCCGGAAGCGTCGCGCCGCGGCGTCCGGACCCTGACGAGCGAACTCGTCGAGTCCGCGTTCGCTGCCGCTCGCGCGGACGCCGAAGCGCTTCAGAAGAATGCTGAAGCCGAGCCGCTACCGCGCCTGGTGGGGATCTTCGAGCACCGTGGCGCCGTGAGCCAGTGAGGCGATCGGATCCGTCGGGTCGTCGTGCTCGTAGATGATCGCCTCGACGCCGGCCTCTCGCGCGGCGTCGACGCGGGCGGGCACGTCGAGGACGCCGTCGCCGAGTTCGACCGGTTCGCCGTCTTCGCTCACGTCTTTGAGGTGAACCAGCGGGATCCGATCGCCGAAGCGCTGGAGCAGTTCCGTGGGATCGTAGCCCGCGGCCTTCGCCCAGCCGAGGTCGAGTTCGAACCCGACCGCGTCGTCGGTCTCCTCGACGAGGAGCTCGAACGCCGACCGGCCCCCCGTGTCGCGAGGCGAGACGAACTCGTGGTCGTGATTGTGGTAGCACAGCCGCATCCCGTGAGGTTCGAGCAGGTCCGCGAGCGTCTCCAGGCGATCGGCCGTCCCTGCGACGGCGTCGCGATCGGCGAAGTGCGACTCGTCGAGATACGGCACGACGACGGTCGCGCAGTCGACGGCGTCGCATGCCTCGACGATCTCCTCGGTCGAGCGCTCGATCCGGTCGTCGGGGACGTGCGCGGCCGTCGCCGTCAGATCGGCGTCCGCGAGCGTCTCGGCGACGCCGTCCTCGGTCGGCGCCGCGGCGAACTCCACGCCGTCGAGCGGCGTCTCACCGACCCGTTCGATCAACTGGGCGGTCGGCTCGTCGACATCCCGCAGCGTGTACAACTGGACTGCCGTGTGCATGGTCAGGTCTCCGACCGACGCACGGAAATAGGTCCGGACTCCGGCGACGGACGCACGATCAGCCCTCGCGCGCACCGTTCCAGTGCGTCGTCGGCCGATCGGCCACCGTCGCGGAATATCGAACAATATTTCTCTTCAGTCGCAGTGTCTGGTGACGAACGGCAATCTTTAAGCGCGTCTGACGGCGACCCGTCTAGTAATGACGTCGTCGATCGAGCGGATCGGCTGGGGCATCGCGTTCCTCCTCCTGGCGGCGCTGGGGATCCCGTGGTTCCTCTGGGGCTCCGACCGCGTCGTCGCGGGACTCCCCGTCTGGATCTGGTGGCACGTCGGCTGGATGGTGCTGACCGCCGCCGTCTTCTGGCTGTTCGCGCAGCGGTCGTGGGGGCTCTGGATCGAGAGCGACGCCGCAGTCGGGGACGCCGAAGCGTCCGCAGCGGGCGCGACCGCAGCCGACGACCGCGGGGGTGACCGGCCGTGAGCCAGGTCGCCCTGCAACTGGGCATCGTCGTCGGTTACCTCCTGGTCGCGCTCGGCGTCGGCCTGCTGGCCTACCGGCTCACCGACCGCACCGCCGAGGACTTCTATCTCGCCTCGCGGACGTTCGGCACGGTCGTCCTGCTGTTTACCACGTTCGCGACGCTGCTGTCGGCGTTCACGTTCTTCGGCGGTCCGAATCTCGCCTACGCCTCCGGCCCCGAGTGGATCCTCGTGATGGGCGTGATGGACGGGATCCTCTTCGCGATCCTCTGGTACGTGATCGGCTACAAGCAGTGGCTGATCGGCAAGCGCCACGGCTACGTCACGCTCCCCGAGATGCTCGGCGACCGGTTCGGTTCGTCGGCGCTGCGCGGGCTGGTCGCGGTGGTCAGCTTGTTCTGGCTCTTTCCCTACGTCATGCTCCAGCAGATGGGCGCCGGCACCGCGCTGGCGGGCCTGACCGGCGGGTGGCTCCCCTACTGGTCCGGCGCGGCGCTCGTGACGGCGTTCATGATCGTCTACGTCGTGCTCGCGGGGATGCGCGGCATCGCCTGGACCGACACGATCCAGGGCGCGTTCATGCTGCTGGCGACGTGGGCCGCCGCGCTGTGGATCCTCAATGCGGTCGGCGGGGCGGGCGCCGCGACCGCCGCCGTCGCCGAGTCGAACCCCGAGTTCCTCTCGCTCGGGGGCGGCGTCTACTCGCCCGCGTGGATGATCTCCCAGGCCGTCAGCATCGCCTTCGGCGTCGCGATGTTCCCGCAGGTCAACCAGCGCTTTTTCACCGCGGGCTCGAAGAAAGTCTTCAAACGCACGTTCGCGCTCTGGCCGATTCTGGTCGTCCTGCTGTTCGTCCCGGCGTTCCTCCTGGGCACGTGGGCGGCGGGGCACGGCGTCGCCGTACCCGAGGGGGAGAACGTCCTCCCGATCCTGCTCAACGAGTACGCGCCCGGCTGGTTCGCCGCGCTCGTGATCGCCGGCGCGATGGCTGCGATGATGAGCAGTTCCGACTCGATGCTGCTGTCGGGCTCGTCGTACTTTACGCGGGACCTCTACCGGCCGTTCGTCTCGCCCGACGCCAGCGAGCGCCGCGAGGACCTGCTGGGCCGGATCGGCGTCGTCGTCTTCGCGACGGCGACGTTCGTCGCCAGCCTCTACCGGCCCGGCGGGCTGGTCCAGATCGGCTCGACCGCGTTCGGCGGGTTCGCACAGCTCGCGCTCCCCGTGATGGTCGCACTGTACTGGCGCCGGACGACACGCTCGGGGATGCTCGCGGGCGTCGGCGCGAGCCAGGCGTTCTACCTGTCGTCGGTGTTCCTCCCTGCCGTTCCCGGGACGTACTGGGGCTGGGACGCCTCGATCCTGGGAATGGTCCTCGGGCTCGTGCTCACCGTCGGCGTCTCGGTGGCGACGGCCCACTCGGCTGACGAGCGCGACGCCCAGTTTACGGATCTTTCGGGCGCCGAGTAAGCGGGGTCCCGCAAAGAGACCCTTTAACACCGACGGCTGTCAACGACCGCGTATGCAAACGCACATCGTTCCGGTCGGGTTCGACTACGACCGGCTGATCGCGCCGCTCGTGCGCGACCAGTTAGACGTCGACCGGGTCGTCTTGCTGGAGGGCGCGGTGGGGAGCGAGGCCAACGTCGAGTACTCGCAAAATCTTTCCGAGAAGCTCGAACAGGACTTCCAGAACCTGCTGGGCGCCGAAACTGACCGGTTCGTCCTCGAGGACGTGTACGACTACGATGCCGCCTTCGAGGAGGCGTTCGCGATGATCAACGACGAACTCGACCGCGGGAACGAGGTCTGGGTGAACATCAGCGCGATGCCCCGGCCCGTCTCCTTCGCGTTCGCGACGGCGGCCCACTCGATCATGGTCGAGCGCCAGGAGGACCGCGAGAAGATCCACACCTACTACACCGCCCCGGAGAAGTACCTCGAAACCGAACTCGCGAAGGAGCTCCACAAGCAGCGCGAGCTACTGGAGGACCTGCAATCCGAAGGGACGCCGGAGGACGAGCGGATCGGCGAGCGCCTCGACAGCGCCCGGGAGCTGCTCTCGGAGTTCGACGAGCGCGGCACGACCATCGGCGCAAAGGAGATCGGCGGTCGCCACATCGTCGAGCTGCCGGTCGCGTCGTTCTCGAACGTCAAGCCGTTCGAGGAGCTGATCCTCTTCACGCTGGGCGAGCACGGCGAGTTCGACAGCATCTCGGAACTCGCCAAGGAGCTGGCCAAGGAACTCAACGAGGAGTACACCGACAGCTTCCGGTCGAAGGTGATCTACAACGTCGACCGGCTCGGCCCGGGCGGCAAGGGGTACATCGAACAGGAGTCACACGGCAAATCCTACCGAACGCGCCTCTCGCGGATCGGCGAGCTGTGGGTGCGCTCGCACTCGAACGATCAGGAAACCAGCGTCGAACTGTAGCGACTTAGTTCCGCGACCCATCGAAGTTCGGCGTCGGCACGACGCCGCGGACCACCAGCGCGTACGCGACGACCAGCACGGCCGCCAGCACCAGCGGCGTCCCGGCGTCGCCCTGCAACCAGCCCGGTAGCCCGGTGACGGCGTCGAGCAGCGGCACCGCGGGCTCGAAGGCCAGCAGCCACGCGAGCAGGATCAGCGCGACCACGAGCGAGGTGCCGAGTTCCGGGAACCGATCCCGGCTGTAGGCGTGGGCGACCAGCGCCAGCGCGGCGGCGTCCGAGACGATCGGCGTGTTGCTGGTCGGGTCGCCCGCCAGCACCGCGCCGAGCACCGTGACCGTGAGAAGGTAGACGACCACCAGCACCGCTCCGAGCAGGGAGTCGTACGCGGCGGCGCGGCGACGAACGTCCGTCAGATCCATCGAGTTGCGGTAGCGAGTGCGACGTGATGAAGGTGGCGCACCCGGTCGGCGTCTCAGTCCCCGCCGGCCGCGCTGGCCTGTCCCGTCCACCGTTCGATCGCGCGTTCGCGAAGCACGAGCAGGCTCGGCAGCACCGTGATGCAGGCGACGAAGGCGTAGATGATGCTCAGTCCCGTCACGATGCCAAAGCGCTGGAGCGGCGGCGCCAGCGCCAGCGCGAGGACGCCGAAGCCGGTCGCCGTCGTGGCGGCGCTGCCCAGCAGCGCGCCGCCGGTGCCCGCGACGGTCGCCGACAGCGCGCCGTCGAGCCCGTCGTGCCGGCGACGTTCGTCGACGAAGCGCTCGGTGAAGTGGATGCTGTAGTCGACGCCCAGCCCGATCGCGAGGCTGGTGACGACCGCGGTCTCGCTGTTGAACGGAACGTCGAACAGCGCCATCGTCCCCAGCAGCCACGCCAGCGCGAGCACGACCGGCGCGAGCGTGACCGCCGCCAGGTCGGGCGCGCCGGTGCGCCACCAGTAGAGCCCGAGCAGGAACGCGCCGATCACGACCAGCGTCACCGCCAGCGCCTGGATCAGCGTCTCCAGCAGCGCGTCCTGCAGGACCGCGGTGACGACGGGCCCGCCGGTCGCGACGGCGCTCACCGGCGCCGACGCCTCGATCGAGGAGGCGAACGCGCGGACGTCCTCGGCGACCGTCTGGGCCGAGGCGTCGCCCTGCACGCCCACCGTCAGTCGAGCCGACTCGTAGTCGCCGCCATCTGTTCGATACAGCACGCTGGACGCCTGTTCCGGCGCGGCGTCGAACAGCGCGTCGTACACTGCGGCGACGTCCTCGTCGGGCAAGCCGTCGCCGTCGGCGTCGCGGGCGTCGATCGCCGCTGCGAGGGAGTCGTCCTCGGCGGCGACCGAGCGCAGCACCGTCACCGGCGTCTCCGCGGCGACGCTTCCGCCCGGCCGGTCCGAAAGCGCGTCGTCGGGGTCGCCCTCGCGGGTCGCGCCGTCGATCGCGCGTAACGTCTCGGGATCGGTTATCTCGCCGCGTAACAGCACCTGCGCTTCCGACCCCTCACCGCGCTGGCGGAAGTTCGCGCCGAGGTACTGGGCGTTCTCGCGCACGTCGAAGTCGCCGGCGGCCAGCGGGCCGGGCAGCGACTTCGCCCAATCGGGCGAATCCTCGGGCAGGAAGTCGGTCCGGTTGAACTCCGTGTCGATGCCGGTCGCGCCGTACGCGCCCGCCGAGGCGACCAGCACCGCGATCACCAGCACGCCGATCGGCGCGCGCCGGGCGAGTCCCCCAGCAGCACCGAGCGCCCGGTTGATCGGACCCGGCGTGACGCCGACCGCGGGGTTGCGCCGCTCGCGCCCGAACCGGTCGAACAGGCGCTCGATCTCCAGCTTCACCGCGGGAACCAGCGCCGCGAACACGACGAACGTCGCGAGGATGCCGGCGCCCGAGAGGATCGCGAAGTCGCGGATCGCCGTCAGCGGGCTGACGTAGTTCGAGAGGAAGCCGACGCCCGTCGAGAACGTCGCCGCGGCGAGCGCGAGCACGACGCCGGCGATCCCCATGCGCATCGCGGTGGTCGGATCGCGCCGCCCGGTCGCGCCGTCGTCCGTGTCGAGGTCGCCCTCTCTGGCCTCCCGGTATCGCATCACGACGTGCAGCGAGTAGTCGATGCTCAGCCCGATCAGCAGGAACGGCACCGCGATCAGCAGCTGGCTGGAGGGGATGCCGAGCCAGCCCTGGGCGCCCGCGAGCCACGCCATGACGACGGCGATGCCGAACACGCCGACCAGCACGTCGACGACGTCCCGGTAGGCGATCGCGAGCACCCCGAGCACGAGCACCAGCGCGACCGGCGTGATGATCGTGAAGCTGTCGCCGACAGCCCGAGTCGACGCGTCGTCGACGACGCCCTGACCGAACACGAACGCGTCGTCGAAGCGCTCCTCGACCAGCCCGTCGATCTCGACTTGCGCGTCGTAGGCGGCCTGCGGGTCGGCGTCGCCCGCGCTCCCGTCGACCTGGAACACGAAGGTGATCCGCGCGTCGGCGCTCGTCGCGCCCGGCTCGTAGTCGGCGGGCAAGAACTGGTAGGGATCGTCGCCGCGGGTCTCGGTGTCGGGGGCGAGCACGCGTTCGAGCAGCGCCTCGACCTCGGCGTCCGACCGCGATTCGAGCGCCGCGATCTGCTGGTCGAGCGTCGGCGGCGGCGCGCCGGCCGCGTCTCCACCCGCGCCGTCTTGCCCGTCATCACCGCCCGCGCCGGCCGACTCGTTGCCCCCGCCGGTTCGGTTGCCCTGCTGGCTCGTCCGATCCTCGTAGTACGCCGCGGTCGCGACGACGTTTTCCAGCCCGATGACGCCACTTTCGTTCCGCAGCGTCCCGTTGATCGATGCGTCGGATCGCATCTCCTGTTGCAGTTCCAGCCCGTCCAGCAGCGACGCCTTCGTCAGCACGTCGCCGCTCTCGTTGCGGACGACGATCTGTGTCACGACGGCGTCGTCGGTGTCGTACGTCGATTCGATCTCGTCGAGCGCAGCGCGCTCGGGCGAGTCGGTCTCGAACTGGCCGATGCCGCCCTCGCCGGCGCTGCCCAGCGCCGCCCCGGCGCCGACGATCAGCGTCGCCACCAGCAGGACGATGATCACCAGCCGGCTGTGGTCGACCAGCATGTCGGCGTACCGATCTACGAGGTCCGAACTCATCGGCTCGGATCACCCCCGCAAGATCGGGTGCGTGTGAGCGCCGACGGCTCTCCGAGACGCCGCCGTTCGGGATCGTACATACCTCGCTCTGACACCCCAGCGCTGATATACGTTCGGATCAAAACGGACTGTGTATAACCGGAATTAGATTATGAACGCCGACATCGACCGCGACCGAGGGGTGCTCACGCCGGCCGATCGAGCCTATCTGCTCGGCGAAACCGAGATGAGCCACGAACAGTCCAAGCGCAACGCGGAGGCGCGCATCCGAAATCGAATCCGGGAGGGGATCGTCGACTTCGACCTGCTCGTCCACTCGCTCGATCGGAAGGACCGCCGGCAGATCTTCGAGTCCGCCACGGACGACGACGAGACGTTCGTCGACGGCGTCACCGCGATGCTTTCGTTCGCTTACATCGGGCTCAAGGAGCAAGGCGTCGACTTCGAGCGCGTGCTCGTCCCGGCAGTCAGCGGCGCCGAGCGCGCCTACGGCATCGACCAGCAGTCCGCCAACGTCACCGTCGACGTCGAGTTCGACGTCGAGACGACCGTCGAGGCCCGACTCGACGGCATCGCCGAGCGGTTAGACGACGGCGATCCCGTCGCGCCCCGCGAGCTGTTCTCGCTGGTGATGGAGGGCGAGCGCGCGCTCGACGACTACGAGCGCATCACGCTCCGTCTCGCAGACGAGGGCGACCGCGCGCACGTGACGCGGCTCGCCGAGTATCTCGACGCCGACGTTCGGTACCGCAACGACGCGCTGGCCGTGCTGTGCCTGGATGCGGAGTGACGCCGCTGCCGAGACCGGCTGCTCGGTACGCAGTTCGTCCCGATCCCTACTCGAAACCACTAAGACGGGCGCGTCGGCAACGTGTATGTATGCCCGTCACCGCTGCCGATCCGAGCGGCTGCGACGGCCCCCGCGGCGTGTTCGTAGGGGCGTCCTAGCCCCCTCACTCCTACCCCGTTTCGACGGATGTATTGCACCCGACCGGCTTTCAGCGACCAACGACCAGTATGTACGACCGACACGACGGACGGACGAGTTCGCGGCATCGACGACGCCCATCGCGGGCGGTGAGAGCATGAGCGCCGAAGGCGACGAGCGCGACGCCGAGGGTCTCGACGGCGGCTACGACGCCGACGCGGTCGAGCCTAAGTGGCAGGACCGCTGGGTCGAATCCGAGACCTACGCCTACGACGGCGACCCCGAGCAGGACCCCAACACGACCTACGCCATCGACACGCCGCCGCCGACGGTGTCGGGCAGCCTCCACATGGGCCACCTGTACGGCCACACGCTGCAGGACTTCGCCGCCCGCTTCCAGCGGATGTACGACGGCGACGTCCTGTTTCCCTTTGGCTACGACGACAACGGCATCGCCTCGGAACGGCTGACCGAGCGCGATCTGGGCATCCGCCACCAGGAGTTCGAGCGCCGCGAGTTCCAGCAGAAGTGCCGCGAGGTCTGCCAGACGTACGAGGACTCGTTCACCGAGCAGATGCAGTCGCTGGGCTGCTCGATCGACTGGAACCACACGTACAAGACGATCGAGCCGCGCGTCCAGCGCGTCTCGCAGCTCTCCTTCCTCGACCTCTACGAGAAGGGCCGCGAGTACCGCAAGAAGGCGCCCGCGATCTGGTGTCCCGACTGCGAGACCGCGATCTCGCAAGTCGAGATGGAGGACGACGAGCGCGGGTCGCACTTCAACGACATTGCGTTCGAACTCGTCGGCGACAACCTCGACCGCGACGAGTTCGTCATCTCGACGACCCGTCCCGAGCTGATTCCCGCCTGCGTCTCGGTGTTCGTCCATCCCGACGACGAGGACAATCAGGACCTGGTCGGCGAGCGCGCCCGGATCCCGATCTTCGGCCACGAGGTGCCGATCATCGAGGACGAGCGCGTCGACATGGAGAAAGGCAGCGGCGTCGTGATGTGCTGTACGTTCGGCGATCAGAACGACATCGAGTGGTACCAGGCCCACGACCTGCCCCTGCGGGTCGCGATCGACGAGTCCGCGACGATGACCGAGCTCGCGGGCGACTACGAGGGGATGTCCACCGAGGAGGCCCGCGAGGCCATCGTCGAGGATCTCGACGACGAGGGGCACCTCCGCGATCGCTGGGAGATCTCCCACGCCGTGCAGGTCCACGAGCGCTGCGACACGCCCGTCGAGTACCGCGTCTCCAAGCAGTGGTACGTCGAGATCCTCGATCACAAGGAGGAGTACCTGGAGGCCGGCCGCGAGATGGACTGGTACCCCGAGAAGATGTTCTCGCGGTACGAACACTGGATCGAGGGGCTGGAGTGGGACTGGCTGATCTCGCGCCAGCGCGACTCGGGCATCCCGTTCCCGGTGTGGTACTGCGAGTCCTGCGACGAGCCCGTGATGGCCGAGAAAGAGGATCTGCCGGTCGACCCGCTCGCGGACGACCCGCCGGTCGACGCCTGTCCGGAGTGTGGCCACGACGAGCTCGAGGCCGAGGAGGACGTGTTCGACACGTGGGCGACCTCCTCGCTGACGCCGCTGATCAACGCCGGCTGGGACTGGGACGCCGAGGACGAGGCGTTCGCGATGGACCACCCCGAACTGTACCCCTTCGACCTGCGCCCGCAGGGCCACGACATCATCTCGTTCTGGCTGTTCCACACCATCGTCAAGTGCTACGAGCACACCGGCGAGGTCCCCTTCGACGCGACGCTGATCAACGGGCACGTCCTCGACGAGAACCGCGAGAAGATGTCCAAGTCCCGCGGTAACGTCGTCGATCCCGAGAACGTGATGGAAGAGTACCCCGTCGACGCGATCCGCTACTGGGCCGCCAGTGCCTCAGTCGGCGACGACTTCCCGTTCAAGGACCAGGATCTCGTCACCGGCGAGAAGCTGCTGCGAAAGCTCTGGAACGCCTCGAAGCTGGTCGACCAGCTCACGCCCGCCGACCAGATCGAGGAGCCCGACGAGCTCGACCCGATCGACGAGTGGCTGCTGGCCCGTCAGGACGCCGTGATCGAGAGCCTCACCGAGAAGCTCGACAATCACGAAATCTCGAAGGCGCGTAACGAGCTGCGCGTGTTCTTCTGGAACACGTTCTGCGACGACTACCTCGAAATCGCGAAACAGCGCCTCGACGCCGAGGACAGCGAGTCGACGGCCTACGCCCTGCAGACCGCCCACCGGCGCTTCCTCGAACTGTTCGCACCGCTGCTGCCCCACATCACCGAGGAGATCTGGCAGTCGCTGTACGCCGACGGCGGTTCGATCGCCGACGACAGCATCCACCTGCGCGACTGGCCGACGCCCTCGGGCCACGACGCTGACCTCGAATCTGGCGAGACGGCGCTCGAAGTGATCGGCGCGCTGCGGCGCTACAAGAGCGAGCACCAGCTCGCGCTGAACGCCGAACTCGACCGCGTCGAGGTGTACGGCCGCATCGACGGGTTCGAGAACGTCGTCCGCGGCGTGATGCACGTCGACGACCTCGACGCCCGCGACGAGGCCGCCGACGTCACGACCGAAATCGCCGAGATCAGCCTCGATTACTCGCAGGTCGGGCCGAAGTTCGGCGAGAAGGTCGGCGAGATCGACGCCGCCCTCGAAAGCGGCGAGTACGAACTCGACGACGGCGCGCTCCATGTCGCCGGTGAGGAACTCGGTGCAGACCTGTTCGAGGTGCGCGAGGAGCGCACCTACGCCGGCGAGGGCGAGATGATCGAGGCCGACGACCTGGTCGTCGTCGTCCAGAACTAAGCGAGGCTCGAGCCTCGTCGACGCCGCAGATCGAATCGCGCGAATTCACCCGCAATTTTTTGCGTGCAGACGCCGAAGTCGCGACTATGGCGACTGACGAGTCTGGCGTCGTCGGAACTGACGTACTCACGCTCCGGGGGGCTGCCGGCCCGGCCGTCGGCGCCCTCCTCGCGTGGCTGGCGATCGACGTCGTCGTCGACCCGGGCGGGTGGCCGGTGGGCGCGCTCGTCGCAGCCCTCGCGTTCCTCCCGCTCGTCGGCGTCGCGCTCCAGCGGAAAGCCGCGGGAGTCGCGTTCGGTGCGTGCGGTGCGGCCCTCGCGCTTTCGGCGCTGGCGGTCGTTCGCGGCGGGGCGCCATCGGCGCCGCTGCTCGCGGTGATGGCGCTGTGTGGCGCGTTTCTGGTCGGGTTCGGCTACGCGCTCAGCGATCCGACCGGGTCAGCCGCGCCCTGACTGCCGAAGTTCCAGCTTCTTCGAGCGGATCGACAGCGAGAGATACGTCGCCAACAGCGTGAGCAGCACCGCACCCGCGGCGACGACGTCTAACGCCGTCGCGCCGAGCCACATCTCTGCCGAGCGCGGTCTCGGGATGACCGTGTGGTGAGGCTCTCCGACGACGGGGATGAAGAAGTCGACGACCAGATCGAGCCCGTACCACGCGACGGCGACGCCGACCGCCTTCGGGGGGAAGTCGCTGATCCGGTAGATCACGAACGCCTGAACGACCATCGACAGGTGACTGAAGAAGAGAAACAGGTACATCCCGATAAACTGGTAGGCGAGATACCGATCGGCGAACACCAGCAGAACGAACGGCGTCCAGAAGCCGAGGATCAGGTTGCCGAAGAACGCCAGCGCGTTGAGCCACTCCCGCGAGTTGCCGCGTGCCCACGAGGCAAAGGCCCCGGCGGCCAGCAGCGTCGCGGCGGGGCTGTCGGGCACCCACGGCCACATGACGATCGGCGTGTCGAGCAACTGGCCCGTCTCGAACGCGTAGAACCAGAAGCCGAAGGCCGTCCCGACGAGGTTGATCGCGACGACGAGCCACACGTTCCGGAGTCCCAGATCCTCGACGGCGTCGGGGACCGGCGCGAGGTAGGCGGGCAACCTGTCGCGCTCGGGAAGTTCTCGCATCGTCACAGAAGTCTTCCGAGGCGACCAAAACGGTAGCGGTTCCGGCCGGAGCGGCCGATGCCATCGGGCAGCACGCCGCTTGCGGTCCGAGGACGGCGTCGCGGAAAATACTTCACTGTCGACACGAACCGGTAGGTATCATGATGAGCCTCGGCCAGAAGTTCGTCGCCCTCCTCACGATCGTGGGCCTCAACGTCGTGGTGCTGGCCTTTCTGAGTTGGCTGTTCGTCTTCCTCTCGATGTTCGTCTCCGTCCCGATGGCGATGGCGATCCTTCGGCACTAGCACCGTCGATCGACGGCTTCGTCCGCTCTACCCTCCTTTTGTCGGGGGTTTGGACGAGTGAAGCAAAGGAACCCGTTAAGTGTGGCCGGTCCTAACCGCGCGGTATGGCAGCAGAGACGGATCTCGAAGATCTCAAGCGCGGCACGGACCTCGTCAAGCGCGGCTTCGCCCGGATGCAGAAGGGCGGCGTGATCATGGACGTCGTGAACCGCGAGCAGGCCCGGATCGCCGAGGACGTCGGCGCGGTCGCGGTGATGTCCCTGGAAGCGGTGCCGGCGGACATCCGCAAGCGCGGCGGCGTCGCGCGGATGGCCGACCCGGCCGATGTCGAGGCGATCATCGACGAGGTGTCGATCCCGGTGATGGGCAAGTCCCGGATCGGCCACACCAAGGAGGCTCAGATCATCGAGGCGACCGGCGTCGACATGATCGACGAGTCGGAGGTCCTGACGCCCGCCGACGACCGCTACCACATCGACAAGCGCGAGTTCACCGCCCCGTTCGTCTGCGGCGCGCGCAACCTCGGCGAGGCGCTCCGCCGGATCGACGAGGGCGCGGCGATGATCCGCACCAAAGGCGAGGCCGGTACCGGCGACGTCAACCAGGCGGTCCACCACCAGCGCAACATCAAGGGCTCGATCCGCAAACTCGAGGGGATGACCCACCAGGAGCGCGAGAAGTGGGCCCGCGAGCACGAGGCGCCCGCCGAACTGGTCCACGAGACCGCCGAGATGGGTCGCCTGCCGGTCGTGAACTTCGCGGCCGGCGGCATCGCGACGCCGGCCGACGCCGCGCTGATGATGCACCACGGCTGCGACGGCATCTTCGTCGGCTCGGGCATCTTCGGCGCCGAGGACCCCGAGGCGATGGGCACCGCGATCGTCGAGGCCGTCAACAACTGGGACGATCCCGACGCGCTCGCCGAGATCAGCAAGGACATCGGCTCGGGGATGCGCGGCGACGCCAACGCCGACCTTCCCGAAGAAGAAAAGCTGCAGGGTCGCGGCGTCTGAGCGGCGCTGACTGATCGCACTCGTTCGGGGTTAGACACCTGGCCGGCTCTTTTGTGGTTCGCAGATGTCGTTTCGAGCGATGGCTTCGCGCGCCCGATTCTCAACTCTGATACCTATTTTCACGTGTTAACAATGGTCGGTAGCTTAAATAGTGTCCGCGGAGTACACCCACTGTGAGCACCATGGACATTTCTGACATCGCGTCACAGCAGTTCGCCGAAGTTGATGTCGAGACGAGACTGGGCAAGGTGCGTTCGCTGTTCGACGAGGAGAACCCGAAAGGGATCATCGTCACCCGCGACGGCGAGTACGCGGGCGTGGTCGGCGAGCGCGACTTGCTCCAGTCCCACGTCGAGGACGACGCGAAGGTCGGGTCCCACATCAAGCCGAGCCGGAACGATCCGGCTCCCAAGATCCAGCGGACCGAGAACATCCGCGACGTCGCTCGCAAGCTCGTGGAGGGCGGCACGAAGGTCGCTCCGGTGTTCGAGGACGGAACGCTGTGGGGCATCATCACGGCCGACGCCATCCTCGACTCGGTGATCGAGAACCTCGACGCGCTGACCGTCGAGCAGATCTACACCGACTCGGTGATCACGGTCAGCGAGGACGACGGCATCGGCAAAGCGATCAATCGGCTCCGAGAGCACGGCGTCTCCCGGCTACCGGTGGTCAACGAGAACGGCTACCTCTCTGGTGTCGTCACGACCCACGACATCAGCGAGATCGCCGTCCGCAAGAGCCAGCGCCAGACGACCGGCGACCGATCGGGGGACGCGAGCAAGATCATGGACGTCCCCGTCTACGACGCGATGTCCAGCCCCGTCGGAACGACGACCCTCGACGCGACGGTTCAGGAGGCCGTCCGGCAGATGCTCGACGACGACTACGGCGGCCTCGTCGTGACGCCGGAGGGCGACGACAGGACCGTCACGGGCGTCCTCACGAAGACCGACGTGCTCCGGGCGCTGTCGTACACCGAAGAGGAGACGATGGACGTCCAGATTACCAACATCCGGCTGCTGGACACGATCAGCCGGCAGGACGTGCGCGACGCCATCACGCAGGTCGCGGACAAGTACCGGAAGATGCAGGTCCAACACGTCCACGTGCGGTTCCACAAGCACAAGGAGAAACTCCGCGGGACGCCGCTGATCCAGGCCCAGATCCGGATGCGGACCAACAAGGGCCAGATGGCCGGCTCGGGCGAAGGGTACGGCGCCGACAACGCGTTCCACGTCGCGCTCGACAAGCTGGAGCGTAACGTCCTCGAACGGAAGGGGATGATCAGCGACGAGGAACACCGCGGCCAGCTGCTCCGGAAGCTCGGCGAGCTGTAAGGGGTCGTCGGCCTGCGGTCGACGCCGTCCCGGCCGCCGGTTTCAGCGCTCTTATTCTGTTTCGGCCTTGTTGAAACCCTTACTGAGAATCATAACGAGTGAGTAGCGTAAGGGATAATGGATGACCTCCCGAAATCCCAGCTTCTCCAATTCACCGAACGTGCGATGGTGTTGGCTCGTCGTGCAGTAACTCGGTTCTCGACACGCTATTCACGGAAGCGATTCACGCTCCGCCAACACGTGGTGTTGCTCTGTCTGAAAGTGAAGAAGACCGCTACGTACCGTGGCTTCGTTGACGAACTCATCGAAATGCCTCGCATTCGTGACGCTCTCGATCTGGAGTCGATCCCGGCCCCCTCGACGCTCTGTAAAGCCTTCGACCGCTTGAAGATGGCTGTCTGGCGGGTTCTCCTGAACGTCTCACTCACAGATTTGCCGGTCAACGGTATCGCGGGTATCGATGCCTCCGGGTTTGAACGGGCACATGCATCAACACACTACACGAAGCGAACGAACCTCACCATCCAGCAGCTGAAGACGACGCTACTGGTCAATACGGCGACCAATGCCGTTCTCGACATTCACGTGACGACGACACGAAAACACGACACGCAGATTGCGCCCCAGGTGGTGAAACGGAATGCGGACTCGATCGGGGTATTGACTGGTGACAACGGATACGACGACCAGAACCTCCGTCAACTCACCCGTGATCACGGCATTCGGCCACTTATCAAGCACCGAGCGTTCTCGTCACCCCACAAGGCATGGAATGCGCGGCTGGATAGCGACCTCTACCATCGACGGAATATGAACGAGACAGTCACTGAGACGATCAAACAGAAGCACGGTGCATTCGTGCGGTCACGTCGCTGGTGGAAACAGTTCCGCGAACTCGCCATCAAGTGCGTCGTTCACAACATCGAACGAACACTCTCGGTGTCCCGTCCAGTGTAGTGACGGAGATCAGTGGCTGGAGATGGTCTGAAACCACAACCAACAGGTGGCCGTTCACACCGGTTCAGGCTCAGACGACTCGTAGATTTGAATCCAGCCGTCACTCCTGACTTTGACGAGATACTCGGTGTAGCGAAATTCGACAGTGCCAGTTCCCTGCCGAGCTCCTTCGTCAGTATCCAAGCCGAAGAATGTCTGTTCAATCCCAGCTACGTCAACAGAGTCGTACAACGGCGGGGTTTTCATCTCGTTCGGGGAGACATCCTCAGCCTCGGCGAGAGCAAACACGATTGCTGTCGTGAGGTCACCGTCTCGGTCAGGCTCATAGAGTCGTTGTGCGACTTGTTGCCAGTTCGTCTCGTGGTTGAGGGCCGGATCGTCGGCACTCCCGGTGCCGCCGTTATCGCTCTCCGTCATCCATGTCACCCCGTGCGTGTGTTTCTTGAATGCTGTCGAGACTTGCTCCCATGCCGTTGAGCGCTGTCAAGACGTGGTCGGCGTTCTCGGCGGCAGTGATCATCTCAGACGCGTCATCGAAGGTGATGATGCCCTCATCAACTAACTTCGGGACATGTGCGTGATAGAGCGAGACGTATACCCGTTCTCGTTGGTCGTTGGTGACCGCATGCTTGGGGATGTCGTTCTCCCATGCGGCGAGTTTCGTCGCCAGATCAGTCAGCGTCCATTGCGTATCTTCAAGCAGTGTATAACAGAGGTATCGACGCCGCGGATGACCCAGTGCCTCGTAGACGTGATCTAACTCCAGTAGCTCTTGCGGCGGGGGTCGGGTCCCAGTCGGTTGCCTCTCCGAACCGGTATCGACTTCGTCATCCCTCCTCGGTTCATCAGCCATAATACTGTCTGAGTGGTTTGCTGGCTACTAAACTCCACCGCCAGTCAGTCATGCTACATCAACAAGAAAGGAGAACATGTCCCCGGATGAGGGTTTCAACAGCGCCTCTATTTCGGATCGAAACGGCCGCATGAGCGTCATCGCGGAGTTTTCGGTCGCGTCGGAGGATTTCGCCTTGCACCACTCCTTGACGGCGGCGCCGGAGATGGTCGTCGAGATCGAGCAGGTCGTCGCGACGATGGAGGATCGGGTGATGCCGTACTTCTGGGTCACCGGCGGCGACCAGTCGAAGTTCGAGGCGGCGTTCCGCGACGACGGGACCGTGACCGACGTCACGGCGGTCGACGAGACCGAGGACGCCAAGCTGTACCGCGCCCAGTGGACCGACAACGTCGAGACGATCGTGTACGCATACGTCGAGATCGGTGCGACGATCCTCGACGCGCTGGGCAGAAACGAGGGGAGGAAGCTGCGGATACGCTTCGACGACCGGGAGAAGCTCTCCGAGTTCCGCGAGTACTGCGACGTCCACGGGATCGTCTTCGAGCTCAACCAGATCACCGAGCAGGAACAGCCCATGGCGAGCGCGCAGTACGACATGACGCCGAAACAGCGCGAGACGCTGGTGAAGGCGCTCGAAGCGGGGTACTACGATGTTCCACAGGAGGTGACCATGAGCGAACTCGCCGACGAACTGGACATCTCACAGCAGGCGCTCTCGAAGCGGTTCCACACGGGGCATCGCAACCTGGTCAAGAGCACGCTGACGATGAGCCACCCGGACGACGAGGAATCCAAGACCTGACTCCGCTGCCTCGGTGGTTGTCAATACAACGATCCTCCTCATCCGCGTGGGACAGTTACGGAGCGTATGGTTGGGACCGAGACGGACGCCGCCGCAATAGCGCCGCTCGCAGACGAACGCCGCCGCACCGTCCTCCGTCGCCTTCGAGAGTACGGGATGCCGATGACGCTGGCCGACCTGGCCGACGAGGTTGTCGGCAGCGAGAACGACGAGCCCCGCCCGGGCCGATCGTGCGATGAGGTAGCGCGCGTCGCCGCCAGGCTGCACCACGTCGACCTCCCGAAATTAGCGGAGGCCGGATTCCTGTCGTACGACCTGCGGACGAACGTCGTCAGGCTCTCCGAGCGGGGCGAGACGTTCGACCGCGAGCCGATCTCGGCGGTGACGCCGTAGTTCGGCGGCGCCCCGGTCCCGTCTGTTCGGAAACTCCCGCTCGGTCACCGCGCCGGATCTTCGACCGCGACGCAGCCCTCGTCGGTGATCCGGAACTGCGCGGTCTCGCCGGCGGGTTTCGCGCGGTGTTTCTCCAGCGTCGCCTTCCGGTTGCCGCCCCGGTAGCGATCGACCCGCAGCACCGTCCCGGTCCAGTGTTCGAGCGTGTGCCCGCCCAGCGCGCGCGTCTGGTCGCTGTCGGGATCCGAAAAGACCTGGTTGGTGACGACCACCGCGAGGTCGTGCTTGCGCGCCAGCGAGAGCAGGTGGGTCACCTGGCTGGCGACCTGCCGCAGGGCGTCGCCCGCGTTGGCGTCGGCGGTGCGTTCGAGCCGGTAGAATCCGGTCGCGCTGTCGACGACGATCAGGTCGGCGTCGGCCGCGAACTCCTCGGCGTCCCGCACGGCCTCGGCCTGCTCCTCGAAGTCGTGGGCGCTCTCGACGACGACGCGGCCGGCCGCGGCCGACACCGCCTCCTCGTCCTCGCCGACCCGCGCCTCCAGCAGTTGCTCGAAGCGGTCGACCGAGATCCCCTCGGTGTCGACGTACACCGCGCGCCCGCCGCCGGCGGCCACCTCGACCGCGGCGCCGAGCGCGAGGTTGGTCTTGCCCGCCGCGGGCTGGCCGTACACCTGGGTGACGGTCCCGCGCTCGAACCCGCCGCCCAGAAGCTCGTCGACCGGCCCGCATCCCGTCGAAATCGGCTCGCTCGCGTTCACGGCCGACGGTTGGGCCGTTCCCCGCAAAAACTCCCCGGTATGGGCGCTTGACGCCGCCGGGGCCGCGGCGCGACGGCCGGCCGGGCGTCAGCGTCGTGGCCGCACCCGGTCCGACCCGCGGCGCAACGGCGTCCCGACGCCACCCGGCGGTCGGGCCGTCGTCTTAAGAGTTAACACGGACCGACGCCAACTGCCGGACAGTGATCGTCGTCGCGACCGAGGACTTCGAGGTGTACCACGGCGTCGTCAACGAGCTGCGGGACCGCGGCGTCCAGTTTACCACCGTCGAACCGGACGACGAGCTGCCCGATGCGACCGGCGTCGTGATCACGGGCCCCGACGAGGCGTTCGCCGAGCGCGAGGACGCAGCGGCGTTCGACACGGTGGCGGCCGACCCCGAGAGCCCCCGACGAGCCGTCGAGGCCGCGATGGCACTGCTCCGCGAGGAGGGCGGTCGGATCGTCGTCGGCGTCGACCCGGGGACCAAGCCCGGCGTCGCCGTGATGGCCGGGGAGATGGTGATCGGCGCGTTTCACGTCCCGCTGGAGGACACGCCCGAGGTCGTCCGCCGAGAGGTCGCCGACGCCGAGAACCCGGTGGTACGGGTCGGCGACGGCGCCCGCCTGGAGAGCGCTCGGATCGTCGACGCGCTCGACGACGTCCGCGTCGAACTCGTCGACGAGACCGGGACGACGCCGTACCTCGGCACGGGCGCCCGCGGCATGGGCGACGTGCTCGCGGCGGTCAACATCGCCCGACTCGACGGCGAAGTGATCGAGAGCCGGGAGATCGAACCGACCGACGGCGAGCTGCAGGTGATCAAAAACAGGTCGCGGGAGCGCTCCTCGGAGAACCGGACGATCGACGAGGAACTCGCCCGCCGGGTCGCGACCGGCGACCTGACGCTCGACGAAGCGATCGAGGAACACGGCGATCGGTGACGGCCCGGTCGGCAGTTCGGGGCCGGTGACGGCTCGGTCGGCGGCCGGTGATGGCCCAGTCGTCGATCCGGATTCGGCGTCGCACGCACGGTTCGATGTTCCTCAGGCCGCCTGTCCGCCGTCCGGCTCGACGTAGATCTTCCCGATGTCCGGGTTCAGCTCTTTGATCCGCGCTTCCAGCTCGTCGATCCGCCGCTCGACCGTCTCTGCGTCGAGTCCCTCCTCGAACGCGACGTCGGCGGTGACAAGCACCTCCTCGGGCCCGAAGTACACCGTCCGCAGACCGACGATCGAGGCGACGCCGTCGGTCTCCTCGATCGCCGCGCGGAGCTTCTGCTCTTCGTCGGTCGGCAGGCTCTCGCCGAGGATCAGGCGCTTGTTCTCCCAGGCCAGCGCCAGCGCGAAGCCCATCAGCATGATGCCGATCAGCAGCGCCGCCGAGGCGTCGAAAATGTAGTTGCCGGTCCAGCGCGTGAGGAAGATCCCCGCGAGCGCGAGCCCCAGGCCCGCCAGCGCGATGGTGTCTTCGGTCAGCGCGGTCAGCAGCGTCGTCCGGCTGGTCTTGCGGAACGCCTCGACGTAGCCGCTGTAGCCTTTCTCCTCGATCTCGGCTTTCATCGCCGCCCTGGCTTTGATCAGCGCGTACGTCTCGAAGACGATCGCGCCGAGCAGGACAGCGTAGTTGATGTAGACACCGGGGATCTCCGCGGCGATCACCGGGATCGTCGCGGACCCTTCCGCCGCCGTGGTCTCGCCGTGCATCACGGCCTCGTAGCCGTGCTTCGCGCTCTCCCAGCCCGCGATGCCGAACAGGAACACGCTGACGAGGAAGCTGTAGAAGAACTGCGCCTTCCCGTACCCGAAGGGATGCTCGCGGTCCCGTTCCTGTCCCCCGTACCGGATGCCGATCAGCAGGAACACCTGGTTCCCGGTGTCGGAGATCGAGTGGTACGTCTCGGCGAGCATCGCCGGGCTCTGCGTGAGAAGAAACCCGAGAAACTTCAGGATCGCAATCGCGCCGTTCGCGAACAGCGCCGCGAGAACGACGGACTTGCTGTTTCCGGCCATTGGATCGTCTTTCGACAGGTGACAAAAAAGTGTACCGGGAGCGACCGTCGCGCCGGGTCGCCGTTTGCCGCCCCTCGGTTCCGAACTTCCGTGCCGCCGCCGCTGGTCAGTCCGCGTTCGACGCGCTCCGCCGGAGCGTCCGCCGGCCCGTTCGCGTCTCGACTTCGCGGGTGTTGCAGGTCGTACACCGGTACTCGACGAGCTTGGATGTCTCGTCGTCGAGGTGCATCCGCTCGCCGCACCGCGGGCAGTCGGGAATCATAAACGATGATAGATGCTGGTGGCAAATAACGCTTTCCGCACCCGATCGGATCCCGGAGAACCGCGAAATCTCCGGCGAACCGCCGCAACGTCGGCTTCGCCCACGTGTTTTGGTTCAAGTCTTACCGCCCTCCGTGGCGTACTGGCGAGTGTCATTCCTTCGGCGGCCGGGCCTGGGGCGCCGATCATTCTTGTCGGCGTCGCACCCGACGCCGGAGCGACGCAGTACGAGCGTCGGACAGCGGTTGACGCATCTCGACTGAGCTCCCACCACGAGCGGCGCCGCCGTCGAACGATCCGGCGGCGATGTCTTCCCATTCGATGAACGAACCACACTGTTCCACCGCGACGAACGGACGGAAGCAGGCGTATCACTTCTTCCAAGCGCAGTACGTCCCCGACGCCTCTGCAGTTGACGCAGTTCGGGCCGCGCTGCAGATCGACCGACGAGGACTCGCTGACAGATGAGCACGCAAAACGCGACGCTTCTCGACAGCATCACCGGACTGGCCGAGCAGTACGGCCTGGCGTTCGTGATGGTCGCAAGCTACTTCGGGTCGGGATCGGTGTACATCGCGAGCCAGGCGGGCGTGATGCACGGATACACCCTGCTGTGGGCCGTCGTCGGCGCCGCGCTGCTGGGGTTCATGGCTCAGGACATGAGCGCCCGGCTGGGCATCCACGGCGAGTCGCTGATGGTGTTCGTCCGCGAGAAGCTCGGACGCCCCCTGGCCGTGACGATCGCGCTGTTCCTCTCGATCGGCTGCGTCGCCTGGACCGTCGGGCTGGTCGCGGCCGTCGGCGCCGGCGTCTCGTTCCTGCTGGGCGGCGCCGTCGCCTGGCAGCCGATCGCCGTCGTGACGACGATCGCCGCGATCGCGGTCGGACTGCTGCACTACGACACCGTCGAGAACATCATGATCGGGATGATGCTTTCGCTGCTGGTCGTGTACGTCATCGTCGCGCTCCCGAGCAGCCCCGCCGCCGGGGAGCTCACGATGGGGTTCGTCCCGACGATGGACTCGTTCGGCGCGCTGGCGGTGGCCGCCGGACTGCTCGGGACGACGGCGCTGTGGCCGAACTTCTTCCTCGAGTCGATCCTCGTCGGCCAGAAGGGGTGGACCGAACAGAGCGACCTGCCTGCCGCACGCCGCGACCTCTCGGTCGGGTACGCGGTCGGCGGGATCACGACCGTCGCGATCCTGATCGCCTCGGCGGCGCTGCTGCGCCCGATGGGCTACACGTCCCTGGAGACGTTCCTCACGCCGGGTAAGGCGCTCGTCGAGGTGCTCGGCACCTGGGCGATGGTGCTGTTCGTCGGCGGCGTGATCGCCGCCGCGTTCAACAGCATCATTCCGATCATGTGGACGCCGGCGTACATCATCCCGCAGGCCGCCGGCGTCGACGTCGAGAAGGGCGATCGGCTCTTCTCGCTCGTCTTCGCGGGCCTGACCGGGATCGGCGTCCTCTCGCCGGTCGTCAGCGCCGTGCTCGACCTGACGGTCGTCGACATGGTGATCCTGTTCCCGACGTACAACGGCATCTTCGCGCTGCCGGTCGCCGCCACCCTGCTGTTCTGGGCGGTCAACGACCGCGAGACGATGGGCGAACACCGCAACAGCCGCTGGCTGAATCTGGTCAACGCCGTGCTGGTGCTACTCGCGATCGTGCTCGCGGTGCTGGCAGTCGAGAAGTTTGTCGGCCTCATCACCGGCGGCGGATTCTAGGGTGGTACTCTCGCTAGCCCTGATCGCGGCGCTCGTCGCGATCGCGCTCGTCGCCGGCGTCGGCATCACGACGATCGGACCGGGCGGCATCTTCGTGACGGTCGCGCTGTATGCCCTCACGCCGCTGTCGTCCGCCGAGGTGGCCGGGACGGCCCATGCCACGTTCATCGTGACCGGCCTCGTCGGAACGGTCGCGTACGCGCGTTCCGGCGAACTGCTCGACGGTGGCGGACGCGGGATGGCCGCGATCCTCAGTTCGGCGAGCGTGGTCGGCGCGCTGGCCGGCGCGGCGCTCAACAGCTACGTCTCACGGAACCTGTTCGGAATCCTGCTCGGCGCCGTCGCGGGACTGACGGGCGCAACCCTGCTGTACCGGGAGTGGCGCGAACTCGAACCGATCGTCTCGGTCGACGCGTCGACTCGCGACGGGCAGGCCGCGCTCGGCACGCTCGGGTTCGGCCTCGGCGTCGCCAGCGGTCTGGTCGGCGTCGGCGGGCCGGTGCTGGCGGTCCCCGCGCTGGTCGTGCTCGGCGTGCCGATCCTGCTGGCGCTCGGCGTCGCGCAGGTACAGTCGATCTTCATCTCCGGGTTCGCGACCGCGGGATACTTCGCGCAGGGGGCCGTGTCGGTGCCGTACGCCGTGCTCGTCGGCGTTCCGCAGGTCGCTGGCGTCGTCGTGGGATGGTCGATCGCCCACCGCGTCGACCCCGCCCGGTTGAAGATCGTGCTGGGCGCTATCCTCGTCGGCGTCGGCGGCTATCTGATCGCGTAACGTCCCTCAGAAGCGAGTCGGGTGCGCCGAGTTACGACTCGTCGTCGCGGTGCTCTCCGCCGTCATCGTCGTCGGTCGTCTCGTCGGCGGTCGTCGCCTCGTCCTCGCCGGGATCCCCGTCGTCGGTCTCCTCGGCGATCTCTTCCTCGGGCGTGTCGGCCTTTTCGCCCGGCGTCGTGCGTTCGTCTTTGTCCTCGAGGCTCGCCACCTCCTCGTCTACCTCGGGGTCGTCCTCGGGCGTCGCCTCGGGTTCGGTCGAGTCGGTCTGCTCGGGGACGGAATCGGTCGAAGACGGGCCGGCGGCTTCGGCCGGCTCGTTGGCGACCGCCGCCTCCGAGATGCCGTCGTCCTCGCGGGCCTCGTCGGGCGTCGAACTACTCAGTTCGTCGGTCGAGGTGCCCGTCGCCTCGCCCTCGTCCATCCCGCCGCCGTTCTCGTCGTCCTGGTTCTCGAACGTGATCGTTTCCCCCTCGTTCAGTCCCGTGGGCGACGTCCCGTCGGCATCCGAGCGTTGACGCTGCGCAATCCCGAGCGCGATCCCGGCCGCGCCGAGCGCCCCGTGGAACGCCGCGCGCCGCGAATTCGTTCCCAGCGCCCGGAGCGCCCGCACCAGCGACAGGCCGCCGACTGCGATGGCCGCGGTGCCGCCGGTGACGTGCTTTCGAACGAACGATGCCTCCTCCTCGCTCCCGGTCGTCGCGTCCGCCGGCTCCTCGCCGGTCTGGCTGTCGTGACTCGTCATAGATATCATCGGTCGAACCGCCGGTCCCGCGAGACGCTACGACGCCGCGGCGGATAAAAACCGGGCTGCGGTGGGCTCTCACGGCGCCCCCACACGACTCAGAGCCGGTAGAGACGGACCGAGAAGAACTCGCGGACCGCATCAGCGAGCGCGTCTTCGGGATCGCCCGTCGCGCCGACGGCGTCGGTCGCCGCGGCGTCGACGTCGAGCCGGTCGATCGCCGCGGCGTCGCCCAGCAGGTACAGCCGGTCGGCCTCGCGCTCGGCGATCCGTTCGCGGCACTTCCCGAGGTGCTCGTCGATCTGCTCGTCGCGCAGGCGCTCGAAGCGTCCCTGCGAGAACCCGCCTTTCGAGTGGTCGCTCTTGACGCCGCTGCGAAAGCCCGAGACGGAGCGGCGCTCGCGCCCGTCGTACTCGCCGAGCGCGAACAGGTCGGCCCGTACCAGCGCGACGGCGTACCGGCCGGTCGGGCGGAACCACTCGCGGTCGAGCTCGACGCCGTCGCTCCACATCGCGAACGGTTCGGGCGCGACCGGCACGTCCAGCGCGGCCGAGACGACGCCGGCGTCGTCGGTGACTGCGAGGCACGGCGCCGCGCGGGCGACCAGCGGCGCCCGCTCGCCGAACGCATCGCGGACGGCCTCGGAGGGGGCGCCGTCGACCATCGCAGTCATGATCCCCTCGGGATCGGTCTCGACGCTTTCGAGTCGGTTGAGCACGGCGTCGACGCGCGGGCCCCGCAACTCCTCGACGCCGCGGAACTCGATCCCGTCGTCGGCGTCGTCCCGGCGATCGAGGGCGTCCTCGAGCTGTTCGATCTTGTCTTCGAGCCGGTTGACCCGCTCCTGGGCGTCCTGTCGGTCGCTGACGGCGTCGGCGCGGCGCTCCTGCTCGGCCTCCAGTTGCGCGCGGAGACTCTCCCGTTCGTCTTCCAACTCGGAGACGCGCTCCTTGAGCGATGCGCGTCCGAGCAACCTGTCCAGCATGGTTCGACGACGTTTCGGGCCGCACTTCTAGGTTCCGGGCGACTCTCTTTCAGCGGCGAACGTCCCGCCAGTTCGCGGCGGTCGGTCCGCGGAGCGTTCGCCGATTCGCGGCGTTATCGCGCCACTACTGGACCGTGCCCGTGAGTGACGACTGTTTTCTAAAAATGAATGCGGCAGAACATGATGGTGAGGCGGCGGGGCTATCTACCCGCCCGCAGCCGGAGGGCCGCGTATTAGGCCTGTACCGTACGGCGATTGGATACCAGTCAATGGATGCTCGATCGGGACTTCGGTCGCCGTACGGTACCCAGCGCAGTGCTGGTACCGAACGTACTGGCTTGAGAAATATAAATTCACGTATGCTATCGGTAATTGCTGTTGGCAATGTTATATTTTTGAAGTAATTGTTCGTATCAAATATGTGCGAGTGGCGGGCACCCACCCGCCCACAGGGAACTCCTGCGTATTACCCTCGATATGCCAACGGATCGACGAGCGGCAGCGTCCAGGCCACCGCGAAGTAATAATTCGTGCAACTGACTAAAAATCTTGCCATCGTGTGATGTGAATGTTCGTCCTTCGCTCGGAGACCGGGAGATACGATCGGGGATGGATCGCCCGCCGAGCAGGCGTTGCCCGTCCTCGACTCGGCGTCGCAATCGCTTCGGTAGCGTCGCACCCGCCGACCCCAACCGAAGCGTAAGCCTCACCGGAGAGACGGCTAGCGCTACAGGGGGATCGGGCTGCGAACAGCACACAGACCCCGGAAACCCTTCGATCGAATCGCCCGCCTGCACGGGTGTGACTACCGAGTGCGCAATCACTCGGTTTCGAGAGCGGTTTCTACGGGCGGAGATGATTTTGTAAAATGCCGTATCAGCGCCGACAGCGGGCGCTACGGCAATAGTTTGACAACGTCAAAAATCGGGATGGACTCGCCGGGATTTGAACCCGGGGCCTACACCTTGCGAAGGTGTCGATCTACCACTGATCTACGAGCCCGCAGCAACAGATGTTAACTCGGGATGGCTATTTCAGGCTTGCGTTTCGGCGAACGAGCGCGACTCGTTCGCACGGGTCAGTACTCGGGCATCGGCGGCGCGTCCGGCTCGGACGTGCTCGGCCGTAGCAGGTTCGCCTGTCCGGCCAGCAGCCCGAGCAGGAAGCCGAAGAAGTGCGCTGCCAGTGCGATCCCGGGAGCGGCCGTCGCGAGCGTCACGAGCGCCGCGGCGACGAGAAACAGCAGGAGCTGCCAGCGCGGATCGAGGCCGATCCGGTCGAGGATGCCCCCGGTGAGCCGGTTGCCCGTCAGCACGTAGCCGAACAGCGCGAACACGGCGCCGCTGGCGCCGAGTACCGGCACCGCTCGTGGGACGACCCCCGCCTGAACCAACAGCTGAGTGAACAGCACTTGAAACGCCCCGGCGGCCGCGCCCGTCAGGACAAAAAAGGTGTGGAACCGCCAGCGCGTCGTGTAGCGTTCGAGCGCGAAGCCGACGATCGCCAGCGCGACGGCGTTCGAGAGGAGGTGGCCCAGCCCGGTCGGATCGTGTGCGTACACGCTCGTCACGAGCGTCCACGGTCGTACTTCCAGCGGTACCGCGAGGTAAAACAGCGCGAACTCCAGCACCGGGGCGACGACTCTGAGCGCCTGCTGCACGACGAACACGACGGCGAACGCGGCGAGCGTCTCGGCCGTCGGACTGGAACGCATGGCCCGAGCTACGCCGTCAAGTCACAAAAAGAATAGGTGAAACGTGAGTCGAGCGAGATCGGTTCCGGACCGGTGCAGTCGCTACAGGAGTAGCGAAAACGACGAACCGCCGAAATCGTCCCGAGTTAGTCCTCGAGGACGATCTCGATGCTGACGTCGTTGGGGACCTGGATCCGCATGAGCTGGCGCAGCGCGCGCTCGTCGGCGTCCAGATCGATCAGGCGCTTGTGGACGCGCATCTCCCAGTGCTCCCAGGTGGCCGTCCCCTCGCCGTCGGGGGACTTCCGCGCGGGAACTTCCAGCGTCTTGGTCGGGAGCGGGATCGGTCCCGACAGTGCGACGCCGGTCTTGTCCGCGATTTCGCGGACGTCCTCGGTGATGTCGTCGAGGTCCTCGGGGTTGGTCCCCGCGAGGCGGACGCGTGCCTGCTGCATCTTAGCTCTCGTCGACGCTCAGCACCTTGCCGGCCGCGATGGTCTGGCCCATGTCACGGATGGCGAAGGAGCCGAGCTCCGGAATCTCGGAGGACGGCTCGATGCTGAGGGGTTTTTGCGGACGCACGGTGACGACCGCGGCGTCGCCCGACTGGATGAAGTCGGGGTTCTCCTCGGCGACCTCGCCGGAGGACGGGTCCATCTTCTTGTCGATGGACTCGATCGTACAGGCGACCTGTGCGGTGTGGGCGTGGAAGACCGGCGTGTAACCGGACGTGATCACGCTGGGGTGCTGCATGACGACGATCTGGGCCTGGAACGTCTCGGCGACCGACGGCGGGTCGTCGGCGGGGCCACAGACGTCGCCGCGGCGGATGTCGTCCTTACCGATGCCGCGGACGTTGAATCCGACGTTGTCACCGGGCTCGGCCTTGGGCACCTCTTCGTGGTGCATCTCGACCGTCTTGACCTCGCCGCCCACGTCGCTGGGCTGGAAGGATACATTGTCGCCGGTGTTCAGGATGCCGGTCTCGACGCGGCCGACCGGGACCGTACCGATGCCGGAGATCGTGTAGACGTCCTGGATCGGGAGTCGGAGCGGCGCGTCCGTCGGCGGCTCCGGGGGCTTGAGACCGTTGAGGGCCTCGAGCAGGATCTCGCCGTCGTACCAGGGCGTGTTGTCGGACTCCTCGGCGATGTTGTCGCCCTCGAAGGCCGAAATCGGGATGAAGGAGGCGTCGTCCGTGTTGAACTGAACCTGCTTGAACAGGTCCTCGACCTCGGAGACGACCTGCTTGTAGTCGGACTCGTTGTAGTCGACGAGGTCCATCTTGTTGACGCCGACGATCAGCTCGTCGATACCCAGCGTACGAGCCAGGAAGACGTGCTCCTGGGTCTGGGGTGCGACGCCGTCGTCTGCGGCGACGACGAGGACGGCGTTGTCGGCCTGGGACGCGCCCGTGATCATGTTCTTCACGAAGTCGCGGTGGCCGGGACAGTCGACGATGGTGAAGTCGTACGCGTCCGTGCTGAACTCCTGGTGGGCGATGTCAATGGTGACACCGCGCTCTCGCTCCTCAGCCAGGTTGTCCATGACGTAGGCGAACTCGAAGCCGCCCTTGCCCTTCTCCTCGGCTTCTTCCTTGTGCTGTTCGATGACGTGCTCGGGGACCGATCCTGTCTCGTACAGGAGTCGCCCGACCAGCGTGCTCTTACCGTGGTCCACGTGGCCGATGATGGCCAGATTCTGGTGTTGTTCGTCGCTCATTTGTATCTCACGCGCAGAGGCGCTATATCCGTCTCTTTGCCGCGAGGCGGTTAAAACCATTTCGATACGGCACTCACCCGATCTCGGCGCCTTCTTGCGGTTTGTGTGTCTCTCACACGACCGAGGGGAGTTCGGTCGTACCGCAACGAGGTTGAGATCGGTAAATGACCAACTGATTTTGTCGTCCCGATTGCGGTGGCGCGCGCTGTCGAGTCCCTGTGACGAGACAGCAGCGCGTGAGGGACGAGCGAAGGAGCAGCGTGACTGAGCGAGTCGGCTGGGGAGGACGAGGTTGCGGTGGGCGGGAATGAAAGGGGCCGTTGCGCTCGACGTTGGCGGGCGCAGCAAGGACCGCAACGACCAGAGGGAGTGAGGACCGCAGCAAGCCCCCCGAGTCGAGCGCAGCGGGGGCTTTCAGAGAGTCGCAGTCGGTAGCTATCGCTGTCGCTCCGAAGAACCCGACTGCTTCCCAAGCATCCGAAGAAACGACAACAGAACGAGAGCCCTATTCGAGCGGTGGGAGTCGCCCCACGTCAGCCAGTACCGCAGACGCCGTTTCCGGCCCACCGGCGCCCCGCCCGCTGACGTTCAGCTGGCCGGCGTGCTCGGTCTCGAACTGGACGATGTTGCGCGTCCCGGTGACCGACAGCGCGCCGTTCTGGGGCACCAGCCGCGGGCCGACCGTGACGCCGTCGGGCGTCGCCTCGCCGATCAGGCGCACCGTCCGGTTGTCCTCGCTGGCCAGATCCAGCGCCGTGCCGGGGATCTCCTCGATCCCTTCGACGTCGGCGTCCTCCAGGGAGTACACCCGGTCGCCCTGCGAGAGCACGTTCGAGAGGATAACGCACTTCAGCGCGGCGTCGGTGCCGTCGACGTCGAACGTCGGATCGGCCTCCGCGACGCCAAGGTCCTGGGCCTCCGCGAGGACGTGCTCGTAGTCCAGCCCTTCGGCGGCCATCCGCGAGAGAATGAAGTTAGCCGTTCCGTTCAGAACCCCGCGCGCGGCGGTGATCTGGCCGGCGCCGAAGTCCGAGATCGTCGAGAGAACCGGGATGGCGCCGCCGACGGTCGCCTCGAACAGCACCTCGCCCGCGCTGTCCTCCGCGAGATCCATCACGTCACCGTAGCGCTCGGCGACCGGCCCCTTGTTCGCCAGCACGACGTGACGGTCCCGCTCCAGCGCGGTTTCGACGTGACCGAAGCCGGGCTGGGCGTCGCCGAGCGTCGTCGGCGTCGCCTCGACGAGCGCGTCGTAGTCGGCCCCGAGCGCGTCGTCCGGATCTCCCGACCCGACCGCGCCCTCCGCGGACTTCCGGTCGAGCGCCGCGGCGACGTCGATGCCGCCGTCGTCGACGACCGCACTACTCGAATCGGCCAGCGCGACGACCTCGTGGCCGTATTCGTCGGCCAGTTCCGCGACAGAACTGCCCACCGCGCCGGAGCCGAGGATCGCGAGTTTCATCGGGATCCCTCCGCGGGGAGCTGAGGTTCGATCACGCGAATGTCCTTGTCCGCCGCGATCTCCCGGATCGTCCCGAGCACCTGATTGGCCCGGTCGGCCTCGGTGGCCAGCCGCACGCGGGCGCTGGAGACTTCCTCAGTCCCTTCGGGCGCAGACAGCGAGACGTCGACGACCGACGCCTGCGAGCAGCGCTGGAACCGCTGGAGGCTATCCGAGAGGTCCGTGTCGATCAGGTGGCCCACCAGAATCACCGTCAGCTCCTCGCTGTAGCGCTCCGCGCCGGCCTGGATCACGTTGATCCCGGCGTCTCGCAGCGCGCCGACGATGTCGTCGAACCGATCCGGCGGGGACTCAATGTCGACCTCGACGGGGATGTGGCCCCGCGGGGTGAGATTCCCGCGCTCGTGGAAGATCGACAGCAGGTTGCCGCCGCGATCCGCGATCGGCTGCAACGCGTTGAGCAGTTCGCCCGGCTCGTCGACGAGTTCGAGCCGGATCGTGTACGCCTGCAGGTCCTCGCCGCCGTCGGTCGTGGGCGCGTCCTGGTCTCCGTCGTCGCTCATGCGCGCCCGAACACCTCCGGCGTCCGTCCGGCGTCCGTGGTCATACCCATCCCTGACGGGCAGGAGGTATATGAATTCGGTTATCTGGTCGTCGCCCCGCCCCGTCGTTCGTCGCTCCTGACGGCGGTCGCGACCGGTCAGTCGTCGCTCTCGATGGCGTTCTCGACGCCGTCTTCGACCGCCTCGCTGTCGACGCTGACGCCCTCCCAGTCGTGGTCCGCGTGGTATCCCTCGCGCTCCTTGGCGCTGGCGGCGACGCGGACGAACTCTGCGTTCTCGCGCGCGCCGGTGATCGTGTGCCCGCCGCAGTAGGACAGCCCCGACCGGATGCCGGCGCAGAACTCCGAGACGACGTCCGCGACCGGCCCCTTGTACGGCGTCAGCGACTCGACGCCCTCGTCGGCCGCGACGTTTTCTTCCTTGTCGTCGCGCTTCTCGGCGGCGGCGGTCGTCGCCATTCCACGAGCTCGCTTGTATCGATCCCCCTCGACCTCGACCGTCGCGCCGGGCGCCTCCGCGGTCCCCGCAAACAGGCTCCCGAGCATCACGGTGTCGGCGCCCGCCATCAGCGCCTTCACCGCGTCGCCGGAGGTGCGGATGCCGCCGTCGGCGCAGATCGTCACGCCCGCCTCGTCGGCGGCGTCCGCGCAGTCGTCGACCGCCGTCAGCTGCGGGACGCCCGCGCCGGCGACTTTCCGGGTGGTGCAGTGCGATCCGGGGCCGATGCCGACCTTCACGCAGTCGGCGCCGGCGGCCGCGAGATCCTCGACGCCTGCCGGCGTGGCGACGTTGCCCGCGACGAGGTCGGTGTCGGGGAACGTCTCGGCGAGCGCCGCGACGGCGTCGAGCGATCGCTCCATGTGGCCGTGGGCGACGTCGACGACCAGCGCGTCGACGCCCGCCTCGACCAGCGCCTCGCTGCGCGCGACGTAGTCCTCGTCGATGCCGACCGCGGCGCCGACCTGTTCTCCCTCCTCCACTACTTGTTCGACCTGGGCGGCCTGCTCGTCGGGTTCGAGAAAACGGTGCAGGACGCCGATGCCGCCGGCGCGCGACAGTTCGATCGCCAGTTCGGACTCCGTGACGGTGTCCATAGCGGCCGAAACGAGCGGATTCTCCAGCTCGACGTTCGGCGTCAGCGTCGTCGAGAGGTCGACGTCGCTGCGGCTGTCGACCGCCGAGCGCTTCGGCACGAGGAGAACGTCACCGTAGCTCAGACCGGTGCGTACGTCGTTCATAACCCCTCGTCGGTGGTGGACGCGGAGGCAAAAGCCTCACGGTCGAGAGTCGATGGCGTAGCTGCTCCGCTACACGATGACGAAAAAGCGGAGAGAAAGAACAGCAAAAACCGGAACGACCGCAGTTAGATGTAGTCGATCGCTTCGGCGAGTTCGAGCTTCATCCCCTTGCGCTCCCGGATCTCCATGATCTGGTCGCGCTGGAGGTTGTCGGCCATGACCTGGAAGCCGGCGTTCTCCGTGTTCCAGGAGGCGCGACCCTCGGTGGCCGAGCGGATGTCGCTCGCGAACCCGATCATCTCCTCGACGGGCGCGACGCCCTCGACGACCATCAGGTCGCCTTCCTGGTACATGTCGTCGACGCGGCCACGGCGACCCTGGATCTCGCCGGACGCCGAGCCCATGTAGTCGTTGGGCACGTCGATCCGGACGTCCTGGATCGGCTCGAGCAGCTTGATGTCGGCGTCGATCAGCGCGTTGTGGACGGCGTTCCGGACCGCGGGGATGACCTGTGCGGGACCGCGGTGGATCGTGTCCTCGTGGAGCTTGGCGTCGTGGAGGCGCAGCAGCGTCCCCTGGACCGGCTCGGCGGCCAGCGGACCGTCATCGAGCGCGTCCTCGAGGCCCTCGATGACGAGTTCCATCGTCTCGTTGAGGTGCTGGATACCCTTCGTGTCGTCGATCAGGACGTTGGTCCCGTGGATGTGCTCGACGTTCTGGGAGGTGTCCTTGTCCATGCCGGCGTCCTGGAGCACTTCGCGGCGCTCCTGCTCGGGCATGTCCATCGACGCTTCGCCCATCTTGATCGTCTCGACCAACTCCTCGCTGAGCGGGTGGACCGTGATGTAGAAGCGGTTGTGGCGGTTCGGCGAGATGCCCTCGACCTCGCGCGATTCGGTCTGGGGCGCCTCGCGGAACACGACGATCGGTTCGCCGGTGTTGATCGGGATGCCCTGGTTGCGCTCGATGCGCTGCCCGATCACTTCGAGGTGGAGCTCGCCCTGCCCGGAGATCAGGTGCTCGCCGGTGTCCTCGTTGATCTCGATCTGGATCGTCGGGTCCTCCTTGGAGACCTGGCGGAGCGTCTCGATGAGCTTCGGCAGGTCGTCCATGTTCTTGGCCTCGACGGCTTTCGTGATGACGGGCTCGGAGATGTGCTCGATCGACTCGAACGGCGTCATCTCGACGCTCGACACCGTGGAGCCGGCGATGGCGTCTTTCAGGCCCGTGACGGCGGCGATGTTACCGGCGGGAACGCGATCCACTTCCTCGCGCTCGCCGCCCATGTAGATGCCGACGCTCTGGACGCGGTTCTTGCCCGCAGTCCCCGATACGTACAGCTCCTGGCCCTTCTCCAGCGTCCCGGAGAAGACGCGGCCCGCCGCGATCTCGCCGGCGTGGGGGTCGACACCGATGTCGGTGACCATCAGGACGACCTCGCCGTCCTCGTCGACCAGCCGCATCGTGTCGGCCAGCTCGGAGTCCTCGTCGCCGCGCCAGATGCGCGGGATACGACGGGGCTGAGCGTCGACGGGGTTCGGGAAGTGCTCACAGACCATGTCGAGCACGACGTCCGACAGCGGCGTGCGCTCGTGGAGTTCCTGGCGCTTGTCGGCGCGCTCGAGTTCCATGATCTCGCCGAAGTCCATCCCGGTGCGCTGCATCGACGGGAACGAGACGCCCCACTTGTACAGGGCCGACCCGAAGCCGACGGTGCCGCCCTCGACGGAGACCGTCCAGTCGTCGTCGATGTCTTCCATCTCCTCGGTCATGCCGCGGATCAGCTCGTTGACCTCGCGGATCACCGAGAGCAGGCGCTCCTGCATCTCCTCGGGGCCCTCCTGGAGCTCCGAGATGAGGCGGTCGACCTTGTTGATGAACAGAGTCGGCTTGACGCCCTCGCGGAGCGCCTGGCGCAGCACCGTCTCCGTCTGGGGCATGGCGCCCTCGACGGCGTCCACCACGACGAGCGCACCGTCGACGGCGCGCATCGCGCGGGTCACGTCGCCACCGAAGTCGACGTGGCCCGGTGTGTCGATGAGGTTGATGAGGTAGTCGGTGTCCTCGTACTCGTGGGTCATCGAGACGTTGGCCGCGTCGATCGTGATGCCCCGTTCCTGCTCGTCTTCCTCCGTGTCCATCGCGAGCTGCTCGCCCGCGGTGTCGTCGGAGATCATGCCGGCGCCGGCCAGCAGGTTGTCGGTCAGTGTCGTCTTGCCGTGGTCGACGTGTGCGGCGATGGCGATGTTCCGGATCTGCTCCGGCTCGTCCATCAGTCGCTCGCACTGTTCGACGATCTTCTTTCGTCTACCCATTACCGTGTCCTATCGCAAGCGGGGTCAAAAGGGTGCTGTTTCGTGATTGCCGAGCGTGTGAAGGGCTGACGAAGCTAATCGTACTGAAAGGATGGCCGGGAAGCCACGGATGCGCTTACGACGACCGTCGCGAACGGAGAAAGAGTTGCATTTCGCGGTCGCATCGCGATCGTCGTTCGACGAGTCGACCCTGCGACGCCCTCACACGGACACAAGAGTAATGCTCTCCGAAATCTTGCTAGAAGTAGTCATGGAACTGCACGTTCAGGGCCCCGGTCCGGCGGCTCCGTTTCTCAGCGCCCGGGACCTGTTCGAGACCGAACACGACCTCGAACTGCCGGTGACCGTTCGGATCAGGGAGAACCCCGACGAACGCACCTGGACCGGGCACGACGACGACGGCCACGTGCTGAACATCTCGCGACAGGCCGCGACCAGCGCGATGGCCCGCGAACTCGCGGTCCACGAGTTCGCCCACATGCTCCGGAACGAGGAAGAACACCCCTCGCACGTCCAGTCGACCGAGGAGGCGCTGTTCCTCGCGCTGGCCGGCGAGAGCGTCGAGCGTCACACGCTCACTCAGTGTTACCAGATCGCCAACCACATGAAGGACATCTACGCCGACGACATCACGCTCGCGCTGGGCCCGACCGACAAGCTGGTCGCCTTCTTCGAATCGTCGCTCGCGTCGGCGCTGTCGGACCGACCCGACGAGTCCGGCGACGGCACGGCGTGGGGGCTGTTCGGCGGTCGGGCTCCGGACGCCGCTCCGGATTCTGCATCCCGGCGACTCACCGCCGCGACCGATCCGGAGATCACGGCCGTCAACGCCGCCTTCGCGCTCGCGATGGTCGAGCGCCACGGGCTGGCCGACGCCGACCACCGGCTCTACGATCTCGCGCACGCGGCCGCACGGGACGCGCCAGCGATCGACTCCGAGGCGTTCAAGCGGCGGTTCAAAAACTTACAGCGCAATCCCGATCCCAGCGACTACCGGAAGGAACTGGTCGACGCCACGCGGGCGTTCGCGGCGGGCAGCGGCCGGGCGGCCGACTGATCGCGGACGCCGCTGTCGAGACTGGTGAGGGCGCGAATCCCGGTACAGCCGCGGCTGGTCGAACTGTGAACCGAGAGAAGAACGAAGAGATTACCGCGCGGCGGCTGCGACGCGCTCTTTCTCTTCCTTCTGGCTGACGGCGTACGTGTTGACGTCGTCGTTGGCGGCGCCGATCAGCTGGCTGGCGAGCGCCTCCTCGACGTCGGTCGAGGTCTTGAACGAGGCGCCGTGGACGCCTTCGGCGATGAACTTCAGAGCCTGGTCGACGCGGCGCTGGGGCGCGACGTCGACGGCCTTGGGAACCGAGATCCCGCCGTACTTCAGGCGGACGGTCTCCTCGCGCGGCGCGGCGTTCTCGACGGCCTGGACGAGCACCTGGATGGGGTTCTCGTCGGTGCGCTCGTTGATGATGTCGAACGCATCGCGCGTGACGTTCAGCGTCTTCTGCTTCTTGCCGGTGTTCTCGTCGGTCTGCATCAGGCGGTTGATGAGCCGCTCGACGATGGAGATCTCCGACTTCTGGAACTGCTTCGAGGCGTGTCGGCCCATCGTGTGGGCGACCGGCGTGATCGTGATGTACCGCTCGGTGCTGGGATCGCTGAACTGGATGCCCGTGACTTCCCACTCGCCGAACAGCTTGGCGACCGCGTCGTCGACTTCCGCTTCGGCGGGCTCTTCCTGTTCGGATTGATCTTCTGCCGCCATGGTTATCTGACGGGTTTCTCCGCGTTCCCGCGGACGAGCTCGATCAGGCTGACGCCGTTGACCTTCTCGACTTTGTAGTTGACGCCCGAGAGGTCGCCCATCGCGCGACCCTTCGCGCCGCCGATTCCGGCGATGGTGACCTCGTCGTGCTCGTCGATGAAGGAAATGGCGCCGTCACCGGGACAGAACGCGGTGACCTGCTTGCCGTTCTTGATCAGCTGGACCCGGACGCACTTCCGGATCGCGGAGTTGGGCTGCTTCGCCTCGATGCCCACCTTCTCCAGGACGATACCTCGACCCTGCGGAGCGCCCTCCAGGGGGTCGGACTGCTCGCCGAGACCGCGCTCGCGTCGCGCGTACTCCGAGTCGGACCACCGGTGACTCTGGCGGTCCTTCTTGAGTTTCCGCGCGGCGTATTTGCCGTTCGCCATAGTACCAGCGTCTATCCCACGGAGCCACTTAAGCGTCCCCTTTTGCGATGCGGAGTTACGGCCACAGCACGCTTGAGGGGGTGCGATAAAGCGATCTGAGAGCGTTTCGCAGCTCCACACGACCGTCGTAGCGCGCCGATACGGTGCTGTTCGTCGCGCAGCGGCGGCCTCGTGAGAAAACAGTCGACCCGATCAGGTCAGTTGTACGTCGTCGACGTCGAAGTGGCGCTCCGCGAGCGCCCGCGCGGCGTCGATGTTCTTGCCGTCCGAGCCGATGGCGACGCCGGTGTCTTCGTCGGCGACTTCGGCGTAGGCGACCGTGTCGTCGTTCTCGCTGATGGTCACGTTGTACACCGCAGCGGGCGCGAGCGCGTTCGCGACGAAGTCCTCGGCGGTGTCGGCATCCTCGACGAGCTTGACGTCCTTGCCGATCCGTTCCTCCGCGCGCTGGACGTTCTGTCCGCCGGGTCCGATCGCCTGTCCCATGTCGCCGGTCGCGACCAGCACGATGACGCGCTCGTACTCCTCGTCGACGACGCAGTCGCGGGCCGCGGCGCCGGTCACGTCCTCGAAGGCGACGAGATACTGCCGGGCCTCGTCCGAGAGTGTGACCGTCATGGTTCGGCGCTCGGAGCGGTACTCATGTCAGTCGGAGCTCGATTCGAGGTCGGGCGTGAACGACCCCATCCGGAGGTCGACGTCGCCGGTGCCGAGCTTGATCGGTTTCCCGACGATGACGTTCTCGGTGACGCCGTCGAGATCGTCGACCTCGCCGTGGATCGCGGCGTCGAGCAGGTGGTTGACCGTGACCTCGAACGCCGCTCGGGCCAGCACCGAGTCCTTGTTGCCGGAGATCCCGTGGCGACCGATCGACTCGATCGTCCCCTTGTTGGTCATGATGTCGGCGACCAGCATCAGGTGGCGGATGTTCACGTCGTCGAGCCCCTGCTCCTCGAGGGTGTCCATCGTCTCGTTGATGATCGCCTCACGGGCGGCCTCGACGCCGAGCTGGCGGTACACCTCGTGGATGTTGTTCGTCGTCGTTCGGGAGGCGTCGACGCCCTCGATCCCGATCACGTCGCCGAAGGCCGACCCCTCGGTGTAGAGGACGAACTCCTCGCCGTCGTCGGTCTCCTCCTTGCGGATGACGACCCGCGAGACGTCCTCGATCCCCTTGAACGTGATCTCGCGCAGCTCCTCGACGAGCTGGAGCAGGTCGCGGTAGCTGGGCTCCTCGGGACCGAACTGGATGACGGCGCCCTTCTGGAGCACTTCGACGCCCAGCGACGACTGGATCGTCTCGGCGATCTCCTCGGGCTCGATCATCCGCTCTTCGAGCGTGGCCTCGTTGAGGTCGACCCGGACCTGCATGTCCGCGACGTTCGTCGACACGTCGCCGAGCGCGAGGATCTTCGTCGCCTCGATATTCCAGACGACCTGGTGGGCTTTCTCGCGGTCGTCGGCGTACTCGTCGTCGAGGTGAACCGTCATCATCGGCGTGTCGGGCTCCTTCCGCGCGTCGACGAGCTCGATCAGCCGCGGCAGCCCCTGCGTGACGTCGATCTCCGCGACGCCCGCGTAGTGGAACGTGTTCATCGTCATCTGGGTTCCGGGCTCGCCGATCGACTGGGCACTGACCGTGCCGACGGGGTCGAGCGGATCGACGCGGGTGTCGAGATACTGGTTCTCGACGGCCTTGGCGATCTCGTCGGCCTGCTCGACGGTGACGCCGTCGCGGGCCTCGATCACCTCGTAGACCTCGTCCTTGAGTCGGCGGGTGAGATCCGTGTCCTCGACGACGGCCTCGACGTCCTCGCCGACGTCGTAACCGTTCGGATTAGTCATCGTCCACCTCCGGAGCGGGGACGGCCTCCTGGACTGCGGGCGGCTCCTCGTCCATACGCCGGGAGTCGGCGTGCTCCGAGAGGTTCGTCGCGGGTTCGGTTCGCTCCAGGAACTCGCGGCGCTCGGCCTCGCTCTCGAACTCGGCGTCGAGAACCTGCCCCGCGATCTCCTCGACGTCGACCGGATTGTCCTCGCTGGAAGACACCTGCACCGGGCTGGTGCCGTCCTCGCCGAACTCGAACTGGACGATCGTGTCGGAGGTGTCTCGTACCGTGCCGTCGTACTGGGTCTCCAGTTCCGACAGCGCGTTGATCAGCCGACGCTGGAGGTAGCCGGACTTCGAGGTCCGGACCGCCGTGTCGACCAGCCCCTCGCGGCCGCCCATCGCGTGGAAGAAGAACTCCCGCGGTTCGAGCCCCTCCGTGTAGGAGTGCTCGACGAACCCGTGGGCGTCGGCGCTGAGGTCGTCGGGCTTGTAGTGGCTGAGCGTCCGGTCCTCGTAACCGCGGTTGATGCGTTCGCCCCGAACCGCCTGCTGGCCGACGCAGCCGGCCATCTGGGTCAGGTTCAGCATCGACCCGCGGGCGCCGGACTCGGCCATGACGACGGCGGGGTTGTCGTCGTCGAAGTGCTCTTCGGCGATGTCCCCGGCGTTGTCACGCGCCTTGCCGAGCGTCTGCATGATCTTCATCTCGAGGGTCTCGTGAACCGTCCGACCGGGCAGCGACTCGAGCTCGCCGGCCTCGTAGGTGTCGATGAGCTCCTCGACCCGGTCGTAGGCGTCGTCGATCGTCTCGCTGATCCGGTCGCGGGCTTCCTGCGAGACGGTCTCGTCGTCGATGGCGATCGAGAATCCGAAGTGCATGATCGAGCGCATCGCCAGCGCGGCGACCTCGTTGATGAACTGCCGCGAGCGCGTCTCGCCGTACACCTTCGTGATCGTGTCGACGATCTCGCCGCCGAACGCGCCGACGCCGTCCTCGTCGATGGTGCCGTCGGTCAGCTGGCCGTCCTCGATGACGACCGTGTCGCCGGCCGAGGACGTGAACTCCAGATCGAGGTCGTCGGGCAGCAGCTCCGAGAAGATCTGTCGCCCCGTCCAGTACGGCGTGCCGTCGTCCTCGCCGGTCGGTTCCGGCAGCTCGTCGACGTGGGTCGCCCGCAGCAGGTCCAGCGCCTGCGTCTCGTTGAAGTGCGGGTTCTCGTTGGTCAGCAGGTAGGTGCCGCTGATGTGGTCCTGGATGGCGCCGATGATGTTCTCACCGAAGCGCGGCGAGAGGATCTGCTCCTGGACGCGCATCAGCACGCGGGCCTCCGCCCGGGCTTCCTCGTTCTGCAGCGCGTGCATGTTCATCTCGTCGCCGTCGAAGTCGGCGTTGTACGGCGGGCAGACCGTCGTGTTCAGCCGGAACGTCTTGTACGGCATCACGACGACCTCGTGGGCCATGATCGACATCCGGTGGAGCGACGGCTGCCGGTTGAAGATGATGATGTCGCCGTCGATCATGTGGCGGTTGACCTCCCAGCCGGGCTGGACCTTCTCGGCCAGCTCCTCGCAGTTCTTCTCGGTCACCTTCAGCCGGCGCCCGTCGGGGCGCTTGACGTAGTTGGCGCCCGGATGAGCCTCGGGCCCGTTCGAGACGTAGCGTCGGGCGTCCCGGAGGTTCCGATCGGTGACGTTCATCGTCTGTGTCATCTCCTTGGCGACCCGGTCGGGGACGCCGACCTCGTTGAGCGAGAGCGTCGGGTCGGGCGAGATGACGGTACGCGCCGAGAAGTTAACGCGCTTCCCGGACAGGGAGCCGCGGAAGCGACCTTCCTTGCCCTTCAGGCGCTGGGACAGCGTCTTCAGCGGGCGGCCGGAGCGGTGTCGGGCCGGCGGCGTCCCGCTGATCTCGTTGTCCATGAACGTGGTGACGTGGTACTGCAGGAGCTCCCAGAGGTCCTCGATGATCAGCTGGGGCGCGCCGGCCTCGCGGTTCTCCATGAACCGCTGGTTGATCCGGATGATGTCGACCAGCTTGTGGGTCAGGTCGTCCTCCGAGCGCTGGCCGTTGTCGAGCGTGATCGACGGTCGCGCGGTGACCGGCGGAACCGGCAGCACGGTGAGGATCATCCACTCGGGGCGCGAGCGGTCGGCGTTGATCCCCAGCACCTCGATGTCCTCGTCCGGGATGTCCTCGAACCAGTCCCGGATGTCGCTGGGCATCAGCTTGTTCATGTCCTCCTCGGTCAGGTCGATGTCCAGGGCCTTCTCGATGGCCTTCCGGTCGTCCTCGCGCGGGCGGAACTCGCCGCTGAGGATCTCGTTGACCCGCGAGAGGTCGATCCCGGTCTCCTCGGCCAGCTCCGGGGGCGCGGTCGGCTCGCGCTCCTCTTCCTCGTCGCCCTGCATCGCGGCGCTGATCAGTTCTGCGTACTCGCTGGACAGCACCTGCTGGACCTCGTAGTAGGTCGTGGGCTTCTCGTGGTTGATGTCGTACTGCTGGCCGCCGCAGAACGGACAGATATCCTTCTTTCGGGCCTGTCGGATGGCGGCCTTCGTGACGTCGTTGACGTCCTCGCCGAGATTCTCGGTCGTCTCGAGTTGCTCGCGGAACTCCTCGCGCTCCTGCTCGTCGAGACAGAGCCGGGAGCAGTCCCGACAGGTGCCACGAAGCAGGCGGCGGATGAGCTTGGTGAATCCGACGTGGATGACGGGCGCGGCGAGCTCGATGTGGCCGAAGTGGCCGTTACACGAGCCCGAGTGCTGGCCGCAGGTCTTGCACTCCAGGCCGGGGTCGATGACGCCGAGGCGGGGGTCCATCAACCCCATGTCGATGGGGAACCCGTCGTCGTCGTACGTGTCCGCGGTGATGATCTTCGTCGCGCTCATCTCCCGGTACTCCTCCGGGTCCATCAGCCCGAAGCTGATTGTTCCGATCTCCTTGGGTGTGGTGTTTGCTGGCATGATTTAGACGGCGTCCTTGAGTTCGAGTCGGGGGGCGATACCCAGCGCCTTCATCTCGTCGAGCAGAAGCTTGAACGCGTAGCTCATCTCGATCTCGTGGATGTCGGTTTCCTCGTCGCAGTTCGGGCAGTAGACGCGCTGTTGTTCGACGTTCTCGACGGCGCTCATCCCACACTGGCCGCAGACGTGGATGAACTCGCGGTCGGACTCGTCGAGCAGGCGTTCCTTCAGCGCCATCGCGGCGCCGTGGCCGATCAGCACGTCCCGTTCCATCTCGCCGACGCGGAGCCCACCCTCGCGGGCGCGCCCCTCGGTCGGCTGGCGGGTCAGCACCTGCACGGGACCGCGCGAGCGGGCGTGCAGCTTGTTCGAGACCATGTGGTAGAGCTTCTGGTAGAAGATAGTGCCGACGAAGATCTCGGCCTCGATCTTCTCGCCGGTGACGCCCGAGTACATGATCTCCTTGCCCGAGGACTTGAACCCGTGGTCCTCGAGCGATCCGCGGAGTTCGTGTTCGTCCTCGCCGGTAAACGGCGTCCCGTCGACGCGGCGTCCTTCGAGGGCGCCGACCTTTCCGCCGATCATCTCGAGGATGTGGCCGACGGTCATCCGCGAGGGCAGGGCGTGGGGGTTGACGATCAGGTCGGGCACGACGCCCTCCTGGGTGAACGGCATGTCTTCCTGGGGCGCGATGTGGCCGACGACGCCCTTCTGGCCGTGTCGGCTGGCGAACTTGTCGCCGAGTTCGGGGATGCGCTCGTCGCGCACCGAGACCTTCGAGAGCTTCGAGCCGTCCTCGCCCTCCATCAGCGTGACCGTGTCGACGATGCCGCTCTCGCCCGAGCGCATCGTGACGCTGGTCTCGCGGCGCTTCTGGGGCGAGAGGCCGCCCATGTCGTCCGGCTCCTCGAGGAACCGGGGCGGGCTCGTCTTGCCCAGCAGGACGGAGTTCTCGTCGACTCGCGTCTCGGGGTTGACCAGCCCGTCGTCGTCGAGGTGCGTGTAGGCGTCCTCGCCGCGGGCGCCGCGAACGTCCTGATCGGGAATCTCGAAGCGATCCTCCTGGCCGCCGGGGTAGCGTCGCTCCTCGCCCTCGTAGGTGCGGAAGAAGTGCGAACGGGCGAGCGCCCGGTCGACCGAGCCGCCGTTCATGACCAGCGCGTCCTCGATGTTGAACCCCTCGTAGGACATGACCGCGACGACGAAGTTCTGCGCCGCCGGGCGGTCGTCGTAACCGATCTGCTCGGTAGTCTGAGTCTTGACCATCGAGAGCTGGGGGTAGTGCAGCAGGTGCTGGCGCGTGTCCGGGCGAATGCGGTAGTTCGCGGCCGGCAGACCGAGCGACTGCTTGATCATCCCCGCGCCCATCGTAATGCGCGGCGAGGCGTTGTGCTCGGGGTAGGGGATCATCCCCGCGCCGATCCCGAAGATCAGCTGCGGGTCGATCTCCATGTGGGTGTGATCGTCTTCGAGGTCGTCCTCGTCGACGGCGACGTAGATGTCGCCTTCCTCCTCGGCGTCGATGAACTCGACGTACCCCATCTCGACGAGGTCGTCGAACTCCAGTTCGCCGGACTCGACGGCGTCGACCTCCTCGTCGCTGATGAGGGTGTCGCCGTCCTCGACGACCAGCAGCGGGCGGCGCGCGCGGCCGGCGTCGGCGTTGACGATGACCTCGCGCGTGCGCTCGTCGACCGAGACGTTGACCATGTCGCTGACCTCGCCGCGGCGTCGCGCCTCGCGGATCTGCTCTGCGAGCTGTTCGGGGTCGGGATGCGTGCCGACCAGGCTACCGTTGACGTATACTTTGGCTTCTCGCTGTTGTTGCTGGCTCATGTTAGTCTCCCTCCGCCGTTCGCTCGACGCCCTCGATGCCGGGGATGCCCTCGACGCCCATCGACGCCAGCTCGCGCTTGAGCTCGCGTTCGTCCTCGACGTTCTGGGACAGCTCCATCGCCTGCGCGAAGTTCTTCACGAGGCCACAGTTCGGTCCCTCCGGCGTCTCGGACGGACAGATCCGTCCCCACTGCGTGGCGTGCAGGTCCCGCGCCTCGAAGTGGGGCTGGCTGCGCGAGAGCGGGCTGCGCAGGCGCCGCAGGTGCGACAGAACGCCCATGAAGTCGGTACGGTCGACCAGCTGGGAGACGCCCGAGCGGCCGCCGACCCAGTTGCCCGTCGCGATCGGGTGTTCGAGTCGCTCGGTCAGGACGTCCGAGCGGACGACCGTGTTGACCGAGAGCTGCCGGTTCCGCATGTTGGCGCGCTCGAGCTGGTACTTCACGTCGCGGGCCAGCTTGTTCAGCGCAGTCCGGAACAGGTCCTTCATGAGGTCGCCGCTGACCTTCAGACGCTTGTTCGCGTAGTGGTCCTTGTCGTCGGACTCGCGCCGGCCGAGCGCGAGCTCGAAACAGGCCTCGGCCATCCGGCAGAGGTAGTAGGCCTTGTTGATCCGGACGTCTTCCTCGTCGACGCCGTCCTCGTGGAGGTGCGGCAGGAGGTACCGGTCGATGACGTAGTTGGCGCGCTTGAGCTGGTAGTTCTTCCCCTGGCCGGAGGCGACGCGCTCGCCCAGCGTCTCGATGGCTTCCTCGGTCGTCTGGACCTCGGCGGCCTCCAGATTTTCCAGCATGAACTTCACGATCTCGGGGTCGTCCGAGACGCGGTGGACGATCTCCTCGTCGGATTCGAGGCCGAGCGCACGGACGAGCGTGACGAAGTTGACGCTCCCCGACACCGAGGGGAACGACACTTCGAGCAGGCCGTCGCGGGTGCGCTCGACGAGCACCAGCGCACGATACCCCCGGCGCTGGCTGAACGTCTTGGCGACCTGAATCTCGTCGCCGTACTTGCTGTCGTACTCCGCGAGGATCTTGTTCGGCGCGAGGTCCTCGCTGGTCATCAGCACGCGCTCGGACCCGTTGACGATGAAGTAGCCGCCGGGGTCGGCGGGGTCCTCGCCGATCTCGATGAGTTCGTCGTCGTCGAAGCCGGCGATGTTACACTTGTCCGAGCCGACCATGATCGGCATCCGGCCGACCTTCGTCTCGGTGCTGTCGACGACCCGGTCCTCGCCCTCTTCGGGGTCGCCCTTCACGATCTCCATCTCCATGAAGACGGGCGCCGAGTAGGTGATGTTGCGCAGGCGCGCCTCCTGAGGGTAGAGCAGTTCTTCGCTCCCGTCGGCCTCGCGGACGCGGGGGGTCACGATCCGAACGTCGCCGAGTTCGACGTGGACGGGCTCCTCGCCCTCCTTGTCGCCGATGTCGGTGTCGATCGTCTCCTTCTCGTCGACGACCTCCTGCATCCCTCGGTCGAGGAACGCGTTGAACGAGCGGTAGTGATGTTCTGCGAGTCGGTCCTTCCCGAAATACTCCCGCGAAATCTCTCGTCTGTCTTCTGTGTTCATTACTCAACCACCAGTCGGTATGTGACGGCGCGGTCGGTCGTTCGCGAGTCTCGAACGATCTTGACGACGTCCCCGACTTCGGCGTCGTCCGGCAGCGCGGGGTCCGCGCGCTTGATTTTCGGCAAATCTGTTCGGCCGATGTTGTACTCCTCGAGCACGGCGTCGAGCGCCTCGTCGTCGACGACTGTGTGCTCCGGAACCAGTTCGTGTTGGCTTACGTCTACCATGTGTTGGGGGTCTTACCGAAGGGAGAAGCGGCTGTCACGAGATACTACAGGCTGCTAGCGCGGGCGGGCATTTAAGGCTTGCCAAGTAGGGTGGGATTTATAACTAACGAGGCCCACGGGGGCCGGGGCGAACGGGGCCGAACTGAGAGGGCGTAGCGTGTGTCAGTGAGCGGACCTACGCGACGGCTGGTTAAAGAGTTTGGGGCGAGCTGTCACGGACCCCGACGCCGCGGTGCTGTCTGGCACACGTCCTTCGTTTGGAAAGTCTTAATATGCGGACCCGGAAACGATAGGATGCGTTCGACGGCCCGGGTGGTGTAGTGGCCCATCATACGACCCTGTCACGGTCGTGACGCGGGTTCAAATCCCGCCTCGGGCGCTTCTCTGATTTCCAGTCTCCAGCGAGGCGTCTCGTCGCCGAGCGACGCGCTGGAAATCTGTAAGCGGTGACGAAGGGATTTGAAGCAGGGAGCAGCTGTGCTGCGACTGTGGTTCAAATCCCGCCTCGGGCGTACTTTTGCGGCGAACAACTTCGGCGAGCACCGCGTAGCGTGTGCTCGTCACACCGTGAGCCGCAAATACTCCTCAGAAGGGTTTTGAACCACGCAAGACGAGCGAAGCGAGTCTTGCACCGGGTTCAAATCCCGGAGCGGCAAAGCCGCTCCGACCTTCGCGAACGCGAGGCGTTCGCTCAGTCCCGCCTCGGGCGTTCTTCGGAACTCACATTCTCCAGCGAGGCGTCTCGTCGTCGATCGAAATCCTGCAAGCTGCGAGAAACCGAAGCGCGGCGTCCCGCCGATCAGACGCCGCCGACGCCGCTGTCGGCGTCCGGCAGCTCGTACTTTTCGGCGTCGATCCCCAGTTCTTCGAGCGCGGCCTCCAGATGCCGCTCCTCGGCGAACTCGGAGCCGTCCTCCACGCGCAGCTTCTGGGCCGTCGCGAGCACTTCGCCGCGTCGGTCGTCGGGCACGTCGAACTTGTCCGCGGAAAGCTCGATGGTCAGCCCGTTGTGATCGCGGGTGTACAGCGAGTGGAAGATGCCGCGGTCGAACTCGTTGAACCCGTGGCCGGCCGCTTCGAGCGACTCTTTGATGTCGACGAAATCCTCGGCGGCGATCGAAAACGAAAGGTGGTGTACTGATCCGACGCGGTGGCGGTGGGGCTGGGGGTTCGACTGGCGGTCCTCCTGCACGAAGAACGTCAGGATGCGACCGTCGCCGGTGTCGAAAAAGAGGTGCGTCGAGTTCGGGTCGTCGAGGTTGGGCTGGCGAAGCACCAGCGCCATTCCCAGCATGTCGCGGTAGAACTCGATCGTGTCCTCCTCGTTGCTGCCGATGAGGGTAATGTGGTCGGTGCCGGTGACGCGGAACGCGCTGTCCGGTCGCTCGGCCGTAACTTCGGGGGTGTCGTCTGTCATGCCCCTTCGTACGGACTCCGGCAGGAAAGCCCTGTGCGTCCCGGCAGGAGAGCTGTGGGCCGTCCCGCTCAGAGCACGCGATCGGGGCGAATCTTCAACAGCACGCGCTCGCTCTGGATCTCGGGGGCGTACTCCTCGCCGGTGTAGCGCTGCGAGAGCTCGTCGATGTGCTCGCGGGCGCCCTCTGTGGTGATCTCGTCGACTTCCCCGACCACGGAGAGCGCTCGGTACGGATCGTCGGGGTCGGTCATGCTGACGCCGACTCGCGGATCGTTCTCGACGTTCTTGGCTTTCCGCCGGTGGCGCTCGGTGTTGACCAGCAGCCGGTTCTCGTCGGCGTCGTAGCCGATCCAGACCGGCGTGACGTGTGGCATGCCGTCGGGCAGCATCGTCGCGACGTGCGCGAACGTCTTCTTCTCGAACAGATCGCGGTCGTCTTCGGGGATCGAGGCCATATCTTTGGCGTCGAGAGCCGCAGACTTGTGCGTTGGTCCGAAGTCGCGAGACTCGTTGGCAGGGCCGTCCCGATTCGAGAGGCTTAAGAGTACGCCCCCGGAACGAAGAGTGTAGTCAGCCCGGGTGGTGTAGTGGCCCATCATACGACCCTGTCACGGTCGTGACGCGGGTTCAAATCCCGCCTCGGGCGCTTCTCTGATTTCCAGTCTCCAGCGAGGCGTCTCGTCGCCGAGCGACGCGCTGGGACTCTGTAAGCGGTGACGAAGGGATTTGAACCACGCAAGACGAGCGAAGCGAGTCTTGCACCGGGTTCAAATCCCGGAGCGGCAAAGCCGCTCCGACCCTCGCGAATCCTTTGGATTCGCTCGGTCCCGCCGGACACCGTGTCCGGCAATGTTCATCTCGCTTCGCTCGACTCACTCCCGAAGCGGCGAAGCCGCTCCGATGTTCGAGGTTCTCCGGACCTCTCACTCCCGCCTCGGGCGCTTCTCTGATTTCCAGTCTCCAGCGAGGCGTCTCGTCGCCGAGCGACGCAATGTCGCCGTTCAACAAGCTACCAGCGCGCCGAGCCTTCTCGGTCCCTGATACCAGCCTTCTTGGGTTCTCGGCGCGGAGATACACGTAGTGCCAGAGGACGATCCATTCGAAAACCTCGACGTTCCGGAGGACCCGACCGCCGATCTGGACCGCGCGTCCCAGCGGTTGACGGTCCGGACCGAAAGCCGCCGTTACGACAAGCCCGTGACCATCATCGAGGGGTTCGAGGGCGGGACTGACGTCGACGAACTCGCCTCGAAGCTAAAATCGGCGATGGGGACCGGCGGGACGACGAAGGAGCGAGCGATCGAACTCCAGGGTGATCACGTGGACCGCGTGCGGGACCTGCTCGAAGACGAGGGCTACCAGGTCGAGTAGCGTTCGACCCGGTGGTTGCCTCGCGTTCAGTTTTCTGCGGCGACTGACGGTGAGCGCTTGCTACGGTCGGTCGTCCGGATCGCCGGTGTACGTCCACGCATCGGCATCGGCATCGGCGTCGTGCTCGACGTCGGGAAGCCGTTCGAGCCCCGGCCGGATCACGTCGTTCCACCACCCCTCGTCAGGGTCGGCGTACTCGCCGGGCGCCTCCGGGTGGACGTCCGCGACGAAGGCCTCGCGGTCTGCCCGGCCGCGCTTGCGCAGGTAGAGGTACGCTGTCCGGACGGCCTCGCGGCGGCGTTCAACTTCGGTCGGATCACCCGGAAGGTCGAGAGCGTCGAGCGCGTCCTGACGAGACGTAGTCGAGTCAGGGCTCGATGAGCTTTGCTCATCGGCGTCCGCCACGTCGGCGTCGACCGGCACCGGCTCCTCGGGGCGGTTCTCGGGCTCGGGCGCCGTCTCGGCGTGGTCGGGCGGCGCCTCAGTCAGGTCGTCGCCCCGAGCCTGGCTCTCAACGTCGGTCTCGGTTTCGCTCTCCGTCGGGAGGCTCTCGGGATCGACGCTCTCGTCGAGGCGCCAGGTCCGCCCGCGAGTGTCCTCCTCGGCGAGTTCGAGCTCGCCGCGCTCGTAGAGGTCCTCCAGGCGATCCTGCACGGTCTCGACCGGCGCGGGGACCTGATCGGCCACGTCGCGATCCAGCACGGCGTCGGCGTCGCTCCGGGCGATCACCGCGAGCAACTCGTCGTCGCCCAGAGACTGGTCGTCCGGGGTCACGCGTCACGCTTCCACGACCCGGATGAAGAAAGTCGGGCGTGGGCCGACTGCGGCGGTCGAGCGTGCGACGCACCGGGGCACCGCTCGTAGAGTGATACGTTCGAACCTAAACATATTTGTCCGACAGATGCGAACCGTCGCCGCATGGAATCGAATGACGATTCGGCTCCGCCGCTGCCCTTGATCGGCACCGCCATCGGCGCCGGGGAGGGGATCGCGCTCGGCGCGGTGGCGTTCGTGCTGTTCGAGAATCCGGCGTTCGCCGCTGGTCTCGGAATCGTCTCCGCCGCCGGCGGGGCGCTGTTCGTCCCGTACATCCTCTCGTTCGGCGCGATTCAGGAGGGAGATATCGATCCCGGCGCGCTACCTGCCGCCGGAACCGTCCACAGCGGCGCCCTGGGCGCCGCCCTGAGCAGCGCCGCGATCATCGGACTCGCGGCCCGGTTCGTCGTCGAGTCGTCGGCCGTCCCGCTCGCGATCGCGCTGGGCTACGCTGCGCTCGCGTTCCTCGTGCTCCGGTTCGTGTTGCCCGACGCCGACGGAATCCCGGACTCCGACGCTGAGCTGTCGGTGCAGTAAGGATCGCCGCTCCTACTCCAGCAGATTCTCGCCGGTCATCAGCTCGGGCCGCTCGACATTCATCAGATCGAGCATCGTCGGCGCGAGATCACAGAGCGACCCGCCGGAGCGAACACTTTTGTCGGCGCCGGTTCCGTCGGGCGAGACGTAGATGAACGGCACTTCGTTGTACGTGTGGGCGGTGTGGGGATCGTCGGGCGTCCCCATGTCGTCGGCGTTGCCGTGGTCGGCGGTGATCAGCACGTGCGCGCCGGCGGCCTGCAGCGCCTCGACGAGGAAGCCGAGCTGCTCGTCGACGGCCTCGACCGCGGCGACCGCGGCGTCGTAGTCGCCCGTGTGGCCGACCATGTCGGGGTTCGCGTAGTTGAGGACCATCGCGTCGGGGTCCTCGCGCTCGATCACGTCGATCGCGGTGTCGGTCACTTCGGGAGCGCTCATCGCCGGCGTCTCGTCGTAGGTCGGAACGTCGGGGCTCTCGACGATCTTTCGGATCTCTCCGTCGAACTCGACCTCGCGGCCGCCGTTGAGGAAGTAGGTGACGTGGGCGTACTTTTCGGACTCGGCGAGCCGGAGCTGGGTCTTGCCGGCGTCGGCCAGCACCTCGCCGAGCACGTCGGCGGGCTGCTCGGGCGGGAACGCGACCGGCACGTCGAACGTCTTGTCGTACTGGGTCAGCGTCACCAACTCGGTCTCGGGCGGCGTCGTGTCGAACTCCCACTCCGGACGGATGTCCGCGAGCATGCGGGTGAGCTGGCGGGCGCGATCCGATCGGAAGTTGAAGAACACGACGCCGTCGCCGTCCTCCAGCGCGGGCCCGCCCTCGATGCAGGTCGGCTCGACGAACTCGTCGGTCGTGTCGCGCTCGTAGGACTCCTGTACGGCCGCGACGGCCGACGACGCCTCGTGGTCGCACTCGCGGTTCACGATGGCGTCGTACGCCCGCTCCGTGCGCTCCCAGTTCTGGTCGCGGTCCATCGCGTAGTACCTCCCGGTCACCGTCGCGACGTCGCCGGTGCCCTGCTCTTCGACGACGGCTTCGAGTTCCTCCAGATACCCCTCTCCGCCGTGGGGTGCGGTGTCTCGGCCGTCGGTAAACGCGTGGGTGACGGCGTCGACGCCGCGCTCGGCGGCCATCCCGATCAGCGCGTGGAGGTGTTCCTGGGAGGAGTGGACCCCGCCGTCGCTGACCAGCCCCATGAAGTGGACCGTGCCGTCGTTCTCGTCGGCGTGGTCGAACGCGGCCTGGATCGCCTCGTTGGTCTGGAACGAGCCGTCCTCGATGGCGTCGTTGATCCGGGTGTACTCCTGGTAGACGACGCGCCCGGCGCCGATGTTGAGGTGGCCGACCTCGCTGTTGCCCATCTGGCCGTCCGGCAGCCCGACGCGGCGGCCGGTAACGTTCAGTTCCCCGTACGCGCCCGCCGCGGCCAGCCGATCGAAGTTCGGCGTCGCCGCGGCCTCGACCGCGTTCAGTCGGTCGTGCTCTGCGATGCCCCAGCCGTCGAGTATCACGATCGCGGCGTCCATACGTGACAGGTCGTACCGGGATTGTAACTACTCTTCGCCTCGGCGCCGCGCTGTCGTCCCGCCCGTCCGGAGCGGTCGGGAGCGGTCCGTACGTGAACTGCACCCGCACGTAGACGGGTGAGAGAACGCTTATACCGCGCGTATCCGAACGTCCGGTCGATGACCGACTCCGACCCGATCCGCGTCGCGTTCGTCTGCGTTCAGAACGCCGGACGATCCCAGATGGCGACCGCCTTCGCCGAACGCGAGCGCGACCACCGGGACGCCGACGATCGGATCGAGATCACGACCGGCGGCACCCAGCCCGCGGATCACGTCCACGAAGAGGTCGTGACGGTGATGGACGAGGCTAGCTTCGACCTCGCCGACCGGACGCCCCGCGAGGTGACGCCCGACGAACTGCAGGCCGTCGACTACGTGATCACGATGGGTTGTTCGGCACAAGACGTCTGTCCGGCGACCTGGAACGGGGAGAACCGCGACTGGGGGCTCGACGACCCCGACGGGCAGGGGCTCGACGCCGTTCGCGAGATCCGCGACGAGATCGAACTGCGCGTCCACGAGTTGTTCGACGAACTGCTCGACGAGTAACCGCCCGATGTCGAACCTTCTGTCGCTGGAACTGCTGGTCGCAGCGTTCGCTGGCGGTGCGTTCGGCGCCGCGATCGGCGCGCTCCAGTCGTTCGTGCTGGCCGGCTTCGTCGTCGTTCTGGGGGAACTGTACGCGCTGGTCCACCGCACGGCGGGGGTGGACCCGCTGGCGGTAGATCTCACCGGCGCCGTCGGCTTCGGCGTCGTGCTCGGCCCGCACGTCGCGTTCGGCGGGGGCGCCGCGGCGGTCGCGTACGCCGCGCAGGCAGGGTATCTCGACGCCGACGGCGAGAGCTACCCCGCTAAGCGCATCACACGCGGGTTCGGCGGCCGCGCCGACGTGCTCGCGGTCGGCGGTGCGTTCGGCGCGCTCGGCTACGCTGTCGCGTCGGTGTCGACCGCCCTCGCCCTGCCGACCGACCCCGTCGCGCTCGGTGTCGTCCTCTCGGCTCTCACCCACCGCCTCGCGTTCGGCTACAGCGTCGTCGGCGCCGTCGCCACGGGTCGCGGTCGGCTGCGGGACCGTCTCGACGTGAGGCCGGACCGCACGGTCGATACCGAGGACACCGCGGCGTCTGCCGACGGCGGCCGCGGCGTCGACGTCTGGCTTCCCTACCAGTGCCGGTCGCGGGACGTGACGGCGCTCGGCGCGGTCGTCGGCGTTCTCGGCGGCTATCTGGCGTACCTGACCGGAAGCGCGTTCCTCGCGTTCGGCATCAGCGTCGTTGGCCTCGTCTTTCTCTGCGCCGGCGTTCCCGAGATCCCCGTCACCCACCACATCTCGCTCCCCGCGAGCACCGGCGTTCTCGCACTCGCGGGCGCTCCGTCCGCCGGTCTGGCTCCGGAGGCGGTCGCTACCGCGATCCCGCTCTGGCAGGCACTGCTCGCGGGCGCGGCGTTTGGCGTCGTCGGCTCTCTGGCGGGCGAACTCTCCCAACGCCTCCTGTTCGCCCACGCCGAGACGCACCTCGACCCGCCGGCGGCGAGTATCGTCCTCACGTCGCTGTCGATCGGCCTGCTCGCGATGGCCGGCGTCCTCGACAGCGCGGTCTGGGTGCCGACCCCCTGACGGTCGCCGCGCGGAGCGGTGTGCGCGAAGCACCCGAAACCTACTCGATACCGTCCTGCAAGCAACGGGATTTATCTCGGTCGCCTCGGATGGGTCGGGACGTGACGCTCGACCCGGTTCACTTCGAGGGAATCACTCAGCTCGCCCGCCGAATCTCTCGATCGGTCGACGAGACGGATCAGGTCGAGTTCGTCGAGACCGTCTGGGAGGAGTTTCTCGACCCCCTGATCGACGACGACGGTCGGACCGTGCTCTGCCCGCTCGGCGAGCAACGCCGCTGTCAGGTCGACGTCGAGGACGTCGCACTACGGGAGGCGGAGTACCCCTCCTGTCACGGGCTGGACTCGGGAACGATCAACCCGACGTCGTTCAAAAACGGACTCGTGTTAGACGTCGCGCAGGCAGCGATGGCGTCGACGCCCTCCGATCTGGAACTCCACCGGGATCGGACCGTCGTGATCACGGCCCACACCAACGACGCGGCGGTCGATCTCGACGACGGCTGGACGAAGTGGGACGAGGGCCACACCGACCGGCGGATGCTACAGGCCCCTCGCGTGTCGAGCTTCGAGGAGAGCGTCGTTCACGAACTCGCGCTGTACCTCGCCGAGAGCCACCACGCCATCGAGCACGCCGACGCCGTCTCCGATCTGTTCGTCCTCGACGGGCCGATCTACCCCAAGGGGATGCTCAACTGGGCCGACCGCGCGCCCGAGCTCGCCAACCTGCTGTACGACGAGCAGGAGCCCCGCGACGTGATCGAAAACTACGTCGAGCTGGTCGAAACCTTCGCCGAGCGGGACGTTCCGCTGATCGGATTCGTCAAGAATCCCTCGACAAAGGCTGTCACCCGGGCGCTCCGAGCCTCCGGCCGAGAGGCGCCGTGGGTCAACGACACCGCATTCTTCACCAAGCTGCTCGAACAGGTCGAGTTCTCCGACCGGGTCGACGCCGACGGCGAGCAGTACCGCGAGCGCGAGCGCCGGACCGACGCGCTCACCTTCACCAACTGGTTCCGGTCGCGCGGCGGCGCCGACCGGCTGCTATCGGCGGACGGCGACGCGTTCGGCGTCGAGCGCTCGCTCCCCGCCGAGGACTACGAGGTCACCTTCCTCCCGATCTACGATCCTCGGGACGACCTGCTGTACCGCGTCGAGGCACCGTACGCCTTCACGAAAGACGAGGAGTGCCGGGAGCGGCTGACGATGCAACTACTTCGGGATGTCGCCGCCGAGCGCGGCCCGCCGCTGGCGGTTCAGAAGGCCGACGAGCTGGCCCGGATCAGCGCCGACGGCACCGAGTCGCTGCGCAAAGAATTGGAGGCGACGTTCACGACCGACCGGATGCGGAGCTACGACGACCGTCGGTGGACCGGCGACGGCGGTTCGGACGAACTGTTCTGATCGCCGATCAGGCTCCGGCGTCCGGTTCGGTCCGGGCTCTGGCGTCGGGTTCGGTCTTGGTCACCTCGAGTTCGACGGCGTCGGCGTCGACGCCGATCCGGGCGAACTGCGTGCGGACGTGGTCGCGGGCCGCCGCGGTCGCCTGCTCTCTGGTGTCGAACCCGCGGGGCATCGGCGATTCGAAGGCGACGTTGACCTCCTTGCCGTCGATCTTCTGGGTGGTGCCGCCGCTCTCGACCTCGTAGAACTCGTCGCAGACCCAGACGTAGGCGGCGTCCTCGTCGGGCGCGCCCTTGAACTGCGGCGCACGCTCCCCCCGCTCGTAGATGGTCCCGGTCAACTCCGTTCCCCCGGCACTGCCGCGGACTAGTAACATGCGATAACTGACGTGGGCTGTGGGCAAAAGCCCGTTGCCGCCAGCCGGCGATCTCCCCGGGTCTCGATCGCGTAACGTCGGATTACTCCTCACCCATCGCGCCGGCGCGCTGTCGCCCCGCTTCGTCGCCCTGCCGCGAATCCTAATCACAGCCTTCTCCGCGCAGATGACGGGTCCGCCGACCGTTTCCCGGCTGAACCGTTCTGAACGGTTCTGCTCGTTATCCCTGCGCGCGGACTCGGTTCCAGTGCCATGCCACACTACGACCCCGGCTCGGAAGATCGCGCGCACGGTGGCGACGCCGAGAGCGAAGACGACGGGAGCAACTGGGAGCGCCGGCGCGCGCAGCGCGAGCGCCAGCACGGCGGACAGGAGAGCGATCGCGGGGAGGTCGGCGGCCGCGGACAGGGCGTCGAGCGCGAGCGCAGTTACGACCGCGGCCGCGAAGGATCCCGCGAGGACAACCCGAGACAGATCGACGATCGCGGACGAAGCGGAGACCGATCGCGCGACGAGACGCAGGTGTCGCGACAGCGGCGTCAGCGAGGCCAGGGGCGCGGCCAGCGCGAGGACACGAACGAGCGCCGCGAGCAGGGACGACAGGACGGTAGCGATCACCGAACAGAAGCCAGCCAGCAGCAGCGCCACGTGAGCGGCCGGGAGGAGCGAACGGCGCCCGGCGGTCGGAATCTGCACTCAGAACAGGGTGGGCGCCACGGGGGTCAGGGCGACGAGCGCGGCGAGCAGTACGGCGGCACCCAGGACTCCCGGCAAGAACGACGGCGGCGCGCGCAAAACAGCGGGAACTTCCCGACCGGTGACTCCGACCGGGGAAGCGAGGACAGCGGACGGCGCGCTCGGTCCGAACGCGATCGTCGGTACGGGTCGGCCGGCCGCTCGCGCGGCGGGCAGTCGAGCGGCCGGCGCTCCGGCGACGACCAGGGCGACGAGCGACGATCCGGCGGCGACCAGTTCTCGGTCGACGACTCCCGCCACCGGGGCGAGGCCTCCCAGTACGGCGGTGAGGGTCGCCGCCGGAACCGCGGCGGGGAGCGAGAAAGCCATCAGACCCCCGGCCAACAGAACCGTGGCCAGTGGACCCAGGATGAGGACGATGCGCGAGGTCGTCGCGATCGAGGTCCACGATCCCAGAGCCAGCAGGATCGAGGGCAGCGCGCTCGGGGCCAGCGCCCCTCGCAACACCAGGCACGGGACGAGCGCCGGGGCGGGCAACAGCACCGGCAGCACCGAGAGCAGGAAGACCAGCAGCCCCGCCGGCACAGCAACACGTACCGACAGACCGAGGGGCAGGTCTGGAGCCAGCAGTCGCGGGAGCGCGACGAGGGCCGCGGCGACGACCGGTACTGAGCGTCGGCGCCAGTCCCGGCGGCCTCGCGAGGGAAACGCGTTTTAGGGATGGCCCTAATGACCGGGACATGGCAGATCTGGGCGATTTCGAGGAGTTCGACGACGGCGCCGACGCGGACGACGCCGGAGCGATGACAGCCGAGCCCGACGGTGACGATCCCCCCGATGCCGACGACGCGTCGGCGTCGGACGGGACGAACGGCTCGGACGCCGTCGACGAGTTCGAGACGGTCGACGCCGACCCCGCGGGCTCGGATCGGGGCATCGGGACGGTCGCGGTCTCCCAGGGACTCCGCATCGCCGAGGACGCGGAGGACTCCTGCGTTCGGGCCTACATCACCGCGGGCAACCGGTCGTCGATCCGCATCGGCAAGTACCTGCTCGTGCCCTACCCCGACGGGGAGCGACTGTTCGCTCGGATCGCCGGCCTCGAGTACGCCCAGGAGTTCCACGCCGACGACGCGACCGAGATCCACGCCCGGCGCGCGATGCGCCAGGACGGCATCGACGAGGCCGACTACAAGTTTCTCGCCGACCTCGAAGCGCTCGCCGTCCTCTACGAGGACGACGGCGAGCTCAAGCGCCGGATGACCGATCGGGTCCCGAAGCCCCAGACCGTCGTGCGGGAGGCGACCGACACCGGCGAGATCAAGACCGGTCTGAAGATCCCCGACGACGGCGTCTTCCTCGGACACCTCTCGGTCGGCGGCGAGAAGGTCCGGACGAGCGCCGAGCCGCCGACGATCGACTACCGACTCAAGGACGACTACGAGGACGGCGACCCCCTCGCCTTCCGGCACACACTGGTCGCCGGCGGGACGGGATCGGGCAAGACCCACACCGCGAAAAACCTCCTCCGGCAGTTCCTCGACGAGGATCGGACCTACCGGATGGACGACGGGCGCCAGGCTCGCCCGGCGGTCGTCCAGTTCGACCCGCAGGACGAGTACGCCCAGATGCACGACGACAACGACGACCTGTCGGACGCCGACGCCCGGCGCTACGAGCGCGAGGGAATCGCCCACGGCGGCCACGACGACACGATCGCGTTCGTCCCGAAGGTCGGCGACGCGACCTACGCGACCGACGACCACCGCGCCGAGCAGGTCGAGTTCACGATCCCGTTCTCGATGGTGCGGGCCAACGAGTGGCTCGTCGCCGGCGGCGGCCTCAACGACAACCAGTACAACGGGCTGCGCCTGCTGCTGGATCGCTTCTTCGACCAGTACGGCTCCAGTGGCACCTACGAGCAGTTCATGACGTTCCTCGACGACCCCGCGCTTCGGGAGGAACTCGACGAGGGCGGGCAGGTCCACGAGGCGACGTTCGACGCCATCCGCCGCCGCGTCCGCGGATTCGGAAACGTGTTCGATCAGGACGCACGCCCGATCACCGAACAGATCGAGCAGTTCGTCCGCCCCGGCGGGATGACGGTCGTCCCGACGTACCACATCAACGACACTCGGGCGACCGAGACGATCGTGCTCGCCGTCTCCAGCCTGCTGGTCGACCAGAAGCTCTCGAACGATCCGCTGTACGACCGGATCAAAGAGACGCCGGTCGTGCTGGGGATGGACGAGGCCCACAACTTCCTCACCGACGCCGAGAGCGCGCAGGCGCGCCGGGTGATCGGCAAGTTCACCGACGCCGCCAAGCAGGGCCGCAAGGAGCGACTCGGCCTGTTTCTGATCACGCAGGATCCCCAGGATATCGCCGACTCCGTGTTCAAGCAGATCAACACGACGCTCGTGCTCAATCTCGGCGACGAGGACGCCATCAAGAGCGTCAACATCCCCGCGAACCTGGAGAGCAAGGTCCCCTACATGGAGAAGGGCCAGATGGTGGTGTACTCGCCGGACAACTCCGAGCCGGTCGAGCTGATTGGCCTCTCGAACTGCGTGACGCGCCACGACTGAGTGGCTGGCTTCGGCGAACGTTGCTGGGCGGTCCACCGTCGGAGCGACCGAGCGGCTCGGTGCCGGAGGTGGATTTTTGTCGGTCCCGGCCCCACGTCGAGGCATGGCAAAGACCGTCCTCGTCGCAGTCGATGGATCGCCGCAATCGAAGGAGGCCCTGACGCACGCTCTGGAGGAACATCCCGAGGCCGAGATCGTCGCGCTGACTGTCGTCGACCCGGCGGAGGCGGGCTACTCCGTCGAGGGCGCAGCCCCCGACTTCCCTCAGGAGTGGTACGAGACCGCCGAGCAGGAGGCCGAGCGCGTGCTGGAAAACGCCGAAGAACGGGCGTCTGAGGGCGGTCAGTCGATCACGACCGCCAGCGCCGTCGGCCGGCCGGCCAACGCGATCATCGAGTACGCCGAGGACCAGGACGTCGACCACATCGTGCTGGGCAGCCACGGCCGAACGGGGATGTCGCGCATTCTGCTGGGAAGCGTCGCGGAGACGGTGATGCGCCGGTCGACGGTGCCCGTGACCGTGGTGCGGTAGGCGTTCGCCCGATTATCGTTCGGCGTCGTCGATGGTAGCGGCTCCGTCGGCGTCGCCCGCCCGAACCGTGCGCTCGATCCGGGCGACGTTGACGCCGATCCACAGCAGCGCGACGACGCCGATGGCCGTCAGCAGGCTCGCCGTGAACAGTGCGTACAGCACCACGACCCCGCTCAGTCCGACGAGAGCAGTGTCTTCGACGCGACGAGTGTTCGCTCCGTTTCTCTGCCGCCAGTCCAGTACGACGTAGAGGCCGCACGCGCTCGCGAGGCCGATACCGAGCAGGAGGCTCGCACCGGTGATCATAGTGTAGCCCAGCCCGGCGAGTCCGACGACGACCACGAGCGCGGTCACCACGGTCTGTAGGCGACCGGACGATCGTCTGGAGGTGCTCATATGACCAAACGATCATCGGCGAAATAAATAAGCGTTCGCACGGCTGCCCGCCGCCGACCGCTACGTTGGGGTCAGAACGCCCGCAGATCGTCGAGCACCGCGGCCGCGCTGCCGTCCTCGATCGCTTCGCGCGCGGCGTCGAGACCCGCGTCGAGCGAGTCGACGTCGTCGCGGGCGTAGATCCGGAACGCGGCGTTGAGCGCGATGGCGTCGGCGAACTGGTCGTCGCGATCGCCGGCCAGAACTTCCTCCGTGATTTCCGCGGAGTCGGCCTGCACGTCGTCGACGTAGAGGTCCTCTTCTTCGAAGTCCATCCCGTACTCGGGCGTCTCGATCTCGTAGTCCTCGAAGGAGTCCTCGTCGTCGCCGGCCGCCCACTCGGCGACCTTGGTGTAGCCGGGGCGGATGTCGTCGTAGCCTTCCATCCCTTGGAACATGATCACCTTCGCGGGCGAGACGTGCTCGCTCTCCTGGAACGTCTCGACGACTTTCTTCGCGAACGCCAGATGATAGAAGCTTCCGAGGTGGACGTCGGCGTTCGCGGGGTTCGCCAGCGTCTCGATCGTGTTGACGAACGAGCGGACGCCCATCTTCTCGCGGCGTTCGGAGAGGTCGTCGATCCGCGGGTTGAACGCGGGCTGGTAGTAGAAGCCGAAGCCGGTCTCGTCGACCATGTCGGCGCTCTCCGTGGGGTCGAGTTCCGTCCGGACGCCGAGCTCGTCCAGCACGTGCTTGTACGCGTCTTGCTTCTGGGTGGGCACGCGGTCGCCGCTGTGGACGACGATCGGCGTCCCCGCCGCCGCGGCGACGACGCCGGCGCCGACGCCGAGCAGCGCGGAGCGCCCCTTGCCGTCGTAGTTGGCGCCGCAGTCGACCGGATCGGCGTCGGGCTCGGCGACGACCGTCGACTCCTCGGCCATCACGTCGACGTAGGCGCCCAACTCCTCGGGCGTGTTGCGCTTCCAGCGGTTCGCGAGCCAGAACGCGCCGAGCGTCGTGCGGTCGGGCTCGTCGTCGAGGATGCGCTGGAACGCTTCGCGGGCCTGCGCGCGAGACATGTCGTCGGCCGACTTCGGACCGGAGCCGACGACCTCGGTCATCAGGCGATCGAGCGGCCACTCGCCGTACTCCTGGGACGTCTGGGCCATGCGCTGAAGTTAGGACAGTAGACGCAAAAACGTCCCGTTTCCGGTCGCGTATGCGCCGCTCGGCGCGCGAACTGACCGAACGTTCGATGGCGAACGGGCGGCACGTCTGGTCGTCTGCGCGCGTCCGGACTGACGTGCCGCGCTCGTCTGCGGGGCGTCCGCGACGCGCCCGCGAAGGCGCTCGAAGCGGTCCGGAGCAGTCCTCAGGTCACGCCGGAACTGCGCCGCGCGATCGTACTTGAACGTCGGGTCGCGTATCCTCGTCCGGACCCGAAAGAAGTAGGTTCGTTCCGTCCAACGTAGTGTCAATGAGTCTCCGGTCGGCCGATTGGCGCGAGCGCCTCGACGACGTGGATGGCGCGATCGTGGACGGGTTCCAGAGCGGGTTCCCGGTCGAGGAACGTCCGTTCCGAGTCGTCGGCGACGCGGTCGGCGTCGACGAGGCCGAGGCGCTGGCCCGCGTCGAACGACTGTACGACGACGGCATCTTCCGCCGGTTCGGGCCGGTGTTGAACCCGCCGGTGATCGGGAGTTCGACGCTGGCGGCCGTCAGCGCCCCCGACGAGCGATTCGACGAGGTCGCGGACGTGATCAACGGCTACCGGCAGGTCAACCACAACTACCGCCGGGACCACGAGTGGAACATGTGGTTCGTCGTGACCGCGGGGTCGCGCGAGCGGCGCGACGAGATCCTCGCCGAGATCGAGGAGCGAACCGGACTCTCGGTGCTGAACCTGCCGATGCTCACGGACTTCTACATCAACCTCGAGTTTCCCGTCGTCAACGCCGACAGGTTTGCCCGCGAGACCGACGACCCGGGTGCCTCCACGGACGGTGACGGCGTATCGGCGACGCGGATCAGCGAGGCGGCGACGAGCGATCTCTCGCCGTTCGAGGCCGACCTGCTGCTCGCGATCCAGTCGGGATTCCCGCTGACAGCGACGCCGTACGGCGACCTCGCCGACCGCCTCGACGCCGACGTTGAGGACGTTCTCGACGCCGTCGAGCGACTACTGGCGGACGGCTGCATCAAGCGGATCGGCTGTGTCGTCAACCACGTTCTCACCGGGTTCGACAGCAACTGCATGGTCGTCTGGGACGTGCCCGACGACGAGCTCGACGAGCGCGGCGTCGCCGCCGGCGCTTTGCCGTTCGTGACGCTGTGTTATCACCGGCCGCGACGGCCGGAGCTGGACTGGGACTACAACCTGTTTACGATGATTCACGGGCGGGATCCAGCGGCGGTCGACGAGAAGATCGACGAACTGGCCGACGAGTACCTGCCGTGCGATCACGAGCGACTGTACTCGACGGAGACGCTGAAACAGACCGGAGCCCGCTACGAAGAGTTAGTGTCGGACACTTAGTCGGCGGTGGCGTACAGTATCGGCGAGATGACGACCAGCGCGAGTCCCCCGAGACGGAGCAGCGGCGTCTCGACCATCTGGAACGGCGTCACCATGAAGACGATCCCGAAGAGGATCGTGTTCAGCGCGAGCACCTTCCGGGACCGGAGCGGGAGCGACGCCAGCATCACCAGCGCGAACACCACGACGAGCGCGTGCCCGAGGTGGTAGTCCAGCAGGAAGTTGTCTATCACCTGCAGCGGTAGCGCGGTCATTCGTATGCTACACTGTCCGCGAGCCAGCCTTTAAACTTCCGTTCGCGTGCCGTCGCGTACCGATCATTCGACCGGTCCGGTGAGATCCAGCGGTCGGAGCCACACGTACCAGACGACGACCAGCATGCCGAAAAACCCCGTCGCGAACGTGAACGCGCCCAGCGTCGAGAGTCCCGCCTGGTGGAACGCCCGGCTGACCAGTCCCGGTACGACGATGCCGGCGATCACGACCAGCAGCGCCCGCACCATCTGGGACTTCGACCCGTCGGTCGCGGCGTCACTCATCGGTCGATCCTCCCGTCGATCCGTCGCCTCGATCCATGTCCCTGGCTAGGCGCTGGAACCGCCTCAATGGCACGGTTCGCACGAGGAAGTGGGGGCACACGCGAACCGAACCATGGAGCGTGTGACAGCGTGTGCCCGTGTACAGGTGGGAGCGAACTGGAACATAAATGCATGCGCCGATCGGCAGGTACGCTCGCGGTAAGGGCCGACTGGCGGGACGGATCGCGCGTCTCCCCGCGGTCCTACCGGTATCGGGAAATCAGTCATAAGATGGACTGAGAGCCCAGTTACGCGGCGCTCGGGGATCACCGGACGCTGCCGTCGAGCGGCCTCCGGTCCTCGTCGTGAAAGTATCGGACTAATCCCTCATTTCCCCGCCATCATATCGTATAACTGGTATATACTAAACAGCGGTGCTGTCGAACCCCCGGTGGAGTCTACAATGAAACGACCTGATCGACGACGATTTCTGGAAATTGCGGGAGGAATCGGCGCGCTCGCACTCGCCGGCTGTACGGACACCGGCGGCGACAACGAGACCGACGGTGGTGACGGTGATACCGGCGACAACGAGACCGACGACGGGCTCGGCGAGGACAACGAAACCGACGACGGGATGGGTAACGAGACGGACAACGAGACCGACGGTGGACTCGGTAACGAGACGGACAACGAGACCGACGGTGGGCTCGGTAACGAAACTGGCAACGAGTCGACCGGCGTCGGTAACGAGTCCGGTAACGAGTCCGACGACGGACTGTAGAACGGAGCTCTCTCACTTTTTACTCCGCTGTGCCCGTGCCTACGGTCGCATCCGTTCCTGAGACAACATCACGACCATCGAAAGCCCTGAGATGACGATCAGCAGCAGCGCCGGGATCGCCGCGTACTGGAAGTACGTCGACTCCTGAGCGCGCCAGATGTGGGTGACCAGCGTATCGAACCCGGTCGGTCGCAGCATCAGCGTCGCGGGCAACTCCTTCATCGTCGTGAGAAAGACGAGTGCGGCGCCCGCGACGACGCCGGGCGCGATCAGCGGGAGCGTCACGCGACGGAAGGCGCGGTTGGGCGCGTCGCCGAGCGTGCGCGCGGCCTCGATCAGGCGCGGATCGACTTGCAGTGTCGAGGTGCGAATCGAGCCGACGGCCTGGGGCATAAAGCGCACGACGTACGCGAACACCAACAGCGCGAACGTCGGGTAGATCGCCGGTCCGATTGCGGCGTTCGCCCGGGCGCCGAAGTACACCAGCGCGAGCCCGAGCACGATCCCGGGCACCGCGAAGCCGATGTACGTCGTTCGCTCGAACAGGTTCGAGAGCGGGGTGTCGTGTTTCGCGGCGAGGTAGCCGACGGGCACCGCCGCCAGCGCGGCGACCAGCGCCGCGGCGGCCGCGACGGTCACGGAGTTGACGGCGTAGGACCACTCGAACGCGTAGGCGGGGCGGCGGCCGCTTTCGGCGTTGACGACCCAGAGACCGAGGATCCAGACGGGCACGACGAGCGCGAGCGTCGACACCGCGGCCGGCAGCAGCGTCGCGGGCCAGCGCCAGCGTCCCAGCGACACCGGCTCGCCCCCGCCGGCGCCCTGCTGGTCGCTGTGGACGTCGTCGTCCGGCCGGACCCACCACTCCAGAGCGAGCACGAGGAGGACGACCGCGAGCAGCTGCAGCGAGAGCAGCGCCGCGTAGTCCGACCCGAACGCGTGGTACTCGACGTAGATCTGCCGGGTGAACACCGACAGCCGCATGATCGCCGGCGTCCCGAAGTCCGAGACCGCGTACAGCGCCACCAGCAGCCCGCCGGCCGCGATCGCCGGCCTGATGTGGGGTAGCGTCACCCGGCGGAACGCGGACAGCCGGCTCTGGTTGAGCGTGCGCGCGGCCTCGACGAGCGTCGTGTCGAACGACAGCAGCGCCGCGCGGGTCGTCAGGTAGACGTAGGGATACGTGTACAGCGTGATCACCATGATCGCGCCGGGAAATCCGTAGATGTTCGGCAGGCGCTCGATTCCCAGCGGCGCCAGCAGATCGTGAAACTCGCCCTGCGGGCCGAACGCGGAGACGAACGCGAACGCGCCGATGTAGCTCGGCACGACCAGCGGCAGTGCGACGGCGACCGACCAGAACCTGCTAAACGGCAGGTCGGTCCGGACGGTGAGATACGCCAGCGGGACGCCGATCAGGATCGACAGCGCGGTAACGGCGCCCATCAGCAGGAGGCTGTTGAGGATCACCTCGCGCGTCGTCTGCTGGGTCAGCAACTCGATCGCTCGGGCGCGCTCGACTTCCGTCGCCGTGACGACGACCCAGCTCAGCGGGAACACGACGGCGGCCGCGATCGCCGCGACCAGCAGCGTCAGCCCGAACGGCTGGGACTCCTCTTCGTCGCCCCGGAGGCGATCGATCGTCGCTCTCATCGGCTTCCGACCTCCCCGAGCGTCCGACCGTGTCGGTCCGGCGGTGCCATTCTCTGTCCGGCGATTCTCGGCGCCAGACCTTCTGTGTGACGATCCGGTTCCGGGCGTCGAAATGCAACGCGTTTAAGTTTTAGGTTTGCCTAATCCATCGGCATGGAACTGACGCGGCGCGACGCCGTGGCCGCGCTGGCCGCCGTCGGAGGGACCGGAGCGATCGGCCTCGCGGGACTCCTCGACGAGCCGCCGTCGGCGCCGTCCGAGGCCGGCCAATCCGACGAGGAGGGGACTGGCGCCCCCGACGACGCCGAGATCGAGGCGACGCTCGTCGCGACCGCCGAGGTCGTCTACCCCTCGGAGGTCTCCGGCGTCGAGACGTTCGTCGGTACCTTCCTCTCGGGGCGGCTGGACCGCGACGCCCACGCCGCCGGGATGGGCCGCGCCGTCGCGGACCTCGACGAGCTCGCGACCGACTGGTACGACGACCGATTCGCGGCGCTCGATCCGGCCGAGCGCGACAGCTTCCTCCGGGAGCTGGGCGCCGATATCGCCGAGGAGGACCCCGTGGGAACGACCGCCGAGCGCGTCCGCTACTACGTCGTCAACGAGGTGCTGCTGGCGCTGTACGCCTCGCCCACCGGCGGCGAGCTGGTCGGCATCGAGAACCCGCAGGGCCACCCCGGCGGGCAGGCGAGCTATCAGCGGGGGCCCCAGACGTGAGCGCCGACCGCAGTCCGGTGGCCGGCGTCGACGTCTGCGTGATCGGCGCGGGGCCGGCCGGCGCGCTCGTCGCCGACCGGCTCGCGGCGGCCGGCCACGAGGTAGTGATTCTCGACGCCGGTCCGCGGTTCGACGGCGAGACGCCGAACCGAATCGAGCGCATGGAACGGGCGATCCGTCCGGCGTACGGTCGCCCCGACGTGTGGGGCGTCGGCGGCGAACGTGACGCCTACTCGGCGACCGGCGAGTGGTTCTACCCGCTCAACCAGGCCCGGGTGAAGGGGATCGGCGGCTCGACGCTCCACTGGCAGGGGATGGTGATGCGGCTCCACGAGGACGATTTCGCATCCGCGAGCGAGCGCGGCGTCGGCGTCGACTGGCCGATCGACTACGAGGAGCTCCGACCGTACTACGCCGACGCCGAAACCGAACTCGGCGTCTCCGGCGCCGACGACAACCCCTTCGGCCCGCCCCGCGAGGAGCCGTTCCCGAACCCGGCGTTCCCGCCGTCCTACAGCGACGGTCTGTTCGCCGAGGCCTGCGAGGAGTTGGAGATCTCGATGCACTCGGTACCCAACGCCCGCAACTCCGAACCGTACGACGGGCGGAGCGCCTGCGTGGGCTACGGCACCTGCCAGCCGGTCTGTCCCTCCGGTGCCAAGTACGACGCCGGCGTCCACGTCGAATCCGCGGAGGAGAAGGGTGCGACGGTGATCGACCGGGCGACCGTCGAGAAGTTGGAGCACGGTCCCGACCGGATCGAGGCGGCCCACTACGCGACGCCCGAAGGCGAGTACCGCCAGACGGCGGACGCGTTCGTGCTCGCGGCCGGCGGCGTCGAGACGCCGCGACTCCTCTTGCTGTCGGACTCGGAGCACTACCCCGACGGACTCGCCAACTCCAGCGGCGCGGTCGGGCAGTACTTCATGGACCACCTGTTCGCCGGCGCCGGCGGCGTGCTCGACGAGCCGACCCGGCAGAACCACGTCGGCTTCCTCACCAGCGAGAGCCACCAGTTCTACGACGACGCCGACGAGGCGGTCGGCCCGTTCAAGCTGGAGTTTTTCAACTACGCCGGCCCCTCGCCCGTCGAGCAGGCCCTGGGCGGTGACCAGTGGGGCGACGAGCTGCTCGGCTCACTGCGGGAGTCCTACGGCAACCACGTCGCCGTCGGCGCGCTGGTCGAGCAGCTCCCCCGGGAGGACAGCTACGTCGGTCTCGACGACTCGGAGACCGATCACCTCGGCAACCCCGTCCCCGACGTTCACTGGACGGTTGGCGACCGGGCGCTCCGGACGCTCGAACGCGCCAACGAGCTCCAGACCCGGATCCTGGAGGAACTCGGCGCCGACGTCCAGTGGACCGTCGGCCCCGACGGCACCGGCCCCGCCTACCACCACATGGGGACGACCCGGATGGGGACCGATCCCGACGAGAGCGTCGTGAACGCGGACCTGCGAACCCACGATCTGGAGAACTGCTGGATCGCCTCCAGCTCGACGTTCCCGACCGGCGGGGCGCTCAACCCGACGCTGACGATCGCGGCGCTGGCGCTGCGGGCCGCCGAGAACGTCGACGCCGCGCTGTGAGCGGCCGAGCGTAACGATCTGCCGTCCTTTAGGCAAACCTAAAAACTCAAGTACGTCCGATCGAAAGGGCACGTCGATGAGCAATCTTCAGCACGGCGACGACGCCGCGGCGTCGGACGGCGGCGCCGACGCGGCGGACGACGAGTTCACGTTCGACGATCTCAGCGTGGTGATGGGAACGTACAACGAGGAGGAAGCGATCGCGAAAGTGATCTCGGACGTCGAGGAGGTCACCGACGGGAAAGCCGAGGTCGTCTGCGTCGACGGCTCCTCGGACCGGACGCCCGAGATCGCCCGCGAGCACGGCGCCCGCGTGATCGAACAGGAACCCCAGGGGTACGGCGTCGCGGTGCGCGAGGCGATCCTCGCGCCCGACCGTCCGATCGTCGTCACCACCGACTGCGACGACACCTACCCGATGGAGCAGCTTCCCGAGTTCCTCGAACTGATCAACGAGGGGTACGACGTCGTCAGCGGCGACCGCATCTACCACGGCGCCGAGGCGATGCCGACGTTCAACCGCTTTGGCAACCGGGCGTTCGCGCTGCTGGCCAGCGTGCTGATGGGCGAGCGCGTCCACGACACGACGACGGGGATGCGCGCGTACCGCCGCGACGTCGTCGAGTCGATCGAGTGGACCGAGAACACCGGTCTCTCGGCCGAGCTGCTGATCCGGCCGCTGATGCGCGGCTACGAGATCCGCGAGCACCCGATCGCGTACCGCGAGCGCGCCGGCGAAACCAAACTCGACCCGATCGAGGGCGGCGCCGCCATCGCGAAGTCGATCGTCAAAGTCTGCCTCGAAGAGCGATTCGACTGAGCGTCGGCGTCGTCACGAAAAAGTAGTCGGCTCGGAGCGCCCGGCGCTTGCGGTGTCGGACCGACGATTAGTTTCCGCTCGTGTTGTTACCGCCGGCGCCGTTGCCGCCGCCGTTCCCGTTCGCGTCGACGGCGTCCTGCTGGTCCTGCCACCAGTCGTCGGCGTCGAGGATCTGGTTCTCGGTTTCCTCCTCGGCCGGACTGAAGTTCACCGTGATCAGATCCTGGTTGTCGCCGAAGGGCGCCCACTCCGGACGGATCTCGAACACCTGGGGCTGATCCGAGTCGTCGCCGTCCTGGTCGGGGATGAACCCGAGCTCCTCGTCGTACTCCCCGATGTTCGCGTCCTCGGCGACGAACAGCTGATCCTGCTCGCCGCTGTTGAGCCACCGGATCATCCGGGTGTTGTAGTCGCTGAACCAGCTGTCCTGCACGTCGCCGTAGTTGGGCGTCCACTCGACGACGCCGGAGACGAACGTGAATCGGGCCTCCGGGTAGAACGATTGCGGGAAGACGAGTCCCTTCCACTCGTTCTCGAACCAGTTCGCCCCGATGTCATCGTCACCGTCCTGCGCGCTCGCGGTGCCGGACGCGGCGGCGCCGACGCCCGCGGTCGCGACGGCGCTCTTCTTGAGGAACGATCGGCGCGACTCGTCGGTGATCCGTTCGAGCAGAGACGGGTCGTTATCAGTCATGATGATCTCCATCTGAGGCTACACCGGTTGTGACGCAAAAGGCGACCGCCCGTTTCCATCACCCGGCGTAGCTAATCCATTCGTTCCGTTGACGTGCTCCGGGTAGCCTAGCCTTCCGTCATCGACGTGGCCGCTTTCACGCGGCCTTCGGCAGGTGACTGGCAGCACGGATCACGGAGCGTGGACGTGGCGTCGCCGCGGCACGAGATACGGATCGGACGCTCGCGCGGCTACGCTCCCCCGGAGCGGTTCGCGGCCGCGATCGATGTCTCGAAGTCGACGCCGCCGACGTGCTCGTCGGGGTGCTCGGGGAGGTACGTCCCCTCCGACCCGCACCGCGGGACGAGCGGGCAGACTCGGCGTTCCGGCGGCCAGACGACCTGAACGCCGCTGCCCGCCGCGCGAACGGTCATGGCCTGCCGGTAGGTCAGCGTCGACCCGTCGGTCGCGGCCAGCGTCACAAGCAGTTCGAGCTCGTCGGCGGGGTCGATCCGGACCGCCGAGCCGTTGCCGTCGGGGCCGATCAGCCGAGCCGCGTTGCGGTCGAGCGTCCACTCGACAGTTTCCGACTCGTTTAGATCCCGGATCGTGTACTCGACCGCGCCGTTCCCCGTCTCCAGTTCCACGCTGGCGGTCTCGACGCCCGGCGGGATGCCGACGGTCGTCTCGCCGTCGAACGTCCGGGCCTCGCGCACGTCGATCCGCTCTAGCTTGGGAACGACGCGTCGGTCGGGGTTGGGCGTCCACTCGCCCTGATACGCGTACCGGTAGTACGTCCGGTTCGGATACGCCTCGTGCACGGCGAAGTCCTCGCTCGGATCACGGTCGAGCGCGTAGACGACCGGGCCGTCGAGACCGGGGTCGTTGCGCAGGTACTGGAACGGATGGTTGGTCCACTCGCCGTACGGCGTCGGCAGGAACACGACGGCGTCGTCGAACTCGGTCTCCTCGATCGGCGCGTACGCCTGCTCGTACTTGTCGGCGGTGGCCGAGTGGTGGTCGAGCGGTTCGCCGACCAGCCCGGCGTTGCCCACCGCGCCGACCGGGAGTGCGACGACGAGGACGAGCGCCAGCGCGACGCGCGCGACGTGCGGCGAGGTCTGCCGGCGGACGCCGCTCGCGAGCCAGCGCCACGCGGCGACCAGCCCCGCGGCCGCGAACACCGACAGCGGCGCCAGCAGGTCGAAGTGGTAGATCGGACCGAACGCGCCGATGATGCCGTCGTTCGGGTCCGACAGCGCTCCGAGCACGTTGAAGTTGCCCCAGAACGGGACGTTACCGACCGGTATCGAGACGACCAGCCCCGCCAGCAGCGCGACCGCGAGCGGGTCGACGTCGGGCAGTAGCCGCCTCAACCGGCCGTCCGTGCCGACACACCGGCGAGCCGCGAGCGCGAGCCCGCCCCCCGCCAGCGCCGTGCCGACGAGTCCCCCGGTGAACCACCGCGTCGCGAACTGCCGAAGTACTCGGACGTTGGCGTCCAGCGCCAGTTCGGGCGTGTAGACGATCGAGTGTCCGAGGATGCGCCGGCGACCGAATCCCGGCCCGTCCTGCGGTGCGAACGCCTGGTAGGGGAACACGAGTGGATCGCCGGTGAGGGTGGCGTTGTACGCTAGCGCGATGCCGACGAACGCCAGCCCGCCCGCGGCCGTCAGCGCGTTCCGGGCGATCGGATCGGGCAGCGGCCGAAACTCGGCGAGCGCCACGGCTCCTCGTTCGCGCAGTTCCGCTCGTCCGGCCCGCTCGCGGGCGGCGCTCGCGACCTGCCACAGCGCGTGCAGGATAAACGGCGCCGCGAACAGCACCGCGGTGTACGGGCGCGAGAAGAAGGCGATCCCGGTCGCCAGTCCCGCCGCGGCGGCCCACCGAAGACTGCCCGAGCGGACGCCGTTGAGGTAGCAGACCGCGAACAGCAGGTTCCACGTCGTCGTCGGCGCGTACGGCAGGAACGCCGAGCCCGAGACGAGCGACAGCGGCGCCGCGGCGAAGACGGCGGCCGCGACGACGCCGACGCGGCGGTCGAACGCCCTCGCGCCCAGCGCGTACGCGAGCGCGGCGTTGGCGCCCGCGACGAGCGCGAGCGTGACTCGCGGCTCGCCGAACAGCGCCATCGAAACCGCGAACATCGCTGCCGGAACCGGGGTGTACTTCGGGTACAGTTGGCCACCGTCCTCGATGTAGAACCACGGATGGACGGCGTCGGTCAGATCGCCAGCAAAGTACTGTAACTGCCCGTCGAGCAACAGCGCGGCCTGGCTCAGGTAGACGCCCTCGTCGTGATTCGTGGAGTGGTAGGCGAAGACGTCGACTGCGATTCGGAACGTCACGAGGGCGGCACAGACGGCGATCAGGGCAGCGACGACCCGTTCGGGCGAGCGTCGTAGCCGGCGGGCGTGATCGACCAGTCCGTCCCTCGCCGTCATCGTCCGACGTCCTCAGAGGTTGATTCCGACGTCGCGCATCAGGTCGACGGTCGGCTGCAGGTTCGACAGCTCCGAGAGATCCAGCCCCGACGGCGGATTCAGCTCGTCGATCGGCGGCAGGTTGCCGATCGGGTCGACCTCGGGACTCATCGGGTACTCGAACGTCTGGCGGGCGAAGTAGTCCTGGGCCTGGGCCGACAGCAGGTGGCGGACGAAGTTCTGGGCCAGGTCGGGCGAGTCTGTGCTGTCGACGACCGCCGCACCGGCGACGTTGAACACCGAGCCCGCGTCGCCCTGCGTGAACGCCGTGGCGATCGAGGCGTTCGAGGAGCCGTCGAGCACGCGCTGGATGTAGTAGTGATTGGTGAACCCGGCGTCGATCTCGCCGTCGGCGATCGCTTCACAGACCGCGAGCTCGTTGGGGTACCGCTGGATCCCGTTCGACTGGATGCCTTCGAGCCACTCGCGGGTCGCCGACTCGCCCTCGAGCAGCCGCATCGCCGTCACGAACGCCTGACAGGAGCCGTAGCCCGGGGCCCAGCCGAGCTGGCCGTCGAAGTCGGTGTAGGCGTCGATGCTCGTCGGCATGTCGCTCGCGGAGTAGGCGTCGGTGTTGTACGGAACCGACCGCGCGCGACCGGAGGTGCCGATCCACTGGTCGGTCCGGAACTCCGGCGGCACCATCTCGGCCACGTCGCTCGCGAGCGAACGGGTCCGGCCGGCGTCGGCGAGCGCGCCGAGCGAGCCCGAGTTGACCGAGTAGAACACGTCCGCCGGAGAGCCGCTCCCTTCGTTTCTGATCTTGTTGACGAGGTCGGTCGACCCCTGGTAGCGCGGCGTCGCCTCGAAGTCGTCGTAGAAGTCGTTGATCGCCTCGATGAGGGGACCGACGAGGAACTCGTTGCGCCCGGAGTAGATCGTCAACTCGCCTTCGAGATCGGGCATCTCGCTCATCGGCACTCCGGAGAGCTCTCGCCCCTCGCGCCCCGAGCCGATCTGTTCGAGCTCGTAGTTGTACTGGTCGTCCTCTTCGTCGCCGCCGCCGAACAGTCCCGTACAGCCGGCCAACCCGGCGGCGCCGAGCGCGGCCGTTCCGGCGAGGAACGACCGGCGATCCCTCCATCCGTTCGTGTCGTCGTTGCGGTTCATGGTTTTAGGTCTACCTAAATGCACTTGTATCCGTCGTTTCAATCGCCCGCCGTCGCTGGGGCCCGCCGCTCGATCGCGTCGAGGCAGTCCAGCCAGTCGAGCATGTACTCGCCGCAGTACTGGAAGAACTCGCCGTTCTGGTACTCGTCGAACTCGCCCGTCGCGAGCGCCTCGGCAACCGCCTCGAACACGCCGGCGTAGCTGTCGGCGTCCTCGCCGGCGCCGTCGACGACCTCCCAGAAGTGTTCGTTGAGTTCGAGACCGGCGACCTCGTTGTGCAGGTCGTCGAACGTCGAGCGGGGCGCCTTGTTGTGTTCACACAGCGGCCCGCCGTTGTAGATCTGCGTGCCCAGCACGTCGCAGGCGCGCTTGAGCACGACGCCGCTCCAGATGTCGTCGAACCGGCCGACGTCCCAGGGGTTGTCGTCCATCGGGAACTGGTAGAACGCGGGGATCACCTCGCGCTCGAACGCGAGGTTCATCGAACAGACCGTGAGGTAGTTGCCCTCGGCGGCGACGAAGTCCTCGCCGAAGTCGTCCCGCTCGGTGCGGGTCTGGGCCTGCCCCTGCAGGTCGCCGTCCATCAGGATCCGCACCGCGTCCAGGTCCGGTACGTTCGTCCACAGCCCCTGCGAGGCGACGACGTCGCCTACCTCGGCGCGTTCGGTCTCGACGGTCTCGTCCATCGCGGAGTAGGGGTACCCGCGGGGGTAGAGGCCGTGCTCGTCGACGTCGTCGTACAGTACGTTCACCCACTGCTCGTCCGAGGAGACGGTCTCGATCTCGCCCTCGTAGGCGAGATTCTTCATGTGGCCGCCGAAGAAGTCGTCCTCGGGATGGGGCAGGGTGTCGTCGTCGATGAAGAAGCCGTACTCGAACTGCGGGTTGGCCCACATGTACAGCAGGCCGAAGCTCGTCTCGGCGTGACTGGCGGCGGGGACGACGTGTTCGAACTCCGTGACGCCGTGGTCCTCGTACCACTCGGACCGGCGGCTCCCGTCGAACACTTCGCCCGAGACGCCCTCCTCGGCTAACATCGCCTCCATCTCGTCGGTGTCACAGAAGTCCTCCGTGACCAGCACGACGTGGAGCCGCGAGAGGTCGAACCCGTGCTCGCGGGCGTTCTCGAAGTACGATCGCATGCAGTCGTACTCCCGGATCGTCGGGACCACGACGCAGATGTCTGCTGTCATCCTGTCCGGTTATCTTTAGGCCAACCTAAAAATACTGTCGGTGTCAGTCAGCCGATTCCGCGTCCGGGTCGCGAGCGGTCGCCGTGCTCTCGACGCTCCCGGTCTCCCGAGCGGTCTCGCCCGTCTCGGCGTCGGCGGCTGCCTCGGACAGCGAGACGTTCAGCGAGACGACGGCGACCGCGCCGCCGACCAGCGTGACGGCGTTTTTGAGCGCGTGGTCGACGATCGCGGCCGCCAGCGCGAGGCTCGCGCCGACTGGCGTCAATCCGACGACCAGACCGGTGAACGCGGCCTCGTACAGCCCGATCCCGCCCTGAGACAGGGGGAGCACTTTCGCGAGATTGCCGACGCTGACCGCCAGCGTCCCGACGACGATTAGCACTGTGGCGTCGAGTTCGGCGCCCAGCGCCGCCAGCACGAGCACGGCCGTCACCACGTCGGCGCTCCACACCAACAGGCTGCCGAGTCCGATCGCGGCGATCGCTCGCGGGCGCCGCGCCACGACGGCGACGTCCGCGAGAAACTCCGTGGCGGCGTCGAGCGCACGCTCGACGCGTGGGTACGCCGCGGCGCGCTCGCGCAGCGCCGGGCCGGTCCGGACGCCGCTGCGTGCGAGGGCGAACGCGCCGACCGCGACCGCCACCGCGACGGCGCCGACGCCGACCGCCAGCGTCAGCGCCCGTTCTCCGCCGGCCATCTCGCCGGCGATCGTCCACGGCGTCGCCTCGCCCAGCGCCGCCAGCGCGAGGATCGACCCGCCCGCGAGCGCCGCGACGGTCACGAGATCGAACGCGCGCTCGACCGCCAGCGAGGCGAACCCCGCGGGGTAGGGCACGTCGCGTCGCACCTGAATCAGGTGCGCGCGCACGGCGTCGCCGGCCCGCGCCGGGATCGCGAGATTGGCGGTCTGGCTGGCGAACGTCGCCATCGTGAGAAAGCCGGTGTCCGCACGATACCCCATCGCGTCGAGCACGTCGGCGTACCGCCGGCCGCGCAGCGGCCACGACGCCACGTAGACGCCGACCGCGAGCGCGAGCAGTTGTGGGTCCGCATCGGCGATTTCGGCGCCGATCCGGTCGACCTCGAACGCGCGCGCCGCCAGCACGAGGCCGACCAGCACCAGCGCGGTGCCCGCGAGCGTCACCCGGCGCTGGGTCAGAGGACCGGTCGCCGGAGACGCGTCGCGGTCGTCCATACTCGCACGTGTCCGCTGCTAATATTTAAGCCCACCTAAAACTAGTTCGATCGGCGGGAAGCGGTCGTATCTCTCCGGATCTTTCACTGAGGACGGAGCCGGATGGCCGACTGTTTCCGGCGGCTCACGTCAGCTCGGCGATCAGCTCCCGGGCGGAGCGCCGGACGGCCTCGTCGCTCGACAGTTCGGGCTCCCAGCCCAGCGCGGCGAGTTTCTCGATCGAGAGGCGCATCTTCGGCACATCGCCGGTCCACCCGCGGTCGCCGCCGGTGTACTCGTACTCGGGGTCGAGGTCCATCTCGTCGGCGACGATCGCGGCGATCCGGTCGACCGACGTAGTCGTGCGCGTCCCGAGATTGTACGTGTTGACGGGCTGGTCGCCGTTCGCGACGACGTGGACCATCGCGTCGACGCAGTCGGTGACGTGCATGTAGGATTTCTCCTGGCGTCCGTCGCCGAGGATCGTCAGCGTCTCGGGATCGTCCCGCAGTTTCTCGACGAAGTCGGGGATCACGGCGCCGCGCAGCCCCGACCCGACGATGTTGGCGAAGCGGAACGTCCACACAGTAAAATCGTGGCTGTGGGCCTGCACGGAGAGTAGCCCCTCGTCGGCGAGCTTGCTCGTGCCGTAGGCGCTGATCGGCTCCAGGGGCGCGTAGTCCTCCGGCGTCGGCCGGGGGGCCTCGCCGTACACCGTCGAGGAGGAGGTGTAGGCGATCCGGTCGACGCCCGCCTCGGCCATCGCTTCGAGCAGGTTGGTCGTCATCCGGGTGTTGTCGTGGAACTGCTTGTGCGGGTCGTCGACGTTGACGACCTTCGACGCCGCGAGGTGGACGACGAGATCGATGTCGTCGGTGAGGACGCCGTCCAGCGCGTCGGGCTCGGTGAGATCGGCCTCGACGAACTCGGCGTCGTCGGGGACTCGGTCTCTGGACCCGTTCGAGAGGTTGTCGACGACGACGACATCGTTGTCGTCTGCCAGCAGGCGATCGACCAGGTGCGTGCCGATGAAGCCGGCCCCGCCCGTCACGAGGACCCGCTCGTCCGTGATCGTCATACCTCGGGAGTTTTCGGTCAGGTCAATAACGGTTCCGGAGCGGCGGCGTTCGCGTCGTATAGGCTCGGCTCAACAAGATCGCAACAAGAGCTATTTCATGGCATATGCTAGCTATCGACGTTCGAGGGATGACCTCGCCAAGGTGCTACTGGATGCAAGCCGCTGAGGAACTCCTCCCCACTAATGGTCGACCTGATCGCAATTCCGCAGTGGTTGCAGATCATCGCCGCGGTAATTACTATATTGGAAGGCTTTCGTCGGGTACAGTCACGGCTGGAGGATGAAAATGTCGACAAATGGCTTCAGTCAGCTATTCTTCTGCTCTTATTAATAACGGCGGTAGTCACCGTTATCCAGTTCGACAATTTTGTTTCTCCTGATACAGGTAATAATCCTAATACTATTGGGCCAACGAACGAGTCGAACGGCGGAGACGGTGCTGGAAAAACTGGCAACCGAACTTCAAAGACGGGCCCGTTCTCGGACGGTTTATTCGAGATTCTCTCAACTACGGACGATTCGACGCTGACATTCCGTTTCGTCGTCGACGGGAAAGTATCCGAGGCCGAGACCGACGGAAATCAGGCTGACATCGGTTCCGGAGGGAAGTGGGAGGATACGATCAGGGACAACGGCGACGGCACCGTCACTGTGACAGGTAAGACGGGTAATCACGAGGGCGATGTCTTTCAGATCGACGGGCAACTCGTGGAATTCGAGCGTACGGGGGGCGATTCGGGGATGCGGTTGGAGTTCGACAATGAACTCGTCACCAACAGCCTCGTAGACGATCCGACGAGCTACAATCGGACTTTCGAGATCTTGTCCACCAGCGCTGACGAGACATTCACCTACCAGTTCGTCGTCGATGGCGAGGCTTACGAAGCCAGTGCGGACGACAACGGCGCCGATCTTCACACCGACACCGAGTGGGAGGACACAATCAGGGACAACGGCGACGGTACCGTCACGGTCGCGGGAAAAGAAGGACTTCGAGAAGGCGACGTCTTTCTGATAAACGGGGAGATCGAGCGGTTCTGGAAAACCGGCAAGTCTGGAATGCTACTCGAGTTGGACGATCGCAACGTGACCGGCGAGTTCCTCGATGGCCAGAATACGGCTCGACGGCTACTCCTCTACCGAGCAAATCGTGGAAAGGAAGTGGGCCAACGCGGATTTGAACCGCGAACCTCCCGGTTATCAGCCGAGCGCTCAACCTAATTGAGCTATTGGCCCGCGACGCAATTTCGGATAGTGGGCACTTGCCTTTAAGCGTTTCCTTCTCGTAGCCGAACGAACCCTGTCATCAGGTGACGCCCTCGGGCGATTACCGCGGCGCTCCGATTGCAGGAGACTCGAAAAACTCGCTACTGGTCGGTCGAGCGCCCGTCGCGCTCGTCGTCGAACTCCACGTCGTAGGCGTCGCTCCCCAGATCGTACACGTCGCCGGCGCCGTCGGTCGCCTGCCCGCCCTGCTGGCCGCCGGACTGGCTCCCGGCCTGGTTGGCGCCGTCGTCGCCGGGGAACCCGAACGTGTACACCTTGCCGGAGGCGAATCCGCCGGTCTTCTTGTCGAGGTACGGCGTCACGACGAACTTCTTGGCGAGCTTGCGCACCACGATCCGCGACGGCGGGAGCACCAGCAGGAAGCCGAGCGTGTCGGTGACCAGCCCCGGCGTGAGCAGGAACGCGCCCGCCGCGATCAGGAGCCCGCCGTCGAGCAGCTCGTCGGTCGGCGGGCGCCCCTCGCCCAGCGCCCGCTGTATCTTGCGCATCGTCCGGCGCCCCTCCGCGCGGACGAACAGCATCCCGACCAGCGCGGTCAGCACGACCAGCGCGACGATCAGCACCGGGTTGAACTGGAACCCGAGCCACACCAGCACGATGGCGTCGAGCAGCGGGATGAGCAACAGCAACGCCAGGATCCGCTTGAACATGCTGCCTAGTAGCGGGTCAGGCCGGATAACGCTTAACATCGGTGTGGGATGGCTGGGAGCAGTTGTCTTCGAGCCTGTTCTACCAGCATCCGCTGTATCAGACGATGGATCGCTTCGAAAGCCCTCGGCCCGCTTCTAGCAATTGCAACTGCAGCGAACAACACTACGAAAGCCCTCGGCTCGCTCGCGGCCGTTCCGGCGGATACCCTCGCTACGCTCGGGTAGGGCCGCCGGAACGACTCCCCAGCGGCGCGACCGAGCCTCGCCCTTTCATTCCTCCAGGACAGCATTGCGCGGGTCGCCCGGGGGCGACCACGCGCGGCCCGGCCCTCCCCCGTCGGCGCGACACCGGAAGACGCTGCGCGTCTTCCGAGCTCACGCTCGCTTCGCTCGCGTGAACACAAGAGTCGCGCCCGGCCGCGCGGTTGCGGTGGCGCGCGCTGTCGAGCCTTCATGGTCTTCGCGAGCGCAGCGAGCGAACGGCTCGAAAGAGCTTGCTCTTTCGGTGCGAGACAGCGCCGCGCGAGGTCTTCGTGAACGGAGTGAACGAAGGCTCGAAAGACGAGCGGAGCGAGTCTTTCGGTGGACGAGCGAACGTAGTGAGCGAGTCGGTTGGGGAGGACGTGGATGCGATCGGGAGGGAATGAAAGGGGCCGCCGCGCTCGGCCCGGTGAGACGACGCAAGCACCGCGGTCCGTCAGCTGCGCTGACGCAACGAGGAGCGCAGCGAGTCGCAACCGGTCGAGCGCTGGGCGAGAGCGAAGCTCTCGCGAGCTCACGGCGCGTAGCGCCGTGAACGGCGGGGGCTTTCACCGAGTTGGTAGTCGTAGCGGTTGTCCAGGAGAGTGCGGCGGGGGCTTTCAGAGTCCTGTACGCTCCTGGCCTCCCTCGATCGAACCAACACACCAGTACCTCGCAACCCACGCTGAAAGTCCCCGTCGTCGTAGGTCACGTATGACCACGCTCACAGACGAGGACAGGGCGATCCTCGAAACGCTCGAAGACGCCAACCGGAGCGTCGACGCCATCGCGGAGGGGCTCGACCGCGATCCCGACGCCCTCGACGACCGCCTGCAAGAACTCCACGACAACGGGCTCGTCCACGCGAAGGGCGAAGGCTGGTCCCTTACGAGAGACGGCCGCAATCTCCTGCGCGCGCCGGGCGACGGGAGCGCCGACGATCGGATCGACACGCCCGAGGAGGTCGAGGCTGCCATCCAGTCGTTCCAGGTCCGGCCCGACAGGACCGACGCCATCCGCGCGGCGTTCGCGTATCTCCGGCACTGGGACGAGGCGACCGCGGGCGAGATCGCCGCCGACGTGTACGACGAACACCCCGCGGGTTACCCCGATCCCGACGAGTGGTGGGAGCAGTTCGTCCGCGAGTACCTCGCCGAGCTGCCCGGCGTCCAGCGGCCCGACGACGGCGAGACGTGGCGCTACGACGAGACCGCGGGCGACGGCGGAACTGCCGCGCGAGACGACGCCGCGCCGGCCGACCAGCCGCGCACGAACGGCCGGGATGTCGATCTCGACGCGCCGACCGATCCGCGAGGGGGGCTGAAACACGCCCTCGAAACGCTGGACGCCGCGGACGCCGAGCGGGACGCCGTCCTCGCAGCCGCGACGTTGCTACGCGATCGCGGTACCGCGACCGAGGACGAACTCGCGGCCGCCATCCACGCCGACTACGACGCGGACTACGAGACGCCCGAGGCGCTCTGGGAGGGATGTCTGCGCCCCGCGTTCGAGTCGCTGCCCGAGATCGAGCGTCGCGGCGAGCGCCGGTGGCGTCACGCCGGGGCAGACGCCGAACCGGGGGTTGGAGGAGCGACGGATGCCGATGCGAAGACCGAAACGGACGCCGACACCCAGCCCGGAACGGATGCTGACGCCGAATCCGGAACCGGTGCCACCCAATCCGGAACGGATGCCGACGCCGAGACCGAGACGGCTGATGACGACGTTTGTCCGGTCTGTGGCAAACCGAGCGCGGGCCGGTCGGTCCACCTCGGCGGCGAGACGATCGTGCCGTCGCGACGGTCCCGATCGTGCATTCGCGCGACACAGATCGACGACGTCGCGGCCATCACGATCTACTACCACGACCGCGAGCGCGGGTGATACCACCCGGACGCTTGCGCGACGCTTGCGCGTCACTTGTTAGCGGGCCAACAGTTAACGGGACTCAGCGCGTCGACTCAGGTACGGGACCGTACGACGAACGACGGCCGAACTGCGGAACGGGGGATTCACGAAATCATGAGCGCATTCAACGCGATCGGAGAGGACCGGGAGATAGACCGCGACGAGTTCACGCCCGGGATCGAGCCCCAGCCGACCTGGTGTCCGGGCTGTGGCGACTTCGGCGTCCTCAAGGCGCTAAAAGGGGCGATGGCCGAAATCGGCCGCTCGCCCGAGGAGTCGCTCGTCGTCACCGGCATCGGCTGTTCGGGCAAGCTCAACAGCTACTTCGACAGCTACGGGTTCCACACGATCCACGGCCGCTCGCTGCCGATCGCCCGCGCGGCCAAGCTCGCAAACGACGGGCTAGAGGTCGTCGCCGCGGGCGGGGACGGCGACGGCTACGGCATCGGCGGGAACCACTTCATCCACACGGCCCGGGAGAACCACGACATGACCTACATCGTGTTCAACAACGAAATCTTCGGGCTCACCAAGGGCCAGACCTCGCCGACGAGCCCGAAGGGTCACAAGTCCAAGACGCAGCCGGGCGGGAGCGCGAAGAACCCGCTGCGGCCGCTGAGCCTGTCGCTGACCGCTGGCTCCTCGTACGTCGCGCGGACGGCCGCGGTCAACCCGAACCAGGCCAAGGAGATTCTCGTTGAGGCGATGGAACACGACGGGTTCGCCCACATCGACTTCCTGACCCAGTGTCCGACCTGGAACAAGGACGCGAGACAGTACGTCCCCTACATCGACGTCCAGGAGTCCGACGACTACGACTTCGACGTCACCGACCGCCGCGAGGCCCAGGAGATGATGTACGAGACCGAGGACGCGCTCAACGAGGGCACAGTGCTGACGGGCCGGTACTTCGTCGACGAGGATCGGCCGTCCTACCAGGAGGAAAAGCGGGCGATCGGCGAGATGCCCGACGAACCGCTCGCGGAGCGGTACATGGACGACGAGTACGACTGGGACGCCGAACGCTCCTACGACCTGCTCGACAGGCACACCTGATCGCGAGATGAGCGACTCACCACGCAACGGCGCCCCCGACTCGACGCCGGGGACGAGCGGCGGCGCGCCGCGCGACGCGATCTACGAGAGCACCGATCCCGAGGCCGAGCGCCGCGAGGCCCGCACCGGGCCGGGCGTCGACGACCGTTTCAACTCGCGGCTCCGCGAGGCGTTCGGCTCCGTCCCGTTCATTCTCACCAAGTTCGACACGTTCATGAACTGGGTGCGGGGCTCCTCGATGTTCATGCTGCAGTTCGGCATCGCTTGCTGCAGCATCGAGATGATGCACACGTACGCGGTCAAGCACGACCTCGACCGCTTCGGCTCGGGCGTCCCGCGGGCCAGCCCGCGACAGGCCGACGTGATCATCGTCCCGGGCACCATCGTCTCGAAGTTCACGCCCCGGATGAAGCGCGTCTACGACCAGATGCCCGAGCCCAAGTTCGTCGTCGGGATGGGCAACTGCACCGCCAGCGGCGGCCCGTTCCAGCAGGGGTACAACGTCGTCAAGGGCGCCGAGGAGGCGATTCCGGTCGACATCCAGATTCCGGGCTGTCCGCCCCGGCCCGAGGCGCTGGTCTACGGCGTCGTCAAACTGCAGGAGCGCATCGCCAACGGCGAGTCCTCGCCGGTGGTCGTCAAGCCCTACGAGCTCGAACAGTTCGGCGACCTGCCGAAGGACGAGGTCGTCGACGAACTGGCCGACCAGATCGACGAGGACGACCTCGTGATGCGGTACAACTGGGCCGATTCGCCATGACCGGACACGCTACGAGTCACCATGAGTAGACAAGAGGAGACGCCGCCCGTCGGCGTCACGGCCGAGGACGAGATCGACTACGACGAACTCGAAGCGCTGCTGGGCGAGCACGTCATCGGACGCGAGGATCACGTCAACGCCGGCGGGGTCGTGATCCGGCCCGACGCCGTTCAGGACGTGCTCTCGACGCTCAAGGACGAGGCCGGCTTCGATCACCTCTCGTGTCTCACCGCTCAGGAGTACGAGGACCGCTACGAGTCGATCTACCACATGCGGAAGTTCGACGATCCGACCCAGGAGGTCAACGTGATCGTCCCCGCCTCGAAGACCGGCCCGGTCAGCGAGAGCGCCGAGCCCGTCTTCCGCACGGCGGACTGGCACGAGCGCGAAGCCTACGATCTCGTGGGCATCGAGTACCAGGACCATCCTGACCTCAAGCGGATCCTCCTGCCCGAAACCTGGACTGGCCACCCGCTCTCGCTGGACTACGATCAGGACAAGCCCCAGATCGTCGCCTACCGAGCCCACGAGAATCCGCTGCAGGACCACCACAACCCCGAGGGGTCGAACACGATGTTCGTCAACATCGGCCCCCACCACCCCGCGACCCACGGCGTCCTGCACCTCAAGACCGTGCTTGACGGTGAGACGGTCGCGGACCTCGAACCCGACATCGGCTACCTGCACCGCTGCGAGGAGCAAATGGCCCAACAGGGAACCTACCGCTACCAGATCATTCCTTACTCCGATCGCTGGGATTACACGGCCAACATGCCCAACGAGTGGGGCGTCGCGCGAGCGATCGAGAGCCTCGCGGACCTCGACGTTCCGGAGTACGCGCAGGTGCTCCGGACGATGGCGACCGAGCTCGGCCGGATGCTCGGGCACTTCCTGGCGGCCGGGACGTTCGCGCTGGACACGTACGGCGACTTCACGGCGATCTTCATGTACGCGATGCGCGACCGCGAGAAGGTGCAAAATATCCTCGAAGATCTGACCGGGCAGCGGATGATGTTCTACTACTTCCGGCTGGGCGGGGTCGCCTGGGACCTGCCCGAGCCCCGCGACGAGTGGTTCGACAAGGTGCGGGACTTCCTGAACGACCTGCCCGGAACGATCGACGAGTACCACAACCTGTTCACCGAGAACGAGATCTTCCAGTACCGGACGATCGACACCGGCGTCATCTCCGAGGAGACCGCAAAGCAGTACGGCTGCACCGGCCCGGTCGGTCGGGCCTCGGGCGTCGACTACGACGTCCGCCGCGACGACCCCTACGGCTACTACGACGAGCTCGACTGGGACGTCGTGACGGCGACCGAGGGCGACAACTACTCGCGGTTCATGTGCCGGCTCCGCGAGATCGAGGAGTCGGCCCGGATCGTCGACCAGTGCATCGATCTACTGGAGGACTGGCCCGAGGACGAGCGCGAGATCCAGAGCAACGTCCCGCGGACGCTCCGCCCCGAGGCCGGGAAGGAGGTGTACGAGACCGTCGAGATCGCCAAAGGCGAACTCGGCGTCTACATTCGCTCGGATGGCACCAACAAGCCCGCCCGGTTCAAGATCCGCAGCCCGTGTTTCCACAACCTCCACGCGCTGCCGGAGATGGCCGAAGGCGAGTACGTCGCCGACATGATCGCCTCGCTGGGGAGCCTCGACATCGTGCTCGGGAGCGTGGACCGATGACCCACCGAACGGAGGACTCGCGACGATGATCGGACTGCTCAAATCGATGGCGACGACGATGAAGCACGCGCTCGACGGCAACACGTTCACCGTCGAGTACCCCGAGGACGCGCCCGAAGTGTCGCCGCGATTCAGGGGGATCCACAAGTTTAGCCAAGAGCGCTGTATCTGGTGTCGGCAGTGCGAGAACGTCTGTCCGAACGACACCATCCAGATCGTCACCGACGAGCAGCGCAATCCGGAACAGTACAACCTCCACGTCGGACAGTGCATCTACTGCCGACTCTGCGAGGAGGTCTGTCCGGTGGACGCGATCCTCCTCACGCAGAACTTCGAGTTCACCGGCGACACCAAGGACGATCTGGTGTACAACAAGGAACAGCTGAAGACGGTGCCGTGGTTCAAGGACATCGATCCGCTGGAGTCTCGGGAACCGGATCGCGGCGCGTGGATCGGCGAAGGGGAGGGGACGGTCGATTATCAGTGATCAGGTGGAAGGGCCCGCGTGCTCGCCGCGTCGGCGTCGAACTGCGACCTCGACGCCGCGAGCGGCGCCCAGCACGAGAAGCGCGAGTCCCCCGGTAAGCGTCAGGTAGACGCCGAGTTCGGGCTCGTACCGCGCGACGGATCGATATTCGGCGAGCATGGTTCCCGCGGCCCACAGTATCGGGACGGACGCCGCGACGAGAAACGGAGCCGGCGAGACGTCGTACCAGCGGGCGAGTAGCGTCCCCAGGGCCGCAACGATGGCGCCGACGATCACGAACCCGTCGAGTCCGTGTATCCCGGGTCGAAGTCCCTGCACCAGTTCGCTAGTAGACATGAGCGATCCGTCGGCGGTACGAACGGGGATTTTCCGCACCCAGGGAAGCCACGCGCCGACGACCGTCAGCGTCAGGGCGGCGAGCGTCCCCGCTTCGGTTCGAGAGGGCAGTGACGGGGGCACGTGTGCGCCGTCGGGTCACAGCGGTATCAGTTTTCGGCCTTTAGCTGTGGCGCGAGCCGAATCACCGGTATCTCGCGTCGCTCGGCGCCGGCCGTTTTCGCCCACGGTTTCGGAGTGGTTCCCGAGCGTAACGAGTAACCTCGACGCAAAGAAGGTGGTTCGCAAGCGTTACTTCGGGCTGGCGACCAGTACTCGACATGGAAGCGCCCTGCGTGCGAGTCGCCCGCGAGCGCGGCGAGGAGACGCGCCGCGCGCTCGCTGACGCCGACCTGGTCGCCGAGGACGTCGAGATCGACGCCGACGACGGCGTCCTCTACATCCCCGTGACCGATCCCGACGCCGTACCCGAGGAGTTCGAGGTCGTCAGCCGCGATCTCCCCGAGCGCTCGACGCCGGAGATGCCCGCCGACATCCTCGGCTACGATCCGAGCCTCGAACGTCTCGGCGACGTCGTCATCCTCGACGAGGACGACCCCGAGTGCGCCCGCGAGATCGCCGATGCCGTCGTCGCGTCGGCACTGCCCGTCGAGACGGTGCTGAATCGCGCCTCGAAGATCAAGGGCGAGCAGCGCGTCCGCGACTGGGACCTGCTGGCCGGCGACTCGACCGAAACCGTACACCGCGAGTACGGCTGCGAGTTCGCGGTCGACCTTGCCGAAGTGTACTTTTCGCCCAGACTCGCGACCGAGCGCCACCGCGTCACCGAGCAGATCGAGCCCGACGAGCGCGTGTTCGACATGTTCGCCGGCGTCGGCCCCTTCGCCGTCCCCGCCGCCGAGCGCGGCGCGACGGTCGTCGGGGCGGACGTCAACGTGCGCGCGATCGAGTACTTCCGGGAGAACGCGGAACGCAACGGCGTCGCCGACCAGGCAACCGCGATCGCGGGCGACGTCCGCGAGATTGCGCCCGACTACGAGGGCTGGGCCGACCGGATCGTGATGAACCTGCCCCACAGCGCCGACGAGTTCCTCGACGCCGCGGTGAGGATCGCCGGCGACGATTGCACGCTCCACTTCTACGACATCCAGCACGAGGACGACCCCTTCGGCCCCGGCGAGGCGGCGATCCGCGCGGCCGCCGAACCGGAGTACGAGGTGATCGTCGAGAACCGCCACGAAGTGCGATCCTACGCGCCCCACGAGCTGAACGTCTGTCTGGACGTTCGGCTCACGGCGAGGGAATGAAGCGAGTGCGAAACGGTGACATCGGGCAGCGGGCGTGCGACTTCGCAACCCTTAAGCAATCCATCGGGCGTATATTTTGATGCACACAGCACGCCGGTGTAGCTCAGACTGGCTAGAGCGATTCCTTCGTAAGGAATAGGCCGGGGGTTCAAATCCCCCCACCGGCTTACTTTTGCCGCGAGCAACCCCGCGAGCGACAAATATGTCTCGTTGGGTATTTGAATCAGAGAGCAGCTTTGCTGCGACCGTGGTTCAAATCCCCCCACCGGCTCTTCTCGCTGCGAACTCACGGACTCGGGAGCAGTGCGAGTAGCCTGCAATCCGGAGTTTAAAAATACGCGCTGCGAACGAGGGCGTATGGACCTCGTCGAAGCCACTGCGGAGGACCTCGACGCGCTCGTAACCCGATGGTACGACCTCGCGAAAGCGATGGAAGCGTACGACGATCTGAACGCGCTCGCCGACGCGGACATCGACGAGGTTCCCGAGGACGGCTTCCGCGCGCATCTGGACGACGAGGATGTCGCGGACTACCTCGTCGTCGATGACGACGAGACGATCGGCTTCGTCACGCTCCGCGAGGGACAGCACCCCTCGCGACAGTATTCACGATACCTCCGCATCGTGAATCTCGCGATCGACGAAGCTCATCGGAATGAGGGCCACGGTACGACGGTCGTCGAACGCGTGAAAGAGATCGCTCGCGACCGTGGCTGCGATCACCTCAAAGTCTCCTGTGACTGGCACAACGACGACGCGCGCCGGTTCTACCGCGACGCGGAGTTCCGACCGAAGCAGGTCGACTACGCGCAACCGCTGGAGTAGCCGACCGCCCAGCCGCCGTGCGGCCGGGTCAGTGGCGAAAGGATGTCGCGACGCGGCGTCGGCTCAGTCCGAATATCGGTGCGAGTACTGCCGAACTTCGGGCGGTTCGTACCGCTCGCCGTCGATCGTGTGTGTCCGCCGGCAGTTCGGACAGGCGTAGGCCGGCGACCGGTCGGTCCCGACGAACTCTACTCGGGCGCCACCGCAGCGCAAACAGAGATATTCGGGATCGTTCCCCTCGGGTCCCCGCTGCAGGCGCTGATCACCGACGACCTCGCTCTGGCGTTGAGAAATCGCCATGTGGTCAGTAGCGTATCTTACCTAATTAATAGCCCACAATTTCACTGCGAGTAATTGTTTGAGGATCGGAGTTACACGGCCCGTCCGACGGCGTCCCGCGGGGACGACCGGTAGAGCGGCGTCCGAATCGAACCGGCGACGGCGTCGTTCTTCGTCGCCGGACCGGCGTCGAGAGCAGGCTACCACCGATCGCTCAGTCGTGTCCGTGTCCCTTGTCGTGGCCCTTCTTTTTGCCTCGCCCGTGATCGTCGTCCTTCCAGACGTTCCCGAGAAGCTCTCGAATGTCCTTCCCGGTGATGTGGCCGTCGTCGTCAGTGTCGTAGAGGCTCACCAGCGGGCCGTTGCCGGTGATCGACCCGGCACTCTTGATCGTCAGCGTCGACGTCAGATCGCCGACCGAGAGCTCGTAGTCGCCCGGCTCGACGATCTTGGCTTGAATAGCAGGCACGTCGCCGGGTACGACCTCCAGCGCCGAGAGGTCGGCCTCCATCTTCACGGTTTGAGTCTCTCCGGCGTCGAGGTGGATCCGCTCGTAGCCCAGCAGTCGGCGGAGCGGCTGGAGCACCGAGCCGTAGGACTGGGTGTTGAACACCTCGACGACGTGCTCGCCGGCCACGTCCCCGGTGTTCTCGACGTCGACGCTGACCGTCACCGTCTCGGCCTTGGCGGGGTCTTTGACCGAACTGGGGGTCACCGAGAGGTTCGAGTATTCGAAGTCGGTGTAGCTCAGCCCATGGCCGAACTCGTACAGCGGGGTGTTGTCGGTCGCGCCCGTCGACGTCGGCGGGTAGCGGTTGTACGGCATCGGGACCGTTCCGACTGGCGTTCCGGGGTTCCGGGGCCAGCTGAAGGCGAGCTTGCCCGAGGGGTTGTACTCGCCGACGAGCGTCTCCGCGATGGCGACGCCGCCGTCGCTGCCGGGTTCACCGGCGAACAGGAGAGCGTCGAGCTGATCGAACGTCTCGGACTCGCCGCGGGGCGCGCCGGCGAGCATGACGCCGACGACGGGCGTGTCGTTGTCGGTCTCCTCGTCGACGACGTCGACGAGTTCCTGCTGGGCCTCGTCGAGGACGAGCTCGTCGCGGTCGCCGAACCCCTCGTTGTGACACCCCTCGCCGATCACGACGACGACGGCGTCGGCGTCCGGCGCGGCCGACCGGACGTCGGCTTCCTGCTCGTCGGTGAAGTCGAAGTTCCCGTTCTCGTCGCTCTGCTGGTTCTGGCCGTCGCCCTGGCCGGCCCACCACGTCGAGTTCTCGTAGGTCGTGGGGACGTGGGTCAGGTCGTCGACGCGGCTCTCCAGCTCGTCGACGAGCAGGTTCTGGCGCGGGTAGGGGCCGCCCGCGCTCGGGCCCTGCCAGCCCAGCGACCAGCCGCCGTGTTGCATCAGCGCCCGGGTGTTGTTGCCGTTCCCGTCGACGCCGGGGCCGGTCAGCAGCACGTCCTCGTCGCCCGACAGCGGGAGCGTCTCGTCGCCGTTCTCCAGCAGGACCATCGACTCCTTGGCGAGCTGCTCGGAGGCCTCCTGTGCGCCGCCGAGGGCGCCCCCGATGCGGGACTCGTCGACGGTGGGCTCCTCGAACAGGCCCAGATCGACCTTCAGCTCGAGGATCCGCCGGACCGCGTCGTCGACGCGCTCCATCGGGATCTCGCCGTCCTCGACCAGGCTCACGACGGTATCGATGAACTGGACCGGCCCCGGCGCGGTGCCGCCGTTGCCGATCATGTACATGTCCACGCCCGCGTTGATCGCCTCCTTCGTCGCGGTCCGGAAGTCGGGCGCGTAGTCGTGGTTCGAGAGCATCCGATAGAGGTCGTCCCAGTCCGAGAGGATCAGCCCCTCGAACCCGTAGCGCTCGCGGAGCACCTCGGTTAGCAGCCAGTGGGAGGCGTGGGCGGGCTTGCCGTTGACCGCGCCGCTGTTGACCATCACCGTGCCGGGTTCGGTCTCCAGCGCCTCCTGATACGGCGGGAATAGGTTCGTCCGGAGATCCCGCATCGACGTCGACGCCGGCGCCCGATCGTTGCCGTTGTTCGGGATCGAGTACGCGCCGAAGTGCTTGACGCAGGCGGCCATCCGGTCGTCGTCCTCCAGCGCTCGAGCGCGCGCACGCGAGACGTCGCCCTCTAACTTCGGATCCTCGCTGATCCCCTCGAAGAACCGGCCCCAGCGCGGGTCGCGCTGGAGATCTGTCGTCGGCGCGAACGTCCAGTGGGCGCCCATCGCCGCCGTGGCGTCGCTCGTGTGGCGCTCGGCTTCGGCGACGAGTTCCGGATCCCGCGTCGACCCCATGTTCAGTCGCTGGGGCAGCGACGTCGCGCCCTCCAGTAGGACGTTGCCGTGGGTCGCGTCGACGCCGTAGAGGAACGGAATCCCGTGGTCGGCGTGTTCGAGGTTGTACGCCTGAAGGTCGTTGATCCCTTCGACGACCGTCTGGGCGTCGAAGCTCGGCGGTTCGGCGCCTCCCGAGAGGATCGACCCGACGCCGAGCTTCGAGAAGTACTCGCCGAGCGTGTCGACGCCGAAGCTATCCGGGATCGCGTCCGAATCGGGGTCGAACGTCCCGATCGCGACCTGCGTCATCTGGGCGGCCTTCTGTTCGAGCGATAGCGAGTCGAGCAGTTCGTCTACGTCGTCTTCGTGGTCGTCGCCGCCCGCGGCGGCCTCGCCGGCGCCGATCGCCGCCGTCGCCGTCGCCGCCCCCGTCGCCTTCATGAACGTTCGCCGCGACGCGTCCGCTTTCGATGCCTCGTCGTGACCGTCATTGTCGTGTGGCATGGCAGAGAGCCATTCCCGTCCGGACGGGTTTGTTATTCGGTCTATAATCTATTTTTGTCGTGATAGTCTCGTTCGATTGCCGATCAACTCGAACGACGCGGCGCGCTACCGTCGGTGCCCTACCCGTCCCGGTCGACGACGGTCAGGTACCCGACGTACGCCAGCGCCGAGACGACCAGCGCGCCGGCCAACACCGTCACGCCCCCGTAGCCCTCGAGCGCGATCTCGGGAGCGGCCCAGAGCGCGGCTCCGCCCTCCACGGCGAAGACGACGAGCGTACCGTACACCGCGGCGAACGCCAGCGCCCTGGCCAGCGCGACGGCGCCGAGTCGGCGGCTGTTGAGCAGTTCGAGGACGAACAGCACCGCGATCGCGAGGAAGTAGAACGGTTCGGGGACGGCCCGTCCGAACTCGCCGCTCTCGCGGACCGCGAGGACGCCGTAGTAGCCCAGCGCCAGAAGGACGGCGCCGACGATCGTCAGCCCCAGCCCGTAGCCGCTCGCGTCGTCGCGCGTCGGCGGCGACACGCTGACCGCGCTCCCGGCCCCGTCGTCACCGCCGGACTCGGCGCTCGCGCCCGACCGTGACGGGTCGGCACTCGACTGCCCGGCGCCCGATCGCGACGAGTCTCGCTCGGCGTCGCCCATACGTCCTGTTCCGGGACGCCGCACTTAGTCGCCGGCCCCGTCCGAGTCCCACCGTCGGGTCGCCCCGACGCTCCGCGGATCGTCGCGCTCAAGAGCGGCGTCGCCGAACCTCGATTCGATGGACGCACACCGGTACCACTACGACACCGTCGTCGCCGCGATTCGACTGCTCGACGAGCACGACGAGGCCCTCGGAGAACCCGACGAACTGCGCGACCGACTCGTCGAACTCGGCGGGATCCTTCGCGACGGCGTCGACGACGACGCCGAGTTGCGGCTCGGCGATCACGACGTGAGCCACCTGTTGCCCGACCGGAACTGATCGCCCCGTGGCGCGGATCGTTGCGCGTCTGACTAAGAGTTAAGTTTCCACCTTCACTTGGCCAGTACATGGAGACGACATCTGAGGAGATCACCGCCCTCGTCGGCAGGGAAGTGTACTCGAACAACGGGGTGTTCGTCGGAGAAGTGGAGGACGTTCGCCTGAACCTCGACAACCAGAAGGTGACCGGGCTCGCGCTCCACGAACTGAACCCGGAACTGTTCTCGGGGTACGTGGGCGACTCCCGCGGCGTGTTGATTCCCTACCGCTGGGTTCGCTCCGTGGGGGACGTGGTGCTGATCAACGACATCATCGAGCGACTCCGTCCGCGAGAGGACGACGGCGCCGACGAGGTCGTCGTCTGAACGGTCGACCTGCTTTTCGACGCACCGTCGCAGTCTCGCGCGTTCCCGTTTCGTCACTACGCCCGAGACCGTCGATCAGGGTCCGGTGTAGGCGCTGCCGCCGGCCGCGCCGGTCGCCGGTCGCCGCTGGTCGACCTCCGCTCTCGGTCGACGGACGCGCTCTGTGTGACTCATTATCAGATTTTTTGGAAGTAATATCACTTCATTCTTTCCCTCCTCTCGGTTTAGCAGACGAAAACTCCCGGCGGGCTCCCCTCCGCCGATGCTTAATCATTGTTCGGATAATATAAACGAATGAAACATCTGCCTTGATTGCGGCCAATAAAATTAAGTGTTAACCGGTCCTCAGCTGTACCCAGAGATGAATTCAAATTTACTCGACAGGCAACTTGACGATATCCTCCGGGAACTGCTGGCCGACGCCGACGACGAGCTGTTTCTCGTGAACCCGTCGCGGGAAGCGATCGAGTCGTTCGTCGACGTGGCGACGGCGTTCGACGACGACCGGCCGCTGGTCCGACTGCTCGCCGACGAGCGGACGCTCAAGGACGTGATGGACGACTTCATCGTCGCGAGCAACACGGCCGACCTCGTCGACGCCGGCGTGCTCGAACTACGAACGACGGAGTCGCCGCCCGGGAACTCGCTGGCGCTGACGGCCGACGCCGTCGTCGCGCTGGTCGACGCCGGCAACCAGGTCGGCGGCCTCGTCTCCGACGACGACGGGTTCGTTGAGTCGGCTCACGATTCCTACCAGAGCCGCTGGGAGAGCGCCGACGAGTACAATCTCCGCACGCCGCCGATCACGCGCGTTCGCGAGACGCTCTCCGAGGAGATCAGCCCGGAAGCCGAGGACGACTTCACGAACATCCTCGACTCGCTCGAAACCGCCCGCGGTGACGGCGACGGCCTCGACGAGGTGACGATCAGCCTGCTGGTCGCCGCCAAGAACGAGGCGTTGCTGTACGACATCAGCAAGTGGGGCGAGGACGTCGGCATCGCCAGCAAGGCGACGTTCTCCCGAACGAAGACCAAGCTCGAAGATATGGGCCTGATCGACACGGAGAAGGTGCCGATCGACGTCGGCCGCCCGCGTCTGCGCCTCAAGCTCGGCGACGACCGCCTGACCGACGCCGACAACGGCCAACTCGCGACGACGGCCCAGTCGATCCTCAACTGAAGCGGTCTGCGGCTCGATTCTTCTACTCTCCCGATCGCGAGCGATAGCGCTCGGGCAGCGCGTCCGGCGGCCGACGAGCCAGGCGCGCGCGCGACGATTCCGACCCTTTTACCGGCGTACCGACGGAGACACTGGCATGGACGTTGTTATCGTCGGATCCGGCCCCGCCGTCGGTGCCGTGGAGGCCGCGCTCGACGACGTGGACGTACAGGCCCGGTCGGCCTCGGCCGGCGAGATTGAGGCGGCCGACGTCGCGGTCGTCTGCGACCTCGCGGGCGCCGAGACGTTCGAGCGAGCGAACACCGCCGCCCTCGCCGGGAACACGCCGTGGCTCTCGATCGAGGTCGGCGGCGTCGGCGGCCGCGGCGTCGCCGAACTTGACGCTGCCGTCGCGGGCTATGCCCCTTCGACGGGCTGTCACGACTGCCTGCGGACCCGCGTCGCGGCGAACGCCGAGGACGATCCGGTCGAACCGAGCGCGGATCGCGCCGCGGTGCGCATGGCCGGCGCCCTCGCGGGCCGCGAACTGGTCGCCCTGCTGTCGGGCGAGGAGTCGACCGTTCTGGGGGGCGTCGTCGAACTTCCACACCACCGCCGCGAGTTTCTGCCGGTCCCGAACTGCGAGTGCCAGCAGGACGGCCCGGACCGCTCGCTCGGACGCGACGACGAGTCGCTCTCCGTCGAGGACGCCCTCACGCGGGCCGAGCGCGCGCTCGACGAGCGCGTCGGGATCGTCCGCTCGGTCGGCGAGATCGAGTCGTTCCCGGCGCCGTACTACCTCGCACAGCTCGCCGCGACCGACGGGTTCAGCGACGCGAGCGCGCCCTCCCAGGCCGCCGGCGTCGACGACGACTGGAACCCGGCGTTCATGAAGGCGCTGGGGGAAGCCCTGGAGCGGTACGGCGCGGCCGTCTACCGGACCGACGAGTTCGAGCGCGCTCCGCCCGCAGAGCTCGACGACGCCGTTCCGCCCGCGGCGTTCGTCCTGCCCGACGGCGTCGACGCCGATCCCGCCGAGCCCCTCCCCTGGATCGAGGGCGAGGAACTGGCGAGCGGCGACTCGGCGACGTTGCCTGCCGAGAAGGCCGTCTTCCCGCCGCCGGAACGCCGGTTCGGGCCGTCGATCACGACCGGGCTCGGCCTCGGCGCTTCGACCGCCGACGCGGTGCTCTCGGGACTGTACGAGGTGATCGAGCGCGACGCGACGATGCTGGCGTGGTACTCGACGTTCGAGCCGCTCGAACTGGCGATCGACGACGAAGGGTTCGACGCGCTCGCGCGCCGCGCCGCCGGCGAGGGGCTCTCGGTGACGCCGCTGCTGGTCACGCAAGACGTCGACGTTCCCGTCGTCGCCGTCGCCGTCCACCGCGAGGGCGAGTGGCCCCGCTTCGCCGTCGGTTCGGACGCCGACCTCGATCCGGTCGCGGCGGCGCGGGGCGCCCTCGCCGAGGCGCTCCAGAACTGGATGGAGCTGCGCTCGATGGGGCCCGACGACGCGGCCGAGCAGAGCGGCGCGATCGGCGCGTACGCCGAGTTTCCCGAGGAAGCTCGGTCGTTCCTCGACGCCGGCGGGCCGATTCCCGCCGACTCGGTCGGCCCGGACGAGGCGCCGACGGGCGCCGCCGAACTCGACGCCGTCGTTGAGCGCGCGACCGACGCCGGCCTGACGCCCTACGGCGTCCGCCTGACGCCCCGTGATCTCGACGCCGTCGGCTTCGAGGTCGTCCGCGTGCTCGCGCCGTCGGCCCAGCCGCTCTTTACCGGCGACTCGTTCTTCGGCGAGCGCGCTCGCTCGGTGCCCGACGATCTCGGGTTCGAACCGCGGCTCGATCGGCGGCTGCATCCGTATCCCTGATCGACGGGCTTCGGACCCCCGCAACGCTGTAGTTTTAAGATCCCGTCCGCCGTTAGATTACGTGGTGTGGCAATTATACGCATGAATGGGATAATCGAGGGGGAGAGGCGACCGTGACGACCGAATTCGATCTCCCCTGTGCGACCTGCGGGGGCGACCTGACTCAGCGGACGATCGCCGGCGCCGCGCTCGACGTCGACGTCGCCGAGACCGTCCCGGTGGCCGAGTGCGTCGACTGCGGTGGGCGGTACTTCCCCGAGCAGACGCTGAACAGAGTCAGTTGAGGGCGGCGTCCGAACGAGCGGTCGCCGTTCAGATGCCGAGCGTCGCGCGCAGGAAGTCGCGCGATCCCGGTCCGAGACCGACTGCCAGCACGGTCACCAGCAACAGCAGCGCGTAGCCCGGACTCTCGTCGAAGATCCGTTCGTCGAACACCCAGACGACGAACACCGCGGCCGCCAGCTTGACGACGATGAACGGCCAGGTTCCGCCGATCGTTTCGGTCAGCCACGCCGGCTGAACCTTCGGCGTGAAGTTGTGGATGAACCCGTTGACGACGTGTTTCGGGCCGTAGGCGGGCAGTCCCAGTTCCGGCCCGAAATCGAGACTCAGCACGTTGGCGATGCCGTCGACGAGGTGGCCCCAGATGATCACCAGCCCCATGTAGCCGGTGCCGCGATTGATGTGGGGCGCGAACTGCTCGATCACCACCCAGGTCGCGCCGGCCAACAGCGTCGCGCCGCCGAGCGTGACCAGCGGGACGATGGCGTTGAAGCCGACCACGTCGGTAGCCTGGACCGCGTACGCCAGCCACGCCAGCGTCATCGTGAGGACGACGGCGCCGACCGCCGCGAGGGGCACCTGAAAGCGCTCGACGACGCCGCGCCGAGCGAGTGCGATGCCGCCGAGCACCCCCGACAGCGTCACGAAGAACACGGTAAAGTAGATGAAGGGGCTGATGAACAGCGCGCTGAAGGGGAACGGGATCGCCACCGGCGAGTCGGGCCCGACGGCGACGCTGACGTCCTCGACGACCCGGAGCGCCCCGCCGAAGAACACGAACGGGACGAGCGCGTAGAACGTCGCCGGGGAGTAGTCGAAGTCCAGCCGCTTGATCAGCAGGTAGACGCCGACGAGCATGAACACGAGCACCAGCGCGTACGTGACCGTCGAGACGGTCGTGTACCCCGGCGTCGCCGCGTAGCCGGCGGCTTCCTGACACTGCGCCACCGAGCCGTAAAACGTCGTCTCGCCGTTGTGGCGGACCGCACACTCCGCGCCGCGGGTGCCGTCCGCGACCACGGGGCCCCAGTAGTACCGCCAGAGGAAGCCGGCGTAGACGCGGCTCGGAAAGAGGGCGGAGCCGAGCACGAGGAGGGTGGTGATCGCCCCGGCGACCGCGACCCACGCCCGGGCGGGATCGATCCGATCTGACAGCTCGTCCATACAGGAGTGCCCGTATGCGCGGGGTTTCAGCGTTCCGGTCTCGGGTACGCGACGCGCACGAGCCGACGGCGTCCGGATCGAGAGGCCGACCCGCTCAGTTCTCGCCGCCGACGGCGTCGACCAGCCGATCGTGGGCGCGGCCGTTCGACGCCACCAGTCCCTCGCTATCGACCGTCCAGCGGTCGCCGTGGACGTCGGTGACGACGCCGCCGGCCGCCCGCACGAGCCCGACCCCGGCGACGGCGTCCCACGGATTCGGCGGGATCGGCGTCGCCGCGGCGTCGAGCGCGCCCGACGCGACCAGCGAGAGTGTCGGCTGGGCCGCGCCGATGCGCCGCAGGTCGCCGAAGCGCTCGCCGAGACGGGCGATCGTGTCGCCGTAGCTACCCTCCTCGGTGAAGCCCCACCACATCGTCAGCGCGACGGCGAACGCCGCCGGGTTCGAGCGCTCGCTGACCGAGACGGGCTCGCCGTTCATTCGTGCGGTCGAGCCGTCCGTGACGTACGCGTCGCCGAGTGCGGGGAGCACGTTCGCCGCGGCGACTGGCTCGCCGTCCTCGACGGCGGCGACGCTGGTCGCCCAGAACTGGACGCCTCGCACGTAGTTGGCGGTGCCGTCGATCGGATCGACGATCCACGCCGGTCCCTCCGCGGGCACCTCCTTTCGAGCGTCCGCTTCTTCGGCGACGATCGGCACGTCCGGGGTGGCATCGCGCAGTTCGGTGAGCACAGCCCGCTGTGCTGCGCGGTCGGCCTGCGTGACGAGGTCGGCCTCGTTCGATTTCGTCTCGACGTCGAGCCGACCGCGGAACGTCTCGGCGGCCGTCTCGCCGCCCGCGCGGGCGGCGCGCTCGGCGACGCTGGCGGGATCGTCGATATCCATGCGTCGAGTACCGCCGCGGCGGCAGTTAGGGGCGTCGATGGCGGCATCCGGCCACCGCCCCGGATGTCTCGACTCCGTTACCTGTCGAACGACTGCCTGTGTCGATGCTATTACAAGGGTCGCAATCCACCAGACTACCAATGGAGGCCGTCCTGTGGTACGTGTTTACGGGTACTCGGGGCGGAGCGAATCGCGCGCGGATTCTCCGGGCGATCGACGACCGGCCCCGTAACGCCAACCAGCTCGCCGAGGACCTCGAACTGGACTACAAGACGGTCCGCCACCACCTCGATGTCCTGCGGGACAACGAGATCGTCGAGAAGAGCGGCGAGGACTACGGCGCGATCTATCTGCCGACCGACCGAGCGCGCCACCACTGGGACACCGTCGAACAGATCCTCGAACAGGTGAACTAACTATGGACGAATTTGGGAAAGAGTATAACCGGGCTGGATGGATAGAGGTGGACAGATGACGCTCTGGGTCGACGTGGTGCGCGTTGCGGTCTTCGCGAACGTAGCGCTGCTGCTGGCGCTGGGCTACGTCTGGGGCCGCAACTACCTGCAGTTCCGCTCGAAGCACACGCTCGGACTGCTGCTGTTCGCCGCGTTCCTGCTCACCCAGAACCTGCTGAACCTGTACTTCTACCTCGTCCATCCGGACCTCTCGCCCTGGTGGCACAGCTCCGCCGTCCCGCCGATCGTCTGGCGCGCCCAGATGCTGTTGCACGTGAGCCAGACGATCGGCCTGGCGATCCTGGCGTGGGTCACCTGGGACTGAGTCTCGCCGGTCCACCGGTCGTTCGCGGTCGCTTTTTATACTCCGTTCGCTCGTCACCCCGATATCGATATCGCCGCATAGATGGCCACTGCACGCGTTTTGGAACGGAATACGAACGAAATTGGGTGACAGTTCGGGAAATCGACTTTAAATACCTCTTCGACTGTCGGAGTATGCGGCAACGCATCACCGCGGCACTGATGATCGTCGTCGTGACGACCAGCATCGGGCTGGTCGGCGCGGCGCCCGCAGCGGCGGGAGATACAGCAACGGCAACCTCGGATCACGCGGCGTCGGTGACGTTCGCCAACCAGACCTCCGGCGGTACGACGGTCACCGTCGACGAGGTGACGCTCCCCGACGGCGGCTTCGTGACGATCCACGATAGCAGCCTCGCCGACGGCGAGACGTTCGGTAGCGTCGCCGGCACGAGCGCGTACCTCGAAGCGGGCACCCACGAGAACGTGACGGTCACGCTCGCGGACTCGCTGAACGAGGACGAGCGGCTCACCGCGATGGCCCACCGCGACACCGACGGCGACCGCGCGTACACGTTCGTCTCCAGCAACGGCCAGGCCGACGGCCCCTACACCGCCGACGGCGGCGCCGTCGTGGCGAGCGCGAACGTGACGGTCTCGGCCACGGTGTCGATCTCCGACCAGCCAACCGACGGCGGCTCGATCGTCGTCGATTCGGTCGAACTCTCCGAGGGCGGCTTCGTGACGATCCACGACGCGAGCCTGCTCGACGGCGAGACGTTCGCGAGCGTCCGGGGTACCAGCGAGTACCTCGAAGCGGGCCACCACGAGAACGTGCGCGTTCACCTCGACGACGAACTGTCGGAGAACGCGACCGTGATCCCGATGCCTCACACGGACTCGAACGACAACGAGATGTACGACTTCGTCGAGGACGAAGGCGGCGCCGATGGTCCCTACGTCGACGGCGACGGCGCGATCGTCGACACCGCGAGCGCAACGCTCCAGACCGAGGCGAGTGCGACCTTCGACGCCCAGGCCTCGGGCGGCAACCACGTCACCGTCGAGCAGGTGTTCGTGCCCGAGGGCGGCTTCGTCACGATGCACGACTCCTCGATCAACGACGGCGCGGTGTTCGACAGCGTTCGCGGCACCAGCGAGTACCTCGCGCCCGGGCTGCACCACGACGTGACGGTCGCCCTCGACGACCCGCTGACCGAGGACGGCACGCTCGTCGCGATGCCTCACATGGACTCGAACGGCAACGAGATGTACGACTTCGTCGCCGAGGAGGGCGGCGCCGACGGCCCCTACACCGCTGACGGCGGCGCGGTCGTCGACGCCGGGATGGTCACCGTCTCGGCCTCGGTCTCGCTCGCCGACCAGACGTCCGACGGCACCGCCGTGGTCGTCGAGGACGTCGATCTCTCCGAGGGCGGGTTCGTGACGATCCACGACTCCAGCCTGTTCGCCGGCGAAACGTTCGGCAGCGTGATCGGCACGAGCGAGTACCTCGAAGCGGGCCACCACGCGAACGTGACCGTCACGCTCGACGAGCCGATCACCGAGACGCGGTCGCTCGTCGCGATGCCTCACACGGACTCGAACGACAACGAGATGTACGACTTCGTCGAGAGCGAGGGCGGCGCCGACGGTCCCTTCACCGCCGACGGCGGCGCGGTCGTCGACGCCGGAACGGTGAGCGTTCCGGCCGCAGTCTCGATCAGCGATCAGGAGAGCGACGGCACGATCGTCGTCGACTCCGTCACGCTCTCGGACGGCGGCTTCGTCACGATCCACGACGCGACGGTTCTCGACGGCGCCGTGTTCGACAGCGTCCGCGGCACCAGCGAGTACCTCGCGCCCGGCACCCACGAGGACGTCGAGATCAGTCTCGACAGCCCCTACGAGGAAGACGGCGTCGCGGTCGCGATGCCCCACATGGACACCGACGGTGACGAGATGTACGACTTCGTCGAGGACGAAGGTAGCGCCGACGGTCCCTACACCGCCAACGGCGGTGCCATCGTCGCCGACGCGTCGGTGATGGCGTCCGGTGGCATGGACGACGACATGAACGAGTCGGACGGGATGGACGACTCCGACGGAATGGACGAATCGGACGGGATGAACGAGTCTGACGACATGGACGACTCCAGCGGGATGGACGATACTGACAGCTCGGACGACGAGAACGCCGACTCGGACGGCAGCCCCGGCTTCGGCGTCGCGGTCGCCGCGCTCTCGCTGCTGGGCGCGAGCCTGATCGCCCTGCGGTCCCGCCGGTAACCCGGCGTTTTCGGCCCTCTCCGCGCTTTCGACGCTCTTTTTCGCTGCCGATTCGCGTCGACGAGCGCCCGCTCTGGATTCTCTCCCGAACCGGGGACGCCGATGGATGGCCAACTGTCGACGAGTCGTCACGACGCCGATCGCACCGCGACGCCGCTGACCGGTCGGCACGACGCCGATCGCACCGCGACGCCGCTGACCGGTCGACACGACGCCGACCGCACCGCGACGCCGCCGCCCTCGAACCGACTCGCGAGTTCGGGGATCTACACCGGGGCGCGCAGCATCTGCTGGTTCTCCAGATACTGCTGCATCCCCTCGGCGGCCCGGTAGGCCAGCGCGCCGACGGTGCCGGTCGGGTTGTAGCCGCTGTTGTGCGGGAACGCCGAGGCGCCCGGGATGAACAGGTTCTCCGCGTCCCAGCACTGGAGATACGTGTTGACGACCGACTGGGAGGGGTCCGAGCCCATGATCGCCCCGCCGGTGTTGTGGGTCGACTGGTAAGGGACGATGTCGAAACTGCCCTCCAGCGACGTGTTGGCCTCGACGGTTTCGGCGCCCATCTCCTGCATGATCTCCTCCAGCTGGGGGCCGATGTGCTCGACGAGATTCCGGTCCTGCGGTCGCCAGTCGAACGTCATCCGCAAGAGCGGGTTACCGTACTGGTCGGTGTAGGTGGGATCCAGATCGAGGTAGTTGCGCCGGAACGGCATCACCGCGCCCTGCGCGGCGATCGAGAGCGTGCTGTGGTTGTTCTCCAGACTCTGCGCTTTGAACTCCGACCCCCACGACGGGGTGCCCTCCGGGACGGGATTGTTGACGATCGGTCGGTCGCCCGTCTGGGAGATCGCGACGTTGCCGCCGTGGAGGAAGTCCAGGTCGGAGTGGTCGAAGTTGTCGCCGTTGTAGTCGTCGATGGCGGCGCCGAGCGCTCCGGCGCCCATGTAGAGGTTGAACTGCTCGTCGAAGAAGCCGGTCGCGCTGGCCTGGAAGTTCTGGTAGCAGTAGTTCTTCCCGACGACGCCCTCGCCGGTCTCGGGGTCGTACGGTTCGCCGATCCCCGACAGCAAGAGCAGCCGAACGTTGTTGAGCACGTACGCGGTCAGCGCGACCGATCGGGCCGGCTGTTCGTACACGTCGCCGGTCTGCTCGTCGACGTACCTGACGCCGGTCACTCGGCCCGCGTTCTCGTCGTACATCAGTTCGACGACGTTCGAGTGCGTCCGGAGTTCGTAGTTGCCGGTCTGCTGGGCGACCGGCAGGACGGTGATGATCGGCGAGGACTTGGCGCCCCACTCGCAACCGAAGCGCTCGCAGAAGCCGCAGTACTGGCAGGCCCCCAACTCGACGCCGTCGGAGTTGGTGTACTCCTCCGAGAGGTTCGCCGAGGGCGCCATGAACGGCTCGTACCCGAGGTTGTTCGTCGCGTCGATGAACCGTTCGAGCGACGGCGGCGTCTCCATCGGCGGGAGCGGGTAGTCCCGGGCTCGGGCGCCCTCGTAGGGGTTACCCGCCTCCTGGGTCTCGCCCTGCAGGTTCCCGGCCGCGCCCGAGATGCCGGCCATGTACTCGAACTCGTCGTAGTACGGTTCCAGCTCCTCGTAGGTGATCCCCCAGTCCTGAAGGAGCATGTTGTCGGGAATCGCATCCTGCCCGTAGCGGTCGAGCGTCAGCGAGCGGATCTGGAAGTCGTAGGGCAGGAAGCGCCAGGTCTGGCCGTTCCAGTGGACGCCCGCGCCCCCGACGCCCGTCCCGGGCAGGAAGGCGCCGTACCGCCGCATCGGCAGCGCCGTCTGGTCGACGTTGTTCCGGAAGGTGATCGTCTCCTTCGAGAGGTCCTGCATCAGCTTGTACCGGAGCGCGTACCCCAGCTCGTCGTGGACCGTCAGGAAGTCTTCGGTCGTCACCTCGCCGCCCCGCTCCAGGCCGACGACCTGATAGCCCGCCTCCGAGAGTTCTTTCCCCACGATGCCGCCGGTCCAGCCGACGCCGACCGTCACGACGTCGACCGGATCGAGTTGTTGTACCATCTGTGTTGTTCGATCCGTGGTGCGCTGCAGTCCGGCAGCGCGGCGTTCGATCGCTCGATCCCCCTCGCACCGGCGCCGTCGGCGTCGATCAGTGCGAGTGGCCCGCGCCGCGCTCGCCCGCGACGTTGCCGTCGCTCCCGCCGCCGTCTCCGGTACTGTTGCCGCTCGATGCGTTACCCCCCTCCGACGCGTCGGTGCCCTCGGACGCGTTCGCGTCACCGCCGGTCGTGTCGTCGCCGCCCGAGACGTTACCGCCCGATGCGTTGCCGCCGCCGGACACGTTGCCGCCCGCCGGATCGACGCCGCCGGTCGGGCCGAGGTCGGCCACCTGGTCGACGTCGTCGGCGATCGAGCGGAACTCGTCGGGAGCGACGTACGCCTCCTGGTCGATGATGTCCCGGTAGCTCCCGAGCGCGCCCGGCGTTCCGGGGAAGTTCTTCAGCCGCCAGCCGACCATCTCGCGGTTGCCGCCGTACATCGGGTCGGCGAACATCCCTTCGAGCGTGTTCTGGCGCAGCATCGAGAAGAACGCGTCCGGCGTGATCCCGCGGAACGTGTCGACGTTGCCGCTCTCGAGCGCTTCGAGCACGGCGTCCTGCTGGCCGGGATCGAGGTCGACGAAGCTCGACCCGTACTCGTTCTGGCAGTACTGTTCGACGTAGTCCAGCGAGAACTCGTAGGTCTCCGCGGGCGACATCGGGAACTGCCAGCCCTGCGTGGCGCTGGGTTCCTGATTCGCGAACGAAACCTCGACGTCCGGCTCGGCGGGTTCGGCGTCGCCGACGAACGGCGCCGTCGGATCGACGCCCGCGAACGGACCTTCCATGTACCATCGCTCTCCTCGCCCCCAGGCGTCGTTGAGCTGGCGGTCGATGAAGTACACCACGCCCGCCTCGGGCGCGCCCGGTCCGTTCTCGTCCGAGGGATAGATGCGCGCCGTCATCGCGTGGACCAGCTCGGCCTGTTCGATCGAGAGGTACTGTAGCCCCTCGGGTTCGAGCTCTACCTCCTGCATCTGATCGACGTCGAAGTCGTCGGTGAACCACCCTTCGGGGTCGATCGCCAACCCGCCGGCGACGACGCCGCCGCCGACTTTCATCGCGTTCCTGCGCGTGAAGTCGAGCGTCTGATCTTCGTCTGTCACGAGTTGACATCCCACACTCCCGTTCAAAATCGTATTCGAAGAGCGATTAGATAATCAACGTGTATCGTTTGTCGTGACACTCGCCGGTAGCGAGGCGACCGGCGACAGTGTTCCAGGGTTACCGGTACGCGATCTGACCGTAAGTCGGCGGACTGGACGAGCTCGCGCCGGTCGCCCTCGCTTCGACGAATCAGATCCTGTCGAAAGCCAGGATGCCTCGGTCGACTCGGTATCCACGCGCGATGACTCGTGGTCGCGACGACACGTCCGCCGGGGAACAGCTACTACAGCTGTCACGGCGCCACGCGCAGGATCATGCAGTCTCGGCGGGTCGTGCCGGCCCCATCCGCGCCCGACGTACGGCCGCGCTCACAGAACCGAAACCGCGACCCGGTGCTCGTCGTCGGTCGCCAGCGTCACCTCGTCGACGACGCACTCGCGGACCGCCTCGCGCCACGCCGCCACGGCATCCCGATGGCGTTCGCGGTGGCGCTCGCGGGTGTATTCGGCGTCGGGATCGGCGCGCAGGGCGTCCTCCGTCTCCGCCGGTTCGGGATACGCGGGCGGCTCGTCGACCAGTTCTCGTGGACCGACGTGGATCGGCGCCGGCGCGTCGTAGGTGTCCTCTCCCGGGACGTGGAGCCGGGCTCGCATCCGCCCGCTAAAGGGCGGCGTGATCCGGAGCACGGCGTCGCCGCCGCTTCGCATCTCGGCTTCGAGCGCCGCGGCCAGGTCGTCGCCGCGGACGGCGATCGACCGGATCGCCGTCGGGTCGTCGGACTCCGTCATCGACTGCGGTTGGGGCTGAGACCACTTAGCGGTCCCGCGGGTCGACGCCGCCGTCGCTACGGAAGTAGAAGTGTGAGAAGTTTGCGAGGGCAAGACGCTCCGTCTTGCCGCACTGTTGCCAGTGCGAGGGAAGGGATTTGAACTACGCGGTCGGCGAAGCCGCCCTCTCGTTCAATCCCTCCCTCTGTGCATCTCGCTCGGCGCGTTCGTGCGCCTCGCGGCGATGCGAGGGAAGGGATTTGAACCCTTGGACCTCTACAGGAGCGGATCTTGAGTCCGCCGCCGTTTCCGGGCTTGGCTACCCTCGCACGCACCCGGACGAACGAACTCACCCACGTTTAAGCCATCGGTTTGTCGGAGTACGGGGCGCCGTCAGCGGTCGGCGTACGCCGCCTCGACCTGGCGCCGAAGCTCGGCTTCGTCGGCCGCGTACGCGAGGTGGGCCTCACAGTCGCAGTCGGAGGCCCCGAAGCCCGCGACCGGACTGGCGGGCAGTTCGCTCGCGACGGCACACTCCACGTCGGCGCCCGGCGCGCGGACGACGTCCCGGAGCGCTGTGGCGTCGTGGCCGAGGAGATAATCGACGTGCCAGTGTCGCACGTCGTGCTCGCCCGCCGCGACGCGACGGTGGCGATCGACCCGGGAGAAGCCCCCGGTTCCCAGCGCGGACCCGGTGTAGGCGTACCAGCCCGGATCGAGCGGCTGCGATCCCAACGCGCCGATCGACGGCGCGATCGCTTCGGGAAGTTCGATCAGGAGCGTGTACGTCCCGCCGGCCATCCTACTCGACGCTGACCGGTCCGTCGTCGGATGCGCCGGGCGACCACTCGATCTCGAACTCGACGCTGAGTTCCTCCTCGCCGCCGCCGGTCTCGCGCTCGGCCTTGATCTCGAACTCCGAACGCTCGGCGGGGTCGAGTTCGATCGACTGCTCGCCGGCCGAGAGGGTGATCGACCCCCCGGCGTCGAGCTTGTCGGCCACTGCGCGCAGCGTCTCGGCGATCTCCGCACGGGACTGGGTTCGCTCGGATTCGAACAGCACTTCTTCGGGCATACCACCACCTACGGGCCGGACGACAATAAGACGGCGGGACGCCGTTGCGCGGCCTGCACCGGCGCGAAACACCACCCGGACCCGTCCGATTCGGTTTCTCGCCGGGGAATACTGGCCGATTCCGCGTAAGACGACATATTTATTTTCCGACGTTCCGATCACACTGGTAGTTATCAATGTACGACCTGACAGGCTTCCAGCGAGACCTGCTGTACGTCGTGGCCGGGCTCGACGATCCACACGGGCTCGCGATCAAGGAAGAACTCGAAGAGTACTACGAGAAGGAGATCCATCACGGCCGCCTGTATCCGAATCTCGATACGCTCGTCGAGAAGGGGCTCGTCGAGAAAGGCGAGCGCGACCGGCGCACCAACGAGTACACGTTGACGCGGCGCGGCCGCAGGGAACTCGAAGCCCGCCTCGACTGGGAAGCCGGCTACGCGTCGACGTGATCGGGCGTCGCGCGCCGACCAGCGACTGATCGACCGCACCGACGACCCGCCTGTCGGTCTGCATTGGACGGCCCGCCGACCGGTAGTCGGGCCGTCGCTCCATCTTCTGCAACGGCTTTATGATCGATATTCGCGTAGCCCTACCGGTGTCCGTATTCGTCGTCGCCGAGTCGTCGCTCGCTCTCGTCGACCTCGCGTCGTCGCTGCCGCAGTTGCTACAAACCGCACCGATGGGCGGCGATGCGCTGGAGAGCACGGTCGCCCGGATCGCGCTCGCGGCGGCGCTGGGCATGTTTCTCGGCCTCGAACGGGAGTGGTCCCAGAAGACGGCGGGGATCAGAACGTTCTCGCTGATCAGCCTGCTGGGCGCGGTGTTCGTCGTGATCGATCGCGAGGCGCTGCTGGTCGTCGGCGGCCTGCTGGTCGTCGTGCAGGGCGTCCTGCTCGCCGTCCAGGGGCTGCTCGCCGACCGAGAGGAGGACGAAGGACTGAGCCTCACGACCTCGACGTCGATGCTGGTCGCCTACGGCGTCGGCGCGCTCGTCGCCGCCGAGTTCGTCATCGAGGGCGTCACCGTCGCGGTGCTGTCCTCGCTGCTCCTCGTGTTGAAGCGGGAGCTCCACGACATCGCGTGGGGGCTCTCCCGCGAGGAGCTTCGCTCCGCGAGCGAGTTCGCCATCCTCGCGTTCGTGATCTACCCGCTGTTGCCGGTCGAACCCGTGCAGATCGACGTGCTGGGAACGCCCGTTCCGATCGAGGCCCGCGTCGCCTGGCTGATGGTCGTGATGGTCGCCGGGATCGGCATCGTCAACTACGCCGTCGTGATGAACTACGGCGGCCGCGGCATCGCCGTCACCGGCTTTTTCGGCGGGCTGGCCTCCTCGGCGGCAGTCGTCGGCACCATGATCGATCACGTCCGCCAGCGCCCGGAAGCCGGCGCCTACGCCGTCGCCGCAATCTTGCTCGCCAACGCCGCGATGGCGCTGCGCAACCTCGGCATCGCGCTGGTGTTCACGCTGGGCGGCGGGCGCGTCCTCTACGGCGCGCTCGTGCCGCTCGGTGCGATCGTTCTCGGCTCGGTGGCGATCGCGGCCTACGCCGCCGACTGGTCCGAACAGGTCGAGATCGATCTGGTCGATCCGTTCTCGCTCCGCAACGCGCTCGGCTTCGGCGTCGTGTTTCTGGCCGTCCTCGTGGTGGGATCGCTCGCGGAGATTCACCTCGGCCGACTCGGATTTTACGCGACCGCCGCGGCGACCGGGCTGGTCTCCAGCGCCGGCGCGACGGCGTCGGCGGTGATGCTGTACCGCGTGGGCGATCTCGACGCCGGCACCGCGGTCGTCGCCATCCTGCTGGCGACCGCTTCCAGCGTGCTGGTGAAAGTCGCGCTCGCGGGGCTCGGCCCCGACCGGAACTTCGCCTACCGGGTCGCCGGCTGGAGCGGCGTCCTGTTGCTCGGCGCCGGTGCGGCCACTGCGGTCGCCACGGTCTGATCGTCGGTGTCGCCACTGACCGCCTCCGGCGCGCCGGACGGTCGTTCGCCGCGCACGATGATCGAAGCACTCGGGTATTTTATCGATCCGGCCCTTCACTTCGAACATGGACAGAGCGACGGCGGTCCCCGAAGTCGATTCCATTCCCGGCGAGCGCGCCGAGCGGTGGGTGAAACACCACCACGAGCACGCGGCGCCCAGCACGTACGTCTACGAGTTCGTCTGGGACGTCACCGAGGAGGCGGTCGGCCCCTTCTGTACGGACGTCGACGGCAACGTCCTGCTGGACTTCACCAGCCACGTCGCGGCGTCGCCGCTGGGCTACAACAACCCGAAGATCGCCGACCGGATCGAGGCGTTCGACCTGCCGGATCCGACGAAAATCGCCGGGCAGGACTTCTACGTCAGCGGCGGCTGGCCGCCCGAGGACCCCGAGTTCCCCGGCCCTACCCAGCTCATGGACCGACTCGCCGACGCCTGCGAGGCGTACGATCTCGATCGCGTGTTTCTCTCGAACACCGGCGCCGAGGCCGTCGAGAACGCGATCAAGATCTGCTACGCAGCGGGCGGCCACCGCGCGATCACGTTCGACGGCGCGTTCCACGGCCGGACGCTCGGCGCGCTCTCGCTGAACCGATCGAAAGCCAAGCACCGCAAGGGGTTCCCCGAAATTCCGGGCGTCGTCAGCCTGCCGTACTGCACCTGCGACGGCGAGTGCACCTGCGGCTGGCGGACGGACGGCCCCGGCGGCAACGCGCTGGCCGACCGGCTCCACCCCCAGCGCGGCGTCATCGATCCCGAGGAACTCGCCTTCGTCATCATCGAACCGATTCAGGGCGAGGGGGGCTACCGCATCCCGAACGACGAATTCCTCGCCGATCTGGCTGCGATCCGCGAGGAGTACGACGTGGCGATCGTCGCCGACGAGATCCAGTCGGGGATCGGTCGCACCGGGGAGTTCTGGGCGATCGATCACACCGATCTGACGCCGGACGTGATCGCCAGCGCGAAGGGACTGCGCGTCGGTGCCACGATGGGTCGGTCCGATCTGTTCCCCGAGGAGACCGGCCGGCTCTCCTCGACGTGGGGCGCCGGCGACGTGCTCGCGGCGCTCCAGGGCGTCCTGACGATCGACGCGATCCGCGAGCACGACCTCCAGCAAAACGCCGTTCGTCGTGGCGCGCAGTTCCACGAACTGCTGGCCGACGAGCGGCTGCCCGGCGTCGTCGACGTGCGGGGGCGCGGACTGATGCTCGCCGTCGAGTTCGACACGGCGGATCGGCGCGAAGCCGTTCTCCGGCAGGCGCTCCGTCGCGGGCTGCTCACGCTCGGTTGCGGTCACTCGACGCTGCGCGTGCTGCCGCCCCTGGACGTCACCGAACGCGAGCTTCGCCTCGGCGTCGACCTGCTGGTCGAGTCGATCCGGGCGGCAGCGTGATGCTCCGCGCGGTTACTCGATGAATCGCGCCTGAACGTCCCCGTCCGGGACCATACACCGATCCTTCTTCCCGAACCACTCGTACCGGTGATCCGCGACGAAGTCGTACACCCGATCGCGGACGAACCGCGGAAGAAACTGAAACGGCCGGAGCAGCGCGTAGACGCCGCCGAGCAGCGTCGCGATGCGGATGACTGCGGCCGATTTCACGTAGCTTTCGTCGCCTTCGATCAGCACGATCGATTCCAGTTCGTCCGTCGGGAGGCCGTGCTCGGCCAGCAGTTCCTTGCCGACGTCGGACTGGAGCGACGCGAAGCGGAACCGGCCTTCGGGGTCTCGCGGGACCACGAACTGCACGAACCCGCTACAGAGATTGCAGACGCCGTCGAAGAGGATGATCGGCTCGTCCTCCGGAAGTTCCGTGCTCATCGACTACTCGGAGTTGGTATCCCTACCAATTCAGCGTTCCGGGTCCCTGCGGTCGAACTCGTCTCGCCGCAACGCTAAAACACTCGTTTGGGTCTTCAGAAGGTTTATGCCGTCATGTTGTCGACACCTGACCAGCTTCCGGATTCGTACTATTCATGACGCAACGATTTCCCTCAACGAACGTTGGGACCGCTCTCCAAGACGCCTTCGACTGGTTTGCTCGCTTAGTCGGCCGCTGGTTCGAGATCGACCTCCGGGCGCTCGCCGCGTTTCGGATCTCGCTCGGCTTGCTCCTGATCGTCGACCTCGTGGCTCGCTCCCGAAGTCTGGGCGCCTTCTACACCGACTCGGGGGTTCTCCCGAGGGAGGCGCTGTTCTCGGACTACACGAACGTGTATTCGCTGCACGCCATCTCCGGAGCGGCGTGGGCACAGACGGTGCTGTTTTGCATTGCGGGAGCCTTCGCGCTCGCCCTCGTCGTCGGCTACCGAACGCGGATCGCGACGATCGTCTCGTGGCTGTTGCTCGTCTCGCTTCACATCCGAAATCCGATGATCCTCAACAGCGGCGACGTCCTGCTGCGCATGCTCCTGTTCTGGGGGATTTTCCTCCCGCTGGACGAGACGTGGTCGGTTTCGGCCGAGCACTCCGAGAGAGACAGCACTACCGTGGCGTCGATCGCGACCATGGCGCTGCTGCTCCAGGTCGTTTTCATGTACGTGACGAACACGGTTCACAAGTTCAGGGGCGAACTCTGGATGGACGGCGAGGCGCTCGTCCACATCATGAGCGCCGATCAGTTCACCGTGCTACTCGGCAACACTCTCGCCGAGTACCACTCGCTGCTGGAACTGATCAACTATTTGTGGATCGCGCTCATTCTGGCGTCGCCGCTGCTGTTCGTGCTTACGGGCCGTGCGCGGACGATTCTCCCGACTCTCTTCGTCGGCATGCATCTTGGAATGCTCGTCACGATGCGCATCGGCCTCTTCCCGCTGGTCGTCGTCGCGGCGCTGCTTCCGTTTTACCCCTCGGTCGTCTGGGACGCGGTGAGCGACCTGGTCTCTCGAGCCGGCATCACGGACGCGCTTCGGTCCAGCAAGGAGCGGTTCAGTGCCCGTCTTCCGAATCCACCGGCTCCGGCTACTGGAATCGACGCACCCGACGTGCCAAACTGGTCGGCCGTGGTCGGCGGTGGGCGCACGGTATTTTTCACTCTGATCCCGTATCTCATGCTCGCGCTCGTCGTCATGTCCAACGCACAGGCGGTCGACTACGGTGAGGTCCCCGATCCCGGTGAACAGGTTCTGGAAACCACCCAGGCAGACCAGAGTTGGCGCATGTTCGCGCCGAGTCCGGCGCGAACGACGCGGTGGTTCGCGGCTGCGGGCACCCTGGAAAACGGCTCAGAAATCGACGTGCTCCACAAGTCGCGGGTCGATTTAGAGAGGCCGGAAAACGTCGAGTCCACGTATCGGTCGGCACGGTGGCGAAAGTACCTCTCGAACGTGCAGTCGGCCAGCAACGAAAATCACCGATCGTACCTCGCGAACCACCTCTGTGATCGCTGGAACCGACAGCACGAAACCGGCATTACCAACGTTACCGTTTACCACGTGTTCGAACGAGTCGATCCGTACTCCGGAGAGCGAGAGGCGTACGGTAGAATACAGTTGATCGACTACGACTGTTCCGGGAAGTTCGTGCAGCACCACTGAGCGATCTGCCCGGAAACGACTGCGACGGGTCCCGATTTTCGGCGCACAGTCAGCGTTCGTCGACCTGGTTTACGGAGACAGTGCAGCCACTGCTGTAGTGAGTCGCACCGGTGACTTGACAGCGGCCAGACGGCCGCGGTATCGGAATCACGTACGACGCTGTAGCCGAGTCGTTCGGCGACGATTCCCGACCTTCGAGGCTACGGAGGAGCGTTCACCGGAGCGAATGTCATCTACGGCTTTGCTACAGATGGCGTCGATCTGACGACCAGCTGTTACACGAGTCCTTCGACTACAGTTGTGGCCGATGTCTCCCCGACGCTTCGATATCGAGTCTGTCCGTGTGCAGTACTCCGTGCACAATGGATTGAGCGTCCGCTTTGAGTCGAGAGAGCTACTCGTCATCGCCGAGTAATGGTACCTCGCTGCCTTCATCCTCGGGCCCGTCGGAGTCTGTCTACGAACGTGCGTTCGGACGCTCGCCCAGACGTCCTGCAGATCACGACAGCACACGGGACACCGTCTACGCGAGATGGACGGCTGCGTACTTCCTGCGCACGGAATGCTGGCGAGCGCTCGACGAGGCGGTGATCTCGTGACGCACCGCGCCGACATCAAGCGCGCCCCGCAGTCGCGAAAATGGCTCGATACTCTCTGAACGGGGTATTCTATCGACACCCCGTTCTCGGGGAGAAACTCCGTTTCTGCGGGATGGGTGCGGCGTGAGATTGAGAGTGCAGTGTGAACGCTGCCGACTGTATGAACGAGCTGACGGCTACTCACCGTGCCGTCGGCTACGGGAGCGAGGCATCAAAAAATGAGTCCCGTCGAAACGGGAAAAGGGGTCAGCCGCGGTGGCTGAGTAGTTTATTCGTCCTTGCGGAGTGCGAGCAGCGCGGCACCGAGCAGCGAGACGATCGCCACGGAGATACCGAAGCCGGGCTGACCGTCGCTACCGGAGTCGTCCGAGCCGCCGGAGTCGTCCGAGCTGTCGGAGTCGCCAGTGTCGGAGTCGCCCGTGTCACTGTCGCCAGTGTCACTGTCGCCAGTGTCGGAGTCGCCCGTGTCACTGTCGCCAGTGTCGGAGTCGTCCGAGCCGGGGTCCTCCTCAGCGATGTTGAACGTCGCGGAGGCGGACGTGTTGTCGACCTCGGTCGACAGCTCGTGCTCGCCAACCGGGTAGGCATCGCTGGACGTGTTGACCTCGAAGGTCAGCGTCGTGGTGTTCTCGGCGCCGAGGCTGCCGGTGGACTGCGAGGCAACCTCCTCACCGTTGACCATCAGGGGAACGCTGACGTCGTCGAGACCGTCTGCGCCGGCGGTCACGTCGATCGTGACCTCGGCGGTGTCGTTCTTCGTCACGTCGTAGGTCGAGCTACCGAATTCGACCATCGTCTCGGCGGGCTCGGACGTGTCGCCCTCGACGAGCGTCGAGGTGATGCTGGCGGTGTTCTTCGAGTCCTTGTTGTCCTCTGCGCTGAGGTCGAACTCGGTGCCGGCCTCCTCGCCGCCGAGGTCGAAGGAGGCGGTGAACATGTTACCGTTCTCGCCAACCTGAACAGTCGGCGTGTCGCGCTCGACGAACCCGGACGAGCCGCCCGTGCGAGCTCGCGTGTTGATCGTGGTACCGGGTGCGACGTTAGTCGTGCCGGTCACTTCGGAGCCGTCGATGGCTGCAACTTCATCAGCACCGTCGTTCCATTCGAGGTTGCGCTCCTCGATGGAGAACGTGGTCGTGCTCGATTCAGTCGCACCAGCGTCGTCGATGTAGGGACTCTGGTCCGTGATCTCGAAGGTCAGGTCGAGCTCTTCACCGGTCGGGAGCTCGCCCTTATCGCCAGTGGTCGTGAGAAGAACGGTGAACGTCTCGTTCTCCTCGTCGACGCTCACGATCTGTGCGGAGAGGCCGCCTCCGACACCGGTGATCCACTCCTTGGTGGAGTCATCGGTGTTGGGGCCGGAGATGTCCTGAACGACCTTGACCTGCATGCCCTGCACGCCGGCGTCGCCACCGGCGTCAGCGCCGTGGACGTAGCCCGTGCTGTCGTTGACGAACGCGTAAACGCTCTCGGCGCTGACGGTCGTCAGGAGCTGGTCACCGTTCGCGATCGTACCAGTCTCGGTGAGGGTGGCCTCTTCGAGACTGTCCGCGCCGCTGACTGCGCCCTTCGGCGCGGTCACCGTCTGGAGGCTCGATTCGTTGAACGAGGTACGCTCGCTGAGCTGCAGGAAGGCGAGGTCCTGCTCCTGATCGGTGTTGTACTCGTCAGCATCAGCGTCGTAGCCCGTGGAGACGCCCAGTTCGTAGCCGTAGGGACCGAGGGGCTGGTCAATCGCCATGCCCGTGTCCTCAACGTTGACGGTCACACCGTCGTTGGGGCTGCTCCACGCGTTCGGTGCGGACGGGGCGTGGAACGTGTTGTACGTGACCTGGACCTCTTCGCCGCTCTCGACATCATCGAGACCGGTGATGCTGAGGTTCTGCTCGAAGTTAACCTCGCTCTTGTCGCCCACGTTCACGTAGATCGGTGCATCGGTGCCCTCAACGGAGAGGTTAAACGAAACCTCGTTGCCGATCTGGCCCGTGAAGTCGTCCTGCGTGAAGGAGATCGAGGTGTCCGGATCGTCCTGAACCTCGATCGTCGCGTTGTCGGACGCCGTCGTGTCGACGGACTCAACGGTGAACGTGTAGTTTCCAGTCCCGACATCCTCCGTAGTCTGGCTGAAGTCGAGGGAGAAGTCGCCGCGGTTCTCGACGATGACATAGTCAGCGTCAGAGTGGTCTCCCTCAGGAGTCGATGCGGCCTCACCGAAGAGGCTCAGAAGCTCGTCCTGGCTGAGACCCTCTGCACTCACTTCAGAGTCGAAGGTACCGCGGTTCGAGTCGATGTTGAGATCGACCGTACCGCTCTGTCGAACGGTGTCCTCGTTGAATTTGGTCGTGAGCGTGTGCTCACGAACGGTGAACTCGAATTCACCGCTACCACCATCAAGGTAGTAGTCTCCCTGTTCGAGGTTGCTCGTGTCGATGCCGTCGGTGTTGACATCGTCGAGATCAACTTCCTCGACCCAGGTAGAGTCCGAATCGGCACCGGGGGAACCTTCGTACAGGTCGACAGTGCCGCTGCCCTCTCCCTTCTCAGTCATGTCACTGTTGGTTGTGAATACCTGACCTTGGTACACACCAACACCAGAATTAATTGTCGATACGTCATCGCCATGGTTCGCGGCCGCCGTCCCCACAAGCGCTGCGGAGCCAGCAACCACGGAAAGAACCATCATCGCGGCAAGGAACACTGCGCGTCCCTTTTCACGATATGATTTGTTGTCTGTCATGTGTTGTTGTATCTCTTGTTTGTCTGCCGATCAGACGGCGACACCATCTTTCGCACGCGACCGGAAGTCGTTCCGGACGGTGATACTCGTTGCTGCCACCATGGGTAGGGGTACAATACGAAGGTTACGCTATCGTTATAAATGCTTTGTGGTGGAGTTAGGAAGTTGTTATCGGTTATCATGGGTCGGTTCAGGCTCCCTTTCCGACGGGTAGGAGTAGTCGGTAGCTCAGATCGCACTGCGAATCGTACTTGAATCGAACGGCCCCGTCAGCTCCACCAAACGCCGGAAAGTGTAGCTTACCCGCTCGAACGACGCAATCGGAGGATATCCGTAGCATCGGATTGCAGTTCGGCATCTTCTCGTGACCACAGATCGATACGCTGACCTGTCAGTAAGAGGCCGTTACGGTCAAATAACGTCAACGTAACTCTCGACTGTTCGATGTCACACCGTGGCGGCTCAGATCGAGAGACCGAAAGCGACTCTGACGACGCCCCTCGGCCGACGGCATCCCGTCGCGCGCTGCTGGGCGCGGTGGGCGGCGCCACGGCACTCCCGTTCTCATTTGGGTCACTCGCGTACGCGCACGCGACCCCGGACACGGACGCCGACGACGATGGGATTTCCGACGTGGACGAGCGCGGCGGGCCGGTCGAGCGGGCGTTCGCAGATACGTTCGGCGACCAGTTCGAGGGGCTCGACCCGTCACGGCGGGACCTGCTCATCGACGTCCGCTACGTCGAGGGAACCGGGATTTCATCGGGGACGAAAGCGACGATCGAGCGGCTGTTCCGTCGGGAAGGGATCTACGCCCAGTGGCTCGACCACCCGGAGCGGTACGATCGGGACGCCTTCGAGCGGCGCTACGGGTCGGACGCGCGGTCGCTGCTCTGGGGCGGCGGGAGCTTCTACCGCACCGAGATCGAGCGCCGGTTCCGGAACGCCGCGCTCCAGTTGCTCGTGGTGCCCGGCCGCGCGCATCCCGAGTACTCGGGGCTCGTGTACAGCCCCGTGACCGACGCGCTCGGCGGCGGCGAGGACGGCAACGTCAACGGATTCAGCGTGGGCAACCGTGCGGTGGTCGCCGACCGGGACGATCCCCGCGAGGAGCGGCGGCTCGTCTTCCACGAGATCGCACATCTCGGGCTCTGCCACGCCGACGATCCGGACAACGACGGCGTGATGGGGTCGGGCGAGCGGATCGACCTGACCGACCGCGAGTGGGATCTGCTCCGGCAGCGACTCGACAACGTTCAGGACGCCACCGGCTACGACATCCTGTTCAGGCCCTGCCTCCGCGAGGACTCCCTGTCTGGATTGGCGGACTGAGCCGGGACGGTTCGCCTGACCGCTTTAGGACTCGATCTTCTCGACGATCTGTTTCGCCTCGTCGCGCGCGTCGTCCTCGTCGTGGTCCGCGGGAATCAGCACCGACTGCACGAGCCAGTCGTCGTCGCCTTTCTCCTTGCCGGTCCTGACCTCGCTACCGTTCGCGACCGAGCCGGCGGGCTCGTCGGCCCAGTCCGGCGTCCGGATCTCGTCGAACTGGTCGGGGTCGCGGAAGCGAACGTGTACGTAGTCGTCGTCGGTCTCGACGGACTCGACGTTCGGTGACTCTCCCATGTGCGCGCCCACCACGCACGAGAAAAAATAGTTATCGACGGTTCCGGCCCGCGACTCACCGACCGGACGAGACGTTCGTGCTGCCACACTCCGGACAGCGCGTCATCGTCCCCAGCGAGACGACATCGATCGTCTCCCACCGGTCGCTTCCCGCCGGTGCCTCGAAGCCGCAGGTCCAGCAGTGCGATCGCGACGCTGACTGTTGCGTTCCGGCCATGTGTGTAGCTAGCTCTAGACGGCCCTTAAGTCTCACACACGTTCCGAGTCGATCGGGCCCCGCGGCGAGACGAGAAGTCGGCCGAGCGATGGTGGTTCTTCTCCAGGGGCGAGACGGGCCCTCCAGGAGTTCGTCGTAGCGCTTCGGCCGACCGAGTAGTACGTCGAGGCGAGGGTGTCGCTGACTGGATTAACTCTATTACGAATTACCGTACATTAATAAGCGATGCCGTCGCAACTCCACGTGATGCCCGAGATCACAGTGTCAGACTCGCTGTACAGCCAGCTCGAGGACGCTGCCGACGGGGGAGAGATGGAAGACGCGATGTGGGAGATGGTGTACCTGCTCCAGCGTACGAACGACCCGACGTAACGCCGATTCGGAGGTCGACGTGCTAGCTGAACCGGATGGCGATCATCGACTGATCATTTCTGCAGGTCGTCGGTGTCGAAGAAAGCCGGCCGGCCGACGATACGACTTAGTACTGCTGGCGTCCTCGGGGCTGTGTACCTTGCATCTGCTCGCCCGTCTGCTGACCGCCCTGCATCCCGCCGCGAGTCTGGCCGCTCCGTTCTGCCGGCATCCCCCGAGACTGCTCGACTCCCGGGGGAACCTCCTGCGGTGACTGGCGCTGCTCGGCGGACTGGTGGAGCTGCTCCTGGAGCTGGTGCATCAGCTGGGGTTCCCCGAACGAATCGATCAGTTGCCACGTCGAGTCGAGCGCGCGGCGGACGGCGTCGGCCGTCTCCTGGCAGTGGGACATTCGGTGTTGTTCGATCACTGGCAGTCCGTCCTCGGCGACCGCCGCGAACAGCAGCGCGGCTTCGAGACCGTAGATCGAGTCGCGGGTGATCATTCCCACGTTGAGATCCGCGAGCTCCCCGAAGTCCTGACACACGCGGGTACAGTCAGCCATCTGCGGTCCCTCGTCGACCATCTTGTCGACGCACCAGCGCGTCGTCCGCGAGACCTCCTCGAAGTCGTGGAGCGCCACCCGGAGCTCGCTGGTCAGGTCCTCGTCGAGCTCCTGGCCGGTCTGGGGGACGAGCTGCTGGGGACTCTCGTGGAACTGCTGACCCTGGCCGCCCTGCATCTGACCGCCTTGCCTCTGAGTCTGCCCACCCTGGCCTTGCGTCCGTCCGCCTTGCATCTGTCCCCCGCTTCGCTGGGATTGCCCGCCTTGCATCCGCTCGCCCTGCTGTCTCGTCTGTCGGCCTGTGCCTCGCGATCGGCCTGCTGGTGGCTGTTGGTGAGTCATAGTTGCGACGTCGGCGGGAACTCCGCCGCGCACTGGATGGTCCCACGGACGCGGTGATAAACGGCCGTCACCGTTTCGAGACGTTCGTGATCGACAACGATCGGTTACGGCGAGTAAGCTTTCCGGTGCTGTCAGGTCGGACGCGGAGACCCCACTATCCGGCGGCTCGGGGGGACCGGGACTACTCGTCGACGGCGGCGTCGACTGCCGCCTCGGCCCGGCGGAGGAGTTCCCGAATCGGTCGCCCGGTTTCGGCGGCGACCGCCGCGGCGTCGTCGTACTCCGCGCTGACGTCATACACCGCCCCGTCGGCGTCGCTGGCGATCTTCACGTCGATCTCGTACTCCTCGCCGTCGATCTCGATCCGCGCGGTCTCGAACGAGCGATCGGCGATCCAGCGGTGGCTTGCGCCGCCCTCCCGGACGCCGAGCGTTCCGGTCTCCTCGGCCAGGCGCCGGGCGACGCGCTCGGCGTCTTCGGGCTTCGCGATCACCTTCACGAGGTGGCCCGGTCGGGACTTCTTCATCGTCGTCGGGACGATCGTCACGTCGCGCGCGCCGGCCTTCGCGAGCGTCTCCTGAAGCCCGCCGAGCACCTCGGGCGCGACATCGTCGACGTTCGTCTCCAGCACCGCGATGTCGTCCCGGCGCAGTTCGCACTCGGGCTCGCCGACCAGCGCCCGGAGCACGTTCGGCCGCCCGTCGAGCTTCAGGTCGCCGGCGCCGTAGCCCGATGCCGCGACGTCGAGCGGGGGAAGCTGTTCCCGCCCTTCGGCGACGTGCGCGAGGATCGCGGCGCCGGTCGGCGTCAGCAACTCGGCGTCGACCGGTCCGCCGCGCAGCGTCCAGTCGGCTCGCTCGGCGATCTCGACGACGGCCGGCGTCGGGACCGGGTACTCGCCGTGACTCATCTCGACGGTGCCGCCGCCCGCCGAGATCGGCGTCGTCACTACCCGATCGACGTCGAGATCGTCGAGCAACAGCGCCGCTCCCACGATATCCGCGATCGCGTCGTCGGCGCCGACTTCGTGGAAGTGCGTCTCCGAGAGATTCGTCCCGTGGACCGACGCTTCGGCTTCCCCGAGCAGTCGGAAGATGGCCTTCGCGTCGTCCGCGACTGTCTCGGGGAGCTCCATCCCCTCGACGATTTCGATCACTTCGGGAAACGTCCGGTTCGGCCCGGCGCCCTCGGCGTGGCTGTGGTTGTGCGAGTGGCCGTCGGCGTCGTGGCCGTGTTCGTGGGTATGGTCGTGATCGTGCGAGTGTTTGTGTGAATGGTCGTCGTCGTGCGAGTGGCCGTCGACGTCGTGGCCGTGAGTGTGAGAGTGGTCGTTCGAGTGGCTCTCGTCGTCGTCCTCGCCGGATTCGTCGGCGAGCACGACGTCGACCGCCGTCGCGGCGATGCCAGCCCGCGTCCGCTCGGAGACGACGTACTCGACGTCGAGTGCCGCCTCGACGGGGTCGAGCGCGTCGCGGTCGGCGCCGGCCGCGAGCAGCGCGGCCAGCAGCATGTCGCCGCTGGCGCCGGTTCGGCCGTCGAAAGCGAGAAGTCGCATACCGCTACTCCGGCGCGCGAAGCCGAAAAACCATCGGGATCAGTTCCAAGCGGGTGCGCCCGACCCGAGAACTCGGGGTTGCGAACGAGGTTCGTGGTGCCTCGTCCGTTAGCCATATGTGTCCGGGTCACGGAGTTTCGCGTGCTAACGTGTGACACTAAACGGGACGCCGATAGCCGACGACCTCCGACTAACAAAAGACATATCGGAACCGGTCCCGGACAGTCGAACATCCCCGCAGACAGTTAATCATGAATGAAGTTCAACTCGAAGTCGCGAAAGCCTACCCCAACGACTCGGGCCGCGGCATCGCTCGCCTCGACCCGGACACGCTGTTGCACCTCAAGCTGAGTCCGGGCGATATCATCGAGATCGAGGGCGCCGACACCACCGCCGCCAAGGTGTGGCGCGCCGACCGACAGGACTGGAACACCGACACCGTCCGCATCGACGGGTTCACCCGCCAGAACGCCGACGTGGGGATCGGCGAGCGGGTGTCGATCCGGAAAGCCGAGGCGAAGAAGGCCGATTCCCTGGTGCTGGCGCCGCCCGAGGAGGCGAGCGTCCAGTTCGGCTCCGACGCCGCCGGCATGGTAAAGCGCCAGATCCTCAAGCGGCCGGTCGTCGAGCGCGACATCGTGCCCGTGATGAGTAGCACGAACCACCCGTTCATGCGCTCGCCCGGGCAGGCGATCCCGCTGATCGCCGTCGAGACCGAGCCGGAGGGCGTCGTGCTCGTCACCGAGGACACCGACGTCGAACTCCGCGAGGAGCCGATCTCCGGGTTCGAGAAGACCGGCGGCGGCATCACCTACGAGGACATCGGCGGCCTCCAGAGCGAGATCCAGCGCGTCCGCGAGATGGTCGAACTGCCGATGAAACATCCCCAGATCTTCAAGAAGCTGGGGATCGAGCCGCCACAGGGCGTGCTGCTGCACGGCCCGCCCGGAACCGGGAAGACGCTGCTCGCGAAAGCCGTTGCCAACGAGACCTCCGCGAGCTTCTTCTCGATCGCGGGCCCGGAGATCATATCGAAGTACTACGGTGAGTCCGAACAACAGTTACGTGAGATCTTCGAGGACGCCACCGAGGAGTCGCCCTCGATCATCTTCATCGACGAGCTCGACTCGATCGCGCCCAAGCGCGAGGACGTCACCGGCGAGGTCGAGCGCCGCGTCGTCGCCCAGCTGCTGACGATGATGGACGGCCTCGAATCGCGGGGCCAGGTCATCGTCATCGCGGCGACCAACCGCGTCGATTCGGTCGATCCGGCGCTGCGCCGCCCCGGCCGGTTCGACCGCGAGATCGAGATCGGCGTCCCCGACGAGACGGGCCGCGAGGAGATCCTCCAGATCCACACCCGCGGGATGCCGCTGTCCGACGATGTGAACCTCGGCCACCTGGCCGACGAGACCCACGGGTTCGTCGGCGCCGACATCGAGAGCCTCACGAAGGAGGCCGCGATGAAGGCGTTGCGCCGGTACCTCCCCGAGATCGACCTCGACGAGGAGGACATCCCGCCGAGCCTGATCGACCGGATGATCGTCAAGCGCGAGGACTTCCGCGGCGCGCTCAACGAGGTCGAGCCCTCCGCGATGCGGGAGGTGCTCGTCGAGCTGCCGAAGATCAGCTGGGACGACGTCGGCGGGCTCGAGGAGGCCCAACAGCAGATCCAGGAGAGCGTCGAGTGGCCGATGTCCAGCCCCGAGAAGTTCGAGCGGATGGGCGTCAACCCGCCGAAAGGCGTCCTGCTGTACGGCCCGCCCGGGACGGGCAAGACCCTGATGGCCAAGGCCGTCGCCAACGAGACCAACGCCAACTTCATCAGCGTGCGCGGCCCGCAACTGCTCAGCAAGTGGGTCGGCGAGTCCGAAAAGGCGATCCGCCAGACGTTCCGCAAAGCGAGGCAGGTCGCCCCGACGGTGATCTTCTTCGACGAGCTCGACTCGCTGGCGCCCTCGCGGAGCCAGGAGATGGGCTCGAACGTCTCCGAGCGCGTGGTCAACCAGCTGCTGACCGAGCTCGACGGACTCGAAGAGATGGAGGACGTCATGGTGATCGGCGCGACGAACCGGCCGGACATGATCGACCCGGCGCTGATCCGCTCGGGGCGGTTCGACCGCCTCGTGATGGTCGGCCAGCCCGACGTCGAGGGCCGCGAGCAGATCCTCAAGATCCACACGGGCGATACGCCGCTGTCGCCCGACGTGAGCCTGCGCGAGCTCGCCGAGATCACCGACGGCTACGTCGGCAGCGACCTCGAATCGATCTCGCGGGAGGCCGCCATCGAGGCGCTCCGCGAGGACGACGACGCCGAAGACGTCGACATGCGCCACTTCCGGCAGGCGCTAGAAGACGTCCGGCCGACGATCACCGAGGAGATCCTCGACTACTACGAGCAGATGGAAGAGGAGTTCAAGGGCGGCGGGAGCGGCGAGGCCGGCCGCAAGGGCGGCGGTCGGATCGGCTTCCAGTAGCGTCGTCTTTGCAGGCGACCGTCCGGCATCGGTTTTTTTGACGTGGTTCGGCGTTCGAAGTCGCCGGCAGGATCCCCTCGTGTCCCCGAGCCGTTCGGCCGGGGAAGTTATGTCGGGTCGACGAGTACGTCGTCGGCATGGTCACGGCCTCCTACGTCCTCGCGGGGGCGGCGATGCTCGTCTTGGGGGCGGTGTTTACGCGACTCGGGTCGAGCAACGACACAGAGGAGCTGTACCTGCAGGTGCTGGAGTACGGGTTCGCGATCGCATTTCTCACCATCGGCGGCGGCCTCGTCGTGATTAGCGTGCTCTGATTTCATGATATCGAACATACAAACCGCGAGAAACGAGTACGGTGTTTTTCAGGTAGGGCGTAAAATAAGCCGGATACAGCGTCTCACAAACGAATCGATTTATCAGGTTCCAATGTGTGAGATTCGACTAGGTAAACGACTGTGACGGGACAGGATCAGCACGCTCCGACCGATTCGCTGTGGCTCGACGACGCGGCGTCGATTCCGCTTCGCGTCGCGCCGATGCTCATGCTCGGGTTGAGCATCCTGGTGCTCGTCATCCTGTTCGTGACGACCACGTGAGACTACAGTCGACCAAATGACGATACTATGACAACCGCACAGACGAGGACCGGGGACCCACCGAGCGTATCACTGGAGTTAGCCTCGTGGACGCTGTCCGCCCGAGTGTGGGTGTGGTCGGTGGTGCTCACCGGCGTCGTCGCGGTGCTGGTCGGCGTCGTCGGCTGGGTCCAGTGGGACGCCGCCTTCGTCCCGACGGTCGCCGCGGTCGTCACGACGCCGACGGGCATCCTCGCGGCGTTCCTGAGCGGTCGCGCGGTGGCGTTCGTCCACTGCCAGCGAAAGCGCGACCGGGCGATGGCGGTTGGGACGAAGACGCTGAGTTCGGACGTCTCGCTGGCGTCGGTCGTCACCGTCGCGTCGTACACGATCGTCGGCCTGATCGCGACCGGCATCGCGATGCCGGTCTTCTACGAGGTGTCGGGCTCGTTTTTCTACCTCGCAGCGGGCATCGCCATCGTGGCGACGCCGATCGGCTTCCTGCTCTTGTTGTACCAGCTGACCGAACTGATCGCCGCGGATCGCTACCGGCGGAGCTTTCGCGTGATGCCGGCGGCGTGGTTCTACGTCGCGTCGCTGCCGTGGATCGTGCTCGCGTGGCTGTTCCTGACCGAGCGGACCGCACTGTACCCGCCGGTGCCGCCGGCGATCCGCAACGCGACGACGCTGATCTGGGGCGAGTACCTCACGATCGACGCCTGGGAGGTCGCGTACGCCGGGCTCTGCGCCCCGACGGCGCTGGCGTTCGTCTACACCGTTCGCCGCCAGTTCGAGGCGGCGTTTCGCCGCGTGTTCGGCGTCTGAGGACCTCTCGCCTCCGAGACCGGTCCGATCGGTAATATTATAATATTCTACCGCCTGTGTCCGACAACCGACCGATGGCACAAGCATCAGAGGACGAGACGGGAGACTTCTCGGTTCAAATCTCAGACATGACGCCCGAGCAGCTCGCCGCGGTATCGATCTTCGGCGCGCTGCTGACCGGCGGCATCTTCAGCATGATCGGACTGCAACTGAACGTCAGTCGCTTCCAGGCGGCCATCGCGATCACGGCGCTGTTGCTCGTGATCATGATCGGCGCCGTGTTCGCCGTCATGCGCGCGATGGTGATCAGCGCGGAGAAGGACGGCGACAACCCGCTGGACGCGCTGACGAACCCGCTCTTCGTCGTGCTATTTTTATTCGTCTCGATCGCCGTGACCGTCTTCATCGGCATCTACACCTGGCTGTTCTGACCGCTTCTTTCGAGCCGATCCTCACTCCGCCCGCTTTTCGACCAGTTCCGGCAGCGCCCACAGATCCTCGATTTCGTGAGTTGCCGGCGTCGACAGCTCGGCGTCCCGGCAGTGCGAGCGCCGGACGAACGCCGAATCGATGCCAGCGCGCTCGGCGGCGACCACGTCGGTCGGGCTGTCGCCGACGTACAGCGGGTTCTCGACGCTCATGCGATCGCGAGCAGTTTCGATCATGTCCGGTTCGGGCTTCTTGCGGCGGAGCCCGTCGAGGGTTGGCGGCCGACCGATGCAGACCTCGGCGTCGAGGTCGTAGTAGTCGACGACGTACGCGACGGTCACGGCCTGGTTGTTGCTGACGACGCCCACCGGGACGTCGAGCGCGTCGAGGGCGTCGACATCCTCGAACGTCGGCTTGCGGCCAGCCCGGATCTCGGCCTGCTGGAGCGTGGCGGCGTTGCGTTCGCGCCGCCGCCAGAACGCCGCCGGGTCGACGCCGTAGGCGTCACAGACCGTTTCGAGGTCGTCGATCGTGAGGTGGTGGAGCGCCTCGACGTCCTCCCTCGGTGGGTCGGCGACGCCGAACTCGGCGAACGTCGTCTCGATGGCCCGTTCGAGCACTGCGAGCTCCGTCAGATACGTCAACACGCCGTCGTTGTCGAAAAGCACCGAGTCGTACATCCGATACCGGCCGTTTTGCACCGGTGTCACTTAGCTTGGCGAGAAATCGGCGTCCGCGCTCTAGTCGGTCCGGCCGGTCCCGATCAGGTCGACCGGGAGAGCGCGGGCACCAGCCCGTCGGCGGCGTCCTGCAGCGTCCACCAGGCGGCCGCCAGCGCGAGGCCGCCGATCAGCCCGCCAGCGAGCGCGAGTCGGGGCTGGTCCGAGGCGTCGAGCACGAGCCGACCCTGAAGCAACAGGGCGGCGAGCAGCGCCGCGGCGCCGAACGCCGTCATCGAGACGCGCCGCGAGTCGCCGGCGCGATCGGTCCAGATCCCCAGCGCGAGCAGCACGGCAAAGGCCGCCAGTCCGACCGCGTAGTAGCCGATGTGGACCGGGAGCGACCCGGAGAGCAGGACGAACGGCGTCGCGACGACGACGATCGGGACGAGCGCGAGCGACGCCAGCGCGGCGGATCGCCGCGGGGTCGAAAGGTGAGGCCGGAGCGAGATGGCGGTCGCGACGACCAGCAGCGCGAAGATGGCGACGCCGAACAGGAAGTGCGCGGTGAGGATCACGACCTGATACTCGAGCACCGTCAGCCCGCCGAGGATGATCTGGGTCGGAAGCAGAGCCAGCGCTCCCGTCGTCGCCCAGCGAACCGCTTTCGGGTGCTCCTGGCGCCACGCCGCGACGGTCTGTCCGAGCACGAGGAAGCCGACGATCATCGCCACGAACCGGTGGAACCACTCGATGAAGCTCGGCCAGTTGGCCGGGAACAGCCCCAGGTAGCCGTCGCAGAAGGGCCACCGGCCGGCGCAGGTCAGCCCCGCGCCCGCGACCGCGGTGTAGATGCCCAGCAGTAAGAGCCCGAACGTCAGGGCGGTCGTCGCCGCCGCGAACTGGTGGAACGACACCCCCCAACCGTCGCCGGAGTCGGATGCAGCGGACGCCATACTAGACGATTCTCGGGGCCTCGATCACTTAGCTCTGACCAAACCGCACCGAACCGTCGAACGGGGGATCGGCGGCGAGGTGGCTCCGCTCTCGACGAGTGTCGGTCGGTCGACTCGTTCCGTCGAGGTCCGGTGCGTTGAAGACGCTCGTCGGGGTGGCAAGGAGTATGCGAGAAGCACGTCTCGACGCGTACCTCGACGAGCACGATCTGGAGTCGGTGTGGTTCGCGCGCCCGAACGGGTTCGCGTGGCTCACCGGCGGCAACAACGTCGTCGACCGCGCGGGCGACGTCGGCGTCGCCGCGGCGGGCTACGACGGCACGGAACTGACCGTCGTCACCGACAACATCGAAGCGCCCCGTCTGCGCGACGAGGAATTGGCTGACGGCGTCGCCGTCGAGACGTTCGACTGGCACGCCGACGGGCTGGCCGCCGCCGTCGCCGAGCGGGCCGCCGAACCCGCCGCCGCGGACTTCGACGTGCCCGGCTTCGACGCCGTCGACGGGCAGGAGCTTCGCCAACCACTTACCGAGTCCGACATCGAGGCCTACCGGACGCTCGGGCGCGAGACCGCTGCCGCCGTCGAGTCGGTCGCGCGCGAACTCCGCCCCGGCGACACCGAGCGGGAGACCGCCGCCGCGCTCCGGGTCGCGCTGTCGGCCCGCGGCATCGAATCGCCGGTCGCGCTGGTCGGCGGTTCCGAGCGCGCCCAGCAGTACCGCCACTACACGCCTCAACCTGTGGAACTGGGCGACTACGCGCTGCTGTCGGTCACCGCCGAGAAGGCCGGCCTGCACGCCTCCGTGACCCGCACCGTCGCGTTCGACGCGCCCGAGTGGCTCGAGGAGCGCCACGACGCCGCGACGGCCGTCGAAGTGCAGGCGCTGGCGGCGACGCAGGCTGTCGGCGAGAGCGGCGGTACCGCGGGCGACGTGTTCGCGGCCGTTCAGGACGCCTACGCGGCAGTCGGCCACGAGGGCGAGTGGCAGCACCACCATCAGGGCGGCGCGGCCGGGTTCGACGGACGCGAGTGGATCGCGACGCCGGACAACGACGCGTCCGTCCACCTGCCGATGGCCTACGCCTGGAATCCGACCGTACAGGGCGCCAAAAGCGAGGACACGGTACTGGTCACCGAGGACGGCTTCGAGGCGTTGACGACCACCGACGACTGGCCCACTCAGTCGGCGACGGCGCCGGACTACGACGTCGAGATCGAGCGGCCGGCGATCCTGCAGTCCGAGTAGCTCGCCGGCGGGGCATCGCGGGGGCGAGAGTTCGACGGTCGTCGAATGGTGCGGTCGGTGGTGTTTTTATCCATCCGACGTGACGTTCTCTCTCATGGGACTGGACGAGGACTCGCTGGAGTACCATCGGGAGGAGCCACCGGGGAAGATAGAGATCTCGACGACGAAGCCGACGAACACGCAGCGCGATCTGAGCCTGGCGTACTCGCCGGGCGTCGCGGCGCCGTGCCGCGAGATTCGCGACGACGCCGAGAAGGCCTACAGCTACACCTCCAAGGGGAACATGGTTGGCGTCGTCTCGAACGGATCGGCCGTGCTCGGACTGGGCGACATCGGCGCCGCGGCGTCGAAACCCGTCATGGAGGGCAAGGGCGTGCTGTTCAAGCGCTTCGCCGACATCGACGTGTTCGATCTGGAGTTCGACCACGACGATCCCGAGGCGTTCGTCGAGTCGATCGCGGCGCTGGAGCCGACGTTCGGCGGGGTCAACCTGGAGGACATCAGCGCGCCCGACTGCTTCGTGATCGAGGAGGAACTGCGCGAGCGCATGGACGTGCCGGTGTTCCACGACGACCAGCACGGCACCGCGATCATCAGCGGTGCGGCGCTTTTGAACGCCGCCGAGATTGCCGACAAGGAACTCTCGGAGCTGAAGATCGTGTTCTCGGGCGCCGGGGCGAGCGCCATCGCGACCGCGCGGTTCTACGTGTCGCTGGGCGCGAAACGGGAGAACATCATCATGTGTGACTCCTCGGGGATCCTCACCGACGAGCGCGCCCGCCACGGCGAACTCAACGAGTACAAACAGGAGTTCGCCCGCGACGTGCCCGAGGGCGATCTGGCGGACGCGATGGAGGGCGCCGACGTGTTCGTCGGGCTCTCGGTGGCCGACATCGTCGACGAGGAGATGGTGCGCTCGATGGCGGCGGACCCGATCATCTTCGCGATGGCCAACCCGGATCCCGAGATCGGCTACGAGGTAGCCAAGAACGCCCGCGACGACACGGTGATCATGGCGACCGGACGCTCCGACTACCCGAATCAGGTCAACAACGTGCTCGGGTTCCCCTTTATTTTCCGAGGTGCGCTCGACGTGCGCGCCAGCGAGATCAACGAGGCGATGAAAGTCGCCGCCGCCGAGGCGCTGGCCGAACTGGCCCGCCAGGACGTGCCGGACGCCGTCGTCAAGGCCTACGGCGACCAGCCTCTGCAGTTCGGTCCCGAGTACATCATTCCGAAGCCGTTGGACCCCCGCGTGCTGTTCGAGGTCGCGCCCGCCGTCGCGCAGGCCGCGATGGACAGCGGCGCCGCGCGGTCCGAGCTCGATACCGAGGACTACGTCGAGCGCCTCGAAGCCCGGCTGGGCAAGTCCCGCGAGATGATGCGCGTCGTGCTCAACAAGGCCAAGAGCGACCCCAAGCGCCTCGCGCTCGCGGAGGGCGGCGACGAGAAGATCATCCGCGCAGCCTACCAGATCCAGGAACAGGGGATCGCCGACCCGGTGCTGATCGGCGACGAGGCCGAGATCACCGAGACCGCGGCCGACCTCGGACTGGACTTCTCACCCGAGGTCGTCGATCCGACCGGCAACAACTACGAGGCCTACGCCGAGCGACTCTACGAGCGTCGCCAGCGCAAGGGGATCACCCGCAGCGAGGCGGGCGAACTGATCCACGACAGCAACTACTTCGCCTCGGTGATGGTCGAATCGGGCGACGCCGACGCGGTGCTCACCGGCCTCACCCACCACTACCCCTCCGCACTGCGGCCGCCGCTACAGGTGATCGGTACCGCCGAGGACGCCGACTACGCCGCCGGCGTCTACATGCTCACGTTCAAGAACCGCGTCCTGTTCGTCGCGGACGCGACGGTCAACCAGAACCCCGACGAGGACGTGTTAGAGGAGGTCACCCGCCACACCGCCGATCTCGCGCGGAGCTTCAACATCGAACCGCGCGCGGCGCTGCTGTCGTACTCGAACTTCGGCTCCGTATCCAACGAGGGCACCCGGAAGGTGCGCCGCGCCGCCGAGACGCTCCGGGAGGATCCCGCGGTCGATTTCCCCGTCGACGGCGAGATGCAGGCCGACACGGCCGTCGTCGAGGATCTCTTAGAGGGCACCTACGAGTTCTCCGAACTCGACGAGCCCGCAAACGTGCTCGTGTTCCCGAACCTCGAAGCGGGCAACATCAGCTACAAGCTGCTCCAACGACTGGGCGGCGCCGAGGCCATCGGCCCGATGCTCGTCGGGATGGACAAGCCGGTCCACGTCCTCCAGCGCGACGACGAGGTCAAAGACATCGTCAACATGGCCGGCGTTGCGGTCGTGGACGCCCAGCAGGAGTAGTCAATCGGTCAAAGCGTACGGCGGTGAAGCCGCCGTTCACTCGGATCGAACGGAGTCCTCGCGAGTGCACCGAACGAGGACGTTGGTAGACGAGCGGAGCGAGCGAACCCGAGGGAGAAAAAGGTCGCGTCTAGTCGCTCGCGTGTCGATCCGCGCGCGACGGCGGCGGGTACTGCTGCGCGCTGCTTTCGTTCGTGCCGGGCAGCACGCACCGCTCCGGCTCGCGGTTGACGTGGGCGTACTGGTCCGGAGCGTTCGCCAGCGGATGGGCCGGATTCTGTTCGCTGCGAATGCGAGCGGCCCGCACCGCCTCGAACCCCGAGAGCCGGGCGCGGACGCCGCGCCAATGGTTGGCGACGCCCGGCGGCGTCCGGAGCGGGTGTGGCGGCTTGCCGTCGGGGTGACGCCCCGCGAGCACGGCGGCGTTGACGTTCTCCGCGAGGTCATCGTGATCGACGAGGACGCCGACGCGCGCGTCAGCTGGCGCCCGAGCTGCCAACACGTCGAGGCCGAGATGCAGCGCCAGATACTCCGCGACGTTGTTGTCGGAGACGATGGCGGGAACGGAGAGGCGCGCGACGCGCCGTCCGTCCCGCGTTTCGATGACGGCACCGAGCCCGCCGGCGTCGTCGGATCGGAAGGAGCCGTCCGTCGCGACGTAGTAGTCCCGATGGTGCGTTTCGGGAGGATGAGCGATGTGCGGCGTGGGCGACTCGTCGAACAGGTCCCGCAAGCCGGACCGGCCGTGAGCGGCCATGTGAGCGAGTAGAGGACAGGTGAACTTAAATCTGCGGCCGCCATCGGTCGATTTTCCGACGTTCGCGGCCCGATCGTTCGGCTCCCCGGTTGAGCCCGCCACAGCGGCCGTGGTCGTCAGTTCGACGCCGTCGATCGACGACGCAGCCGCTGGTTCCGATTCGAAAGGACGTTGGTGGCCGCCCGTCGACAGGGTGCCGTGAGTGCCAGACGTAACGCCGTGTTGTTCGTCGCGCTGGCGGCCGTGTGGGGGTCCGCGTTCGTCGCGATCAAGGCCGGACTGGCGTACATCCCGCCCGTGCTGTTCGCCGCGCTCCGCTACGACGTCGCCGGCGTCCTGATGCTCGCGTACGCCGCCGTCTCGGTCGAGCAGTGGCGTCCGCGGACGGCCGGCCAGTGGCACCAGGTGTTGATCGGCTCCGTCCTGCTGATCGCGGCGTACCACGCGTTCCTGTTCGTCGGCGAGCAGCGCGTCACCAGCGCGACCGCCGCGGTCGTCGTCAGCCTCTCGCCCGTTCTCACGACCGGGTTCGCGCGGCTGCTGTTGCCCGACCAGTCGCTCTCCGCGATCGGCGGGATCGGACTGGCGCTGGGCTTTATCGGCGTGGTCGTCGTCGCTCGCCCCGAGCCCGGCGCGGTGCTTTCGACCGACGTCATCGCCGTCGGGCTGGTGTTCGCGGCGGCCGCGTCGTTCGCGCTGGGAAGCGTACTCTCCGAGCGCGTCGCGGCGTCGCTCCCGATCGAGACGATGGAGGCGTGGTCGATGCTCGGCGGCGCGGCGATCATGCACGCCGTCAGCTTCCTGCTCCCCGGCGAATCGATCGCCGACGTGACCTGGACCGTCGAGGCGCTGCTCGCGCTCGGCTACCTGTCGGTCGTCGCCAGCGCGCTCGGCTTTCTCGCGTACTTCGAGCTGCTGGACCGTCTGGGTGCCGTCGAGATCAATCTGGTGTCGTACGTCGCGCCGGCGTTCGCCGCAGTGGTCGGCTGGGCGCTGCTGGACGAAGTGATCGACGCGGGTACCGCCGTCGGATTCGTCGCGATCGTCGCGGGATTCGCGCTCGTCAAGCGCCGCGCGATCGCTGCGGAGCTGTCGTAGCAGCTACGGCGTTCGTTGGTCGGTACAATGAAAACGTCAGCGAGAGTGTGGGCGGGCGGGAGCGGAGACCGGCGTCCCGACGTGGTCAGTGCTGTCGGTGGGGGTAGCCGACGTACAGCGCGACGAGATTCAGCGCCAGCAGCGCGACGAACGTCATCGTCTCTTCGCTGCCGTTCAGTCCCGTCGCGAGCAGCGGGACGTGGAGGAACGGGAGGGCGACGGCCGTCCAGAATCCGAGCATCCGGACCGGCGTCATGACCGTTCCCGCGAGCCGGTCGTAGACCTGCTCGCTGAGCGATTGTCTGTCGGTCGCTTCGGCGGCGATCGTTCCTTGGTCGTTGTACGTGGAGGGACTGGACATGGATTTCCTCTGGGGCGCCTACTCCCACAGACAGGTGCCACCCCCTTATAGGGGTGACAGCGTTTCTTTTATTTCGGCTGGTTTCACTGGTACAAACCGCATTATCGACGTTTCACGAGCGATTCAGAGGCAAGTAAAAGTTTTAAAATACGGTATGAGATGGTAACTACGCGATACGCAACCGCAATAGATCCGGACCGCGAGGTGGTGCCAGCCGGTGCTGTGTGCCGACTGTTTGGTGCCGTCTAAGTCGATGGGTGGTCCCAGAGCGTCGCGGTCGCCCGTGCTACTCGTCGTTCCCGCCCGCCGGCCGAATCTCGATATCGCTCCTGGCCGAGTGGTCGCGCACCGCGATCACCTGCCGATAGATGCCCGGTTCCGCGTCTGTCGGGACGTCAAACCTGACCGTCTCGGACTGGCCGGGGCCGAGGGCGACGGAGTCCGTTGCGACGACCGCCCCGTCGAACCGATAGGTGACTCGGGCGGTCCCCATGTCGCTGCCGACGTTCTTGACGGCCGCCCGAATCGTCGCGTTCGCGTTCCGGTCGGCGGCGTCCGGCGACTCGACGTTCCGGACCCGGTAGGACGTGTCCCTGACCGAGACGGTCAACTCGTCGGCGGGGAACCAGTGCGTGGACGTGTTCGCGCGCCTCGCGACGACCGGCACCTCGCCGGCCTCGGTGAATCGAACGGTCGCCTCTCCCTGTCGATCGAGCCAGAGCGTCCGATTGCCGACCGTCAGCTGTCCGGTCAGCGGCGCGCCGGTGTCGGCCCGTTCGGCGCTAAAACGGACGGCATCGCCCGGTTCGACGTCCGTCCGGTTGGCCGACAGCGACACCGGCGCCGCGTACCGGCTGACCTCCAGCGTCTCCTCGACCGCCACGAACGTCTCGCTGTTGGTGTCGGTCCTCGTCGCCCGGAGGTCGTAGCTGCCCGCGCGGTCGCGGCTCACCGTCACCGTTCCGCCGACCGTGCGCGTCGTCCGGTCGTCGACGGTCACGGTCCCCTCGACCGTCTCGCCCGTGTCGGTCCGGAACAGCGTCAACGCTACCGTCTCCCCGGGCCGCACGGCGGACCTGTTCCTGGAGAGGGCGAGTCGCACCCGTCGGGGTGACGCCCTGACGGTCACGGTGTCCGAGACGTACCGTTGCGTGGCCGTCTGTTTGCGGCTCGCGGTCACGTCGAAGCTGTCCGCCCGCGGGATGCTGGCGACCGCGCGCCCCCGATCGTCGGTCGCGTACGATTCGTCCGCGACGGACACCGTGGCGCTCACGGCGTCGCCGGTGTCGGCCCGGCGGACGGTGAACGCGACGTCGTCGCCCGCCGTGACCGTCGTCCTGTTGGCCGTCACCGCGAGCGCGATCTCGTAGCGCTCGACGGAGATGATCGTCCCGTCGGCGACGTACCGGACCGCTTCAGTGTTGGATTTGCTCGCCGTCGCGGTGTAGCTGCCCCCCGCCTCGAACGTCACCGTCGCTCGGCCCCGGTCGTCGACCGAGTGTTTCGTTCCGTCCACCGCGATCGACGCGCCGGACGCCGGCGTCCCGTTCTCGTAGGTCGCCGTGAACCGGACCGACTCGCCGGGACGGAGCGTCGTCCGGTTCGCCGCCATCGAGATGCGGACCTCCTCGAGCGCGTCGTCCTCGACGTCCTGGAACGGGAACACCGTTCCGCCGCCGCCGTCGCCGCCGACGATCGGCGTCGAGCCAACGCCCGCGATCGCGATCGCGAGCGTCCCGAACACGATGACGGCGATCCCGATCACCTTCGGATCCTTGCGGGGATCGTAGTTCCGGGACCCGTCGCTGCTCGCGGTCGGGCCGGAGTGGTGCGGCGGTCGGGATGTGGTCGGCGTCACGATACGTTGCCTCGCTGGAACGTCGTATGCAGGCCCGCGTAATATGCGTTCGCCTGCGTGCTGGGGGTTGATGCGCCGGCCAAACTATAATGCGTCTCCCTTCGTATCCGACAACTCATGCCCGAGGACTCCGACGATCCGAAAGACCCGGACGACGACGCGTCCGTGCTCACGCCCGAGGAGCTACGCCTCGACGACGAGCAGGAGGACGCCGTCCGCAAGATCGGCGAGAACCGATACGTGATCCGACCGAACGAGGACGGCTCGGACGACGGTGTCGATCCGGAGGCGGCGGATTCGGGGCCGCTCGCTGACCCTACGGGACGGGATGCCGCGACCCCCGATTCGGCGTCGCCTCGGCAGGACGCTGGAGAGCAGCGCTCTCCAAGCCCTGCCTCGACTACGTCTCGGCGGGACACCGAATCACATAGTGATTCGAGCCCTCGCTCGACGATATCTCCCGAGGACGCCGGAGGACGCATCGCGTCCTCCGAGCCTTCGGACGCGTCAGCGCCCGAAGACGGCGACGAGCACAACTCGTCGCCCGATTCGACGACGCGGTCCGACGCCGACGCTCGATCGGGCCCGAACGTCGACGTCGAGGCGAGGGCGCTCGCGCTCGAACACACCGCCGGAGAGTTCGGCATCGACGCCGTGGTCGACACCGGCGACGGCATCGCGGAGCGTCGACTCGTGGCGGACGATCGGGTCGCCGTCTTCGAGGAGTTCCTCCGCTGGTACGCCCGCCAGATCGATCCCGACGCCTCGCCGGCGACGACGATCTCGGCGCTGCTGGCGGAGGCAGATCTCCGCGAGTAGCGACGCTCGAACCGGTCGAATCTCTACGCTTCCTCGGGTCCCGTTTCGTCTCCCGTTCGATGCGAACGTTCGGTACTTCATCGTCCTCGGACGCCTTCACCGACGCTCTCGGGCGATCACGCCGAGTCACTTGTCACCATGTGTCACGAAGATTCGGCTGCCCTCGGTACGTGCTTCTTGGTTGCCTCTTTAGTTAGGTACGTGATTTATCCCCGGTGATACGGTATCAGCGTTCAGCTTTAGATGGGCGATTCATGAACATTGGAACGATCCTCGACGAACTCGGGTTGGACGCGCTCGCACCGGGCGACACAGATCGCCCCGACGCCGGACCGGACGGTCCGCTTCAGGACGATGATGAGTCCGACGAAGAGGAGTCGTCCGAGGCGGAGGGAGAGACCGAGGAATCCACCTCCGACGACGGTGGCAGTTCCGGTGGCGGGCTGTTCGGCGGTCGGTCGAACGACGACGACGAAGACGACGAGCTGGTCGAACGGATCAACGACTTCGAGTACGAGCTCTCGGAGATCCGCAACGACGTCGAGCAGAACCAGGCGTCGATCGAGGGCGTCGAGAGCGAACAGCTCGACATCAACGAACGGATGGACCAGATCGAGGAGCACAACGCGACGCTGCTTGGCGTCTACGATCAACTCACCGAGGGCGTCAACCCGTTCGCCCGGGACTGGGAGCGGTCCGAGGAACGACGGGACACCGGCGAGTCGACGTACGGCGTCATCCCCGAGGACGGATCGGACAGTGCTCGGGACGAGAACCTCGAACGCAACGGCGGCGGACACTCCGCGGCTGCACGCCGAACCGAGTCCGACGATCACGGATCGTCCGAGAGCGACGACCAGCCGGCGGCCGCCGAGCCCGACCCGCCGGCTCGCGAGGAACCGAGTTCGACGCCGGTGCCCGAGTCGCCGCCCTCGGGGACGGCTCCTCCCGAAAACGGCCCCTACCTGACCGAGTTCGCGGACACGTACGCCACGGACGTGCTCGTCATGGAGTGGCTCGCGATGCTGATCGACGCGGCCGGCGAGGAGGGGGCGCTCAAGGCGCTCGACCACTACGACCGCATCGACTGGGTGAGCGAGTCGATCCGTCGGGAGCTGGAAGTCGTGCTGAGCGGTGCGTGGAGCGAGTCCGACTCGGCGCCCCGCAACGATCTCAACACCGACGTCCACGATCGAAGCTTCCGGTTCATCGCCCGACTCTCCCAGCAGGCCCAGCTCGCCAGAACCGACGGGCCGAGGTGATCTCGGATGGGGTTCAGCACCAGCGCCGCCGTCGCAGTCCTCTCGATCGGATTCCTGATCAGCGTGGGGTTGCTGTATCCCGCGGTCGAACAGTCCGTCCAAGACGTCTCGGAGGCGACCGATACTCGCGAGGACCGGATGCTCGACACGCGCAACAGCGAGATCGTCCTCCACGAGGCGACGTACAATTCGACGACCGACGTCCTCGACGTCACCGTCAACAACACCGGAACCGTCACGATGGACGTCGAGGCGACCGACCTGCTCGTCGACGGCGTCATCGCGACGAACCGGTCGACGTACGTCGACGACGTCGCCGACCGCGAGCTCTGGGTCGCCGGCGAACAGCTGCGAATCGAGGGCCGCGACGTGACGACGACGCCCGAGCGTGTCGTCGTCGTGACCGGCACCGGGATCGAACGCTCGACGACCGATATCACGGTGGTGAGCTAGATGGCGAGCGTCTCCGTGTCGCACCTGATCATCTTCATCGCGGCACTGACGGTGTCAGTCGGCGTCGCGACGACGCTGACGGTCAACGTCCAGAGCATGACGGTCTCGATGGACGAGCGCGGCGAGAGCGTCGCCAAGGACATCGAGACCGACGTGACGATCATCAGCGACCCGGGCAGTCCGGCGTCGATCTACGACGCGAACAACGAGAGCGTGACGCTGCTGGTGAAAAACACCGGCAACAGGGCCATCGAGGTCGGCACCGATCCGCCCGACGTGCTGCTCGACGGGCGATACCAGCCCGCACCGACCGTCACGGTCGTCGGCGACGACGAGTCCTCGACCTGGGACGAGGGCGACGTGCTCCGCATCGTCGTCTCCGAGCGCCTGACCGACGGCGAGCACCGCGCGACCGTCCGCATCAACTCGGCCGAAGATACCATACGATTCCGCGTTAACTGACCTGACTATGCCCGATCTTTACAATCTCGGACTCGAGGAACGCGACCGGGTGAACCCGTCGCTCGGCGGCGGGCTTCCCGAGGGGAGCATCGTACTGCTTGAGGGCCAACACGGCGCCGGCAAGAGCGTCATCACCCAGCGTTTCTGTTACGGCCTCTGCGAGACGGGCACCAACGTGACCTACGTCTCCGCCGAGCTCACGGCCGGCGGACTGATCAAGCAGATGGGATCGATGGAGTACGACGTCGTCGACCACCTGCTGCGCGAGCAGCTCCTCTTTCTCCACGCCGACGTCGACACCAAAGACACGATCAACGGCGACGACCCCGAGGAGACCGAGGGCCGGGAGCTACTCACGCAGCTCATGCGCGCGGAGGTGATGTGGCGCAGCGACGTGATCATCTTCGACGGGTTCGACTCGATCCTCCTGCACGATCCCCACTACGAAGCGATCAGCGAGCACGACGACGCCGACGACATCATGCAGAACCTCATCACGTTCTTCCGGCAGATCGTCGGACAGGACAAGACCGTCGTGCTGACGGTCAACCCCGACTCGCTGCCGAAGAACGCCTTGCGCCCGCTTCGGGACGTCTCGGACGTCTATCTCTCGCTGGAGATGGAGGCGATCGGCAACGAGGTCCGCCGGAAGATGGTCGTCAAGAAGTTCGCGGGGATGGGCAATCAGGTCGACGACAACATCGGCTTCGCCGTCCAGTCCGGCCGCGGGCTGACGATCGTGACCAGGACGGTGGCCTGACCGATGACGGAACTGGGCACCCCGCAACTGACCGGCGAACTCGCCGAGCTGGCGAACCAGCACGACCACCTGCGAACGCACCTCGAAGCGAAGCGCGAGGAGCACGGCGAGTATCCCGCGTACACCGACGAGCTGGAGGACCGTCACGAGGTGGCGCGCCCGAACGTCGTCTACCCGACCCGAGACGAACACCCCGTGTTCTGTCACGTTCACGGCGACGTCGGGTCCTCGACGACCTACTACGTCGTCGAACCGACGCTCGACGCCGAGGAGAAGGCGACGTTCAAGGACGTGCGACAGCGAATCCTCGAAAAGAGCGTCAACAAGCCCGCACCGAGCGACGATCAGGAGTTCGTCGACCACATCGACGAGCTGCTCGGCGGCGTCACCCACGTCGGCGGGACGGCGTCGGGCGTGCTCCAGCAGGTGCTGGGCACCCGGATCTCGCTGTCGCGCCAGACCTACCACCGGATCCGCTATCGCCTCCAGCGCGACATCGTCGGGCTCGGCCCACTGAACCCGGTGATGCAGGACCCGCAGAACGAGGACATCCACGTCATCGGCCCCCACCAGTGCTACGTCGACCACGGCACGTACGGCATGCTGCCTACCACCGTGGACTTCGGCACGCCCGCCGAGTTCGAGAACTGGATCCGCAACATGGGCGAGCGGATGGACACGCCGGTCAGCGACTCGAACCCGATCATCGACTCGACGCTGCCCGACGGGTCGCGTATCAACATCATCTACTCCGACGACGTCTCCGTCCAGGGTCCCTCGCTGACGATCCGTCAGGGCGACGAGGTGCCGCTCTCGGTGTTCCAGATCACCAAGTGGGGAACCCTGTCGCCGAAGCTCGCGGCGTACCTCTGGCTCTGTCTGGAGAACGAACAGACCGTGTTCGTCGTCGGCGAGACGGCGTCGGGCAAGACCACGACGCTGAACGCCATCACCTCGTTCATCCCCCGGGACTCGAAGATCTACACCGCTGAGGACACCGCGGAGGTGCTGCCGCCGCACGACACCTGGCAGCAACTCCTGACCCGCGAGGGACAGGGCGACGACGAGAGTTCCGACATCGACCTGTTCGACCTCGTCGCCGCCGCGCTCCGTTCGCGTCCCGACTACATCATCGTCGGCGAGGTCCGCGGGGCCGAGGGACAGATGGCGTTCCAGGCCGCCCAGACGGGCCACCCCGTCATGCTGACGTTCCACGCCTCCGACATCGTCTCGATGATCCAGCGCTTTACCGGGGAGCCGATCAACGTCCCCGAGACGTTCATGGACAACTGCGACGTGGCGCTGTTCCAGAACCGCGTCAAGCAGGGCGATCGCGTCCTGCGGCGCGTGACGAGCGTCCAGGAGATCGAGGGCTACTCGAAGGTCGACGACGGCGTCATCACTCAGCAGGCGTTCAAGTGGGATCCCCAGGACGACGACATCGTGTTCACGGGGATGAACAACTCCCACGTGCTGGAAAACCAGATCGCGGAACTGCTGGGCTACGAGAACACCCGCGACATCTACGACGAGCTCGAACGGCGCGCCCAGATCATCGAGCGACTCATCGAGGCCGACGTGCTGGGGTACGACGAGGTCAACGACGCCATTCAGGTGTTCCAGCGCGACGGCGTCGAGTCGCTGCCGATCGACATCACGGGGCTGCCCTCGTCGCCCCAGCCGACGGTCTGACGTGATGTCCGTCCGCCTCCCAGACCGCGGCTTTTCCCCGACACCGCCCGACGGCTGGGGGTTAACGTTTCGTACCTCCAGCGCAACCACCAGAGCGAACGACTGACTCCACACATGGCGACCAGCTCCGACGCGGCGACGACCGACTCGGCCCGAAGAGACGAGGGTGAGTCAGTCGACGTCAAGGAGGCGATCAGGTCGCTGCTGCTCGCCTACGAGCAGATGGACATGTCGATCCGGCGGTACCTCCTTGCGGTGCTGTTCCCGTCGATACTGGGCGCGTTCGGCGTGATGTTGCTGCCCTTCTTCCTGCCGATCCCCGGCGTCGCGACGGGACCGGTCGTGATGCTCGCGCTGCTGTTGCCGTTCGTGGCGGTCGTCTACCCCAAGCTGATGCAGGACCGCAAGCAACAGCAGGTCCGCGAGCGATTCCACCTCTTCATCACCCACATCACGGTGCTGTCGACGACGAACATCGACCGCGTGGAAGTGTTCCGAACGCTCTCGAAGGAAGACGAGTACGAGGCGATCGCGACGGAGATGGGCCACATCGTCGCGCTGATCGACACCTGGAATCAGAGCCTCGACGACGCCTGTCGGTTCCGCGCCAGGCGCGTCGCCAGCCCGCTCATGGAGGACTTCCTCGAACGGCTGGCGTACACGGTCGGCGCGGGCCAGCCGATGTCGGAGTTCCTGCTGTCCGAGCAGGACAACATCCTCCGGAACTTCAAAACGCGCTACGAGAACCAGCTCGACCGCCTGAGCGTCATGAAGGACGTCTACCTCTCGGTGATCAACTCGACGACGTTCGGGCTCGTGTTCGCGATCCTCCTGCCGTTCCTGATCGGCGTCGATCCGATGATCGCGCTGTCGGGCGTGATCACGCTGTATTTCTTCGTCCAACTGGCGTTCCTGTACGTGATGAACAACATCGCTCCCCAGGACCCCATCTGGAGCCACGCGGAGGGGATCGCATTGGAGCGCAACGTCCGCCTGCGAATCGCGCTGATCGTCGGGACCGGCCTGTGCCTGCTGCTCGCCGCGGTCACGTACCTCGCGCTGGACGGGATTATCCCCCGCGCCGGCCTGCCCGACGCCATCTGGATGGCGGTCCCCTTTACGCCGCTGTTGATTCCCGGCCTCGTCATCCGGCGCGAGGAGGCCCGCGTCAAGGGCCGTGACTCCGAGTTCCCCTCCTTCATTCGTGCGCTCGGCGCGGTCGAGAGCGTCAAGCAGAGTTCCTCGTCGTCGGTGCTGTCGAGTCTCCGCCGGAAGGACTTCGGCGCCCTGACCGACAACGTCGACGACCTGTACAAGCGCCTCGCGATGCAGATCAACTCGACGCTGGCCTGGCGCTACTTCGCCGCCGAGACCGGCTCCTACCTGATCCAGAAGTTCAGCGACATGTACGTCGTCGGCCGCCGGATGGGCGGTGAGCCCCGCCAACTGGGCAACCTCATCGAGAAGAACTTCACGGAGGTGCTGAACCTCCGGCAGATGCGAACCCAGGAGACCGGCACGATCATCGGCGTCATCTACGGCATCACCGCGACCAGCACGTTCTCCTTTTTCGTCGGCCTGGAGATCGTCGAACTGCTCACGGACATCACCGCCGAGATGGATCTCGCCCAGACCGGGATGGGAGCGCTGCTCCACCCTGAAGTGTACGACGTTCCGGAGATCCGATTTTACCTCTTCGTCGCGGTGTTGCTCAACGCGTTCCTCTCGTCGATGATGATCCGGATCGTCGACCGGGGCCACTCGCTCAACGCGCTGACGCATTTCGTCGCGATGGTCTGGATGAGCGGCATCATCGCGTGGGTCACGACGTTCCTGATGAACTCGATCATCTCGATCTGACCGGGTCGCCCCCGGACGACCAGTTCGATGTACCGACCGCTGCAGTCGCTACCAGCGGTAGGAAATGGAGAGAAGCGCGATCACTCGTCGGCGTCGTGGTGTTCGTGACAGTACTCGCTGTCGCCGAGCGCGGGTCGCGTGCACGGCTCGCCGCCCTCGGTCGTCGCAGCGCACTGGTTCTCCTTCGGGACGCCGCCGTTGTCGGCGCTCCCGCCGCCGATGCCCGTCGCGGCACCCATCGCTTCGTCGCCGAGGCGCAGCGTCGTGAGATCGCGCTCGATGCTGTCGCCGGCGATCGCTGCGACGAACTCCAGCGAACGCGCGTGGCGCTCGTACGGCGTGTCTCGGAGCGACTCCACGCTGGTCTCGCGGTCGATAGCGTCTTCCTCCTCGGTGAGTTCGTCGACCGAGAGCCCGCGTACGTAGTCGACCATCGTGTGGTACACGTCCTGACTGATCCAGCTCACGTCGCGGTAGTACCGCAGCGCGCGGATCGCGCCGCTTGATCCGAAGGCGCTTCCGAGATAGCGCGCCCACGCCATCGCGGTGACCTGTTCCGCGGCCGTGCCGTCGAGACTCTCCAGATGCGGGCCGTCGGCCCGGGCGCCGGAGCTAGGATGGTGCTTGCTCATTCGACGTTCTTGGGCGCACACATTATCCGAACTGGTTTATTACTTTTTGACAACTATTCGTAACGATCGCGGGATAACGTCGATACTGGTACTTGCTCACTCGCGGGGAAGAACGTACAGAAGAGGACCTCTGTCGGCTTTCTTGGCACTCGCCCTAATTAGATAGGGCCGACTGCAGTAGCGGTCCTACGTTCGTAGGCTGCACGCTTTTTTCATATACCTAGTAACTGGACTCCAACGGCTGCCAAGAGAGCAGCCGGATAATCAACGCGAGGATACACAGCATGGACATCACAATTCCAGACCTTTCGAGAGATGCCGACCGCGGTCAGGTCGGGATCGAGACCCTGATCATCTTCATCGCGATGATCCTGGTCGCCGCGATCGCAGCGAGCGTACTGATCAACACCGCCGGCTACCTCCAAAACCAGGCGTCTGCGACGAGCGAAGACTCCGAGGCACAGGTGTCGAACCAAGTGCTCGTCATCAGTTCCATCGGCGAGATTTCGACGGAAACTGAAGAGAGCACAGGGACCCCGTCGTTTACCTACGATAACTCTGCAAACGTTCTTACGTATGATGACACTAATAGCCAAACATTCTGGTCCGGGAACGGCACCATAACTATCACGGAAACTGACGACTCAGAGTCGACTGATTACGTCACTGTCTGGACTGACGAACAGGACACCATTGAACCGGGCGATACGATTGATCTCAATGATGCTATCGACACGAGTGGTGCAGACACTGTCAGTGTCGAATGGAATCCCGACAATGATACTGCAGTGAGTAGTACCATGTCTGATGGCACGTCCGTCGATCTGGCTACTAATTTGGTTGTTAAGGAACCGCTCCGCAACCAGATCGGCAGGATCAACATGACGGTGATGCAGTCGCCGGGCGCCAACGAGATCGACCTCGAAGGCGCGTCCGTCGAGTACATCGGCCCCGACGGCGAGGCCACGCTCGGCTACTCTGAGTCCATCGAGGTGGGCTCGTTCGCAGTCGAAGGTACGACCGACCCCGACAACACCGTGCCTGTTCTGACCGACCGGCAGGACCGCTTCACCATCACGGTTGACCTCGCTGACGAAAGCGACAATGACCTCCGAGATCTGGAGGAAGGAGAAGAAGCAACAGTCCGGATTGTCACCCAGTCCGGCAGCCAGGCCGTCACCGTCGTCAACGTCCCGCAGTCGTTGAGTTCCTACAACGACGAGGACGCGGTCGAACTGTAAGCGACGCGGCGACGCGCACAATGCGACCTTTCTTTTGCACCTGACTCAGCAATAGCACGCGTTTGGCGTCGAATAGCTGTCTATGCCCCAGATTCTAGCCACCATCAGTTGTTGCCTAATCATAGAGGGGCTATCGGACTATCTGCCCTGTACTGGTAGGTGCTATCCTTTTTTCATATACGTTGTAACGAAGATGCAACGACCGCCGGAACGGTGGTCGGACAACAATCACGAGGATACACAGCATGGATGTTACACTTCCAGACTTTTCGAGAGATACCGACCGCGGGCAGGTCGGGATCGAGACCCTGATCATCTTCATCGCGATGATCCTGGTCGCCGCGATCGCAGCGAGCGTACTGATCAACACCGCGGGCT
>NZ_JANHDP010000007.1 GCF_024494695.1 Natronoarchaeum rubrum | reverse complement strand
CCTTTCGAGAACTAAAACGACGAACCTCTTCGTTTAGTAATAGCTTTAGCCACGCCAAAGCAGAAACTGCTGATCAGTGGCTCAGATCGTTCGCATTTGCATGGAATCAGCTTATCTGAACACGACCAACGCGAACATCTCCAGTTGTTCAACCCGCCGCAATGGACGAACTTCAGCCAGGGGAAACATAGAAACACCTCCGATGGAATGATGGAAGCAGATGTCGAGAGAGAATCTCGTGGAGGTCGAGTTCCGCCACGAGGATACGTTACTATCTGACGCTGGAGAGTCCTCTTCCCTTGTTGAACATCTCCTTTCCGTTCAGGCGAACCGACTCCAAGCTGGCCAGCCAGATTCCGAACTCCGTTCGCTCTCGCACCTCGACGAGGAGAACGTCAAACTCCTCGAACACCAGGTTGACGCCGCCCACCGCGCCCTCTTCGAGATGGATGGCAAGGCACTCCTGGCCGACGAGGTCGGACTCGGGAAGACCATCGAAGTCGGGATGATTCTCAAGGAAATGCACTATCGCGGCACTGACGACGCGGTGCTGATTCTCACGCCGGCACAACTCGCCCAGCAGTGGCAGGGCGAGATGCTGGAGAAGTTCGGCCTCGACTTCACCTGCAACTACGACGACGACTTCGCTGGCTTCGACGCCCACGACCACGTCATCGCCAGCATCGACACCGCCAAGAGCGACCGCCACCGCTCGACCGTCCTCGCCCGCGACTGGGACGTCCTCGTGCTGGACGAGGCTCATTATGTGAAGAACGAAGACACCGACCGCTATGAGCTCTTAGAGAAGCTCTCGTACGACTACGCGTTCTTCCTCACCGCAACACCCATCCAGAACGATGTCACCGACCTCTACAATATCATCTCTTTGCTTCGACCGGGACTGTTCGGGACGCGTGAGGCGTTCCACAACTACTTCGTCAACAAGTCCCAGGAGACGCTGGTCAACCGAAACGAACTCCAGAACCGTCTCCGGAAGGTGATGATCCGCAATCGTCGCGATGAGACGGACATCGACTTCACGCCACGTAACGTCACGACGCGTACCTTCGACCCCTCGCCGGCAGAGCAAGACCTCTACCAAGCCGTGACTGACTACGTTCGTATGGCCTATGGCGAGGATCAAGGTCAGAAGCTCGTCCTGATGACCCTTCAGAAGGAGGTCGTCAGCAGTCCTGAAGCACTTAAGCAGACTGTGGAGCGACAGCTCGATGTCGAAGACGGTCAGGTCGTCCCTCATGCCGACCAGCTCAATCGAATTCTCGACTGCGTCGACGCGGTGGAGACGCCGACGAAGTTGGAGAGCGTCCAGCGTATTACCAGTGAGGCACGGGAACGCGTGGACAAGGGTCGAGTAATCGTGTTCACCCAGTTCCGGGCGACCCAACAGAAACTGATTGAGACATTCGCTGACCAGGGCTACACAACTCATCCCTTCCACGGCGGGCACAGCAGCGACGAGAAGGAGGAAATCGTCGAACGGTTCGAGGAGGAGGGCGGGGTTCTCGTCTCGACAGACGCCATGAACGAGGGCCGGAATCTCCAGTTCTGCAACGTGATGGTCAACTACGATCTGCCCTGGAATCCGATGAAGGTTGAGCAACGCATCGGTCGTATCCATCGCATTGGGCAGGAACGCGAGGTCTACGTGTTCAATATCGCGCTGGAGGACACCATCGAGGAGTACGTACTGGAGCGGCTCTACCACAAGATCGACCTGTTTCAACAGTCGGTCGGCGAGCTGAGCGAGATTCTGACTCGACTGGAAGAGACGGGGCGCAACTTCGAGGACGAAGTGTTCGAACGGCTGGTCTCGGCAGATTCGGAGGTCGAACTGGAGAACGACTTCGACGCGATGGCGATCGATCTGCAGGAACAGCGCGACCTCGCTGACAAACTCGAGGACTTCAACAAGGGCGTCTTCGAGGGATTTGACTTGGGGGATACTGATGACTGACGCAGCCCTCCCAGTCACCGAGCGGGTAGTCGAGCGTTTTACTGAGGCGTACTTGCGGTCGCTGGGGGCCGAAATCGAAAAGCAAGGACGTCGGTGGACAGTCACGCTTCCCGCCGACGCTGACACCGCTCTGGAATTGGATGGCGACGTACTGGAGATCGTAAGCGATCCGGACGAGGTCAACGAGGGAGCTATCGCCATTTCACCGGAAGCGCCATTCGTAGAGCGAATGCTCGACGAATCGGCTGACAGAACACCCCTCGGGTCGCTCTCACTGACACAAGACCAGTTCGAGTTGCAACTGCCCCCGTGGATCACTGGCGGAACAGTCGAAGTCGTGGATCGATCATTCACTCCGTACTATGATAGGCGGGCGCTCTGTGCGCTCTTTCACGTCGGCATCGAAACCGTCAGCGAGTACCAGACAGAGGAACTGCACGCAGTAGCGGTCGACCTCAACGATCACGAGGAACGGCCTCGACTCGCGGAGACGTACTTGGATTTGGCTGAAGACGGCCAGCGAAACCCCTCTGAGGGGAGGCAATTCGATGAGCAGACGTTGGGTGACGCAATCGAGACTGCCAACGAAGTTCTGGAACGAGAGATTTCCCCGATGGTTCGAGACACACGGGAACGTGCGACGCGTGCTGCAGAGGTGGAGCTAGACGAGTATCGGCAGTTCGTACAACAGCGACGGGAGGAGATAGACGAAGAGATCAGTCGCCTAAACGACCGAATCGAAGACGAGACCGAAGCAATCGACGCCGCCACGGAACAAGCAGAGCGTGTCGAAGCACTCCGGAAGCGAAAGGAACTCCAGTCGGAACTCGATGACCGACGAGCCGAACTCGATGATCTCACGGAACAGATAGAGAGGAACTTCCCAGAGAAACGGAGAGAAGTTCGAGAACGACATGACCTGACCGTCCGAATGCGGCCGGTAACAGCAACGTCGGTTTCGTACGAGCGAGGCGATCTCGTCCTCGAACTCAGCGCGGGTGATGCGACTGTCGAGAAATCGTACTCGTACGCCATTGGAGCGGGCGTGATGGAAGAGCCGAGTTGTGATCGCTGTGGGCGGCAACTGACGGGGGAGAACCCGCTTGCTCTTGAGAGGAATCGCGTTATCGGTGACACCTGTTGTGGGAACTGAGGACGTCAGTCGCCCATCTGGTACAGAATGGTATCTGGAGTGGTTCTGAGTATGTTCTCCGTGAGCGCGTCGACCGTCGATTGAGCTGAGGAAACAGCGAACGAACAGACGTCAGCCGGGGTTCTGTAGCCAATACCAGTCAACGTCTCTCGCAGTTCGGGGGCCAATTCTGCCTTACCGACATCGACGGTTGGTAGACCAGCATCCCGTAGAGCGGTGAGAGCCGCCGGCGACCTCGAAAGAAGAACGCCACCATTCGTGAGAAACGAGAGCTCCTCTTGGAGGGTCATCAACAATCTCTCACGCCGGTCAGGGTCGTTGATCGCGTTCCCCCACTGCAAGTCGGCATGTACTTTACCAGAGAAGCCCTCCACGCCGTTCTGATCAAGTAGTTCGCCGACATCCTCAGGAAAAGCTGGTTCAGCCTGTCCACGGTAGAAGTCCCACAAGTTCGACTTCTGGACAGTCGGCTCCGTTTCGTCCGTGAGCAATCTGTAGAACGCTGCAGGCACGTAGAGTTCGCCAAGCCGAGGTTGAGTCGGCGTGCCCCCCAGTGTGGCCTGAGTCTGCAAAGAGAAGACGTTAGAGTCAGTCAATCTGTCGAGAGACCGACTGGCGACGAGAAGCGACGGATCTAGTAACACGTCGATAGGCGGTTCGAATTTTCGCTCCAACTCATTTCGAAGCTGGTCGTTGCCGGCACTCATTTGACACTCGTTTTAGTACCAACCCTGTTAAACACCAGCACCAGCATATGACACACATATGTCGTTAATCCTACTCATTTCGACCTGGCTGAGAGGTCAATCGAGGCCGAGTCCACTGTCTACGGGTAATGGTTCTCGATGCGGAGAAGAGTGCGAAGGATGTCGAAGAGTAGAACTGCAGAATACTCGAATGAGGTCGCTCCGTAGGGGTATTGGCCATGAGCGAGTAGGTTTCGGAGGTTCAGACCCCCTGAGTCGGTGTACTGGTACTCAAGATATGCTCCGAGGTCATCGTTGACCTCTTCCCGAATAATTCCGAAGAGGCCACCGAGCGTCGCTGGTTCTACAGTTCCGTCGTTCTTGCTTTTGTTCACGCGCTCTCCCTTGATTTCCAGTAAGTCTTCGAGGACAGCCTCAAATTGAGGCATACCCACGTGTAGTGCCTTCGTATAATCCTCTTCGAAGAAGGAGATGATGGCGTCAGTCAAGAACGCCTCTCGATGGAGATCGAGGTACTCAATCCGATCTAACACTCGGTAGAAATCAGACTCTCGAATATCTCCTCGTTCGATTAGCCGGCGGAGGACTCGCCCTACGACCGCATTCATTTTCTTCGTTCTTCGCTGGAAGGTTTTGGTGTCCAATCCTCGGAGTCAATGGACTGGATGGAGACGCGTGATTTCCTTCACCAAACACCTCCATGACATCGAACAGCCCAGGATTGTGGTGGACAATATCACCCTTGGAGTTCTCGAAGCTCTGAGAGAGCAATACTGGAAGAGGATTCGTATTTAGTTGCTGGACTTCGTCCTCAACGGCCTCTTTGTAGTCGGTCAACAACTCGTCGAATTGGAGGAACAGCTCGAAAGTCTTCTCTCTCGAAGGAGTCATGTGGAGACTCCGGTAGAGAAGAACAAGACGATCTGCGTCCAGCTGAATATCTTGAGGAGTTGCTCCTGTTGGGACAGGCCCCATATTCTCTCGGCCCTTTCTATTCTCTACTCGAAGCTGTCGTAACCACTCGTCTCGCTGTTCCTTAGAGAGAAACTCACGGCATTCTCGAAATCCGCTCTGGAGGATTGCCGCATTACGGGAGTGAGCGTCTGAACGCTCAACGTCCTCCTCGTAGGATTCGATGAGTCGTTGCTCCTCAGAGTGAGGATCACCGCCGATGCGTTCTCGAAGGTTGATTGCCCGCCTCAATACGTCCCGCTCCGCCTGTAAGTCGCCAGATTTCTGGAACGATTCCGCCCAGTCTACGCACTCCGTGTAAAGATCGATGACAACGTCTCGCTCAGACGGGCCGCTTACATTCTGAATTTCGTCGAGGAGGTCGAATACAAGACTCCGGGTCGCAGTAGTTAGAAGCCCCTCATCGACAAGTAGTTCGACCCCTCGTTGGATTTCTTGCTCTAATTCGGAGTCCCAGCCACCGAGTTCTAGCATCTCCTGAAGACGATGTTTTACTGCCACGATCGAAACATCGTCCCACCTTCGTCTTCTTGCATCCTCGAATACCTCTTCGAGCTTCGAGAGTGCAGTAGCGAGTAGGTTGAAATCGCGTTCTGAGCTGTTCTGTATGATGGAAGTTTGCAGGTACCATTCTTCCAAACATTCAATTGCAGTGAATATCGGATGGTCAATACCCGCCGTGTTCGCCTCGTCAACCTCGTCAGCGATCTCGTCGATGGCCTCCTCTGGGTCATCGCGGATGAGAGAAATAGTTCGGTCTAGTCGAGACGCAAGGTGATATTCTCGTTCGGGATCGCTCGTTGCCTGTTGGAAATTATCGACGAGCATCGCTTAGAGATCACGAAACAAGACTTCTAACTGGGACAAAATTACCGGAATGCTACGAGCGTCGCTCGTGACGTGTGGTCGAGGGCTGTGGTTCTGGTGAAAGTTGATTCGAGCGCTTAGAGAATAGCTCATAACAGAATTTGATCCCATCATCAATTCACAATGATGACTGGTGCAGCCGGGAATAGAAAGGTTTCCACTATATCACTAATCGGCGGGTCGATCACGGACTGCCGACGGTTATGGCCCTATCTACTCTGAGTGAGTCAATAATTAGAGTCAGAGATACAATTATACGTCTCAATCAAGTAGGATGGGTATGGAAACGGACGACGAAACAACAGAAACACCTGGAGATGAGGCCTGGAAAGAACACACCAGCAGCTTCGACAGAGTCCAGAGTGTTGCACTCACAGTAGCTGAGCCCCGTCCTGCATCGTGGATCGCCGATGAGGCGCTCGTCGCGGAGAACACCGCACGGCGTCACCTCCAGCGGCTCGTAGAATTGAACGTGTTGACAGCAGACGCCGAAGGGGGAGCAACGACGTACTTCCCAGACCCAGTATACGTCCGTACTCGAGAGGTTCGAGCACTCCTCGAGGAACACGATCAGGATAGCCTCGCAGCACTCGCCACGGAACTGAAATCGGACATCGAGAATTGGCAGGCTGAATTCGATGCCAGTAGCCCCGAGCAGGTCCGGAAACAGACGGCTAAAGACTCATTCTCAGCCGAAGACTCCCGAGAGCGACGACACGTTGCAAGTGATTGGGAGCACACTCGCTACCGCTTGTCGCTCATCGAAGACGCGTTAGAACGGTATGGCGAGTTTACGAATCACCCTGCACCAGCATGAGAACTCGAGCGAACGAACTGCAACCGCCATCCATCACGGACGGTGGCCGCGATTCGTCTCGGTATCTCGGTCAAGAACGCCACCGAATCCTCCGGGAGTTACGACAGCAGTTAATGCGACATCCTGCGATCGAAGACGTACAGGGCATCCCTGATAGGAAGTTCCGGGAACTTCGTGCGGATATCAATCCATCGGCGTTCGGACGCGACGCTGAGCGTGCAACGCTCAGGGTTGCTTGGTGGCCAGCTCCGGAGGATTCAGAGTTCGCCGTTCACTACAGCGAGAGCACCGGATACGACTGTGGATTCCATCGCGAGCCAAATCCTCACGTCGACGGAAAAGCTCACTTCCAAGAGCGGAGTGGCCCTGGCGACGACTACGAGTCAGTTTCTTTCTCAGTAGAGACGCCCTCTCGGCTTCTGTGGACGATTCTCGATCAACTAGCTGATCGATTACAGTGAGAGTCTCGTTCGGAGTTGAGAGTGTCTCCGGAACACTGCCAATCGGCACTCAAAGTAGTCGTCAAGTTTGTCAGCTACCTTCGTGTTGGAGGCTGTAACCGTCTTACCCTATTCTACTGGATGCTTCCAAAAATAGAGGAACTGACCCTCGCTACTGCCGATCTGGGAAGTAGACCTCACTTTGTCGAGTCAGCGCTAACGAGACACGTCCTTCGTACCAACTCTTGGCTGCATCGCGAATTCGGACGCGCGCTCCTTCAGACATCCATGTCTGTTCGCTAGCCTTCCACACCGTGAATTTACAGACACCCGAATCATCCTCAAGTAACCCAACTTGCGCAATGGCAGAATGAGACGGCTCCCAGAGGACCTTCACACGTCCTTCAATACTCACTTCCTTTCGATTGACCTCCTCCACCGCTGCAATCGGAATCACCGTCCCGGCCGCCTGCTCTAACTCCTCGAACACGCCCACGACCGCGCCCAGAACGCCACAGCCATCGACGACGCGCTCGGCCAGCCGCCGACTGATCGCCGCTCTCGACCATCCATCCAGCTTCGCCTCCAATCGTCCCGCCTGCTTGTTCACCATCGCTAACTCCTCCGTGCTCAGTCGCGCTCTGGGATCAGGGACATCCGGATCACACCGGGGATCTACGCTCGCCGCACGCCGCTCGAACTCCCGACGTCGTCGCTCGCTTCCTTCACTCACTACAATGCGCGCCTGCTCTTCCCGCCTCGAACGCTGCCCTCGATCCCACCGTTCGTGCGTCTGCTCGATCTCCCACTCTCTCGCTTCCAGTCGCTCCTGGGCTGCCAGCGTCTGCCCGAACAGCCGCCCTTCGATTTCCAGATCATCCGCGTAATCAACTTTTCCTTGAATGTTCTGCTCGACGCTTGCTCGTAGCTCCACCTCTTCTTCGACCACCCACTTGGCCGCCGCCTCACTCGCCCACTCGTCCACCGTCGTCTGGTACTCGTCCGTCTGTTCGTCAACCGAAGCTTCATCTACCGTACTGTAGTTAGTACTCATTGGTGTTCTAGCACCGAAGGCGCCCACTCAGCGTCTTCTTCCAACGACCACAACTCTCCAGCCGTGGCTCTCATCGTCGACGACACATCCGCGCGCGCTGCTCGCGCCTTCGCGAGCGCCCTTGGGCGCGAGCAGCGCGCGCTATCGAGACCTACCCACCCAGAACCGCGCGCCAGCGGCGCCCGACGCGAGCGTCCAGCTTTAAGCCGGTTTCCGGTCCGAGCGTGCGAGGACCGAAAGCGCGCTTAATGCTGGCGTCGAAGCCATACGCCCGGTACGACGAGCGTGCTCGGCGCACCCGGAATGGTCGGTCGCGAGCGTTGCGTCGGGCGACCGCGGCGAGCGGGGCGGGGCGTGCTATACCAGTCGCCACAACCAGCGGGGTGGGACTAAAAGGGGCTGGCGCGATCGATCCTTCCTGGGCGACGTAAGCACCGAAGCGAAGCGAGGCGCACAGCGAGCCCCGGAGCGGTCGATCGCGCCAGGGGCTTTTGAGCTGTCAGAAGTAGCCACGACTACCAACTACTCCACAGACACGATCTCGTCCCCCGGAACATCCTCGATCGACGAGAGCCTGTACACTAACTCCCGATTGTACGCCTCACCATCCCGCCCGTGGTGAACCCGGTAGTGGCAGTTAGGACACAACGCAATTACTGTCTCCGGTGAATCAGGCCCTCCCGCAGAAAGCTCGAGGACGTGATGAGCATGGAGATACGGATCGCCGTCACGATTCACGAATGGCGCTGGCTCCCCACAGCCTTCACACTCGCCATCAGCACGCTCCAGCACGTACGCACGAACGTCGTCGGATCGGTCGTACTCGGTTACTTCCCGCACATTGACCGACGTCGAGACGGAGGTGCTCGCAGATCGCTCGGCTCGCTCACGGAGCGAAGAAAGGTCCGCTCCATCCTGCTCACTCTCAGCTGAACGTTCGATCGTCTGCGTAGCCGTGTCGCTGACCCATTCTCCTTCCTTGTATTCATCAACGACGTCCTGCCCAAATGCGGTCAATACGTGGTGGTCACCGTGTTGCTCTATGGCACCGACTACCTCTAGCCATTCGAGATGCCGGACGATGACACCGACAGGTAGCTGGTAATCGGGATAGTGTTCCTGTAATTGTGTCTGGATTGCATCGTCAGTGCGGTGGCCAAGAGAGACCGATTGTAGAATCGTCTCGAAGCCTTTGACGTGCTCGACAAGCGTCTCGAACAGTAGTTCTCTATCACTCGTAGTTCTGTAGTCTTGCCCTCGAGACGTCAGCGAGAACTGCCCCTCATCCCGTTCTAGTAGACCGATCGAGCGAAGAAAGCCCACGTACGCCTGAATCGTCGAATCGCTCTCTGCACCCGTATTCGATTTGAGCCACGCCCAGAGGTCGGACTGCGTTGGATTCGCCTTGGCAATGTATCCAAAGGTTGCTTGCAGATTTTCGAGGCGGTTGTCGACGCCTCCAAAGAACCGATCGGTCGTCATCCGACGATCGTCGCCCATTGTATGGACAGTACGATTTGTATCAGCAAACTTCAATATGGGTGGCTAGTGAATCATCGTGGCATTCAATTTGTGATGAAACATCGATATAGAGACAATTTTTATTGTTATTCACGTATCACTTTGTTATCGATGGCAAAGCGGAGATACTCCCGACTTGCTCTCGCTCTCTTGGTCATTCTTAGCGGATGTACAACTGCTCCACCACCAGACGGGCATGATCCAGTACAAGAAGATCCAAAGACATCAACACTCACTGATCACGAAACGGAGTCAAAAACCTCTCTACCGGCTATCTGTGAGGGATACAGCAACTGCTCTTCTGAGAAGGTGAATAAACTCGAGTCTGCAATCCAGTCTTCGTTCGATCGCTTGCCAAAGAACGATTCGCGGAGAAGCCAGATCACGAAGCAAGTTGCAAACGAGATCTGTGCCGCCCCAACAACGAACCTCTCGACGAATGCCTCTGCGGGGGAATTACAGGCGGAATTGATGAAGACCACCCACGCAGTCGCGCTCATGAACGAGGAATTCAATAGCGATATTAACCCACAGAGGTTCAAGAGCGCAGCTGGAACCGCAGGCGAGGTAGCAAAGTACACTACGATTCTGGGCTCGTACAATCATCTCCATACAGCAGCGTGTGCGTACGATCAAGAGGAACCAGACACCGTCGAGGAGTTCTACATTGCATCGGCCGCCTTTGGTGTCGAGGTGCTTTTGATCCAGCACCAGATGTACTATAAAGCCTCGTTCAAGGTTGGACAAAAGGTCGCGCATACCAAGAGTTTCCAGACGATTCAGAAGATAGGCGGAGATGAGGCCGCTGCCCTCGTACTCAGCGAAGTACACTGGTTTGTCCGACAAGGATTGACAGACACAAGTCAGTATGTTCTCCGAAAGAGCAACCAGATGAACGTCACTGTCGAGATCAACTCCTCTACCGAGAATGATCTCAGACAGCAGCTCGGGGAACGCTACGATGGACTCTCGACCAATGCTCAAAAAATCAAGAATGCAAGCGACCGCGCAGTTAAGCAGTGTGCTGAAGAAGCCGGCATGAAGTTTGACTCGAGTTCTGATAATGGGCTCCTTGGCAAAGCGAAAGATGCTGTGAAGAACCCATCAGATGCGGTGAAGCGTGCAAAGAAGGCGTTCGATGGAGATCTTAGCATCTCAAAGATCAAGGACTCACCCACCAAACTCCCAGACACGATCCGGTCCGATATTGAGGAGTGTATCAAGTGAGGTCTTGGCCGTTCCGAAGGTTCCGCGGGCAGTAGGGACCGGTGAGTTTGACACAGAGAGCTAAAAAGACGAACACGCCATTCTAATGCATCTACTACAACCGCCGCGGGAGGGATTAAAAGGGGCTGGCGCGATCGATCCTTCCTGGGCGACGGAAGCACCGCAGCCCCGTGAGGAGCGTGGTTCGAAAGAGCGCAAGGCGCTCTTTCGTCATCCCGAAAATCTACGATTTTCGGAGACAGCGAGCCCCGGAGCGGTCGATCGCGCCAGGGGCTTTTGGACTGGCAGCAGTCTCAAGAACCACCAACAGATACGAGCACGCTCTGGCTGTCGTCGGTCATCTCTCCATCTGTCTCCGCTCCATTCCCTTCCTCGCTACCTCCGTTTTCCTCAGATGATTCGTCGTCGGTGTTGCTCTCTCCGTTGTCCTCATCGTCCTCTGACGCCTCATCGTCCTCCTCGGAGCTCTCTTCGTCATCCTCGTCAGTGCCGTTTGCATCGCTCTCGTCGGTGCTGTCCCCATTCTCCTCATCTCCCTCACCTTCGTCGGTACTGTCTCCAGTCTCCGTATCTTCGTCCCCCTCACCAGTGTCATCATCGGTACCGTCGCTGTCCTCGTCAGCACTCTCACCGTCCTCTTCGCCATTCGTCAACGAAGAGTCATCCTCGCTGTCCTCATCATCGGACTCTGCAGTAGTGTCGTCTTCACCATCATCCGGCGCGCCGGGGAGGCCTTCACAGGGGACTCCATTCCCATCACCGTCGAGACCGTGTTCTCCGGGAGAGTCCTGATAGACTTCGTTCGCCTCCTCCCAAGTCTCGAAATCCTCGCAGTTGTACTCATCCTCACCACCATTTCCGTTGTCGGGTGCCCCCGGTAGCCCTTCACAGGGAATCCCGTCACCGTCTCCGTCGAGACCGTGTTCACCTGACGAGTTTTCGTAGACTTCGTTCGCCTCCTCCCAGGTCTCGAAGTCATCGCAGTCATAGTCCAAGGAATCCTGATACTCATCCCACTCCTCGTCTATTTCCTCCCGGCACGCATCGTACTCAGGATTCGCTGCCTCGGCGACAGTCATCCCACTCGAATTGGTGACTTCGATCGCAGAGATGATGGCATTCGTTACTGCAGTATCGGTATCAGCAACGGCGATTGCAACTGATTGTGGGAGTGTAGCGTTCTCCTCACTCCAGGTATTCGTGGTGAGTCCCTCATCAGTATAGTACTCCGTCGTGGCAGTGTAGCTGAAGCCGTCCCCCTCTCCCTCGATCTCGGCCGCCGAACAACCATCGTACGTGATGCCATCGACAGTCGGACTCTCGTTATCCGTTCCGTTCGGTTCCGCACCAGCTCCCCCATTGTCGCCGTTCCCGTCGTCACCATCACCATCAGTAGCGGTTGCGACTGCTGACGCTGCTGCGGACGCAGAGGTGTCCACGGTTACGCTCGTGTCGCCATCACCGTCATCGTCCGAGTCCTCTCCAGTAGAGTACACAGCGCCGATGCCGAGGCCCTCTAATGCGTTTCCTTCGAGCGAGCCATTGTTGAACTCCCCGACGAGATCGTCATCCGGTGACACCGAGACAATCGCACCTGAGAGTCGGTAGGCCGCACGGTCATCCGCGTCGAGGGTTCCATTGACGACACACGTCTGGTCCTCACAGGAAACCGTCTCCGACGCAGTGTCGTTCGTAGACTGGATCGCACCGAGGACGACGATGCGATACTCAAGCGACTCGTTGTCGCTACGGTTGTTCGTGAGCGTGACGTTGAGATCGATCTTGTCGTAATCGACGACAGGCTCGGTAACGTCGTCTGTCGATGGTGGGAACTCTTCGTCCTCGTCCTGGACGGTGTTGGCCTGGGCAGTGTTCTCGACGCCCTGATCGGCATCCAAATCGGAATTCAGGACTGCTGGCGAGAGACCCGCACCGACTGTCGCAAGGATTACGAACGTCACGACGGTGATCGCCGCAACGCGAGCTGTGCGCTGTTTGGTATCACTACTCATGAATAGAGCTCCGACAGCGACACCTAAACCCGATGTTACATCTCTGTTAGATATCCTGCAAGCCTGCCTGAGGTTTGGGCGCTAGCCAGAGAACAGTAGTAGCGACGTAGACACCGATACGTAGTGAATAGCTACCCCGAACTGCCAGTCACGACTTCGTATACAGCCCATCAAGCGCCGCCAAACACGCATCACAGACAGCCGCCCCATCGATATCCGTGGGAGCATCGGAGATCTTCTCGAGTTGGTCAGCAGGCTCCAGTACCTCCCCACACGCGAGTCGCTCGCAATGATCGAAGTTACTCATGGAAACATCGGAGTCATCCGTTCCAGGAAACTCGACCACGGCGTGCCAGCGCCCATTAGGTTCCTTGGTGAACCACTCGTACGGCGACTTTAGCAAGCCGTGCGTATCTTCGAGAATCTCGATTGTCTTCCGATCCTCGCCCCGAACGTGCTCTCGCTGAACGACACGCTCCCCATCGGGGCCGACCCACAGATGCTCATGTTCGAAGACGTCCGCATCCCCGTCGAAGTCGTGTTCGTCAGCATCAAGTCGCCGTCGACTATGATGCGCATGCGCATGGATCGTTCCATCGGCGTGATGCCGCGCGTCGATCGTCCACTTGTCGTCCCAGCGCTCTCGAGCAGCATCCCGAAGCCGTTCAAGATGGTCTGTCGGTGGACGCTCGTCGAGCCACCGAGAGAGTTCGTTGCGAGCCTCACGAACGAGTTGCTCCCTCCTGACCTCCGCATCCGACGAGTCGTCTGCCATGACCGACGCAAGCATTGAGGAGACACGCTCGATCGGATCCATTTCAGCTGTCGTCTCTTCGTCGGTCATCGTACACGACCTACCAGCATACCGAAGCCGCAAAAAGACAGGTGCCGAGATTCCAAGCGTTGCCCGTCAGCAGTGACGCGGTAGGCGAACGCCGATATAGCAAACGTATTCCTAGTGATGCCGAACACTCGCTTACAAGGCCTCTCGTGGGAAGTGTGGTCATGGTAACGAATATCAAACACGCCCGACGAGCATTCCTCTCCCTGATCGCGGGCAGTACACTCGCAGGAACGGCCGGGGCGTCAGCACAAACGCACAGAAATCCCTCCCCATCGACAGAACAACCGACTAGCATCGAGCAAGTCGTGCAGGACCAATACACCGCGGTCAGCCTCGTCACAGACGTTTCAGCCTCCGGCGACACCGTACTGTTCGGCTTCGATAATGGCGATCTCGTCATATACGACCCCAACCGGCAATCAGAAATCTTCCCATTCTCGGTGAACTCGGGGATTTCCCACATTCAAATCGAGGAAGCCACGAACACGGCTGCGCTTGCGTGGATGGACGCAGACCTATACGGGTCACTCGATCTCACCTCTCAGGATGGCCCAGTCGTCGAACATCCGGGGCTATGGGACATCGCAATGGCATCTGAGGACGCTACGATGGCATCTGTATCGTCTCCGATAGACGGTCAGGGAAGCGTTATCCTTGCGACAGAGGACGGTCAACAGTGGAGAGACAATTTCGACGAGGCAGCCGCGAACAGCGTCGACATTACCGCTGACGGCGACTCAATCGCCGTCGGTGGAACGCACTACTGGGTTGGAGCGACCGAACGGGAAGGAACACCCGGTGTAATGCTTTACGATAGCGAGGGCGAACAACAGTGGGTCTACGAAACCGAGCTCGACGTGATCGCCACCCAGATCAACGCCGAATCCGAATGCGTCGTAGCCGGGACAGAAGATGGGCAGATCTTCGCTCTTGATCTCGATGGAGAACTACGCTGGGAAGACCCGCTGGCTGGGGGATGGCCGTACATCTCTAGAGACGGAAGTACTGTAATCACCTCTACTATTGAGGTGGCCATCCAGGCGTACGATAGCACGACCGGCGAGGAACTATGGTCTACCGAAATCGGAGCGGTGGCTGGTGAGGATATAAGCGTCACTGAGGATGGCACCCGTGTTCTCGCCTCGGCACGTACTGAGGGAGAGATCTACGTCGTCGAAGAGAGCGGCGTGATCTGGGAGAACGCCTACGACGTCGGTCCAGCAGTCGGGGCGCTCTCCGGGACTGGGGGAACGTGGAGTGTGGGGATTCAACAGAACGAAGAGCAGACTGGTCGCGTCGAAATCTACGAGGATAGTGCCGCATAAACTTCGTCGACTCTGTTGAGATTCTTTCGTCCAATTCATGCCCTGTCGAGATCGCCGTTCAGTAGAGACTCGTATTTTAGTACTGATGATCGGTAGAATGCCCAGACGAACGATACGAAGCTACCAGTGTATTCTGGTGGGCGCCTGAGATGGACGTCATAACGGGTAACTTCCACGTTCGTACACTCCCTGAACGACGGCGATCCGCTCTTCCTTGAGGTTCTGAACGACGTTCGCCGCTTTGTTCGGCGTCTCTGCTCCCATCAGAAGGTTGAGTCCGAGCGGCGGCGGTGCGTCCGCTGCCCGCGATTGCATCGACTCCACCACGTTCTCAAACCACTCGAGGCTCGGACCTGTGACGTCCTTCCAGACGGTCTCATCGCAGCCACAATCCAGAACGATCTCTCGGAGTCGGTCAGGAGGATCGAGGTGGCTAAGCGATGCATCCGATGCCCAGGGGACCGGAAACACTGGCTCGCCTCCAGGTCCGGCACAAATTTCGTACAGTGCAAGTGTACCTCCGGGTCTAAGGACGCGGCCCGCTTCCTCGATCGCTACCTCCGTGGCCTCGATGTTCGGCAGCGCGTGCTCGAACCAAACGACGTCAAATTCCTCGTCCTCGAACGGCAGATCAAGGGCGTTACCATGCTGGAAGCGGACCTTCTCGGTCAACCCCACTCGATCGGTAAAGAGCGTCGCTGCCCGGCAATACTCCTCGACGATATCGAGTCCGACGACATCGCAACCGAACTCGGACGCAAGGGTGCGGGCGGGCCCGCCGATACCGCACCCGACGTCGAGGACGCGAGAGTGGTCTTCGACCTCCGCAAGGTCTGCGACCTCCCGGGTAGCCTCAAGGCCGCGAATGTGGAACTCGTCGACTGATGCGATGTCATCCCGAGTAAGCGCATCAACGTCTTTCCCGGCAGCTTCGAGGGCGTCGAGGAGTTCGTTGCCGAGGCCGCTCACTCCGTAGTGTTCGTTCAATGCCGTCTCGTAGCCGGTGTCCGTTTTCGACTCATCGGTCGGCATGCCATACCCTCCTTTGGATAGCGACGTTGCAGTGAGACGCCTCTTGGTCCCGCTCGTTGAGGGCGTCGTGGGGCTGTTCTACAACGTCTGTGTTGGTTTGTAGTATTGCCATCGGTGCCTCCCAGCGGCCCACTCTATGCAACTGGTCTCTTCTCCAGCATCACTGCGTAGAGAGCGTTGGTGCCCCTCTACGACGCCAACAGTGTTAGCTGTTACCAACCAACAGAATAACGAGTTGGAAATATCGTCCGGTGGTGTTGCATAGCAGCGTGGCTCGGCCACGACAAGAGAATGCCGATGGCGACACGGTGCTTACAGGCGCCCGAGAGACATCGTATCAATTGCGCTGCCCCCGATTCCAGTGTCTCGCAGGATCGCATCCTCCAAGGAGTTCTCTTGGACACCACAGCCCCCAGCAAACTGATATAATCACTATGCAAACCAACGCAATTTATTACGTATTCAACGAAGTGGGTATCACTCAGCAAGCCACTGCCCCCTGAATATTCACCGGCAGCATACACGAGAATACGCTCAGATGCCACCAACCTCCACTGACCCGACGCCAGCCGCACCAGACGCTTCACAACCCGACGACGACACACTCCCAGTCCCCGTCGACGACACACTCCCAGTCCCCGTCGACGACGTCCGCGAATACATCCGGATCACGCCAACTGAGACACCACTACACGACGGATCTCCCGCGTCGTCTTTCAAGCGCCTCCATCGTATCGATCCGAATACCGGCCCATCAGGCTTCCTGGATAAACTCAGAGGGCTCACGACAGAACAGAGCGTCCCGACTATCGAGTGCCTCCTCCACTCGGATGGCTCGCAGAATGGCCCGATATCGTACTGGTTCGGCGTTGACGACCCAGATGCGACGTCGACGCTCGAACGTATTCTTCGGGGCGTCTTCCCTGATAGCTACGAGTTCGAACACCTCGCAGTCAATCCGGGTCAGCTCAAAGCGATCCTCTCCACCCACTCTCCGAACACCGAGGACACCGATCGGGAATCACTGCGTGCGATCGAATTTACCGGGCAACCAGCGCGCCGTTCTGACTGGCAGACCAGCCTCACGTCCTTCGAGAGCTTCCAGGAACAAGAAAAGCGCGTGCCCCTCGCAGCAATCGTCGAGACGATGGCTGCACATCCAGGACCGATCATCTATCAGGCGCTCTTTCAGGCGAAACCTGACTGGACCGCACAGGCCGAACAACGATGTCTCGATATCGAGACCCACAGCGATGGGATCGGAGCGCAGCTGACGAACACGATTTTCGGAGCGCCCGATCCTGATGCAGCGGTTCCGCTCTCGCCAAGTGACGAAACGCGTCTTGAGGAACTCCGGGCGAAAGACACGCGTCATTCGTTCGTCATCAATGCCCGCGTTGTCGGCGTCCTGCCCGAGAATCAACCTGAGTCGAACACGACGTTCCGCGAACTCGAAGCAGCGTTCTCGCCGCTTGATCGTACCACCTACGAGATCGACAGTCGCGTCCACGCTGGCAAGGGCGCACAAAGCGTAGCGAACGACGTTGTCACGAGAACCGTTCATCCACCAGCCTATGCTGGCCTTCGTTCACGCATTCCTGGGACGAGTGTCTCGAGTCGGGGCATCGTCGCGGATCCGAGTGAAGCACCGAGCTTCTGTCTCGTGGGTGGGCCAGCCCTCCCTACGTCAGGAGCGCGTGCATTCGCAACGACACCAGGCGAGCGGACGGCACTTCCTCGTCCACCGGCCGACATTCTCGCGCGCTACCAACGAGAGGGTCTCGTTCTCGGACACCCCCTTACACAGGACGGTTCGTCTGACCCCGAAGTGCTGAAACTCCCACCAACCCTGCAGCCGATGCATGTCGGGTGGTTCGGGAAAACAGGTTCAGGAAAGTCCACCTCGCTCATCAATGCGATCCTCGATAATCACGCCGCCACCGAGGGCGCAGACATTCTGATCGACCCGAAGGGCGACGGCATGGCGATCGAGTACCTTCGAGCGCACTACGCCCGATATGGCCACGTCGAGAACGTCCTGTACTTCGATTGTGCGGACGTGCTCCCCGCGTTCTCGTTTTTCGACATCCGCGACGAGCTCGACGCAGGCGTCCCTCGTGATACCGCCGTCGAGGATACTGTCGATCACTACATCGAGATCCTGATGCAGATCATGGGTCGTGATCGCTTCGAGCAGGCTGTCCGCTCTCCCGACATCATCCGGTACGTCCTCAAAGCGATGTTCGATCCCGTTCACGGCGACGACGCGTTCTCGCATCGCGAGTTCCACGGCGAGATCCGGACGATGCATGACCGTCAGTCGGTCCATCCCGTCTCCGAACCGGATCTCGAACGGATGCTCTCGGGGATTCTCAACAACGGGAAGCGAACGTTCGATAAGCTGATGGGCGGCGTCTCGAACCGTGTCGAGAAGATCCCCGCCGACCGTCGCCTCGCGCGGATTTTCAATCACGTTGCCACGGAGGATGGGCCGCAGTTCGATCTCGCCTCGCATCTCGACGACGACGTCGTGATCATCTTCGATACGGGTGGGCTTCGCTCTGAAGCCCAGCGCGTGCTCTCGCTCGTGATCCTTTCTAATCTCTGGACGGCACTGCGCCGGCGCAAGCGCCGGTCAGGGACGGCGTCGATCGAAGACGAAGCAGACCCCGGGCAACCGCAAAACGCTGCTGGGGCGCCACTGGTGAATCTCTACGTCGAGGAGGCCGCAAGCGTCGCCGTCTCGAACCTGCTCAAGGAGTTGCTCGCACAGTCTCGCAGCTTCGGCTGTTCGGTAACGCTCGCGATGCAGTTCCCCGCCCAACTCAAAGAACACGAGGACGTCTACGACGAGATCCTCAACAATATCTCGACGTTCGTCACGGGCAACGTTCCTGTGGATCGCAGACTCGCAGAACGCCTCGCGACCGAGGAGATGGATGCCCGAGAGGTGGGGAACCGCCTCCGAGCACTACGTCGTGGGCAGTGGCTGGTCAGCCTTCCGGCGCCGTTCGACGAACCCGAGCCACGACCGTTTCTTGTCGGGTCGGTTGCCCCGCCTCCGGGTGATCCAGATGGACCACAACCGCTCTCAGCGTGGGACCGTGAGACCTTCCAGTCACGTCTTGTGGATGTCCGCACGCGGACGAGCGAGACGAGTGGGCTTGCGCTCGCCTCACCGAATACGACTGAGAACGGCGACAACGAGGACAGCCCGAACGCAGACGACATGGAGCTGTCGAGCGCCATCGAGACGCCGCTGCAGACGACCAAACGGATGCCGCCGACCGTCGAGTACGACGAGAGTACGCACGCGCTGTGCTGTTCGGAGTGCGAGAATCGCTACAACCCCGATGTCGATGGGATGAAACGCGCAATCTCGTGTTGTAGCTCGCTTGAAGACGTCGACCGGGACGACGTACCGATCTGTTCGGTGAATCTCAAGCTCACGCCCGACGAGCGTCAGGCGACGGCGTACACGGACCAACAACTCATGTTTCTCCAGGCGGTGTACAACGCCCAGCAGCTCCGATACAAGCCGCTCGAATACGATCTGACGACCGATTCGATGATCCGCTTGCAGGAGTACACCGAGATCGACGCCGCGGATATCGAACCGCTGCTTGATGCTGAACTACTCACGCACGATGCGGACCACCCCCATCGCCTGTACACCGTCACGACGGAGGGGCGAGACGTTCTGGGCGAGAGCTACCGTCTGGGTGTCGACTACGGCCACGGACAGGGCGATCTCGAGGAGACGAGCCAGCACGTCCTCGCCGTCGAGGTTGCGCGGCAATACCTCTGTGAGGAGTATCTCGAGGATCCCGACTCCCCAGTTGTAGAGGTGATGCCGTACTACGATCTCGACGAAGTGACGTTGCCTGCGTCGGTGTTCATGGGTGGTGACGATGATGCCGTCAAGGAGGCGACCGATGCCTACGATCAGCGCCGTCTGGACGTTGCAGCGCTCGACGAGGACGGATCAGTTGTCGTTGCCGTCGAGGTCGAGCGGATCAACAACGACATTCATCGAGCAGTCCCCGACGACTTCGACAAGATCGCCGACTGTGGCGTCGAGGAAGCGATCTGGGTTGTGATGAAACAGCGCGATGGCCACAAGGTGCTCTCGGCGTTGAACAATCCCGTCGAAGGCGAACCGCTAGTGGAGAAGAACTACGCGAAGACGACGCCGCCACAGCAGTTCAACATCGATACGCCCGGATTGACGGCAGTGTATCCGGTGGAGTGGTTACGAGATTCGTTTGAGGGAGACTCGTCTCAGTAGCGACATTCAGGAGATTGCCTGTTCCAGTTGGCCGCAGAGGGCAGACTTGGTATCACTGCCTGATGGTTAGTGTAATCGAGGGGGAATTCACCTAGTCAACACCATGGAGACGGGTCTTCTGTGATCAATAGGAGGGCATCAAAACGTTACTGGCCTTCTTGAGTTAGATTTTTGAACCAATCTACTTTGAAGCCGTTCCAAAGTTGTCTATCAGCAGACGTACAGCGAAACAACACTCCTCTATCTGAGTGCCAGAGAACATACTCACCGCCTTGGGGACCTTTTAAACAGAGCGTATGGTCGATGGGGTCTTTAGCGCTTGATGAGGTTAATTTCTCAATCTCAGCAACTTTATAGGTTGGTTCCCATGCATCAATCTCATCGCCGACCTCAAATACAAGATCATCTCTTGTTCGTGCTGTATATAATTCAACTATTTCGTTTTCGTCATCAGCTTCAAAATAGACCTCCCACTCTTTGACATCCTCCGCGGGTTCGACGACGGTCAGTGGTTTTTCTTTACTGTTAAACAGTACTTCATCACCTTTCTCAGTTTGCAGCATCCGTTCTTTGATCGCTGCCCTGCTAAGCGTACGATGGTCGGTCTGTGTATTTGAATCAGCCACATCTCTCTGACCGAACTCGATCTAAAAAAGTATTCCCTCTAATATGCGGATAGAGCAATTCTATAGCGAATATCCACAGGAGCTATTATCTAGAAAAGCAATGGCAGATGTATCTTACAAAGAGATCATGGATAGTCTCTGGAGTGCAGAGGTGCTGAAATCACGAGCGTCAACTAGGAAATGGGAGGAGTACTAAGATCAGATAGTTTGAAGTCGTTCACCATAACGTCTCATCTGCAGGCGTGATGGCATCACCGATGACGGCAGTTGCGCTGGTGAGATCCTGAACGGTCTTGTTTCGATATCTCTCGATCTGTGACTCAAGTGTGTGAGTTGCCTGCTTGAACTGGGATGCGGTCTTGATTTCGATCCCGACAACCCGCTGGTCACCACTGCTCGTGCCTACCCAAACGAGATCGATCTGATCGCGCCCGTCGAGCGAGACTTCACAGAAACATTTACCGCTCGAATCGAGTGCACTCGCAGGCAGATATTTGGTATTTGCCTCGTCAGAGGGGCAGAGATGAAGCGGTACTGCGGTGCCGCTGGGGATAGGTCGGCCCGACCTGGATGGATCCTGACCCGGACTTTGGGAACACGAACGAGAAAACCGACTGTAGATTAATAAATAGTTTCACACATTAGCGAACTCAAAGGGCGGGTACTGACGACCACTATGGACCATCCCTCTGTCGAACTCAACCTTCCGCTCGACGGCAAAACACACAGCATCGAAATCCCACAGGAGACCACGCTGTTCTTCTGGAATGCCCTTGTGCCAGGCACAGCTGACCGGCTCAGTCCCGTAGAAAGTGATCAGGGATACAATCAGCTCTGTGTAGCAAGAGAACTAGTCGACCTCATCTCGTGGAAGATCACATTCCCAGACGATCACAAACCACTTCTTGATGAAGTATACCGACGAAACGGGTACAGGGGGTGTGCGTGGTGGATTGCATGTGACCCTATTGAGCTCCCAGCGACGATCGAGGTCACATTCGAGAGTATAGGAGAGTGCCCGACAATCGAAGGGAAACCTGTTGTCCTCTGGACTACGGATGGAGAACCGATCGAGTGGGGAACAACGATCAAAAGCACGATCGAACTTGTTCCCTCATCCACGCCGGCAAGCCAATTCCCAACGCGTCAAGAACTCCTCTGGAATCGGCATACCGTGTACGTGCCTAACTGGACGTCGACTGGCGAGGAGTCCAATCTTGAGTCTTCGTCACGAGAACCTCTCTGACCGAATCCGTACGGCCTGAACAGCAAGTTGTCGTAACACCGGAGTGCGTTGTTGATGAGTGTTCTCGTACGCGACACAGGCCTGTAGGGTCTCGATGTCAGAGATCGTGATGATCCCGGCGTTGAGGAGGTCTACGTTCGGTGGTTCGAGTCGTTGTTTCGGAGACAGTTCGGACGATACAGTCGAGTGATCGCTGTCGTTGGACACTGGTTATCGCCTCTGCCCGTCGAGGCGATAGAAAATCTGGGCTCGCTACGCACCGAACCTCGTTCCAGTAGCAGCCACCACCACATACGGCTCCTGGTGGATCGAAAGGGCGAGGATCGCTCGACAACCCCCGACGACGAAAGCACTGCAGGCCGCGGTGTGGCCGAAGCGCACAGCGAGTCGCGGGTGTCGAGCGATCTGAGGGCTTTCAGTCAGTCACGTCCGGGTATTCTGACGGTCCTCATGTGAGACCTCCTTAGACGCCTTTCAATAGAGAGGAGGTACGATTTAGTAGATTAGTGAATCTATTTGGTGACTGCAGATTACTCTATCCAGGTTGGATGATGTTTGGGATACTCTGCTATACATGCTATTAGTATTTATCAGATATACAGGTGGAAAACTTTGGAGATTCATAAATGTAGAGCGATGGCTTATTATGACTTCTAAGTATATATGAGCAGCATGATGTTTTCACAGGATGAATTACTTGATCGACTCCAAGAAATTGATTCTTATGAGTTCGAGCAGTTTGTCGGCCAACTTTGGGAATTGCAGGGCTGGAATACGTATGTAACAAAAGGAGCGGACGATGGCGGGATCGACGTTATTGCCGAACAGTCAACACCGTTCTCGAGGAAACAGGTACTTCAGGTTAAGCGGTACGAGCCGTCAAATTCGGTCGGAAGACCGGAGATACAGCAGTATGCAAGCATCCGACAAGAAAAATCTGACGTAGACATGGTAGTTGTATTGACTACTGGCCAGTTCACTGATGGTGCAGAGACGGTGGCGAAGAAACTCAATGTGAAGCTCATTGATGGCCCGCAACTCTATAATCTTATTGACGCACTTGAGGCATTTCAGCTGGTTCGATCATATATTGATCCAGAAGCTGATCAGAACAAAACTTCTCAGGCAGGATTTGAATCTGGGACCACTAACACCCCATTACAAGAGGAGGATGCAGTAGCGGGCTCACGATCGATAACGGAGTTTGACGGAGACACAGAGCCCATGGATGTCCCGAAGTTTCTTCCCGGCCTGATTAAACTCCGTGGAGATATTGCCAACAATCTCCGAGTACTCCAGTCCCAACTCGATAGCGCTGAGGAAGCGTTTCACGAAGAACGGTACTTCGACGCAGTGGAAAAGTATGAGGAAGTAAACAGACAACGAGAAGAGTTGGAACAGGAAATCGCACGATATGATGCTGGACTTACCCATATTGACAACTCCACTGTCGCTCACCTCACCTCTACTGAGACGTTTACTACAGAATTATCACAGATTGTAGCGAGAGTCAACGAGCACTCCCAAGAAGCCTTCAAGATCGCTGAACGAGTAAAAGGACTAGATCTACTAGCTCTTGAGGTCAATAATCTATCAGATTCTATTGAAGATCATATCGAAGAGGGTGACCGAATGGTTCACAGCGGCAAAGTCGAAAGGGCGCGGTCGAAGTACAATGTAGCAAGAGAGATGATTGAAACAGTACGAGAGCCGCTAGAGATCTATCAGAGATTGGTCTCGGCTTACGACGACGCGGTCATCGAGTGTCACGAGGGACTCTCCGAGGCCGTTTCCTTTTCGGAACTCAGATCTGAGATCTCCTCAAGACTTGATTCGTTTGAGGAACACTTGGTAGTCGCCGAGAATGCAGCTGGTTCATTCAGTGCAGGACTTCTCACCGGAAATAGCGGATTATTTGATAATGACTTAATCGAGTATATTGATGAGAACGAGGATCTCGAATTCGTATTTACACCACCGAGAAGAGGCTTCAAAATCATCTCATCTGAAGGACAGGAAGAGATGCCCTATCATAACCCTGGTGAACTACATGACGGCTCTTGTTTCCTTCTGATCACTGATCGGAGGATTCTATATATTGTGGGTGTTGACGATCACGATGAGAAACGAATCATCGAATATAACCAACTCACGGATGTCACTGCTTCAACAGAGACTCCTCCACCTAGTCTCCAGTTCACCAGTATCGATGGGACCAAATATATTACATCTGGCATGAGGAATCATACGTTCGATATTGAGCCGGCGGTAAACTATATTAGAGATCAGTTGACATGATCGGATAGTCTTTAACTCTGCTTGTCCGTCTCCATTTCATATGGATACTGTCCTAATTGAGTGCATCTATAATCGCCCTCCTTGTTGACCACTTGGTAATAGATTAGTCAGCTGTACTGACCGATTGGAAATCCGATCATCGCCGGTGAGTTTCTTCCGGTCCAGTTGGGCAAGATACGCCAGAGAGACCCTGATCATAGGAAGCGTAATAGCAGCCAGTTATTTCACCGGGTCATGCAAATCGAGGTTTGTGACCCAGCTCTGGCTCATCCCGGCTGACGAGACCTCGTATCAACAGACACTTGCAGAGCCGCGCGATTTCACTCGTGCTCCAGACAAGCCCAGCGCGTTCCCTGACACCGCTCGCGTTTGGGGCGTCCGTACTGATCCGGACCACCCAGGGGCACCGTGGGAACGAAACAAGCGCAACCTCGAGCGTCTCTCTCCTGGCGATCCATTACTCATCTATCGTAATAGCAAGAGCCAGTACGTCGCTGCTGGTCGCATCGGTGGACCGATCTGGCATACCGAATGGGTTCGAGATGAACTGTGGAACAGCGGGCCAGCGCTCGATATTTTCCATATCGAGGACTGGTCTCCCGTGAATCTCGATCCGGAAACGGTGAACCGAGCACTCGACTACAAGGAGAACTTCGTGCCGCAGGGACTCTGGCGTGTGGCCGATGATCGGCCGACTGATCGGCTACTCCAACGGATCGATAGAGAGTGAAAAACAGACTACTATGACGATCGCTAATAGAGAGTAACGACCACACACAGGCCGATGAGGTGTTCAGCATCGTCAATCAATTCACCCGGATGTCGTCGCTTCCGCTTTCTCTTCTTGAGCCGATGCAGCTTGTATGCCCACCATGGATTACGAGAAGAGAGTCTCACGGATACTCCTCGCTATCGAGGTATCGAACACGATAAGCCCAGCAAATAAGGAGATCCTCGAATCATTTCATCGGCACTTGCTGCTTTCAGGAATCGGCGCAGCACGACAACAGAAGGTGATGGCCCATCTCAAGATACTCGCAGAACACGTTGGAGAGCCATCCTTCCAAGATCTCGAGAAGGAAGACCTCGAAGAGATAGTTGCGTGGCTCTATACGCGTGATACGACCAAAACGACGGTCGGCGACTACAAACAGATTATCAAGCAGTTCTGGAAGTGGATGCACGACGGAAACGAACCGCCAGAGACGGCCTGGATCCAGGGTAAGCACCGGACACACCAAAAACTGCTCCCGCAGAATCTACTCTCCCCTGAGGATATCGAGGCCATGTTGGACGTCGTTTCCAACGAGCGTGACCGGGCGTTCATCGCGCTTCTCTGGGAGACCGGTGCCCGGATTGGCGAGTTACTTGACCTCCGGATTAGCGATATCGAGGATGACTCTACCCTGAGCTACGTCATCGTCTCTGGGAAAACGGGATCACGGCGTCTGCTACTCCAGGAATCAGAACCATATCTGTCGACCTGGTTGGCAGTCCATCCGAATCCACTGCCAGCGGCGTTTCTCTGGTGCAAGATTGATCTGAGTCAGGGCAGTCCAACCGAGCAGATTAGCTATCAGTACGTTCGTCTCAAAATCCTCGATCAGGCCCGAGAAAACGCCAACATCGAGAAACCGGCCAATCCACACCATTTTCGCCATAGCCGCGCGACCTACTTGGCGAATTATCTAACGGAGGCCCAGCTCTGTGAGTGGTTCGGATGGGTCCGGGGATCGCGAGTGCCAGGGCGCTACGTCCACCTTTCGGGACGCGATATCGATCAGGCGTATATAACGACGCTTAGTCATCCGAACTACAGACGGATTTCGCCCAATGAAGAGACAGTGAAATGATCAATACTCTGTTCAGAGCAGGTGCTGATGAGTGTGCATCAGTCATGGAATCACACTCGATCGTCCAAACACTGAGTGCAACTAACAGAGCTTGTAGATTCGTTCTCGATAGAGTTCTTCGATGTCCTCATAATAGGCGTGGAGATAGGCATTCATCCCGCGATCCTGTTGATACGCTCCTGTCCGATCGCCACGCATGTACTTCACCAGCTGTCGATTGACGTCCTGTTCGACACGCCAGTATGTCGTGAACCGATGCCGTCCGAAATGACTCGTCACGGCTCGGTGTTCATCGGTCTCGGCGTACTCTGGATGGAATGCGTCCTTCCAGACACTGTTGGCGGTTTTGTTCGTCATCTTGGTGTGGCTCTTCTTCGAGAGCACGAGCCACGGTTCGCCGTTATCAGGACGACAGAAGAGGTAATGGTTGAGAATATCCCGCAGTTCTGCATCCAGTGGCAGTACTCGCGGTCTGCGCGATTTATTTCCTTCTCGTTCTTGTCCCGGTGGGATGTAGGCTGCGTTCTCGTACGCCGCTAGACGAGGATGCGTTCCAAGCTCCGGGTAGTACTGGGCGACGTCTTCGTCGTCCATCCGAAGGTCTTCGAGTTTGACGTTCGCGAGCTCACCAGCTCGAAGACCGAGTTTCAGCTGCAACAGGATGATCACCAGTGCTCGAAGATCGTCCACCGAAGCGACCATCTCTCTGAGCTCGTCGACGGCAATTCGTCGATGCTCCTTTTCCTTCGTGACCGTGAGCGGCACTCGTTCCCTGGCGAGGGCGATCGGGTTGTAGTCGGTGGGATGTGGAAAGGCGGGGTCGCGTTGCCAGAACGTATAGATCTGGTTGAGCTTCCGGAGTTTCTCCTTGGCCGTTCGTGGGACGTTTCCTTTCCCGCCGTCGGCTTCGTCGTCGAGTTGCCAGTGGACGTACGCCTCGACGTGTTCGGCGTTCGGACAGGCGGGATGGCGCTCACGCCTGGCCATGAAGCGCTCCCACTCATCGATGATCATCTCGAAATGGTGCCGCGTCGACGGCGCGAGGTCGCGGGCGTCGAGGACGTCCGTGAGAAACAACTCAAAGGGGTCAACGTCAAGTGCATCGAACACCGCCTGAGCGTCGGCCAACGGATCGATCGGCTGATCGAACGCGTCGGCGAGCTGTTGGCGCTGTCGATCGCTCTCTGTCTGCTCGGTCATTCTGCCTCCTGCGTCTGGTTTTTACGAGCCTGCTCCCACCGCCCGACCTTTTCTTCCCAGATGCGTCCAGCGGCGTCGCCCTCGACGACGGCCATCAGAAGTGGGTGATAGACGTGCGGGTGATCGGGATGCCAGAGCAGCCAGTCGTAGAAGCGTCTGATGCGTAACCAGTAATCGTGCGATCGTCTCTCCGATTTCGTCGAGAGAAGCTCCTGACACCACGCCTCGACGTCCTCTGGTGTCGCCAGCGCGTGATGGGTCGGTCGATCCGCCATGAATGATGTCCAGTCCGAGCCGCCACGATCGACCTCCGTTCGGTAACTTTCGGTGGCGTTCTGGCCGTACTCGTGTCCGGTGCAAAACTCCGCCCAGACGTCTCGATCTTTGTAGGTTGCTGCGTATTGTTCGAGGCGATGCTTGGGTGGGACGTCGTCGTATCGCTTGAAGACGCCCATCCGGTCTCTCGGATCGGGTGATTTTGTTCGAGCCATTGTAGTGTGGCTACTGGAATGCAGCCGACGCCCGTCGTCGGCTGCGAAAAACGAGGCATCTGTCTGCACCCACAAAGACGATACTACGCGTGGAGACTGATGCAGAGTCTGCAAAGTAATCAAGCAGTTGCTGACACTCCGAGGAAAGCTAGCACTGGCATCCCTCTCTACATAAGGTCACTTCTATAATTCCAGTTCCTATTTTTCGGCAGCAATAAGTGAGTGCTAATTGGACGAGTAAAAGAGCGAACAGAACGATGACTGAGGGCCATCCAGTGGATCGGTGTGGATACGCTTGGCCGGAGGACCATCAAGAGGATGACGAACCGGACCGTCAGAGTTGCTGTTACCGAGAGGTATGGAAAGATACCGGCCACTGTATCTGGCATGCGGATTCCGAACTAGTTGGTGAGAAGCCTATCGACAGGTTGCGTGCAGCCCGTGCCCCAGCTGAAATTCGGGAATTGAACGCCCCAGTGACCGAACTACTGGATGGTGCCGAGTTGGCGAATCAGAGCCTTCGTGATGAGCTTCTCTTCCATGGGGTCTGGCTCCGTGGTTCGAACTTCTCAGGCGCTTCCCTTGCCGGGGCAGACCTTTCGGAAACGAACCTAGAGGGAATCTGGAACGACCCAACCAATTTCTCTAAAACGAGATTGAAGATGGCCAATCTCTCCGATGCCCGGATTCGGTATGTCGACTTCTCAGATGCTGTTCTACGGGAAGTGGATATCTCCGGGGTCGACAGCTCCGAGCGATACCACGCAGACGAGCTATCTAACGACTCCCGAAAGTGGCACGCAAAAGTCAATTTCGAGGGCGCAGATCTAACGGACATTGATGGGTCGGAAGCGATACTCTGGCGTGGAAACTTCTCGGGTGCAAATCTTACTGACGCCACCCTCACCGGCGCTCGCATCTCCCAGGCGTATCTTGAAAATGCGACCCTGCTTCGCACGACCCTTAACGAGGCAGATCTCCGGTGTACGGATTTCACCAATGCATCGCTTGAACGCACTGACCTTTCCAAAGCGAGTCTTGGTGGGAGCAATCTGTCGACAGCAAATCTCGAAGAGAATACCTACTCGCATACCACGCTGTTCGGGGCAGACCTTCCCGATGGCTTCTCAATTGAGAAGGAACATAGCGTCTATCTCACCATCACGGATCTCGTCCGTCATGATCAGCTTTCGCGGCAGGCCAAACAACATCTATCTAACACCTACCTACCCGACGCCGACTTCTCCGAATACAGCTTGACCGGAGCAGATTTGTCAGGTGCATTCCTTCCTCGGGCTAGAATCGGCCGTGCGAGGGGTGCAGACTTCAGTCTAGCCTCACTGCGCGATGCCGACCTATCGGAAAATCCCGATTCGGATTCTCGATTTGGGAAGGAAAAGAGCGATTTCGTCGGTAGCAAGCTTAGCGGAGGAAATCTCTCAGGAGTTAATCTCTCAGAGACAAATATGAGATTTGCGACGCTTACTGATGCGGACCTCTCGCAAGCGAACCTCACCAGTGCCGATATGTCGAACACGTATCTACGGGGTACGACATTCGCAGGAGCCCGCCTGAGGGACAGTGTGTTCAATGGGGCCTCCTCCTCCCGTTCTCACACCGAGGACCCTGAGGACTATAGGGTCGACTTCTCCAGCACGGAGATCGGTGGTGCTGACTTCTCTGAGACCGAGCTTCCAGAGGCGGATTTCAAAGCAGTTACTCAGAGGTATCAAGCAGATGAGTCACCGACATTCGCTGAGGCATCGCTACCTAGTGCAGATTTTTCAGAGGCAGACATCACGGGTGCCGATCTCACTAACGTGGAAGCCGTTGAGATATCGTTTCGGGCTGCATACCTTAACGGAGCAAATCTCTGCTCAGGGGATTTCAGTTGGGGGGATTTCACCGAGACAGTGCTGATTGGTGCCGACCTCTCTGGCTCAAATCTCACCGGGGCAAATCTCTCACGGGCATGGGTTGGCGAGGGGGCCGATGAACCCGCAGCCGATCTTTCAAAGGCAATCCTTGAGGATGCGAGCCTCCCAGACTCGCACCTTGTTGACGTGGATTTCACCGATGCGCGCTGTAAGGATGCCGATTTTAAGGATGCGAACCTTGAGCGGGCCATCTTTGACAACGCGCTACTGCAAGAAGGATCTTTCATCGGTGCCGACTGTGAGCGCGCGAGCTTTCGAGATGCAGTGTTGGTTCGCGTCTCTATGGAGGGTGCGGATCTAACTGGTTCGAACTTGGCCGGAGCCTATCTGTTCGGCGCGACCACCGACGGTGTACGTATCGACAGCAAGACACAGTTCATCGAAGCGGGACCGATTAGCGACCCGACGGTCAAACAGTGGATCCGATACGACACAGATGCACCCCCGGACACACCGGAGGAATCCCTCGCGGCCGAACATCCTGAGCGAGAGGAGACCACCGAAGACCTGCTGAATGTTCAGCTCCGACAGGCAGCGAGCGTGTATCGGCGACTTGAGGAGTTGGCGCGCCAGAACGGGTACCCGACTCTCCAGTCGGCGATGTTCAAGCGACGGCAGGAGATGCGTAGAAAGTTCCTTAGACAGAAGGGTGAGCGGAAAGAGTGGCTCTTCGCGGAGGTGCAACGGTGGGTCTTCGTCTATGGTGAGAGCTTTGGCCGAATTCTCAGCATATCGGGGCTAGTCATTGGGCTGTTCTGGCTAGTCTATCTGACATCTGGAACGGTAAAACGGATGGGTGGGACGCCGGTCACGGTGGAGACCATCGCTGAACATCCCTCGGTTATGGTCTCCTCGCTTTTTCATAGCGTGTCGGTCTTCTTTACCGGCGATCCACTTCTAGAAGCCACGGGCAGGGTGGGAGAATTCATTATGATCCTGGAGAGTATGGCGGGACCGATATTGTTGGCCTTGCTAGTATTCGTTCTCGGGCGACGTGCTGCCAGGTAATCATTTCACTTTTTCACGACGCTACGGAGATCATCTACGACTGGTAGATCCCCCAGCGTTCAGTTCGCACATCTACTGAGCGGTTGGTCCGTATCATCATCCGCGAAAGAACCGGTTGGGCTCTTTGCCTGAACACTGCTGATAGCTTCTACAGCAGGCGTCGACTCATTCCTCGCGATCGGACAACCGTTCGGACAGCCGATCCAGCTTCTCCTGTGCGGACTCTCGGCGGTCTCGCGTTGCCTCCTCCTGGTACTCCATCGAGACGATCTCGCCCTCTTCGAGCGTTACCGAAAGCACGCCACCATCCGTTTGAGCGGGCTCGGGCAATCGATCAGCAGCGATATCCAGTTGCTCGATCACCTGACCGTCTTCCTCGATCAGGATCACGGCAATATCGCCGTCCTCGATCCGGTCGACAACGGCGGTATAGGTCCCCTCCATTGCTTACTCCAGTACAGGCGCGGCAGTTCCATCAATCCCACTGGCTACACTGCCTGCGATAAGCGGGCTGGGTGGCCGCACAGTCGCCGTTTCGTCGGAGTCGGGTGTTTCCTCGAGGATGTCCTCGGGATCCGTTGAGAACGACTCCTGTGGCTCTACAGTGATCGTGGTCCCGTCGGTTCGGACTACGACATCGCCGTGGACGCCCGTCCAGTACGTCTCGATATTCCGCTCGGCGAATCGTTCGAGCACGATATCGTTCGGGTGGCCGTACTGGGAGTCGTAGGCGCTGGAGATGACTGCGATCTCCGGGTTCATAGTGTCCAGCAAGGCCTCGCTCGAGGAGGTTGAGGACCCGTGATGGCCGACCTTGTACACGTCGCCCTCGAGGTCGCTGGCCCGCTCTTCGACCAGTTGCTGTTCGACATCGGTGTCGACGTCGCCGGTCGTCACATACTGGAACTCGCCGAACTCGAACGTCAGCACGATACTGTTCTCGTTGACGTCACTGCCGGTCTCCGCGGGCGGGTGCAACACCTTCGCGGTGATGTTTCCTTCCAGGGGCAGTTCGGTACCGCGTTCGACGATGAGCAGTTCGACGTCGTGTTCGTCGACGGCATCGAGGTAGTTATCGTAGGTCGCTGAATCCGATGGGACGCCCGAATCGTACGCGGTCCCAACGCCCTCACCGTTCGTCTCGAAGTGTTCGATCACGGCGGCGTGACCGCCGATATGGTCGGCGTCGGCGTGCGTCGCGACCAGGTGGTCGATCCGGTCGATGCCCTGTCCTTCGAGGTAGTCGATCACCTCACTACCGTCTTGGCGCCAATCGCCGCTGTCGATCAGTATCGTCTCGTTGGCCGGCGTGACGATGAGCGTTGCGTCACCCTGCCCAACGTCGATGTGGTGAATTTCGAGTTCGCCGTCGACAGTATGCTGGGTGTCTTCATCGCTCTCGTCGTCGGTCCCGTTATTGGCGTCGCCGTTCTCATCGCCGGCGTTACCGTCCGATCCGGCGCCCTCCATGTCGCCGTAGGCGTGCTCCATCACGACCTGACCATCGGCGTCGACGAGTCGAACCACGTCGCCGTCGTCCCGCCAGATGTTGACGTTGTATCCCCAGTACAGCTCGGTCTCTGTTGCCTCACCGTCACCGGTCGTTACTCGTACCGTCTCCCCGGGTTCGAGGATGAACTCGCTCGGAAACGAAAGTGGCGAAAGGCCGCCATCGACTTGTCCGCCCTCTCGATCACGGAGCTCGTATCCGGAAAGGTCGACGGGCTCATCGGCAGTGTTCTCGAGGACAATAGACTCTTCCTCGGGCGAGACATCCGCAACGGTCATGTCGACGACATCGATAGCATCTCCAACGGCCTGCGGGTCGTCGATCGTGTCCCCGGTATCTCCGGTGGTGCCTGTACATCCTGCAAGACCGACGAGAAGCACCACGGCGACCACGAGGACCGCTCGGTTCATAATCGGTGTATTCGGGCGGAATGGATGAGTGTTCCGTCCGTGAAGATCAACGAGCAGGAGTGATTACTTGCTACACAGAAAATCTGTATCGTCGGACTCCGTCGAACGGGCTGTAGTGACTGGAATCACTCTTCACGTTTACCGTACGTTTCCTCACCCCACCCATAGTCGGACGCTTCGTCGTTCCGTTCGAGGTAGTCCTCCAAGCTCTCCTGTACCGCTCGGCCGAGATCATCTAACTCGCCGTCAATCATCGAAACCGTGCTCGAATCGAGCGACTCAGTTGCCTCTCGCTCCCGCCAGTCGTCCGGAATCGTTGGCGCATCGAAGCGAAGGTAGTCTTCGGTCGGGTCCCAGTAGAAGTCAAACACCTGGAACAGGCCAAGGTCGCTGACGATTCGAACGTGCTCTTCATCGAGATTCGTGTACTCGGCCCACTCGTTGACTCCCTCCGTCCACGCACCCTCCTGGAGCAGGTCTTCGATGTCCTCGCGGTAGAAGTCCTCCGACCCGAGCGTTTCTTCTTGCCACTCGAACTCGCGCGGCATCCCTCGGTTCGAGAGGTCTGGTGGTTCTGGAACCTCGATATCGAACGCCATACCAGTAGTTCCTCTGGAAAAGCAATAAAGCCAACAGCGGTTCAAACGAGACGGCATGGGACGCCTCTCGCAAGAGAGTATCCCCTTGCTGGATAGCGGCCGCGTATCGGTCGCGCTCGGTGCTTGACAGCAGTCATTGCACCGATGGTCCGTAGTCGTCGGTCGCTATCTGCATTCTGTGGGAGTCGCGGCTGGATGTGGATGATGACCGGATCATAGCCGGTTTGAGGCATCATACGGCGTCAAAACGGCAGCTAGACGGTGCTGCGGTAGTCACGTAGTGTTCATAATCGGCGTTCCGCACCGCAAGAGCGGTGCTGAAAGGGTTTTGTGAGAGTGATCTAGGAAGCATGACGTGACGAAGTCGTGGTGATGCCATTGCGTTGATTGTGTGGTGGAGCGCGTAGCGAGCCAGTTTCTGGCCGTTTCGGACAACTGGGGTGTGAGATCTGTGGCGTCGACGTCGTCAAGCATCCCCGAAACCGCAAGAGGGGAGCAGGTTATGACGTAATAGCTGGCCGTGGATCGAGATCGGCGATTGCACGCTGGTGAGTCCATTCGAGCGATAGCCGCCCGCTGCAGGTGTTTTTACCGAGGTTCCCGAATGGGGGCTTGGTTTCGAGGGCCCGTCCTAGTTGGCTTGCTTTTGCAGATTTAACAGTATTTAGCGGTCCATTGGAATAGATATGATCGATCTGAGGACCCACATAATCAGACTAGAGGAGCTATTAACTGTTCTAAAGCCCCCGTTCTGATTATGAACGCGAGTTAGAAGGGAAGTGCTAAGTTTGGAACAGGACTTGCAGGAGAAAACCAGTGGAGCAATTCTGTTGGACCCCGCAGCGAGTGACAGGTTCATAACTCCCGAGGGTAGTCCAGAAGATCCATTGTTCACTCAATCCAGTGAGGCGCCTTCCGATGACAGTCAATAGACGTGGTGACTACTGCCGATCAAATTTGGTGAAATGAGGCCCGAGATATTTTATGGGCAGTCGTTGTAACTCCGGTATGGCAAACGACCAACAAGAATCTGAGGCCGAAGCGGAATCGGCAGATGACGAGACTGAGCGTGAAGGTGAGCGGGTGATGAGTCGAGCAGACGGGGCGGGAATCCTCCGTGAAGTCGCTGATGGTGTCGAGAACGGGACGGTCGATATCGAAGGGGAAAACAGCTTCACTGTGGCGGTTCCAGAGCACTTCGAGCTGGAAGTCGAGTACGAGGTTACCGACGACGAGGCCGAGTTTGAGGTTGAACTCGAATGGCAGATGGAAGACGGCGAACCGGTATCGGCAAACGAATAAGAGAGTTATTCAGCGGTATGAGTGTTTGATAGGCATATCTAACGACTAGTAGTGTCACTGAATAGGGCCTCGAACGAAGAGAGCGTCCTGATGTTCAACGGAATGTTCAGTCTTAATTTGTCCCAGCAGAAAACTTATAACTATTCCAATACCTCGACTGGACGATGCCAACCTGTAAAAACTGCGACTCCCACGTAACACGGTCGTATGTCCGGGTTTTCACGCCTCGTGATGTCGAGCATCCGCGCGCCTGTCCGAACTGTGATGACCTGACGCGTAGCGGATCAGAGGTTCGAGCGGCACGGTCGTCGAGCAGTTGATGGTCAGACTGAGTAGGCTGAGCACCTCTATAACCATATCCCACATCAAAGTGTGGTTCGCGTAGGATAGCCAAGGAATGGCTTTCAGCGTGTATTTATCTAGTTCTTTGAGATGGATCCGCTCTGATCCCATCCAGTGAGAGGATACCGCTGTTCAAGCGCACACCTACAGGTGCGCCTCCATCGTCTCCAGTTTGGTGACCATGGAGATACTGAACTCCAATATTCTTCGCTGCATTGTAGTCGGCATGATTCTCATATCCACATTCTATACACCGAAACGTCGACTGCGACCGATTCTGATCGTCCGTGTGACCACACGTAGAACAACGTTGTGAGGTATACGTTGGCGAAACCAGATCAACTGATATTCCGTAGGCCTCTGCTTTGTAGGTCACGTACTCGCGGAGTCGTCGAAATGCCCAGATATGGTGCCAACTTGCCTGTGAGAGACGGTCTCTGATATTGACCAGGTTCTCAAATACGATAACACGACATCCATACGTTCGAGCTTCGTTGACAAGCTCGTTGGCAAGCGTATGAAGATACTGGGCAAGGTGATTTGTCTCAGTACTACTGACTGATTTCATCGCCTGATTGGCCCATCGAGTACCACATTGTTGCAATGATTTACGTCGTCGTTCGTACTCACGACGCCAATGGTGAAGCTCAGCTCCTGACCAGAAGCTACCAGTCGAAGTCACAGCGAGATTGTTCACACCAAGATCGACACCGAGGACTGTTCTGTGCTCGGACGAACTCGGTTGTGAAGATGGCTTTTGCATCGTCGCATGAAGATACCAATCAGACCCCCGCTGATGCAGAGTGCTCGTTCTAAACTCAAAGTCAGAGTTCAACAGATAGCGTTGGTGGGGTGATTCTGGGTCATCAGGAAGAACGTACGCACACTCGATGCGCCCCTCAATCGTCGAGAGGGAGACACGGTCTCGGTAGAACGTCGCCGCGCGCTTATCATAGACGATACTATTCGAGTTGAACCTCGGCTTTGAGGTCCGCTGGGAATTGCTTTTACGAGCGACTCCAGAACGAACAGCTTCAATCCCACGTCCAATCGCTTTCTGGACGAGATTTGCGTGCAGGCCAGTATTCGATTTGAGGGAGTCGTACAGTTCCTGATTGGCCGCTTTGATGCTGGTCACACAGGAGCCAGAGTCGTCCCAGGCCCAGTCGCTTGTCTGATTTGCACAGTAACGAAACCGAGAGGCAGTCTCTTCGAGTACAGACACGGCACTAGCTGGGACACTGAGTTTGACTTTGACTGTACGTGTGACCGTCATCGCAGTCCAGTATCGGTCCGTTTTCGGTTATAAACCTCAGCACCCAGACGCCGAAGTCCCTGTGCCGACGCGTGCCCAGCTCGTGCTCGTCGCCGGCGCCGTGATCGCCGTCGGTCTCGCGCCGATCGCGCTGGCCTACGTACAACTCGGCGCCACGCCGGACGCCGGTATCGGAACGTCCGACCGGCCCGGCGAAGACGTCACCCGGGCGCTCGATCGGGCCGTCTTCGAAGCGGCGTCGGGTGTCCCCGGCAATCACTCGTGGAGCGATCGGGAGGCCGCCGTCGCGACGGTCGAGAATCGGCTCGGTCCGCGTCTGGCGACGTTGCGAACGTCGGGACTCCGCGAGGGCGTCGTCCACGAGATCGAGTACAACGAGACAGCCGCGCAGGCGTGGGCTGCAGAGGACTGTCCCGGCGGCCCGGACCGGCAGTTCGGCGACTGCGAGGCGATCGGCGGCGTCGTGGTGCAGGATCGGGGCGGGCGGACGCACGTGCTGGGCGTCGCCGTCGATCTGCGGGTGACGGCGGACCGCCGATCCGCGCGCTCGACGCGACGCATCCACGTCTGAGCGAGCTATCGTCACCGAGCCGTGACGCTCGCATCGGGTGTGCCCCGTGGCGCTATTCGTCGACCGGCCCGTCGAGCGCGAACGTCGCGGGATCGGTCGACCGGCACACCTCGCCGCTGGGATGCCGAGCGACGGCGACCGACCCCGCGTCGTGAGCACGCGCGAACCGACGGACCGGCGTCGCGTCGGCGAACGCGTCCGGGGCGTCGACGTTGATTCGATCCGTCATCCCGTCGGCCTGCAGACACACCCAGCCCGACAGCGCGAGCGCGACCTTCGGGTCCCGATCGTCCCGCTTGGGCGCGACCGCCGACCGGAGGCGCTCGTGCATGCCCGAGGGGACGACGTACGCCGTCCCGTCGGGCGCGACGGCGACCTGCCGGGCGTCGAGGTCGCCCTCGGCCGGCGGGAACGGGACGGACACGATCTCAGTCCAGACTGACGTTGATCGACTTGGTCTGGGTGTAGTGGTCGACTGCTTCCTGAGCGGTCTCGCGGCCGATGCCCGACTGCTTGTAGCCGCCGAAGGGCTGGCCGGCCGGGAAGTCGTTGTAGGTGTTGACCCAGATCTGGCCGGCCTCGATGTCCTTGGCGCACTGGTGGGCCTTCGTGAGGTCCTCGGTGAGGATGCCGGCGGCGAGGCCGTAGTCGACGTCGTTCGCGAGTTCGATCATCTCGTCGTAGTCGCTCCAGGTGAACACCTCCTGGACGGGGCCGAAGATCTCCTCCTGGACCGCCCGGTTGTCGTGGTCGATCTGGTCGATCAGCGTCGGGGCGACGAAACAGCCATCTTCGAGCGCCTCGTCGTCGGGCTGACTCCCGCCGGTGACGAACGCCGCGCCGGCTTCCTCGGCTTCTTCGATGTACCCCATCGTTCGCTCGACCTGCTCAGCGGTCACCTTGGGGCCGAGATCCGTCGATTCGAGCAGCGGATCGTCGACCGTCATCTCCTCGGCCGCCGCGGCGAGCTCGTCGAGGAACTCGTCTTTGATATCCTCGTGGACGAACAGCCGCGAGCCCGCACAGCAACACTCGCCGGTGTTGAAGAAGATCGCGGTGATGGTGGTCTGGACCGCCCGCTCCAGATCGGCGTCGGGGAAGACGACGAGGGGGCTCTTGCCGCCGAGTTCCAGCGTGATGTCGGTGATGTTGTCGGCCGCGCTCTTCATCACCTTACTTCCGATCTCGGTCGAGCCGGTGAAGGCGAGCTTCCGGATGTCGCCGTGATTCGAGAGAGGTTCGCCCGCGTCGGGGCCGAACCCGGTGACGACGTTGACGACGCCGTCGGGGATCACGTCGCCGGCCTCCTCCATCAGTTTGAGGATCGACAGCGGCGTCTCTTCGGCCGGCTTGAGGACGACCGCGTTGCCGGCCGCCAGCGCGGGACCGAGCTTCCAGGCGGCCATCAACAGCGGGAAGTTCCACGGGATGATCTGGCCGACGACGCCGTAGGGCTCCCGGATCGTCTGGAGGTGGCGGCTGTCGTCGGTGTCGACGGTCCGTCCCTCGTGGGCGCGGGCGATCCCCGCGAAGTACCGGAAGTGGTCGGCGACCAGCCCCATGTCGATGCGAGCTTCGGTGATCGGCTTCCCGTTGTCGAGCGATTCGAGTCGCGCGAACTCCTCTTTCTTGTCTTCGACGCGGTCCGCGATGGCGTCGAGCATCGCCTGTCGCTCGGCGTCGGAATACTCGCTGTAGGTCTCGTCGTAGGCCGTCCACGCCGCGTCGACTGCCCGGTCGATATCCTCGGCGTTGCCGGCCGCTACCGCCGCGAGCGTCTCGCCCGTCGTCGGATCGGTCGTCTCGAACGTCTCCCCCGAGGCGCTCTGGACCCACTCACCCCCGATATACAGCTCTCGCCGATCCGGCAGCACTTCGTTCGCAGCCTGCTCGTGTCGCTGGTTGATCGCCGATTTGCGCTCCGCCGGTGCCTGTGTATCGTCATCGACTGACATACGTTAGTTGCTAGTGTAGAATTAGTAATAAACACCGTGTGCGTCGGCTAGACCTCTGCGCTGGTCGAGGGTCGATCACAGCGCCAGACCCCGTCGCAGTCTGTGATTTTTGGCCCCGTCGCAGCTCAGTCGGCGGGGTAGCCGCCCTCCGCACCGTCGTCGACCACGTAGGCGTTGCCCTCGACGACGACGTGCTCGCGCGGGTCGTCGTAGAACGCCGGCACCGCGGTCGAGCCGCGGTGGAGCACGCTCGACCGGATCGCGTCGGCTTTCACCAGCAGGAAGCCGCCGAGGATCAGGCCGAACCCGGCGACCGTGAACGCGGTGATCTGCTCGTCCAGCAGCGCCCAGCCCGCGACGGCGGCGACGACCGGCGTCGCGTAGTTGACCAGACTCGTCTCGCTCGGCCCCACGGCGTCCATCAGCTGGAAGTAGACGAGGAAGCCGATCGCGCTGGCGAACGCGCCGAGGTAGACGAGCGCGAGCAGGCCCGAGTGAGTCCACTCGACGGCGGTGAGGGACTCGCCCGCGAGGCCCGCGCTGATCGCGTGGAGGACGCCGGCGCCGACAAGCAACATCCACGCCTGGATCGACGCCAGCGGGAGCGCGGGCGTGTAGCGTTCGGTCCAGACGGAGCCGATCGCGAAGCTGGCCGCCGAGGCGAGCAGCAGGCCGACGCCGACGAGCTGGTCGCCGAGCGAGCTGGGCGAGGGGTTCGCGACGACCAGCACGCCCAGAAAGCCGAGCACGATCCCGGCGACGCCGTGGATGCGCATTCGCTCGGCGGGCAGCGCGACGACCGCAAAGAGCGCGGTGAGCATCGGCGTCAGCGAGAGCAAGATCGCGCCCAGCGCGCTCGGGACGTACTGCTGGCCGACGAACAGCAGCGCGAAGTGGCCGCCGACCATCAGCGTGCCGCCGATCGCGATCAGTTCCAGATCCGCCCGCGTCCGCGGGAGCCAGCGGCGGCTGCTCGCCGCGACGTACCCCAGCAGGAGCAGGCTGGCGAGGTCGTGACGCAGAGCGGCGAACAGGATCGGCGGGAACGAATCGAGGCCGGCCTTGATCGCCACGAAGGAGGTCCCCCAGACGACGGTCAGCAGGCCGAACAGCGAGAGCGTAGTGCGCGTAGAGGGCATCGTAGAGAGTGACATCGGTAGGGGTCGGTCGCCCTTGAGGCTTCTCCGAATCGTGGGAACACGACCCGTTAGGAACCACGACGAACCGCAGGAGCGCAGTGATCGGTGGACTGGGCCGGCGTACTGATCGCCAGTCCGGGCCGGGGTATAACACTCGCTTCGTCGTAGTTCGCACGTGGCCAGCGACGGTCCGTTCCCGATCGAAGTCGCGGAGCTGACGAAGTACTACGGCGACGTGCGCGGCGTCGAGGACGTCACGTTCACCGTGGCGTCCGGCGAGATCTTCGGCTTTCTCGGGCCGAACGGCGCGGGGAAGTCGACGGCGATCCGCGTGCTACTGGGGCTGCTCAAGCCCACCGACGGCGAGGCACGCGTGCTGGGGCGGGACGTCACCGACCGAGCGGCGCTGCGCGAGGCCAAGCGGTCGGTGGGCTACCTCCCGAGCGACGTGCGCTTCTACGATCGCGTGACCGGGGCCGACGTGCTCGACTACTTCGGGCGGCTGCGCGGCGATCGGCGCCGGGCGGAACTCCTCGATCGCTTCCCCGTCCCGCTCGATCGCAACGTCCGCGCGTACTCCAGCGGGAACCGGCAGAAACTCGCCATCGTCGCGGCGTTCATGCACGATCCTGAGCTGGCGATCATGGACGAGCCGACCGCGGGGCTGGACCCGCTCGTTCAGAACGAGTTCTACGAGCTACTGGAGGAACGCCGCAAGCGCGGCCTGACGAGCTTCTTCTCCTCGCACGTCCTGAGCGAGGTGCGGCGCGTCTGCGACCGCGTCGGGATCATCCGGAAGGGCCACCTGATCGAACTCGACACCGTCGAGAACATCCTCGCGGAGGGCGGTACCGTCGTCACGGCCCGCCTCGCGGAGGAGCCACCGCCCGCCGCGCTGGAGTTCCCGGGCACGTCGAGCGTCGAGCGACGCGACGGGACCTACAGCCTCGTGCTCTCGCGCGAGTTCGACGCCCTGATCGATCGGCTCCACGAGTACACCGTGCTCGACCTGGAGGTTCGCGACGCCTCGATCGAGGACGTGTTCATGCACTTCTACGGGGAGGACGAAGACGCCGGACCCGACGAGGACGCCGAACCGTCCCAGAGGGAGTCTAGCCCCTGAGAGACGAGATCGTCGTCCGCTTCGACCAGTAGAGGTCGCATTTCCGATTCGGGGCTCGACTGCCGTCCGTCTGCCCCGAAACGGGTCGGTAGAGCTATGATTCCGTGCGAGACATGAACTCGGATGAGCAACGACGAGGGAAGCGACGAGATCGACGGGCAGATGATGGGAGTGGGTGTCGCGCTCGGTGCCGGCGTCGGCGCCGCCCTCGGGGTCGCGATGGACGATATCGCGCTGGGGCTCTCGATCGGGATGGGCGCCGGGATCGCGATCGGTGCGGCGCTGGCCAGCCGGTGAGCGGACGGGATCAGCGCCGCCGGAACCACCAGACCGTCGCGATCGCCAGCACGAGCGCGACCGCGACGAACGGTGCGACGGAATCCACGTCCGTCTCATCGTCGGCGTCGGCGACGTCGACCGGGACCGAAACGGGGTCCGCGCTCGCCCGATCTCCGGCGTCGGTCTCCCAGCCGACCGCGATCGACGCGCTCGCGGTGGTCTCGATCGCGTCCGAGGACGACTCCAGCGCGAACCGGACCGTCGCCGACGCGTCGGGTTCGAGCGTCCCGACGTAGGCGGTCGGCGACTCGCTGGTCAGCGGCGGGCCGGTCGCGAGCGTCGCGACGACGCCGGTCGCCGTCTCGTTGCCCTCGTTGGTGATCCGGACGCTGTAGACCCCCGACCCGTCGACGGGGATCTCGCTCTCGACGGGCGTCACGTCGAACGAAACCGCGTCGGTGACCGGGACGCCGAGCACGGCCGGCCCGCTCGGTCCGACAATCTCGGTCTCGTCGTCGTTGTCCCCGTCGTCGCCGTCATCATCGTCGTCGGTGTCGTTGCCGATCCCGTCGTCGTCATCGTCGTCGACGTCGACGGCGTACTGGACCGACGCGAACAGCGGATAGGTGCCCGGCTCGACGGCGGCTGCGCCGACGTCGAGGTCGACCGTCTCGGTCCTGCCGGGCTGGAGTTCCTCGACGTAGACCGATCGGGTCGCCTGCGGCGCGTCCAGCGATCCGAGAATCAGCGCGTCGCCGGGCGTCTGCAGCGTCACGACGAGATCCCTCACCCTACCGTCGCCGTCGTTTTCGACCTCCAGGGAGAGCGTCGTCGACGCCCCCGCGGGGACGGACTGGTTCTCGACGACGGCGACGGTGACGTTCTCGTCGGGCTCGGCGATCGGCGGCGGCCCGGCCGTCGTGGAGTCGTCCGCGGCCGGCGCTCCGGCGTCAGTCCCGGGCTGTGCGTCCGAGTCGTTCTGCGGTGGCGTGCCGTCCTGCTGGTCGGTCGTCGCTCCCGCCGTCGTGTCGTTGGTGGCGCTCTCGTTGTTCGGCGTGCCGTCCTGGAGCGCCGCGTTCGGGGCGTCGGACGGGAGTGCCGCGGCGGCTCCGGCGCCGACCCAGACCACCGCCGCGACCAGCAACAGCCCGGCGACGATCGAACGACGCCGGGGACCGGGTAGCCGGTCGGTCACGGTCGCTCCGCCCCGTTGTCGAGACGACTGGTAGCCACACGTCCAAATCCATGGCGCGATACAAATACGCACGACCCACGCTTACCACCGCGCTCCGCGTCACAGGCTGCTGAGGGGGACGCTCAATGTTCGAGATCACGTCTTTCGAGGCCGGCCGTCGACTTCGGGGATCGGTGCTGCTCGCGATCGCGTTGGTCGCCCTGATCGCACTGACCGTCGGGCTGTTCCCGTCGATCCAGGAGACGGGCGCCGACTTCGACGCCTATCTGGAGTCGCTCCCGCCGGAAGCGCGGCGCGCGTTCGTCGGCAACGTGACGACGCTGACGACCATCGAAGGGTATCTCGTCTCGCAGCTCTACCAGTTCGGCTGGGTGCTGTTGCTCGCGATCTACTACGCCTACGCCGCGGCGGGGACGGTCGCGGGCGAGGTCGAGCGCGGCACCGTCGGCCTGACGCTCTCGCTGCCCGTCTCGCGGACGCGCGTCGTCGTCGGCAAGTACCTCTCGCTCGTTCCGGGGCTGCTCGTCGTCAACGCGATCACGTTTCTCGCGGTCTACCTCGGCGTCGCGCTCGTCGGCGAATCGATCGACGTCGTCGACCTGCTGGCCGTCCACGTCGTCTCGATCCCCTACCTGCTCGCGTGTGCGGGCGTCGGGTTGCTGGCGTCGGTGGCGTTCGACGCGACGCGGCGCGCCCAGACCGCCGGCGCCGGCGCGGTGTTCGGACTGTTCTTGCTCGATACGTTCACGTTCGACACCGACTACGAGTGGCTCGGCGACGTGGCGTTCTCGCGGTACTTCGACCCCGGCGCCATCCTCGTCGACGGCGAAATCTCGGCGGCCGATCTCTCGGTGCTGCTCGTCGCCGTCGTCGTCCTCGTCGTCGCGAGCAGCGAGTACTTCGAACGTCGCGACCTCTCTGGGTGAGCCGAGCGGCGGGCGCCGCGGTCCGTTCGGCGTCGGGCCCACTCGGGTCAGGCGTCCGGACCGCCGTCGGCGACCGCGGCGTCGGGGAGCGTCGTCCGCGAGGCTCGTCGTCGACGGAAACGCCGGAAGAGCGACGCCGGAACGAGTCCGACCGCGAGGTTTCGGAGTCGCGCGCCGAGCGACGACTGGACCGTCCCGAGCCGACCGAGCCGGCGCGACTCGGCGCGGACGCCGTCCGCCCGCGGCTTGCGCTCGGCTTCGTAGGTCTCGAACGCGGCCGCCGGATCGCCGTGCCGGTCGACGGCGTCGGCCAGCGCGAGTCCATCCTCGATCGACTGGGCCGCGCCCTGCCCGGCGAACGGCAACATTCCGTGGGCCGCGTCGCCGGCGAGGACGACCGACCCGCGGGACCACCGGTCGAGCGCCGGCACGTCCTCGAGTTCGGTCGCGAAGACGTCGTCGGGATCGAGCGCGTCGACGACGGCGGGGATCGGTTCTGGGAACGTGCCGAATCGTTCCCGCAGCGCGGCGACGACCTCGCGCGAACCGTCCAGTTCCGCGGCCGTCGACTCGGAGACCGTCGCGAACCAGTAGAACCGGTCGTCGTCGAGCGGAGCGCCGCCGGTGTAGCTCCCCTCGCCCCACACTTCGAGGCCGCGGTCACGGTGCCGTTCGGGCAGATCGACGTCGACGACCGCGCGGTAGCAGACGCCGTCGAGCGATCGCGGCTCGACGTTCGGGACGACGGCGTCGCGCACGGCGGAGTGGATCCCGTCGGCGCCCACGACGACGTCCGGGCTGACCCGCGTCCCGTCCGCGAACCGGACGGTCGGCCGGTCGGCGTCGGTCACCGCAGTACACTCCATCCCGGTCCGGACGGTCGCGTCGAGTTCGTCGAGGAGGATCTTCTGGAGGTCGGCGCGGTGGATCGCGACGAAGCCGTGGCCGAACTCGGCGCGCTCGATTCGATTCAGGTCGAACCGCTTGAGCGCCCGGCCGTCCGGGGCTCGGATCGCGCTGTCGCCGAGCGGGACGCCGGTCTCCCTGACCCGATCGGCGACGCCAAGGCGCTCTAGCACGAGCAGCGCGTTCGTCTGCAAGAGGAGCCCGGCGCCGATCGGCCGGTACTCGGCGGCGGCCTCGTACACCGTCGGCTCCCGGCCCCGTCGTTCGAGCGCGATTGCCGCGGTGAGTCCGCAGATGCCGCCGCCGACGATCGCGACGTCGGTCGCCGCGTCGACCCGCCCGTTCGATCGGGTGCGTCTCATACCTGTTCGTTGGCGGCCGATCGGCAAGCGCCGACTGCAGCGCATCCACGCCTCTTTATGAGGACGGACCGAGCACCCCTCCGTATGCGATACCTTACCGCCCGCGTCGAGCCCGCCGCGGACGCGTTTCACCCGCTCGGGCGAGAGCTCTCGGCGGAGCCGTCGATCGAGCGGGAGGCGATCCACCACGTCGAGTTGCTCGACGACGAGACGGTGCTTCTGTTCGCCGAGGGCAGCGGCGACCGTGACCGGTACGAGGAGATCATGCGCGACTCCGAGTACGTCGCCGACTACCTCGTGTCGGGCGAGGAGCGCTGGACGGCCGTGAGCCAGTTCGAGCCGACGCCGCTGGCTCGCCGGACGCTCGAACTGCAGCGCGACGCCGAACTCGTCGTCGAGACGCCGATCCGCTTCGACGCCGACGGGGCGCTCCGCGTGACCTACCTCGGTAGCGACGCCGCGTTCCGCGAGCTCTACGAGACGGTCGGCGAGGACGCCGACGTCGCCTTCGAGGTGCTCGAAACGGGCGAGTACGACCCGAGCGAGGCGCCACTGACGAGGCTGCTGACGGTCCGCCAGCGGGAGGTTCTGGAGGTGGCGGTCGAGACGGGCTACTACCGGACGCCGCGGGAGGCGACGCTCGAAGACGTCGCCGAGCGGGTCGACGTCGCCCCGACGACCGCCGGGGAGCACCTCCGAAAGATCGAAGAGCGGGTGTTCGGCGCGCTCGTCGCCTGACGAGCGCATACGCTGGGGGAGAACAGTACGCGACGTAGCGTCGGACAAGCCGAAAGCGCACCGCATTGTGCATCGGTAGCTATCGACAAGGTTTAACAGCCGCCGCTCCGACGCACTCGTCCATGACCACGATCCGTGCGACCGTCCGCGGCATGGCCGACCGGGCGAACCCGGCGTTCGCGGTCGGCGCCGTCGCGATCCCGGTCGCCGCGTTCGCGTACGTCCTGCAGTTCGGCACGCTGATCCAGCACACGTTCGTCCACGTGATGGCCGGGATCCTCTGGACCGGCATCGACCTGTTCATGGCGCTCGTGCTCGGCCCGGTGCTGGGCGGGCTGGCCGTCGAGGAGCGCGCGAGCGTGTTCGAGCGATTCACCCCGAAGATGACGTTCCTGATGCCGTCGCTCGCGCTCGTGACGATCGGCGGCGGCGTGACGCTGGCGGTCCGCATCGCGTTCTACGAGAATCTCCAGCCGTGGATCGCGATCCTCACCGCGGCGTCGCTGCTCCCGGCGCTCGCGCTGATCGGTCGGCAGTTCGACGCCTTCGGCGACCGGCGCTGGCAGGCCGCGTTCGGGGTGGCGCTGGTCGGTAGCGGCACCTACCTCGCGGCGACGCTGCCCGAGTTCGCGATGACCGAACCCGCGATCGTCGTCGCCATCGCGATCGTGATCGTCCTCAGCGTGCTCGGCTTCGGCGTCTTGCTGCCCGGCGAGGTGCGAATGTACCGTCAGATGGTCTCGGCGAACCCCGATCCGGACGTGATCAGTTCGATCGGGATGCGAAACGCCCGGCTCAGCGGCGTTCAGGGCGCCTTTCAGCTCGCAATCGTCGTCGTGATGGTGTACCTGCGCTACGGCGGCTTCTGAATCGGACGCGCGAACGTATCAGAACCCCGTACGTCAGCGAAACGAGCCGTTCGTGCCTTTATGGGGAGGTTCGTGGTACGGCACGCATGAGCACGATCGCGGAGATCCGCATTCCCACCGACGAGTTCGTCCTCCGCGAAACCCTGGACGCCGTCCCCGACGCCGAGTTCGAGGTGATGCGGGTCGCCGCCCACGGCAGCAACGACGTGATCCCGTTCCTGACGGCGCGCGCGCCGGCACAGGACGAGTTGGAGAGCGCGCTCGACGACGACGGCTCGATCGCGAACGTCACACGGCTGGCCGACAGCGACGAGGAGTGGCTCTACCAGATGGAATGGGTCGAGGACATCCGCTTCATCCTGCACGTACTGACCGAGGAAGAGGGGACGATCCTCTCGGCGTACGGCAACGGCGACGGCTGGCATCTCCGGATCCTCTTTACCGACCGGGAATCGCTGTCGGCGACGTTCGAGTTTTGCGACCAGCAGGGGCTCTCGCTGGACATCGAGCGCATCTACGAACTCGAAGACGCCACCCGACGGGGGCAGTACGGACTGACCGCCGAACAGCTGGATACCCTGGAGACGGCCTACGATCGAGGGTTCTACGACATCCCGCGCGAGCAGCCGATGAACGCGCTGGCCGACGAGCTGGGTATCTCCCATCAGGCGCTCTCCGAGCGGCTTCGGCGAGGGCATCGAAACCTGATCGAGAACACGCTCGTGATCGGCGAGGCGGACGGGCCGACGGAGCGGTGAGACTCAGTCGGCGTCGTCCCGAGCGGTGAGCGTGTCGCCCGATCGTTCGTCCGCCCGGCCGTCGCCCGATTGTTCGTCCTCCCGGCCGACGTGCGACCGGTCGTCGTGGTTCGGCAGCTCGCTCGTCGCGTCGGCCGCATCCTGCTGTTCGTCCGACCGTTCGTCGCCGTCGACCAACTCGTCGGCCAGCCCCCACTCCCGGGCGCGCTGTTCGGCCTCCTCCCGTGCTTGCTCGCGGATGGCGTCGATCTTCTCGCCGTTCTCCAGAAACGTCGCGACGGGATCGTCCCGATCCTCGGCCGCACCGGGCGCGTCGGCGTCAGCGCCCGCGGCGTCGTCCAGACCGAGCGCGCGGGCCCGCTCCCGCGTCCGATCCGCGAGGTCCGGATCGCCGGCGACGCGCTCGGCGGGTATGCCCGGGGGAACCGTCAGTTCGGGCGTGTCGTGCAGGTCGGCCACGTCGGCGGCAGAAAGCTCGAACACGTCGACGCTGTAGGGGCCGGGCACGGCGATATCGGCCAGCGCCTCGACGCCGCCGCGGTCGGTTCCGGTGTGGTAGGCCAGCACCGGGACGCCGTCCTCGAACGTCAGGACGCCGCGCTCGTCGGCGTCAAGCAGCAGGGCGTCCTGCGGTTCCAGCAGCGCGTAGCCGGTGAGCCCGCGATCGAGCATCGTCGCCATCGCCGTGCCCGGGGTCGACACGACCCGCGAGCGGACCAGCTGCCCGCGGGGGAGCTTCATGGCCGTTCGGGGACGACGGCGCTGCGAAAGCGGTCGGCGACCGCGCCGGAGTCGCCGTCGTCGACGGTCAGTTCGTCGGCGGCCGCGCGAAACGCCGTCGCGGCGGGCGAGTCGGGGGCGTACGCGAGCAGCGGTTCGCCCGCGGCGCGGGCGTCGTCGGCGGCGGTCGATTCGGGGACCTGCCCGAGGATCGGCCCGTCGAAGTACTCCCGCGTCCGGTCGGCGACGGCGTCGACCCGCGATCGCTCGCGGACGCGGTTGAACACCACGCCCGCCGACCCCGTGCCGTAGGAGCGGGCGTACTCCTGGACCTTGAGCCCGTCGCTGAGCGCGGGGATCGTCGGCTGCAGCACCGCGATCGTCCGGTCGGCGAGCACGATCGGCAGGACGGCGCTCTTCGAGCCCAGCGCGGCCGGCGAGTCCAGCAACAACACGTCGGTGTCGGCCGCCAGCGTCGCGACGACCTCGCGGAGCCGTTCGGGATCGGCCGCCTCGAACCCCGCGAGGCTCGTCCCGCAGGGCACGACGCGCAGTCCGTGGCGTTCGTAGGTCGCCGCCGCGACCGGCACGTCGGCGTCCCCGACGAGCAGATCGTGTAGCGTCGTCTCGACGTCGGACAGGCCGGCGTGGAACAGGAGGTTCGCCATCCCCGTGTCCGTGTCGACGACCGTCACGTCGTGCTCCTCGGCCAGCGCCATTCCGAGCGCCAGCGTGGCGGTGGTCTTGCCCGTGCCGCCCTTGCCGCTCGCGACCGCGAACGCCTCGACCATTGCCGGAGGTGTTCTCCCACCGACCAATAAATTTTCGCATGTGAGTATGAATATAACCAAACAGACGACGCCGACCGCGGTATTCAAGTAGACTTGCACTAATCCGTCGACAGTGGCAGTCTCGTTCGATCTATTCGGGACGCTGGTCGCCGCCGAACGACCGGCGTCGCCGGCGCGCGCCGTGGCTCGCGAACTCGCAGAGCGCGGCGGCTCGGTGCCCGACGACTGGCCGGCCGCCTACGCGGAACCGCACGTCGACGCGCCGGAGGGCGCCGAAATCGCCCTGCCGGAGCACGTCCGCGCCGCACTGGCGAGTCGCGGCGTCGACGCCACCGAGGATGTCGTCGTCCGCGAGGCGGTCGTAGCGGCGTTCGACCGCCCGGTCCGGACGCGCTCGGGCGCGGTCGCAGCGGTCGACGCGGCGGCCGAGCGCGGCCCGGTCGGCGTGCTCTCGAACTGCAGCGTCCCGGGGCTGGTCGAGCGCGCCCTCGACCGCTCGGCCCTCGACCCGGCCGTGTTCGACGCCGTCGTCGCCAGCGTCGACTGCGGGTGGCGAAAGCCCGATCGGCGAGCGTTCGCGGCGATCGCCGACGAACTGGACGTCGGCGTCGAGGCGCTCGTCCACGTCGGCGACGATTCGCGAACCGACGGCGGGATCGAGCGGCTCGGCGGGACGGCGATCCCGCTCGACGACGTTCCGCTGTCGGCGGTGCCGGAGCGGCTCGACGCCGAGGCAGGGCGGCGTGACGCCGAGACTGAGCGGTCGGACCCCGAGGAGGGATCGCCGTGTCGCTGATCGCCGCCGGCGCGATCGCGCTCGCGGCCGCGCTGGACTGGCTCGTCCGCGAGCCGCCCGCGAGCCTGCATCCGGTCGCGCTGTTCGGCCGCCTGATCGAGCCGCTGGATCGGGACTGGACGCTCCCGCGGTCGGTGAGCTTCTGGATCGCACTGCTGTGTCCGCTCGCGGCCGGACTGGCAGTCGGCGGCGTCGTCGCGCTCGGCTCGCTCGTGCATCCCGTCGCCGGCGGCGTCCTGGCGGGGCTCGCGCTGTTCGCGACGACGAGCCTGCGGATGCTGCTCGACGAGGCCGCGGGCGTCGTCGCGGCGAGCGATACCGACGTCGAAGCCGCTCGCGAGCGGCTGCCCGCGCTGGCGGGACGGGATGCGACCGACCTCTCGGCGGGCCACCTGCGGAGCGCCGCGGTCGAGAGCGCAGCGGAGAACCTCGCGGACGGGCTGGTCGCCCCGCTGGGCGCGTTCGCCCTGCTCGCGCCGGAGTCGCTCGCCCTCGCCGCGGGCGCGGCGGCGTGGGTCAAGGCCGTCAACACGCTCGACTCGATGCTCGGCTACCCCTCGAAACCCCACGGCTGGCTCTCCGCGCGACTCGACGACGCCGTGATGTGGCTTCCCGCCCGCCTGAGCGCGCTGTTGCTGACGATCGTCGCGCGCTCGCCCGACCCGATGCTGGCCGCGCGCCGGTGGGCCGACGCGCCGCCCTCGCCGAACTCCGGCTGGCCGATGGGCACCGTCGCCAGCGCGCTGCAAGTCAAGTTAGAGAAGCCCGGCAGCTACACGCTCAACGGCGTCGCCTCGCTCCCGACGGTCGACGACGCCGAGCGCGCGATCTCGCTGGTCGGCTCCGCCGGGCTAGCGGCGTACGGCGTCGCGATCCTCTGGGAGGTGCTCGTCTGGGCATGAGCCGGTTCCCAGCGCTCTCGGGCGCCATCGGCTTTCTCACCCGGCTGCCGGCCGGCCGGGACGCCGACGCGTGGGACGCCTTCGCCGCGACGCCGGCGGCGTTTCTCCCGGTAGGTTACCTCGTCGGCGGCGTGGCCGCGCTCGCGCTGGCCGTCCCCGCGCCCGACCCGGCGAGGGCCTTCCTCTACGTCGTTGCGATCTACGGCGTGACCGGAATCAACCACGTCGACGGCGTCGCGGATCTGGGCGACGCCGCGGTCGTCCACGGCGACCCCGAGCGCCGCCGCGAGGTGCTGAAAGACACGACCGTCGGTGTCGGCGCCGTCCTCGCGGTCGCGCTGGTCGTCGCCGGCCTCGCGCTGGCGGCGCTCGCGCTCGCAGGGCTGTCCTGGTCGATCGCCGCCGGAATCGTCGTCGCCGCCGAGGTCGGCGCGAAGCTCGGGATGGCTGCGCTGGCCTGTCTGGGCGACGCGCCCCACGACGGACTGGGCTCGACGTTCACGGCCATCAACAGTCCTCGCTCGCTCGTCGTTCCCGCGCTGCTCACCGCGCCCGCCGTCGCGCTGACGTGGCCGAGTCCCGCCGCGACTGGAGCGCTCGCCGGGGCGCTCGTCGCGACTGCCGCCGTCCTGCGCTGGTCGAACCGCGCGCTCGGCGGGGTCGGCGGCGACGCGTTCGGCGCGACCAACGAACTCGGACGGCTGGCGGGGCTGTACGGCGGCCTGATCGCGTGGTCGATCCTCCCGGAGGTGCTCCCGTGGACGCTCTCGTGATGTGCGGCGGCGAGGGGCGCCGCCTCGCGGCGTCGGTCGATCGGGAGACGCCCGAGGACCGCATCGAGAAGCCGCTGTTCGAAGTCGGCGGACGGCCGATGATCGACCGGGTGCTGGCCGCGCTCGACGCCGGCGCGGTCGACGCCGTTCACGCCGCGGTGTCGCCCGCCGCACCCGAGACGCGCGAACATCTCGACGGCCGCGTCGATCTGATCGAGACGCCGGGCGAGGGGTACGTCGCGGATCTCGGGAGTGCGCTCGACGAGATCGGCGCGCCCGTTCTCACGGTCGCGGCCGACCTCCCGCTGCTGGGCGCCGACCTCGTCGACGCCGCGCTCGCGGCCCACGACGGCGGCGCGCTGACCGTCTGCGTCCCCGCGGAACTCAAGCGTCGGCTCGGCGTCGGCGTCGACGCGGCGTTCGATCCCGCGGAGTTGGACGCTGACGTGGCGGGAGCTAGTTCTCCACGCCCCGCCGAGTTCGCCCCGACCGGGCTCAACGTCGCGACCGACGACGAGACAACTTGCACTGACACCATGTTTCTGAGCTACGACGCGCGGCTGGCTGTGAACGTGAACCGGAAGCGAGACGCCGAAATCGCGGAGGCGCTGCTGTGAGGCTCGTCCTCGCGGCGGGATCGACCCGCACGGCCGGGATCGAGGGGATCAGCGCGGCCGGCGCGACGCGGGAGCTGATGGCCCACACGCCCGCGATCGACGCCGAGATCGTCGCCTACGGCCGGCCGATCACCGGCAACCACGTCCCCGTGAGCCCGACCGGCTGCCCGACGCCCGCGGTCCTGACGCGAGCGGTCCGCGAGGCAGTCGGCTTCGATCTCACGGTCGTCGACGCCGGGCTGGCCGCCGAGACTGGCGCGCCGACGGTCGGCGTCGACGCCCGACCGGGACGGGACGTCCGCGACCCGGTCGCGGTGCCGGACGCCGGCGAGACCGTCGATGCGGCCCGCAAGTTCGGGGGCGCGCTCCCCGACGACGAGCTGCTGATCGGCGAGACGATCCCCGGCGGCACGACGACGGCGCTCGGCGTCCTGACGGCGCTGGGCGAGTCGGTCGGCGTTTCCTCGTCGCTCGCAGAGAACCCCACCGATCTCAAGCGCCGGGTCGTCGACGACGCGCTGGCAGAGAGCGGCGTCGAGCCGGGCGACCTCGCGGGCGATCCAGTGGAGGCGATCCGACGCGTCGGCGATCCGGTGCTGGCGTCCGTCGCGGGGCTGGCGATCGGCGCCGCGGCGTCGGGCACGGCGGTCACGCTGGCCGGCGGCACCCAGCTCGTCGCCGCCGCCGCGCTGGTGCGCCACGCCGGGGTCGAGGTGCCGCTCTCGCTCGCGACGACGTCGTTCGTCGACGACGACCCGAACGTCGATCTGGACGCCGCCGCCCGGGAGTTCGACCTCGACCTCACCGTCACCGACCCCGGCTTCGACCGGTCGGACCACGTCGCGATGGCCCGGTACGTCGCCGGCGAAGCCAAGGAGGGCGTCGGAACGGGCGGTGCGCTGGCGCTCGCCGATCGATCCGACGCGTCGATGGCGGCGGTGCGCGACCGGATCGCGGCGGTGTACGATCGGCTGGACGTCGACGCGGCCGCGTCGGTGTCCGACGACGCCGAGGATTCGGCGTCCGGCGGCATCGGCGATTCGTCGTTCGGAGGTGACGGCGGTGGAGCCTGACGCCGTCCGACGCGGCGAGCGCGTCCACCACGGCGGGGAGCCGGACCCGAACGTGCTCGACTTCAGCGCGAACGTCAACACCCGGACGCCCGACGGCGTCGAGGCGGTCTACCGCGAGGCGCTTTCGCGCTCGCGCCGGTACCCCGACGACGAGTATCCCGATTTCCGCGCCGCCGCGGCCGAGTACGTCGACTGTGCTCCCGAACAGGTCATCCCGACGCCCGGCGGGCTGGCGGCGATCAGGCTCGCGATCGAGGTCACGCTGGAAGCGGGCGATCGTGCGCTCGTTCCGGCGCCGAGCTTCGCCGAGTACGCCCGCGAGGTGCGCCTGCAGGGCGCCGAGCCGGAGTTCGTCGCCCACGACCGGCTGCTCGATGCCGACCCCGCTGAGTACGATCTCGCGATCGTCTGCAATCCCAACAACCCGACGGGCGACGCGTACGACTCCGGCGCCCTCCACGAGTTCGCGGACGGCTGCGCGGCCGCCGGGACGCCGCTGCTGGTCGACGAAGCGTTTCTCGGCTTCACCGACCGCCCCTCGCTTGCGGGCCACGAGGGCGCGATCGTCGCCCGCTCGCTGACCAAGCTGTTCGGCCTGCCCGGGCTCCGCGCGGGGTTCGCGGTGGCGACCGGCGAGCGCCGCGACGACCTCGCGACGGCCCGGCGAGCCTGGAACCTTGGGACGCCCGCCGCCGCGGTCGGCGCGCACTGCCTGCGCGACGACGCGTTCGTCGCCGAGACGCGCGATCGCGTCGCCGCCGAGCGCGCCCGACTGGAGGAGGCGCTCGACGACCGGTTCGACGTCCACACGTCCGACGCGCCGTTCCTCCTGCTGGACTGCGGCGACCGGGACGTTGATACCCTGCTCGATCGCGCCCGCGACGCCGGCATCGCCCTGCGGGACGCCCGGACGTTCCGCGGGCTGGATTCTCATATTCGAGTGGCCGTCAAAGACGAAGCTGCCAACGACCGGCTGCTGGAGGTGCTCGCAGATGGCTGAGGACGGGTCGATCTCCGATCGGGACGCCGCGCCGACGCCGGAGATCGACGTGCGCGACGGCGTCCTCCGGCTTCGAGCGCCCGGCGCGACGTGGCTCTCGACGGGCTGGCGCGGCGGCCGCCGGGACGCCGACGCGGCGTACAATATCTCGGTGCCAACCGGCTGGGACCGGACCGACCTCGACGCCTACGTCGACGAGCGGCTGGACGCCGCGGCGTTCGACGCCGACGAACGGAGTTCGTCGAGCCCCGATTCGGCTTCGCCTCATCGGGACGCCGACGAGCGAGACTCGTCGAGCCCTGACTCGCAGACTCGTCAGGACGCCGCTGGACGGGAGTCCAGCGAGCCCTCGGTCGCTGGCGCTCCCGAGGACGCCGACGGCCCGGCGCTGCTGACCGGCGTCGCGATGGAGCACGCCCGGGCAGCGCGCCTCGACGCCGATCCGGACGCCGACGCGAACGCGTCGGTGCTGGCGGTCGCCACCGCCGGCGTCTCGAATCCGGCCGCGCTGTTTCCGGACGAGCGCGAGGACGCCGACGCGGCGTCGAGCCGAGCGAGCGACCGCTCCCCGGACGAGCACGGGCCGGGGACGGTCAACGTTCTGTTGTACGCCGACCGGACGCTGACCGAGGGCGCGCTCGCGAACCTCGTCGCGGTGGTCGCCGAGGCGAAGGCCGCCGCGCTGGTGCGCGAGGCGGGGTTCCCGGGGACCACGACCGACGCGGTGATCGTGGGCTGTCCGGCGGTTGCGGAACCCGGCAGCGGCGCGGACAGTGAGAACAGCGTCGCCCGCTTCTCCGGCAGCGGGACGCCGATCGGCGCCGCGGCGCGGGCCTGCGTCCGAGACGCAGTGCTCGCGAGCCTGCGATCGCGCTACGCCGACCGCGAGATTCCTGCGACCGTCGCCGACGCGGAGTACGGCGTCGCGACGACCCGTTCGGCCGAGGTGTTCGAGCCGGCGGCAGCGGCGTCGAGCGAGGCGAGTGCGACGACCGACCGATCTTTCGATACCCATGAGTGACGATCAGACCACCGACGACGGGAGCCGAGGCGAACAGAGCAACGGGAGCGCCGGCGACGCCGACGCCGAGCGCGGCCCTCAGGGTCGAGCGCTGGCAGCCGAGCCGATCGAACCGAGCGACCCTGAGGAGTTCGGGCTGGTGCAGGCCTGGTGGGGCGGCGGCAAGGGCAAGACGACCGCCGCGATGGGGATGGGGATGCGGGCGGCCGGTCACGGCTACCGCGTCCACATGCTCCAGTTCATGAAGGGCGGGACGAACACCGTCGAGGACGTCCGCGGGGAGTACAACGCCATCGAGCACGTTCCCGGCTTCACGTACGAGAACGCCGGCCACTACGGCTGGCACGGCTTCGGCGCCGCGAGCGACGACGAGGATCACGAAGCCGAAGCCGAGGCCGGGCTGGAGCGTGCTTGCGAGCTGATCGACGGCGAGGGGCTCGACGAGGACGACGACACTGACCACGATCGGCTCCACATGCTGATCCTCGACGAGGTGCTGTACGCCGCCGACCGCGGGCTGGTCGAGCCCGACGACGTGCTCGGGCTGATCGAGGACAAGCCCGACGACCTCGAACTCGTGCTGACGGGGAGCCACGAGGAGCCGACCTATCTGCTCGACGCTGCGGATCTCGTGACCGAAGTGCGCAAGCACAAGCACCCGATCGACGCGGGCCAGCCGGCCCGGAAGGGGATCGAGTTCTGAGATGACGCCGCCGTCGGACCCGGAATCCCCTCCCGATACGTCCACGCTGCTGGTCGGCGGCACCGCGAGCCACGTCGGCAAGAGCACCGTCGCGGCCGGCCTCTGCCGGTACTTCGCGGATCGGGGTCTCGACGTGGCACCGTTCAAGGGCCAGAACATGAGCAACAACGCTCGCGCGGTGCCGAAGGCCGAAGGGGCGTCTGACGAAGACGGGCGGGCGGACGCCTTCGGCGAGATCGGCGTCTCCCAGTACGTCCAGTCCCGCGCGGCCCGACGACCGGCCTCGACCGACTGCAACCCCGTTCTTCTGAAACCCCGCGGCGAGGGCGAGAGCCAGCTCGTCGTCGACGGCGAGGCGGTCGGCCACTTCGCCGCCGGGCGCTACTACGACGAGCACTGGGCGGACGCCCGCCGCGCTGCCAGGGACGCCCACCGCCGGCTGGCCGCGGACGCCGACATCGTGATCGCCGAGGGCGCCGGCGGGATGGGCGAGATAAATCTCCACGACCGGGATCTGGCGAACGTCGAGACGGCCCGGTTCGCCGACGCCGCGATCCTGCTCGTAACCGATATCGACCGCGGCGGCGCGTTCGCAAGCCTCGTCGGCACCCTCGAACTGTTGCCCGAGGACCTGCGCGAGCGCGTCGTCGGCGCCGTGATCACCAAGTTCCGCGGCGATCGCTCGCTCGTCGAGCCGGGCGTCGAGGCGTTCGCGGAGCGGACCGGCGTGCCGGTGTTCGGCGTCCTACCTTACGACGATCCCGGCCTGCCCGAGGAGGACAGCGTCTCGCTACCCGACGAAGACGGGCGAGCGGATCGGGGCGCCGGGGACGGCGTCGACGACGCCGACGCGGTGACGGTCGCCGTCCCGCGACTCCCGCGCGTCTCGAACGTCACGGACCTCGCGCCGCTCGAACGCGTTCCGGGCGTCCGGGTGTCCTACCGGCCGCTCGACGCCGACCTCGGGGACGCCGACGCGGCGGTCGTCCCGGGGACCAAGAACACGGTCGACGACCTGCTCGCGCTCCGCGAGGCGGGACTGGACGCCGAACTCCGGGCGTTCGATGGCCCGATCGTGGGGCTCTGCGGCGGCTACCAGCTGCTCGGCGAGCGGATCGTCGGCGCCGATATCGAGGGGACCGGGGATCGATCGGTCGTCGAGGGCGTCGGGCTGCTCCCCGTCGAAACCGAGTTCTCGCCCGAGAAGCGCGTCGAGTCGGTCGATCGGGAGCTGCGCGGGGTCGGCCCGCTGTCCGGTGCGACCGGGACGGTGTCGGGATACGAAATCCACGCCGGAGAGACGACGCCGCTCGACGCCGTCGACCGGCCGTTCGAGGGCCGCGGTGCGGCGGTCGGCGACGTGCTCGGGACCTACCTCCACGGGCTGTTCGAGAACCGCATCGCCCGCGAGGCGTTCGTCGACGCCGCGTTCGCCGTCGCTGGACGGGACCGGCCGTCAGCGCCCGACGACGACGGGAGCCCGAGGACGACCGCGGACCCGTACGCGAGCGCCGCCGCGCTGATCGACGAGCACGTCGACGCCTCGGCGCTCGTTCGTTCGATCGACGGACTCGCTGCAAACGACGCCGAATGCCGGAAGTTTTAGGAGGACCCGTACGCATCCAAGCGTGTGGTCGTGCGACGCGGCTGCGACCGCCGACGGCCACGCTCCGTGGTTCGCCAGTTTCCCCATCCCCGCGGCGAGCGTCCTCCCCGCTCGCCGCGATTTTCCGACGCTACGGCCGCGACAGCGGCAGCTGTCGGCTCCAGCCGCGTCGCTCCGACGGCAGCGTGCCGCGATCCGAGCGACAGCCGCCTAAAGAATTTGGAACAGATGTGATGGCCGACCCGGGTCACTCTACGAACACCAGATGACCGACACACGATCTACCGGCGGCATCCCCGAATCGGCCGACGAGTCCCCGTCCGACGACGATCACCGCGACTTGCTGGCTCGTCTGCAGGACGCCGAACGGACCGAAGGAGGACTCGACGAGCTGTTCGACGCGCTGTCGTCGCCGCGGCGGCGACACGTCGCGGCGTACGTCGACGAGCACGGACGCGCGTCGCTGGAGGAACTCGCGGAGCACGTCGCCGAGTGCGAGTCTCCCGATCGCCCCAGCATCAACAGCGTACAGCTGGCGCTGCACCACGCCGATGTCCCGCGGCTGGTCGACGCCGGACTGCTCGCGTACGGCGACGACAACCACCACGTCGAGCGGGGCGACCGCCTGACGGCGGTCGCATCGCTGGAGTGAGATCGGCGTCGAAACGAAAAAGCGGTCGAAACCGGGACGCCGCGCTCAGTTCGCGATGCGGGCGAACGCCAGCGTGCCGCTGATGTTCTCGATGTAGATCTGGACCACGTCGCCCTCGTTGGCGCCGGGGACGAAGATCGTGTACTTGCCCTTCTCGGCGACGCCGTCGCCCTTGCGGCCGGTGCCGGTGATCTTGACCTCGTAGGTCTTGCCCTCTTCGACGGCCTCGGCGCTCTGTTGCTGGGTGGCCTGACTGCGCTTCTGGACGGGTCGGAACGCGCCGCAGGCGTCACAGCGCAGCATCTGCGTCCGGTTCTCGGTGACGATCCGCGTGTCCGGCAGTCCACACTCCGTACAGAGGACGTACTCGTCGACGTACTTCGAGATCGCGGCGTCCAGCTCGCCGTTCGTGAAGTCGCCGTTGTACCGGCCGCGACCCTCCTCGAACGTGCCGCTGGTCCCGAGTTCTCGCTGGACGAATCGGTGGATGTGCTCGGGCTCTCGCGAGAGTTGGTCGGCGATCTCGGAGAGGTTCGTGAATCGTGTGAACGCGCCGTCCTTCTGGGCGGCGGCGTCCGGGAGCGAAAGACGCTCGTCGCTGCCCTCGATCTCCGGCATATCGTCGATCGCTCTCTGTAGATTTGATTCGTAGTCCATAACCGTGTCCAGGCGATCCGCACCTAAAGCGCGTTCGGAACGGTCGGTACCACGCCACGCGATGGCACACACAGCGGCGTCGTCGCCGTCGCGAATCGATATCTCAAACTTTTACTACGTGCTGAAAGAAGGGGGCCCATGGGTGTGAACTACGAGGATCTTCACGATCCGAACGCGGAGTACACGATGCGGGAACTCTCCTCGGAAACGATGGGCGTCACCAACGAGCGCGGCGGCGGCCGCGACGTCGAGATCACGGACGTCCAGACGACGATGGTCGACGGGAACTTCCCGTGGACGCTCGTCCGAATCTACACTGACGCGGGCATCGTCGGTACCGGCGAAGCCTACTGGGGCGCCGGCGTCCCCGAACTGATCGAGCGCATGAAGCCGTTCGTCATCGGAGAGAATCCGCTGGACATCGACCGGCTCTACGAGCACCTCGTTCAGAAGATGTCCGGCGAGGGGAGCGTCGAGGGCGTCACGATCACCGCCATCGCCGGCATCGAGGTCGCGCTCCACGACCTCGCCGGCAAGATTCTGGAAGTCCCCGCCTACCAGCTGCTGGGCGGCAAGTACCGCGACGAGATGCGCGTCTACTGTGATTGTCACACCGAGGAGGAGGCCGACCCCGAGGCCTGCGCCGAGGAAGCGCGCCGCGTCGTCGACGAACTGGGCTACGACGCCCTGAAGTTCGACCTCGACGTCCCTTCCGGGCTGGAGAAAGACCGCGCGAACCGCCACCTGCGCCCCGGCGAGATCCGCCACAAGGCCGAGATCGTCGAGAAAGTCACCGAGGAAGTCAAAGACGAGGCCGACGTGGCCTTCGACTGCCACTGGACGTTCTCGGGCGGCTCGGCAAAGCGCCTCGCGGACGCCATCGAGGACTACGACGTCTGGTGGCTCGAAGACCCCGTCCCGCCGGAGAACCTCGACGTGCAGGAGGAAGTCACCAAGTCCACGACGACGCCGATCACCGTCGGCGAGAACCGCTACCGCGTCACCGAGGAGCGACGCCTGATCGAGAATCAGGCCGTCGACATGATCGCGCCCGACATGCCCAAGGTCGGCGGCATGCGCGAGACGCGCAAGATCGCCGACGTCGCGAACCAGTACTACATCCCCGTCGCGATGCACAACGTCTCCTCGCCGATCGCGACGATGGCAAGCGCCCACGTCGGCGCGTCGATTCCGAACTCGCTCGCCGTCGAGTACCACTCCTACGAACTCGGCTGGTGGGAGGACCTCGTCGAGGAGGACGTCATCGAGAACGGTTACATCGAGATCCCCGAGGAGCCCGGTCTCGGCCTGACGCTCGACATGGACGCCGTCGAGGAGCACATGGTCGAGGGCGAAACCCTCTTCGACGAAGCCTGAAACCCTTCGGACTGGCAGCGTAGCGGTTCGGGTCGCTCGCGCCAGAAATTTTTTATCGGATAGCGAACACGTAGCGGTATGTCGCTCCTCTACGACCTCCTGACGAGCGTTTTCGTCGACCCGTTCGTGGAGTACTTCTTCCACGACCTGACGCTCGGACGGATCGTCGCGCGACTGGTCGCGAGCGTCGCGCTGCTGGCCGGAATGTATCTCGCACTTCTCCAGCCAGCCCCGCTGTCGTACGCCGGATGGGCGATCGTAGTTCCGGCGGGCATCTACACGGCCTACGACGCGCTGACGGTCAACCGCGACACGCGCAGTTAGCGCTCGGCACCGACGTAGGACACCTCGAAGCTGCGGGCGAGGCGAGAGACGACGAACAGTCCGGCGACCACGCCGAACGCCTCGAACAGGATCGCGAAGAGCTGTTTGCTCGCCTGGGGCGGACGCTGGCCGTTCTGGTAGACGCGGTAGTATCGACCGTTGTCGAGTTGGATCGGCGTCTGTGGAACCTCGAGTTCGTCGTGGACGGTCACCGATCCCTCGCGCGCGACTTCGGCGACGGTCTCCGAGACGCCGGAGTGCTCGCCCGTGGCGTCGAGCGAGACTCGCTCGAGAACGTCGGGTGCCGACGCCGGGTCGAGCGCGAGTTCGACTCTGTGTAACCCGCCGTGTGCGGTGGCGGACTCGTTGACGACGTACGTTGTTGCATAGACGGAGCCGTTTATCTGGACGTAGCGGTACTGTCCGGGCGTGATCTGGGGCGTGGCACCGGTCGTGTACCGCTCCGTCGGGACGGTTTCGTTCCCGACGAGCAACTCCTCGAAGGCGCACGCTCGGGGTTGTCGATACAGCGCGCTACTACAAGCAATCTCGTTGCTGACCGGACCGACCGGCTCTCGCGCCGCGTCGCCGGCGTAGGTGATGCCGTACCGGTCGTCGATGACGACGCCGCGCCGGTCGTACGTGTGCGTCTCGTCGCCGAAATCGTCCAGCGGGGCCCAGAGCGGCGTGGCGAGCAGGCCGATCGCGAGCAGCACGAGGAGGGCATCCCGACGCAGCGGCGTCAGGAGACTTCGAGAGGACACGCCAAGCAGTTCGACATCCAACAAGTAAATATTGCTGACTGTTGCCGTGCGAAACTCGCCGACACGCGAAATAATCGCGCAACCAAAGCTCGAAATTCCGCAGATACGTTTACTACGTCAGCGTCGCTCGGCTACGACCGGTCGACGCGTGCAGCGTCGATCCCGTGGGCATGTTCAGGGTACCGACGCGCCTGGCCGCCGGCACCTCCCCGGCGGCGCTGGCACGGGTTCGGTCGCGTCGACCGCTCGCCTGCGGACCCCTCTCTCCCCGGTCCCTGCGGCCATCTGACGTTCTCTCGATGCGGCTCCGGCCGTCGCGGTCGGCCGGAGCGGCGTCTCTCGCAGTCTGCTCTCGACCGTCCGGCTGCTCCCCCTCGCGGCCGACCGAAAACGCGTGCTCTCCGACCCCGCGCTGACGCCGATCCGGCCGCGACGTCACTCCTCGGCCGCCTCGTCCATCGCCTCCCGTACCTCGTCCGGCGGCTCCTCGTCGCCTTTTTCCCACTCGTCGCGCTGTTGTTCGTTCGGCATCTCCTGTTGGTCCTCTGGCGCCGCGCCCTCCGAGTCGCTCTCGTCCTCGTCGACCCGTTCGAGTTCCTGTTCGGCCTCTTTCTCCCGTTCCGCCTCGTACTCCCGTGCTCTGTCCTGATTGTCTTCTGCCATCGTGTCTCCCCCGGTTGGCACTCGTCGGGCCGCGCACTTGGGACGTGTCCCCAATCGTTTAGCCCCGATCAGGGAGCGAACGTTCCCGCGAGCTGCGTCCGGGCGAGCACCGACCCCTCCATCGCGGCGCCGAGTTCGCCCTTCGTGGCGCCGGGGGTCAGGCCGAGCTCCTCGTCGAGCGCGTACAGCTTGAACCGGTAGGTGTGCTCGCCGTCGGGCGGCGACGGGCCGCCGTAACCGACCTCGCCGAAGTCGTTGATCCCTTCGGCGGCGTCCGCGTCCCAGTCCTCGGGGATCGACTCGCGGCCGGGATCGAGATTCCAGACGAGCCAGTGGGTCCACACTTTCCCGGCGGGCGCCCTGGCGTCCGGGTCGTCGACGACCAGCGCGAGCGAGACGGTGGCCTCGGGAACCCCCGCAATCGACAGCGGCGGGTTGACGTCCCGTCCGTCCCGGCTGTACCGTTCCGGAATCGACTCGCCGTTCTCGAACGCCGGACTGGTCAGCGTCAGCTCTCCGGTCGGATCGGCGTCGCCGTGAGCCGGCGTGTCAGACATGATCACACCCAATTCGAACGTCGGGAGCGATAGACCAAAAGCCCGGCCCCGAGAGCGTCGGCGGCGTCGCCGCGCTCAGCACAGCGACTTCGGCTCGACGCCGAGCTCCGAGAGCGCGTCGACGTAGTCGTCGTAGGCCACCTGGATCACGTAGCCGGCGACCATCTCGGCGCGCTCCCAGTCCTCGTCGCCGTCGCACAGTTCGTCGAGGAGTTCAAGTCCGGCGTCGAGCGTCCCCCGCGTGTCGGTCTTGAGGTCGCGAAACAGGTCGGCACGGGCCTCGTCAGCCTCGTTGACGAAGAAGCTGATCACCTGCGTGTGCGCGCGGACGCTCACCATCGAGCGCCCGACCATCCCCGCCGCGACGCGCTCGATCGTCTCCTCGCGCCCGCGGAGATAGGCGTGCATCGGGCCGCCGTCGCCCGGATCGTACTCGCCCTCGATCTCGTCGGCGACGAGGTCGAGGTGGCGTCGCTCCTGGTCGGCGGCGTCGGCGAACGCCTCGCGAGCGGCGTCGTGCGACTCGTCGTCGGCCCACTCCGAGAACGTCGTCAGGGCCGAGCGCTCGCTGTCGGCGGCCGATTCGAGCACCGGCCGCTCGTCGAGGTCGCCGTCGGTCAGCGCGATCAAGAGCTTCGACGACCCGAGCCGGTCAAGCTGGCTGGCCTTCTCGGACTCGACGGACTCGCGGAACTCGGCTGCGTTCATGCTCCAACTGTCGGGCGCCCCGGAGTTCAAGCTTGCTGCGCGCGCAGCGACCACCGGACACCGCCCGGCGGTCGGCGCCGCCGACTGCGCTGACGAGGACGCCGCTGGGCGGGAATGACTTACCGGTCGCGGCCGTAGACTCGGATATGAGCGCAGACGACGCGATCTCGCCCGAGCAGCTCCACGAGCGCATCCGGGGCGGCGAATCGGTGAGCGTGCTGGACCTGCGGGACCGCGACGAGTTCGAGACCTGGCGGATCGACGGTCCCGGCGTCGACGCCGCCCAGATCCCGGAGATGCGGTTCGTCCAGGCCGAGATCAACGGCACTACGGCCGAGCTGGTCGAGGACCTCGGGGAGCCGATCGTCGCCGTCTGCGCGCGCGGCGCCGCCAGCGACGAGATCGCGGAACAGCTACGCGATGCCGGCGTCGACGCCGTCAACCTCGCCGAGGGAATGAACGGCTGGGCGCGCGTGTACGTCCGGGAAGCGTTCGGGGCGGACGCCGGAGACGCCGACGTGTACCAGTACCGGCGCCCCGCCAGCGGCTGCCTGAGCTACATGGTCGTGAGCGGCGGCGAGGCCGCGGTGATCGATCCGCTGCGGGCGTTTGCCGACCGGTACGTCGAGGACGCCCGCGACCTCGGCGCCGACCTCGTCGCGGCCGTCGACACGCACGTCCACGCCGACCACGTCAGCGGTGCCCGGGCGCTGGCCGACGCCGCGGACGCCGAAGTGTGGCTTCCGGCCGGCGCGAAGGAGCGGGGGCTGGCGTTCGACGCGACCCTGTACGACGACGGCGAACGAATCGCGGTCGGCGACGCCGCTCTCGAAGCGATCCACGCGCCGGGCCACACCAGCGAGCTGTGTGTCCTGCAGCTCGATGCGGTGCTGTTTTCGGGCGACGCGCTGTTCCTCGGCGGCGTCGGGCGACCCGACCTGGAAAGCGCGGCGCCGCGCGCCGCGGAAGGCCGAGCGGCAGCGCCGCGAGGCAAGGGCGCAGACGGTGCGCGCGGCCTCGCCGCCGATCTCTACGACACGCTCCACGAGCGCGTGCTCGGACTCCCCGAAACCACTCTGGTCGCGCCGGGCCACTACGGCGACGCCGACGAGGCGGGCGAGGACGGCACGTTCGCGGCGCGGCTCGGCGATCTGGCGGATCGGCTCGACGCGCTGTCGCTGGACCGCGAGGCGTTCGTCGAGTTCACGGTCGAAAACCTGCCGCCGCGGCCGGCCAACCACGAGCGGATCGTCGCGACGAATCTCGGGCGCGACGAACTGGCCGACGACGAGGCGTTCGAGGTCGAACTCGGCCCGAACAACTGCGCCGTGGCGGACGCCGACTGACGGCGCTACCTGTCGAAAATGAGAGACGGTGAGACCGGAGAGCGGCGGCCGCAGCGGTCGCGGCGGCGTCAGTCGTCCGCCGCAGCGGTCGCGTCGTGATCGCCCGCGGCTTCGACGTCGCCCTCGATACTCGGCGGGTACTTCCCGCGGTCGAGCTTGAGGTCCGACTGCGGGCGAGCCATGCAGGTCAGCGCGTAGTTTTCGGCTTCCTCCTCGGTGAGGCCGCGCGCGGCGGGCTGGGTGACCTCACCCTCCTCGATCTTCGCGGAGCAGGCGAGACACATCCCGACGCGGCAGGAGTACTCCTGGGCGATCCCCGCCTCGATGCAGCGGCTCAGGATGGTCTCCTTGTCGGACACCGTGATCTCCTCGCCGGTGCCGACGAACTCGACGGTGTAGTCGGTCATACTCCGTGGCTACGCAAGACCTCCCTAAAACTCTTTATCACCAATCTGTCCTGTCGAAATCAACGGAATTGCGCGGCGTCGTCGCAGCGATCACTCGGCGTCGATCCGGTGCGCTTCCAGCGCGTCCCGCCACTCCTCGGGCAGGGGCGTCGGGCGACCGTCCTCGTCGACGATCACCTGCGTCGTTCGGCCCGACGCCGCGGGCTCGCCGTTCGCGCGGATGTCGTAGGCGAGCGTGAGGCTCGTCTCACCGACGTCGACGACGCCGACGCCGACCTCCACGCTGTCGGGCAGCTGGATCGGGTGCTCGTAGTCGAGTTCGAGGTTGGCGATCACCGTGTCGATCCGGAGCTGGCCGACGACGTCCCGGAAGAACCGCATCCGTGCTTCCTCCATGTAGGTCACGTGAACCGCGTGGTTGACGTGCTCGTAGGTGTCGATGTCGCGGTAGCGCGGTTCGATCGTCGCGCTGTATCCGTACTCGGTCACGTCCGTTCGGACGCCGCTGTCGAACTAATGTCTTCCGCGCCGCGGCGGCGTCGGCGCCGCCCGCGCTGGAGGGGCGTCTGCACGACGGCCGCACTGAGGGACGTCTGCACGACGGCCGCGTCGGCGTCCGCGAAGAGGTGCGACGGGCGAACTCGGATTCCGGCATCAGCGCGGCGACAGAAAAAAGGTTTTCACGGTGGGGGGCCGACCAGATTGCATGACCACAACGCAGTACGACTTCGTCGTCGTCGGCGCCGGGACCGCCGGCTGTTACGCCGCGGCGACGGCCGCCCGCGCCGGCCACGACGCCGTCGTCGTCGAGCGCAAGGACGCCGAAGAGGCGGGTCACATCGCCTGCGGCGACGCGCTCAAGGGCGCCTCGGCGTTCCCCGACGCCATCCCCAAGTCGCAGATCGAATCCGCGTTCACTAACACCGGCGTCGACCACGGGCGCTTCGAGATTCCGCAGGAAGACACGGTTCTGGAGATCCCCGTGCCGGGCGAGCTCGCCGTCATCGACCGCTGGGAGTACGGCCGCCTGATCATCGAGGGCGCCGAGGACGCCGGCGCCGAGTTCCACTACGACACGGTCGTTCAGGACGTCAACCAGGACGACGACGGCCGCGTCACCGGCGTCGACGCGATCCGGAAGGGCGACCCCGTCACCTACGAGGCCGAGATCGTCGTCGACGCCGCCGGGGCGCTGTCGATCCTGCAGGACAAGGCCGATCTGGAAGGCGCGACGTTCGACACGAACGTCGACTACTCGCAGTTCTGCTCGGCGTACCGCGAGATCGTCCACGTCGACGAGCCCGTCGAGTGGGACGACGCGCTGGTGTTCAAGCCCACCGAGCGCGCCGCGGGCTACCTCTGGTACTTCCCGCGGACCGACACCGAAATCAACGCCGGACTCGGCTTCCAGATGACCGAGGAGCCGATGCAGCTCGTCGACGATCTGAAGGGCGACCTGCGCGAGCGCGAGGAGTTCGAGGGCGCCGAGGTCGAGGACAAGCTCGGCGCCGCGCTGCCCACCCGGCGCCCCTACGATTCCGCGGTGGCGCCCGGCTTCGTCGCCGTCGGCGACGCAGCGGGGCACGTCAACCCCACCACGGGCGGCGGCATCGCCGGTGCAGCATACGCGGGCCAGTACGCCGCCGAAACTGCGATCGACGCGCTCGCCAACGGCGGCCCCACCGAAGAAGCGCTCTGGGAGTACAACGAGCGCGTGATGGACCACTTCGGCGCCAGATACGCCGCGCTGGACGTGTACAACATCCTCTCGACGGCGGTCGACACCGACGAGATGATGGGGCTGCTTGCGGCGCTCCCAGGTGAAAAGATCGCCGAGTCGCTGTACGCCGGCTCGACGTCGGTCCCCCTCTCGCTGAAGCTCAAGACGGCGATCAAGAGCTTCGGCTACTGGGGCGACATCTACAACCTCTACCAGACGAAACAGCGCGCCGACGCCATCCTCGATCACTACGAGTCCTACCCCTCCAGCCCCGAGGGGTTCCCGGCCTGGCAGTCCCGCCGCGACGACCTGATGGACCGCGTCTACGAGACGACCGGCGCCGAGCCGAAGTACTGAGCGGCGGCGTCCGGCGACCGCGGCGTCCCCTACGGACGCGATACTTTTTGTGACGGGCGCGCCAACCGGCGTGCAGATGCATCGCAGCCCCACTCGTCGCCGACTGCTGGCCGCGGCGGGATCGGCCGGCACGCTGGCGCTCGCCGGCTGTTCGGGCGGCGCGGACGACGCCGACGGACCCGCGGAAAACGGGACCGCCCCTGCGAACGAGTCCGCGGACGACGCCGAAAACGCGATCGGCGACGGAAACGCAACTGACGCCGACGACGGCAACTCGACCGGGGCCGACGAGACGCCGACGATGCCCGAGCCCGTCGACTGGACTGGCGAGGAACGGGGCACGATCGTGGTCGGCCCGGACGGCGATCGGATCTTCGAGCCCGACGCGGTGCGGATCACACCCGGAACGCTCGTCAGGTGGCTCTGGGACTCCGACGGCCACAGCGTCACGCCGATCGACCAGCCCGCCGGTGCCGACTGGTCCGGCGACGCCGACGCCCGCGACGAGGGCCACGGCTACGAGTTCACCTTCGAGACGCCCGGAACCTACGAGTACGTGTGTGAGCCTCACGAAGGCGCCGGGATGCGAGGATACGTCGTCGTGACCGACGATCGGCAGTGAATCGTTGCGGTTTGACCTATCTCACGCCCGAGCGACCAGAACCGAGGTCGTCGTCGATTCGAGAACGTCCTCGGTCGTGCTACCGAACAGTTGTTCGGTGAGGGTCGAATCCTCGCTTTCCCCCACCACGATAAGGTCGATCTCGTTGTCGGCGCTGTACTGGTGGATTGCGTCTTCCGGAAACCCTTCGAGGACGGCCTGTTCGGTCGTGACACCGGCTTCGTCGGCCATCGTTTCGGCCTGATCGAGCGCCGCTTTCGCTTCCTCGTCGAGCGTTTCGGTGAGGTCGTCCGCGATCTCACCGGCACCGGCCGCGGACATCTCCGTCCCGACGTCGACGACGTGGAGGATATGCACCGTAGCCCCCACACTCGATGCGATCTCCGTTCCGTGGTCCAGCGCTGTCAGGCTCGCATCGGACCCGTCCGTAGGGATCAGGATGTCGTGGTACACGTCGATGTGCTACTCAATGAGCGGCAAAAAGCGTAGTTCGACCCGATGTGACAGATAGCCTCGAGTAGAGGATCGAACTCGGGGTGCCCGCCGGACGGAGTATCCGTGCTGACTGACGATGCCACAGTCCCGACTACCGCTGCGGATCGGACTCCGCGATCCGATCGACGGCGTCGGCCAGCACGTCGACGCCGATTCTCAGACTCGCCTCGTCGACGTCGAACGTCGCGGTGTGGTGGCCGCCCGGATGGTCCGTGCCGACGCCGACGTACGCCGCCAGCCCGCCGTTGTCCTGCACTTCGCGCATCAGGAACGTGGCGTCCTCGCTGCCGCCCAGCGGCGCCCGTTCGACGACGTGCTCGACGCCGGCGACGCCCGGGGCGACCGCGGCGACGGCGTCGACGAGCGCCTGATCGCTCTCGGCGCTGGGCGCGCTCGGTCCGACGTCGACGGTCGATTCGCAGTCGTGCATCGCGGCGGCGTTCTCGACCACCCCCTCCGCTTTCTCCAGCATGTAGTCCCGCAACTCGGAGGTCTCGCCGCGCACCTCGCCCTCGATGGTCGCGTGCTCCGCGATGATATTCGAAGCGCTGCCGCCCTCGATCCGGCCGGCGTTCACTCTGGTCCCGCCGTCGGCGTGGCGCGGGATGGCGTAGAGATTCTGGATGGCCGTCGCGAGCGCCTGGTTGGCGTTCCGGCCTTCGTTGGGGGCCGCTCCGGCGTGTGCCGACTCGCCGCGGAACTCGGCGGTCAGGTGCGAGACGGCGAGGAAGTCGTCGATCCCGGCGACGATCTCGCCGGTCGGATGATCGAGGCCGATGTGCATCGCCAGCAGGTAGTCGACGTCGTCGAGGTGGCCGCTCTTCGCCATCGCTCTGCCGCCGCCGATCACCTCCTCGGCGGGCTGGACGAACAGCTTGAACGTGCCCGAAAAGTCGCTGTCGGCGATCCGTTCGAGGACGCCGAGGCCGATCGTGGCGTGGGCGTCGTGGCCGCAGGCGTGCATCGCGTCGTGGATCGATCGGAACCCCTCAGCAGCCGGATGGTGGTCCTCGTCGTCGGCTTCCTCGCGAGGCAGAGCGTCGATATCGACCCGGAGGCCGATCGTCGGCCCCTCGCCGCGCTCCAGGACGGCGACGGCGCCGGTCGTCCCGCCGCGCAGCCGTTCGAGGATGGCGGGGTCGCTGCCTTCGCGCTCGGCCAGCGCGTCCTCGGCCTGCGCGTACCAGCGGTCGAGTTCGGCGTCGTCGGGCACTGCGCTGCGGTGCTCGGGCGCGATGGCGTCGGGGCCGACGTGGAGTTCGTCGACGCCGATCCGTTCGATCTCCTCGACGATGCGGGCCGTCGTGTAGAACTCGCACCACGCGGGCTCCGGGCGGCGGTGGAGGTCGCGTCGCAGTGCCACTAGCGGGTCGCTCTCGGCGCTCTGGCTCATATCGACGCCGTGGCGCGGCGCGTACTTAACAGCACCCCCGAGGGAGGAATGGGAGAGACGGGGAAGCGGGAGAGGAGTGTGGCGAGACGAGGAAGCGGGAGAGCAGAGTGGGGCGAGACGGGGAGAGAAGCGAGCGAGAGGAGTAGAAAGAAGGGGTGACGACGGCTTACGCGCCGGAGCCGACGGGGGTGATCTGCTCGACTTCGACCTCGACGTGGATCGGTTCGGGGAACTCGCGGGCCGCGAGCCGGCGCGCGAGGTCGTCGTGACCGACGATCTCGACTTCGCGGCTGTAGACGGTGTAGTCCCACGAGCCGAGGCGGCCGCCGCCGGTCGTGTCCTTCGACAGCGGCACCTGCATGCGCTGTGTGGTCTTGGAGTGCGGGCCTTTGAGTTCGGCGCCCTTTCGCTCGGCCGTGTCCTTGATGTCCTCGACTTCGCTGTCGAGTACGGCGCGGTCCCCGCTCTGGAGTCGGAGCTTCGTGACGAAGGTCATGGTGGACTACTCTTCGATGCTCCGGGACTAAAAATCCGCCTATCGCCCGCGAGACGCCTGAGAGCGGTTCGCACGGCGTCCGAACCTCCGGACGGCACGCGGATCGTTCGGGATCGTGACCGGGCGGGCCGCATCTTCGGCTGGACGCCGATCGGCCGGACCGGGACCCGTCCTGTCGGGGAGCTGTATTTTGTGCCGTCCTGTCACGGGGCTCCGGTGCCACCGGCGTCGACCGCCCGTGCGCCGCGGTGGCGCGGACCGCGACACACGATCGGTCGACCGGTCCGCCGTCCGATATTCACTTAACGGATGGCCGATTACGTACGGGCAATGACGGTTGAAGCGACGAGCGCGGGCGCGATCCTCTACCGGGACACGCGCGGCCGCCGGGAGTACCTCCTCCTCAAGAGTCGCCCCGGGGACTGGGAGTTCCCCAAGGGCGGCGTCGAGGGCGAAGAGGAACTCCAGCAGACGGCCATCCGAGAGGTCAAAGAGGAAGCGGGAATCTCCGATTTCCGGCTCCTCGACGGCTTCCGCAAGGACTACGACTACGTGTTCGAGGCGAACGGCGAGACGATCCACAAGACGGTCCACCTGTTCGTGGCCCGGTCGTTCGAGGCCAGCGCGGAGCTGTCCCACGAACACCGGGATCTGCAGTGGCGAGACTACGAACAGGCGATCAACACGATCACTCAGGACGGCCCCCGTGAGATCCTCGAGGACGCCCACGTGTTCCTCGACGAACGCGACGACGACGAGGACTGACGCCCCGCGCTCACCGCGTTGCCAGCCCCGGTACGGCGTCCGCCGGACGCGACCGGCGACCGTGTGCCGTTAGCTATCGCTCTCTTCGGAATCGAACTCCAGCGCCGCGGAGTTGATGCAGTAGCGCTTCCCCGTCGGCTCCGGGCCGTCCGAGAACACGTGGCCGAGGTGGCCGCCGCAGCGCGAGCAGATCACTTCCGTACGATCCATCCCGTGGCTGTCGTCGTGACGCGTCTCGACGCTATCTTCGTCGGCGACGTCGTAGAAGCTCGGCCAGCCGCTGTTCGAATTGAACTTGGTGTCCGAGTCGAACAGCACCTGTCCGCAGCCGGCACACTCGAAGCTGCCGTCGTCTTTGACCTCCAGCAGGTCGCCGCTGAACTTCGGCTCCGTGCCGGCTTCGCGCAGGATGCGGTACTCCTCGTCGTCGAGCCGCTCGCGCCACTCCTCGTCGTCCTCGGGCAGGTCATCTGCAGTCTCCTGTGACATTGTCGTGCCCGAGTTTGGGCGCGCGCGAGGAAAGTACTGTCGCTGGTCGGCGCGGTGCGCTCGGTCGCCGCGTAACGTGTTTAGCCCCGGTCACTTTTTTGCCCTCCGTTGACGGTTCTCGTGTGTCGAGCGCACCGACCCCGTCCGAGATCTTCGAAAGATCGGCCGAGGAAGGGAAGCGGCGCCTCGATCAGTCGATGCTGGAGCTGGTATCGACCAGCTTCATCGCGGGGTTCACGATCGTCTTTGGCTTCGCCGCGCTCGGCATCGTCGAGGCGATCGTCAAGCCGCAGTTCGGTGCCCTCGCGACGATCGCCGGCGCGCTCGCGTTCGGCATCGGCTTCACGTTCCTGATCGTCGGCCGTGCGGAACTGTTCAGCGAGAACTTCTTCGATCCGGCCGCGGCGGCGGTCGAGAACGACGATTCGTGGATGGTCGGAGCCCTCGTTCGCCTCTGGAGCGTCACCTTCGTGCTCAACCTCGCCGGCGGCGTCCCGTTCGTGTGGCTGCTGTCGGTCGAGGGCGCGCTGCCCCACGGAGCGCCGGAGGCGCTGACAGTCGTCGCCGAGGATATCGTCCACCGATCCGCGGCCGCCGAGTTCGTGAAGGCGTTCACCGGCGGCGCGCTCGTCACGCTGCTATCCTTTATGCTCGCGGCGGTCGACAGCACCGGGAGCCGCATCCTGATTGCGTACTTCGTCGGCTTTTTGCTGACGCTCGGACCGTTCAGCCACGTCATCGTCAGTATACTGCACGTCATGTTCGGCATCGCGTTCGGCGCACCGATCGGCCTCGCCGAGCTGGCCAGGACGACGGTCGTCGTCACCGCCGGGAACCTCGTCGGCGGGCTCGGGCTGGTGACGATGACCCACGTCACGCAGGCCATGGGCGCCCGCGAGGACGACGACTGACGTCGGGACCGAACTCGTTTTTGCCGCCCGTCGGGTACACCACGCGCATGGACAGGAGCGAGGCCCTCGACCGCGCCACCGAGATCGTCGACGCCGTCGAGACCGAGCGGATGCCGGTCCCCGTCAGGGAGGTGTGGGTGTACGGCGACGTGGCGCTCGGGTTAGATCCGATCGACCGACTGGACGTGTATCTCACCAAGGACGTGCTGTTCGGCGGCGAAGCGGATCGCGAACAGGAGTTCGTCGACTCCCACGGGATCGAGGGCGTCGGCAAGAGCGTGCGGGCAGACTGGGCCGACGAGCATCCGGAGTATCTCCGCGCGAACGCGAACGGCCACGCCGCGCCCGAGAAGTGCCTCGCGGCGCACCTGCTGGAGGACGACGAACCGATCCACCTGGAGGTCTGCAACGCCAGCTTCGAGGACAACGTCACTCGCCGGCTCGAAGGCGCGAAGGCTCGAAGCTCCTGGGAACAACTGCTCGATCCCCGGGCGGCCTGCCTCTGGGCCGAGGGGACCCGCAGCGACGAGGCGATGCGGAAGCTCCGCGAGAGCGAGCTACCGTTCCCGACGCTCTCGGAGTCGCTGGAGATGCTCGGCCTCGACGAAGGCGAAGCCGAAGACGCCGCGAAGGCGCTCCACGAGTGGCGCGCAGACCAGGAGGGCGCAACCGTCCGCGGCGACGTCGTCTGACTCGTCGAGGCTGTTCTCACCACCATCCGATGATCACCGCTCTCGTTCGGGCGATCGTCGGTTCCGGCGAGCGCGTTCCGCTCAGTTTCCGATCCCGAACATCCCGCCATCGTCGTCGTCCGCGTCGCCGTCGACAGCCTCGTCGCCGTCGTCGCTGTCCTCGTTCTCGCGCTGCTCGCGGACGTTGTCCATCGTCGCCTTGAACGCGGCTTCGATCTCGTCCTCATCGTCCTCGTCAGCGACAGCCCCGTCGTCCTCGCCAGCGGCGTTCTCGTGCTCGTGGTCGACTGCGTCGACCTCGTCGTCGAGCGCGTCGGTCTCGACGCCGTCACTCGGGTCGTCAGCAACGCCGGCCGTCGCCTCGCGTTCCCCGTTCTGCTCGTCGGTCACGTCGGCCGTCTCGGCATCCACCGGGGCGCCCATCGCACGGGCACCGTCGTCAGCAGTCCCGAAATCGGCGTCTTCGTCGTCGGTCGGCGCGTCTTCGTCGTCGTTCAGGGCGCTTCCGTCGTCGTCTGGGACGCCCTCGTCGCCATCGTCGTCCGACGAGTCCGCTGCCGACGAATCGCCGTCGGCCGAGTCCTCGTCCCACGAAAACTCGTTTCTCGACGTTCGTTCGGACGGCTGCGCTGCGGCGTCGTCGGCAGCGGACTCGCCGTCGTCCGCAGCCACCGTTTCGGCGGGCGTGCCGTCTGACGCCGCGGCGTCGGCTGGCTGCGCTCGCGGGTCGGCGTCGTCCTGTGCCTGCGAGGGCTGGTCCGGCGCGCGGGGTTCGCCAGTCGCTTCGGCGTCCTGCCGAGACGAAGTCGAGGCAGGGCTCGAAGCGCGTTGCGCTTCGGCGTCCCGACGAGGCGACGCCGAGTCGGGGTTCGCGGAACTCTGTTCCGCGGCGTCCTGCCGAGACGAAGTCGAGGCAGGGCTCGAAGCGCGTTGCGCTTCGGCGTCCCGACGAGGCGACGCCGAGTCGGGGTTCGCGGAACTCTGTTCCGCGGCGTCCTGCCGAGACGACGTCGAGGCAGGGCTCGAAGCGCGTTGCGCTTCGGCGTCCCGACGAGGCGACGCCGAGTCGGGGCTCGACGAGTTGTGCTCGTCGGCGTTCTGCTGAGCCTGCGAAGCGGGGCTCGAAGCGCGTTGCGCTTCGGTGTCCTGCTCGGCTGCTGTAGCGCTCGATCGCTCGTCCGTCCCACCGATGGGTTGCTCGTGAACGACCGGGTCGTCGCCCAAATCCCCGGCGGCGAGCCGGCTCGCGAGTTCCCAGTACACCATCGCCGCCGAGCTGTCGGGGTCGTGGCGGAGTAGCGAGGTTCCCGTCTCGGCGCTCTCGGCGACGGCGTCGTCCTCGGGAACCATCGCGAGCACGTCGGTACCGATGGCTTCGGCCGCGGCTTCGTGGTCGACCTCGGCCCCCTCGGAGATTGTGGTGAACACAGTTCCGAGCACGTCGGCGCCGTGGTAGCGCGTGACCGTCGCCGCGTCCGCAACCCCCGCGATAGCGTCGTCCTGGGGCGTTGCTGTGAGGAGTGCGCCGTCCGCGCGCTCCAGGGCGATCGCGGCGGGAGTGCCGCCCGCGGCGCCGAGATCGACGAGGACGTCGTCGAAGCGCTCGCGGACGCGGTCGGCGGCACGGACCAGCGCGTGCGAGCGCACGTCCGTCGGCGCGGGTGCCGCGTCGCCGCTCGGGAGCACCCGGAGGCCGTGGGCCGTCTCGACCAGCGCGTCGTCGAGATCGGCGTCGCCCCGCAGGACGTCCCGGAGCGTCAGGTCGGGCTCGCCCAGATCGAGCGCCGCGCCGACGCCCTCATCTTCGAAGTCCGCGTCGATCACGGCGACGCGGCGGGACTGCTCGGCCAGCGAGCTCCCGAGCGCGACGGCCGTCGTCGTCGCCCCGACGCCGTCCCGGCCCCCGACGATCGCGTAGACGTTTCCGGTCATCGCTGTTTGCATCTCGGGCGCCCGTAATAAATTGTGGTGCGCATCCTGGCGGTTCGTGCACCGTGGCGGGCGAGCATTTATCTGGGATCGGGAAGCAGACGAAGCTATGCCGTCGACGTCAACCCTCCCGCCCGCAGCGGAGCGGGGCGACGAAGTCGCGATCCTCTCGCCGTCGGCCGGGCTGGCAGCCGAGTACCCCCACGTGTACGAACTCGGCCTCGAACGCCTGCGCGACGTGTTCGACCTCGAACCGGTGGAGTTCCCGACCGCCCGGAAGTCCACGGAGTACCTGCAGGACCACCCCGAGGAGCGCGCCGAGGACGTGATGGACGCGTTCCGGGATTCCGATATTTCGGCGGTGATCGCCACGATCGGCGGGTTCGAGCAGGTGCGGATCCTCGATCACCTCGATCCCGCCGTGCTGCGCGAGCACCCGACTCGGTTTTTCGGGTCCAGCGACAACGCGAACCTCGCGGCGTATCTCTGGCGCGAGGGGATCGCCTCGTTCTACGGCGGCGATCTCATGACGACGTTCGCGATGCAGGGGTCGATGCACGAGTACGCGGTCGAGTACCTCGAACGCGCGCTGTTCGAGGACGCCCTCGGGGAACTACGCCCGGCCGAGGAGTTCACAGACGACGACCTCGACTGGGGCGATCCGGACACTCTGGATCGCCGCAGGGAGCACGAGCCCAACCCGGGCTGGGCGTGGCACGGCCCCGAGACGCGCGTTGAGGGCGTCACCTGGGGCGGCTCGTTCGAGATCGTCGACCTGCAGCTCTCGGTCGACCGGTTCCTGCCGGATCCCGCGCGACTGGACGGCGGCGTCCTGCTGCTAGAGACCTCCGAGGAGCTACCCGAACCGTGGTACCTTCGCCAGGCCCTGCTCGGACTGGGCGAGCGCGGACTGCTCGAACGGTTCGACGCCGTGCTCGTCGGCCGCATCAGGGCCCGATCGCCGACGGTCGAGCGCGACGCCGACGAGCGGGCGGCCTACCGCGAGCGCGTCCGCGAGGCGATGCTCGACGAGATCCGGCGGCACGCCCCGGACGCGCCGGTCGTGTTCGGCGTCGACTTCGGGCACACCGCGCCGACAGCGCCCGTCCCGATCGGCAGGGACGCCGTCGTCGACGCCGAACACGAGCGCATCGCGTTCGAGTAGCCGGAGAGGGGGCGATCGGCCGCGACGCTTCAGTCGTCGCCGTCGACCGCTCCGGCGGTGACGAAGAAGGGGACCGTCTCACGGCGCCGATACTCGCCGTCGGCCATCTGCCCGACGACCTCGCGGCCCATCTCGCGCCACTCGCTCCGGAGGTCGTCGTACTCCGCTTCGGTGAGGTCGCCGGCGAGCATCGTCGGCAGGTCGTCGGCGAGACCGTCGCCCGTCGCCTTGCGCTTGGCGGCGTCGACGTCCCGCTCGGAGTAGGGCGGTTCGACGACGCGCACGTGGTCGTACCGGCGCGTCGTCGGGTCGTCGATCCCGGCCCGCTCGAACGCCTCGCGGGTGCCGGCCGCGCCGAGCGTCACGTCCGTGCCGACGCCGCCGAGGTAGGCGCGGCGCGCCCGGTCGGCGAGCGCGGCTTCGGCGTCGACGCTGGACTCGACGGAGACGGCGCCGTTGTCGGGCTCGATCGCGGCGACGCGGTGGCGGGCCACGCGAGCGAACTCCCGAACTGCGGCGGCGGGATCGGGCAGGTTGATCAGCAGCGCCTGGCAGACAACCAGATCGAACGAGTCGTCGGCGAAGGGGAGCCGCGTCGCGTCGCCGGCCACCGTCGGGACGCGCTCGCGGGCCACAGCGAGCAGCGACGGGTCGGCGTCGACGCCGACCACCTCGCCGTCGGTCTCCTCGGCGAGCACCGCAGAGAGTTCACCGGTGCCACAGCCGACGTCGAGCACCGAGTCCCACCGGTCGAGTTCCAGCGGCGCCAGCGCCGCTCGGGAGTCGTCCCACATCCCCTCGCGGGTGTCGCTGAGGTAGTCGGCCGAGAACTCGCGCACGCAAGACGGTGGCACCGGCTGGCAGTTAAGCGGGGCGGTTCACGGCGTCCCGGGGAGACGCCGCCGGACGCCTCGTCGACGGTCGGGTGTCGATCAGCGCTCGCGCAAGTTCCGCTCGACGTACAGCGAGGCAGCCTCCAGCGTCCCCGCGCTGAGTTCGGTCGTGTGACGCCAGCGGTCGATCCCGTCGACCCCGTCGTGGCGGTAGAACGCCGCGCGGTCGCGACAGCCGCTCCCCGGCCAGGTCGTCTCGCCGATCAGGCCTTGCCCGCCGGCGTAGGATGTCGCCATCGGCGTCACCTCGGCGACGCCGTCGCCGACGCGGCGCACGGTTCCGAGGTTGTGCGAGCAGTCGTTTTCGATCACCGTCTCGGCGGCCGCGTCGTCGAGAAACGGGTGCAAGGCCTCGTGAATCGCCATGTTCTTCGTGACGCCGCGGCCGTCCCAGCGCTCGGTCGCGCCGACGTTGACGACCGCGTATGCGGCGTCCACGTCGCCGACGTAACCGGTCGCCAGGCCGTAGCCGACCTCGTAGTTGAGCGGTTCGGACCACAGCAGGAGGTGACAGACGTCACCGCCGCCGGCGCCGCGCTCGCGGATCGTCTCGCGGAACCCCTCGACCAGCGTCCGGGCGTCCGTGCCGCCCTGCAGGGCGACCCCGGCGCCTGCGTCGAGCTGCCAGTCGACCCGGTCGAGCCCGTCGCGTTCGGCCCCGGCGTAGGTCGCGACGGCGTCGAGGGCGTCGCCGACCGCGCCGTGGGCCGACAGCGTGGGGACCGACCAGCCGCTCCAGCGGTCCGCGGAGTGTTCCAGCCGGGGGTAGGTCCGGACCCGGAGCGTGGCGTCGGGCCCGGTGGTCGCGCCGGGCGTCTCGGGTGCGGTCGCGGCGCTGGGCCGGTGCTCGTCGGAAATCTTCCCCACGTCGCCGAGCGTCGGCCCGAGCGCGGCGGCGCCCAGCGCCGCCAGCATCTCCCGCCGTCCGACGAATCGGCCGTCGCCGTCCGACACACCGACCCGATTCGACGCCGGAGGGTATGAATATGCGGGGGCAAACGGCGGGAGTAGCCGCGCCGGAGATGGCGGTCGCCGGGTACGGTTGCCGTTCGGTCGGAGAAAGCGAGTCGTTCGATTACGCGTCGGTTCCGTGTCGGCTTCGCGTCGCTGCGATTACTCTCGAAGCTCGCGGACGCGCTCGACGTTCCACTCGAAGCCCTTCCCGTCCTCGGAGGGCGTCTCCAGCACGAGCGGCACGTCCGCCAGCTCCTCGTGGTTGATGATTCGTTCCATCCCCTCCTCCCCGATCAGGCCTTCGCCGATGTGGGCGTGCTCGTCCTTGTTCGTGCCACACTCGTGTTTGGAGTCGTTGAGGTGGATGCACTGCAGGTGGTCGAGTCCGACGACTTCGTCGAACTCGGCGACGGCGTCGTCGACGCCCTCGGCCGTCGAGAGGTCGTAGCCCGCCGCGAACGCGTGGGCGGTGTCGACGCAGACGTCGATGTCGAGGTCGGCGCGGTCGATCACGGCCGCGAGGTGCTCGAAGTCGCCGCCGAGCTTGGTGCCGCTGCCGGCGTCGCTCTCGACGAGCACGGTGACGCCGTCGGGCACGTCGAGTTCGTCGAGCGCGCTGGCGGCGTTGTCGAGGCCCTGCTCGACGCCGGCGCCAGTGTGGGCGCCCAGGTGGACGTTGACGTACTCGATGTCGAGCGCGTCGGCGGCGTCGACCTCGGCCTGCATGCTGGCGATCGACTTCTCGCGGAGGTCGTCTTTCGGCGTACAGAGGTTGACGAGGTACGAGGAGTGGATCACCCACGGCCCGTCGAGTTGTTCGAGCGTGCCGTCGCGGAACTGCTCGGCTTCCTCGTCGGCGATATCGGGATCCTGCCAGACCTGCGGCGAGGTCGTGAAGATCTGCCCGCAGTTGCCGCCGACGTCCAACTGTCGTTCGACGGCGTTGTCCACGCCGCCCGCGATCGATACGTGCGCGCCGACTCGGAGGTCGTTCATGTCGCCCCCCAGGCATCCGATCGGCAAAGTTACTTCGGAAGGCGTCGGTACGGCGCGGCGTCGGGACGCGGTCGACTACTCGACGGCGTCCGGAGCGGCCCGCCGGCGCGTCCAGTCGTCGGTCGCGTACTTTTGATCGGCGAGGTCGCGTGCGCGTTCGAGTTCGTCCTCGCTCCAGTCGCCTTCGTCGGCGTCGCACCAGTCGGCCAGCGCGCCCTCCAGCGCGCGCACCGCTTCCTCGCGCGAGATGTCGACGTGCTCGCGGATCGACGTGACGCGCTCGCGGAACGCCTCGGTCGTCGTTTCGGGATCGGCGAAGACGCCGAGATGATTCTCGGGAGCGAGATCGAACGACAGCGAGCCGTGCTGGATCACGGCGTCGCGCTGGCGGTACTGGGCGTTCCCGCTGATCTTCTTCCCACCGGCGAGAATATCGTGGGCCGGATGGATCGCTCGCAGGTAACAACAGGGTTGGTGGACGGCCGGCAGTTCCTCGTCGGCGAACGACGCCGGGACGCCCATGCGCTCGAAGGCGTCGAGTATCGGCTCGCAGAGCAGATCGTAGCTCTCCATCAGGTCGCCCGGCAGCTCGTCGGCCGGCGCGACGACGCTGTAGGAGATGTCGGCGCGCCGATCGTGGTAGATGCCGCCACCGCCGGTCTGGCGCCGCGTGACGCCGATCCCCTCGCGCTCGCAGTACTCCCAGTCGACCGTGTCGGGGTCCTGCCGGTAGCCCAGCGAGAGCGTCGAGGGCTCCCACGAGTACACCCGAACGGTTCGAACGCCCTCCTCGACGGCCGTTCGGGCGGCGACCTCGTCTAACGCCATCGTCGTCGGGCCGTCGCGGGCGCGCTCGGGGAGCAGGCGCCACTCGCGATCCGAAAGCGCGGTCATGGATTCGGCTACGCCGGCACTCGCAAAGTCGGTTGCGACCCGACGGCCGGCGTAGATCCCGACCGGTGGCGTCGTGCGGGTTCCGCGGACTTATGCGACGGTAGCCCCTCGTTCGCGCCAAGAAGATGAAACTCGGACGTTTCCGGCACCCGCAGTTTCGGTTTGCCGACGTCGCCCAGCAGATCGTCGGCGGGTTCCTGCTGGCCGGCCCGTTCGTCGTCACCGAGGAGGTCTGGGGGCTCGCGAGCAACATGAGCCACATTCAGGCGTTCCTGGTCGTCTGCGTCACCGCCGGGATCGGCTACGCGGCGCTGTACGAGGCCGACACCGGCCGCGATCCCGACGCCGAGCAGGAGGTCGTCGGCGTTCCGCTGCGATTCCTCTCGCTGATGCTCGTCTCCTTCGGCTCGGTGGCGCTGCTGGCGATGCTGGTGGACGCCCCGGATACGTTCGTCGAGACGTATCCGAACGGGAGCATGCTCAGGACGATCGAGGTGACGGCCAAGGCAGTCAGCATCGGTTCGGTGTTCTCGGTCGTCGGCGCCGCGACGGCGGACAGCCTGCTGTGAGAACGGCCGGCCGTCACACGACGCCGAAACCGAACTGCGCGTAGGGCCAGAAGAGGTGGACGCCGATCCCGACGACCAGCGCGGGGATCGTCGTGTAGATCGTCGCGACGACAGCCGCCTTCATGTCGATCGCCATCAGGGGGAACAGCGCGTCACCGTCCTGACTGACGGCGTTGGCCGTCAGCGCCGAGAATGGAATCTCGCCGTTGGCGTACACCGACGCGAACACGATCTGGGGCGCGCAGCCGGGGATCAGCCCGAGCGCGGCGCCCGCAATCGGCGCGAGCAGGCCGGCCGCGGCCGCGAGCGCGCCGATATCGATCGCGAAGAGCACCACGGAGTACTCGTAGAGGAGGTAGGCGACGATCACCCAGACGGTGACCATGCTGGTCTCCATCGCGGCGTGCTGGAACGTCTCGTAGGTGCTGCCGAAGGTATCGCGAGCCCGACCGGACGCCCCGTCACCGATCACTCCTCGCCCGACGAAGTACAGGTACGCCGACAGGGTCGTCCCGACCAGCCCGGCGACCGTGAACAGCCCGAAGAACGTGGGCCCGATCTCCATGGCAACCTCCGGAGCGCCCCGCCGGAGGTACTCGACGCCCGCGACGAGGCCGGCGGCCGCGACGATCCACCACGCGACGTGGACCGCGTGGCTGAGCGTGGCGAGCCACTCGCGGTCGGTGTCGGTGCTACTGTCGACGCTGCAACTCGCGTCGGCGCCGCCAGGCACGCTGGGAGCGCCGGTGGCGACGCCGGTCGTCGCGAACCCGCCGTCGGTCATCGGCCGGCCGATCCGTCCGACCGCGCGATCGACGCGGCCGACGCCCAACCCCCAGGCGTCGACGGCGTAGCCGAAGCCGACGCCGGCGACCAGCGCCAGCCCGTAGGCGTAGATCGCCGCCTCGGGCGCCAGCGCGAGGATGACGAACGCCGAGTCGCCCGCCGTCGCCGCCAGCGCCGCGACGACGGTGCCGAAGCTGACGCTGCCCCGGACGTACAGCGGCATCGCGACGATCGCGCCGCCACAGCCCGGCGTCAGGCCGAGCAGCCCGCCCGCCAGCGGCTGGAGCCGCTCGTTGTCTTCGAGATAGCGGACCAGTTTGCCGTCCGTCCGATACTGGACGTAGCTGAACAGCACGACCGTGATCGCGACGAACGCGCTGACCTGCACGAACCCGTCGCGGACGGAGTACACGAAGATCTCCGCCGCCTCGTCGACGCCGATCATCGGGACCACCGCCGACCCGTTCGACCGGGTGAAGTTCTTCTGCCTAATCCAATCTTTAGACGCATCTAATTCTAGCTCCGCGTCGGACGGCTTAGTAGTTTCGCACCGAGACAAACGACCGGTCAGGCGGTTCGATCCACGGAAAACAGCGCAAAGACCCCGATAGCGGCCGAATTCATCCACTGTTGTCGACGAAGAAAAAGACGCTCACGGGAACCGGGGACCGGGAGAGCGAGCGCCGTCAGGCGTCGTCGTCGCTCTCGCCGCGTCGGCGTCGCGCCGCGAGCGCGCCGCCGGCGGCGCCCGCGAGTCCCGCGCCGACGCCGAAGCCGGGCAGGCCGCTGTCCTCTTCGGATTCGTCGTCCGATCCGTCGGTCGAGTCATCGTTCGACCCGCCGTCGGAGTCACCGGCCGATCCATCGTCGGAACCGGAGCCGTCGCTCGAACCGCCGCTCTCGGAGCTATCGTCGCCGGTTCCGTCGTCACCGGTCCCGTCTTGGCCGTCGTCGTCGTCGCTCCCGCCGTCGCCGGAATCGCTGTCGTCGCCCGAATCGCCCTCCGAGTCATCGTCCGGCGCGCCGTCGGTCGCCGGGTCGAACACCCAGACGCCGTCGTTGGGGTAGGTGCGGTTGTACTGCGAGGCGTCCTCGCACAGCAGGACGCGGCCGTCGTCCATCACGAGCACGTTGTCGATGTTGATCGGCGCGTCGTCGATCACGGGCTCGGGATCGGAGGCGTCGGCGCCGACGACGACCGGCTCCAGCGTCGAGATGCCATAGTCGTCGTCGAGCTTCGCGCGGTAGACGACGCCGCCGTCGACGCGTTGCAGTCGGATGTCGCCCGCGTCGTCGCTCATGCCGGCGTTGAGTTCGGAGATCCCGAGATAGACGTAGTCGCCGGGCTCGGCGCCCTCGACGCTGTCGACGCCCTCGGCCTTCCGGAACTCGACGGTCGCGCCGATCTCCTTGGCGGCGGCGCGGGTTTCGAGGAACGGGACTTTGCGCAGGTCCTCGTCGACGCCGTCGGGGCCGTCTTTCTCGTACTGCTTGGCCCACGCGGCGATCTCCTCGTCGGTGACGTAGTCGCGGTTCCCGTCGCGGGCGACCGCCTCGTCGGCTTCCCGCAGCGCGGCGTCGAGATCGTCCTGCCAGTCGGTGTCGGCGTGGGTTTCGAGGTAATCCTCCTGGGTGATGCCGTCGTACGCCTCGATCCAGGTCTCGACCTCGCCGTTGCTTGCGTGACCCAGCTCGACCCACTCGATCTCCAGATCGACCGCGGCGGGCGGGCGCTCGTTGGCGGCTTTTTCGTTGGTCACCGTGGCGACGTGGAGCGTTCCCGCGACGTTCGCCGGGTCGTCGTAGCTCGGGAACGGCTCGTCGGCGACGAACTTGTAGATCCCCTTGTTCTCGCCGTCGGAGGTGAGATACACCGTCTTCTCGTCCTCCTGAAAGTCGGGCGCCTCGAACGCGGCTCGGCCCATGCACCAGTGTTTGACGGGCGTCGGATCGTCGACCGGGTCGCGGATCTCGACGATGTAGCCGTACCGGTAGGGGTTGGGGTAGCCCTCGCCGATCGGCGTGCGGTCGTTGCCGCCGTCGTCGGTCTGATCGACCGGGTCGGCGCCGAGGTAGTACGCCAGCAGTTCGACGCCGGTGAGCGCCCAGCTCCCCTGCAGGTACCACGAGTCGTCGCCGAAAATCTCGTCGACGGCGTCCTGCACGGTCGAGGGGTCCGGGCGGTTCCAGAACGCGGCAGCGCCGCGAAGCCCGACGCCGCTGTCCGCGTCGACGATGTCGCCGGTCGTCGCGGCGGGGGCGAGCCGCGGGTGGGCGTAGTTCTCCTCGGCGGACATCGGCGTGTCCCAGGGACTCAGGTCGCCGTAGCAGTTGATCCGCGTCCCGCCGAGTTCGCGGAACGCCTCGGCGTTGACGAGATTCGTGGTGTTCTCCAGATCGGCGCTCCACGAGCCGTTCTCATCGCGGCTGATCGGCATCCGCGTGATGCTGCCGGGGCTGGTCTCGACGTTCGTGAAGAGATACCCCTCCGACCCCTCGTCGTTCGTCGCGACGAACTGGTTCATGTCCGGGTTGTAGCCGAAGTTGCCGTACCGGGTGCCGGCGAACGTCGCGATGTCCTTCCCCTCGGGGGTCTGGGGATGCCCGAACTTCTCGGCGCCGCCGTTGATCGGGTCGCCCTCGCGAGCGAGGTGCTTGAACTCGCCGTCGGCGACGCGGACCTTGCTCTGCTCCTCGTCGGTCTGGGGTTTGGCCAGTTCCTCGAAATCGTCGCTGTCCCCGTCGAGGTCGAACTGGAACCCCTCGACGACGCCGACGCCGGCCTTCTGGAAGGGACCGGGATTGTCGCGGCTGGGGTGCTGGTTCGAGAAGATCAGTTCGTTCGTCCCGGTGACGAAGGGGCCGGTGAACTCCGCGCCGAAGGCGACGTGAGCGAACCGCTTGAGTTCGCCGTCGGACCACGGCGCGTCGGGCGTGTCGCTGTCGTCTTGCGCGCTGGCCAGTCCCATCGCGGAGGCGCCGAGCGCGGCGGCGACCGAGCTCGCCATCAGGTTGCGGCGGTTGAGTTGGACCATCCGGGTGGACCGTCTCGGGACCCTACGAAAGCGTTTTATAATATCTGTAAGTCTGTCTAAAATTATATCGAACTGATCGGTGACGGTCCGTCCCCGTCAGTACCGGTTCGTACGCGACGGCGCGCCCGCTCGGTGCCACGGCCTCTCGGCGACGCCGCCGCTGGGCTGGCAGTCGCGACGGCGGCGTCGACGCGGTCGCAAAAACGAACGTCGAGGGTTACTCCATCCCGCGCTCGCGGGCACGCTCTCGGATGGTCTCGGCGCGCTCGCCGACCCACGAGACGTAGCGCTCGGCCTTCGCGCGGTCGACGCCGAGGAACGACGCGACCCAGTTGACGTCGATGCCGGGCCGGGTCAGCAGGTACGCCGCGAGCGTGTCCTTGCCGCCCTGGAAGATCGCGGGCGGCACGCCGTGCTCGCCCGTCCCCTCCTCGCGGAACCCGTTGACGTCGAAGAACACGTCCGCGTACAGGCGCGCCGTCTCGAGGTCGTCGAACTGGACGTCGACGTGGGCCGGCGCTTCGAACCGGTAGCGCTGCTCGTCGTCCGGGCCGGCGCGCTCGACGATCCTGACGTTCAGGACGTAGCTCTCGACGGTCGTCTCCTCGGGATCGGTCGCACGCGCCGCGTCCGAGCGTGACATACGAGAGTCGAGCGCGGCGAGTAACTTGAGGGTCAGTAATTGTGGGTCGTACGGCTCCATACCGACCGGGAGCGGTCGATAGCCGTAGCGAATTCGGATCGGCGTCGCGGCCGATCCTTCGCGGGTCGGCGTCGCGACGGCGTCGTCGTTGCTCAGGTGCGGTCGGCGTCGGGACGGCGTCGATGCCGACGCTCACTCAGGCGCGCTTGGCGTCGACGACCTCGTAGCCGATGTTCTGGTCGCGAAGCTTGTCCGTGTGGGCCGACAGCTCCGCCGTCGAAGCGAGCAACAGCACGTCCAGCCCCTTCGTCGCGGCCTCCTGGACGGCCGGCGCGGTGCCAAAGCGGACGTCCGGATCGAGGTCGGCCGCGTCGGCAGCCGCGAGCGCCTCGGTGCCGGCGGTGGCGATCAGATCGTGGTCGTCGGCCAGATCGGCCACCGTTTCGGCGTCGACCGCGGAACTGCCGCCGTCCCGCACTCTGGGGACGGCGACGGCCGTCACCGTGCCGAGATCGTAGTCGACCACGCCCTCGAAGTTCGTCACGCCGACGTCCCGATCGGGCTCGGCGTCGGTCACCGCGACCGCGGTCGCGCTCCCGGTCCCGCCGGCCATCGCGCGCAGGACGCCGTCCTGCATCGTCAACGAGACGGTCTCGCCCTCCTCGATCTCGGTGGTGGCGATGGCGGTCTCGATCTCGACCTCGCCGATGACGTCCTCGGAGACGTGCTGGACGAACGAGCGCAACTCGTCGGTCTGTGAGATGAGCCAGTCGACGCCCTCCTTGGTGACCTCGTAGCGCCCGCGGCCCTGCTTGTCGACCTGGCCCTGCTCGATCAGGTCCTGCAGGTAGTCGCTGACGGCCTGGGACGTGACGCCGATGGCGTCGGCGATCTCCTGCTGGCTCACCGCCGGCTGGCGCTCCGCGATCTCGACCAGGATCTGATACCTGGTCGCGTTCCGCTTGCTCTGGAGAACGCCCGACCCGTCGGCGTCCCCCGCATCCCGTGACATGGTGGGCACTGCGGGACGACAGCACAAGTATGTTTGGAGTATCTCCGACAGAATTGCCTTGAGAGACGATCTACCGCCGTTTTAGAAATTCAGTTTGTCTTAATACAACCAAAATTGTTTTACGGCCTACTATCGTTGTACTGCGTGATGTCGCGCGTATCGCTGCCTCACGACGCGAAGGCCGGGCCGACTAAGCCGGAGGTCCGGGCCGTCCTGCTCGCCAAGCTCGACCTGGCGCCGTCCGACCACTTCGTCGAGGTGGGCTCCTGTACAGGAGCCGTCACCGTCGAAGCGTCGCGGCGCGCCGGTCGCGTCACCGCGCTCGAACGCAAGCCCGAGCGGCTGGCGACCACACGCAAGAACCTCGTCGCGAACGACGCCGAAGACGGCGTCGACCTCCGCGAAGCCGAGGCCCCCGAGGGGCTGCCCGAGGACGCCGACGCGCTGTTTCTCGGCGGCAGCCGCAACTACGAGGCGGTGCTCGACCACGCCGCCGAGACCGGCGTCGACCGGGTGGTAATGAACGTCTCCCGACTGGAGGTTGCCGGCGCGGCGACCGAGGCGTTCCGCGAGCGAGACCTGCTGGACGACGTCGTTCAGTTTCAGGTGAGCCGCGGCTACGAGCTCGCCGGCGCGACGAGCTTCGACGCGGACAACCCGGTGTACATGCTGGTCGGCGGGGTCGATGCGGCTGACACTGACGACGAACTCGCGGCCGACGGAGGGCGGCAATGACGCTGTACGGCGTCGGACTCGGCCCCGGCGAGGCCGACCTGGTCACCGTGCGCGGGCAGCGCGTCCTCGAAGACGCCGACGTGGTGTACTCGCCGGGCCGGCTGTCTCGATCGGTCGCGACCCAGCACGTCCCCGAAGAGCGCATCGGCGATCTGGAGTTCCCGATGACCCGCGACGAGGACGAGCTCCGCCGCGCGTGGAAAGATGCCGCCGCCGAGATCGCGCCGCGAGCGCGCGATGGCGACGCCGCGTTCGTCACGCTGGGCGACCCGAACGTCTACTCGACGTTCGGCCACCTCCGGCGGACGCTGGCGGCGTTCCACCCCGAGGTCGAGCTGACGGTCGTCCCCGGCGTCAGCGCCGTCACCGCGTTCGCGACGGCTCTGGGCGTCGAGATCACGGCAGGGGCGAATCTCGCGCTTCGGGAAGCCGCCGGCGGCGCCGCGCCGACAGGGCCGGACCGTCTGCTCCTGTTCAAGGTGACCGACGCGCCCGCGACCCACGAGGGGCTCGTCGAGGCGGGCTACGAGGTGACCTACGGCCGCCGGCTGTTCATGGAACAGGGCGAGACCGTCGTCACCGACGACCCGACCGAGCTCGACGAGCGAGACTACTACACGCTGGCCTACGCCGCGAATCCCGAGCGTCGCGTCGAGCAGGCCACCGACGCCTTCCTCGAAGCGGCCGACGACGCGGGCGTCGTCACCGACGGCGGTGCGCAGGATCTCGCCCGACAGGAGCGCTCCGAGGGCGCGCTCTGCGGCGACGACGCGGAGGTGCACCGATGAGCGACGAGACCGACCCGCAGGTCGCCATCGACGCCGCGGCCGGCGATCGCGACGATCGCGTCTACGAGTACAGCGCCGGCGACGAGCAGGACGGAATCCCTTTCGTCGGGGCCGGGCCGGGCGATCCGCGGCTGCTGACCGTCGCGGGGCGCGAACTGCTGGCCGACGCCGACCTGGTCGTTCACGCCGGCTCGCTGGTCAACAGCGAGCTGCTGGCGGAGTACTGCGCGGACGCCGAGACGGTCTCCTCGATCGGCAAGGACTTGGAGGAGCTGATTCCGCTGATGCGGGACGCCTACGAGGGCGGCGACGCCGTCGTCCGACTCCACAGCGGCGACCCGGCGATCTACGGCGCGGCGCTGGAACAGATGGACGCGCTGGAACACGAGGGGGTCCCGTCGTACATCGTCCCCGGCGTCACCTCGGCCTTCGCCGCGAGCGCGACGCTGCGGACTCAGCTGACGCTGAACGAGGTCGCCAACCACGTCGCGTTCACCCGCCCGCAGGGGAAGACCCTCGACGAGGACGAGGATCACATCTCCGAGTTCGTCGGGATGGGCGACGTGACGACCTGCATCTACCTGGGGACCCACGCCGTCGGCGACGCGATGGAGCGCCTGCTCGACGACGGTCACGATCCCGAGACGCCCGTGGCGGTCGTGTACCACGCCTCGTGGCCCGACGAGGACGTCATCGAGGGGACGATCGCGACGATCGGCGAGAAGGTCGAGGACGCCGGCTACCGGGCGTCGGCGATGGTCGTCGTCGGCGACGCGGTCGGCGGCGAGGACTACGAGCGATCCTTCCTCTACGGCGACTGGGCCGACCGGGGAAGCGATTCACAGGAGGCTGACGACTGAGATGTCATGGAGATCCTGCAATGAGCGACGAAGTTCACGAGAACGACCTGAAAGCCCCCGGTCGCTACGCTCCCGCGGACGCGCCTGCGCTCCTCGGCGACGCCTGCGGTGCTTGGCGGTCCGGGGTTCGCGTAGCGACCGGCCCCTTTCGTTCCACCCTACCGCGGGCCTCGTCCTCCCCAGCCGATTCGCTCGCTGTCGCTCGCTCATCCCTCGCACAGTGTCGTCGCGCCACAGAGGGCGCGACAGCGCGCGCCATTCGGGAACTGCATCGGACGCGAAACAGCGGACTGACTGATTCATGAGCACGGACACAAACGACGACACGACAACGAACGATTCCGACAGTTGCAACGTGCCCGACTCGGACGGCGAGGTGGCCGAGGAGATCGCCATCGTCGCCTTCGAGCGGAAGATCGAGACCGCCGAGGAGATCGTGGCGGGGATCGGCGACCGCTACGAGTCGATCGAGATCCTCGAATACCACGGCGACGTGTTCGAGGCCAACTGGGGCGAGTACGACTGCTTCGTCGGCCTGATGGCCAGCGGCATCGCGATGCGCAAGACCGCCCACCTGCTCGACGACAAGTGGGACGACCCCGCGATCGTCGTCGTCGACGAGGATCTGACGTGGGCGATCCCGATCACCGGCGGCCACCACGGCGCCAACCAGGTGGCCGGCGACCTCGCCGAACTCGGCGCGGTGCCGGCGACGACGACCGCCAGTGAGGCGGCGGGCAAGCAGGGCGTCGAGAGCAAGGCGAAGGCACTCGACACCCACGTCGTCAACGGCGACTCGACGGTGGCGACGAATCTCGCCGTTCTCAACGAGGAGCTCGGTCCCGTCGCGCGCCTCGACGGCCCCCGAGCAGTGCTCGTCGGCGACGACGTGACCGTCCTCAAGCGCAACAAAGAGGAGGGCGTCGTGCTCGGGACGGGCACCGTCTCGGGCGTCGACGCGGAGCAGGTCCTCGACGCCTGGGAAGCCGCCCTCCAAGCCCTCGGCCTGACGTTCGCAGATGTCGACTTCGCGGCCAGCGGCACCCGGAAGGACGGTGAGGAAGGGCTGTACGAAGCGGCGCAGGACGCCGATATCGGCCTCGTGTTCTTCGAGAAGGAAACCTTAGAGGAGTACGAAGGGCCCTCGTCCTCGCGCTCGAAGGAGCTGATCGGCTGGCCCGGCATCGCCGAGGCGAGCGCGATCGCCGGCGGGCGCGAGCACGACCTCGAACGCGAGAAGGAGCGGTTCGACGACGCGGTGACCGTCGCGGTGGGGCGATAAGCGTGCCCGGAACCGCGACCCCGACCGACGCCGACGACGCCGCGGCGTCCGGCACGCTCTACGTCGTCGGCATCGGCCCGGGACTGCCCCACGCGATGACCCAGCGCGCGAAAGACGTCGTCGAGACGGCCGACTGCGTCATCGCCTCGAACCTCTACCAGGAGTTCCTCCGTCGCGACGGAACGCTCCCGTCAGAAGATGCCGAAGTCGAGACAGCCACCGACGGCGGCACGGGCGCGACGGCGGACGCCGCAACTGAGGAAGGCACCGTCCTCGAACGCCCGGACGGCACGCGCCAGACGCTGGTCCGGTCCTCGATGGGCCGCCAGATCGAACTCGCGCGCGAGGCGTTCGAGCGCGTCCGCAACGGGCAGGACGTCGCCCACGTCTCCGGCGGCGATCCGAACGTGTACGGCAAGAGCGATCTGCTGTACCTGATGGCCGAGGAGGAGGGCGCCGAGGACGTGCCGATCGAGATCGTCCCCGGCGTCACCGCGGCGCTGGGCGGCGCGGCCAACCTCGGCGCGCCGCTGTCGAACGACTTCTGCACGATCTCGCTGTCGGACAAGTGGCGCGGCTGGGACGAAATCGAGGAGAAGCTGCGCGCGGCGGCGATCTCCGGGTTCGTCGTCGTGCTGTACAACTGCTGGCGCGACTACGAGCGCGCGATCGGCGTCCTGCGCGAGGAGCGAGCGGGCGACGTGCCGGTCGCGATCTTCAACGACGCCGGCCGGGGCGCCGCCGGGCGCAACCTGGAGGACGAGACGCACACGATCACGACGCTGGGTGACGCCGACGCGCACGACGAGAAGGTCGGCGGGATGGGCACGTCCATCCTCGTCGGCACGGCCGAGACCCACGTCTGGGAGAACGACCACGGAAAACACCTCGTCACCCCGCGCGGCGGGCGTGACGTCGACGACTTCTAACCTATGAGCACGGACGACACCACCGACGAGAGTACAGCAACCGAGAACGCGGAACGCGAGAGCGAGTGCGGCGCCGCGGACGCCGAGGCGACCGCTGGGACCGAACGCACGTGCGGCGCGGGCGAGGCGCGTAGCGCCTCGAAAGCGAGCGGCGAAGCCGCGAGCTCGGCGAGCGAGACGACGAGCGACGACTCCGAGTCGAAGTGCGGCGCGTCGGCCGGTTCGTCGTCGGCGTCGACCGGCAGCTCATCGTCAACCTGTGGCGCCTCGACGGACGAGACGACCGACGAGAAGGTCGGCTCGACGGTCGAGGACTTCGATGCCGATCCCGGCAGCCTCACCGCCGTCGGACTCGGCCCCGGCCAGCCCGAGGGGATGACCGCCCGCGCCCGCGAGGCGCTGCTCGACGCCGAACACGTCGTCGGCTACACGACCTACACCGAACTGCTGCCCGACGAGATCACCGCGGCGGCCGACGAGGTGTACGACACTCCGATGTGCGGCGAGGTCTCTCGAACGGAGGAAGCCATCGACCGCGCGCTGGCGGGCAACGACGTCGCGATCATCGGCAGCGGCGATCCGAACGTCTACGCGCTGGCGGGGCTCGCCCTGGAGATCGCCGAGTCGAAGGGCGCGACGGCGTCGATGCTCGACTTCGACGTCGTGCCGGGCGTTCCGGCCGCCCAGTCCTGCGCGGCGCGAATCGGCGCACCCCTCGTGAACGACACCGTCTCGATCTCGCTGTCGGACCACCTCACCGACATGCCGACGATCGAGTCGCGACTCCACGCCGCCGCCAAGGAGGGGTTCACCATCGCGGTCTACAACCCCTGGTCGCGCAAGCGCCGCGACAACTACGAGAAGTGCTGCGAGATCCTCTTAGAGCATCGTGCGCCGGACACCCCGGTGGGCGTCGTCCGCGGCGCCGGCCGCGAGGACGAGCGCGTCGAGATCGTCGAGCTCCGGGAACTCCCCGAACTGGGCGAAACCGATCTTGTCGACATGACGACGACGCTGCTCGTGGGCAACGAGGACACCTACGTCTGGGACGAGCGGATGGTGACGCCGCGGGGCTACGAGTCCAAGTATGACTACTGAGTACCGGATCAGTCTCGACCAAGACGCCTGCGAGGGGATCTTCGCCTGCCTCGTCCGCGACGAGCGGTTCGTCGAAGCAGACGACGGGCTGGCGTCGATCGAGGGCGCCGACGCGGTGGCCGAAGGGGGCGCCGCCGACCAGCCCCTCGTCGCCGCCTTCGACGACGAACGAATCGACGACGCGCGGCAGGCGGCCGCCGCCTGTCCGGTCGACGCCATCGAGGTGACCGAACTGTGAGCGACGCCGACCGCGAAACGGCGTCTGGCGGCGACGGCGAACCGACGCCGAATTCCTCGCCGGACCTGCTCGGCGCAAGCCCCGAGACCGCGTACTTTTGGGGCCGGGTCGCCGGCGACGGCGAGTTAGAGAGCGACTGCGTGACGGTAAGGGTCGGCGACGAGACCGCGGCCGACGCGCTGGCGACGATCGCCGGCGTCGACCGGCGGAATCGTAGCGTCGAAGCCCGCGAATCGGCCCACGACGCCTCGATCGTCCGGTTCGAGGAGGAGTACGAACTACAGGTGTTCGGCGCGCTCGCCGACCGGGCCGGCGCCGCGCTCGGGCTCCCGCTTGCCGGACAGCCCGGCGGCTACCGCTTCGACGCGCTGGCGGAGCACCGCGCCGCGCTGCTCCGCGGGCTGCTGGAAGCCTGCGGCACGATCTGCTTCCGCGAATCCTCGAACTCGGTCGGGATATCGTTCGTCCACGACGACGAGCGACTGCTGGAGACGATCCGAACCCTCCTGGCGGACGCCGAGCCCGACGTTCGAGGCGACGACCTCTCGGAGACCTCCTCCGGCGGGTACTGGTTCGGGCTGGCGGACGACGCCGACGCGGCCGGGTTCGCACGGTGGCTCTACGCCGGGACGGACGAAACCGGACTGTACTCGGCCGAACGACGACAGAAGCTCCGGCGAAGCGTCGAGCGAGCGACCGGCGGCGACGTGGGTGAGCTGTCGTGACGGCCGACGCCGCGAGCGCGCCGGCCGCGCTCGACGACGAGGCCGTGCTGCTGGTCGGGCACGGCTCCCGGCGCGAGAAGTCCAACGAGCAGGTCCGCGACCTGGCGGCCGATCTGGAGGGTCGGCTCGGCGTCCCGGTCGACGCCGGGTTTCTCGAACTTGCCGAGCCCTCGATCGCCGACGCCGTCGCCGCGCTCGCGCCGACGGTCGGTCGGATCACGGTCGTCCAGTTGTCGCTGTTCGCCGCGAGCCACGTCAAGAACGACGTCCCGCTCGTGATCCAGCGAGCCCGAGCGGCACACGACGATCTCACGATCCACAGCGGCGCCCATCTCGGCGTCCACCCGGCGATCGTCGATCTGCTCGACGACCGCGCCGCGGCGGTCGAGGCGTCGCTGGGCGTCGACCGCGCGGTCGACGACGTGGCGGTCGTGCTCTGTGCCCGCGGGTCCAGCGATCCCGACGCCAACGGCGACGCGCACAAACTCGCCAGACTGCTGTACGAGGGCCGCGCGTTCTCGCGCGTCGAAACTGCCTTCGTCGGCGTCACCGAGCCCCGTCTGTCGGACGCGCTCCACAGCGTCGCGAAGCGCCGCCCCGACGCCGTCGTCGTGCTACCCTACATGCTCGGCGACGGCGTCCTCACGCAGCGCGTCCAGGATCGAACTGCGGAGTTCGACGCCGAGTACCCCTACGTCGACGCGCTGGCGGGCGACCCGCTCGGGACCGACCCGCGTCTGCTCGACGTGCTGGGCGACCGCTGGCAGGCGGCCCGCACCGACAGCGTCGAGATGTCCTGCGACACCTGCAAGTACAAGGTCGAACTCGACGGGTACGAGGAGGACGTCGGCGGCGCCCGGGCGATGCTGCGCGCGCTCAACCATCAGGCCGCCCACGAGAACCGCGAGGACGTCGACGACGAGCCCCACGCCCACGGCGCACCCGATAAGCGCGTCTCGGTCTGCACGAACCAGACCTGCGCGGCCGACGGCGCGCCCGCTGTTCTCGAACGCCTGCGCCAAGAAGCCCGCGACTCCGACCAGTGCGACGTGCGCATCACGCGCTCGTCGTGTCTCGGCCGCTGCGGCGAGGGGCCGATGGTGACCGTCTCGCCCGACGGCGTCTGGTACGGCGGCGTCGACGCCGACGACGCCGAGCGCATCGTCGCCGACCACCTCGATCGGGACCGGATCGTCTCGGAGCTGGTCGATCAGACGCTATGACGGGAACGCTTTTGCCCCGCGGAGAACGACTCGGAAAAAATGGATCTGGAGTCGGAACCGAAGCGATCGCTCGTCGTCCTCCTCTACGGGTTCGTATTGTTCAGTACGAGTACGACGGTCGCGCCCGATCCGACCGGCGTGTTGTCGCTGCTGAACTTGGGGCCCGGACTGGCGGTGCTTGTGCACGCCTCCTGGCGGAACCGCCTGTGGGAGCTGGGGTACGCCATCTGCGGTTACGTCGCGACCGGGATCGGTCTGATCGGCGCGGCGATCGGTCTCGGCTACGCCGGCATCGACCTCGGCATTCCGACGGAGCTTGCGATGGCGGTGTTCCTCACCGCCGCGCTGATCGTGCTGTACGCGGCATCTCTCCGCTATTTCGATGCTGCTCAGCCCGCTGCAGCGTGAGGGACGACTCGCGACGACGAACACGCTCGAACCACTATTCGATACCATGACCTGTCACGAACTCGAAGCGCTACGACTCGGACTGATGAACGTCCTCGGTACCGAGGACCGAAGCGCCCGCGACCACGCGGAGCAAGAACTGGAGGGGGAGCTCTCGGGCCCGATCGAGGGACTGGCGAACGCCGAGACGCTCTCTGAGATCGAGCGACACCTCGACGCCGCGCTCGTCGACCTCGAAGAGAAGGTCGCGGGCGCCGACGAAGAATCGGCGGAGTACGACTACCTGCGCGGCCGCCTCGTCGCGGTGCGGGACGCCGAGCGCGCGGTCGGTCGGCTGACCGATCAGGGCGAAGACGTCCTCTCGGGGCTGGGCGACGCCCACGACGTTCTCCACGAGACGTTCCCGGCGGACGAGTAGCGGCCCCGAGGCGGAACGCGGCGAGAAATCGATCGACCGGCGAGAGCGGCGGCGTCCTCTCAGGCCGCGTCGACCAGTTCTTCTGCGAGCAGTTCCGGAACGTCCTCCGGCCGCACGTCCGCGTACCACTCGTCGCGGGGCTGGAACCCCACGGCGGCGCCGTCTTCGCTACAGAGTCCGAGACAGGACGTCTCGACGACGGCCGCTTCGGTCCAGAAGAGGTCCCGCTCGCGGAGCCAGTCGGTCGCCGCGTCGACGATGGCATCACCCCCGGCCTCGGCGCAGGCGGCGTGCTCGCCGTCCCGCGCGTTCGTGCAGACCAGAACCCACGTCAGACCCCGGTCGCGCTGGGCGTCGGTGCAGCGCCGCACCGCTCAGCTCCCCGCCGTGGTTCGACTGTCCTCGAATGCGTCGAGCGTCGCGTCGGGATCGGCACGACGCCGAAGATGGGCGAACGCCCCCGCCAGAAGCGCCCAGAGGCCGATCTGTCCGACGACGACCAGCCAGCGGAACGCTGTCGCGAGCGCCGCGGGCGGACCGCCCGCGGTGCCACTGGGAACCGCGAGCGACGCCAGCGCGCACAGCGCGAGCGGCGCCGCGGCGGCGGTTGCAGCGACGACCCTGCTCCGATCCGCTCGGACGCGCCGGTACGCGAGCACGGAGAGCGTGCACGCCGCGGCGCCGACCAGCATCGCGCCGGCGTAGATGGCCAGCCGCGTTCCGGTGTCGAGCGCGTGTTCCGCGCCCGGCGCGACCGGCGGCAGCGCAAGCCACGGGACGCCCGACACGGTCAGGAAGCCGGCCGCGGCGAGGAGGTACGGCTTCGCGGCGTCCGCGCCGGGGAGCGCCGGCTCCAGCAGGTAGAAGGCGACGCCGAATCCGGCGCCCAGCAGCAGGCCCCAGAGGACGCCGCCGCCGACGCTCGCGGCCGCCGTCGTCGCGGCCGAGACGGCCGGTTCGCCAGCGTGAGCGTGGCCGTGGTCGTGTCCCGCGCGCTCGACGTGGCTCACGAGGGGATTCACGACGAGCGCGAGGAGCGCGCCGTAGGTGCCCCCGGCGATCGCTCCGGCGCCGACGCCGCGGCGCAGCGAGTCCAGCAGCATCAGTGGCAGGTGATACCGGCGGCGTGCCGGAAGTTGTGCAGCGAGTCGTGCGCAAGCGGTTCCTGCAGGAACAGGAGCGCGAATCCGAGCGCGAGCGCCAGTCCCAGCGCCAGCGCGGCGCTCGTCGGCGTCACGTCGGTTCTCGCACGAGCGATTCGAGAGCGAACGGTGTCGGTCTGCGACATTGAAACTCTATTTGCTAATAATCAAACTAAGTTGTAAAACTTGCGTCGTCGGCCGACACGAGGTCAATGGTGGTTGTGCGCCCGCGCGACGACGTCCTCGACGCGCTCGGGCGTCAGCTCGTCCAGCGGGACGCGGTCGCCCCCGCAGATCCGGGCGACGTCGGCGGTCAGCGCCGAGCGGTCCGAGAGGTCGCCGGCGTCGACGACGACCGCGCGATCGCCGCGCTCGGCGAGACGGCGAGCAGCCTCGCGCGTCGCCGCGGTCGGGCTCTCCCCGACCGCGTTTGCGCGGCCATCGGTGACCAGGACGACGACGCCGACCGCGGGGTCGGCCCGCTCCAGCACGTCGACCGCGGCGTCGAGGCCGGCCGGCAGCGGCGTCCGGTCGGCGGTCGGCAGCTCCTTGAGGTGGCGGGCGGCCGCGCTCACTCTGTCGGTCGGCGGCAGCAACACGTCGGCGTCCTCGCCCGCGAACGCCACTACGGCGACCTCGTCGCGCTGCTCGTAGGCGTCCCGCAGGAGTTCCATCACGACGCCCTTGGCCGCTCGCATCGGCCCGCGCATCGACGCGCTGGCGTCCAGCGCGAACACCACCAGCGCCGACTCGCTCGCGCTGCGCACGGAGCGTCGGAGGTCGCGCGACTCGACCGCGTCGGCGCCGCGGGCCGCCGCCGCGCGCACGGACGCCGCGGCGTCGACGGCGTCCTCGGCCGAGGCGCGTTCGGTCCTGATCCGGGCGCCCTCGCCGCTCGCCGTCACGGCGCCGCGGCGCGGTCCGGCGCCACCGGCGCTCTGGTTCAATCGGTCGTCATCGGGCTCGGCTTCGGCGTCGACCGACGGCGCTCTCGCGTCGCCGATCCCGGCGCGTTCCTGACCGGGGAGCAGCGGCGTCGCGGTCTCGTCGGCGTCGTCCGGGTCGTTGTCGCCCGATCGGTCGCCGGACTTCTCGCTCGACTCGGCTCCGGCGTCGCCGCCGGCGCTCGACCCGCTTTCGTCGCTGTCCGATGAAGCGCCCACCTCGCTGCCGCCGCGGCCGCGGTCGTCGGAACCGGCCGGGCCGGGCTCGTCATCACCGTTCGCGCCGTCGTCCGAACGCTCGGGTTCGGCGTCGGCCGAATCGGCGCCCTCGTCCGGCGATTCTTCCGCATCCCCGGACTCGGCCGTCTCGTCGTCCGCGCCGTCTTCTCGGTCTGACTCGTCGCTTCCATCCTCGCCGGACCCGGCATCCGCTTCTCTCCCGTCCCCGTCTTCGGCGTCCTCGAAGTGGTCGTCGAGCACGTCCTCGGGATCCGGCGCGTCCTCGAACGGCCGGGACCGGAGTCGGTGCGGCAGAGAGAGTTCGGCGGCCCGGCGCACGTCGGATTCGAGGACGCGCGGGCGGTCGTCGAGCGCCGCCAGCGCCCGGGCCGCTCGCGCGGTCGCCACGTCGGCGCGGTGTCCCTCGACGCCGGCGTCCCGGCAGAGCTCGGCGATCCGGCGCTTGAACTCCGCGGGCAGGGCGACCTCGGGGAGCTGCTCGCGCGCGGCGAGCAGGCGGTCGCGGTGGCGACTCGTGGTCTCGTTCTCGTCTTCGTCGGCATCCTCGCCCAGCGCGCGGTCGATGATCGCCACCCGCTCGTCGAGGTCCTCGCTGCCGGTGACCGTCGCCTGCAGCGCGAACCGGTCGCGCAGCTGCGGCCGCAGATCGCCCTCCTCGGGGTTCATCGTGCCGATCAGGGTGAACTCGGCGGGGTGAGTGAGAGAAACGCCGTCGCGCTCGACGCGATTGACGCCGCTCGCGGCGGCGTCGAGCAGCACGTCGACGAGGTGGTCGTCGAGCAGGTTCACCTCGTCGACGTAGAGAATCCCGCGGTGAGCCCGCGCGAGCAGGCCGGGGTCGAACTCGGGATCGCCCTCCAACGCGTCGGCGACCGAGAGCGTCCCGACGACGCGCTCGCGCGTCGCCCCCAGCGGGAGCGTCACCAGCGGTACGGGGCGAGTTTCGACGGGCGGATCGTCGCGCTCGCGACAGTCGGCACACTGCGCGCCGGGCGCCGCCGGGTCGTCGTCGGGCGGACAGCCGAACGGGCAGTCCGCGACGGCGCGCTGGTCGGGCAGCAGATCGACCAGCCCCCGGACCGCTGTGGACTTGGCGGCCCCCTTCTCGCCCTGCACCAGCAGCCCGTCGAGTCCGTCGGCCGCGGCGACCGCCAGCAGCGCCTCCTTGAGCTCGTCCTGACCGACAATCTCGTCGAACCGGAGCCGGTCAGAGCTGCCCGGCGACAGCTTTTTGCCGCGCGATAAACCAACCATAGTTGTACTAACCACAACGGAGGTTTAACAACGTTATGCCACAGGTAGCCGTCTACACCGCGACCGAGAACGAACTGGGGGCCATCCAGCGCGCCGCGGGCGAGGTCGACGCCGACCTCGCGGTGCGCTCGGAGGGAGATCTGGACGAGCTGGAAGACGTCGACGCGTTCGTCGACGAGATCGTCGGGACCGAAGCAGAAAGCGCCGACGCCGCCGTGTTCTGGCTCCACGGCGCCGAAGACAGCATGCCGGGGTACGACCACGCCGTCGAGCGCGTGCGCAAGGCCGGCGTCCCGCTGGTCGTCAAGGCGACCGGCGACGCGTTCGCCGTCGAGGACACCAGCGTCGACGCCGACGCTCGGGCGACCGCCTGCGAGTATCTGGAGCGGGGGGGCGCGGCGAACGTGGCGAACCTCGTTCGGTACCTCGTCGACGCGTTCGGCGACGAAGACCGGGCGTACGACGACCCCGTCGCGCTGCCGACCGAAGGCGTCTACCACCCGGACCATCCGGGCGCCGGCTACGAGGAACTGCGGACGACGCTCGACGACGACAGCCCGACCGTCGGCGTCTGGTTCTACGAGTCTCACTGGACCCACGAGAACGTCCGGTACGTCGACGCGCTGGTGCGGGCGATCGAGGCGCAGGGCGCAGACGCCTTGCCGATCTTCTGCAATCCGGCAACCGATACGGAGGAACAGCAAGACGCCGAGTGGGTCACCGACGAGTGGCTGGTCGACGGCGAAGGCGAGCAGGCTGAACCGATCGTCGACGCCGTGCTCTCCTCGTTCATGTTCTCGCTGTCGATGGACGAGCGCGGCCGCTCGGCCGGCGACGAGGGGGACTCGGCCGAGGACGTGTTCCTCGACCGCCTTGGCGTGCCCGTGCTCCAGACGATCACGACGATGCGCTCCCGGTCGCGCTACGAGGCCTCGGACACGGGCGTGATGGGGTTCGAGCTCGCCCTCTCGGTCGCGCTGCCGGAGTTCGACGGCAACGTGATCACCCACCCGATCTCGGGCAAGGAGCGCACGGACGACGACAGCGGCATCGGCACCGTCCCGAAACAGCACTTCCCGATCGACGACCGGGTCGATCACGCCGTCCGGCTCGCAGTGAACTGGGCCGAACTGCGTCACACGCCCAACGAGGACAAGCGGGTCGCCGTCGTCCTGCACAACTACCCGCCGAGCGACGACGGCATCGGGACGGCGTTCGGGCTCGACAGTCCGGAAAGCACCGTCAATCTGCTGGAGGAACTCGGGAATCGAGGGTACGACCTGGACGGAAGGACGCCCAAGAGCGGCCAACAGCTCGTCGATACGCTTACCTCGCAGCTCACGCTGGACGACCGGTGGGTCGCGCCGGAGGACGTCCGCGAGCGGTCGGTCGACGTCGTCTCGCCCGACCAGTACGCGGACTGGTTCCAGGACACCGATGAGCGGAGCTCATCGAGCCCTGCCTCGGCTTCGCCTTGGCAGGACGCCGACGAACGGTTCCGCGAAAACGTGATCGAAGAGTGGGGCGACCCACCAGAACGGCCGTTCGCCATCCCGGGCGTCGAGTTCGGCAACGTGCTCGTGACGGTCCAGCCCCCGCGCGGGTTCGGGATGGACCCCTCCAAGGTGTACCACGACTCGAATCTCCAGCCGCCACACGACTACGTCGCCTTCTACGCGTGGCTCCGCGACGAGTTCGACGCCGACGGCGTGGTCCACCTCGGTACGCACGGCTCGCTCGAGTGGTTGCCGGGCAAGACGGTCGGCCTGAACGGCGAGAGCGCGCCCGACCAGCTGATCGGCGACCTGCCGAACATCTACCCCTACATCGTCAACAACCCCGGCGAGGGGACCCAAGCCAAGCGCCGATCGTACGCCGCGGTCGTCGACTACCTGACGCCGGTGATGGCCAACGCCGGGACGTACGACGAGATCGCCGAACTCGAAGAGCTCGCGAGCCAGTACCGCGAGGCCGGGATGGAGGACGCCCGATCGGACGACGGCGAGCACCTCGAAGAGCTCATTCGAGCGAAGGCCGACGACCTGGACCTCGCCGTCGAACTCGGGATCGAGGGCGAGATTTCGGAGAAAGCCGACGTGAGAGGCCCCGACGAAGGCGGCTCGACGCTCGCAGAGGGCGATGTAGCGGGTGACGCCATCGGCGATGATCTCTCGATCGAGGACCTCGTCGAGCGGATCCACGAGTACGTCACTGACGTGAAGACGACCCAGATCAGGCTGGGCCTGCACACGATGAGCGAACCGCCCGAGAGCGACAGGCTCGTCGAGTACCTCGTCGCGCTGACGCGCCTCGAAAATCCGGGCGCACCGAGCCTGCGCGAGAGCGTCGCGGGCGCGCTGGGCGTCGACTACGAGCGGATGCTCGACGCGCCGGGCGAGTACGACGAGGCCCTCGGGATGACCTACGCCGAGGCCGCCGACGAGGTCCACGAGACGAGCAAGAACCTCGTCGAGACGCTCGCCGAGCACGACTTCGACCTTCCGGCGTCGGAAGCCGAGGCCGGCCCCGACGACGAGGTCAATATGAACCTGCTCGTCGTCGATATCGACACGATCGGGGACGGTCGCGCGATGTCGGGCGCCCACGACGATCTGCGCGAGGCGCTGGCGTTCATCTGTGAGGAGGCCGCGCCGCGCGTGCGGGGCGCCGAAGACGAGATTCCCAGAACGGCGGACGCGCTGGCCGGCGAGTACGTCCCGCCGGGCGGGTCGGGCGCGCCGACTCGGGGCGGCGTCGACCTGCTGCCCACGGGACGAAACTTCTACACGCTCGATCCCCGGAAGGTGCCCGCCAAGAACGCCTGGACGGTTGGGAAAGAGGTCGCCGAGGGCGTCGCGGAGCGCCACCGGGACGCCGAGGGCGAGTATCCCGAGGAGATCGGCGTCGTCGCGTGGGGGACCCCAACGGTCCGCACCCGCGGCGAGACGATCGCCCAGGTGCTCGCGCTGCTGGGCGTCGAACCGCAGTGGACCGACGCCGGCCGCGTCGACGGCGTCGAGCCGATCCCGCTCGACGAACTCGGCAGACCGCGGATCGACGTCACGACGCGGGTCTCCGGGCTGTTTCGGGACGCCTTCCCCGCGGCGGCGGGCGTGATTCACGACGCCGTCGACGCCGTCGCGGAGCTCGACGAACCTCACGAGATGAACTACGTCAAGAAGCACGTCGAGGAGGACGCCGAGCAGCTGCTCGCGGAAGCCGATGGTGAGGCGGGCGACGCCGACGACGCCGAGGCGCTCGACGCCGAAGCCGCACGGAGCGCGGCCAAGCAGCGCGTGTTCACCACGCGCCCCGGCGGCTACGGCGCCGGGACGAACAAAGCGGTGGACGAAGGCAACTGGGACGACCGATCGGACCTCGCCGAGGTGTACGTCCAGTGGGGCGGCTACGCGATGGGCTCGCGCGGGACGGTCTCGGAGGCCCACGACGCTTTCGAGCGCCGCCTCGGCAACGTCGACGCCACCGTGAAGATCGAGGACACGATGGAGCAAGACGAGTTCGACTCATCGGACTGGTACGCGTTCCACGGCGGCTTTATCACCGCAGTCTCGGAGGTCTCGGGCGAGGAGCCGGCGTCGTACGTCGGCGACTCCTCGGACCCCGACAACGTCGACGTGTACACCAACGAGGAGAAAGTTCGCAAGGCGATGCGCGCTCGCGTGCTGAATCCCGAGTGGCTCGATTCGATGGAGGAACACGGCTACAAGGGCGCGGGCGACCTCTCCCAGACTGTCGACGTCGCGCTCGGCTGGGACGCCACGACGGGCGTCGTCTCGGACCGGCTGTGGGCGGATGTCGCCGAGAAGTTCGCGTTCGACGACGAGCGTCAAGACTGGATGCGCGAGGTCAACCCCTGGGCGCTGGACTCGATCACCGACACGCTGCTGGAGGCGATCGACCGCGGCCTCTGGGACGCCGACGCCGAAACCAGGGATCGGCTGCGCGATCTGAATCTCGACGTCGACGGGGATCTGGAGAGCCGAGCAACGCGAGGCTCTCCGAACGGGCGAGCGGGGAGCGAAGCGACCGCGGAAGACGACGAGGAGGTGACGAGCGATGACGACTGACGCCGAAGCCGACCCTAACGACGACCGCCGGGAGTACGCCGATCTCGGCGCCACGACCCAGAACGCGATGGAGATCGCCGAGACGAGCATGGAGATCGTGCGCCAGTTCGTCCCGGACGAGACGCTGGCCGATCGAGTCCGCCAGAAGTCGGTCCACTCGATGGGTGACATCGAGTTCCAGCACCTGCTGCGGTTCACGGGGGAAAACGAGGACGAGCCGGTCCAGGCGGGCGCCCGCGCCGTGCTCGCCGAGGCGACGATCGTCACCGACATCACGATGGCGAAGGCGGGCGTCACGTCGCGCGGCCACTCCTGCGAGAAGCGCAAGGCGATCGGATCGGGCGCCGAACTGGCGAAAGAGACCGGGATGACCCGCACCGCGGCGTCGATGCTCGAACTCGACAGGGAGGGCGCGTTCGAGAACGCGATCGTCACGGTCGGCAACGCGCCGACCGCGGCGCTGGCGCTGGCCGACTGCATCGAGCAGGGCACCCGGCCCGCCGTCGTCGTCGCGACGCCGGTCGGCTTCGTGAAGGCCGAGGAGAGTCGGAAGCGAATTCGGGAAGTCTGTACCGAGCGCGGCGTCCCCGCGATCACGAACGTCGGGAAGCGCGGCGGCAGCGGCCTCGCGGCGGCGCTGACCAACGAGCTGATCCACGTCGCGAGCGACGCCCGGGAGGGTAAACTCTCGATCGAGGCCGGGGCAGACTGATGGGTGAGGGCTACGACCTCGATTCGGGGCCCGATCCCGCCGAACGCGCCGCGGCGGCGCCCGAGCGAGACGCCGAAGGGCAGGCTGCCGATCCGGTGTACGCGGTCGGCATCGGTCCCGGGAACCCGGAGTATCTCACGCCGCGGGGCGAGCGCGCGATCCGCGAGGCCGACGTGGTCGTCGGCTTCGAGACGGTCGTCGAGTTCGTCGCCGACCGGACGGACGCCGATCTGCTGACGTGTGGCTACCGCGACGAGGCCGAAACCCTCGAACGATTCGCCGAGCGCGTCGCGGCCGGCGACGCCGGGACGGCCGTGCTGATGGGCGATCCGAACCACTCGGGCTACCAGTTCGTCGGCAAGGTCGAGCGCGCGATCGGCGCGGCTCGTCCCGTCCGCATGATCCCCGGCATCTCCTCGCTGCAGGTCGCCGCCAGTCGGGCGCGGACGCCGATGGAGCGGACCACGTTCGTCACGCTCCACCGGAGCGGCGACCTCTCGGAGGACCTCGCACGACTGCGCCGGGACGCCGGCGATCGCCACCTCTTGGTGCTCCCGCGACCGTACGACTGGATGCCCGGCGACCTTGCCGCGGACCTCCTCGACGCGGGCGCTTCGGCGTCGCTCGACGCGCTCGTGCTCGAACGGCTGACCCACGACGATGAGAAGATCACCTGGACGACGCTGGGCGAGCTAGCGACCCACGCCGGCGGTTCGGACGCCGAAGCGACGCCGTTCTCCGATCTCTCCGTGCTGGCGATTCGGGCGAACTGAGCGCGACCGGCCCCGGCGACCAAAACATATTTTGTGGCCGGCACCGAGCATTTTAGCAAAGGAACTTGGGTTAGTTAAACTCAACTTTACTAACCCGCCGGATACGACTCATGACATCCGAAACACTGCTGCTCGTCGGCCGCGATACGGGGTACAGCCGCGACGTCTTCGAGACGCACGCCGAACGACTCGCCGAGCGAACCGCGGTCGACGAGGTCGAGGTGGCGACCTACGAGAGCGAGCCGGTCCGCGAGTTGCGGGATCGACTGTGTGCGGTGTCCAGCGACCGGGTGTACGCCATCCCGCTCTGCGCCGCCCACGCTCACGAGACCATCGACGGCGTCCCGGCCGCGCTGTCGTACGTCCCCGGCGAGGTCCGCTACTGCGAACCGCTCGGTCGGAGTCCCGCGGTCACCGACGTTCTCTTGGAGCGCGGCGACGACCTGGTCGGCGCCGACGAGGACGCCACGCTCGTGCTGGTGGGCTTTGGCAGCAGCTCGAAGCCGTACCACCGCCAGACCGCCGAGTACCACGCCAGCCGCCTCCGCGAGCGGTCGGCGTACGGCGAGGTGCTGACGTGCTATCTCCTCCAGAATCCCGCCGTCGAGTGCGTCCGGTACAACGTCTCGACCCCGCAAGCCGTCGCTGTGCCGCTGTTCGCGACCCGGTGCGAGGCGACCGAGCGCCGCGTCCCCGAAGAACTCGAACTCGACCGCGGCGGCATCGAGTACGCCGAACCGCTCGGGGAGCATCCCCGGATCACCGACGCGCTGCACGCCGAACTCGAAAAGCAGCGCGCGCTGGCGGCCGGCGAGGATTCGGCAGGGGGGTCCTTCGAGGCGGAGCTGCTGCAAACGCGGCGTCCGGTCGCGACCGACGGGGAGGGACCGACGTGAGCCGGGCGATGGAGGGGATCGTTCTCGGGGGGACGCGATCGGGTGTCGGCAAGACCGTCGCGACACTCGCGGTCCTGCGCGCGCTCGACGACACCGGACGCGCGGTCCAGCCCGCGAAGGCCGGGCCGGACTTCATCGACCCGAGCCACCACGAGCGCGTCGCCGGTCGTCCCTCGCGCACGCTCGACCGCTGGCTGCAGGGCGAGGAGGGCCTGCGGCGGAACTACCGCCGCGGCGAGGGCGACGTCTGCGTCGTCGAGGGCGTCATGGGGTTGTACGACGGCGACGCCTCCAGCACGGCGATGGTCGCCGAGGCGCTCGATCTCCCGATCGTTCTCGTCGTCGACGCCAAGGCCGGCATGGAGAGCGTCGCCGCGACGGCGCTGGGGTTCCGGGAGTTCGCCGCCCGCACCGGGCGCGATGTCGACGTTGTCGGCGTGATCGCCCAGCGCGCCCACGGCGGCCGTCACGAGGCGGGGATCCGCGACGCCCTGCCCGAAGAACTGACGTACTTCGGCCGGATCCCGCCGACCGACGAGCTGGAAATCTCCGATCGCCACCTCGGGCTCCACATGGGCGATGAATCGCCGATCGAGGACGACGCGCTGGACGCCGCCGCCAAGCATCTTCGGGTGAACCGGCTGCTCGACCTCGCGCGGACGCCGCCAGTGCCGGACGCCGCGTCCGCAGCAGTCTCTCCGTCGGCGTCCGGACGCGAACGAACCGAAAAACGAGTCGCGGTCGCCCGCGACGACGCCTTCTGCTTCTACTACCCGGCGACGATCGAGCGGCTCCGAGAGCGCGCCGAGGTCGTCACGTTCGCGCCGACCGACGGCGACGAACTCCCGGACTGCGACGGCGTCTACCTCCCCGGCGGGTATCCGGAACTACGCGCTCCGGCGCTGGCCGAGAGTTCCGCGCTCGACCAGCTCGCCGACCGCAGCGCGGATGGGCTCCCGATCCTCGGGGAGTGCGGCGGTCTGATCGCACTGTCCGAATCGCTGACGACGACCGACGGCGAACGCCACGAGATGGTCGGCGCGCTCCCGGCGGACGTCACGATGCACGATCGATACCGGGCGCTGGATCACGTCGAACTGGAAGCGAAGACCGACGCGCTCACCGCTTCGGGCGGATCGACGGTGCGAGGTCACGAGTTCCACTACTCCAGCGCCGAGGTCGGGTCGGACGCGCGGTTCGCCTTCGACGTCGTCCGCGGCGACGGCATCGACGACGGGCGGGACGGTCTCACCGAGCACCGGACACTGGGGACGTACTGCCACGTCCACCCCGAGAGCGGCGCGTTCGACGCGTTCGTCGAGTCGCTCTGAGCCGGCGTCGCCGCGACGAGCGCTGCTTTTCGAACTGCAACACACCGAATCGGCAGCCTCGCGGCCACTCGACGCAGTTTCGATCGATACAGGCCTGACGCCGCAGTACGGATTCAATATAGCGTGATACAATTTATCTCGAATGCGAGCCGGAGCTTCTCACCAGCGATAACGGACGCCTATGGCCGTCTCAGCCGCGAACGAAGACTCAGCGGCAGCGAACGACGCGAACTCACGGCGACGCCGATGGTCCGGCGAGCCGAGGCGATGGCCGCAGTCCAGCCGTTCGAACGACGAAGCCAGAAAGTCGAGACTGCCCCGATGTCGACGGCTCCCGAGCGAACCGGACTGTACGACCGCACGCGCGGGGCTTTTACCGCCGCGCGCGCTACGGTGACGATATGGTGCAGAACGTCGCCGGGGTGTTGCCCGAGCTCGAGCCCGAGGACTTCCACCTCCTGTCGGGGATCGAGCAGGGAATGCGCTTCTCGGAGTGGGTCGCCAAGGAGAAGATCCCGAAGTTCTCCCGGCTGACGGCCGAGGAGGTCGACTACCGGATCGACCGATGTCTGGACAGAGACTTGATCGAGCGCAAGACGATCCAGTACGAGGGCTACACGCTGAAGTTCGAGGGGTACGACGCGCTGGCGCTCCACAGCTTCGCCGAACGGGACACGATTTCGGGTTTCGGGGCGTCGCTGGGCGTCGGCAAGGAGAGCGACGTCTACGAGGTCCAGTCCTACGAGCCGATGGCGCTGAAGTACCACCGCGAGGGGTACACCAACTTCCGCGAGGTGATGAAAGAGCGGGACTACACCTCGGATCGCGAGCACGTGTCGTGGCTCTACACCGCGCGGAAGGCCGCCGAGCGCGAGTTCGAGGCTCTGGAGGCGCTGTACCCCCAGGTGTCGGTGCCCCGTCCGATCGATCAGAACCGCCACGCCATCGTGATGGAGAAGATCGACGGCGTCGAGCTCTCGCGGACGAAACTGGAGGACGACCAGGTTCGGCCGGTGCTGGGACTGCTCCTCAGAGAGATGCGCGACGCGTACGCCGAGGGACGGGTTCACGCCGACATGAGCGAGTACAACGTGTTCGTCTCCGAGGAGGGGATCACGATCTTCGACTGGCCCCAGGCGATCCCGACCGACCACGAGAACGCCGAGGAGTTCTTGGAGCGAGACGTCGAGAACGTGGTCGGCTACTTCCGTCGGAAGTACCCCCAGCTCGTCGGTGGCGCCGACGCCGAAGCGCTGGCCGCAGCGCTCGCCGACGGATCGTACGACTCCGTCGACGAGTTCGTCGAGAAGTAGCCCGACAGCACGATAGCCGCTGTTTTTCACGCGAATCTGTGGGCGCACAGCCTGCTGTCTTGGGGCATCGACAAACCACATACCGCTATAGCAAATGAGGCTGTAGCCGCGACGCAGAGCGGTGAGTCGAGTCGCCGCCGTGTGCGAAAAACCGGCCGAGAGCGACCAAAGCGGCGAAATACCGCAGTTCCATCCTGTGCCAACCTGTTGTCCCAAAAGCATATATCGGCTCCGCGGGAGCATGTCCGTATGTCCCTCCTCGACCGACCCGCGAGCGCTCCGGTCGCCGGCAGGCCGGGCGGCATCGACCACACCCCGCGACCGTCGGAGGTGCGTGATCCGTGAATTCGATCGAGCACGTCGAGCCGGACGACGTCTTCGAGTGCCTCGCCGACGGAAACCGCCGCGCGGTCGTCGCGGAACTGCGGGATCGAGGCGACTCGTCACTTCGCGACCTTGCGAGGTGTCTCACCGATGCCGGCGACCGAACAGAGCGGATCCAACAGGAGCTTCACCACCGACACCTGCCGAAGCTGGCGGACGCGGGGCTCGTCGAGTACGATCCGAAGGAACGCGCGATCGCGCCGACCGAGCGGACTGCGGCGGCCGACATCGTCGCACGGACGGTAGAACAGTGTGGCGTCCTCTGTCCCGACGCCGAAGCGGCGTCGAGCGAACGCGCTCGTCTCGAGTGACCGGACGCCGAGTCGCTGATCGTTACTCTTCGAGCGCGTCCTCGGCGGACTGACCCTCGTAGACGACCTTTTCGAGCGCGTCGAGGATCGCGGTGGGGTCGTCGCGCTGCCAGACGTTCCGGCCGACCGCGAGTCCGCTCGCGCCGGCGTCCATCGCCGTCTCCACGGTCGAAAGGAACTCGTAGTCGCTGGTCTTCGAGCCGCCGCTGAGGACGACGTTCGTGTTGCCCGCGGCGTCGACGGCCCACTCCATGGCGTCGCCGCTGCGGGGATATTTCACCTTCACCAGATCGGCGCCGAGTTCGAGGCCGATCCGCGTCGCGTACGCGATCGTCTCGGGCTTGCGGTGCTCCTTGATCGCCTGCCCGCGGGGGTACGACCACATCGCGACCGGGAGCCCCTCCTCGCGGGCCTCCTCCTGGACCTCCTGGAAGTCCTCGAACATCTGCGGCTCGGTGTTCGTCCCGGGGTAGACGGTGTAGCCGATGGCGTCGGCGCCCATCTCGGCGGCGTACTCGACCGACCACGTCTGGGGCGAGTACGGTTCGCCCATCCAGAGGCTGCTGGAGCCGTTACACTTGGCCAGCAGGTTCACCTGATCGTCGTAGGAGGGGTAGTACTGCTCGGCCAGTCCCTTCTGGACCGCGAACGCCGTCACCGCGTCGTGGGTCGCCATGTCGAACACCGTCGTCGGATCGAGGCGGTCCTCGACGCCCGAAAAGGCCGCGGGGCCGTGTTCCAGCCCGTGGTCGTGTGCGAGGATGATCGACTTGCCGTCCCGGACGATCGGGGAATCGCTGGGTACGCTCATAGACAGTCATAACTAACGACAGCCGATCACTAAATACTACTGAACGTGATTGTTTCGTACCGTTTAGACGGTGGAATAGAGTTGTTCGTTCGAAGCCACAGCGTCGCGAGACGGATCGACGCCCGGCCCGATCAGGAGAACAGCTTCTTGAGGCGGGCGACGAGGCCGCCGTCCGACGAGGATCGATCGGCGGACCGCGATCCGGCATCTGCGGTCGGCTCGTCGTCGGCGTCGTCGGAGGTCCCGGCGGCGGTCGTCTCCGTGGCAGCCGACTCGTCGGCGTCAGCGTCCGACTCGTCCTCGGCGCCGGCCGCTGTGCTCTCGCTGGACGCCGCAGCGGCGTCGCCATCGGCACGCTCGATCGCCTCGTCGATCAGCCCGTCGGGGTCGTTGACGCCGTCCTTGACCGACCCCTTGACGACGACCTCGCCCTCGAAGCGGTCGGTCGGGACCGAGGTGTCGGCGGCGATGATCACGGCGTCGGCCTCGGCGATCGCGTCGGCCGGGATCTCGTTTTCGGTCCCCATGGCGCCCTGGACCTCGACGTGGATCTCGTGACCTCGCTCCTCTGCGGTGGTTTCGAGGTTCTCGGCGGCCATCTGGCTGTGTGCGATACCGGTCGGACAGGCGGTAACTGCTACAAACTTCATGATTCTTGGGTAATAATACGGCGGACGTCCTCTTTAGTGCTTGCCGCGAGCGCCCGATCCGCGACCTCGCGGGCGTCGGCAGTGTCTGTCTCCTCGATCTGAGCTTTGACGTCCGGAATCGTCACGGCGCTCATGCTCAGCTCGTCGAGGCCGAGCCCGACGAGCAGTTCGGTCAGCTCGGGATTGCCGGCCATTTCGCCGCACATCCCGATCCAGGCGTCGTTGTCGTGGGCGGCCTCGACGGCCCGGTCGATCGCCCGCAGCACGGGCGGGTGGCGCGGGTCGTGGAGGTGGGCCACGGCGTCGTTCTCGCGCGCGGCGGCCATCACGTACTGGGCGAGATCGTTCGTCCCGATGCTGAGGAAATCGACGCGTGCGGCGAACTCGTCTGCCATCAGCGCGGCCGCGGGCGTCTCGACCATGACGCCGAGTTCGGGCACCGCGTAGTCGACGCCCTCGTCGTCGAGATCGCTCGCTATCTCGTCGATGCGTTCGAGCGCGGCGTCGAGCTCCTCGACGGCCGCGACGAGCGGGAACATCACCGACAGCGTGCCCGCGCCCTCGGCAGCGGCCCGGAGCAGCGCGCGCAGTTGCGTCTCGAACAGGTCGCCGTCGTCGCCCAGCGACCGCCGGATGCCGCGGTTGCCCAGGAACGGGTTCTCCTCCTCGGGTAGATCGAGGTAGGGAACCGGCTTGTCGCCGCCGACGTCGAGCGTCCGGACGACGACCCGGCCGTCGGGGAAGGCGTCGAGCGCCTCGGCGTACGTCTCGACCTGCTCCTCTTCGTCCGGCGGCGACTCCCGATCGAGGAAGAGGAACTCGGTCCGGTAGAGGCCGACGCCGTCGGCGCCCTGTGCGTCGGCGCCCTCCAGTTCGGCGGAGGTGCCGAGGTTGGCTGCGACCTCGACCTCGCGGCCGTCCGCGGTTTCGACGCGGTCGGCCCTGACGTCGACCTCGCGCGACGCCGAAACGCGCTCGCGCGTCTCCTCGTCGGGATCGACGATCACGGCGTCGTGTTCGGCGTCGACCGCCACGTCGGCGCCGTCCTCGATCTCCGCGAGGGCGTCGCCGACGCCGACGACCGCCGGGATGCCCAGCGAGCGCGCGAAGATCGCCGCGTGGGACGTGCGCCCGCCGGTCATCGTCGCGAAGCCGGCGCAGGCGTCGGGGTCGAGCTGGGCGGTGTCGCTGGGGGTGAGCCGCTCGGCCAGCAGCACGGTGCCCTCGGGCAGTTCCGCGAGGTCGATCCGCTCGCCGCCCGAGAGGATTCTGAGCAGTCGGTCGCGGATGTCGCGCATGTCGTCGGCGCGCTCGGCCATCATCCCCTCCATCCCCTCGAACTGCTCGATGGCGGCGTCGAACGACCGGGCGACGCCGGCTTCGGCCGCGGCGCCGTCGTCGATCGCGTCCTCGACGCCGTCGGTGATCTGGGGGTCGTCGAGGAACTGCAGGTGGGCGTCGAACACGGCGGCCTCCTCCTCGCCGACGCGTTCGGCGGTGCGCTCGCGCTCGGCTTCGAGTTCCTCGCGTGCTGTCGCGCGCGCCTCGTCGAACCGCTCGCGTTCGGTTTCGGGGTCCGCGGCGTCGACGTCCTCCGGGTCGGGGTGATCACCGGGGCGGTACCAGCGCACCGTCCCGAGTCCCGACAGCGGGGTGACGCCGACGCCGTCCAGGGTCTGGCTCATCTGCTCACTCCTCCGGCGTGGTGAGGACGTCTTCGAGCGCCTCGATCGCGGCCTCCTCGTCGGGACCCTCAGCGGTGAGCACGACGTCCTCGCCGGATTTGACGCCGAGGCCGGTGACCGCGAGCATGCTCGCGGCGTTGACCGGCTCGTCGCCGTTCGCGGCGACGGTGATCTCGCTGTCGTACTCGTTGGCCGTCTCGACGAACTTCGAGGCCGGGCGGGCGTGCAGGCCGTCCTCGGGGACGACCGTGACGGTGCGCTCGATCATTGTTCGACCGCCTCCAGCACGATATCCTGGACGCGCTCCTTGGAGTCGGCGTCGTGGAGATCGTCGCGCGTCTCCTCGTGCATCAGCGATCGGGAGAGCGAGCTGAGCATCTGGAGGTGTTCCTCGCCGCCCTCCTCGGGGACAAGCAGCATGAAGATCAGCGTCGCCGGCTCGTCGTCCATCGCGTCGAAGTCGATCCCCTCGGGGACGCGCGTGAACGCGATCGTCGGCGAGTTGACCGCCGCGCTCTTGGCGTGGGGGATGCCGATGCCCATGCCGACGCCCGTGGTGGCTTCCTCCTCGCGTTCGAGCAGGTCGTCGAGCGCCTGCTCGCGGTCGGCGACGCGGTCGGCCTCGACCGCGAGGTCGAGCAGGAATTCGATGACGCCGCGCTTGTCCGCGGGCGCCCCGTCGAGGGCGATCAGATCCGTCGTGAGTGGTGTGTGTTCCGAGTCGGAGTTCATACGTGTATAGTGGGTTTGAGGTGGTAAATACGACCGTGGTAAGCGGTCGAGTCGATCAGGCCGTCGCGCCGGCCTCCGGTTCGTCGGCGGTCGCTTCTTCGTGGTCGGGCTTGAGCAGGATGACTGCGCCGGCAGCCACGAGCGTGCCGATCACGATCGCCGCGACGAAGCCGAGGATGTTGTCCGCGAGCGGGAGCACGAAGATGCCGCCGTGGGGTGCGGGCATCGCAACGTCCAGGGCCATCGCGGTGCCGCCGGCGACTGCGCTTCCTGCCATGATGCTCGGGATCACGCGGAGCGGGTCCGAGGCGGCGTACGGAATCGCTCCTTCAGTGATAAACGAGAGCCCCATCGGCACTGCGGCGACGGCGTTTTCTTTCATCTCGGGTGCGAACTTGTGCGGCGCGATGAAGTTCGCCAGTCCAAGGCCGAGCGGTGGCACCATGCCGCCGATCATCACGGCGGCCATCGGACCGGTGACGCCCGCGCCGATCAGCCCGACGGCGAACACGTACGCGACCTTGTTGACCGGACCGCCCATGTCGAACGCCATCATCCCGCCGAGAATCACGCCGAGCAACACGGCGTTTGCTCCCTGCATTCCGGTGAGCGTCTCGGTGAGCGCCGAGTCGACGAGTGCGATCGGAACTCCCAGCACGAAGATGACGACGGGGGCCAAAAATGCCGTGAGGACAACCGGGATGATGAGCACCGGCATCATCGGCTTGACGAACGAGGGCACCGACCAGCCCTTCATCCAGTCGGCGGCGTAGCCGACGACCAGCCCGACGGCGATCGCCCCGAGGAAGCCGGCGACGCCCCCCTCGGAGTTGATCCCCAGAGTTTGACCGGCCTGGTTGATGATCTGTGGCTGTTGGATCGCGTACGAAAGGATAAACCCCGGTGCGAGGCCCGGTTTGTCAGCGATCGCGTACGCGATGTACGCCCCGAGGACCGGCACCATGATCGTGAGGCCGAGTCCGCCGATTTCAACGAAGTACCACGCCAGCGAACCGGACGCGAACGCGTCCGCGGTTTCGACGTTGCTCGCGACGAGGCCGAAGCGCGATTCCACGAGGAACGCCAGCGCGGTGAAGATCCCGCCGATCGTGACGAACGGGATCATGAAGGAGACCCCGGTCATGAGGTCCTCCTTTACCGAAGTGACGTGTGAACGCATCCTGTTTTCTGCCTGGTCTTTGGTTGCCATTGTCGCTCTGGAAGCTAGTACTTCTACATATGCAAAAGTATTTTCGGACGTGATTGTTTTCTACCGTTTTTCCCCGGGAGCGGCGCGGTATCGCTCACGGGAGTGAACAACGATTCCCGAGAGCAGCGTTCGGAGCCGTTCTACGGCACGAGCGGTAATATTTTCGATGCCGTGTGACGGCATCTCGTATCATGGTCTGCAGAATCAATCATCCTCTCGCTCGTTATTGGCACATTACCCCGATATACTGCCAGTACAAACGCCTCGATCGCGATCCATCGTATATTCCAATCACGTACGATCGAAAGAGGTGATAAACAGTTAATGCGGTGGGTCCCAACGTGTCGAACGAACGGACGACTCATGCTACCGGAAGCACGCCAGCGAAAGATCGTCGAGCTCGTCTCCGAGCGGGACGGCTGTTCGGTCGAGGAGCTCGCCGCCGAGATGGACTGTTCGAAGGCGACGATCCGCCGGGACCTCAACGAACTCGCGGATCGCCAGCTGATCGAGCGCTCCCACGGCGGCGCCGTGCCGGCGACCTCGGTCGGCCAGGAGCAGACCTATCGCCAGAAGGAGGTCCAGAACCTCGACGGCAAGGTCGCAATCGCGGAACGCGCGGTCGAGGAGGTCCACGACAACCAGGTCGTGTTCTTCGACGCCGGCTCGACGACGATGCAGGTCGCGAAGCAACTGCCCGCCAACGACACCGTGCTGGCGGTCACGAACTCCCCGCTGCAGGCGATGGAACTCGACGACGACGGCACCGAGGTGAAGCTCACGGGCGGCTCGCTGCGCCGCCCGACGCGCGCACTGGTCGGCCCGAGCGCAGAGCGATTCATGGAGCGGATGACGTTCGACGTGCTATTTTTAGGGACGAACGCGATCGCCGCCGACGGCGGGCTGATGACGCCCAACGAAGACGAGGCGCGGATCAAGGAGCTGATGATCGAGAAGTCCCACCGGGTCGTGCTGGTCGCCGACGGGTCGAAGATCGGCGAACAGAGCTTCATCAGCTTCGCGGACCTCGCCGACGTCGACGTGTTCGTCACCGACGCCGACGTCCCGACCGACCTCGCCGAACAGTTCGAGACCGACGACGTCACCCTGGCGGAGGTACGATGATCGTTACCGTGACGTTCAACCCGGCAGTCGACCACACGATTCAGGTCGACGCCATGCCGGCGTCGGGCGAGGTCGCGCGCACCGACGAGGCGAAGTTCGACGCCGGCGGCAAGGGGATCAACGTCTCGCAGTACCTGACCGGACTCGGCGCCGACACCGTCGCGACGGGGCTGGTCGGCGACTTCCTCGGCGAGTACATCCGAACCGAACTCGACGAGGCGTCGATCCCGGCCGACCTCGTCGAGATCGAGGGACACACCCGACTGAACACGACGATCCTCTCCGACGACGGCGAGTTCAAGATCAACCACGACGGGCCGGGCGTCGACGCCGGCGTCGTCGACGACGCGATCGACGCCATCGCTCGGCACGACCCGGAGATGGTGCTCGTCGCCGGCAGCCTGCCGCCGGGGCTGGGTACGGACGCCATCGATCGGATCGCGCGCGCCGGCGAGTGGGACGCCGTCGTCGACGTCGGCGGCGCGACGCTGCAGGAACTCGACGCCGAGTACGCGCTGTGCAAGCCCAACAGGGAGGAACTCGCCGCCGCCACCGACAGGCCGGTCGAGACCGTCGAACACTGTCTGGCCGCCGCGGACGCGCTCCGCGATCGGGGATTCGACCGCGTCGTCGCCTCGCTGGGCGGCGACGGCGCTCTGCTGGCGAGTCCGGACGCGCTCGTCCACGCCGCCGCGCTGGACGTCGACGTCGCCGACACGGTCGGCGCGGGCGACGCGATGCTGGCGGGCGTGCTCTCGGAACTCGTCGACGAGGAGGACGAGCGGGCGGCGCTGCGCCGCGGCGTCGCCGTCGCCTCGCGCGTCGTCGCGAACGCCGGAACGACGGTCCCCTCGTTCGCGGACCTGGACGACGCCGTCGCCCGGGTCGAACTGACCGATCGCTCCTCGGTGCGCGAGTGATCGGGCGTCGATTCGCCCGGAACGACCGCTTACTTCTCGAGCCGCTCTTCTAGTTCCTCGATCATCGCCGGCGAGCCGAAAAAGGTCGGGAGCCGCTGGTGGAGCCCGTCGGGCTCGACGTCGAGGATGCGCTCGTGGCCGGTCGAAGCCGCGCCGCCGGCCGACTCGACGACGTAGGCCACCGGGTTCGACTCGTACTGCAGTCGGAGCACGCCGTCGGGCCGCGAGTGCTGGGCCGGGTAGCCGACGATGCCGCCCTTCGCCAGCAGGTGCTGGACGTCGGCGACCATCGCGCCGGTGTACCGGAGCTTCGTGCGGTGGTACAGGTCGTCCGCGAACGCGGTGACGGGGTCGAACCACTCGTCGGGCCCGCCGGCGAATCCCCAGATCGCGTTCTCGCCGGCCAGCGTGACGGGCGAGGAGTCGACGATCTCCCCGTCCGCGAGCACGTACTCGGTGGCCTCGCCGTCGACCGCGACGGTCAGCGTCGTCGTCGGGCCGAACACCAGCACCATCCCCGCGAGCAGGTCCTCGCCGGTGGCCGGCAGGTCGGCGTCGTACACCGCCAGGATCGCCCCGACGGTCGTGTTCGACGCCAGATTCGAGGAGCCATCGAGCGGGTCGGTCGCCAAACTGAGCCCGCCGCCGACGTCGACGATCTCCTCGCGTTCCTCGCTGGCGAACGCGCCGACGCCGTCGATCGGCGTCAGCGCCTCGTAGAGCAACTCGTCGAGTTTCCTGTCGGCGAGCGACTGCTCGTCGCCGCTCGGATTCGTCCCGCCCTTCGCGCCGCGGTGGTCGGCCAGCGCCGCCCGCAGTTCGGGCGCGACCGCGACGACGGCATCGACGACCTCCTCGACGACGTCGCTCATCGCGTCTCCGCGCCGCACAGTTCGAGTTCGGATCGCTGTTCGCTCATGGGAGAAGCAACTTCGCGCGCTCACAAACAGTTTGGGGACGTGACCGTTTGCGTTCGGACGCCGCGGGAATGCTGGTCGTTCCGACACGACCGATCGGGATCGCCACGAGCGCTCGGCGACTACAGCAACAGCGAGATGATCGCCAGCACGAGGAAGATCAGCACGAACACGCGAGCGATATCCATCGAGACGCCCGCGACCCCGCGAGCGCCGACCGCCGCCGCGATGATCGCCAGCACGAAAAACAGGATCGCCCACTGCAGGAACTCCCCCGTGAGCTGGGCCGGAAGCGCCGCCGCCGTCAGGTCGAGGCTCACGCGCGATCACCCCCGTTTCGGGGACGCTGCGGTGTCCACGAGTCGAACCCTCGCCGGGGCGGATCGCGTGTCAGCGACATACTGGCAGGTTCGCCGAGAGCGGACTTTGTAACAGTCCGGTTATCGCCGGAAGCCCGGGCTTACCCCCTCGACGCCGCCGTGCCGTGAGCGAAACAGCGCTGGGGCGGTCGAGGCGCCGCTGTAAGGCGGGCGGAACGCCGCTCCGAAGCGGAACGAGCGGCGTCGAACGTGGTGAGATCGGCCGTCCTCGGGCCGCACTTCGAAGCCCTTATGCGCCGAACCGGACAAGATTCGGCCACTCGCTGGACGACACGGGCACCAGCGGGCACCTGCCGTACGCGCGACAGGACGGGATGTGGCCGGACTGCCGGCTGAACCACGCAACGCCCGTGGTGATAATCCATGGCACGAAGTTTCTATTCGCACATCAAGGACGCCTGGAAGGATCCGGGCGACGGACAGCTCGCAGAACTGCAGTGGCAGCGCAAGCAGGAGTGGCGCGACCAGGGCGCCATCGAGCGCGTCGAGCGCCCCACCCGCCTGGACAAGGCCCGCGAACTGGGCTACAAGGCAAAGCAGGGCGTCGTCGTCGCCCGCGTCAGCGTCCGCAAGGGCTCGGCGCGCAAGGTCCGGCACAAGGCCGGCCGCAGAACGAAGCGCCAGGGGGTCAACCGCATCACGCGGCGCAAGAACCTCCAGCGCATCGCCGAGGAGCGCGCCAGCCGCAAGTACCGCAACCTGCGCGTGCTGAACAGCTACTGGGTCGGCGAGGACGGCAGCCAGAAGTGGCACGAAGTCATCCTCATCGATCCGAACCACCCCGCGATCGAGAACGACGACGAACTCAACTGGATCTGCGACGACACCCATCAGGGTCGCGCGTTCCGCGGCAAGACCAGCGCCGGTCAGCGCGGCCGAGGTCAGCAGAACCGCGGCAAGGGGACCGAGCACACCAAGCCCTCGATCAACGGCGATCGCAACCGCGGCAAGTAGACGCCGCTTTCGCTTTTCAGTATTTTTCTCCGACCGAGAGCCTCAGCGCCGCCGTGTGACAGTCGTCAGAACCGCACGTCAGGGCTCGGTCGCCGCTTCGGGCACGCGCCAGTCCACGTCGATCAGTCCGTCGGCGTCGCCGCGCAGCCCCTCCCGGCTCACCACCTCGAACGTCTCGTTGCGGGCGTCGGGCGTGAACGGCGCGGCGACCATCAGGCGCGCGACGTCGGCCCGCGGAATCGATCCCGCGACGGTGTCGCCGCCCCGTCCGACGAGTACGTCGCCGGTCGCCCGGTCGTCGGTCAGACGCCCCGGCCTGACGATCGTGTACGTCAGTCCCGACGCCCGGAGCGCGTTCTCCGAGGCGTCTTTCGCGGCGAGCGTCGCTCGGATCGCCAGCCGGAAGGGCAACGGCATCCCCGGCGCCGAGTTTCCGACGCCGATCGCGCTCTCGTAGACGAACCGATCGACGCCCTCGGCGACGGCGGCCGTCAGCAGGTTCGCCACGCCGGTGCGGTCGACGAGGTCGCCGCCCAGCAGGTGACGCGGGCTCGGTCCCGTTCCGACCGCACAGAACACGGCGTCACAATCCTCGACCGCCCGGACCGCGTCGGCCGGCTCCAGCAGATCGCCGACGACCACCTCGTCGGCGCCGCGGCGCTTCAGTTCGAGTTCCGTTTCGGCCGAGCGCGTCATCGCGCGCACGAGGACGCCCGCGTTGCGCAGTTGTGTGAGAATCTCGCGGCCGGTGCCGCCGCTCGCGCCCGCGACGAGCGCACGCTCGATCGGTGCTGACATACGCCGCGTACCACGGCCGCCGGAATAAGCGTGGGCACGTGAGAACGGTTGGTCGGCAAACAGGTTCAAGCGTGATGACGACCAACGCCAGCCATGGGCACGGACGAACTACCGCCGGAGACGCGGATGGGACGGGTGACCCTCCGGGTGAACGACGTCGACCGACAGGCCGGGTTCTACCGGCGCGTCGTCGGCGTCCCGACGATCGATCGCGGAGACGAGCGAGCGACGCTTCGCGCAGGCGAAACGACGCTTCTCGAACTGATCGAGACGCCCGACGCACCGGAGCGACCGCGGACGGCGACGGGGCTGTTCCACGTCGCGATTCGGGTACCGGACCGGGACGCGCTCGCCGATGCACTGGCGCGCGTTCGCTCGAAGGGCAGTCTGGAGGGGGCCGCCGACCACGACGCCAGCGAGGCGCTCTACCTGACCGACCCCGAGGGCAACGGGATCGAACTGTACTGCGACCGGCCGCGCGAGGTGTGGCCTCGCGTCGACGACGGGCGGGTCGACATCGGCACCGCGCCGCTGGATCTGGCGTCGCTGTCGGGAGGCGACCCGGACGCCGCGCTGCCCGCTGGGACCGACGTGGGCCACGTCCACCTCGAAGTGTCGACGCTCGCGCCGTCGCGCTCGTTCTACGTCGACGCGCTGGGCCTCGGCGTCTCGGGGACGTACGACGACGGTGCGGCGTTTCTCGCGGCCGGCGACTACCACCACCACCTCGCGATCAACACCTGGAACGGCCGGACCGAGCCCGCCGGCGAGCACCGCGGGCTGGTTCGGTTCGAGGTGGTCGTTCCCGACGCCGACGCGCTGATGGCGACGCAGCGGCGTCTGGAGCGCCACAGCGTCGTCGCCGAACGCTGCGGCGAGACGCTCCGCGTCGAGGACCCCGACGGAATCGGCATTCGCGTGGTCACGGCGTAGATTCGGCCGCGACGGTGCGATCGGAGCTGAGCGACCGAGTTTCGGGCGCTACGGGACGGGTGGGCGCGGGGCGCTCACGATCGCCTCCCCCTTTTCCGATTGGCGCCGCTATCGGGTCGTATGAGCCAACAGACGACCGAGCAGATCACGGTGTTCGCCGACTACGTCTGCCCGTTCTGTTATCTCGGGCGGGAGTCACTCGATCAGTACCAGGCCGAACGCGACGAGGAACTGGAGATCGACTGGCACCCCTTCGACCTGCGGTCGGGCAAGCGCGGGCCCGACGGCGAGATCGACCACTCCGTCGACGACGGGAAAGACGAGTCGTACTTCGAGCAGGCGAAAGAGAACGTCCGCCGGCTTCAGGACGAGTACGACGTCGAGATGGAGTTAGAGCTCTCCAGAGAGATCGACTCGCTGAACGCGCAGGTGGCGTCGTACCACGTCAAACAGCACTACGACTACGATCAGTGGCTCGACTTCGACGAAGCCATCTACGCCGCGCTGTGGCAGGAGGGTCAGGACATCGGCGACCCGGACGTGCTGGCCGACCTGGCCGCCGAGGTCGACCTCGACGCCACGGAGATCCGCGACGCGATCGACGACGACGGGCTGCGCGAGGAACTCACCCAGCAGTTCAGCGTCGCCCAGCAGCAGGGCGTCACGGGCGTGCCGACGTTCGCCTACGAGGGGTACGCGGCCCGCGGCGCCGTCCCGCCCGAGCAGCTTCGGCGGCTGGTCGAAGGCGAGTAGCGGCGTCGACGCGAGGACGCCGAGTCAGAGGAACGCCTGTCCGCTGAGGACGAACAGCGCGGTCGAGATCAGCGCGAAGAGGCTGGCGACGAATAGCTTGAGGGTGTGGGTGTCGAGCCTCGCCGCGACGTGTGGCGCAAGCTGGCCGCCGATGACCGTCGCCGGCACGGTGAACACGACCATGTTCCACGGCGTCGACGCGAGGTTCATCGTGCCGTGGCCGACCAGCCCGCCGCCGAACACGTGGGTGAGCGACGCGACGATCGCGGTGGTTGCGACGACGATGTGGTTCGTGCCGATGGCGACCCGGACCGGGATCGACGAGGTGAGCATCGAGACGATGCCGATCTCGCCGATGCCGAAGCCGGCGACGCCCTGGAACACGCCGCCGAAACCGTAGGTTCCGAAGCGACGCAGGTAGCCCGATCGGTCGTAGCGATACTCGTTGCCCTCCTTGTCGACGCGCGTCACGTTCCCGTCGTCGACCGAGACGCCCGCGACGCCGAGCTTGTCGGCGTCGTCGGGGAGTACGCCCTCCGTACCGCCGTCGGCCGCCGCGGCGGGGGTGTCGGCGTCCTCGGCGCCGGGCTCCTCGTGGTCCAGATCGAGTCGGAACAGGAGGTAGGCCGAGGCGGTGAGGACGCCGCCCAGCAGCAGCTGGAACACCGGTTCGGGCAGGAAGAACGACAGGAGCGCGCCGCCGATCACCAGCGGCAGCGCGCCGGCGACGATCGCGAGCGAGAGCCGGCGATCGACCAGCCCGTAGGAGATAAACGCCAGCGCGGAACTGGAGAGGCCGAACGACTCACTGATCAGGCCGACTTTCACCAGCGTCTGGGAGGAAAGCGGCTCCGCGAACAGCGGGAAGATGAAGATCAGGAACGGGACGAACAGCGCGGCGCCGCTGATGCCGACCGTGTTCACGATAGTCGCGCCCAGCAGGAAAAACGGGAACAGCCACCAGAACTCGAGCCAGTAGCTCGCGCCGGCGTCGGCGGGCGTCGGGGCTGCGAAGAACACGAGGCCGACGAAGGCGACGGGTGCGAGGAACACCAGCACGTGTTGATACCGCAGGAATGCGGCGACGATTCGGTCGAACGACGACGATGGGAGTGTCACGGCCAGTGGCCATCTCTGAACGGATCGATCGGAAAAAAGGCGGCGCTCTTACCTGATTGTAATCATCTTCGGGTCGGAATGCGGAGCCCCCGCCGATCGCGCCGCGTATCAGGCGTAGCCGTCCGGCGCGAGTTCGGGCTTGGACACGTCGCCGAGCCCCTGAACGACCTCCATCGCGGTGACCAGGTCGGACTGCGAGATCGTCCCGACAACGTCCTCTCCATCCACGACGACGACGCGGTCGGTGCGCGACTCGGCGAACAGCTGCAGGGCGTCGAACGCGTCGGCGTCGATGTCGACCGTCGGCGGGTCGGCGCGCATCACGTCGGACACGCGGCTGGCGTCGCGCTCGGCCGGCGGGACCGACCGAACCTCGTCGAACGTCACCAGCCCGACCAGGCGCCCGCCGTCGACGACGGGGTAGCCCGTCGAGCGCTCGGCGACGAGCCGTTCGAGCAACGTCTGAACCGATTCGTCGGCGTCGACCGCCTCGCCCCGGTCCGAGAGCAGGTCGCGGACGGTGATGCCCCGGAACAGGTCACGGAGCGCCGTGGTGCGGGACTCGGCCGTCGCCGCGACGTAGACGAACATCGCGATCAGCACGAGCATCGGCGCGAAGCTGAGGATGCCGAGGATCGCCATCACGATGGCGAACCCCCGGCCGACCGCCGCGGCGGTCTGGGTCGCCGCGACGTACGGACGCGACCGGGCGAGCAGCGCCCGGAGGATCCGGCCCCCGTCCATCGGAAAGGCGGGCACCATGTTGAAAATCGCCAGCGAGACGTTGGCGACCGCCAGCCAGCCGACGACGAAGATCGCCAGCGGCGCCGACGCGGGAACGATCTGGAGGGCGGCACCGAAGCCGAGGGCCAGCAGCAGGCTGGTGACCGGTCCGGCGACGGCGATCCAGAACTCCACGTTCCAGTCCTCGGGGAGCTCGTCCATGTGGGCCATCCCGCCGAAGATCCACAGCGTGATCGACGCGATGCCGACCTCGAAGTAGCGGGCGGTCCAGGAGTGACCGAGTTCGTGGATCAGCACGCTGACGAACAGGCCGACGGCCGCCGCGCTTCCGAGCACCAGCGGCGTCTGCCCGGCTTCGATGGCGGCGTCGTCGATCCCGTGCGGCGAGAGCGCCTCGATCACGCCGGCGTAAACGCCGATCTGGTCGGGACGACTGAGCAGCCACGCCAGCGCCGGCAGGAACACAAGCAGCGTGACGTTGACCCGGATCGGGATCCCGGTCACCGATCCGATCGTGTAGTTGCGCATGCTACGACGGTTGGCGCGGTCGGCGGTTATAGCTGCCCATGGTGGTCCGAACCCCCGGCGGTTCCGTCGTTGAGGGCGTCAACCGTGCTGACCCACGCCAAGTCAAATCCCGATCGCTCGCGGTCGAATTCTCGGGTTTCTGTCACCACGACTAAATACCGTGCGAGAATACCCTACTGCATGAGTGATCTGGGCAAGATCGATCGCGACTTTTTCGACGAGTACGTGTACCCGAACCTCGGCGCCGAGCGCGACGACGTGACGCTCGGCCCGCAACACGGCGTCGACTTCGGCGTGGTCGATCTCGGTGAACAGGTCGCCGCGATGGCGACCGATCCGGTGTTCGTGATGCCGTCGCTGGGCTTCGAGCGGGCGGCGTGGTTCGCGATCCACATCCTGCTGAGCGACGTCGCCGTCTCCGGACTGGCGCCGACGCACCTCAGCGTCGACCTGAACATGCCCGCCGAGATCACCGACGAGCAGTTCGCGACGCTGTGGGAGACGTTCGACCGCGAGGCCACCGAGTTCGGCGTCAGCATCGTCACGGGCCACACCGGCCGGTACGCCGGCTGCAACTACCCGATGATCGGCGGCGGGACGGCGATCTCGGTCGGCGACGCCGAGGACCTGGTACGCCCCAACGGCGCGCGACCCGGCGACAAGGTCATCGTCACGAAGGGGCCCGCGATCGAGGCGACCGGCCTCATGTCGATCCAGTTCGAGTCGCTCATGCGCGGTGATCTCGACGACGGCGTCATCGCAGACGCGAAAGACCGGTTCTACGACATGAGCCCGATCAGGGACGCGCTGACCGCCGCGGCGGCCGGTCCCGTCAGCGCGATGCACGACGCGACCGAGGGCGGCGTCCACGGCGGCCTCTTCGAGATGGCCCGCGCCGCGGGCGTCGGCATCGAGATCGAGCGTGACCGCGTGCCGGTCCAGCCCGGCGTGCTGGAGGCCTGCGAGTACTTCGGCATCGACCCGTGGATCTCGATCAGCGAGGGGACGCTGCTGGCCGCCGTCGCGCCGGCGGGCGTCGACGACGTGCTGGCGGCCCTGGAGTCCGAGGGGATTCCCGCCGCCGAAGTCGGCGAGGTCACCGACGGCTCCGGCCTCACCGTCGACCGCGAGCCCGTCGATCACCCCGGTCGCGATCCGTTCTGGGGCGCCTTCGAGGAGTACATGGGGAAACTGCAGGCCGAGGAGTGAGTCCGGGTCAGCGCTCGTAGCTGACGTCCCGATCGGGGGAGTCGGCGGCCTCGTTCGGGAGGGTGTCGCGCTCGCCGGGCGCCGATTCGCTTTCAGTTTCCAGAAGCCGCTCGACGCGCCGCTCGAACTCGGCTTCGGTAAGCTCGCCGCGCGCGTAGCGTTCGCGGAGGATCGCGAGCGGTTCGTTCTCGTCGTGCTCCTCGACGTCCTCGGCGAACAGGGCCGCCGCGACCTGATCGCCGAAGAACATCAGTAGCGGCGTCACGAGGAACCAGCCGACGATCATCACGATCCCGGCAAGCGCCTCGATCCCCAGCGCGCCCGCGAGCATCATCAGCGGCAGCGTGGCGACGCCCACGACGAGCCACAGCTCCTCGGCGACGAACTCCTCCGTCCAGAACTGTTCGAGCAGTCGATCGAGGGCGCCCATTTGTGTTCATAATCGCCTCACGTGGACTTTACTGCCACGGTCCCCGGATCGGCCCGTGAGCCGGAGGAAGTCGCCGCACCGACTCCATCACCAATTTGTATTCTCCGATAATACTAACGCGTATGAGACGACCTGCACCCGACGAGCGGCCCGTCGCGCTGACGATCGCCGGCAGCGACTCGGGCGGCGGCGCGGGGATCCAGGCCGACCTGAAGACGATGGAAGCCAACGGCGTCTTCGGGACGAGCGCGATCACCGCCGCGACCGCCCAGAACACGACCGGCGTGTACGGCTCGCACGTTCTTCCCATCGAAGAGATCGAGGCCCAGATCGACGCCGTCGTCGAGGACTTCGACGTCGGGGCGATCAAGACCGGAATGTTGGCGACCGCCCCGGTGATCGACCTCGTCGCGGAGAACGTGGCAGCGAACGACGCGCCGGCGGTCGTCGATCCGGTGATGGTCGCGACCTCTGGCGATCGATTGCTCGACGCCGACGCCGAGGACGCCTACGAGACGCTGATCGCCGAGAGCGCCGTCGTGACGCCGAACGCCGACGAGGCGGCAGTGCTGACCGGCAGGTCCCTCGAAACGATCGCGGACGCACGGACGGCCGGCGAGGCGCTCGTGGAACTGGGCGCCGACGCCGCGCTCGTCAAGGGCGGCCACCTCGACGCGGAGGGCGACGCCGTCGTCGACGTACTGGTCACCGCCGACGGCGCCGAGCGCTTCGAGCACCCGCGGATCGACACCGACGCGACCCACGGCTCGGGCTGCACGCTCTCCAGCGCGATCGCCGCCCGGCTGGCACGAGGCGAGCCGCTCCGGGACGCCGTCGCCGGCGGCGTTCGGTTCATGGAGCGGGCGGTCCGGTACCACTACGACGTCGGCGAGGGCCCGGGCGCCGTCAACCACGGCGCCGCCCGTCAGGAACTGGCCGACCGCGCCGAGACTTCCGAGGCGATCGAGTCAGTCCTCGACCGGCTCGCGGCCGCCGACGCGCGGGCGCTGGCGGGCGGCGGCGGACTCGAACTCGTCGGCGCGACGCCGTACGCGGAACGGCCTGCAGAAGTGGCCGCCATTGAGGGCGGCGTCGGCGCGGCGCAGTCCGGACTGCGGGCGAACCGCGGCGTCCGCTTCGACGTCGCGCCGCGACCGACCGACGTGTTGCTCGGCGCGCGCGAGGTCGATCCCGAGGTGCGGTTCGCGGCGACCGTTCGGACGGCGGGCGCCGACGCCGCGGTGAACTCTCTGGACTGGACGACGGCCAGGTACAGTTCGCCGGCAGACCGAGCGGAGGGCGGCGATCAGCTGCGCGACGCGGTCGAAGACGCACTGGCTGCGGCCGACGAGACGCCGTGCGCGCTCGTCGACGAGCGCGACCGTTCGGTCACCGTACTGTCTATCGATCACGACCGACTCGTCGATCGAACGCTCGCGCTGGCCGAGGAGATCGAGCGCCGCGACTGATCGCGGTCGACAACCGAACGTCGTCTAAAAAAGCGTCGCGAGCCGCGCCGTCAGTTTTCGTCGTCGTCGTCGCGGTTCTCGGGGTCGGACTGGACGAACGAGAACATGTCGTTGTCCGACTCGTCCTCCTCGTCGGCGTCCGCGGGTTCGTCGGTTTCGTCGGCCGACTCGTCGTCTTCGGCGTCGGTCGACTCGTCGCCGGCGTCCTCGGATGCGCCGATCGTTATCGAGTCAGATCCGTCGTCGCCGGATTCCTGATCGGCGAGCGGGTCCGGCGTGTCGTCGGCGGCGTCGTCCGCGAGCGGGTCGGGCGCCGCGTCGTCGGCTGCATCGTCCGCGAGCGGATCCGGCGCCGCGTCGTCAGCGGTGTCGTCCGCGAGCGGGTCGGGCGAGGTTTCGTCGGTCGTGTCGTCGGCGAGCGCGTCCTCGACCTGTTCGTCCGAGGTCGTCGTGTCGTCTGCGGAACTGCCGAGCGGCCCCTCGTCGTCGAACATCTCGTCGGGATCGACGCTGTCGTCGGCCGCAGCGGCCGCGGCGGCAGTCGAATCGGACTCGCTCGACGACTCGGCGTCGCTCGCGGGCGATCCGCCGAGTGCGGTCGCATCGGGCTGGTCCTCGTCGGGCGCGCTCGTGACCGCCTGTTCGTCCTGCTCCGTGCGGTTGAGCGTCGCGGGACCGGAGTCGCCGGCGTCGACCGGCGCTGCGTCGGCGTCGCTCGAACCGGCGTCCGCGGCGTCGGCGTCCGCCTTCAGCGCATCGGCGTCCAGCGTATCGTCGTCCTCGGCGTCACCGAGCGGATCGTCCTCGTCGGCCGGACCGCTCGGAGCGGCGTCGTGTGACGGCGACGCCGCGTCGGTTGTCGACGAGTCGCCGTCGTCCGCGTCGTTCGCGAGCGGGTCGTCGAAGCCGGTCGCTGTGTCGGCGGATTCGTCGGCAGCGTCAGTCGTCGGGCCGTCGTCGACCGGCAGGCCACCGGTATCGTCAGTCTGGTCGCGCACGTCCGCGGCGAGTTCTTCGGCCGACGGGAGCGCGCTATCCTGTTCGTCGGGGAGCTCCGAGGAGCCGGACTCGCGGTTGGCGTCGGTGTCGAACCGATCGAGCGCCTCGGAGAGCTGGGAGGCCTGGTTGGCCAGATCGGAGGCCGACCGGGAGACCTCGGTGAGTGCGGTGGTCTGTTCCTCGGCGGCGGCGGCGACGTTCTCGGCTTCGGCGGTGGTCTCCTCGCTGATCGTGGCGGCCTCGTCGACCATCGCGACGACCTGCTGGGTCGAGGCGGCCTGCTGTTCGGTCGCCGCGCTGATCTCCTGAACGCCGGTGTTGGTCTCCTGAGCGTAGCCGGCGATCTCTTCGAGCGCGTCGGCGGCCTCGCGCACCGAGTCGGTGTGCTGGGAGACCTCGTTGGAGGTCTTGCGGACCTCCTCGGCGGTGGTGTCGGTCTGGGCCTTGATCTGTTCGAGCCGATCCTCGATGTCCTCTGCGGCGTCTTTGGTGTCGGCGGCCAGTTCCTTGACCTCCTCGGCGACGACGGCGAACCCTTCGCCGGACTCGCCGGAGCGGGAGGCCTCGATGTTGGCGTTGAGCGCGAGCATGTTGGTCTGCTCGGCGACCTCGGTGATGAACTCCAGCAGGTCGTCGATCTGGGCGACTTCCTCCTGCAGCTGTTCGATCTCGGCGACGGCCTCCTCGCTCTCGGCCTCGATCGAGTTCATCCCCTCGATCGCCTGCTGGGCGGCCTCACGACCTTCCCGCCCGGTGTTCGCGGTCTGCTCGGCGATGTCGGCGACCTCGTTCGACGAGGAGGCGATCTCCTCGATCGTCGTCGAGAGGCCGGACATCTCCTGGCTGACCGACTGGAGCGAGTCGTTCTGGCGCTCGGCGCCGTCCGAAATCTCCTGAATCGACTCGGTCACCTGCTCGCTGGCCGAGCGCACCTCCTCGCTGGAGGCGGTCACTTGCTCGCTGGCGGTCGCGACCTCCGCGGCGAAGTTCTTGAGCTGCTCGGTGGTCGCCTCGATCTCGCCGAGCATCTCGTTGAACGTGCGACCGATCTGGGCCATGGACTCGTTCTCGCTCTCGGGGTCCATTCTGGCCGTGAGGTCGCCGTCCGCTGCCTCGTCCATGACCGTCTGGTAGTCGTCGGCCTTGGCTTCGAGGTGTTCGTTCATCTGCTCGGTCTCGGCGCGGGCCTGTTCGGCCTCCTCGCGGGCCTGCTGGGCCTCGCGAATCTGTTCGCGCAAGGCGTCGCGCATGTTCGCGAACCCGTCGTACAGCCGGCCGATGTTGTCGATGCGCTGGGTCTCGAAGTCGACGTCGAGGTTGCCCGACTCCATCTCCTCGGTCTTCGAGGTGAGCCGGTCGATCGCCACCGCGGTGTTCCGACCGAGCAAGGCGCCGAGGAGCCCGATCAGCAGTACGCCGCCGATCGTCGCGCCGACGCCGTACTGCCGGACCGAGGAGACGAATCCGAACGCCTCGCTCGTCGGCGTGTGGACCAACACGTACCAGTCCTTCCCGGACGTCCGGAGGTCGTCAGACGTCGCGGCGATGCCGACGATGTGGTTTTCCTCGAGGATGCCGGCCGTCGACTGAGACCGCAGCGAGACGGACTCCGAGTCGTCCTCGATATCCATCGCGGCCTGGAACGCATCGCTACTCGTCGGGTACGACTCCCCGACCAGGCTGCCGGCGTTCTGGTCGTGCATGACGACTTCCCCGTCAGCGTTGACGACGGTGCTGAAACTGCTGTCGTAGGAGGCGCTCGAAAGGAGCGTCTCGCCGACCAGATTCGCGTTGTACGACATCACGACGAGGAGGCCGTCCTGGTTCTGGACGGGTTTGACGAAGGAGATGATCTGATTGCCGTCAGAGCCGGTGTCGTACTGAGACTCGTAGGCGCCGGTGATGTTGACGCCTCTGGTGTCGAACTGGGGATCGTTGAGCCACGGGTAGTTATCCGGTGACAGCGTTTCGCCCCGGTGTACGCCGCTCGAGGAGTTGCGGACGTACCCCGTGTCACGCTCGACGACGTGAATCGAGGTCAGATACGTCGTTTGGCCCGTCTGTTGGCCCGTATAGTCGGTGAGGTAGGCGTTGACGTCGGCAGTACCGGAGGTCCCCGCGGAGAGGATATCCTGTCGCGAGAGAACGCTGATACTGTTGACCTTATCGTTTTGCCATTTGTAGACGTTGTCGGCGCCGGCCAGCGCCGTCGTCTCGTGGTCGCTACCGACGCTCTGTTCGATGTCTTCGGAGATCAGGGCGGTCGCCACGCCGCCGATGAGACCGATCGAGAGTCCGATTATGATCACGACGATGGCGAACTTCGCCGCGTAACTCCGGCGGATCCTATTAGGAACCAGCCGCTTTAGAGGATCGAGCATACAGCAACTGCAATCCCTGAAGTAATATAAATTCATGCATTGGTAAACGATCGAACAGTACACGGGAGGAAGATTCCGTAGAAGTATCCAAGTATAATGTGAGCTAATTATACGCGCAACAACGTGGTACGCCAGTGAAGCCGCCGTTCGAGCCGTATCGGGACGCCGACGAGTAGCGACCGATCCCTCGGGCCGAGCTGGTGCCGCCGGCGAGGGAGCGGCCGGTCGGATGCAGACGACCGGCCGCGTCCGGACGAGCGGGCGCCCCGCGGTCGGCGATCAGCAGGATTTTATTCGGACGGCGACGTGGACCGACCATGACCGAGGCCGAGGGGATCGTCGGCGAGTTCAAGTCGCTCAAGCGATCGAGCGACGCGGACCTGCTGGCGATGCAGGTCGGCGATTTCTACGAGTTTTTCGACGAGGACGCCGAAATCGTCGGCGAGGAGCTGGATCTGAAGACCTCCAAGAAGTCCTCCGGGGGAACGAAGTATCCGATGGCGGGCGTGCCGGTCGCAGAGCTGACGCCGTATCTCAAGGCGCTGGTCGAGCGCGGCTACCGCGTCGCCGTCGCGAATCAGCGCGAAACCGACTCGGGCCACGTCCGCGAGATCGAGCGCGTCGCGACGCCCGGAACGTTGCTGGAAACCAGCGACGCCGACGCGCGCTACGTCGCCGCGGTCGTCGACGGCGCCGGGACGCGGTCCCGCGACGACGACGCCTACGGGCTGGCCTTCGCGGACGTGACGACCGGGCGATTCTACGTCACCGGCGTCGACGGCGACGACCCGCGGGGGTCGGCGCTGACCGAACTGTACCGGTTCGATCCGGTCGAGGTGCTACCGGGGCCGTCCGTGCGCGAGGACGACGAGCTGGTCGGGACGATCCGCGACCGGACCGGCGCGACGCCGACGCTGTTCGACGCCGACGCGTTCGCGCCGGGCGCAGCCGAGCGAGCGCTCCGCGAGCAGTTCGGCGCCGAGACCGTCGACAGCGTCGGCGTCGAGTCCGACGCCGCGATCCGGGCGGCCGGCGCCGTCGTCGCGTACGTCGAGGAGACCGGAACCGGCGTGCTGGCGTCGATGACGCGCCTGCAGCGCTACCGCGACGCCGATCACGTCGAGCTCGACGCGACGACCCAGCGCAATCTCGAACTGACCGAGACGATGCAGGGCGACCGCTCGGGGTCGCTGTACGACACGATCGACCACACCGTCACCAGCCCGGGCGGGCGCCTGCTCAAGGAGTGGCTCCAGCGCCCGCGCCGCTCGCGGGACGTGCTGGAGCGGCGCCAGACGAGCGTCGACGCCCTGACGGCGGCGGCGCTGGCTCGCGAGGAACTCCGCGAGACGCTGGGCGACGCCTACGACCTCGAACGGCTGGCGAGCAAGGCGACCCACGGCAGCGCCGACGCCCGAGACCTGCTCGCCGTGGCTGACACGCTCGGTCTGCTGCCCGAACTGGAAGCCGCGATCGACGCCGCGCCCAAACTGGACGACTCGCCGCTGGCCGAGATCGTCGACACGCCCGACCGCGAGGCCGCCGCCGACCTGCGTGAACGGCTCGACGCCGCGCTGGCCGAGGACCCGCCCTCGACCGTTCGCGAGGGCGGGATGCTCACGCGCGGGTTCGACGAGGAGCTCGACGAGATCATCGAGCGTCACGAGGAGCTAGAGGAGTGGTTCGACACGCTGGCCGAGCGCGAGCGCCGCCAGCACGGGCTGGCCCACGTCAGCGTCGGCCGAAACAAGACCGACGGCTACTACATCCAGGTCGGCAAGTCGGCCGCCGACGGCGCGCCGGACCACTACGAGAACGTCAAGACGCTCAAAAACTCCGAGCGGTTCGTCACCGACGAGTTAGAGGAGAAAGAGCGGGAGATCATGCGCTTAGAGGAGCGACGCGGCGACCTGGAGTACGAGCTGTTCTGCGAGCTGCGCGACGCCGTCGCCGCGACCGCAGAGACGCTTCAGGACGTCGGGCGGGCGATCGCGAAGGTCGACGCGCTGGCGAGCCTGGCGGTCCACGCCGTCGGCAACGACTGGACCCGCCCCGAACTCGCCGAGCCCGGCGCCGACGTCGAGATCGAGCAGGGGCGCCACCCGGTCGTCGAGCAGACGACCGACTTCGTGCCCAACGACGCGAGCCTGACCGACGATCGCCGGTTCCTGATCGTCACCGGCCCGAACATGGCCGGGAAGTCGACGTACATGCGCCAGACCGCGCTGATCGTGCTGCTGGCCCAGATCGGCAGCTTCGTCCCCGCCCGCTCGGCGTCGGTCGGGCTGGTCGACGGCATCTACACGCGCGTGGGCGCGCTCGACGAACTCGCGCAGGGCCGCTCGACGTTCATGGTCGAGATGCAGGAGCTCTCGAAGATCCTCCACTCGGCGACCGACGAGTCGCTCGTCATCCTCGACGAGGTGGGCCGCGGGACGGCGACGTACGACGGCATCTCGATCGCCTGGGCCGCCACCGAGTATCTCGTCAACGAGATCGGCGCCCGGACGCTCTTTGCGACCCACTACCACGAACTGACCGCGCTGGGCGATCACTTCGACACGGTCGCGAACGTCCACATCGCGGCCGACGAGACCGACGGCAACGTCACCTTCCTCCGAACTGTCCGCGACGGGCCGACCGACCGGTCCTACGGCATCCACGTCGCCGACCTCGCGGGCGTGCCCGACCCGGTCGTCGACCGCTCGCAGGACGTGCTCGGCCGGCTGCGCGACGACAAGGCCATCGACATCCGGGGCAGCGGCGGGAGCGGCGGCGAGACGAAGCAGGTCGTCTTCGACGTCCAGAGCGGACAGATGAAGACGGCAACCGCCGATGGCGGAGCGGCGTCGGCGTCCGGCGGCGAGGCCGACGGAGCGCCGGCCGAGGACGGGGGCGACGACGACGGAGTGCCGTCCGAGAGCGGCAGCGAAGACGCCGCCGATATCGACGAGAGCGCCGCCGCGGTGCTCGACGAACTGGCCGACGTGGACATCAACGACACGCCGCCGGTCGAGCTGATGGCGAAAGTCCAGGAGTGGCAGGCCGAACTCGACGAGGAGTGATCCTGCCGGGGCAGCCCGGACCACATCCGCTCCGAACCGCGCGTTTTAGTGGGACGACCGCCCACGGTGGAGCATGAATCGAGCGACGCCGCAGCGCAGACGCCGCAGTGGGGTGAGCGCGCCGTGACCGACGCGTCCGAGTCGGGCGGCGCGGACACCGATGGGACGGCGACAGAGATCCGAAAACTCGACGAGCGCACGGTCCAGCGTATCGCGGCCGGCGAGGTCGTCGAGCGGCCCGCCTCCGCGGTCAAAGAGCTGGTCGAGAACAGCCTCGACGCCGACGCCTCGCGCATCGAGGTCGCTGTCGAGCGCGGCGGCGTCGAGTCGATCCGCGTGCGCGATGACGGCGTCGGAATGAGCGAGGCCGACGTCCGCGCCGCGGTGCGGGAACATACGACGAGCAAGATCGAGGACGTCGACGACCTCGAATCCGGCGTCGCGACGCTCGGGTTCCGGGGCGAGGCGCTCCACACCATCGGCGCTGTCTCGCGAACAGAGATCACGACGAAGCCCCGCGACGGCGACGGCGCCGGAACCGAGTTGACCTACGTCGGCGGCGATGTCGAGTCAGTCGAACCGGCGGGCTGTCCCGACGGCACGACGGTCGAGGTCACGGAACTGTTCTTCAACACGCCCGCGCGCAAGAAGTACCTCAAGACCGAGGCCACCGAGTTCGCCCACGTCAACCGGGTCGTGACCCAGTACGCGCTGGCCAACCCCGAGGTCGCCGTCTCGCTGGAGCACGACGGGCGCGAGGTGTTCGCAACCACCGGGCAGGGCGATCTGCAGTCGACGCTGCTCTCGGTCTATGGGAAAGACGTCGCCGCGTCGATGATCGGCGTCGACGCCGCACCCGACGTGGGGAGCGAGTTCCCCGAGGGGCCGCTGGAGGGGATCTCGGGCTACGTCAGCCACCCCGAGACGACCCGATCGAGCAGGGAGTACGTTTCGACGTTCGTCAACGGTCGGTACGTCCGCTCGCCCGCGGTGCGCGAGGCGATCCTCGAAGCGTACGGCGGCCAGCTCGCCAGCGATCGGTACCCGTTTGTCGTGCTCTTTCTGGAGGTGCCCGCCGAAACGGTCGACGTGAACGTCCACCCCCGCAAGATGGAGATCCGATGGGGCGACGAGGCGGGCGTGCGCCGACAGGTCCGGGCCGCAGTCGAGGACGCGCTGCTCGACCACGGGCTCGTACGCTCGTCGGCGCCCCGCGGACGGTCTGCGCCCGAGGAGGCGTCGATCGCGCCGGACGCCGACGAGCACAGCTCGTCGAGCCCTGCCTCGACTTCGTCTCGGCAGGACGCCGAGGACGAGCCGGCCGACGATGACGACGGGCCGACCGCGGACGACGAGTTCGACAGCGTCGATAGCGAAGGAAGCGCCGCGACCGACGCTCCCGCGGCGCCGGAGACGAGCGACTCGCCGACGGCCGGCGGAGACGCCGCATCGGCGTCCGGCGCGAGCGAGGAGTCGGCCGGGGTCGATACGGAGCCCGCGAGCGCTGCCGATCAGAGCACCGAATCGGCGAGCGGCGAATCGGCGTCCAGCACGACGGACGAGTCGACGTCGAGTCCCGACGACGTCGCCGGCCGCGACGCCGACGCAGCGTCCACCGAGCGCAGCGAGCCCCTCGAATCAGCCACCGGAACGCCGGACGCCGACGACGCCGCCGCGGCCGACGGCGATGCCACCGCGACCGACGCCGACACGACGTGGACGGTGGACGACGAGAAGTTCACCGGCCCCCACGACCAGCGGACGCTTGGCGGCGACGTGGTCGACGACGAACGCCGGTTCGACAGCCTCCCCCGGCTCCGCGTCATGGGGCAGCTACAGGACACCTACGTCGTCGCCGAGACCGACGAGGGACTGGCGTTGATCGACCAGCACGCCGCCGACGAGCGGGTCAACTACGAGCGCCTGAAAGCCGAGTTCGAGGGCGACACCACGGCGCAGGCGCTGGCGAACCCCGTGGAACTGGAGCTCACGGCGGGTGAAGCCGCGCTGTTCGACGAGTACCGCGAGGCGCTCGCGAAGCTCGGCTTCTACGCCGAGCGCGACGGCCGGCGGGCCTCGGTCTCGACGGTGCCCGCGGTGCTCGACGAGACGCTGGCGCCCGAGCGCCTGCGAGACGTGCTGACATCCTTCATCGAAGGAGAGGCCGACGACGGCGGGGAAGCCGCCGTCGAGTCGCTGGCCGACGAGTTCATCGCCGATCTGGCCTGTTATCCCTCGATCACGGGCAACACGTCGCTGCGCGAGGGGTCGGTGGTAGAGCTGCTGGACGAACTCGACGACTGCGAGAACCCGTGGGCCTGCCCGCACGGCCGCCCGGTCGTCATCGAGATCGACGCCGAGGAGTTGGACGATCGGTTCGAGCGGGACTACCCCGGCCACGGCGGCCGGCGGGACTGACAGGTGACGAAGCGGCGGCAAGACGGCCGCGGCGCAGACGCCGCGCCGGAGGTCTCGAAACGATGGAACTTATATCGCGGCCGTCCGATTGCCGAACCATGATTCCGAGTAGTTCGCGATCGGACGCCCCGACGGCGTTCGACGGCCGGGAGGGGAACCGATGAGCGACGACCTCGTCACCTTCGGCGAGACGATGCTGCGCCTGTCGCCGCCGAAGGGCGAGCGCCTCGAAACCGCCACCGACCTGGAGTTCCGGGCGGCCGGCGCCGAGAGCAACGTCGCGACCGCGGCCCAGCGCCTGGGCGCGAAGTCGACGTGGCTCTCGAAGCTGCCGAACTCGCCGCTGGGTCGGAAAGTCGTCTCCGACCTGCGCAAGCACGGCGTCAACGTCGACGTCGCCTGGACGAACGAGGGCCGACAGGGCACCTACTATCTGGAGCACGGCGGCAAGCCCCGCGGGACGAACGTGATCTACGACCGGGACGACGCCGCAGTTCAGTCGGCCCGCGCCGAGGATCTCAACCTCCAGCGCATCCGCGACGCCGGCGCGTTCCACACCACCGGGATCACGCCGGCGCTGTCGAACCAGCTCGCCGAGACGACGGCGAAGCTGCTGAAAGTCGCCAAGGACGCCGGCACGACGACGTCGTTCGACGTCAACTACCGGTCGAAGCTGTGGTCCCCCGAGGAGGCAAAGCAGACGCTGCTGCGATTGTTCCCGGCGGTCGACGTGCTGGTGTTCGCCTACAAGGACGCCCAGCGCATCCTCAACTGGGACGGCGAAGCCCGCCAGTTAGCCCACCATCTCACGTCCGAGTTCGACTTGCAGACCGCCATCGTCACGCACGGCGAGCGCGGTTCGCTGGCCTGTCACGACAACAAGGTCCACGAGCAAGGGATCTACGAGGCCGACACGTTCGACGCCATCGGCACCGGCGACGCCTTCGTCGGCGCCTTCCTCGCGCGCCGCCTCGCCGGCGACGGCGTCCCGCGGGCGATGGACTACGCGGCGGCGACGGCGTCGCTCAAGCGCACGATCGCCGGCGACGTCGCGACGATCACCCGGAAGGAGGTCGAGTCGGTGATGGACGAGGAGTTCGACGACGTGTCGCGGTAGCGTCGGACGCCGGCCGGACGTGTATCACTTTCTTCCAGATTGGTTGTCGCGCGAGCGATCGCACCGCCGAATCACCCCCAGAACGGCGGGTGAGAGAGCGTCTACCACTGGGCAGATCCGATCGTCGATAACCAACCCTGTCCACGATTTTCGGCCGAACGTCTAGAGCGTCGTATACGAAGCCAGAAAATATATCCGGTACTCTCGGCCACCGTCCGGAGGCATGAAACGGATAGTCGCAGCTACGATGGCAGTGTTGCTGGTGACGGCCGCGGCCGTCCCCGCCGCGACGGCGACGACGGGGACGACGGCCGCGACCGACGCCTCGAACCAGAGCGCCGAGGCGTTCGCCGGCGCGCACGTGAGCTTCCAGACGGACGGGTCGGCGATCACGAACTACTCGGTCGACGGCGCCACGATCGCCGAGAACGTGACCGTCGAGTCCCGAAGCACGTACGTGAGTCGCCTCGGACTCGGCGCCGACGTGCGCCTCTCGGCCGTGACGAATCTGGTCGGGGCCTCGACGTCGCTGAGCGCCGAGACGGAGACGAGCGCGACCGTCGCGACCGGCGGCTCGGCCGAGCTACGGGCACACGACAGTGACCACGGCCAGCTCGTCGTGGACGCCGGCGGCGAGTCCCAGTACGTCCAGGCGAACCTCACCGAGGGCGCCGAGACCGAACAGCACGGCGAGTCGCGCCTGACGGTCGAAACCGCCGACGGCAGCGAGGCGACGTTCATCGTCGCCGGCGACGGCGAGGTGACCGCCAACGAGGACGGCGACGTCGCCGCCTCGCTGTCCGAGGACGCACAGCTCGTCGTGCGGAGCTACGACGAGTCCCGAGACGAGAACGACGAGCAGATCGAACAGTACGTCGCCAACGGCACAGCGACCGCCGAGGCGTACGTGACCGAGCGGAGCGGCGAGATCGTCAACTCGACGATCGCGTACGGTCAGGAGACGACCGTCGAGGCGAGCCAGACCGCCGAAAGCGAGGTGACGTTCACCGTCGATCGCACCGAGAGCGAGGGCAAGATCCTCGTGACGAGCGTCAGCGAGGCGGCCGTCGGTAGCGTCGAAGACCTGAACGTCACGGTCGACGGCGAGGCCGCCGCCGAGGTCGAGAGCTACTCCGAACTGGAGGGCGCGATCGGCGAGGAACCGCGCTACATGGTCGTCAGCGAGGGCAGCGCCGACGCCGACGCGACGGTACTCGTCGGGATCGACCACTTCTCGGAGCGCGAAGTGACGATGAGCGGCGACGACAGCGGATCGGACGACGGACTGCCCGGCTTCGGCGTCCTCGCGGGCCTGACCGCGCTGCTGGGCGCGGCCGGCATCGCGCGACGCCGATAGTCGAGCGGCCGATCGCGGGTTCGTTCTTTGCGCGGACGACGGTCATCGCATCGTCGCTCGCCGAGACGCACCGGACGCACGACCGCAGTAACTTCTAAACGGATCGCCCCGCACTGTCCGCCATGACACACGTCGCTATCGTCGGCGCGTACGGGAGCGCCGGCGTCGCCGCCGCGCGGCAACTGGCCGACCGCGAGGAGATCGAGCTGACGCTGATCGACGACGGCGAGCCGGGCGGCGGCCTCTGCATCCTGCGGGGCTGTATGCCCTCGAAAGAGGTGCTGTCGGCCGGACAGCACCGCTTTCAGGCTCGTCACGACGACCGAGTCCGGGGGACGCCCGAGGTCGACCTCGAACGGGTGATCGACACCAAGGACCGCCACGTCGAGAGCTTCGCCGAGCACCGCCGATCGTCGGTCCACGAGTTGGCCGAGCGCGAGAACGTGGAGTTCGTCCGCGACACCGCGCGATTCGTCGACGACCGGCGTCTCGCCGTCGGGGACCGGACTATCGAGGCGGACTACGTCGTGATCGCGACCGGTTCGACAGTAAACGTGCCCGACCTCCCGGGAATCGCCGACGTCGATCCGACGACCAGCGCGGAGGTGCTCGACGCCGATTCGCTCCCCAACTCCGGCGTCGTGATGGGGCTGGGCTACGTCGGGCTGGAGCTGGTGCCGTATCTCGCGGAGGCCGCCGGGATGGACCTGACCGTGATCGAGCACGACGCCCGCCCGCTCGACGAAGCCGACGGCGAGTTCGGCGAGCGAATCCTCGATCTCTACCGCGAGCAGTTCGGCATCGAGGTGCTGACCCATACTCACGAGCGGTCCGTCGAACCGACGGGCGACGGCGGCGTCCGCCTGCACGTCGAGCGCGATCCGCCGGAGGGCGAAGCGAGCGAGCGCGCCGTCGAGGCCGAGGAGCTGTTTCTGTTCACCGGGCGGCGGCCCGCGCTCGAAAAGTTGAACCTGGAGACCACCTCGCTCGACCCGGGCCCCGGATGGGTCGACGCCACCATGCAAGCCGAGAGCGACCCCCGGACGTTCGTCGTCGGCGACGCCAACGGTCGCGAGCCGATCCTCCACGTCGCCAAGGAGCAGGGGATCACGGCGGCCCGGAACGTGCTCGCGCTCGAACGCGGTGACGAACCCGAGCGCTACGAGAACGTCCACCACCACGTGATCTTCTCGGGACTCGGCGTCTACCCCTACGCCCGCGTGGGCCACTCGGAGGACTCGGCGCGGGCGGCCGACCTCGACTACGTCGCGGTTCACCGCGAGGCGAGCAGCGACGGCGTGTTCAAGACCAAGGCGGTCCCGGAAGGCACGGCGACGCTGATCGCGGACGCCGACGACGGGACGGTGCTTGGCTATCAAGGACTGCACTACCACGCCGACGTGATGGCCAAGACGATGCAACTCGCCGTGGAGATGGAACTCGACGTCCGCGAGATCCCCGACCGCGCGTACCACCCGACGACGCCGGAGATCGTCGACGGTCTGCTGCGGGAAGCCGCGGACGCCGTTGCGGGGCCCGACGAGAGTTGAGGCTCCCATCGCGGCGTCCGGACGCCGGAGCGACCGCGCTAGTGCGCACCCCGGGCACGACCGCAGGGGGCTTTTGATGCGTGCCCGCATATAAAGGAGCGCATGACTGATCGAGAGGTTCTGTCGGAGTGTCCGCCGAGCGCCAAACTCGTGTACAAGGTGCTGGAACACGACGGAGAACTGACCCAGCAGCAACTCGCCGAAGCGACGATGCTGTCGCCCCGGACAGTCAGACACGCGCTGTCGGATCTCGACGAGGAAGGGCTGATCGACCAGCGCGTCTATCTCGCCGACGCTCGCCAGAAGATCTACTCCCTGCAGAACGTCGACGCCGAGGCCGACGTGGACGCCGCCGCGGTCTGACGCAGTCCCGACCCACCGAATCGCCGTCACTCCGAACTGTTCTCCCGCGTCCTTCGCCCACATAGCGCACCAAAGCCTAAGCGCCCGCTCGCGGACTGCTACGTATGGGGAGCGGGGAGCGAAGCGAAGACGGGGAGCGAGACGCACTGCGGCGTCGCGACGCCCTGAGACTGGCGGCGACGAGCGGCGCCGGAGCGCTCCTCGCGGGCTGTTTCGGCGAGGACGGGGGGAACGACGGGGACGGTGGGGGCAGCGGCCCCGGTGGAAGCAGCGATCCGGCCGACGACGGTGGCCCCCGCGAACTCGTCGTCGGCACCGCGGCCGAGTTTCCGCCGTTCGAGCAGGTGGCGGCGGCCTCGCTCGTCGGCTTCGACGTCGACCTCGCGACGGCAGCGATCGACGCCGCAGAGGGATACGAACTCGCCGAGTGGCGCTACGATGGACTGTTCTCGTCGCTGCCGGGCGCGCTCGCGGAGGGCGGCGTCGACGTGCTGGCGGCCGCGCTGTCGATCACCGAGCCGCGTCAGGAGGATCTCGCGTTCACCGAACCGTACTTCGCGACGCGCCAGGCGGTGCTCGTCGCCGACGGCGACTCGACGCCCGCGGCGATCGAGGACCTGGCCGGCGCGACGCTCGGCGCACAGACCGCGACGACCGGCGAGGCGCTGATCGAGACGGAACTCGTCGAGCCGGGGCTGGTCGAGCCGAGCGAGTACGCATCGTGGGACACCTATCCGGGGGCCGTCGCCGCTCTGGAGCAAGGGACGGTCGACGCCGTCGTCGTGGACGCGCCCGCCGCGCGGTCGTTCGCGGCGGACGGTCGGTCCTCGGTCGCGTTCCTCGCCGAGACCGTCGAGCGCTACGGCATCGGCGTCCGCGGCGACGACGAGACGCTCCGGGACGCGCTCGACGAGGGGTTGCGAGCCGTCCGCGAGAGCGGCCGATACGACGAGATCGCCGCCGAGTGGCTGGCGGGTAGCGACGGCGCTATCGACGGCGACGAGTCCGGAGAGTCGAACGAGAGCGAGAACGGATCCGGCGACGCCTGACGGTCCGTCGGTGTCTGACAGTCCGTCGGCGTCTGACAGTCCGTCGGCGTCTGCACCGGGCCCGACTACAGTACGGCGACGACGCCCGCGGCGACGCCGGCGGCGAGCACGCACAGACAGAGCGTCCCGAGCGCGTAGAGAGCGGCGCGGAGCCGGTCGCCGTCCTCCCACAGCCCGACGGACTGAACCGAAAACGACGAGTACGTCGTGAACGACCCGCAGGCGCCCGTCCCGACGAGGAGCGCGACCTCGTTGCCGACGCTGGCGAAGACGACCAATCCGAGCACGAAGCTCCCGGCGACGTTCACCGCGAGCGTCGAGAACGGAAACCGATCGTGCGCGAGCAACTGGCCGACCGCGTAGCGCAACACCGCGCCGATCGCACCGCCCGTCCCGACGAGGTGGGCCGGTTCCATCAGTCGCCCACCTCCGGTGCGGGCAGTAGCGCAGTTGTCGCCCAGCGAGCGGCTTCGCGACCGGCGAGAACGGCGCCGAAGCCGAGCGCGTAACTGCCGGCGACGTAGCCGAGCGCGGTCAGCGGCGCGGTCGTGATCGCGTCGACGACGAACGTGCTGTAGGTCGTGAACGAGGCGACGAACCCGGTCGCCATGAGGGTCCGGCTGGTTCCGGAGATCGTCCCGGCGAACCGATTCTCGTAGACGAGAAAGCCGAGCGCGAAACAGCCGAGTACGTTGACCGTCGCTGTCGCTACCAGCGAGTTGGCAACGAACAGCTCGACGGCGTACCGGAGGTTCGAACCGGCGAACCCGCCGATCCCGACGACCAGAACCGCTTCCAGATGTTCGAGAGGGTGTGTCCGTGGCATGGCTGAGAGCAGGAGTCATCAGCCGTGACGGCGGTTGGGGCGGGCGGACTCCATCGCCCGAACGACCCCGCGAGGGACGTTGCTCTCGATTGTTTCCGGTAGCTACCTTAACATTGTGATCGCAGCGATCGCTCGATGACGGACGCTTGCAGCGTGCCGATCGGTAGCGGCGTCGCTCGTAGGCTAGTTACGCTAAAATGCTGAAAGTAGTAAGCGAACCCGCGTCAGACCGCCTTAGAGGCGCTCGACGTTGGTCGCCCGGGGGCCCTTGGGGGCCTGTTCGATGTCGAACTCGATCTCGGTGCCTTCCTCGAGGTCCGGGCCGCCAACGTCTTCCATGTGGAAGAACACGTCGTCGTCCGCGTCGTCCGTCGAGATGAAACCGTAACCGCCTGTGTCGTTGAAGAAGTCGACTTCGCCTTTCGCCATTGCAATCTACCGGAGGCACACCACAGGGATAAGGCCTTCGTAACAGATTTTGCCGGGAGACGCGCTGGCACGGTGCGCGAAGTTGCGTTCGGGCGGACGCCGTAACTCAGTCCGAGGGACTCCACCGCGCGTCCGCAAGCGTGCGCTGGACGACGTCCTGCCCGACGGCTTCGGCCAGCGTCTCGAAGGCCGCCCGCTCCGAGCGATCGTCGGCGCCGGCGACCAGCCGCGAGACTATGAACTCCGGCGTCGACCGGCCGACAGTGCCGAAGCGGGGCTGGTAGTCGACGAGTAGTTCGAGGTCGGGCGAGAGCCCCTCGGCGAAGATGCCGTCAACCCGAGCGGTCTCGGGCAGCGGTTCGAGGTCGTCGGCGAGGTGCGTGACAAAGGCCCCGAGCGCAGCGCGCTCGACGGTCAGCGTGACCAAGCCGTGGAGCAGGTCGGCGGCGCTGCCGGGTTCGGTGATCGCCTCGAACTCGTCGACGAGCATCAGGGTGCGCTCGCCCGCCGAAACGGGCGGAACGATCGAGCGCAGCGTCGATTCGAGGACGCCGGCGTTGAAACTGGCGTGGCGGCGGTGGAACACGACGGCGTCGAACACCGACACCTCGACGCGCTCAGCCGGGACGGGCAGCCCCATCTGGGCGAGCAGGACGATCTGGCACAGCGTCTCCAGGAGCGTCGTCTTCCCGCCGCTGTTCGCGCCGGTGACGACCGCGACCCGGTCGTCGTCGGGCGGCGTCGGATTCTCGCGCCCGCCCGGACCGGCGGTCGGGTCGATCTCGCCGAGGTCGTGCTCGCCGACCGCGTACGTGACGGGCTGGACGCGCTCCTCGTCGCCGGCGAGCAAGGAGAGATTGCGCGCCGCGACCGCCGCGACGACGTCCCGCTCGCCCTCGACGTACGTCGGCCGGGCGAGGTCGTGGGCGTCGGCGAAGCGGGCCAGCGAGAGGTAGAAGGCGACGTCGTCGACCGCGGCGACCGCGGCGTCGACGTCCTCGCGCGCCTCGGCGACCGTCCCCCGGAGGTCGCTGGCGACCAGCTCCTCGCGCGTCGAGACGGCCTTGCGCAGGTCGTTCGAGAGTTCGCGCAGCGTCGTCCCGGCGAAGTCGGTCGCGTCGACGGCGTCGCCCGGCATCGCGTCCCGGACGCGGTCGACGGTGACGCCGGCCTCCGAGCGGACGTGTTCGAGGAAGGCGTCGCGGAACCCGTCGCCGTCCCGGACGCCGCCCTCGCGGAGCTGCTCGATGACGTCCAGCGCGTTCGCCTCCAGCCGGTCGGCCGCGGCCAACGACTCGCGCAGCTCGTCAAGTTCCTCGTCGACGCCCTCGGCGACGCGACCGCCCTGCAATCCACCGAGCGCCTCGGCGGCCTCGGCCACGGCGTCCCGATCGAGGGCTGCCAGCGGGGCGAAGGGCGAGTCGGTATCGCGGTCCGCGGACTCCACGACGCCGGCGTCCAGCAGCGCGAGCGCGGCCTCGACGGCCGGGCGTTCGCCGGCGCCGGCCTCGTCGTAGCGCTCGAACGCGTCGAGCACCCGCTCGCGCTCGGCGTCGTCCAGCGCGGTCCAGACCGCGCGGACCGCCTCGACGTCGTCGAGGCGTTCGTTCATCGGATCGGTGTCGAGCAGCGGCGTCATCACGCGGATCCGGTCGGCAGCCTGCCGGGTGACCGCGTGGGCCTGGATCAGGTCCAGCAGCTCGCGGTAGACGTCGCGGGCGTCGCCGGTCGCGAGCACGTCCATCCCCTCGCCGCCGCTGGCCCGCCGCAGGATGCGCGTCGCGCGGCCCCGCGAGAGCCCGGCGTCGGTCAAGGCGCGGACGTCGCCGCCCTCGATCGCCGCCACCGCGTCCTCGACGCCGATCGACTCCGTCAGCCGCTCTCTGGTCTTCGGACCGACGCCCCAGTACTCCTCCAGTCGCATACCGTGTGAGTCCCACCCGCGGGCTATCAGTGCTGTGGTCCGGTCGCGTCGACGTCCTGCCGAGCCGCGATCGATCGGATCCGAGAGCGCGCCGGACCCCCGCGTTTACGGAGTCCGCTGTGGTACTCGGCCGCGATGGCGGAGGGGAGCGAGGCCGGAACGGACTTCACCGACTGGCTCACGCTGTACGGCAGCCGGTACGCCGTCGCGGCGCTGGTGCTGATCGTCGTCGCGGCCGTCGTCGCAACGCTCGTCGTCACGAGCGTCGTTCCGCCCGCGAACGCCGACGCGATGCTCTACCTGTTCAGCGCGTTCGTCGGCGGTAACTTCACCCTGATCACGGTCGTGCTCTCGATCAACCAGCTGGTGCTGTCCCAGCAGCTGCAGGCGCCGAACGAGATCCGCTCGGAGATCGAAGCGACGATCGAGTACCGGCGGAACGTCGAGGGCGTGACCGGGGTCGACGTCCTGCCGGTCGTGCCGAGAGCGTTCCTCCGCCGGCTCCTCGAGAGTACGCGCCAGCACGCCCAGGCCCTGGGCGGGCTGGTCGCGAGGACCGGGCGTCCCGACCTCGAACGCGACGTCGACGAGGTGGTCGAAGCGGTCACGGCGAGCGCGGATCGCGCCGACGTGTTGCTCACGGGCGACGGCGGTGACGAGGAGATCGAGAGCGACCGGCGCGGCGCCGACGATCCATCGGGAATGGGTATCTTCGCGGTGCTGGCGGTGCTGCTGAGCACGAACTACGCGGCCCAGCTCCGGGACGCCGCGCGCATCCGCGCCGACCACGGCGACGCGCTTCGGGAGGCCGAATCGGTCGCGCTCGACGAACTGACCGACGCGCTCCGGGGGCTCGACGTCGCGCGCCAGTACTTCCGGACGATCTACGTTCAGGAAGAGCTCGCCCGTCTCTCGCGACTGTTGCTGTACGTCGGCATCCCAGCGATCGTCGCGGCCGCACTGTTGCTGCCCGTCTACCGGACACCCGGGGTCCCGACCGTCCCGCGGTGGACGCTCGGCCCGCTGTTCACGCTCGGGGTCGTCGTCTCGCTCGCGCCGATCGCGGTGCTGTTCGCGTTCGTCCTCCGGCTCACGGTGGTCTCCCAGCGGACCGTCGCCGTGACGCCGTTCACGACGCCGCGCCAGGAACATCCCGGCGAGTCCGGCCAGGAGGGGTCCGACGGCGACGATCAGGACGCGGACGACGAGAGCGACGAAGGTGCCGAGAGTTCGCCTGGCGAGTCCGACTCCCCGGACCGACCCGAAGTGCCGGGCGAGGAGTGATCGCCGCAGCGGCGCGACGCCGCCCGATCTACGCCTCGGCGGCGTACGTGCGGTCGACGAACTCGACGATGTTGTCGGACTCGGCCATCGTGACGCCGCGGTCTTCGTCGATCAGCACCGGGACGCCCCGCTGGCCCGATACGCGCTTTACCTCGTTGCGATCGGAGTGCATCGCGTCGACCCAGATCGTCTCGTAATCGACGCCGACCTCGTCGAGTCGGTCGGCGACTTTCTCGCAGAACGGGCAGCCGTCGAGCTGGTACAGCGTGACGCTCATACGCCTCGGTTGGGGCCAGCGCCACTAATCCTTCACGGAGCGGGCAGGGTATCGAGCCGGCGCGTCGGCGTCGAGAGTGAGTGTGACGGCACCGTGGCTCAGTCGAGCGTGTAGTGCTGCACGCGATCCAGCGCGTACCGCGCCGACCCGGCCGCGAGCGCGAGCCAGGTCACCAGTACGACCGCGGCGACGGCCCGGACGGCCGGTCCGGACGCCACGCCCAGCGTGTCGGCGACCGATCCCGGCGCGCTCGCGGATGCGAGCAGCCAGCAGACCGGAACGAACGGGACGACGAGCAGCGAGTAGATCGCGAACGCGGATTTGCTGGGAACGGTCGCCTCGCGGTTGTTCGCCACCTGCACGGAGCCGAATCGCGGGAACGTGATGCCGATCCCCGTCGCGAGCAGCGTCGCGCCGACGACGCCGACGGCCGTGATCGCCGCGAGCGCGACGGTCTCGACGGGCGCGAGCGGACCGAGCGCGCCGACGATCGCCACGAGTCCGACCCCGGGGACGAGCGCGAGCAGCGTGCCCGCGGCTGCCGATCCCACCACGACGTGGCGTCCGCCGCCGGGCGCGCTCAGGACGGCGGGCATCGTCGCGCCCTGATCGCCGAGCACGTTCAGCGTGAACGCCGAGCCGGCGGCCCAGACGGCGAAGCCGGCCAGCAGCCAGGGAGTGTACGACGGGATCGCGCCGGTCCGGTACACGTCCTGTGCCAGCGGAAACGCGCCGAACAGCGGGTAGGCCAGATACAGCAGCCGAACCGGCGCCCGACGCGCTCGGAGGACGACCGTCCGGACGACGGACCGAGTCGGGCGGCCGACCCCGTCCGGCAGGAGGTCGGCGAGGCGCTCGCTCGTCGAGGCGCCCGCGCTGGTTTCGGCGTCGGCGTCGGACTCGTCGTCGCCCTCGATCACGCCGTCGGCGAGCCAGTGGGCTTCGGCGACCCGCGCGCTCGCGAGGACCAGCACCGGAACGACGCCGATCGTGATCGCGAGGGACGCGAGGACTCGCAGCGGAGCCCCCGCGAGCGTCGGGACGTCGAGGAGCAGCAGATCGGCGACCCAGCCCGGCGGCATCGCGGCCATGAACGGGAACACGGCCGAGAGGACCGCGCCGAACGCGTCCGTGATCAGCAGGCCGAAGTACACGACCGACGCGAGGATCGTGATCGCCGTCTTGTTGCGCGCGAGGGGTTCGACCGTCAGCAGGGCGTGGCGGACCGCGATACCGACGAGAAAGCCCAGCGGGACGGCCCAGGCGAGGACGATCGCCCCGACGACCGGGAGCGCGAGAACGGGGGCGACGGCGTGGGCGCCGGTGGCGAAGCCGCCGACCAGCACCGTCATCGGGATCGCGAGCCACCCTACCAGCACGATCGTCTCGGCCAGCAACAGCCCGACGACGGCGTCGAACGCCGAGACGGTCGTCAACAGGCCGGCCGGCGCGTCGGGGTCGCCGCGGTAGTTGACGGTTCGGATGGCGACGAACGCCGCGATCCCGAACCACGCCAGGGACACGAGGCTGCGGAGCTGTTCGACCGAGATGAATCCTGGGACGTCGGCGCCGGTTCTGAGATCCGTTCCCAGTCCGTGGAGAATGCTGACGAACAGCAACACCGGGAACGTCATCATGAGTCCGACGAACCCCAGCACTGCAAGCTGGGTCTTCCGCTCGCGCATCTTGCGCCAGCCCCGTCGGAGTTCAGTCCGTGCGATCAGCCGGTGGCGCCGGAACGCGATCCCGTCGATCACGGGGAACCACCGCCCGTGCGCCGAATATGTAATATCACGAACCTCTCTACGTCGGTTGTTCGGTGACTCCGCTTTTGAAGTATGCGATTTCGACGCGAAACGTTGTGCCGACGCGACATTCTGTGCGCGACATCCGATTAGGAAAGTAAATTCGTGCGTACGGGAATTTATTTGTACGTGCGGTGTAGAACGGTACGATATGGAGCGGGACGAGCGATCGGGTGGCGACGCGTACGTCGAGGCGCGGATCCCGGAGGCGCTGTACGAGCGGCTCGAGGCGCTGTTCCGGGAGTACCGCGGCTACGACCCGTCGTCGGTTCAGGAGTGTCTGAGCGTCGTCGCCGATCTCGCCGAGCAACCCGACCGGGAACCCACCTCGCAGACGGGCACGGGGCGTCGCGTCGAGCACGACGCGGCCGGAAGCACGAACGACGCGCCGAACGCGGCGACCACAGAGCCCACAAAATCATCGACGAGCGCGAGCGGCGAGGAGCCGCCCGCGGAGATCGTCGACGCGATCGACGCCGTGTTCCCGACCGACTGGTCGGCGACCGAGGCCTCCGAGCGGTTGCTCCCGCGAGTCGTGCGGCGGTACGTCGCCGCGTCCGACGCCGACACGCGAGCCGAGCGCGAGAACGCGGCCCTGTCCGCGGTCGCCGCCCGCGAAGGGACGACGTCCGAAGAACTCCGGGAGACGCTCGTCGACGACATCTACGGCGGCTCCGCGTTACCCGGCGACCTGGCGACCGAGTTCCTCAGCGAGGGGTTGGAGAAGGTCGAACGCCGCATCGACGACGCCGAACGCGAGGCGCTCTCGCCGAGCGACCTCGTCGAGGGCGACGCCGACGCGGACGCCGCCGACACGGACGACGGCATCGGTGCGGGCGCACCGCTCGACGACGAGCGCGACGTCGCCACGGACGCGCACCTCGACGCCGATGCGGAGTCGGACGAGGGCGACGAGTCCGGGATCGGACTCGATCTCGGCCCCGGGAGCGGTGATCTTCCCCAAGAACTGGCCGACGAGATGGCCAGCGACGGCGGATCGGTGCAGGGCGTCGACGAGCGGGTCGGCAACCTCTTTACCGGAGCGAACGGGCTGACCGAGATCGGGCTGGACTCGATGATCTCGGGCGCCCGGGCCGACTGCGAGATCTGCGGCGCCACCCGGTCGGTCCAGTCGCTGGAGACGACGACCGAGGCCAGCGACGACCGGCGGGTCGACCTCGTCTGCTCGGACTGCCTGTAGCGGGGTTCAAAAGCAAGCCTCAAAACCCCCCGGCACACACATCACCCGCATGGATCCGGTCCAAGGGACGGCGGTCGTGCTCCACACGATCTTCGCCGGCGTCTGGGTGGGTAGCGTCGTATTTATGACCGCATCGGTGCTCCCGATGGCGAAAGACGGGTTGCTCGACCCCGAGGCCGTCGAGCGCGCGTCCGGACAGTTGACGACGATCACGCGGCTGAGTTCGCTGCTGTTGCTCGCGACGGGGAGTCTCATGGCGTCGAACATCTACACGGCCGATTCGCTGTTCGGCTCCGGTCGCGGCCACCTCGTGCTGACGATGGTCGCGCTCTGGCTGGTGCTGACCGGGCTGCTGGAGATGACGACCCGGCGGCTCGAAGATGGGCTGCAGGCCCAGCGCGTCCGTGCGCCGGCCGCCGAAACCGAGACCTGGTTCCGCGCGGCGTCGGTCATCGGCCTCGCGCTGCTGACGGTCGGCGGCGTGATCTCCTCGGGCGTCTTCGTCTGAGCGCGTCGTTCGGTCCAAAATAGCGAGCCCCGTCGCCTTTTAGTCGATACGTCGTACTCGTCTGCATGGTCGAGCAACCACTGGACCGAGAGACGCTGCTCGACATCATAGTCAACGCCGTCCCGTTCGCGATTCTCGTGATATTCATTCTGCTGTTCACGATCGTGACGCCGTGGGGGCCCCGCTTCGGCGAGGAGAACACGCTTCCGACGCTGATCATGTACGGGCACCTGCTGTTCACGACGCTCGTACTCGTCGTGGTGACCTACGTCAGCGCGAAGTATATCTCGCGCGACGAGCCCTGAGACGGACCGTCGCGACGGCGTCGACGCACCGCGAGCGGTCGACCGGAAATTGAATACAACAGGTGGTGTTAGTAATTCGCAACGGTTTTTCCGACGACGCGCGCACAGAGAGTCATGGCAGAGTACGGACCAGAGTCGAACGTCGTCGAGAGGACGCCGCGCTGGACCCGCGCGCAGGCGTCGGAGATCGAGCGCGGGCCCGACGATGTCGCGCCCGTCGTCTACCCGCCGGCCGAGCAGGACGCCCCCGAGATCCACGTCTGGGACACCTGGTTCCTGCGGAATCGCGACGGGTCGATCGCGGAGATCGACGGGCACCGCGTGATCTTCTCGCTGACGGCGCCGGCCGAGCTGTTGCCGGGCAAGCGCCACGACGTCGCGACGGTCCGCTACTTTTACTCGGCGGACGGCGAGACCTGGCACTGCGGCGGCCCGGTGTTCGAGGACGGGACCGCGTTCGGCTCGCGCCAGTGGGCCGGGTCGGCGCTCTACGATCGCGATGGAACGGTCTACGTGTACTACACCGCCGCCGGGGAGCGCGGCGAGGACGAACTGAGTTACGCCCAGCGAATCGCCGTGGGCGCGGGCGGCCGCGTCGAGACGACCGCGGACGGCATCGCGATCGAGGGATCGTTCGACCACGAGGTGCTGCTGGAACCCGACGGCACTCGCTACGAGCGGGAAGCGCAGTCCAGCGGGATGATCTACACCTTTCGAGACCCGTGGTTCTTCGAGGACCCCGAGACCGGCGAGACGTGCCTGTTGTTCGAGGCGAACACCCCCGTTCCGGAAGGCAGCGACGCCGGCGACGGTGATGCCCACCACCAGGAGTTCAACGGCAGCGTCGGCGTCGCCGTCTCCGAGAACGGCGACCCCACGGAGTGGGCGTTGGACGACCCGCTGCTCGACGGCGTCTGTACCAACCAGGAGCTCGAACGGCCCCACGTCGTCGTTCGCGACGGTCGGTACTACCTGTTCGTCTCGAGTCACGAGCACACCTTCGCGCCGGGGATCGAGGGGTACGACGCGCTGTACGGCTTCGTCGCCGACTCGCTCCGGGGGAGCTACGAACCGCTCAACGGCAGCGGGCTGGTCGTCACGAACCCCGCCGGCGCGCCGTTTCAGACCTACTCGTGGGTAGCCTATCCCCACCGCGAGGAGTTGCTGGTGAGCAGCTTCTTCAACTACTACGACCTTCGCGGGCTGTCGCTGGACGACGTCGCGGCGCTACCGCCCGCGGAGCAACAGCGGCGGTTCGGCGGGACGCTCGCCCCGACGCTCCGGCTCGCCCTCGAGGGGACGGAGACGCGCGTGCTCGGCGCGCTGGAACACGGCCACCTGCCGCTCCCCGATGAAGAACTGCCGCCGCTGCTCTCGGAGTACCGGAGCGACGAGGCCGGACGGGGCGAGTACCGAGCGCCCGAGGAGTAGCGGTCGGCGTCGCGGCGTCGAGCCGCCGAAGCGCCGGTCATCGCGGCGTCCGGCCGCCGAAGCGCCGGTCATCGCGGCGTCCGGCCGCCGAAGCGCCGGTCATCGCGGCGTCCGGCCGCCGAAGCGCCGGCCATCGCGGCGTCCGGCCGCCCCGCCGGAACAGCTACTCTTCTGCCGGCTCGGCGGCCGACGCCGCGCGTTCGTCGGGCCCCCACGCCGAGCCGAGTTCCCAGACGTCGAGCGATTCGACGGCGGCGGTGCCGCCGGTCGCGGCCACCGACAGCCGGTCGGCGTCCGCGGCGGTCGGGTAGATGCGCGTCGTCAGGCAGTGGCGCTCGTTGACGAACAGCTCCAGTACCGAGCCGTCGAGATAGGCGGTCAGTTCCAGCGGGCCGTCGACCGGCGAAACGGGCATGCGCTCGGGCGCCTTCGTCGACCGGGGGTCGGCGCTCGATTCGGTGCGGTCGACTTCGACGTGGCTGTCTCGCGTGTACCGGATCGGCGTCCGCTCGGCGCAGTCGGGGGATTCGCAGACGACGATCGAGAACTCGTCGGCGTCCTCCAGCCGGACCTCGGCGCGGAGTTCGATCGCCCGGCCCCGACCGAGTTCGCGTCGCTCGTCGGTCAACTCGACGCCGCCCTCGTGCAGCCGACGCTCGCGCAGGGCGGCGAGTTCCGCCGCCGGCCGCTGTCGGAGCCGTCCCGCATCGTCGAGATCGACGCGCCGCGGGAGCGAGAGCGCGCCGGCCCAGCCGGCGTCCCACTGTGCGCTCTCGTCTCTGGCCTCCCAGCACCAGCCCCAGGTGAGCCAGCGGCCGTCGTCGGTCCGCATCGACTGGGGCGCGTAGAAGTCGCCGTGGTCGAGCAGCCCGGACGTCTCGACGTCGAACTCCCCGTCGGCGTACTCGCCCAGATAGTACCGGACCTCCTCGTAGTTAGAGATGTGTAGCAGGCGCTTGGTGCCCAGATCCAGCAGTTCGGGGCACTCCCACATCGCACCGTCGCGCTCGGGATCGCCAGTGAGGATCGGCCCCTCGTAGCGCCAGTCAGTCAGGTCGTCGCCGGCGGTGTACAGCAGCGCCGTGCCGCCGCCGCCCTCGACGCCCGACCCGATCAGCTGGTGCCAGCGCCCGTCCTCGCGCCAGACGTTGTGGTCGCGGAACTCGGCGACCCAGTCGTCGGTCGAGCGCAGCGGCGGCTCCGTCGGCGGCTCGGGAATCACGGGGTTGGCCGCCGACTTTGTCCACTCTCGCAGGGACGGATCGGCGGCAGTCGCCAGACAGGGCAGTTGCTCGTCGCCGCGGCCGCCGGTGTAGAGGAGCGTCGCTTCGCCGTCCGAATCGAAGGCGCAACCGGACCAGCAGCCGTCCCGGTCCGGTCCGTCGGGCGACGGCGTCAGCGCGACGGGTTCGTCGCGCCAGTTGACCAGATCGTCGCTGACGGCGTGGCCCCAGTGGATCGTGTCGTGGTACGGCCCGCCGGGATTGTACTGGTAGAAGACGTGGAACTGGCCGTCCCAGTGGATCAGCCCGTTCGGATCGTTGAGCCAGTTCGCGGGCGGCGAGACGTGGTACTGCGGGCGGTTCGGATCGGCTGACAGTCGCGATCGCATCGTCGAGAGCGCGTCGGCATCTTTCGGTCGGCCGTCGACGAACGACCGGGCGTCCGCGGCCAGCGCCGAGAGCAGATTCTCGAGGAGTCGCGCGCGATTTCGCTCGCACTCCTCGGTCGTGTCGCCGGCGAAGGTGAGCGCCGTTCCGAGCCCGGCGACGCCGCCGTCGCCCGCCGTCCAGCCGATCAGCGACGGCTGGTGGGCGACGTCTTCCCGGTCACGGATCGTACTCGCGAGCACGTCGCCCCGCTCGGGAAGCACGTCGTCGTACCGGGCGTACGGTTGCGGGCCGCCGACCGACCGCGTCGGGACGCGCAACCCACTGAAGCCCTCGAACGCGGGGTGATCGTCGTACAGGGACTTGCAGAGCAGGCCGATGGTCGTTTCCGGGTGATCCGCTCCGGTCGCGTCCGGTCCGACGGGATCGACGCCCAGCGCGGGCACGGCTTCCTGAGCGCGCAGCGACAGCAGCAGGCCGCCACCCGCGTCGACGTACGCCCGGATCGAGTCGGCAGCCCGTTCGAGCGTCGGGTCGTCCGCGACCGACTCGTCGGCGTGCCACCAGAGGACGTCGCAGTCGTCGAGGTCGGCGTCGCCCGCCGCGATCGCCGAGAGTCGCTTCCGCTCGACGCCGGTGCCGGCATCGGTGAGCCAATCGAATGCGGCGCGCTGCTCCGGCGTCGGTTCGTCGGCGACGAGAACGCCAACAGTCTCCGGCAGATCCGTCATCTACACAGAATCCGTCGGTGATCACTATTAGGCGTGCCGGGAGCGGCCGAAGAGGACTCCGCATTTTTGAGAACCATAGCAATAATGAGAAAGAAAGCGCACCGGTAGAAACGCCATGTACGCAGGGCTAATCGACGGCGCCGGACGAATCGTGGCGACGAATGCGGAGGGTGACGGACACCGTTTGCGGATCGATGCGAACGGACTCGTCGATCCCTCCATCGGTGACAGCGTGAGCGTTAGCGGCGTCTGCCTCACCGCGGATCGCGTCGGCGACGGCTGGTTCGAGGCGTTTCTCTCGGCCGAGACGGTCGAGCGGACGTACCTCGCGGAGTTGTCGGTCGATACTCCCGTGAACCTGGAGTCGCCGCTCGCGCTCGGCGAATCGATCGACGGCCACCTCGTGGGCGGAACGGTCGCTGCGACGAGCGAGGTCGTCGCCGTCGAAGACGACGGAGCGGGCTGGACCTACGAGTTCGCGATCCCCGACGGCTTCGCGCCGTACCTCGCCGACAAGGGTTCTGTGGCGGTCGACGGCGCGAGCCTGACCGTGGCCGAGCTGCAGGCGGACCGCTTCGCCGTCGCGGTGATCCCGGAGACGTGCGAACTGACGACGCTCTCGGCGAAAGAACCCGGCGATCCGGTCCACCTCGAACCCGATCTCGTGGCGACGTACGTCGAACGGCAGATTTCGACGACCTGAGCTGGTCGCCGATCTACTTCTCGTCGACGTGGCGCACCGAGGAAGCGATGCCGCGGGTGCTCTCGGCCATCTCCGGACCGGACATGGTCGCGCGGCCGACGCCGAACGCCTTCGGCCCCTCGATGACGATCTCGTCGCCGACGCGGATCTCCTCGTCCGCGTCGACGATGCCCGGCGCGAGCACGTCGCCGTGGGGGACGAAGGCGTCGATCTCGACGCGCTTGGTCGGGGCGGGGCTCTCGACCCACCGGCGAGCACCTTCCAAGGTGAAGGCGAGGACGCCGTAGTTAGGCACCATCGCGGCGAGCTGCTCGCCGTCCGCGTCGTGGACGCGGAGCTTGGGGTAGCGACTCTCCATCGAGATGTCGTCGAACAGCTCGTCGCCGGCGCCGGGTCCGAACTGGTAGTCCGCGATCGCGCGAACGGTGTTGTGCTCGCGCTCGCGCTTCGAGAACTTGAGCTCGCCCTGCATCGTGCTGGCGAGGTTCGCGAGCGACTCGTCGTCGGTGGGGTGGTCCGCGACGGTGTACTCGAAGTCGAGCCCGAGCTCGGCTTCGACGCGCTCGCAGATGTCGCGGTACCCCTCCTCGGGGACGTGCGCGACGACCCTCGGATACTCGTTGCGCCGGAGGTACGCCTCCAGCACGTCCGCGACGAACTGCTTTTCGTCCTCGGACCAGCGGCCCGTCACCACCGAATCGTAGTGCTGGGCCGGGTACGTGGTCTCCAGCTCCTGGGGGACGACGCCGATCGGGCTGGTCATCGAGACGGTGTGGCCGCGGAACTGGACGGCGTCGTGGAACTGGCCGTGGCTCTGGGACTCGCTGTAGGGCTTCTGTGCCGAACACGGCACCAGCACGAGCGGGTTGTCGAACCGATTCCTGTAGCGCGTCGTGACGCGCTCGGCGAACCGCTGGATCTCGACGCGCCGGATCGTATCTTCGGTCGCGGAGACGAGTTCTGACCCACGGAGCACCGGCGTGCGCTGTTCGAGGTACGACCACTGCTGGTCGAACTGGCGAAACGCGGCGGTGCACCACTGCTCGTGCCGGGCCTGCCCCTCGATGTAGTCCCGGAGGCGGCCGGCGCGGATGCGCTCGCGGACCGTCCCGAGCTCGGCGCGCAGCGCGTTGACGTTGTGCTCGACGCAGTCCTCGCGGTCGAACTCCTCGATCGACTGCTGGCAGGCCGGGCAGGCGCAGGGCAGTTCTTGAAGGTCCGAGAGGAAGTGCTCGCCCTCGCTGGTGAGGTACTTGCCCTGCGTGCCCTTCACCACGGCGCGGTCGGCGTCGAGCAGGTCGACGCCGGCGTAGACGAGCGTGGCGACGTTGGCCGGCGTCGCGACGCCCGAGAGATAGAGGCCGCTGTCGGCCGGGATCGCCTCGCGCGTCTCGACGACGGCGTCGCGGAACGCCCGCCCGTGGCCGATCACGTTCTGCGTGCCGGAGAAGACGTAGGCGTCGGCGCCGTAATCGTCGGCCGTCTCGGCGTCGACGACGACCGCGCTGGGGTAGTCGACGTTCGGATAGTCGACCGCGAACGACTCTTTGACTTCCCCGGCGGTACCCGAGGGGAATCCGCGGTGGGGCAGAATCGTGAGTTCGCTCTCCGATCCCTCGGGGAGTTCTCGGTCTTCGGGCCACAGACTGCCGGCGTCCTCCACGACGTCGTCGACGAGCGCCGGCGTCGTCAGCGGCTCGTCGAGGCGGAGCTGGGCGATCCGCGCGGCGGCGTCCCGCTCCAGCACCTCGAAGTAGTCGGTCATACCTCACAGGTGCCGCGGCGACCGAATGAGGCTGTCGGTCCCCGTCGGCGGGCGCTCTACCGTCCGACGACCGATGCCGAGCGGCGTGGATGTGCCGGTTCGCCACGGCGTCGACGCTCGATGCCGCGGCGGCGTCGAGACCGGCCGGGAAGTAGCGAACAGGCGGCACTCGAACGGGAGTCCACGCTCCCTGGATCGGATGTCGCGGGGCGGCGTGCCGCGCAATCGCAAACTGCCCCGCGGCGTCGGTCAGGTCACGACGGGGATGGCCGCTCGATCGGTGATAAAGGTGTGGCGCAGGAAGTAGTGATTGGGCGTCCGGAACAGAGGCGGTCTACCGGGACTGCTCAGAGAGGTTCCAGAGCGTCACTCGCTCGGGAATCCGGTCGAGTGCGGACTCGTGCCAGCCGCGGTGCCCGACGGTGAACTCGACGTCCGGGTTCAACTCGGCGAGCCGGGCGACGCCGTCGGCCGCGCGTTCGAGCGCGCGCCGATCCCTGCGGTCGGGGACTTCGGCTGTGAGCGGGTACGTCTCGGAAAGTTCGCGGGGGAACGGGCCAAAGGGCGGGACGACGCGCCAGGACTCGTCGAAGCTGTCGGACTTGTTGCCCTCGGTCAACAGCACCTCGCCCTCGGGATCGAGCCGGTCGAGGCGCTTGTGGTGACGAACGACTTCGGGGCGATCAGCGCTCTCGGCAGAGAGGTAGAAGAAGGCGTTCTTCGAGGCCGGATCGGCGCGTTCGAGCTGTTCGGCGTGATCGCACAGCGCGCGGTAGCCGTCGAGCATCGCGGGATGGGCGCGGGCGCGAGCCTCGACCAGCTCCAGCAGGTCGCCGTCGCGGATCGCCTGCTTGATCCGGCGGATCTCCTGGAACGTGACGTGGAGGTTGTGGGCGGCGAGTTCCTCCTCCTGGGAGCGGTCGTCGAGCGCGCGCAGTTCGTCGGGCGAGAACTCCGTACAGACCGGACACGAGCAGGGGAGATAGTCGAGTTCGTCGAGGTGCTCGGTGCCGCTGACGGTGAGATATCGACCGTCGCGGGCGTACAGCGCGTAGGCGGCCGAGTCGAACAGGTCACAGCCCATCGCGACCGCGAGCGCGAACATCATCGGGTGGCCGGCACCAAAGAGGTGGACCGGCGCGTCCTCGCCCAGCCCGCGCTTGGCGGCGGCGACGGCGTCGACCATGTCGCCGTACCGGTAGTCGTTCATCAGCGGGACGACAGCGCCGACCGGGAACACGTCGAGGTCGGTCGCGTCGGCGTGCGCGGCGGCGTCCTCCCGGAGATCCGGGTACGTCGACCCCTGGACCGGCGCGTTGACCAGCATCTCGCCGGTGTCGATCGCTTCGGCTTCGGCGAGGCGCTCTTTCGTGGTCGCGAGTTCGTCTTCGGCGCGCTCTCGGTCGACGTCCGGCGGCGTCGGAATGTCGACTGGCGTCCCGATGTCCGAGCCGATCTCGTGTTGAAATCGGAGGATCTCGTCGGTCGTGACGTCGATCTCGCCGTACTCCGAGAGCTGGAAGGAGCCGGAGTCGGTCATGATCGCGCCGGGGAAGTCGAGCATCTCGTGAAGACCGCGATCGAGGGCCTCCTCGCGGAGCTCGTCGTTGCCGTGGATGATGTAGGAGTTGGTGATGAGAATCTCGGCGCCGAACTCCTCGTGGAGTCGCTTCGGAGAGATCGTCTGGAGATTGGGGTTGACGACCGGCAGCAGCACCGGCGTCTCGACGGTGACGTCGGCGCGGGGGACCGTCAGCCGGCCGATCCGGCCGGCCGCGTCGGCGTCCCGGAGCTCGAAGTGCTCTCGCATTACCGGAGCGTGGACCGGCGCGAGGGTAAGGATTCCGTTCCGGCGTCAGTCCTCGACGAGTTCGTAGTAGAGCACGCCCAGCGCGGTCCGGCCGTCCCGAACGTCGTCCGCAGCGACGGCCGCGCGGAGCTCCTCGAACGAGGTGGTGTCCGTCCGGATGCTCTCGTTGTGGTCGAGGTCCTGTGCAGCCGTGGGTCGGCAGTCGCGGGCGACGAAGAAGTGCAGCACCGAGTCGGCGATGCCGTTGGCCGGTTCGACGGTCGTCATCTGGCTCACCGATTCGGCCTCGTAACCGGTCTCCTCGCGGAGTTCGCGGCGGGCCGCCGCCGCCAGCGACTCGTCGTCGGGCTCGACGCCGCCGACGGGCAGGCCGCGGTTGATCCGATCGACGGCCTGACGCCACTCCTCGATGACGACGACCTCCTCGTCGGGCGTGAACGGGAGGATCACGACCGCGGGCGGCTCGGAGAGGTAGTCGTACTCGTCCTCGGTGCCGTCAGGGAAGCGGACATCGTCGGTCACGACGTCGAATCCGGGACAGGAGTAGGCGGTCTGCGAGTCGAGCGTCTCCCATCGGAGATCGTCTTCGGCCATCGAGCGAGCGTTTCGGCGCCACCTCGAAAAGCCTCACGACAGCCGGTCGGCCAGTCGTGGTGGAAATGGTCGAAATTCTTACCAGTTATTTACTCGCACATTTCCGACGTTCGACTGGTTCTGCCACGTATAGTCCACAGATTGATAATAGTAGATACACTTTTCCGGCTCGCCGCGTCAGTAAGGCGTAGTTACTTCCGACCCATGCAACGCAACGCGACCGAACCGAAAACGCAGGCGGGCACCGACAGGGGGAACGTATTCTGGGCGTACCACGACGAGGACGGCCCCGCGAAGCTGAGCACGACCGTCGCCCACGCCCTCGCGGACGTCCTCGGAGCGGACGCCTCCGTGATGCGAGAGGAACTCCACGACTGCGTCGACCTTCGCGGGCTCGACCTGCTGTTTCGCGATCGGACCGACGGGACGCCGCGTGCCGGCGGCTATCTGAGTTTCAGGCTCTACGACCACCGGGTGACGGTCTACGCCAGCGGCGACGTCGCCATCGAGCCGCCGACGCCGTCCCGAGAATCGCCGCCGGCCGTCTGAAGCCGTCTCCCCGTAAACTCTTCTTACTCGTCTTTCTGCCCGCCGACGAGCGGTCGCTGCCCCAGTCGTGACGCTCGGCCAGCGCCCGCGACCGGCGTTCCCCCCGCGTCCCAGCCAAGGAGTACTTTCGGAGCGGGAGGCGACAGCTACGGGCTCGAAACCGTCTGAACGGTCGCTTCCGACTATACTCGTGGCTCCACGCAGCTAACCAGCCGGACGGCCGTCGGCGTCGCAGCGCCAGCCGCCGACGGCCGACGATATTCACCATGACAGACTCGAACCGACAGCCACGACCCGAAGCGAACCGCCAGCACGACGAGTCGAACCGACGGCGAGACGAGCGGGGGAGCGAAAACGAGCTGGGCGACTACCGGACCGCGATGGACGTCCAGGAGACCACGATGGACCAGGGCCAGCAGGCGATACGCCAGACGGCGGAGCTGCAGCGATCGTTCGCACAGGCTGCGCTCCGCGGAATCGAGAGCCAGCAGGCCGCCCAGCGGCAGGCCTTCGAGTTCACGAAGGCGGCGATCGGCAGCTACGTCGACACGATGAACTCGATGCTCCCAGCCATGGAGGACGCCCAGCAGCAGTTCGTCGAGGAGGCAGCGAGCGCGGGCGCCGAGATGACCGACCAGTTCCAGCAGACGAGCCGCGAGATGGACCAACAGACCGAGCAGATCTCGCAGGAGATGCGCCAGCAGCGCCAGCAGGCGGGGCCTCGACAGCAAACCGGTCAGCGCAGCCAGCAGTCGCGAGAGAGGAACCAGATGGCCGGACGCCGCCCGCGCGAACAGACCGCTCGGACCCGAAGCCAGGGGGACAGCGGGACCCGAAGCCAAGGAGGCGGCGAGTTTCAGCGTGCGGACGCGCCGCACGAGCGCGGCATCCAGCCGCCGACGGGCGGGCAGCGTCGCAGCGGGTACCAGCCGTCACAGCAGTCCGGCACGCAGTCGGAAGCCACCGGTCGGCAGCGCGGACAGCCAGAGTCGCGACCGCCGGGGACGAAGGGGCAGTCCGGCGGACAGACAGATCGTCGACAGGGGGGCAGGTCGCCGGACCGCAGACAGTCAGGCCGCGGGGGCTCGGGCGGTCGGACCGGCCCGTCGGAGCAGCCCGGCCGCCGAAGCGATCCGAACAACCGGCAGCGTCAGGAGCCGCCCCAGACGCGGCCGCCGGGCGAGAGTTCCGAGCGGCGCGAAATCCCGATCGAATCCGCGAGCGGGTCGAGCCGCAGTTCGTCGTCGGAGCGCGGCGAGTACGGGAGCCGGGGACCCACGGGCATCGAGTCGAGCGAGGAGCCGACCGAGTAACGTGATGACTCTCAGCGACGCAGTCGGATCGGTCGTCCTCGACGCCGCCGGGGACCGCGTCGGCGTCGTCACCGACAGCGACGGCGACCGGCTGTTCGTCCGCCCGGAGCCGGGCGCCCTCGACGCGGTGGCGAGCAAGCTCGGCTGGATGGAGGGACAGCGCGACGCGTACCCGCTGGCGCCGGAGCACGTCGCCACCGCCGGCGGCGGGACCGTACGGCTCAGAGACTGACGACTCGTTTTTCGCTGTTGCGACGCGACGGTAGCTGTCGCTGGGGAGACTAAGAGGTCAGAAAGTAGGTCGGCGTGAATTTGAACTTGCCGGGACGGTCGCTCACGAGAACGCGGTTACGGCCACCCGAAGGCTATCGCTACGAAGAACGAAAGTGGGGGAAAAGTGGGCCGGCGCGAATTCGAACTGGGCAAGACGGTCGCGCTCACTTCGTTCGCGCGCTGCGACTTGCTGGCTCGAATTCGCTCGGGTGAACGACTTCCCGCATTCAGAGTTCCTCGCACACGCTACGCGGTGCTCGGGAAGATAGAATGCGGGAAAGGTAGTGGGCCGGCGCGAATTCGAATCGCGGTTACGGCCACCCGAAGGCCGAAGGATACCAAGCTACCCCACCGGCCCGCAATAGAACCAAAGCCGGGGTCATTTTTAACGGTTGCGGAACGGCGTCCGGCGATCAGTAGGTCTCGAACCCGTCGGTGTCGAGGTAGTTGTGCGCGACCGTGATCGCGTGGTCGGCGTGCAGGCGCTCGGGACCCAGCCGCACGCGCCGGTCGGCGGCATCGGCGAGCAGTTCGGCTTCGCCGTCGGTGAAGTCGTTGTGGTCCGAGAGCACGAAGATCGGATTCTCGGGCGGCTCGACCTCGACGACCGGATCGCCGTCCTCGTGGAGCTGGACGACGGTCCCCTCGACCGACTGCAGCAGCGGCTCGAAGCCGCGTCGGGTCAGCGAGACGCCGGGAGAGGTCTCGACCGGAACGTGACCGATCGCCTCCTCGCGCTCGTCGAGGGCGTTGCGGACGAGCGCGGCCGTCGAGCGCTCGTCGGGGTTGAGTCGTCTGAGGTCCGACCCCTCGAACGTGACGGTGAACTCGTCGCCCAAGACGAGGTGGGCGCGGACGTCCTCCCGAATCGCGTGCGAGAGGAAAAAGGCGGAGTTGACACACCGGCAGAGCACGTCGAGGCGGCCGGCACCGCCCGCGATGTCGTCGAGCGAGAAGTCGGGCTCCGTGGGGACGTCGTGCCCGAGCACGATGAACTGGCGCATGCGACCGACTCGGACGCCGGCGGGCATAGTGGCGTCGGATCGGTCGCGGCGACCGCACAGTGAGTGGTCGGCCGCGCGACGCCGCTGGGCGGGCGCCGATACAGCCCCCACACCGCAAGGCAATTGACCCCGCCGCGACTGTTCTCGGCCATGAACCTCACCGAGCGGGCCCGGGCGCTGCTGGAGTCGGGGCCGATCTGCGACGCCTGCCTCGGCCGGCCCTTTGCCGACCGGAGCTTCGGGCTGACGAACGCCCAGCGCGGGCGCGCCCTGCGGACGACCGTCGCGCTGGAAGATGACGACCCCTACGAGTCGACCGACCCCGAGGAGTGCTGGGTCTGTGAAGGCCACTGCGGCCGGTACGACGAGTGGGCCGAACACGTCGCCGAGGCCGCCGAGGGCGTCGCGTTCGACACCTATCAGGTCGGGACGCGCGTGCCGCCGCTGATCGAGGAAAACGACGTGTTGCTGCGCGAGGAGGCCGGCATGGACGAGGACGCCGGCGAGCTGTTCAAGTCGGCGTTCAACCGCGAGGTCGGCAAGCGCGTCGGCCGGCTGACCGACAGCGAGGTCGATTTCGACCGGCCCGACGTGCTGGCTCTGCTCAATCTCGAACGCGAGGGCGACGTCGAGTTCCAGGTCAACCCCGCGTTCGTCTACGGCCGGTACCGAAAGCTGGAGCGGGACATCCCCCAGACCGAGTGGCCCTGTCGGGAGTGTGGCGGCAGCGGGAAGCAACTGGCCCCCGACGGCGAGGAGGACTGCGATCACTGCGGCGGCAGCGGGTACCTCTACGACGACAGCGTCGAGGGGTACGTCGCGCCCCACGTCGAGGACGCGATGGACGGCGACGAAGCCGTCTTCCACGGCGCCGGCCGCGAGGACGTCGACGCGCTGATGTTGGGCACCGGCCGCCCGTTCGTCGCCGAGGTCAAGGAACCGCGACGCCGCGAGCCGGACGCCGAAGCGCTGGAAGCCGAGATCAACGACGCCGCCGACGGCGCCGTCGAGGTAGAGGGGCTGCGACTCGCAACCCACGAGATGGTCGAGCGCGTGAAGGAACACGACGCGAGCAAGACCTACCGGATGGACGTCGAGTTCGACGAGCCGGTCGCGGACGCCGCGCTCGCCGAGGCGCTCGACGAACTCGAGGGGACGACGGTCGACCAGCACACGCCCCAGCGCGTCGACCACCGGCGAGCCAGCCTGACCCGAACGCGCGACGTCTACGAGATCGAGGGCGATCTCGACGACGACCGCCACGGCACGCTCGAACTCCACGGCGAGGGCGGCCTGTACGTCAAGGAACTGGTCAGCGGCGACGACGGCCGGACCGATCCGAGTCTGGCGGGGTTGCTCGGCGTCGACGCCGAAGTGACGGCGCTGGACGTGATCGCAGTCGAGGGCGAGTCCGAGCCGTTCGAGGTCGCGGAGTTCTTCCGAAACGGCGAGGAGGAGTAGCGCCGACGTTCTTGGTCGGTCGAACCTACTCGTCGTCCTCGTCGACGATCTCGATGCCGCGGTTGTTCACCGCGCTGGGGTCGAGGCCGACCTCCTGAAGGAAGTCCTTGTACTCGCGCTCGCACTGCTCGGCGTCTTTCTGCTGGTCGGAGGCGTGATCGCACAGCGCCACCAGATCCTCCGGCACGTCGTTCGTGTAGACGATCCAGTGGTTGATCAGGTCCGACAGGCGGCGGATCGGGCTGGTGAAGTGGCCGTAGATCTCGAAGTTCAGCGCGTGGTGGCCGCCGAACGGGTCGTTCATGTACTTCGCGCGGGGCATCACCTTCATCACGGCCCACTGGATCTTGTCGAGCTGGCGCCCCGGCGCCTCCTCTAAGGTGGCGTTGACGGCCTTGCGCGGGTCGTCCCACGAGTCGGCGGGGATCGACACGCCGTCGAGTTCCTGAATCTCGCGGAGCGCCTCGTCCCACTCGTCGGGACTGGGCTGGGGGTGGACGCGGTACATCGCCTCGACGCCGCGGTCCCACATGAGCTTGTGCGTGACGGCCTTGTTGGCCTTGAGCATGCACTCCTCGATGATCGTGTGGGCGCGGTCGCGGGCGGGGTTGAGCACGAGCGAGCCCTCCTCCTTGCGCTGTTCGTGCATCCGGTCGGCGACCTCCCAGACGAGCTCGCACTTCTCGGCGAGGTCGACGTCCTGATCCTCCAGCAGGTCGTCGGCCGATTCCGGCTCGTCAAGCAGGTTCTCGGCCTCCGAGTAGGTGAGCCGCGCGTCGCTGCGGATCACCGACTTGTAGATCTCGATCTCGTCGTAGCCCAGCGTCTCCTTGTCGAGGTGCATCTCGACGGTGTGGGCGAGCCGGTCCTCGTTCGGGACGAGCGAGCAGACGGTCTCGGCGAGCACCGGCGGGAGCATGTGGATCGTGTACCCCGGCAGGTAGACGGTGTTGCCCCGCTCGACGGCCTCGTCCCACATCGCGGTGTCGGGGTTGACGTAGTGGGTCACGTCGGCGATGTGGACCCACAGCACGTACTCGTCGTCGCGCTCCTCGATCGAGATGGCGTCGTCGAAGTCCTGGGCGTCGATCGGGTCGACGGTCCAGGTCGTCATCTCCCGCAGATCGTCGCGCTCGTCGACCTCGTCGGCGATCTCCTGCTGGATTCCCTCGGTCCGGGCCTCGGCTTCGTCGAGGACCTCCTGGGGGAAGCCGTCGCGGATGCCGAGCTTCTCGAACAGTTCCTCGCGCTTGTTCTCCAGGTGCCGGGCCATCTCCTCGTCGATCTCGACCGGCCCCTGGCTCTCGGCCGTACCCGCTTCGGCCTGCGACTCGCTGGTCATGCCCGGTGGTAGGAGGGTTGGACGGATAGACGTATCGCAACGGTTGCGGAGCCGCACTCGACCGTCGTTCCCGTCGCAGGCGGCCGATCCGGTCGGTACGCTTATGCGCCCGCCCCGACCACTCGCGTCCGTGACAGCTATCGAACTCGACGGCGTCTCGAAGCGGTTCGGCTCCGTCACCGCTCTCCGGGATCTCGATATGACGGTCGAGCAGGGAGAGGTGTTCGGGTTTCTCGGGCCGAACGGCGCCGGGAAGTCCACGACGATCGACCTGCTGCTGGACTACCTGCGCCCGACCGAGGGACGCGTGACGGTGCTGGGCACCGACGTGCAGGCCGACCCGATCGCCGTTCGGGAGCGCACCGGCATCCTCCCCGAGGGGTTCTCCACGTTCGCGACGATGACCGGCCGTCAGCACCTCGAGTTCGCGATCGACGCGCGGGACGCCGACGCCGACCCCGACGCGATCCTCGACCGGGTCGGCCTCGACGGTGCCGGCGACCGACAGGCCAGCGGCTACTCGAAGGGGATGGCCCAGCGCCTCGCGCTCGGGATGGCGCTGATCGGCGAGCCCGACCTACTGATCCTCGACGAGCCCTCGACCGGGCTGGACCCCCACGGCGTCCGCCGGATGCGCGAGATCGTCCGCGAGGAGCGCGACCGCGGCGCCACCGTCTTCTTCTCCAGCCACATTCTCGGGCAGGTCGAAGCCGTCTGCGACCGCGTCGCTATTTTGCGGGACGGCGAGTTGCTCGCGGTCGACACGCTCGACGGCCTGCGCGAGGCCGCCGGCTTCGCCGGGCAGCTCTCGGTGACGCTCGATCGCGAGCCCGACGGCGCCGTCGACAGCGTCCGCGCGGTCGACGCCGTTTCCTCGGTCGCCGTCGACGGGCGGACGATCACGGTCGGCTGCCCCGACGGCGTCAAGGCCGACGTGATCGACGCCGCGCGCGAGCAGGGCGCCGCAGTCGAGAACGTCGAGACGGCCAACTCGTCGCTCGAAGATCTGTTCGTCGCGTACACGGAGGGCGAAGCATGAACTGGCCGCTGATGGTCCGGAAGGATCTGCGCGACGCCTACGATCAGTACCTGCTGCAGACGGGCGTCGGGATGTTCGCACTACTGTTTGGACTCGTCGCCTGGGCGTACACCCGGACGCCGGCAAATCCGGCGACGCTCGTCGAGGGGCCGCTGTTTCTCATCTCGTCCGTGCTGGTCCCCGCGTTCGCGGTGATGAGCGCCAACGAGACGATCGCGGCCAAGCGGTCCGACGGCCGGCTGCGGCTGGTGTTCGGACTGCCGATCTCGCGGCGGGACGTCGTCGTCGGGAGCTACCTCGGTCGTGCCGTCGTGTTCGCGTCGTCGCTGCTCGCCGGCGTCGTCGCGGCGGCGATCGTCGTTCAGATCCGGGGCGACACGCTGTTGACGTCGGCCCTGGCGAGCTACCTCGGCCTGACGCTGCTGCTTGGGCTGGCGTACCTCGGCATCGCCATTGCGCTCTCGGCGGCGATCCGCTCGACGAAGTGGGTAACCGTGCTCGTGTTTACCATCTTCCTCGTGTTCACGTTCGTCTGGCGATTCGTCCCGCAGGGCATCGTCTACCTCGCGAACGGGATGGAACTCCCGAGGACGATGCCCGATTGGGCTGGACTGGTTTCGGGCCTCTCGCCCAGCGTCGCCTACGAAAATCTGCTGCGGACGTACGCGTTCGCCGGTCCGGCACCCGAGACCTCGGCGTGGTTCCTCGAACCGTGGGTGAACGCCGTCGTGCTCGCCGGATGGATCGTTCTCGTGCCGCTGCTCGGCTACCGTCGGTTCGACGGCTCGGACCTGTAACAGGGCGTCCGGCAGCGGCGTCGCCCGGCGCCGGAGGCGTTCGACTCGACGCCGCCACGGCGTCGCCCACCGCGATCGCCCCTCCTGGCGTCGTCCGGTCGCCGTATCGTCGACTACTGCTCTTCGAGCGGGCCGTAGCGCTCCTCGACGAGCGCGCTGTACCACGAGAGGAACTCGTCGCGGGAGTGCTCGCCGGCGTCGACTTCCACGAGTAGTCCCTCTAACTCGTCGCGGGGCTGATGACAGAGTTCGCGGTCGCAGGCCTTACAGAGGTACTCGAACTCCTTGCCGTCGCGATCCCACCGGTCGCCGTACTTGTCGTACTCGCGGGCGTGATCGCGTCGGAGCGAGGTCCCACAGGCGATGCAGGTGACCGACTCGGCGTCGCGGGACCGTGATCCCCACATACGCTACCACACGGCTCGCGCCCACTTAGCGTTTTGTCGACGAGAACCGACACGACCGGCCCGTATCGATGCGGAACCCGCCGGCGAACGAGTGTGAACGGGACGATCGCGGCCTCGAAACGCAGTCAGTCGGGAGCGATCCGGAAAGCGACCGAAGGGAACACGAACGTTTACGCTGAGAACTGGGGCGATACCGGCATCCAACATCGACATCGTTGCCGGCGCCGCCGCGGCTGATCGCACCGGTCGGGTACGCGAGGCCGAACCAGGGTGAGTCACACACTACCACGAAGGCGCCGGGACGCTACGATGCGACTACGGCGTCGCGCCCCAGTGTTCGGTGTCGACCGACGCCGGTATCGGCCCGTTACCCCGGCACCGGACGGCTCTGCCGGAGCGCGGCGTTTATGCTGTCGGGCCTGTTCGGTCCGCACATGGACATCAAATCGCGCCACCACCTCCGGAGCGACGACGTTGCGGAGCTGGAGTCGGTGATCGAAGGACAGCTCGGCGTCGACGTCGGCGGCGACTCCTACGAACTGGTCGAGCTGGAGGGCTCGGAGTTCGATCTCGTGCTGGTCGACGGCGAGCCGCTCGTGCTGTACTACGAGGACGAACCGTTCCTGACCGTACAGGGCGCCAACGAGCGTCCCCCCGAGAGCCACGTCGTCACGGTTGACGCGGGCGCCGTGTCGTTCGTCAGCGACGGCGCCGACGTGATGCGGCCCGGCATCGTCGAGGCCGACGACGACGTCGCGGCCGGCGACCTGGTCGCGATCGCCGAGGAGTCCCACGGCAAGGTGCTGGGGATCGGACGCGCCAGGGTCGACGGATCGGAGATGGTCGGCGACGAGGGCAAGGTCGTCGACTCGGTCCACCACGTCGGCGACGACCTGTACGACTTCGTCGTCTGATCTGCGGTCCTACGCGTCGTCGGTTTCGCCGTTTGCGGCGTCTTCGTCTCCGTTTTCAGCGTCCCGACGAGCGTGCGAGTCGGGGCTCGAAGCGCTCCGCGCTTCGGCGTCGTCTTCTTGCCGAGCGATCGCGCTCCGGAACCCCTCGACCGCGAGGTCGTACGTCTCCCGCAGGTCCGCGACCGGGGTCTCGGTGGCGTCGACGCGCAGGTCGTCGTAGAAGCTCGTCATCTCGCGGTCCTCGGTCCGGGCGACGCGGACGGCCGCGCTCTGGACGGTCTGGTCCTCGCGGCGGTCGCCGCCGGCCTCGTGGCCCGCGGCGAGCGCGTCGATCAGGCGCTCGGCGAGCGGGGCCGAGCCCTCGGGATCGTCGATCACGTCGACGCGCTCGTCGTGGGCCGACGCCTCGTAGGCTTCCGCCGTCGCCTCGATCACCTCGGGCCCGGTCAGCAGGTTCCCGGCGACCGTGTAGCCGTCGCCGCTCGTGTGGCCGAACCAGTCCTTGCACTCCTCGCCCGAGAACGTGTACGCGCCGTCGGCGCCGACGCCGTGGAGCTGGCGCTCGGGCGCGCCGTCGTCGGCGTTGACGAGCGCGCCGAGGGCGTCCTCGATCGCGAGGCCGTCCGCGAGATACTCCACCCCCTTTCGCCCGAGCTCGACGTTCACGAAGCTCTGGGTCGCGACGGCGCCGTGCTCGTTGACGAACGGACAGAGCCGCCCCACGCCCGGCAGCCGCGTCGTGACGGCGACGCCGAAACGCGTCTGCACGATATCGCTCTCGTCGCGGTAGGTCTCGCGCGCGCAGATACTGAACGTCACGCGGTGCAGTGTCGACGCCAGCGATAAAAATCCGCGCTCCCCGGCAGCTCCGGTTGGTTCCCCGACTCGCCAGACGCCCGAAGTTGCCGTCTACTGGCGGGAAAGCAGCATCTACCGTTTGCGTATGACAACCTTACGTCGGTAACCGGGACGATTACTTCAAACGATTGTCTCGACGGCTGGGTCGAGATCGATGCCAGAACGAAACTTCCCGACGCGGTCGCTCGCGATCGCAGCCCTCGCGGTCCTCGCGCTGGGCGCGGTCGTCGCGGCGGCCGCGGCGACGCCGATCGCACAGCCGACGGACGACCCGAGCGCGCAGATCGCGGACGACCCGCGCGCGCCGTCGCTCGCCCAGGAGAACGCCACGGACGGCGAACCGATCGAAGACGAGTTCGTCGTCCCCGCACCGGAGGAGGGCGACGAGTACTTCGAGGCCGTCGCCGACGACCGCAGGTGGATCAGTTATCTCAACCCGCGCGACGAGTACCGGGACCCCTATCTCGGCGAGGGGTCGGGCAAGATCTGCGTCACGCTACTGAACCAGGACGGCGAGGTCGTCGCCGGCGAATCGGTACCGGACACCCGAGTCAGAATCCCCACCGGCGAGACCATCTCGTGGCACTCCGAGGCCGACCCGATCGAGGTCGAATTTCCGCTGACCGAGCACTACGAGCGCCCGCTCGACTCCGACCAGTTCGGCACCAGCCCCGACCTCCCGCAGGGTGACGGCTACATGGACAGCCACTGCATCGAGTTCCACGGCCCCGAGGAGACCGCGACGATCAGCTACGGCGAGGCCAGGGTCGAGGGCGAGCACGCCGACCGGATCGACGTGGTCGGCTACGTCCAGAAGACGAACACGTGGGACTCCGACGTCGATCCGATCGCCGCCGCCGAACCCTACGAGGACGCCGGCGGCTGGACGTACGAGCCCGACAACTCTCACGGGCAGGCCGTCGTCGTCCTCCAGCTCGATCCGCCCGCGGATTCCGGTGACGGCGGCGAATCGGACGAGAACGCCGACGAAGAAGGCGGATCGAACGACGGCGAGGATGGTACCGGCGGAACTGACGGCGAGGACGGGACCGGCGAGACTGACGGCGAAGACGATCCCGACGACGGAAATCAGTCCGACGGCGGAAACCAGACGGACGCCGACGGCAGCGGGAACGACGGCGACGGCGGGTCCGACTCGGCCGACGGAAGCGGTGAGAGTGACAGCGGCGACGGGAACGGCGGAGACGCCGACGCGCTGCCGGGCTTCGGCGTCGAACTCGCGCTCGCCGCGCTGTCGATTGCGGCGCTCGCGCGGACGCGGCGCTGACCGCCGGTCGTCGCTCGGTCGACGACGATCGCCGACCGATCGTTCGAACGCGGCGGCCGGAGACTACGTCCGGTCGCTCCCTCGGCAGCGGCGTCAGACTTCCGTCCGACGGACGGCGTCTCGTCGCCGAGTTGGGCCGGCGCGCGAGGGCAAGAACTATACTCGCTCCGCCGGTCGGGTTCCCACATGGGTCTCATGAGCACGATCCTCGGAGGCCGGGGTTCCCGGAGCACCGAGGACTACGTCGAACTCGACCTCGACGACTTCGAGTCGGTCGCGACCGAGGCCGCGATGCAGGTTCACGTCGCGGAGATCGCCGGACAGGCAGACGCCATCGACATCAAGGACGCCATCTACGACGGCGACATGGTGGTCGCGGACATCACGCGACTGCGAACCAGCGACAGCACGACCGAACACGTCATCGACGAGCTGCGCCAGGTCGCCAGCGAGGTCGACGGCGACATCGTCCAGAAGGGCGACGACCAGCTGATCGTGACGCCGACCGGCGTGAAGATCAGCCGCGAGAAGCTCGGCGACGGCGTCTGACAGCGAAGACGAGAAAAAGCCCGTTTTCTACCAGCGGCCGTCCTTGAAGTCGCCGCGGCCGCCCTCCGTGCGGTCGACCCCCATGATGCTTTCCTCCTGATCGACGCCGAAGCTCCCGCCGGACTCGGGGACGCGGACGGTCACCTCCTCGACCTCGGGGTACTTCTTGATGAGGTCGGCCTCGATGTTGCCCGCGGTGATGTCGGCGACGTCGCAGCCCGCACAGCCGCCGCCGAGCTCGACGACGACCTCGCCGGTCTCGGGGTCGGCCTTGCGGACGTTGCTGGTCCCGCCGTGCATCTTGATGATCGGCATCTGCTTTACGAGCCAGGTCTCGATCTCCTCGGCGAGCGTCTCCTCGCCCGCGTCGTCGGCAGCGTCCTCGGAGGCGTCTGTGCTCATTGCACGTACATAGGGGTTCGAGGGATGGAAAGCGTTCGGGTTTCGGGAACGATAATGGCAGATTCGGGCCGGCGAGGGCCAAACACTCCGCTCACCGGGCCAGCGCTCACTCCTCGCCGCCGTCACCGGAGCGCGCCCGGGCCAGCGCGCCGGCGCCGAGCCCGAGCGCAGCGGCGCCGACGCCGAAACCGGGCAGCGGCGAGTCGTCGCCAGAGCCGTTCGACCCGCCTTCGCCGGAGTTCTCGCCGACGCCGTCGGGGAGGTCGTCGTCGTCGACCGGCCCGTCGGGGAACGTGTAGAGCCGACCCTGCTCGGCCAGCTGGGGGCTCGTCTCCTCGGCGCTGCTGGCGACGACGCAGTCCCCGGACCGTGCGAGCTGGGCCGTCCAGAAGCTCGCTTCCTCGGGCTCGCGCCACCAGGCGATCCGCATCGGCGTCGACGGGTCGCTCAGGTCGTGGATCTGCACGCCCCCGAAGTACCACGACGAGTAGAGCCGTCCGTTCGCGATGTCGAAGTTGTGCGAGGTGGTGAACTGCCCCTCGCGGGTGTTGTCGTCGGCCCGCGGCGCATCGATGTGAGCGAGCTGTTCCGGGTTCGCGGGGTCGGAGATGTCGAACAGATCGATCCCGCCGGGGCCGCCGACGGTCTCCTCGTCGGTCTCGACCGCCCAGGCCTCCTTGCCGACGCCGAGCAGCGACCCGTCGTCGCTGAACTCGCAGTAGTGGGCGTTGCCCTCGGGGATCATCGCCTCGGTCGACGCCTGCATGGTGTCGAGCTGGCTCAGATCGTCGAGGTCGTAGTCGCCGACGCGCGCGACGTAGCTGGGATTCGCGGGATCGGAGACGTCGACCAGCCACGTCCCGATGTCCCAGTAGGCCAGCGCGGCCAGCCCGTCGCGGACCTGCACGTCGTGGAGCGGCCGCAGCGACCCGACGACGCTCGCCCACCGGTCGTCGTACTGCAGCGGCGACCAGCGGCCGACCTGCGACAGTTCGGCGCCGTCGGCGTCGAGAATCACGAGCGGATTCGAACCGCCGTCGTTGCCGGTGAGATAGACGCGGCCGTCGACGAACTCGGCGTTGTGGATCGGAAACGAGGTCGGGTAGAAGGTGAGCAGTTCGGGCTCGGCCGGATCGCTCACGTCGTACAGCAGGACGCCGTTGGTCGCGTTGACGCTGGGATTCGCCGGTCCGACGACGATCAGCCGGTCGCCGTCGAGGCGGCAGTCCCAGAGCTGTCCGACGGCCTCGTCCGAGCGATCCGCGAGCGGCTCCCGAATCTCGGCGAGGAGCTGCGGGTCGGCGGTGTCCGAGACGTCGACGGTCGCGAACCCGTCGCCGGCGGCCACGTACGCCACCTCGCCGTCCGGCCCGACGACGGCCTCCTTGGCGTCGTCGATATCGACGCTTCCGAACGGCAGGAAGTGGCTCTCGGGGTGGCCCGCCGCGTTGCCGACAGTCGTGAGCGCGAGCGCGCCGGCGCCCGCTCGAAGAACGTCGCGTCGTCGCATGCCCGGTGCTCCGGGTGTCAGAGAGTTAAACCGTCCGGTCGCGGCGGCGCGGCGTGAACGCGCCGCGATGCGGCCCCTCGGCTATCGTACTCGCGACCGGTCGCCCGTTCCGTCGGTCATCGCGCTCGCGAGCGCCCCCTTCACCACGACGTCGTCGCCGAGGTTCGTCAGCTGGACGTCCGGCAGGTTCGTGAAGACCATCTCGGGGAGCTTCTCGCGGATCGGATCGAGCACGAGTTCCTCGTTGTTGAGCGCGACCGCGCCGCCGACGTAGACGACGATCGGCGCGTACGAGTGAATGATGTTGGCGATCCCCATCGCGTTCCAGTGGGCGGTCTGGTCGATGACGTGGTCGGCCAGCGCGTCCTCGCCGGCGTACTCGAACACGTCGGCGGCCGAGAAGTCGGGATCCTCGATCGGCATCGCGGTGTCGACCGGGTCGTTCTCGTAGATCATCTCGGCGTAGCGCGGGATGTTGTTGCCCGAGCAGTACGCCTCCCAGTGGCCGTCGCTGCCACAGCCGCAGGTGAGCTGGCCGTGGGGATCGAGCATCATGTGGCCGACTTCGCCGGCGTTGCCGTCCCATCCCGAGAGGACGTTGCCGTCGGTGCAGACGCCGGCGCCGATGCCGCTGGAGATCGTCAGGTAGACCATGTCGTCGGGGTTGCGATCGCTGTGGAAGCGCTCGCCGATCACGCCCGCGATCGTGTCGTTGTGCAGGTGGACCTCGTCGCTGTCGATCAGTTTCGAGACCGGACCGGTCAGGGGGATCCGATCGATGGTATCCGGCAGGTTCGCCGGATCGATCACCGCGCCTTCAGCGAGATCCAGCGGCCCGATCGAGCCGATGCCCGCCGCGACGATCGAGGACGGCTCGATCCCCGCCTCCTCGCAGGCGGTCCGCAGCGACTCCAGGACGGCCTCGGTGACCGCGATCCCCGTCGGGCCGCGAGGCGTCCCCCGCTTGTGCGCGCCGATGATCGTCCCCGCGTCGTCGGCGACGACCGCTCTGACGTTGGTCGCACCGAGGTCGACCCCCGCGTAGTTCACCATGTACGTGGGAAACGAGCGCGGCCGCACTTAATTGCATAGTTTTCCTCGGGCGCCACGCCCTCGGGCGATTGCCGTGACGGCAGAGACGAACGGACCGCGGTGGCCGACGATGACCGGGCAACGGCGTCCGGCGATGACCGGGCAACGGCGTCCGGCGATGACCGAGCAACGGTGTCCGGCGACGAGCGAGCAACGGCGTCCGGCGACGAGCGAGATGGCGCCGACGCTGTCGAGCGCGGCGAGACGAAAAAGCGAGACGGTGTCGGCGTTACTCCTCGCGGACGAACGTGACCGGGCACGGCGCGGACAGCATCACCTTCTGTGCGGTGCTGCCGAAGACCGCCTTGCCGGTCGGCGAACGCTTGCGGCCACCGACGATCACGCGGTCGACGCCGATCTCCTCGGCGAGGTCGACGATCGTGTCGCCGTGTTCGCCGACGGCGCCCCGCACCTCGAACTCGACGTCGTAGGCGTCCAGCGAGTCGGCGAGCGTCCGGATCGTCGCGTGGCGCTGGGCGACCTCGTCGGGCGAGACCTCGGTGCGCTCGGTGTCGAACTCCAGTCGGTCGAGCACGTCGTCGTACTCCTCCTCGGTGAACACGTGGGCCAGCACTACTGTCGCGTTCGAGGGGGCTGCGACCTCGACGGTGGCTTCCGCGATCTCCTCGGCTCTGTCAGCGTCGCCGGGACCGACGGCAACGAGGATCGTGTTGAGCGTCATACGACGGCCTTCTCAATCGACCTTATTAAGGATACTGACCGGTCGAACGATTTTCGGCGTCGCCGGGCCCCGCGGAGCGGCGTCGGGACCGCGACGCGCTCGGGACCGCCGACGTTCATTACATCCCGGGCCGACCACCCGATATGATCGACACGGACCTCTCCGGTCGCGCCGCGCTCGTCACCGGCAGCTCCCGCGGGGTCGGCCGCGAACTACTCCTGGCGGCCGCCGAGCGCGGCGCCAGCGTCGCGGTCCACTACAACACGAGCGAGGATGCCGCCCACGAGGTCGCCGCGGAGGCCGTCGACCGGGGCGCCCCGGCGTCGACCGTCGTTCGCGGCGACGTCACCGATCCCGACGCCGTCGACGAACTGTTCGACGCCGTCGAGGACGAGCTCGGGACGGTCGACGTGCTCGTCAACAACGTGGGCAATTTCGCGCCCGTCCACTGGGAGGAGATGGACGCCGAACGGTGGCAGGACGTGTTTGCGACCAACGTCCACGCCACGTATCTCTGCTCGCGCCGGGCGCTCCCCGGGATGCGCGAGCGGGAGTTCGGTCGGATCGTCAACATCGGCTACGCGTCCAGCGAGAAGGGCATGATCAACCCGAAGAACGCGCCCTACTTCATGGCGAAGGCCGGCGTCCTGATGTTCACGCGGATGCTCGCCGCCGACACGCAGGACGACGGCATCACCGTCAACGCCGTCTCGCCGTACGTCGTCGAGAACTCCGACGAGTTCCCCGAGGATCTCCCCCGCGGGCGCCCCGCCTCGTTCGAGGACCTGATTCAGGCGGTCATGTTCTTCCTCGACGACGACAGCGGCTACGTCAGCGGCGAAAACATCGAAGTCGACGGCGGGTGGCTACCGGAATCAGTTTGACGTGAAGGGATGCTACTCCGTGTCAGCGCGACGCCACCTTCGAAACCTCTTTCACACTCACTGACTGACTAGTCAGTCAAGAATGAGCGACGCTTCCAGCGGGGAGTCGGACCCCCGCGAAGAGATCATGGACGCGACCTACAGCGCGCTCGGCGAGCACGGCTACGCGGATCTGACGATGCAGGATATCGCGGACGCGCTCGGCAAGAGTACGTCGTTGCTGCACTACCATTTCGACACGAAAGAGGAGCTGCTGGTCGCCTTCATCGACCACATCATGGCGGAGTTCCGGGAGGAACACGGCCCGAACGAGGACCTTCCGCCCGAGGAGCGGCTCCGGGAGTTCCTGGACATGTGGGTGTTCGAGCCCGACGAGGACGAGCGCGCCGCGCTGCATCTCGCGCTGCTGGAGTTCCGCTCGCGCGGGCCGTTCAACGAGGCCTACCGCGAACAGCTGGTTCGCAGCGACGAGCTGCTTCGGGGCACCGTCGAGGATATTCTGCGGGACGGCATCGAGACGGGGGTGTTCGAGCCGGTCGATCCCGAGTCGACCGCCCGGATGATCGTCGCGACGCTCGACGGCGCGCGGACGCGCCAGATCACGCTCGACGATGCCGAGTACACGCCGACGATCCGCAACGAGCTCGCGGCGAAGATCGTTGACCCGCTGCTGGCCGACGCGAGCGACGATACCGGTGAGGAAGTCGAGGAGGACGACGAACCGTGAGCGAGCGTGAGGATCGGTCGGTCGACGTCGTCGACGGCGAGCTATTCAAGCCGCTGGTGGTGCTCTCGGCGCCGATCGTGATGACCATGCTGTTGCAGGTCGGCTACAACCTCGCGGACACCTACTGGGTCGGCCGTCTCGGATCGGAGGCCGTCGCCGCGCTGTCGTACTCGTGGTCGATCGTGTTCCTGATGGTCAGCGTCGGCGGCGGCTTCACCGTCGCGGGCACCGTGCTGGTCGCCCAGAACAAGGGCGCCGGCCAGTCCGGTCGGTCGCACCACGTCGCCGGCCAGACGATCGCCTTTGTCACGCTGCTGTCGCTCGCGTTCTCGTTGCTGGGGTTCGTCCTGACACCGACGCTGCTGCGGCTGATCGGCGCCGATCCGAGCGGCGCCGCCTTCCAGTACGCCGTCGACTACACGCGCGTCGTGTTCGCCGGGCTGCAGTTCATGTTCTGGTTTTTCATCTTCAACGCGCTGATGCGCGGGTGGGGCGACACCAGGACGCCGCTGTACCTGATGTTCGGCAGCGTCGTGCTCAACGTCGTGATCGACCCGATCTTCATCCTCGGGTTCGACGGCAACCCGCTGTTCGCCGCCCTCGGGCTGGAGGGACTGGAGGCGTCGCTGTACGCAGCGACGGGATTCGAGGGCTGGTCGGTGATGGGCGCCGGCGTCGCGACCGTACTCTCGCGGGGGCTGGCGGCGATCGTCGGCCTCTACATGCTGTTTAGCGGCTGGGCCGGCCTCCAGCCGACGTTCGCGGACCTGCGGCTCAAGCGCGACACCGTCCGCAAGATCGTCGACATCGGGCTGCCGACCGCCGGCGAGCAGAGCTTTCGCTCGCTCGGGATCACGGCGCTGACCGCCATCGTCGCGATCGCCGGCACGGACGCCGTGGCGGCCTACGGCATCGTCCAGCGGCTGGCCTCGCTGGTCTTCCTCCCAGCGATCGGGCTAGCGCGGGGCACCGAGACGGTCGTCGGCCAGAATCTCGGCGCCCAGCAGGTCGAGCGCGCCAAGCGAGCGGTGATCATGAGCGCGACGATGATCACCGTCGTGTTCCTCGGCGTCGGCGCCGTCGCGTACACCTTCGCGGAGCCGATCACCGGCGTGTTCGTCACCGGCGAGGGCGCGGCCGACGTGATCGACGTCGGGTCGGCCTATCTGGTGATCTGCGCGCCCGCCTTCGCCTTCCTCGGGGTGTTTCAGGTGGTGCTCGGCGGGTTCCGGGGCAGCGGCAGCACGCGCACCGCCATGCTGCTGTCGATCCAGGAACTGTGGATCTACCGCATCCCGCTGGCGTACCTCCTGCTGGTCTACACCGATCTGGGCGTCGTCGGCGTCTGGTACGCGATGGCGTTTTCCTACGTCGCCAGCGCGCTCACCACGGGCGGGTGGTTCCTGCGGGGCACCTGGACGGACAACGAGGTCGACGAGGAGCGCGCGGCGGCGGCGACCGCCGACTGAGCGGCGGCGTCACGACGCCGGGGTGTGGTTGCCGTCCCGACGCCGCGGCGTCCTGACGAGCCTGCGAGTCAGGGCTCGAAGCGCCTCGCGCTTCGGCGTCCTGCCGAGGCGGAGCCGAGGCAGGGCTCGATGAGTTTTGCTCATCAGCGTCCTCGCGAGACGAAGTGGAGCGAGGGCTCGGAGGACGCGCCGCGTCCTCCAGCGTCCGCGCCAACGCCGTGGAGCTGGCGCTCGATCTAGAGTTTCTGCAAGTAGCGTCAGTCCTCGGCGAGCAGCGTCGACACGCGAGCGTTCTCCTTGATCCGGATGCCGGCGCCGCCGACCGAGAGCGGCACGCGCGGTAGCTCCGCGACGTGCAGGGTCGGATGGCTGGCGCCGCGCTCGCGCAGGGCGTCCCTGATCTGGAGCGGCACGCGCTGGTCGCCGGTCAGCGACTCGTTGTACTCGATCAGGTACTGGCCGGCGTCGAGGTGCCACCACTGGTAGTCATCCTCCTCGTCGCGCCACGTGCGCTCGTGCGGTTCGAGATCGGCCGACTCCAGTTCGCCGCCCCCGAAGTCGACGCGGCCGGGCGCCGCGACCTCGTAGATCTCGGCGACCGTCAGGTCGAGTCCGGCGTCGGTGCGCTGGGTCTTCTCGTGGACGATTCCCTCGACGCGGCTCGCGAGCTCGTCGGTCGTCGGCATCGAGCGGGCAGTCGGCCGCGGGCGGCAAAAGGCTGTGGTCGTTAAGTGCCCGACGGACGAACCTCCGCAGGTGAGGAAGGTTCTGATCGACGCCGATCCGGGGACCGACGACGCGGTCGCGATGGCGGCGCTGCTGGCCGCCGAGAACGTCGACGTGGTCGGCGTGACGACCGTCGCGGGCAACTCGACGCTGGACAACACCACGGCCAACGCCCGCTCGATTCTGGGGCTGTTCGACCGGGACGACGTGCCCGTCGCGAGCGGTTGCGAGCGGCCGCTGGCCCACTCGCTGTCGACCGGGGAGTCGATCCACGGCCCCGGCGGACTGCGGGGCGACGTGCCGGCGCCGACGGGCTCCACGCTCGACGCCCACGCCAGCGAGTTCATCCGCGAGCAGGTCGACGAGCACGGCACCGACCTGACGATCGCCGCCCTCGGTCCGCTGACCAACGTCGCGGTCGCGATGGCCGTCGAGCCGGACCTGCCCGATCGTATCGGGAGCCTGATCGCGATGGGCGGCGCGGTCCACGCGGGCGGCAACGTCACGCCGGCCGCGGAGTACAACGCGTACGCCGACCCCGCGGCGGCGAGCCGGGTCGTCCAGGACGCCGCGCCGAACCTGGTTCCGTTGGATGTCACCGACCGAGCGACGATCCCCGAGTCGACCGTGGGTGAACTGCGGAGCGGCGGCGGGCCGCTCTCGACGGTCGCAGCGTGGTGTGACTACCCCGAACAGCTCCGCGAGGACGACGGCCACGCGATCCACGACGCCGCGGTGGCGGCCCACCTGATCGGCGACGTGTTGACGTTCGAGCCGCGCGCGCTGTCGGTCGTCGACGGACACGGTCCCTGTCGCGGCGCGACGATCGCCGACACCCGCGCCGACTCGAACGCCGCGCCGACGGCCAGCGTCGCGACCGAGATCGACGCCGAGGCGTTCCGCGAGACGATCCTCGAAGCGCTGCTGTCGCTAGCCTGATCCGGCGTCGAGACGGTTACGCGAGCGACGATTGCCAGCACTTTTTGTCGGATCGCACGGAACGCTCACGCATGACGATCGACGACGTACAGCGGCTGGGAATCCACGAATCGGTCGACGCGGTGTTCCCGCCGGACCGACTCGAAGCGGCGCTCTCGGAGCTCGACGCCGAGGTCGAACTGGTCGGCGACGACTCCGATCGGGTCGCGGCCTGCGACGGGCTGGTCACGTTCGCCCACCGGGACTACTTCGTCGGCGCGGTCGAGTGGATCCACACGATTCAGGCCGGTTACGACCGATTCCCGCTGGACACGTTCGATGCCGAGGGGATCGCGCTCACCAACAGCACCGGCATCCACGGCGAGAGCGTCGGCGAGACCGTGACGGGCTACATGCTCGCGCTGGCTCGGCGGCTCCATGCCTTCATCGGAAACCAGCGCGAGCGCGAGTGGGACCGTCCCGAGTGGGACGAAGCGTTCACGATCGCCGGCGAGACGCTCTGCGTCGTCGGTCTCGGCACGCTCGGCCGGGGCATCGCCGAGCGCGCCGACGCGCTCGGAATGGCGGTCTCGGGCGTCAAGCGCACGCCCGAACCGGTGCCGGGCGTCGAGCACGTGTACGCGAACGACGAGCTCCGCGAGGCGATCGATGGAGCGAAATTCGTCGCGCTGACGGTACCCCTGACCGAGGAAACCCGCGATCTCGTCGGCGAGGCCGAACTCGCGGCGATGGCCGACGACGCGTACCTGATCAACGTCGCTCGGGGCGGCGTCGTCGACCAGGACGCGCTCGTCGACGCGCTGGAGCGCGGCGAGATCGCCGGCGCCGCGCTCGACGTGTTCGAGGACGAACCCCTGCCCGAGGACTCGCCGCTCTGGGACATGGACGACGTGATCGTCACGCCCCACGCCGCGGCGGCGACGCGGGACTACTTCCGGGATATCGCCGAACTGGTGCGCGAGAACGTCGACCGGATCGGCGCCGGCGAGGAACTGCACAACCGCGTGGTGTGACCGTGCGACGCGTCGTATGAACGCCTGCCGACGACGCAAGTGTCCACAGCGTTTAACGGAGTGGATCGGCAACCATCGGGTATGGACGAAGCGCTCGAAGTGGTCGACGTCGTCGCCGACTCGGGCTTCGAGGGACTGATCAGCTGGGCGCTCCGGATCGCCGGGCTGCTCGCGATCCTGGCGGGCCTGGGCCTGTGGCTCGGGACCGAAATGGGGCTGCTCGTGATCCCGGCGCTGTTGATCCTCGGCGGGCTGGTGCTGCTGGTCGCACCGAGCGTGCTGCTCGCGCTGGCGGAGTTCGCGTGACGACGAGACGACGGAACGACGTTCCGACGGAGTGGACGTCCTACGCCTCAACCCACGCCTGATACTCGTAGGACGACGCACTCAGGGATTCAGAAAAGTCGATGTCGAACGACAGTTCGTAGGAGTTTGAGCCGTCCGGCGAGACGGTGACCGAGCGCGATTCGGTGTACGTATCGCCCCCCTCGATGTCGACCTCGCCGTACAGCGTCGCGGATGCCGAATCCGAGGACGTGTTCGACACCTGCACGCTGAGATCGACGTTGCCGGCGAGCGTCGTCGAGGACTGAACGTCAGTGACTTCGAGGCCGCCCCCGAGCCCGCCGCCGGGCGAGTCAGAACAGCCGGCGAGCGGTACCGCGAGTCCAGCCGTCGCGACGCGGACGAATCGTCTTCGATGCATACCCGACGAACGGTCGGATAAGATGTTAAAATCTTCTAATGTTTTCCGACGGGGGCGCCGCCGTCGGTCGGAACTCTTTTCGAAGAGCGGTAGCTACAGAGTCAATCAATTCACAGAAGGCGGCTCGGGTGAAGGCGTCGTCACAAGGGGCTCGGTGGGGGTAACCTTCGTCACTGCCGCCCGTCGGCGGTAGGCGGCGGTGCGGTTTCACTGTTGCGTCTGCGCGTCTCGATCGCGTCGACTGGAACTCGCCCGCCGAATCAGTCCCGCCACGCCGTCAGCGCGCCGTGCTCCTCGGCGATCGCCGCGACGTCCTCGGCGCCCAGACGCCCGCGCTCGGTGACCACGGCGTCGACCAGATCGCCCGGCGTCACGTCGAACGTCGGGTTCAGCACGTCCAGCTCGGCGTCGCCGTCGTAGATCGCCGTCGCGTCGCCGGTTTCGAGGTTGACCGTCTCGCGGCGGGTGATCTTGTCGCTCGCGGCGACGGCGTAGACGGGGATCCCCTCGCGAGCGGCGGCCAGTGCCGCGGTCCGGGTCCCGGTCTTGTTGACGACCCGACCGTCGGGCAACACGGCGTCGGCGCCGACGACGACCGCGTCGACATCCTCAGTCGCGAGTGCGTGGGCGACCGCGGCGTCGGCCAGCACGGTCACCGGCGCGTCGAGGGCGGCCGCGAGTTCCTCGGCGACGCTGATCCCCTCGCGAGCCGGCCGCGACTCGGCGACGTGAACGGACCGCGGCGACGCCGATCGGAGGGCGTCGAGGACCGTCCCCGAGCGCGAGAGCGTGAGGACGCCCGCGTCGTCGAGCAGGTCGGCGGCCGCCGCGGCGGCGTCGGCGTCCGCTCGGAGCGCGCGATCGATCCCGGCGTCGGCCGCGGCTTCGACGGCGCCCGCGACACCCTCGGCCGCGTCGTCGGTGCCGTCCTCACCGATGACATCGTCACCGTCGACGGCGACCGCCAGCACCCTGTTCACGCGATTCTCCAAGACGGCCATGCTCGGCCGCGCGCTCAGCACGCGATCGCCCAGATCGGTGAGTTCGTCCAGATCCGGGTCGTCCTCCGAGACCTGCAGCGCCGCGCGGTCCCGCAGCACCTCCAGGGCTCGCACGGAGAGGTACGCCGCCCCGTGCTCGCCGTCGGCGGCGATCGAGCGGACGGTCGGCGCGACGCGCTGGTAGCGGTACCAGTCGCTCGGCGACGCCGATTCGTGGAGCAGCGCGGTCGGGGCGATCCACTCGGCGTCGTCGGCCGTCGCCGCGGCGTCGCCGGCGACGTCGAACAGCACCGGGGCGTAGGTGTCCTCGCCGTCCCGAATCTGAGAGCCGGTTCGAACGTGATCGAGGGCGCCGAGGTCAAGGCCGAGCGCCGACGCGGCTCGTCGGGCCGCGGCGGCCGGGTCGGCTGCGGCGTCGTTCGATTCTCCGTCGGCGTCCGGCCGGTCGTTTGCGGCGTCCGCCGAAGCTTCCAGCGGTGCGGACGGGAGGCGAGGAGCGCCGTCCTCGCGGCGGACGAGCACCGCACTCCCCCGCCGGAGGACGGCCGCGGCGTAGTCTGTCATGCGTCCGAGAACGGACGCCTCCGGGGAACCTCTTTCGGGATCCGTCACGAACGGGGAGGCATGACGACGGTAGCCATCGTCAGCGATACGCACGTCCCCTCGCGAGCCGGCGCGGTGCCCGAGTGGGTACGCGAGGCGGTCGCGAGCGCCGACCGGGTGATCCACGCCGGCGACTTCGACTCGCGGGACGCCTACGAGGCCGTCCGCGATATGGCCGGTGGTGACCTCGTCGCGGTCCGGGGCAACATGGACCCGCTGGCCCTCGATCTCCCCGAAACGGCCAGCCTGACGGTCGAGAGCGTCGAGTTCGTCGTCACCCACGGCGACGGTCACACCGGCAGCTACCGCGACAGGGTACTGCAGACCGTCCGACGGGAGGCCGACGATCCTGATTCGACGGTGGGCGTCTCGGGACACACCCACGAACTGCACGACGAGGTCGTCGACGGGATTCGACTGTTGAACCCCGGCAGCGCGACGGGCGCCGCGCCGGCGGCGTCGGCGTCGATGCTCGTCGCGGAGGTCGCGGGCGGCGAGCTATCCGTCGCCGTTCGCGAGGGGTAACAATCGGCGGAGAGAAGCGCGGTTCGACACGTTCGGCGCGTGAATTAAAGTGGGCGGCGCGACTACGTCGTCGGTATGCCCGGCCCGGTGTTCGCCAGCGGCGCGACGGTCGAACTGCGGACGATCGAACCCGAGGACGCCGAGTTCCTCCAGCGAACCGTGAACGATCCGCGCGTCCGCACCGGTCTCGCCGCCTACGAGCCGACGAACGGGCCGGCCGAGAGCGAGTGGATCGAGTCGCTCGACGAGGGCGACGGCGCCGATTTTCTGATCTGCGCCGACGGCGAACCCGTCGGAACGATCGGGCTCAAGCCGCCGAACGAGGTCTGGGGCGCCGCCGAGATCGGCTACATGATCGCGCCCGACGAGTGGGGCGAGGGGTACGCCACCGACGCCGTCGAGACGATCTGTCGCTACGCCTTCGACGAGCGACGATTGAACAAGGTCTATGCTACGGTCTACGAGACGAACCCCGCGTCGCGGCGGGTCCTCGAAAAGGCCGGGTTCACCGAGGAAGGCGTCCACCGCGACGAAGGATTCGCGGAGGGCGAGCACGTCGACGTCCATCGGTACGGCCTCCTGGTCGACGAGTGGGAGCGGTGAGGCGCTGGCCGAGGGTCGAAATCCGCGACGCCGGATGCACTTTCCACCATCCGCGCGCTTTTTAACGGCCACCACCGAGAGAGAGGCATGGAAGCGTTCGCGGTTCCGGACGTGCCCGAGATCCGAGCGGGCGACGACCTCGCGACGATCGTCGAGGAGCGCGTCGATCTGCGTCCCGACGACGTCGTGGTCGTCGCCAGCACGGTCGTCTCGAAGGCCGAAGGCCGGACCGCAGATCTGGATGCGTTTCCGGCCGGGCCCCGGGCCGTCGAGATCGCCGACCGACTGGAGTCGGCCACGGGCGACGAGAAGGACCCGCGATTCGCCCAGGCCGTCCTGGAGGAGAGCACCGAGCTGCTGATGGACGCGCCGTTTCTCCTGACCGAGACGCGCTTCGGGCACGTCAACGTGAACGCGGGCATCGACCGCTCGAACGTGCCCGACGCCGATCTGCTCTTGCTACCCGAGCGGCCGATCGAGAGCGCCGCACGGATCCGCGAGGGGCTCGCATCCGAGGCGCCCGTCGTCGTCACCGACACCTGCGGCCGGCCGTTCCGCCACGGCCAGCGCGGCGTCGCGATCGGCTGGGCGGGGATGCCCGCGAGCCGCGACTGGCGCGGCGAGGCCGACCGCGACGGTCACGAGCTGGAAGTCACGGTCCAGAGCGTCGTCGACGAGCTCGCGGCCGCGGCGAACCTGATCGCCGGCGAGGGCGACGGCGGGACGCCAATCGTCGTGATCCGGAACTGGTCGTTCGGCGACCACGACGGCAGCGACGAGCTGTTCAGATCGGTCGAGAGCGACTTCGTCCGGCAAGCGCTGCGCGAGTGGAACTACGAGGACTGAGGGCGGCGGACGAGGACGACGAAATCCTACGAGAACTACCAATGCACGGCATCGAACTCACCCCCGAGCACCCGGTCGCAGAGATCGTCGAGTACGCCGAGCGCGCCGAATCCGAAGGGTTCGACGCGATCTTCGCGGCGAGCCACTACTTCAATCGCGACCCGTTCGTGACGCTCGATCGGATCGCCGCCGCCACCGACGAGATCGCCGTCGGCCCCGCGGCGGCCAACCCTTACGACACCCACCCGGTGACGCTGGCCTCGCGGATGGCCACCTTACAGGAGGTCAGCGACGGGCGAGGGATCTTCGGCGTCGGGCCGGGCGACAAGTCGACGCTGTCGAGCCTCGGCGTCGAGCAGGAGCGGCCGCTCCGCCGAGTGCTGGAGTCGTTCAAGATCGCTCAGGACCTCTGGGCGGGCGAGCGCGTCTCGATCGACGGCACGTTCGAGACCAGCGACGCCGGACTGGAGTACGACGTCGAGGGCGAGATCCCGGTGTACGTCGGCGCGCAAGGGCCCCACATGCTGCGCATGAGCGCCAAGCACGCCGACGGCGTCCTCGTGAACGCGTCGCATCCCGACGACTTCACGTGGGCGAGCGATCGGATCGCGGAAGGGTTAGAGGAGCGCCCGGACGACCGGGGCGAGTTCGACGTGGCGGCCTACGCCAGCGTCAGCGTCGCCGAGGACGCCGACGCGGCCCGGGAGATCGCGCGCCAGCCCGTCGCCTTCATCGCGGCCGGCGCGGCGCCGCCGGTGCTCGAACGGCACGGGCTGGACGCCGCCGCCGCCGAGGAGATCGGCGACGCCATCGAGCGGGGCGACTTCGGCGCCGCGTTCGAGGCGGTCACGCCGGCGATGATCGACGCGCTCTCGGTCGCCGGGACGCCCGACGACGTCGCCGAGCGAATCGAGGACATTCTGGAGCACGCCGACAGCTTCGTCGCGGGGACGCCGCTCGGCCCCGATCTAGAGAAATCGATCAGTCTCGTCGCGGCGGCGATCGACCGGGCGACTCGGGAATGACGAAGTCGACGAGCGAGCCCAGAACGAGGTAGCCGAACACGGCGAAAGCGACGACGAACAGCAACTGCCCGAGCACGACCAGGATCGCCGAGAGCGGGTCGACCGTCGCGGCGTCGATGAAGTAGGAGACGGCGTCGGTCAGGTCCGAGATCGGATTCACCTGTGCGATCAGTCCGGTGGTGGTTGCCATGCGTCGTGGTTTGGAGTTGTGGTACTTGTGTGCTTTCGTCTGGGCGCGACGATCGGACGGAGCTGGCGTTGCAGCACTACTCCGCGATCTGACGGACCATGATGATCGCGTCCTCGCCGTCGTCGTAGTAGCGGGGCACCCGCCGCAGCGGCTCGAACTCGAAGGCGTCGTACAGCGAGCGGGCGCTCTCGTTGCCGACCCGGACCTCCAGTTTCACCGACCGCGCCGACTCGCCCCGCAGCACCGCCAGCGACCGGTCGAGCAGCGTCGAGCCGACGCCCTCGCCGCGCCGGTCGGGGTGGACCGCCAGGTCCTTGACGTGACCCAGCGGCCGGCCGTGATTCGGCACCAGATCGGCGACGACGAAGCCCAGCACCGACGCCGCGTCGATCGTCTCGCTGGCGGGGTCCTCGTCGTCGCCGGCTCCGGTCCCCTTCTCGTCGACGGCGACCAGGAACGCCGGCGACGTGAGGTGGCGCTCGAACGCCGCCATCGGCCACGGGCTCGGGAACGACGCCCGCTCGATGCGGTGCACCGCCAGCAGGTCCGCGCGCTCGGCGTCGCGCACCCGGACGGCGTCGGTCGACTCCTCCGGCGTAACAGTCACGCGCGTAGCTACGGGGCCGGAGCCTAATAGCTACTCGGCCGTCCGCGGGCGCGTCCGAAACCGGTCGCTGGCGTCGCGCCAGCGAGTCTTAGAAGAACTTCTTCAGATCGTCCCGCTTCGCGTCCTCCAGATGGCCGCGCACGGCGTCCTCCAGCGGCTCGATCGACCCTCGCTTCGCCGTGATCGGCGCGATCGTGTCCTGCCACTGCTTCCACGGCGGATACAGCCCGAGCCGGTCGCAGATGTCGCTCAAGCGCTCGTCCTCGTCGTCGACCTTGTCCATCTTGTTGACCGCGACCACGGTCGGGACGCCGACGTCGCGCAGGAAGTGAAACATCTCGACGTCGTGGGGGATCTCGTCCTCGCCGGAGTGGCGGTCGATGATGTCGACCGCCGACTTGCCGTCGAGCACGAGGATTCCCGCCAAGATGTTGTCGGCGTTGTTCTCGACGTACCGGACGATGTCGGTCTTGATCTGCTCGCGGACGTCGTCGGGGACGCCGGACATGAAGCCGAAGCCGGGGAGGTCGGTGATCATGAAGTCGTCGCCGGACCAGTCGTAGTGGTTCGGCGAGCGGGTCACGCCCGGCTTGCCGCCCGTCTCGAAGCTGTGGCCCGTCAGCTCCCGCATGATCGTCGACTTCCCGACGTTGGAGCGCCCGACCAGAATCACCTCGTCGGAGCAGTTCGGGCGGTTTTCGAACATACCGCGGCGTTGGCGCGCACCGGGGAAAAGGGTCGCGTTCGCGCCCGAACCGTTCCGGCCACCGGGCGTGCTCTCCGCGAGCCGGCTTCGGGCTGCCGCCGGAACGGAAAAGACTAACCGATGACACGAATACCGCGGCGTATGCGCCGCCGCACCCTCCTCACCGTCGCAGCGACGACCGGCCTCGCCGGCAGCGCCGGTTGCCTCGAAACCCTCGACCTCCGGACGAGCGGGACCGTCGTCACCAAGCAGGTCTGGGGCCGCGTCGATCCCGATCGATCGGACGCCGAAGGGGCCGTCGCGACGTGGTCGCTCGACGACGGCGAACTGTCCGCGAGGCTCCCCGAAGAGGACGCTCCGTTGCCGACCGAACTCCCGATCGAAATCGACGACGAGGCCGCGGCGTACCTCGACGAGAATCACGGTCCCTACGAACTCATCGTCAACATCTGCGAATCGCCGGGCTCGTCCGACGGCGACTGCTCCGGGCCGACGGTCTCCCGGGAGACGTTCGACGAACTGCGACTCGGCGAGCGGGCGTCGATTTCGACGCTCTGATCGCCCAGCGTTGTGCGCCCGACGCCGCTACGCGAGCCCGATATCGTAGCTCTGGTCGCGCGCGACGACCGTCTCCGGCTCGAACCGGATGAAACACCAGCGATCGCTCCAGGGCGGCAAGAACCGGTCGTCCCAGCTCTCGGGGTCGGGACCGAGATAGCGCTGCAACAGTCGGTTCGCCCGATCGAGGGCGAACGGCTCGACCGACGCCTGCCCGCGGAAGCCGACGTGGCGCACGACGCCCGACCCCGGCAGGAACTCGACGACCGCCAGCGCGGCCTCCGGCGTCGCCTCGACGCGGCTGACGTAGGTCTTCTCGCGGTCGGCCATGATCCAGACCGTCCCGTCCTCCCAGAGATACCACAGCGGCGATACCCGGGGCAGGCCGTCGTCAACGGAGGCCAAGAAGCAAAACAGCGGCCGCTCCAGCAGGCTCTCGATCGAAACGTCCATCGTGTTCTCGACGACGCGCATGGGGCCCGATTCGAACGCTCGCCCGAAGAATCTACCGCGCCGAGACGGCGTCCCTTTCGTCGGCGACTGGACGCCGCCACCCGGTTCGGACCCCGGATCTATTTGAGCGTCGGGGTCTTCCGGCCCAACGTGCGACTCGTCCAGCTGACGATTCCCGCCGGCAAGCGCGAGACGATTCTCGCCGCGCTCGACGACGAGGAGATCGACTACGTCGTCACCGACGAGACGAGCGGCCGGGAGTTCACCGGCGTCGTCTACTTCCCGCTGCCGGCCAACGCCGTCGAGCCGGTGCTGGACAGGCTGCAGGAGGAGGGTATCTCCGACGACGCGTACACGGTGGTCGTCGACGCCGAGACCGTCATCTCTCGGAAGTTCGACCGACTGGAAGAGAAGTACGCTACCGACGACGTCGAGGAGGACCGGATCTCCCGCCAGGAGCTCAGGACGGAAGCCGACGAGATGACGCCGACGTTCTGGATCTACGTGACGATGACGCTGATCAGCGCCTTCGTCGCGACGGCGGGGCTGTTGCTGGACTCGCCGGCGGTCGTCGTCGGCTCGATGGTGATCGCGCCGCTGATCGGGCCGGCGCTGGGCGCCAGCGTCGGGACGGTCGTCAACGACGAGGAGATGGTCCGCGAGGGGCTGGTCTATCAGGCGCTGGGGGTCGGACTGGCAATCGCCGGCTCGGCCGTGCTGGCGTGGGTTCTGAAGACCGCCCATCTGGTACCGCCGGGGCTGACGCTGACCAGCATCGGCGAGATCAACGAGCGGCTCGCACCGGACCTGCTCAGCTTGATTATCGCGCTGGGCGCCGGCGTCGCCGGCGTGTTGAGCCTCTCGACGGGCGTCTCGACCGCGCTGGTCGGCGTGATGATCGCCGCGGCGCTGATCCCGCCCGCCGCCGCGGCCGGCATCGCGCTCGCGTGGGGGCTGCCGCTGGCCGGTCTCGGATCGACCGTGCTCGTGCTGGTCAACATCACGTCGGTCAACTTCGCCGGGCTGGTGACGCTGTGGTACATGGGCTACCGGCCGGACCAGTGGTTCGAGGAGGCGGCCGCCCAGCGCGAACTCCTCCGCAACGCCGCCCTGTTCGCGGTCGCGATGATCGTCCTGTCGAGCTTTCTGGTCGGCACCTCGGTCACCGCGTTCCAGACGGCGACGTTCGAAACCGAGGTCCAGAACGACCTCGACGAGCTACTGGACGACCCCGCCCACGAGGAGTACCAGTTGCTCTCGACCGAAGTTCGGATGACCGAGGACTTCCCGTTCCGCCACCACGAGCGGGTGATCGTCACCGTCGGACGAACGGACGAAGCCGCCTCGCGGTCGGCGGTGACCGACGAAATCTACGCCGTCGTCGACGAGCACTCCGAGCGCGAGGTCGCGGTGCAGGTCCGGTACATCGACGTCGACGAACGCGGAGCGACCGGGGAGTTCGACCCGCGACTGGCGGGCGAACGCGACGCCGCGATCGGACAGGGTTCGTACTCCGGAACGGTCGCGTAGACCGGTCGCTTGCCGGTTCGGAGACAGTACTCTGCTCGCAGAAAGGTTGCAGTCGTTCGCGCGCCTACCGCTCGAACGGCAGCTCCTGCTCCCAGTCGATCGCCTCGACGGCGGCGTCGACGACCGACTCGACATTCTCGCCGGTCTCGACGCTCATGTAGTGGTCCGCCTCGACGTCGGTCGAGAGATCCGACTTGTTACACACCGTCATGACCGGCGCGTCGCCGAACTGCTCTGCGATGGCGTCGCGTAGTTCGAGCTGAACGTCGACCGGGTAGCCGCAGTTCATGCTGGCGTCGAGCAACACGAGCACGCAGTCCGCGAGGTGTTCCAGCGCCGAGACCGCTTGCGACTCGATCTCGTTGCGTTCCTCCGGCGGCCGATCCAGCAGGCCGGGCGTGTCGACGATCTGGTAGCGCACGCGGTCGCGCTCGAAGTGGCCGACGCCGATCCCCTTCGTCGTGAACGGGTACTCGGCGGTCTCGTTGCGCGCTCGCGTGATGCCGTTGACGAAACTGGACTTGCCGACGTTGGGGTAGCCTGCGACGACGATCGCCGGCTCGTCGGGGTTGATTTCGGGCAGGTCCCGCAGGTCGTTGCGCGCCTCGTTGATCAGCAGCAGGTTCTCGGAGACGTCCTCGACGACGTCGGCCATCCGGGCGAACGCCTGCTTGCGGTGCTTGCGCGCCAGGTCCACGTCGGCCTTGCGCATCTTCGCCATGGCGTCCTCGCCGATCTGGCGGGTCTGGCGGCTGGCCCACGTTACTTCCGAAAGGCTCTGGCGCAGCGCGTCGACCCCGCCGGCGTCGACGCCGTAGTCGCTGGCGTCGACGATGGCGTCCGCGAGCTCGCGGTAGAACGGATCCACGTCGTCGAAATCCGGCCACTCCGTGACGACGTTCTGGAGGTTGTCCGAGAGGATGTTCGTCGCCGTTTGGGTCATCGACTCCTGGGCCTCCCGGCCCTGCTTCGACCGGCCCGAGCGCGCCGCCCGCGAGAACGCTTTGTCGATCAGCTCCTCCGACGTGGGCGTCGTCGGAAGATCCTCGAAAATCATAGCGACCCCTAGCGGCGCTGGCTATAAAAGGGCGTCTTTCGGCGCTCGTGCGCCGCGAACGCGCCGGGCGCCCGTCGACGGGCAGGGCGACCACCCGCGCTTTTCCCTCGCTCCGTGGAGAAACTACCACGTGGTGGGAGCGTCTGCCGGTCGGACCAGAGCCGGTCGCATCGCCGTTCAGGTGTCCGCCGCGTTCGCGTCGGCCGGCGATCCGTTCGCCCGGACGGCGCGCACGTCGTGCGAGGTGGTAGCGTGAACGTCGCGCTGTTCGCCCTCGGCGTCGCGCTGATCGTCGCCGCCACGGTCGATCTCCTCTGGACCGCGCTGTGGGTCGACGGCGGCGCCGGCCCGATCTCGGCCCGGCTGTCGACGGCGACGTGGCGCGGTCTCAAAGCGGTCGGCAGCGATCACCCTCGCATTCTGAGTCTCGCGGGGCCGCTCATCCTCGTGTTCACGCTGTTCGCGTGGATCGGGCTCCTCTGGGCGGGCTGGACGGTGCTGTTCGGCGCCAGCGAGACGGCGCTACTCAGCACGCGGCACGGAGGATTCCCCAACTGGGTCGGACGCGGTTACTACGTCGCGTACACGATGTTCACCGACGGGAACGGCGATTATTCGCCCCACGGCGAGCTCTGGCAGATCGCGTCCGGGCTGACGACCGCCAGCGGGATGTTGTTCGCGACGCTGGCGGTCTCGTACATCCTCTCGGTGCTCGGCGCCGTCGCCGACAAGCGGTCGTTCGCCAGCAGCGTCCACGGGCTCGGCGAACGAAGCGAGGCGTTCGTCCGGACGGGCTGGGACGGCGACGATCTCGATCGGCTCGACCTGCCGCTGAACGAACTCGCTTCCGACATCGGTCGCCTCGCCGAGCAGCACAAGTCCTACCCGGTCCTCCACTACTACCACAGCGAGGGCGGGACCGACGCCTCGACCGTGGCCGTCGCCGTCTTCGACGACGCGCTGACGCTGCTGCGCTTTGGCGTCCCCGAGGAGCACCGCCCGAACGAGGCGCTCGTTCAGGCCGCCCGATCGAGCACGGACGACTACCTCAAGACGCTCGACGAGGCGTTCATCGACCCCGTCGACCGGACGCCCCGATCGCCCGAACTCGACCGACTCCGCGACGCCGGCGTCCCGACCGTCTCCGACGAGGCGTTCGCGGAGTCGCTCGACGACATCGACGAGCGCCGGCGACGACTGCTCGCGCTGGTCGAGGCCGACGCCTGGTACTGGCCGCCGCTGGACGCCGACTAAGCACCGTGGGCCAACGGTTTTTGCCCGGTTCGACCTTGCTCCACCTATGGGTTCGTCAGCGGGCGATGGGTCGGGAGCGTCGTCCGAGGACTTCTTCGGCGTCCAGCGGAAGTCCCGCAGCCGGGCCGTCCAGTGGGTGCTGATCGACGGCGACCGGCTCGTGCTCACGGCCTGCGGCGCGGTGCTCGTGTACCTGTTTTTGATCGGGCTGCACGCCGCCGACGCGATCTCCTTTACGAACGCCAACTCGGTCACTCGGATGGCCAGCGGGATGATCGCCGGGACGTTCTCGCTGGTCACGCTGGTCGTCTCGGTCAACCAGCTGATCCTCTCCCAGGAGTTCTCGCCCGCCGGCGAGTTCCGCGATCGGTTCTCCGGCGTCCGAACGTTCCGTCAGGACGTCGCGGACATGACCGGCGTACCGGCGACGCCGGCCGAACCGACGCGCATGCTCGAACTGATCGTCGCCGCGATCCAGGACCGCGCCGATACGCTCGCCGACGCGGTCGCCGACCACGAGAACGAGGAGTATCGCTCCCTGGTCACTCGCTACGCGGACAGCGTCGCGGCCGGCGCCGAGCGAGCGGACGAACGTCTCAACCGAGTCGACGTGTCCGCGTACGACGCGCTCTCGGCAGCGGTCGAGTACAAGGAAGGGGTGCAGCTTTACGGCGCCAGACACCTGCAAAACGACGCCGCGGAGCTGTCCGAGCGGGAGGCCGCGGCGTTCGACGAGCTGGTCGAGGCGTTACAGCTGTTCGGCACCGCGCAGGCGCACTTCAAGACGATCTACCTCCAGCGCGAGCTCACCCGGTTCTCGCAGTTGACGGTCTATCTCGGCCTCCCGGCGATCCTGGCCGCCTCGCTCATCCCGCTCATCTACGGCGATCTCGGCGGGTTGGCGATCGACGCCGCCTATCTACCGTACGTGACCTCGCTGCTCGCGACGATCGTCTTCGTCCCGCTGTTGCTGCTCGGGGCCTACATCCTCCGGACTGCGACGCTGACCAGACGAACGGCCGAGATCGGCCCGATGGTGCCCCAGAAAGATCCCGACGAAGGGCCATTCGAGGTCAGCTACGACGGCGAGCGTTCCGACTGACGCGCTCACTCGTCGGCGGCGTCGTCGTCGGCCTCGTCGCCCACCGTACTGTCGGCGCGTTCCGCTCCATCGTCCCGCTCCGCGTCGTCGTCGCGCTCGCCGCCGCCCGCCCCTTCGTCGGCGTCACTCGGCGCCGAATCCGCGTCGACGTCGCCCGCCGACGCCCCGCCTGCGTCCGATTCCGCTTCGGCGTCCGGCTCCGCCTCGGCGACGGCGTCCGGCACTGGTCGCCCGGTGCGCTCTCTCGCGAAGCAATCGAGCGTGATCTTCGCGCCGCCGAGGACGACGGGGCCGACGAACAGCCCCACGGCGCCGAACACGACCAGCCCGCCGAAGATGCCGACGACGACGATCGCCGAGTTGAACGCGCTGGTGCGGCCGATCAGCGCCGGCCGGAGATACGAGTCGGAGAAGGTGACGAGCAGCCCGTAGACCGCCAGCACCGCCCCGCTGGTCGGGCTGCCCGTGACTGCCAGAAACACCGCGGCCGGGATCCAGACGCCGAAGGCGCCGACCAGCGGAAGCAGCGTCAGCACGAACGTGGCGACGGTGAGAAAGACGACCGCGGGGACGCCGAGGACCGCCAGCCCGACGCCGAGCATCACCGCCTGGATCGCGGCGACGGCGACGTTCCCGACGACGGACGCCCACATGAGCTCGTCGAGCCCGGCGCGAAGTTCGTCGAGGATCTCGTCGTCGATCGGCAGGACCCACTGGATCCACGCCACGAGTCCCTCGCCGTCGCGAAGCAGCGCAAAGAGGACGAACAGCGTGACGGTGATTCCGATGAACATGCCCGGCAGCGTCCCGACGAGGCCGAGCGCCCCCATCGTGACCTGCCGGAGCGCCGACGCGATCCGGCCCTGGTTGGACTCGTACAGGTCGACGAGGTCGACGGGGTAGCCGCCCGATTCGATCACGGCTTCGATCGCCGCGACGTCGAGCTGTCCCTGCCTGATCGCGTCGACGAGCTCGATCGATTGCTCGACGGCGATCGAGAGAACGTAGACGAGCGGGAGCAACACGACCAGCAGGGTGGCGATCACCACCGCGATCGCCGCGAACGTCGGGTTGACGTGCCGTTCGAGGCGCTGCTGGACGGGCAGCAGGATGTACGCGAGCACGACGCCGAACAGGACGTACTGGAGGTACGGCAGGAGGACGAACAGCGCGAGGAGACTGCTCAGCAGCGCGAACGCCGTCAGTCCTGGCTGCTCGACGATCCAGTCCGGAGGGTCGGGGCTGTCCGGCATGGACGGAGATGCGTCCGTCCGTCACATTAGTCTAGTGAAACGACGTGTCGGCCGCGGCGCCGACCGGGTTCCAGACACCGTTTTCAGCCCGGAACTCGTACCGACTCGCATGACGAACTGGCGCGCGGCGGTCGTCGGATTTCTCGTGATCACCGTGCTGGGCGCGGTCGGCATCGTCGTGCCCGGCCTCGGACAGCTCACGGCCGGCCTGGTCGGCGGCTTCGTCGCCGGCTACATGGCCGGCGGGAGCCTCTCGTCGGGCGCGTGGCACGGACTGGTCGCCGGAAGCCTCGGCGGCATCGTCGCCGCCGTCGTGCTGTGGTTCGGGCTGACCGTCCTCGGCTTCGTCGGCGGGCCGGTCGGCGCCGCGATCGGGTCGCTGGGCGGGCTGGTGCTCGCACTCGCCGTCATCGCGTTCTCGATGATCGTCGCGCTCGAAAGCGCAGTCGCGGGCGCGATCGGCGCGGCGGTCGCGGGAGACGGCGAGCAGCGGCGCCGATCCGCGACGCGGTGACAGTACGGGGTGCTTTGTCAGCGACGGGTGGGAATCGAGTTCGCGGAGTCGCTGACCACCTGTCGACTCACACTCGGACGATGTTCGTCTCGCTCCCCAAAGACTCGCTCCGCTCGTCTTTCGACGTTCGCGATCACTCCGTGATCGCTCACCGACGCTCGGCCAGCTCGGCTCGCAGATCGGCCAGATCCATGTCCTTCATCGCTAGCAGCACGAGCAGGTGGTAGACGATGTCGGCGCCCTCGTGGGCCAGCTCCTCGCGGTCGTCGTCCTTCGCGGCCAGCACGAGCTCGGTCGTCTCCTCGCCGAGCTTCTCCAGAACGGCGTTCTCGCCTTTCTCGTGGGTGAACAGCGACGCCGTGTACGAATCCTCGGGGAGCGTCTCCTTGCGGTCCTCGATGACGGCGAACAGCTCGTCGAGCACGTCAGCGCCGGGGTCGGCGGCATCGACGCCAGCCTCGTCGGCGGCGTCAGCGGTCGAACCAGCGGCGGCGTCTTCGCCGGTGTCGTCGGTCATGTCCGAACCGACGCGTCGACCGATAAAAAGGCGGCCGGTCTCGGTTCAGGCCAGCTCCGCGACGTCCTGAATCTCGTCGAGGTCGGCGAACTCGGCGGCGGGCTGGGCGCCGTCCGCGAACACCGACGGATCGACTTCGATGTCCGCGTTCGTTCGGGCAGCCAGCGCCAGCGAGTCGCTCGGGCGGGCGTCGATCACGGTCTCGCCGCGGGGCGTGTCGACGTGGAGGTCGGCGATGTACGTGCCGTCCTCGACGTCGTCGACGACGATCCGGGTGACCCGTCCGCCGAGCTCCTCGACCACGTCCAGCAGGAGGTCGTGGGTCAGCGGCCGGCCGATGTCCTCGGCGTCGACGCCGCGGGCGATGCTCGCGGCCTCCTCGAACCCGATGAAGATCGGCAGAACGTCGCTCTCCGCTTCGACCGCGAGGACGACGACGGCGACCGGCCCCTGCTCGGTGCCGGCGACCCGGACGGCGTCGATGGTCGCGTTCATACCTACAGCGAGGACCCCCAGGGAGAAAAGTCCACGCTCCCGGGGAATCCTCGGCGACGCGGCGTCTGGCTGCGGCGTCGGGCTCCTACCGCGTCGTGGTGGCGTCCGTCTCCGGCGTCGCGGCGGGCGCCTCGAACAGCGCGAGCCGGTGGAGTCGATCGTCGGGGACCAGTTCGGGGTGAAAGGAGAGCCCGACGACCGGGCCGTCCCGCACCGCGACCGGCCGGCCTTCGACGGACGCCAGCACCTCGACATCGTCGCCGACCTCGGCGATGGCGGGCGCCCGGATGAACACCGCCGGGAACGGCTCGTCGAGCCCCTCGACAGAGAGCGGCGCCTCGAAGCTGTCCTTCTGGCGGCCGAAGGCGTTGCGCTCGACGGCGGCGTCGAGCACGTCCAGCGTCGCCACGCGGTCGTCCCGCGCATCGGCCGACGCGACGATCAGCCCCGCGCAGGTCGCCAGCACGGGCTTGCCGGCCGCGACGTGGGCGCTGATCTCCTCGTCGATCCCCTCCCGCGCGAGCAGCCGGGAGATCGTCGTCGACTCGCCGCCGGGCAGCACCAGGAGATCGCAGTCGGGCACGACGCCCGCTTCCCGGACTTCGCGGACCTCGACCGACTCGCCGGCCGCGGCCGCCGTGCGCTCGATCGCCCCAGCGTGCTCGCTGACGTCGCCCTGAACGGCGACGACGCCTGCAGTGCGTGTCATCTACCCGTCGTAGGGATCCGGCGCGCAAAAACCCCGCGCCGTCGGGCATCGTCTCGTCGGCCGCCACGCGGGCGCTCGGCGATGCCGCTGGTCGATCGGGCGCACGAAAGAACTCGGTCGGTGACTGTGAGCGCAGGCGTCTCCGGGGCCGCTCCCCGAGCGCCTCAGATCGTGATGCCGTAGAGGACGACCGACAGAGCCTGCACCGCGATGCCCAGCAGGATCGCGAAGACGAAGACGGACTTGGGATCCATCTTGATCGCGTTTCGATCCTCGTTGTCGAAGTACCGGACCAGTCCCGCACTGGACATCAGGCCGCCGGAGTTTTGACCGCTGCTCATGATCGTCCCTCCGGTACCCGAGGCACTAAACCTTTCGACCGGGGCGGCCACCGCAGAGCGATCGCGCCAGCGCTTTCGGACCGACCGATGGGGCCGTTCTCGGCGGTTTCGCACGCGACGTGCCAGAGTGGGAAACCCTTATGCGCGACCGACGGGAAAAGCAGTTGATAGCAGCATGACTGTAACGCTGAAGGACTTCTACGCTGACTGGTGCGGGCCGTGCAAGACGCAGGATCCGATCCTCGAGGAGATCGAGGACGACCGCGGGGACAGCTTCGAGGTCGAGAAGATCAACGTCGACGAGGAACAAGACGTCGCCAACGAGTACCAGGTACGCTCGCTGCCGACGCTGATCGTCGAGAACGACGACGGCATCGTCGAGCGCTTCGTCGGCGTCACGCAGCGCGACGACATCGAGAGCGCGCTCGATCAGGCCGGCGCCTGAATCGGACGACGGAGCTTCGATTTTCTCCGGCCGTCACGTCGTCAGCGGCCGCGCCGTCGATCGACGCCGTAGCGCGGCGTCGCGACGCCGCTCAGTGGAACTTGACGCCGACGTCGTGCATCCCGTCGTTGTAGCGGGCGATGTTGATGACCAGCGGCGTCACGCTCTCGACCTCGGCGGCGTTCTCGATCGGTCCGGCGTCTAACGCGCGGATGCCGTCGATCGCCTCCGCGAGCGCGGCGACGGTCTCCTTGGCGTCGGCGTCGTCGCCGACGACCAGCGTGTCGATGTCGAACTCCACGTCGAGATTCGCCAGTCGATCCGCCGAGAGGTTGTGGAACGCGCCGATCACCGGCACGTCCTCGGGGGCGGCCTCGGCGGCGACCGCGGTGACGCTGCCGGCGCCGGGTTTGTGGTAGTGGAGGCCGCCCTCGTCGCTTTTCATGCCGACGGCCGGCGAGACGAGGATCGTCTCGTCGTCGAGCCGATCGGCGATCGAGTCGACCGTGTCGGAGACGTGGTACGGCGGCACCGCCAGCACGACCACGTCCGCGCGGTCGGCCGCCATCGCGTTCTCGAACCCGTTGATCCCCGTCTCGACGCCGCGGCTGTCGAGTTCCGTCTCGTACTCCTCGGCCTTGGTCCGTGCCTTCTCGGGGTCCCGCGACCCGATGATGATCTCGTGGTTCGTGTCGTAGGCCCACCGCAGCGCGAGCCCCTGACCGATGTCGCCGGTGCCGCCGAGTAGCGCGATTCGCATACTCGTGAGTTGGCCGAGCGCACAAAAAGGGTTGCGTGACCGGCAACGGCGGTCCCGCTCCGGACCGCCGCCGCTACTCCGGCACCTCGATCCAGCTCGCGCGCTCGAAGTACCACAGCTGCGCGCCGACCGCCGCCGCGGGCGCCGCTGCGAGCGCCCACTGGGGGAGCCGGTCGGGTGCGAGAACGTAGGCCGTCGTCAGGACGACGACCATCGTGCCGATCCGGAGAACGAACTGGCCGCCCTGTCCCAGTTCGATCGGCGTCCCGTCTGGATTCTCGAACCGGACGAACGCGAGCCACCAGCAGGCGGGCGCAGCGGCGAGCTGTATCGCCGCGGCGGCGTACGCCCAGTGAGCCACATCGAGAATGCGGGCGGCGGCTACGCCAAACGGCACCGAGGCCGCGACGGCGACACAGAGCGCGGCGACGAATCGCCGGTCGCGAGGATCCCGTATCATCAGTCGGCGTACTCGGGGTCGCCCCCGGGGAGTCGCTCGGCGACCCACGCGAACGCCCGCGTCGACAGCGGCGCGACGACGACCACGAGGACGACGAACCGAAGCCAGCCCGGAACGGCGTCGGGGACCAGCCTGCTCGCCGCGTACAGCCCCGCGGCACCGACCGCACCGAACAGCACCGCGTTCCCGAGATCGGAGAGGTCCATCGGCGCGACGTCGTAGCGCTCGAAGCCGCCGTAGGTCAGTTTCCACGCGACCGGCACCAGCGCGATCCAGACGCCGACCGCGCCGAGCGCCCAGCGATCGACGCCTGCGTGCTCCTGAGCGAGCGCGGCGACGAGGACGGCCACCATCGCAGCGAAGCCAAGCGTCGCGACGAACTGGCGGTCGCGCGGATCCAGCATATTTCGGGCTACGCTTCAGCCCGACAAAACTGTTGTTACTCCAACCACTCCGGCAACGCGTTCACGGACTCCAGCACCGCGGCGGCCCCGGCGTCCTCGTACTTCCGACGGCCGTCGTCACCCGTGAGCCCGCCGGTCAGGACGCCGACGCCGCGATACTCGCGGTCGGGGTCGGCCTCGGCGGCGTTGACCGCGGTCCGGACGTCGTCGAGCGTGTCGCCGACGAACGCGACCGACCGGGCGTCGACCCGATCGGCCAGCGTCGTCAGCGCCTTCGGATGGGGTTTGCCCTCCTCCCAGTCGTCCATCGTGAAGCGGCGGTCTTCGGGAACGTCGAGGCCCGCGCGGTCGAGCGCGATCTCGGCCTCCGCGGCGGGGCGGCCGGTGACGACGCCGACGTCGTACTTCGCGACCAGCTTCTCCCGCGTCGCGTCGTCGAGCAACACCGGCTCGTCGTGGATGTATCCCCGCGTCTCGGAGTCGGGCTCGCCGCCTTCGAGTTCGCGATACAGCTCGCTTCCCAGGTAGAGTTGCTGAAACACGTCACGGAGGCGCTCGGGGTCCCAGCGCCCCTCGACGTGGGCCCAGGCGTCGGCGTCGAGCCGCTCGCGCGCTTCGGCTTCAGCGGCGTCGAGGCCGCCGCCGCGCTCGGCGATCGCGTCGGTGAACGCCGCGAGGTCGCCGTCGTACCCCTCGCGGTCGGCCAGCACGTACAGCGCCGCGGCGTACGTGAGCTCCCAGTCGTTGTTGAACCCGCCGGCGTCCTTGAACCGCTGGATATCGGCTCTGGAGATCGTCTCACCGTACACCGCCGCGACCGACTCGACGATCGCCCGCCGGTAGGAGTCCGCAACGTCGACCAGCACGCCGTCGATGTCGAGCACGACCGCGTCCGCATCGGGGCCGCCGTTCGGGTCGTCGTTCATGTCGGGCGGGACGCGCGGCGGGGGTAAGGACGTGTCGGATTGATCGCTTTCGGGCGGGCATTCTAGATTCAGAGGACTCGACGGCGCGCGCCACCGCAACCGCACGGCCCGGTGCGCCTCCGTGGCGCACCGACGGGGGAGGGCCGGGCCGCGCGTGGTCGCAACGCGACCCTCGCAAGCGGTTGCGGTTTCCTGATGTCCTGCCGAGCGAAGCGAGTCTTCCGGTGGACTGAAACGGCGTCCTCGCGAGCGGGCCGCGGGCTTTCGAGATGACGGCAACCACTCCAGTCAGCGCACTTCCAAGAACCAAACCAGATCCCATCCCGACCACGCCCAAACGAGCCCCACGATCCTCGTGAACCAATCGCCCGCAAGCATCCGATACCCCTCCCGGCCACGGCGGGATATTTATGCTCGGCGCGATATTATACGGTCGCATGCTCGTTGACATCGTGCCGGTGGGGGACCTGCCCGCGGAGGTCAAGCGGAAGGCGTCCGCCGGCCTCCGGACGGTGTACGACTGTGAGGTCACCGTCCACGACTCCCAGCCGATCCCCAGCGGCGCGTTCGATGCCAACCGGAACCAGTACCGCGCCGAGGACTTCATCGAGCTGGCCAGCCGCGTCGGGGCGGGCGAGAAGAACATCGCGGTCACGGCCAAGGACCTGTTCTACCGCAAGCGCAACTACGTGTTCGGGCTCGCCTACCTCGACGGCAACGGGAGCGTCGTCTCGACGTATCGCCTGCAGACCTCCAGCGACGGCGGCTTCTCCGAGCGCGACGCCGACGAGATCTTCGGCGATCGGGTCCGCAAGGAGATCGTCCACGAGATCGGCCACACGCTCGGGCTCGAACACTGCGACAACAACCGCTGCGTGATGAACTTCTCGCCGACGGTGCGGGAGGTCGACGTCAAAGAGGAGAATCTCTGTGGCAGCTGCCAGCGGCAGGTGCTCTAGTCGTCGACGGCGTCGGCCATCCGAGCGGAGTAGTCCCAGCTGAACGCCCGCCGCGGCTCGATCGCGATCCGCACCTCCTCGCGGTCCTCGTCGAGCAACCGATCCGCGAGCGACGAGTCCGTCCCGCCGAGATACCGTTCCAGTAGCGTCGTCAGGAGTTCCTTGCCGCCGTCGTCTTCGACTCGCGCGACGCCGTTGCCGCGTACGCCGCGGTACGGCGGCTCGTTGGTCGACACCTCGAAGGCGATCTCGTCGTCGGCGCGCAGGTACTCGACCACGTCGGCGTCGGCCGCGGTCGCACACCACAGCCGGCCGTCGCGATACTCGAACCACAGCGAGAGCATCCAGAGCCGGCCGGCGGGCGTGTGGCACGACAGGCGGACGGGGACCGCGGTCTCGCGCAGGAACGACGCGACGCGCTCGCGCGACCAGGTGCCGGTGCAGGCGAACTCGTTGCGCTGGGACACTGTGATCGTCTCAGTCGAGGGGCGCCAGGATCTTGTAGCTTCGCGAGACGCCCCGGGCCGTCCCGCGTCCGCCGCCTCGGCGTCCGGCCGTCACGTACCCGCCGGCTTTAGGGCGTCGGGCCGAGACTGCCGACCCGTGACAGCGCTCCGACTCCTCACTTACAACGTGCGCTACGACACGCCCGAGGACGGCGACCGCGCCTGGGACCACCGCCGGGACGCCGTCGCGGACGTGGTGCGATCGTACGACCCTGACATCGTCGGATTTCAGGAACCACTGGCCCACCAGCTGGCCGACCTGCGCGAGCGCCTCCCCCAGTACCGGATCGTCGGCCGGGGCCGGGCCGCGTCGCCCGACGAGGGCGAGCACGTTCCGGTCGGCGTCCGAACCGATCGGTTCGAGATCGTCGACCGGGAGACGGTCTGGCTCTCGCCGACGCCAGACGAGCCCGGCAGCGTCGGCTGGGACGCCGACCTCCCTCGGATCGCCACCTGCGTTCGGCTGCGCGGCGAGCGCGCGGACGCCGCGCTCGTCCACTGCAACGTCCACCTCGACCACCGGGGCGAGCGCGCCCGACTGGAAAGCGCGGCCCTCCTCCGGCGTCGCCTCGAATCGTTCGCCGACGGCGATCCCGTGATCCTGTCGGGCGATTTCAACTGCGAGGCCGACGCCCCGCCGATCCGCCGACTCGTCGACGCCGACGCTCCCGGAGTGCAGTTCAGCGACGCTCGCGCCGTCGCGGCCGAACCGGTCGCTGGTCCCGGGACGACCCGGAACGACTACGACTCGCTCCTCGACGGGCTGGAGATCGATCACGTCCTCGTCACGTCAGACGTCGGCGTCGAACGCGTCGAGACCTGTGCCGACCGCGACGATGGCGGCCGATTTCCCTCGGACCACCTGCCCGTCGTCGCGGAGCTGACGCTACCCGAGTGACCGCTGTCCGCGAAAACCCCGAAATCTCGCGCTACCAGTCCTTGCAGTCCGCACAGACGAACGTTCCGTCGTCCCGCCAGCGCCGCCGCGTCGGCTCGCCGCAGTCGGCGCAGGCGACGCCGTCGTCGCTCCACTCGTAGGTGACGGTCGCAGCGGCGTCGACGCCGTCGCTCGCTGCTGTCGGATCTTCGTTCGCCTGACTGTCGGCGTCCGGCTCGCCGCCGCTGGACGCCGCTTCGTCGTCGGCATCGCTCTCTCCCTCGAAGAAGTCGGCCAGCGAGCTGTCGTCGGGCACGCTATCGGGGTTGGACGCGCACCTACAAGTCCGTTTCGCGAGCGCTCGTCGGGATTGTGCTCCCCGATCAGGCGGCCACCGCGTACGTCTCGCCCTCGTGTTCGATCAGGTCGCGGCGCTGGAGCGTATCGAGGATGCTAAACAGCGTGATCTTCTTCAGATCGAGCGTCTCCTGCAGGTCCGCCAGGGCGGCGTCCTCAGCGACCGACAGGTAGAGGTACACCAATTTTGCTCTGGGGGAGTCGAGTTCGTCAGGAAGCGCGTCGACCGTAGTCTCCGAACGGGTGTCGCCAACGCTCATTCGTACGCGTAGCTTCAGGAACGTCGTATAAGAAACTATGTTGAACGGAATTTGTATTCATCAGTTTCGCAGTATGTGATAAAATGCATTGGCCGATGGTACCAAGCCGAAAACTGCGGTGCGCCGACGCCACGTCTACGATGCGATCCCGTCGAGAGGCAATCGTCGAGATAGTAAATGATCTTCGGTCCGTGGCAACTTCGGTTTCGTTTTCGGTGTCCGTCGCGGCGCTAGGGTTCGGACTCTAAGCAGTGTCCAGCAGCGACTGGACGAACTCCTCGTACCCCTCGGGGATCTGGTCCCGAATCGCCGACGGGGCGGTTTCGCCATCGACGTTGACCGCGTACGTGCGGCCGGCAACGTCGCCGTACACGCCGTGAAAATCGTAGACGAACCCGTAGACCGAGATGTCGTCGGGCAGGTCGGCGTGGTCGAGCAGGAACGAGACCTGGCGCTCGACGTTGTACTCGACGAGCTGGTCGATCACCGCGGCGGGCTCGGCGTCGGCGTCGATCCGGTCGCTCCCGAGGCCGTCCTCGACGATGGGGAGCAGTTGTTCGACGCGCTTGCGGACGCCGGGCTGGTCGACTTCCTCCCCCTCGCTTGCCCACCGGTAGGCGGCCGTCACGGCGCCACAGCGGGTGTGTCCGACGACGGCGACGACTTTCGTTCCGGTGTAGTGAATCGGGAACATCAGGTTCCCGTCGACGACGGCTTCGCCCTCGTACTCGTCGCCGGTCTGGTTGCCGATGTTGCTCGACGTGAAGAGATACCCCGGCTCGCGGACGTCGAACATACCTCCCTGCGAGACTCGCGAGTCCGAACAGCACACGGAGACGATCACCGGCTCCTGTCTGGTCTGCACGGCGTCGAAGTGACCGGCCGGCAGCGAATCGGTGTGATCGCGGTTGCGATCCAACAGCTCCCGAACGATCTGATGCACCATGTTCGTACATACCACATCCACGGGATAAATCACCCGTCCCGAGACGCTGCCGTCCCCCAGGCATTTCCCCGACTCCGTCGTCATCGACACGCGATGGCGAAACTCGATCTCCGATCGGAGCGCGCCGACGCGACGCCCGACCGATCGACGACGCTGGCCGACGACGTCGTGCAGGGCGCGATCGGCGGCGCGTTCGCGACGGTCGTGCTGACGGCCTACCGACTGCCCGTCGCTCGCTCGCTGCCCCCGACCGCGGCGTTCTGGGAACGCTACGCGGGCGACGGTGACGCCGAAGATTACCCCGGGATCGGTTTGGTGTTGCACCTACTCTACGGCGCCGGCGGCGGCGCCGTCTTCGGGGCAATCTACCGCGCGTTCGGCGTCGCCGAGTTGCCGGAGCACGGCCGCGAGACCGCCGGAATGGTCCTCGCGACGGCGTACGGGCTCGCGCTGTCGGCGTTCGGCAGCCGGATCGTCCTCGGGCGACTGCTGAAGATGGATCTCGATCCCGACGAGTCGCTCGTGTTCCACGTCGGTCACCTCGTGTACGCGCTCGCGCTCGGGACCTGGGTGGGGTCCCGGGTCGGCGAGCGCGAGTAGGCGTCTGCGGCGTCGTGCGCGTCAGCGCGCGGCGCTGTGGCTGGTGGACGACGATTCGTCTCGACAGAACGCTGCGCGGCGCCGCCGCTACGAAGTGGTGATGATAGTAGGAAGTTTACTCGGCGTTTACAGCCGGGTGAGGTTCGTCGCGCGCGGGCCCTTGTCGGCCTCTTCGATGTCGAACTCCACTTCCTGTCCCTCCTCGAGGTCCGGACCGCCGACGTCCTCCATGTGGAAGAAAACGTCCTCGTCCGCGTCCTCAGTATCGATGAAACCGTAACCGCCCGTGTCGTTGAAGAAGTCAACCGTTCCAGTTGCCATTGCTTTTCGAGAAAGCGCCACCACACGGATAACCTTTCCGGAGTCGATCCGCGCGTGTCAGCCGTTCGCGCGCCCGCTACCGTCGGATGGATCGGTACGCGACGATGGCGAACAGGTACGAGCACGTAAACAGTCCGAAGCCGACGCCGAACCCGACGAGTTCGCGCCTGTTCGGGTCGATCGCGCCGCTGGCGATCCCGGCGGCGACGCCGCAGACGAACACCGCGGCGGCGAAGGCGCCGACGCCGACGTAGAACGCCGCGTCGGACTCGACGAACCGTGGCACGAGCGTAGATTCGCGGAGATACGTCAAAACGCTGTCGTCGGTCGAGGGTGCTCGGATTTGAACTCGATGCGAGACTCGCTCCACTCGTCTCGCGTAGTTCAAATCCGACCGCTCGTAAGATTGCTGCTGCTCTCGGAGTTGCTCGCAGCAGCAATATGGGACCGCTCGGATTTGAACCGAGGTGGCGAGCACCCAAGGCTCGAAGGATACCAAGCTACCCCACGGTCCCGTACCCACACTTCGCCCGAGTGCGGGTAAAGCGTTTCGCTCCCCGCGAAGGCGTGCGAACGCTTAACATCGGCGACGAGAAACGTCGGTTCGATGCCGATCTCGAACTCGCCGAAGCACGTCGATTTCGACGGTCGGAAATCGCCCGAGGGCGATTTCCGAGCACATCAAAACTCGTAGAGTTTTGAGGACGCGGAGGCGGCAATCTCTGCAGCCCGCGAGGCGACCGACGATCGAGTCCTCGTCGGCGCCGAGTACACCGTCGACGAGTACCAGATACTGTACGCCCGCGACGATGTCCTCGAGGAGTACGGCGGTCAGGACGGCATCGAAGCTGTCGGCGACCGCCTCCACGCGTACATGCACGTCGACTTCACCGAGCGCGAACTGTACAACGACCTCTACCCCCACGCGACCGACACCAGGGCGTTTACCACGCACACCGATTACTCGACGGTCGTTCGCGTTCTTGATGGCACGCAAGGGCTCTACGTCTCTCTCGAATCGGGCGTCGCCATCGCTCCGCTCATCGATGACCTCTCGGCAATCATCCGCGACTAGAGCCAGAAGAACCAGATACCGACCGTCGTGACGATCGCCAGGAGCAACTGGAGCGGGCCGCCGACGCGCACGTAGTCCGAGAAGCGATAGCCGCCGGGCCCGTAGACGAACAGGTTCGTCTGGTAGCCCACGGGCGTCATGAACGCCGTGCTCGCGGCGAAGGTGACCGCGAGCACGAACGCGAACGGGTCGGCGCCGATGCGCGTCGCCGCCTCGACGGCCACCGGGATCATCAACACGACGCTGGCGTTGTTGCTGACCACGTTCGTCAACAGTGCCGTGACGACGTAGAATAGCGCGAGCACGCCGATCGGCGGCAGCAGCTCTGCGCTGGCGACGACGCCGTCGGCGATCAGGTTCGCCGTCCCCGTCTGCTCCATCGCGATTCCGAGCGGGATCACGCCCGCGAGCAGGAAGATCACATCCCACTGGACCGCGTCGTACAGCTCGGGCGGCTTCAGGCAGCCGGTGACGACCATCGCGAGCGCGCCCGTCAGCGCCGAGACGACGATCGGCATCACGTCGAGCGCCGCCAGCGCGACGACACCGATCACGATCCCGACGGCGATCGGTACCTTCTCGCGGCGGTACTGGGCGCGCTCGACGCGCTGGGCGACGATGAAATCCCGGTTCCGGTTCAGCCGGCCGAGGCTGTCCTCGGTCGCCTGGACCAGCAGCGTGTCGCCGACGCGCAGCGACACTCGATCGAGCCGCGAGCGCATCAGCTCGGGACCGCGGCGCAGCGCGAGCACGGTCGCGTCGTAGCGCTCGCGGAACCGGCTCGTCGCCAGCGTCTCGCCGATCAGCGACGATCGGGGCGCGACGACGACCTCCACGAGCCCCTGGTTCTGCTCGGTCGTCGCCAGTTCGGCGTCCGAAACCTCGATCTCGGGTAGCAGGTCCAGTCCCTCGCCCTCGCTGACGTCGATCAGCGACTCGCGGTCGGTCCGGACGACGAACACGTCGCCGCCGCGGATCATCTTCTGACCCAGCGGCTCGCCGAACGTTCGGTTCTCACGGATCAACTGGACGACGTCGATGTCCTGCTCCATCGACGCCAGCGCCTCGCGGACCGTCTGTCCGACCAGCGGCGACTCCTCGCGCACGACGACCTCGGTGAGATACTCCGAGAGTTCGAAGTCGCTGGTGAGGTCTTCCTCGGCCTTGATGCGTTCGGGCGTGAGCCACCAGCCCACCGTGAACAGGTAGGCGGTGCCGACCAAGGCGACGATCACGCCGAGCTGGGTGAACTCGAACATCGAGAACGGCTCGCCGATCAGCCGCGCCGAGAGATCCGACGCGAGGATGTTCGTCGACGTGCCGATCAGCGTCAGCGTGCCGCCGAACATCGAGGCGTACGAGAGCGGCAAGAGGAGTTTCGAGGGCGAGGTGCCCCCCTTCTTCGCCAGATCGGACACCATCGGCATCAGGATCGCGACCGCGGCGGTGTTGTTGATAAAGCCCGAAATCGGGCCGACGATGCCGATCGTCGCGCCGAGCTGTCGGCGCTCGCTGTTCCCCGTAAACGCCGAGACGCGCTCGCCGAGCGTCTCGACGATCCCGGTGCGCTCGACGCCGGCGCTCAGGACGAACATCGCCAGCACCGTCACCGTCGCGACGCTTGCGAACCCGGAGATCCCCTCCTCAGGCGATACGAGCGCGAACGAGTCTGCAAGCAGGCCGACGCTCGCGGCCGCCTCCGTGAGCGGCTCGGCGAGCAGCAGCGACACCATGATGCCGATCGCCGTCACGTCGACGGGCGCGGCCTCCGTGGCGAAGAGTATCAGCGCGGCCAGCACGATCGCCAGCACGGCGAGGATCTCCGGTGAGACTGGCACACCCTGTCGCTGGAGGTGATCGCAGAAAAGTGTGCGGACTTCGAGCTGTCGCCGACGTGACCGATCTCACCCGAAGTCGAAATCGAGGTCGTCGATGTCCGTGTCGTCGTCCACCCCCGCGATGGCGTCGCTCCCGCCGCCGTCGTCGGAGTCGTCCGCGTCGTCCGCGTCGGCATCTTCGGCGCCGGCGCCCGCGCTGTCAAGATCCTCATCAGCGGCGTCGTGCTCCTCGGCGTCGGCATCCCCGCTACGGCGGCGCGTCTCCTCGACGGCGTCGTCCGTGGCGCTCGGGTCGGCGTCCACCTCGTCGGCGTCGTCGCCGATGTCGGGGATCCGGGCGGCGATGTCGTCGTCGCTGGCCTGTCGGCTCGCACCCCGGTTCTCGGTCCCGCCGTCGGCGACCTCGTACTCCTCGCCGTGCTCGTCGAGGCGAGCGGCGATCTCGTCGTCCGAGGCCTGCGAGGAGCCGCTGGTCGCCGGGATGCCGTCGCTGAGACGCGGTCCTTCGTCCTCGGCATCGGCGTCGTCCTCGGCGGCGTCGAGCCCCGATTCGTCGATCAGGTCCTCGGCGGTCGCCGGATCGACGACGTCGTCGAACAACGAGCTGAACGTCGAAACGGTCTGTCCGTCGACCCGATCGGGATCGAGGTGGAAGTGTGCGACCGTGTCGACCGACGCGAGCCGTTCGAGCAGGGTGTGGAGGAACTGGAACACGACTTTCGGGTCGCGCCGTTCGAGCAGCTCGGTGATCGAGTCGAAGCAGAGCACCATCAGGTGGCCGCTCTCGGACCACGACTCGCAAAATCGGCTGACGCTGGTCCCGATCGCCTTCAGATCGCCCGGATCTTCGACGATGTCGGTCGCGACCGGCTCTGTGAAATCGGGTGGCGCGTGGTCGGCCGACCGCAGCACGTCGCCGATGGTGACGTGACCGTGCTTGGCCGACTGTCGCCCGCTCGTTCCGGTGTCGAGTCGCGCCCGGTCGGTGACGTCCTCGGAAAACGTGACCGACAGCTCGCCCCGGTTCTCAGCGCGCCCCACGTCGAGCAGGGCGTCGCAACACCGGTCGGCGTTGCGTCCCGCCCCGCCGAGCACGAGCACATTCGCTCCGTCGGAGACGTCGATCGATTCGTCGCTCATGTGTATCTGACGCTGTGCGACCGCATCGACCCGCGGCACGCCGACCCGATCGGGTCAACCGCCTGTGGGTACGTGTGGCTCGTCGAACAATACTGTTCCGGCCCGCGGTCGGCCAAAAATGTCGATCGGAAGAACCGCGACTGTCCGCTCTTTGAGAGGGTCCTGCGCTCGACGGACGAGCTAGGCGACGTTGAAGCCCCGATCTCGGAGGAACTCCTCGACGCGTCCGGAGTGGTTGCCCTGGAGTTCGATCTGGCCCTCCTCGACGGTCCCGCCGCACGCGAATTTCGACTTGAGGTCCGACGACAGACTGTCGAGGTCCACGTCGCTCGGATCGAACCCTTCGATGATCGTTACTTCCTTGCCGTACCTGCGCTCGTCAATGCGGATCTGGATCTGCTGAGATTCCTTGGCGACGTCTTCACAGACGCAAAGCTCCTCGGGCAGCCCGCACGTCGAGCAGACTTCCGACATTACACCCGGGTGTACGAATGGCCCCTATTAAACACTGTCGGGACCCTCGCGGTCGTTTTCCCGGTTTCGAGAGGGCGACGCGCCAGTCCGGGATCACCGGTTCGACCCGGAGAACCGGCTCTCGTCGGCGACGAGCGCGTCGACAAGGTCGACCGCCTCGGCGGCCTCCTCGTCGGTCACCTCACCGCCGTACCGCGCCCGCTCGTAGAGGCGTCGGACTCGCTCGACGCGCTCGTCGTCCCGGTCGCCGGCCACCCGATCGAGATACTCGCGGGGCGTCTCGCCGGGCGAGCGCGGTCCGTCCGCGCCCGCGAACAGCAACTCCAGCCGCTCGAACGCCCGCTCGACGTCCTCGCGGGGGCTCCGTCCGCGTCCCTGCCAGCGAACGGCGACGGCGCGGCCGAATCGGGCGGCGTGACCCGTTCGGCGGGCCAGCGCGGCGGCACCGAACAGGGCGATCAGGCCGATGCCGATCGTCCTGTACGACGGTAGTCGCGTCGTCAGGCCGCCTTCGTCGTCCTCGCCGTCGTCGCCGTACGTCGGATTGGAGTCGTTCGACAGGTTCCCGGTCCCGTTCTCGGTCGCGTTCTCCGGGTCGGTTTCGTTGTCGGGCGATTCGTCGATCGACGGCGTCGTCTCGGACTCCTCGTCCTCGAACTGTGTGGGATCGCCGTCGCGGCTCTCGTCGGTGTCGACGTTCGGATTGCCCGCCGACCGCGCGGTCTGCACGCGGTTCTCGCGGGCCTGCTGACGGCCGTCCGACGGCGTCGGGTCGAACGTCACCCACCCTTCGCCCGGGAAGTACACCTCGACCCAGGCGTGGGCGTTGAGCCCGCGAACGACGTAGCGGTCCTCGCCGACCTGCTGGCCGGTCGAATACCCCGAGGCCATCCGCGCCGGGATCCCCGCCTCGCGCAGCATCACGGCCATGGTCGACGCGAAGTGAACGCAGTAACCGGCGTCCATCTCGAAGAGGAAGTCGTCGATGGCGTTGCCCTCCGGTCGGTCCGCGTCGAGCGAGTACTCCTTCTCGCTCTCGAGGTAGCGCTCGATCGCGACCGCCGCGTCGTAGGGCGTCTCGGCGTCGGCCGTGACCTCGTTGGCCAGCTCGCCGACCCGATCGGGCTGACCGGCAGGCACCTGGAGGAAGTCGGACTGAACCCATCCCGGATAGCTGTCGCCCGCCTGTCGAAGCTCCTCGGTCGACGCGTCGGGCCGGAGGCTGGTGACGCGGTAGGCGTCGCCCGGCTGGAACGTGTCCTCGTAGATGAGCGTCCCGTACGGGGTGGCGTACGTTCCGTCCGCGACGTCGCCGCTCAGCTCCGATGGCCTGGTGACCGCGGGCATCGCGGACGTCGCGCTCTCGACCTCGTAGACCTGCTCGATCGACTCGGTCGGTCCGGGCGGCGTCGTCACGTCACCGTTCCATCGCTCGACGCCGACGTCGGTGTACCAGCCCCTGCCCGAAAACTGATCGAAGACGGCGGTGCGCCAGTAGCCCGGCTCCTCGCTCTCGACGGTGAACCGGACTTCCGGCGACAGCGAGACGCTGCCCCCGATCTGGAGCCCGCCCGACGACTGCACGACGGCCCCTTCGATGGTATCGCCGCCGCTGCCACCGCTGGCGCCGCCCGGTCCCTGCAGCGACGTGGGGTTGCCGCCGCCGGCGGGGACGACCGACACCGTCAGCGACAGCACGGCCATCGCCGCGAACGCCGCCGCGAGGGCGTCGGCCTGATCGATCGGCGCGCCGCGGCGTTCGAGATCGCCGAACCCGACCGCACCAGCCGCGCCGAGCACGCCGGCGAGCGTCACGAGCGTCCCGGCGTCGCCCGTCAGCACGAACACCAGCAACGTCGCCCCGCCGATCGCCGCGCTGGCGACGTAGCGCCGGCGGACGGCGAGATACCACGAGAGGAACGCCGGCGCCGGCACCGATCCGACCGCCCAGGCCCCCGCGTTGGACAACCTGACCACCGACACCCCGGTCAGCAGCGCCACGGCGTCGGACACCAGCACGCCCCAGGCGTTGATCACGACGCCGAGCGTCGCCGGCGTCGACTGGAGGTACCAGACGTGCCCGACCACAGTGAGGACGAGCGTCGCCCCGATCGCGGTGCGCTCGCGGACGTACGTCGCGACGACGGTCGCGACCAGCACCGCGGCGACGGCGACGGGGATCACGGCCGTGTTCCCGACGACGCCGGCCAACGGGATCGCGGGCGCGGGATCGCCGACGAATCCGGCGATCCGATCGAGTACGCTGACGTACGACGCCGTCAGGACGAGCGTGCAGGCGAGCGCCGCGCCGCGGAACGCTCGGCGTCCACTCGTCCGGCGTGCGTCCGACGCCGCTCGCCGCATCGCCGTCGGAGCGCTCACGCGACCACCCCGTCAGTTCCGTCGCGACGCCCCTCTCGCGGCGACGCCGTTCCCGCCGCTGTGCCCTCTGCCGGACGTTCGCGGCGCACGCGTTCGCCGCGCTCGGTCGCGACGAGACGATCGAACGGGACGGCGTTCTCGCCGTCGGTCACGACCGCGTCGCCGCCGGCCGACCGCACGAGGAGGTCGGCGCTCTCGGCCGCGGCGTCCGACAGCGTTTCCGGTCCCAGTCGAGCCATCGCCGCGAGCACGGCGTCGCGCTGGTGGCGTCCGGCGCCGGGATCGAGCCGCTCGTCGGGCGTGACCAGTCCAACCTCGACGCCGGCGTCGAGCAGGTGCAACGCGACGCTGGCGGCGGCCTCGGCGCTTCCGTCATCGTGCTCGCCGGGCGAGACGCCGACGGTCAGCGCGCCCCGATCTGCAGCCTCGACGTACTGCTTGACGAGCAGCTCGTCGTCCGGGCGCTTCGCGCTCGATTTCCAGTGGACCGTCCGGCGCGAGTCGCCGCGCTCGTACTCGCGCAACCCGTCGAACTCGTCGGTGCCCGGGAACGGCCTGTCGGACGGAAGCCCCGCCAGCGCGTCCGCCGGCGGATCGAGCCGGTACGTCCGCGGGTAGGCCAGCACCGCGTCGATGTCGTTGTAGTAAAACGTCGTTCGTGCCAGGCCGAGCAGTCCCTCGACGGTGAGTTCGGCGGGCCCGAGGCTGCGCTCGCCGCGCTCCCAGAGTCGGGCGTCGTAGCTGATCGGCTCGCCGCCGACGGTCGTCGTCCTCGGCAGCCCCTCGGCGGTGATCCCGTCGCCGAGCCGGTCGTCGACGGTCGCGGCGAACGGCCGGTCCGCGGGCACGTCCAGCTCGACGGGCAGCTCCTCGTCGACGACGCCGGTCGCCGGCGCTCGCCGCTCGACGTCCGGGCGGTCCCGCAGGTAGACCTGCAGGAGCGCGGCCGCGAGCCCGACCAGCGCGGGCGCGACGACGGCGTTGATCGACCGGGCGCCGTTCGCGCGCGCCAGCAGGAGCAGCGCGACGGCGAGCGCGGCGACGGCCCAGCCGCGGCGTGTGAGCATCATCGGTCAGGGGACCGGCACGGAGTCGAGGGCGTCTCGGACGACCTCGCGTCCCGAGCGGCCGGCCTCGCCCGTCTGAACCCGGTGGGCAAGTACCGCCGGCGCCTCGCGCTTGAGGTCGTCGGGGACGACGTACCCTCGGCCCTCGAATGCCGCACGGGCCTGTCCAGCCCGCATCAGCGCGACGGTCGCACGGGGGCTCGCGCCGAGGTCGGCGTGGTCGCGGGTGTACCCCGACAGCGCGGTGGCGTACTCGCGCACCGGTCGCTCGACGGTGACCGACGAGACGGCCTCCCGCGCGCGAGTCAGATCCTCCGCGGCGGCGACCGGCGACAGCGACTCGATGGGGTGATCGCCGACGATCCGATCCAGCAGTTCGGTCTCGTCGTCGGCGTCGGGGTAGCCCAGTTCGAGTTTCTTCATGAATCGATCGACCTCGGCGATCGGGAGTTCGTACGTCCGTCCCGGCTCGACCGCGTTCTGGGTGGCGATCACCGTGTACGGTCGGGGAACGTCGCGGGTCGTGCCGTCGACGGTGATCTGCTCCTCGGCCATGGCTTCCAGCAGCGCGCTCTGGGTCTTCGGCGGCGCGCGGTTGATCTCGTCGCCGAGCACGACGTTCGCGAACAGCGGCCCCGGTCGGAACTCGAACTCGCCGGTGCGCTGGTCGAACACGTTGGCGCCGGTGATATCGGAGGGCAGGAGATCGGGCGTGAACTGGACGCGCTTGAACGAGCTGTCGAACGAGCGCGCGATCGACCGGGCGAGCATCGTCTTGCCGACGCCGGGGACGTCCTCCAGCAGGACGTGTCCCCGACCGAGCATGGCGACGACGACGTGCTCGATCACGTCGTCCTGCCCGACGATCACTGTCCCGACGTTGTCGACGACGGCGTCGGCCAGCGACCCGACTTCGTCGATCGGCGGATCGGACTGGCCGGCCGGCTCTGTGCCTTCGAGCACGTCAGATGGGTTGGCGTCCGTCATAGTTACGGTGCGCCCCGACCGTCGTGCGGTGCCGGGGTGGCTTACCACTTGTTGGGCTGCAAGCAGGGAAAATCTTTGTGTCGACTCGCGCTCGTCGGAACTATCGACCGCGACGACGCAGTGGTCGCCGAGTCTCACGCGCGACTACTGGATCGGTCGGCCGAAGTATCGGCCCGCACTGTCACCGATCCCCGACAGAATCGGCGGTAAGGCGGCGTTACCGTCGGTAAGGAGATCTGAACGAGATCGCGCGAGCGCGGAGGGCCGGCGGGGACCGGCGTAGAGAGGGTCGCGCGCGGAGTAGAACGGTAGGGCGTCAGCGGGTCCGGCGGTCAGCGACAGTCCGCGACGTCACAGAGCGCCGAGGCGTCGGCGACGATGAACGCGTCCTCGCGGAGGTTGTCCTCGTCGGCCGGCAGGAACAGCCGCTGGTTCCGGCCGCCCGTCTCGACGGAGAGGACGTCCCACTCGCTCGATTCGTACCCGAGATCGGCCTCGGGATCGGGGTCCATGCGCAGCCGCTCCCAGTCCTCGTGTTCCTCCGCGCTCATGACTGGTTCCCGACGGGGGCGCGCGCGGCGGGTGTCGCCTTCTCGGCTTGCTCGCTCTCGACGACGTTCTCGGTCTCGACGGCGATCTCGTGGTTCCCGTCGCCGGTGAGGTGGATCGTGTCGAGCAGGTAGTCGCCGTCGTGGTCGTTAGCGACCGGCGAGTCGGAGTTCGTGAGGATCCGCGTGTTCTTGATCACGGCCTCACCGCCCGAGAACTGGTCGGAGAGGTCGATCGGCTGGGAGTGGTCGATCGAGTGGTAGATGTCGCAGCTGTCGACGACCATGTTCTCGCCGGGCTGGCGGATCCGCAGGTTGCGCTGGTTCCAGACGCCGTCGTTCGGCGGCGACTCGGCGTCGTGGACCATCGCGACGTTCCGGACGACGCTGTCGTCGGTGCCGATCCGGACGTTGCTGATGTTGTTGTTCCTGTAGAGGCCGCCCTCGACGACGACTTTCCCGTTTTCGGCGTCGTCGAAGTCGGCGCCGGGACCGGACGCGTACAGGCCGTTGTCCGAGAAGTTCTGCACCCAGCAGTCGACGATCCGGATGGTTCCGGCGTGCTCGGCGCCGACGTAGATGCCGACCCCGTCCGCACCGTCCTGGACGCCGTCGGGCAGCCAGATCTTGTCGAGCACCATCGTCGCGTCCTCGCCGCGCGCTTCGGCGCGGAGCTTGGCCTCCTCGCCGCCTGTCGCGCCGCGGATCTGTAGATTCTCCAGGCGTACCTCGCCGGCCTGCGCGCGGACGGCGTTGTACCGGTGCTCGCCCTCGGGGAAGTTCAGCTCGACCGCGCCGGGCTTGCCGTCGCCGATCAGCGCCGCGTTCTCGTAGTCGCCGTCGAGGCCCTCGCCGGACCACTCGTAGCTACCTGCGGGGACGTGTACCTCCGTGCCGCTCTGGAAGTGCTCTGCCAGGTAGTCGTCGATCGCGTCGCCGTCCTGCAGCCCCTCCTCGCCGAGGTCGACCGTGTCGGTCTGCGCCGCGGCCGAACCGCCGAGTAGGCCCGTCGTACCCGCAACCAGGCCCGCAGCGCCTGCGAACTTGGCGAAGGTGCGTCGGTTAAGCTTGGACATCGTCGCGGTATCGTCGGTCTGGCGTTCTGCCATACACGGGTAGGATCGAGGTATACATAAAGCGATTTTCGCGGCTTTACCATCCGAAGCTGCGTCTATAGCGATTCTTGGTTGCGTGTTGTTGCACCTGCCGGACGCGTCGGCGTCGGCTTCGACCTCAGGTACTTGCGTGATCTGCGGGGTGCGCTCGCCGCCGCGAAAGAGCGACCTACGCGCTCTCACGATCGGTCTACTCCCAGTAAGCTCGTCAGAGCGTCTGTTAAGCCCGTTTCGCCGGGTCGAAACGCTGCGGTTACCCCGGCGGGGTAGGGAATACGAGACCGTTACCGCGGGCCGCGCGGGCATCGCCCGGGGTCGTCGAGGCCGCAGCCCGGCGAGCGCAGCTCGACGCCGGAGCGCGGTCTGGATCGGCCCGAAGCTGGCGGATCACACGTCGCGTCGTCCGACGCCACAGCACGGTTCGCGCACGCGACGCCGCGGCGTCGTCGACGCCGGACTTCGGACGATTCTCTTAGTCACACGCGCGAGCGAGCATCGCGGGGGCGCTCGATGCGCTGCGTTGGCCGCGGACGCCTGCACCGGCACGATACCTGTGGCACGTACGTCGTCGCGTCTGCGGTGCAGAGGTAGTCGCGTCTGCAGTGCGTAGGTGGTCACGTCATCGGGCGGCGCGCAACGCCGGCGACAGTTCGCCACGGATCCGACGCTGCCGTAGCAAAACCCGAATTAAGGTCATCTTACCGGCCGATACCACCAGTCGGCGCCTCGGAACCGTGTCCTCTCGTGAGGGCAGCCGGGTGCCTCGCGAGGAAAGCTAATCCTACCCCCGAACGCTCGGGAACGCTGACGGTCGTCTCGATCGTTGCCGGTGACCCCCTCTGTACGGTACCAGTTTCCGCTTCGGCGTCCCACGATAGCGGTCGGTGCAGGCGTCTCGCGATAGCGGTCGCGCAGCGGCGTCTCCCCGCGCTGGACGCCGCTGTGGAGTCTGCGCGCCGCTACGGGGCCTGCGCGCCGCTACGAATCGGCATCGTTACGAACCGGAAAAAACGGAGCGCCGCGTCGGGCCGCCTCAGACCGAGTAGTAGTACTCGCCGTCTTTCTTCTGCTGGCGATCCAGCTGGCTGTCGGGCTTGTTGATGCGCGGGCGGCCGACGCGCTCGTCGCGCCGGAACGTGATATCCAGATTCGAGAGGAAGTCGTTCATGCCCGAGCGCATCTCCTGGGGCTGGCCGGCGTGGCCGTGCTCGGCGGGCTCGCCGTCGAACACCATCAGACGGTCGGCCAGCAGGTCCATCATGTACATGTCGTGGTCGATCACGAGCACCGTGGCGTTTTGCTGCTCGGCGTAGCGCCGGATCGCGCTGGTCGCCTGCACGCGCTGTTCGACGTCGAGGTGCGCCGAGGGCTCGTCGAGCAGGAACAGGTCGGCCGACTCCGAGAGCGTCGCCGCGATGGCGACGCGTTGGCGCTCGCCGCCCGAGAGGTCGGTGAGGTTCTGCTCCATGATCCGTTCGAGCTGCAGGGGCTCGGCGATTTCGGTGTTCCAGTACGACGAGCCGAACTGGTCGGTGATCGACGACAGGAACGCGTCGACCCGCATCGGCTGGTCGATGTCGATGTACTGGGGCTTGTAGGCGATGTCGAGCTCGAAGTCGAGGTCCCCCTCGTCGGGTTCGAGCGCGCCCGCGAGCAGCTTCGCGAACGTCGACTTCCCGATCCCGTTCGGGCCGACGATCCCCAGCACCTCGTTGCGCCGGATCTCGCCGCCCTCGACGTCGAGCGAGAACTCGCCCTCGCCGTAGCTCTTCGAGACGTCGGGGTACTCTACGAGCGTGTCGGCCGTGCTCACCGGTCGGGGGGCGTGTTCCTCGAACTCGATCGGGTTCGGCCGGATCCGCATGTTCTCGTTCTCGAGGTAGCCCGAGAGGTACTCGTTGATCCCGTTGCGCACCGACTTCGGGTCGGTGACGACGCCGTACGCGCCGGGGCTCCCGTAGGCGACGTGAAGCGTGTCCGCGAGCAGGTCCAAAATTGCGAGGTCGTGCTCGACGACCAGCATCGAGCGGTCGCCCTCCTCGGCGAGCTCGCGGATCAGGCGAGCGACGGTCATCCGCTGGCCGATGTCGAGGTAGGGCGTGATCTCGTCGAGGAAGTAGAAGTCGGCGTCCCGCGCGAGACACGCCGCGATGGCGACGCGCTGGAGCTCGCCGCCCGAGAGGTTGTCGATGTCCTGATCCATCACCGGGCGGATCTCCATGCGATCGACGAGGTAGTCCAGCTCGCCGCGCTCGTCGGTCCGTTCGAGCAGCTGGCGCGTGTTGCCGTCGAACTGGCCGGGGATCTCGTCGACGTACTGCGGTTTGCGCGCGACGCTGACGTCGCCGTCGCGCACGGCGGCGATGTAGTCCTGCAGTTCGGTGCCCCGGAACTCGTCGAGCACTTCGTCCCAGTCCGGCGGCTCCGCGTGCTGCCCGAGGTTCGGCGCCATCTCGCCGGCCAGAATTCGGACGGCGGTCGTCTTCCCGATCCCGTTCGGTCCGAGGATGCCGGTCACCTGCCCCTCTTCGGGGACCGGCAGCCCGTACAGCGAGAACGCGTTCTCGCCGTAGCGGTGTGAGGGGTCGTTCTCGAGTTCCTGGGGCAGGTTGATGATCTCGATCGCGTCGAAGGGGCACTTCTCGACGCAGATGCCGCAGGTCTCGCCCAGACAGATCTCCTCGGAGATGCGCACCTGCTCGGGCTGGCCTTCCTCGGCCTCCTCGCCCCGGAGCGTGATGCACTCCTTGCCGGTGCGGTTCGGCGGGCAGTAGTTCTTGCACTCGTAGTTGCACCGGTCGGGCTGGCACCGCTCCAGGTCGACGACGGCGATACTGTCGCTCGCCATGTTAGAAGGTGACGCCGGTCATCAGGATGATTCCCCACGTGATGAACCACAGCGAGAACGTCATGAACGCGACGAACAGGTAGTCCTTGACGCCCCCGAAGTCGTCGTAGCCCATGACGCTGAACAGCGGGTACTGTACGACGATGGCCGCGAGCACGACCAGCTGGGCTTGCTGGTTCTTCGCGGCCTCGACCGCGCTCACGTCGCCGGTGACGTACGCCGACGCGATGGCGGCGCCGACGCCCGCGAGCGCGGTGATCGTCGTGATGGTGACCGACCGGAGGTGTGACTCCCTCCCATCGGCTGTTTCGGTCGACATACGGTGTGCTCGGAGACCTGCCGTAAAAAGCCGTTCGCTTGGGCCTCAGGAATCGCGTCCGGAGAGCGACAGTACGGGTCTGGGACTCGGCGTCGATGGCTCCGGCTGTGTCGCTTCGCCGCTCGACCGCCCCGAAGATCTGAGACGGACGCCGCCGTCCGGCGCGGTTCGTCGGTCCGATCGGCCGAACTGTTCGGCGGGGAGAACTCGTCGTATCAATCTTTATGCTGCTGGGACCTTTCGATTCGTAACGATGGCTGGCACTGACGGGGAGGACATCGAAGACCTTCCGCCGAGCGCGAAGCTGGTGTTCAAAGTACTCGAGTACGACGGGCCGCTGACCCAGAAACAGATCGTCGAGGAGTCGATGCTGTCGGCCCGAACCGTCCGCTACGCGCTGGAGCGCCTGGAGGAGATCGGTATCGTCGACGAGGACGTCTACTTCGCCGACGCCCGCCAGAGCCTCTACGAGCTCGACGAGGAGGCCATGGCGGCAGCCGACGGCTGCGCCGAGCCGGGGACCTGCGCCGAGTGACGGCGTCTCGCCGATCTTTCTGATTCGTCTCGCCGCGCCGTCCGTTCGACGGCGTCGTCACTGAACAGGGGGAAACGACGGGAGCGCCGCGGCGGTGTGCGGGGGACACGCCGCCGCGGAGAGATGGGGGAGAGCGGTGTGCGGGCGCGCGAGTCGGGAGGATGGGATGAAAGGCCAGTGCGCGCCCGTCGGATGACAGGCGCGGAGGCGACTTAAACACCCGTCAGACGGGCGTACGACGCCCGGCGGACCCGATCGGCTCCGGTCCGCTTTTGTGATGTCCACGCCTCCGTAGGACTATGACTTGGGCGGAGCTGTTCGACCGAGCCGAGCGCTGGGACGTCGACGAGGACGCCGTGAGCGACGCGCTGGCGCGCCACCGCGAGGCGGATGCGGATGAGTGATACACCGAGGACGAGCGACGCGCCCGATCCCGCACGGATCGTCGCAGGTGCCGACGTGCTCGCCGCCGACGCGCTCGTCGGCGGGCCCGCCCGCGCGGCGCTCGATCACGTCCGCTCGCACTCGTGGATCGACCTCGTCGCCAGCGACCACCTGCTGGACGACGCCGAAGCGGTGATCGCCGACCTCGCCGATGCCGAGTTCGCCACCGACTGGCGCGACCGAATCGAGCGCGAGCGCGTGCCGGTCGAGCATCCGCCGGGCGACCAGCCCGCGCTGGCCAGCGCCTACCGCGGCGACGCCGCGCACGTACTGTCGTTCGACGAGGAACTCGGCAGCGTCGAGACCGCGGCCCGCCTCCAGGGACGGATCGCGATGAGCGTCCGGCATCCGAAGGCGTTCGACGCCGTGTTCGATCCGGCGAGTCTCTACGACGCCGTCGTCGGGGGCGAGTACCCGGGGCCGGACCGGGATCCCCGCGAGTAAACCGCTGGCCGAACCTTCTTTTCTATCTGCGCCCTGCGATGCGTGTGTCCAGCAGCGACGATCCGCCGGATGTCTGTCCGGAGTGTGGCGCCGTCGACGCCTACGAGAAGCGGTACGCGACGGGCGGAGGGTGGCGCTCGGAGTTTCGCTGTCGGGAGTGCCACCGCGTCTGCTCGCCCTCCGATAGTTGATCGGGTGTTACCGTAGAACTACTCCCGTTCGGCCAGCCAGTCGGCGAACTTTTCGAGGGCTCGCCCGCGGTGGGAGATCGCGTTCTTTTCGTCCGTGCTCATCTCGGCGAACGTCTCGCCGTCGTACTCGAAGATCGGATCGTAGCCGAACCCGCTGTCGCCCCGCGGCGCGACGATCCGCCCGCGGACCGACCCCTCGAACGTCGCGAGGTCCTCGCCGTCGTAGTAGGCCATCACGGTTCGGAACGCAGCTTTGCGGTTCTCCTCGGACTCCGTGAGCTTCCAGACGCGCTCGATGCCGAGCGTGTCGTCGACGTACGCCGAGTACGGTCCGGGGAACCCCGCAAGAGCCTCGACGAACAGTCCGGTGTCATCCACGAGTACCCCTCCGTTGGCACCCAGTTCCTCGTACGCCTCGCGGGCGCCCCGCCGGACGATCGTTTCGAGGTCGTCGCTCTGGACTTCGGCGTAGTCGTAGTCGACCTGCTCGACATCGGCCGGCAGGTACTCGCGGGCTTCGCGGACTTTCCCTTCGTTGCCGGTGACGAAACGGATCATACCCGGCGGTGGACGCCGGCGGCGAAAATAGCCGTCGATCAGTCGTCGTCGACGACGACCTCGACGGGTTCGTCCTTCGCGTCGTCGTCCTCGCTCCCGCCCTGTTCGTGCCAGAGGAGCGCGCCGGCGACGGCCAGCACGATCCACGAGCGCCAGTTCGCGAGGTTCAGGGTGTAGCCGACGCCGAACGGCTTCTCGACGAGCATCCCCTCGCCGGGCTCCCAGTACGACGAGAGCATGCGCCGGAAGTTCGGTCGCTCGAAGTTGTACGGTACGCCGAGGATCTCGCCGGAGGTCGGCTTGTCGGCCATGCGAGGAGTTAGGGCACAGAAGTTTAAAACGGTTAGTGGTAGCGGCCGGGCGACCGAACGACGGCGACGCGGTCGGACGCGCCGTCACTCGCCGACGAGGTACGTCTCGAACGTCCGGACGGCGCGCCGATAGCTCAGTCCGGCGAGCGCACCGGCGACGAGCAGCGTCCCCGCGGCGCCCGCGACGGCGGCGGGACCCGCCGGCACCCCAGAGCTCCCGGGGCCGGCGAGGTACAGCCCCGCGAGCACCGGCGCTCCGACGGCGCCGATCGCTCCGGAGTACGCGACGACGGCGTAGACGTGGGGCACCGTCACGCCGGCGTTCTCGGCGGGGCGGATCGCGTCGAACTCCGGGAGTACCGTTCCGACGCCGATCGCGATCGCCGGCAGCAAGATCGACAGCGCCGCGCCGAACAACCCCGCGCTCGCCGCGACGGCGATCGATCCGGACGCCGCCGCTGCGACGCCGGCGGTCAGGGTCGCGACGAGGAGGCCGCCGGGCAGCGCCGCCGAGACGAGATACCCCCGGACGACGTGCCGGGCGCTCCCCGGCGTCGTCAGCGTCGCCGGGAGCCCGCGCCCCTCGTTGCCCAGCGGGTTCAGCGTCGCCCCGGCGCCGACGGCGCCGGCGCCGTAGACGGCCACCAGCGCCGGCAGCGCGCTCGGGACGGCGCGGGCGAACTCGTAGCCCACCGAGAGCAACACCACGAGCGGGAGAAACACGTACAGCAGCGCCTGCGGTCTGCGGCGCACCCGAAGCCAGAGTGCCCGGGTCACGGCGCGCGTCGGCCGGGAGCAGGTCGCTGCGAGCGGTTTGTCGAGCGTCCCGAGCAGTCCCGCCGGTTCGGCTCCGGCGTCGGACTCGGGCGCTTTCGGCGGGTCGGCGAGCCACGCCAGTCCGGCCAACCGCGTCGCGACGGCCCAGAGCCCCGCGAGCGCCAGCGGCGTCCCGACCAGTGCGGCGGCCGCGAGCCGAGGCTCGCCGCCGCCGATCGACGCCAGCGCGACGTCGGCGTGCCACGCGATCGGCCACTCGGCCAGCAGCGCGCCGGCCTGCCGGCTCCCGACGAACAGCCCGAAGTACAGCATGACCAGCGGCGACCCGACGAGCAGCCGGTGCTCGCGGACGAACGCCGAGCGCCGGAGCGCGACCAGCGCCGCGAGCCCGGCGACGTAGCCGCAGGCGGTCGCCGTCGCGACGAGCCCGGCGGCCGCGACGACGAGGCCGAGGGCGCCGAGCGGACGCCCGGAGCCGAGCGCGAACGCGGCGGCGCCCCCGACGATCGCCAGCGAGAGGAATCGCCCGGCCTTGATCGTCTTGGCCAGCGCGTCGCCGACGACGATCGTCCCGACCGGCAGCGTCGTGAGCAGCCCGTCGTCGCGCTCGCGCCAGCCCTGTCCCTTCGTCGTCCAGAGCATCGTCACCAGCGCGACGAGCACGAACGCGATGCCGGCGAACCCCCGCACCGCGGCGACGGCGGCGTCCTGACCGGTCGCCACTGTCCCGGTCGCGGCCCCCGCGCCGCCGGACGCCACGGCCGCGGCGTAGTAGTACGCGCCGGGGTCGGGGTAGGTCCATCCCTCGGCGCCGGGCACTCGCCCGACGACGACAAGCGCGGCGACGGCGACGAGAAACAGCTCCGAAAACGCGCGCCAGGAGTGCTCGCGCTGGCGGCGGTAGTGGCGCACCGTCTCGACGCGCGCGATCCGCGCCGCGTCGCGGAGTCGAGGGATCGCGCTCTGGCCCGTGTCGAGCCGGCCGCTCATACCGTGGTCGTAGACTCCTCGTCGAGCCGCTCGGCGCCGTGGTCGTGCGTGATGTCGAGGAACGCGTCTTCGAGACTGCGCTCCTCGCCGGCCTCGGCGCGGTTTTTGAGCCCGTCGGGCGTCCCTTCAGCGACCAGCCGACCGTCGTGGAGCACGCCGACGGTGTCGGCGAGTTCGTCGACGACGGGGAGGATGTGCGTCGAGAGGAAGACGGTCATCTCCTGTTCGGCGAGCTCGGCGATGGTGTTGCGCATCGTCCGCGCGGCGCGGGGGTCGAGCCCGCTGGTCGGCTCGTCGAGAAAGACCACGTCGGGCTCGTGGAGCACCGCCTGGATGACGCCGACCTTCTGGCGCATCCCCTTCGAGTAGGCGTCGATGCGCTTGTCGGCGTCCCCTGCGAGGTCGAACCGGTCGAGCATCGAATCGATGCGCTCGTCGGCCTCGTCCTCGGGGATGTCCCGCAGCCCGGCGATGTACTCCAGCTGCTCGCGTCCGGTCAGCTCGTCGTACAGCGGCGGCTCCTCGGGGAGGTAGCCGATGTGTGGCGTCACGTCGTCGCGGTCCTCGATCGACTGGCCGGCGACGCTCGCGGTGCCCGAGGTCGGCTTGGTCAGCGTCGTCAGCATCCGCATCGTCGTCGTCTTTCCGGCGCCGTTCGGCCCGAGAAAGCCGTAGACGCTCCCCCGCGTGATCGACAGCGTCAGATCTTCGACGGCGACGGCGTCGCCGTAGCGTTTCGTCAGCGCCCGCGTCTCGATGGCGAGGTCGGTCACGATACCGGCGACTTGTTGACCAAGCATAAAATGTCTGCCGCTGTCCGTGAAAGCGAGCGTCGGCGTCGACGCCGCGGCGTCGGTGTCGGTCGACGCTTCGGCGTCACGACGCCGCTGCGAGTCCGGTCGTGAGAAAGCGCAGTTAGCCGGTCTCAGGGACGCCGGAACTCGATCGCCGTACCCTGTCGCGACCACCGTTTGTCTCGGCCGCTCGCTCGCTTCGCTCGCTCACGGCCTCGCAAAAGCTGGGCCAAAAAGTGACTGCCGAGTCGCTTCAGGGACGCCGGAACTCGATCGCCGCACCCTGCCCGAAGCCGACGCAGAGCGTCGCCAGCCCGCGGTCGGCGTCGCGTTCGATCATCTCGTGGACCAGCGTCACCGGCAGGCGCGCGCCGCTGGCGCCCAGCGGGTGGCCCAGCGCGATGGCGCCGCCGTTGACGTTGTAGCGCTCGTCGTCGACGCCGAGTTCGCGCTGGGCGTAGACGGTCTGGCTGGCGAACGCCTCGTTGAGTTCGACCAGATCGTAGTCGTCGATGTCGCGGCCGGTGCGCTCCAACAGCCCCTCGGTCGCGGGGACCGGACCGATGCCCATCACGGTGGGGTCGACGCCGGCGACGTTGTTCGACCCGATCTCGGCGAGCACCTCCAGATCGTGGTCCTCGGCGAACGCCTTGCTCGTGACGAGCGTCGCGGCGGCGCCGTCGCTGACCTGCGAGGCGTTGCCGGGCGTCACCGTGCCCTCGGACTTGAACACGGTCGGGAGCTGGGAGAGCTTCTCGACGGAGGTGTCCGGGCGAATCCCCTCGTCCTCGTCGACGACGCCGTCCTCGGTCTCGATCGGGACGATCTGGTCGTCGAAGCGACCCTCCTCGGTCGCGGCGGCCGCGCGCTGGTGGCTCCGGAGCGCGTACTCGTCCTGAGCCTCGCGGGAAACCTCGTACTCGTCGGCGACCTTCTCGGCTGTCATCCCCATCTGGAGTTCGCCGACGTTGTACAGGTCGTTCAGACGCGGGTGGACGTTGTGGGTGTTCTCGCCCATCTTCACGCGGCTCATCGACTCGACGCCGCCCGCGATGACGGCGTCGCGCTGCCCGGCGCGGACGGCGTCGGACGCCGAGATCACGGCCTGCATCGAGGAGGCACACCAGCGATTGATAGTCGTTGCCGGGACCGACTCGCCCAGCTCCGAGAGGAGCGCGATGACGCGGGCGAGGTTGTTCCCCTGCTCGCCGCGCTGCTGGGCGCAGCCCCACATCAGATCGTCGATGTCGTCGCCGGCCAGCCCGGTCTCGGCCAGGATCTCGTCGATCAGCGGGACCGAGAGGTCTTCGCTGCGTACGTCGGCGAACGCGCCGTCTTCTTTGCCCTGTGGCGTTCGGTAAGCCGCTGCGATGACGGGTGTCGTGTCGTCGCTCATACTACCCAAATCGTCTTTCGTGAACGTAAAGATGGGTAGAACTCGGCGCGGTCACCCCGAGAGTTTACGAGCGGTCGCTGTCGACCGGAAATGTTACCAATTTACGATCATGAAACGGCCGTATGAGCCACTCGATTCGCCGTGCGCTACTGGCAGTGAGCCTGAGTTCGCTGCTGCCGGCCGTCGCGGTCGCACAAGGCCCCGGCGACATCCCGACCGATCCGTCCCCAACCGGCGTGGAGTTCTCGCCGGGGTTCGTCCTCGGACAGCTAGTCGTCGGCGCGATCGTCGCCGCGCTGCTGATCCACCTCGCGCCGCAGTTCACGCGATCGACCGTCGGATACGTCCACCACGACACCGCCGCGACCGGCGTCGTCGGGTTCGCCGCGCTCGTCGGGACGTTCGTCGTGTCGTTCATCCTGGTGCTCACCATGATCGGCGCGCTGGTCGGCATCCCGCTGTTGATCGGGCTGATCCTCCTGTTGATCCCCGCCTCGATCGTCGTCCAGATCGCCCTCGGCGTCGCGCTGTACCGGGCAACCGCGAGCGACGGTCGTGGCGACCTCGACTCGAAAACGCTCTGGATCGGCTACGCGATCGGGTTCGTCGTGCTGACGATCGCCGGCCAGATTCCGGTCGTCAGCGTCCTTGCCAGTCTCGCCGTCGTTTCCCTCGGACTCGGCGCGCTCGTCCAGCACTGGCGCGAGGGGCCCCACGGCGGCGAGGGGACGAGCGACAACGGCGGGGCGGTACAGGAGCGGTGGAACGACTCGCAGGACGGCGGCAGTTGGGAGACGACTAGCGACGACGGCTGGGGGGCCGACCGCGATGGCGGCCGCGACGGGAGCGGCGAGCCACGCGGCAACGATGACGAGTTCGGTCGTCGCGACGACGAGAGCGACGAGTCGTCCCGGCGCGACGACTCGGGCGAGTTCTGGTAACGAGCCCGTCGCGGAGCTCTCGAAGTCTCGCGGCGTCCCGCCGACCGTCACCGCCCCTTCGACGGCCTTAAGAGTCGTCCGAACTAACCTATCGGGGAATGAGCAACGCGGCGATGGACGTCGTCGAGTTTCTGTTGACGACGCGGATCTTCACGGACGAGCGGGACCTCGACGCCAACGACCTCCCCCCGCGGTTCCGGCGGGTGTTCTGGAGCGACGGCGAGATCGAGCGGCCGCTGTCAGCCACGAACAGCACCGCCAGAGCGGGGACCGGAATCGACCAGCCCTGGGAGGCCGTCGCCGACCTGATGTTCACCGAGCGCGACGAGTTCTCCGGCTCGATCTCGATCAATCAGCCCGAGATGGCCGAGGAGTGGTTCCTCGAACGCGTCGACGACGAGCGCCTCCGGACGAACCCGACGCTCGCCTACCGCTTCGGCGAGGAGCGCGACGTCGACTACGAACGCGCCCGCGAGGCCAACCGGCCGATCCAGGCCGACCGGGTGTGGATCGACAGCCTGCTCGAGGAGTACTTCGACGACGAGGACGAAGAGGAGATGCTCGATCTGGTCGACATCCGCGCGCCCGAGGAGATCGAGATGACGCTCGACGATCTGGTGTTGACGACCGACCAGGAAAACGAGATCCACAAGATCGTCAAGGCGATCGAGCACCGCGACTACCTCGCCCAGATCGGTCTGCGCGAGATCGGCAAGCTACTGTTTGTCGGGCCGCCGGGCACTGGTAAAACGTCGGTCGCCCGCGGACTGGCCCACTCGCTCGATCTTCCCTTCGTCGAGGTCAAGCTATCGATGATCACCAGCCAGTACCTCGGCGAGACGGCCAAGAACGTCGAGAAGGTGTTCGAGGTGGCAAAGCGACTCTCGCCGTGTATCCTCTTCATGGACGAGTTCGACTTCGTCGCCAAGACCCGGGCCTCGGACGAGCACGCCGCGATCAAGCGCGCGGTCAACACGCTGTTGAAATCGATCGACGACGTCAGCCTCATCCAGGACGACGTGTTGCTGATCGGCGCGACCAACCACCCCGACCAGTTAGACGCCGCGGCGTGGCGCCGCTTCGACGAGATCGTCAACTTCCCGAAGCCCGACTCCGGGATGCGCGCGGACATCCTGCGCGTGATCACGCGCGCGATGGACATCGACGAGTTCGATCCCGAGGCGATCGCCGAGATCACCGAGGGGCTGACCGGCAGCGACCTCCGGATGGTGCTCCGCGAGGCCGTCCTCGACGCGCTGACCGAGGAGCGGACGACGCTGACTCAGGCCGACCTGGTCGACGCCGTCGAGGACTTCGAGGAGCGGGACAACCTCAAGAACATGGACATGATGGACGGCGACCACGACGCGCTGGTCGCCGGCGGCGACATCGGCGCCGACGGCGGCGAGGGCGGCCACGACCACGCCCACGAGCACTGACGCCGAGCGCCCCTCGCCGCTTCACCGCCGACGCGTCGCGGCTGACGCGAACCGAACGCGAGCGCTGACGCCGAACACCACGACCACGCTATGGAGATCACACTACTCGGGACGGGCGACACGACGGGGACGCCGACGGTCGGCTGCGACTGCGAAACCTGCGAGCGCAGCCGCGATCTCGGCGTCGAGCGGACGCGATTCTCGGTCCACGTCCGGAACGAGCGCACCGGCGAGTCGCTACTGATCGACGCCTCGCCGGACTTCCGGTACCAGTTCCTCCGCGAGGGCGTCGATCTCCCCGACGCCGTCCTGGTCTCGCACGTGCACTTCGACCACCTCGACGGGCTCGGCAACGCCTATCGCCTGCTCGACGGCGTCCCGGTGTACGCCGCCGACGAGACCGATCCCCAGACCGGCGAGAGCGTCGTCGAGACGATCGAGCGCAAGTACAGCTATCTCGACGCCGTCGATCCCCGCCCCGCGACGCCGTTCGAGACGATCAGAACGTGCGGGCTCGACGTGACGCTCGTGCCGGTCGACCATCCGCCGCTGGTCTGCTACGGCGTCGTGATCGAGGACCCCGAGACGGGTGCGACGCTCTCACTGTCGGGCGACACGAGCTACGACATCCCCGAACGCTCACGCGACGCGCTGGCCGATCCGGACCTCTTTCTCGCCGACGCCATCGTCCCGGCCAGCCTCTGCGAGCACCACCCGATCGGCGGCGCCGACCACGACGACGACGGCGTCCCGCGAACCTTCGGCACCAAGCACATGACCCGCGAGGGCGCGCTGGATCTGGCCGACGAGCTCGACGCCGACGAGACGCGACTGGTCCACCTCGCGCACTTCTATCCGGTCGAGGAAGCGTTTGAGGAGCCGCTGGCGGTCGACGGCGAGCGCTACGAACTCTGAACTACCCGAACCGATCCAGTCCCGATTGCCGGCGCTGTTTCACCTCGGGATCGGCGTCCCACGGCGACGACGCCGCGCGCGCCGCGGCGAGGTCGGCGTCGGGCGGCTCGGCCGACTCGTAGCCGCCGCACTCCGGCCCGCACTCGCTTGCGGGATCCACGAGCCGCCCCTTCCACGCGCAGTACGGTAGCCCGGCGACGCCCTCGCGCTCGGCGGCGTCGGCGGCGCCGCAGCCGGGCAGTTCGTAGGTGCGCCACCCTTTCCCGTAGGCGCGTTCGGCGACCCGCCGCCGCGCTCGCGCCTTCTCGGCCGCAGTCGCCGGATAGATTTCCGTTCGGCCGGGGAGTTCGTCGTGAAGTTCGATCCCCGGTCCCTCGGTGTCCAGCGGCGTCGGCTCGCGGAGCACGTCGATCCGGTCCTCGGGGTCGGCCTCGGCGTCGACGCGCCAGACGCCGATCTCCTCGGGGATCCGGTTCAGGTGGGCGCCGGTGACGTGGCTCTCGGTCGCCAGGATCGCCTCGTCGGCCAGCGCGAGGCTGACGTCCTTCCGAAGCTGGGTTTCGAGGTCGCCCGGCGTCCCGAGATCGGGCTTGTTCTCGATGCCGACGATCCGGTCGAACCAGTCGTCGGGGTAGCGCGCGACCTGCCGGACGTACTCGCGGCCGCCGCGGCGCTCGCGCTCGAAGAAGCCCGCCTCGACGGCCCGTTCGACGACGTGGCGCTTGCGCTCCGGGGGCCCCTCGATGACTCGTCCGCGGGGCTGGAACCGGCCCGCCCCGGCGTCGCACTCGATCGCCGCGTCGGGAATCGCGGCGGCGGTGATCGCCGCCCGCTCGTCGAACGCCGGCCCCTGCTCGACGCAGACGACGTCGACGATTCGCTTGCCCGGCCGGTCGACGCCAGCGCCGAGCTGGCGGCTCACGACGTCCTCGGTCGTCGCTTCGAGGTGAGCGCACAGCGACAGCTCGAACGCGAACTCGCGCACGGTCGTCCGTAGGTGCGGATGGACAAAAGTCGACCGACGGGCGAGTTCTTCTGGCAGGTTTACAGCAGCGTCACGACCGAGACGATCGCGCCCATCGCGACGACGTAGTACAACACCGGAAACAGGTTGAGACGGACGACCCGTCCCTCCTGTCCGACGAGCCCGACCGTCGCCAGCGCGGCGATGACGTTGTGGATCGCCAGCACGTTGCCGATGGCGGCGCCGACCATCTGGGCCGCCAGGATGTGGTGAGTCGGCAGGCCGAGCTGGACGGCGACGTCGTACTGGAGCTGGCTGAAGGTGAGATTCGAGACGGTGATCGAGCCGGTGATGAACGTCCCGAGGACGCCGACGACCGTCGCGACGGCCGGGTATACGTCGCCGACGACCGACGCCGTCGCGTCGGCGAGCACGATCATCATGCTGTCGCCGCCGGGGGCGTTCGGCGCCGTCCCGGACTCGGTCATGATCCCGACCATCGCGATGACGAACACGAGCGCGACCGCGGGCGAGACGAGTTTCTGGCCCGCCTCGCGCCACGCGCTCTCGACCTGCCCGCGGTCCATCCCGAACAGCGGAATCGCCGCCAGCGCGCTCAGGGCCAGCCAGGTGCCCGGAACGTACGCCCACCGCACCTCGCCGCCGATATCGGTGCCGAGGATGGCGTCCCAGGCGGGCGCCAGCGCCGAGAGTTCGGTGAGCGCGACGCCGATCGGCGTGAAGTCTCGCGTCGCGATCAACAGCACGACGAGGATGACGTACGGCGTCCAGGCGCGGGCGAGCGACATCGACGCCGTCGGGGCGTCGCCGGAGGTGCCGGCGGCGTCAGTGGTGTCGGCGGCGTCGGGGGAGCTATCGACGGCATCGCCGGCGTCCGGACCGCTCAAGCTGCCGGCGCTGCCGGGGTCGATCTCCCCGATCCAGTGCTCCGGCCACTGCTCTTGCGCCCGGAACGACCACTCCTCGTCGGGGTGCAAGTAGCCGGCGCGCAACACGGCGACGACGACGGCGGCGCCTACCATCGCGCCGACGATCGACGGTAGCTCCGGCCCGACGAACAGCGCGGTCAGGGCGAAGGGGACGACGAACGCGATCCCGGCGAACAGACACAGCGGGACGACCTCAAGGATCGCCGGCAGCGACCGCTCTTCGGGATCGCCGAAGAAGTGTACGACCATCCCGACGGCCACCAGCGGCATGAAGACGCCGACGGCGACCTGGTACAGCGCCGCCGAACCGGCGGCCTGGAGCGTGACGTCGACCGCCTCGGCGCTCGATAGCGACTCCAGGGCCCCGAGGGGCTCCTCGACGCCCGGCCGGACCGGGACGCCGACGGCGCCGAACGTCGTCGCGATCGCGTGGCCGACGAGCGCGGCGACGACCGCGGCCAGCGGCGGAAATCCGAGCGCGAGCAGCAGCGGCGCCACCACGGCAGCGGGCGTCCCGAACCCGGCGACGCCCTCGAGGAACGTCGCCAGAAAGAACCCGACCAGAACGACCTGGACCCGTCGGTCCTCGCTGATCGCGACGAACCCGGCATTGATCCGATCGACCGCGCCGGCGCGCATCAGCGTGTACAGCAGCGCGAGCGCGCCGAACACGATCCAGAGGATCTCGACGGCGGTCAGCACGCCCGAGATGCTCGCCGCCAACACCCACTCGATCGGCATGTTCCAGGCCACGACCCCGACGATCGCCGCCGTCGCCCACGCGATCGGCATCGCCCTCGTCGCCGGCCACAGCGCCCCCACGAGCAGGGCAGCGACGACCGCGAGGGGGGCGAGCGCGGCGAATGCCAGCAGCGGGTCAACCACGGTGATCCCCTCCGACAGCCTCCCGGATGGCGGTGCCGCCAGTTCCGACGAGCGCGCCGCTTCGACCGACCGGCGTTTCCATTCGGCACATACGCGGGAATTTATCGGCAGCCGCCATCAAGTCACACCGTATTCTCGAAATCTAATAATCGGCGGCGGTCGACGGACCGCGCCGCGACTGTTCCGCGGCGGCGTTTGGCCGCGCCGGGGCGAGCGTCGTCACACCGCGGCGCGTCGAGAACAGTAGGTTTATCAGTCGTTCGGGGCGAAAAACTACCAAGATTACTCCCCATATGTCAGACGATCACCGACAACCGGAGGTGAACATCGGACTGGTCGGCCACGTCGATCACGGCAAGACCACGCTCGTGCAGGCCCTGTCCGGCGAGTGGACCGACCAGCACTCCGAAGAGATGAAGCGGGGTATCTCTATCCGTCTCGGCTACGCGGACGCGACGTTCCGCGACTGTCCGGACCTGGAGGAACCCGAGCGTTACACCGTCGACGAAGAGTGCGCCGACGGCTCCCCCAGCGAACCGCTCCGAACCGTGTCGTTCGTCGACGCGCCGGGCCACGAGACGCTGATGGCGACGATGCTCTCGGGCGCGGCGATCATGGACGGCGCGGTGCTGGTGATCAGCGCCAGCGAGCCCGTTCCCCAGGCTCAGACCGAAGAGCACCTGATGGCGCTGGATATCATCGGCATCGACAACATCGTCGTGGTCCAGAACAAGGTCGACCTCGTCGACGCCGACCGGGCCCGCGAGAGCTACGAGGAGATCCAGGAGTTCGTCTCGGGCACCGTCGCCGAGGACGCCCCGATCGTTCCGATCAGCGCCCAGCAGGAGGTCAACATGGACGTGCTGATCCAGGCGATCGAGGAGGAGATCCCGACGCCGGATCGCGATCCCGACGCCGACGCTCGGATGCACGTCGCGCGGAGCTTCGACATCAACCGCCCGGGAACGACCTGGGAGGGCCTCACCGGCGGCGTCCTGGGCGGCAGTCTCGCGCAGGGCGAACTGAACGACGGCGAGGAGATCGAGGTCCGCCCCGGCCGCGAGGTCGAAGAGGGCGGCCAGTCGGAGTACCGCCCGATCACGACCGAGATCCGCTCGCTGCAGGCCGGCGGCGAGAACGTCGACACGGTCACGCCGGGCGGGCTGCTCGGCGTCGGCACCGGACTCGACCCCAGTCTCACCAAGGGAGACGCGCTCGCGGGCCAGCTCGCGGGGCCGCCCGGGACGCTCCCGCCGACGTGGAACTCCTTCGAGATGGAGGTCGACCTGCTCGACCGGATCGTCGGGCAGGACAGCGGCGAGGTCGACGAGATCTCGACGGGCGAGCCGCTGATGCTGACGATCGGCACCGCGACGACGGTCGGATCGGTCACGAGCGCCCGCGACGACGAGTGCGAGGTCGCGCTCAAGCGCCCCGTCTGCGCCGCCGAGGGCGCGAAGATCGCGATCAACCGCCGGGTCGGCGCGCGCTGGCGGCTGATCGGCATCGGCACGCTACAGGGATAGGATGGTCTCGACCGTCGTCGTCGACACGAACGCCTTGATGATGCCTGTCGAACTCGACGTCCGGCTGTTCGACGAGCTCGATCGGCTCCTCGACGGACACGAGCCGACCGCCCCGCAGGCGGTCGCCGAGGAGCTCCGCAAGCTGTCCGAGAAGGGCGGCGAGGAGGGCATCGCGGCGAGCGTGGGCCACGATCTGGCGACGGATCGCTGCCTGCTCGTCGACACGGAGGCGTCGTACGCCGACGACGCGGTCGTCGAACTCGCCCGCGAGGGCGTCGCCGACTACGTCGTTACGAACGACCAGCCCCTGCAGGAGCGGGCGCTCGACGCGGGCGTCGCAGTAATTGGTTTAAGGGGCAAGAACAAACTCGCAGTTACTCAACCATAGCAATGTACAAACGGGTCAGACTGAAGGACACGGTCGAGGTACCGCCGCGCGAGCTCGCGAACGTCACGCCGGAGCTCGTCAAGAAGCTACTCCAGGACAAACTCGAAGGGCGCATGGACGAGGACGTCGGGTCCGTCGTCAGCGTCGTCAACGTCCACGACATCGGACAGGGCGCCGTCCTGCCCAACCGGCCGGGCGTCTACTACGAGGCCGAGTTCGACGCCGTCACGTTCGACCCCCAGATGCAGGAGGTCGTCGACGGGACGGTCGTCGAGACCGTGGAGTTCGGCGCGTTCGTCGGGATCGGCCCCGTCGACGGCCTGCTCCACGTCTCCCAGATCTCCAACGAGTATCTGGCGTTCGACTCGGAGAACCAGCGGCTGGCCTCGAACGAGTCCGACCGCGCGCTGGGCACCGACGACGCCGTCCGCGCCCGCATCGTCACCAAGAGCATCGACGAGCGCAACCCGCGGGATTCGAAGATCGGCCTGACGGCCAAACAGCCCGGGCTCGGCAAGCACGGCTGGCTCGAGGAGGACCGCCGGGAGCGCCAGGCGCAAGCCGGTGAGAGCTAAATGGCCGAGGATCGCCTCGTCTGTCGCGAGTGCCACCGGGTGAACGATCCGGACGACCAGACCTGCGTCGCCTGCGGGTCGAGCAGCCTCACCGAGGACTGGGCGGGCTACGTCATTGTCGCCCATCCCGAGGAGAGTCGGGTCGCCGACGAGATGGAAGTGACCGAAGCCGGCGCGTACGCGCTGAAAGTCCGGTAACGCAGCGTGGCCCCCGAGGACGGAGCGCGCCGCGACGACGCCGACACGGCCCGTTCCGACAGCGACGCGTCGATCGTCGTCCGGCTTCCCGACGAGCTCCGAGCGGCGTTCAAAGAGCCGCTGGGACCCGTCTACACCGATGCTGAGGAACTACTGAGCGAGGCCGGCGAGCCGCTGATCGCCGTCGGCGACATCGTCACCTACCACTTCGAGCGAGCCGACCGCCGACCGGACGTCGCACTGATCGACGGCCGGACGAAGCGCCACGCCGTCGACGACGAGGTGCGCGACGCCGTCGACGCCGGCGCGGACCGGATCGACGCCACCAATCCGGCGGGCGTGCTGACCGACGACCTGCTGACGGCGCTGCGCGACGCCGTCGCGCGGGACGATCCGACCACGATCGTCGTCGACGGCGAGGAGGATCTCGCGACGCTCCCCGCGGTGCTGGCCGCGCCCGAGGGCGCGACGGTCGTCTACGGCCAGCCCGACCAGGGGATGGTCGCGGTCGACGTGACCGCCGAGACCCGGGCGGAGTTCCGCGACCTTTTGGAGCGCATGGACGGCAACCACGAGCGACTGTGGGCGCTGCTGGACGCGGAAGCGTAAAACGCTCCCAGACCTCGCTCGCTAGCGCTCGCGATGACGCCGATGAGCAAAACTCATCGAGCCCTGACTCGCTTTGCTCATCAGGACGCCGAAGCGCAGGGCGCTTCGAGCCCTGACTCGCTTCGCTCGTCAGGACCTCGACACGAGGTGAGAGCGGAGCCGCGTTCGTCACCGACGGTAGCTCGGTCGGGGGTACCGCTCGGGAATCGTGAACACTCTTAACGACGGGGTGCAATTGGGCGCCTATGGGATTTGACGAGATGGACGTCGACACCATCTGGATGGACGGCGAGTTCCAGGACTGGGACGACGCCCAGGTGCACGTCCTCACGCACGGTCTCCACTACGGTACCGGCATCTTCGAGGGGGTCCGCTGTTACGACACCGCGGATGGCCCGGCGGTCTTTCGGTGGGACGCCCACCTCGATCGATTCTACGAGTCGGCCAAGCCCTACGAGATGGACATCGAGCACGACCGCGAGGAGCTCACCGAGGCGACGATGGAGCTCATCCGCCGGCAGGATCTGGAGTCGTGTTACATCCGCCCGATCGCGTTCTACGGCTACAACAGCCTCGGCGTCAGTCCGAAAGACTGCCCGACGCGGGTCGCGATCGCCTGCTGGCCGTGGGGCGCGTACCTCGGCGAGGATGCTCTGGAGAACGGCGTCGAAGTGATGGTCTCCTCGTGGCGCAAGCACTCCTCGAGCCAGATCCCGACCAACGCCAAGACGACGGGCCTGTACGTCAACAGCATGCTCGCCGGCGAGGAGGCCCGGCGCAACGGCTACACCGAGGCCATCGTGCTCGACAAGGAGGGGTACGTCGCGGAGGGCCCCGGCGAGAACATCTTCATGGTCAACGACGGCGAGCTCTACACCCCGGCGCTCTCCCAGTCGATCCTCGACGGCATCACGCGCCAGAGCGTCATCGAGGTCGCCCGCGATCTGGGTTACACCGTCCACGACGAGGCGACGATCTCGCGCGGCCAGCTCCACACCGCCGACGAGCTGTTCTTCACCGGCACCGCGGCAGAAGTGACGCCAATTCGGCAGGTCGACAACGTCGAGGTCGGCGCGGGCACGCGCGGCCCGGTCACCGAGGAGATCCAGCAGCGCTTCTTCGATCTCGTCGAGGACCCCGGCGACGAGTACGCCGACTGGTTCACCTACGTATAAATCGTCGTCGCGGCGCTGTAGTACCCGTTTTCCGAACGATCGCCCCGCGAGCGACGCTTACTCGTCGGCGTCGATGCGCCCGCTCGAATCGCTCGAGCGTCGCCCGCCGTCGCCCGCGTCGAGCTTCGCCTCGTCGGCTTCGTGGACGTCGATCGGGACGCCGTGGAGGCCGCTGCTCCCGGTGTTTTTCGCGTCGCCGAAGCCGGCGCTCAGGAGTCGGGTCAGCGCGTCCTCGACGCGCTCGTCGATCTCTTGGACGTCCTCGGGCTCGACTTCGATCACGAACCCCGTGGTGATGTTCGGCGCCGTCGGCATGAACAGCAGCTCGCGGCCGTCGTCGGTGCGCTTGCCGGTCTTGAACGCCGTCATGCGGACGCCGTCCCACACTTCGACCTTGACGGGCGTCTGGAGCGCCTCGGTGCCCCCGAGCGCGGTTTCGGCCGCCATCTTCGAGGCGTTGTACACGACCCGCAGCCCGGGCAAGCGATTGATCAGGTCGTCGATCTTGTCCTCGACGACGTTGCCGAGCGCCGTGCGCATCAGGTAGCCCACCGCGAACACGACGGTCAGGAACACGACGATCGTCACGAACACGCGGATGGCGTTGACGGCGCTCGCTCCCATCCCCCCGAATCCGAGATCAGCCAGCAACTCTTGGTTGATGGCGCCGACCAGCGGCGCCCCCGCGATGAAGTTAAAGAGCCACACCAGCACCCAGAGCGTGACGATGATGGGGACGAGAACGACGAGGCCGCTCGCGAAGTCCCGCTTCCACGTTGCCATTGGCGCCCCCTTCGTAACCCTGCCTAATCAGCGCTGTTATTGTTGGGCGCGTGACGACACGTCGGAGCGCAGAGCGCGACACGGACGCTCCGGCGAACGAGCGACGCCCGTGTCACACGCCGAGCGCGGCTCGCATCGCAAAGAGCGCGTTCTCACGGCGCTCGGCGGCCCGACGGTAGAAGTACGACAGCCACCGGTCGCCGTAGGGGACGTACTGATAGACGGTGTGGTCGGCCGCCAGGTCGAACTGGGCCGATTCGCGGACGCCCATCAGCATCTGAATCTCGAAGTCGGTGCCGTGCTCGGCAGCCAGCGCACTGGCGTGCTCGATCATCGCGGGGTCGTGGCTCCCGACGCCGACGCCGCGATTTCGGTTCGCGAAGGCGTAGCGCAGCAGCTCGCGGTACTCCTCGTCCACCCGCGACTTCCGCGTGTAGGCGATGTCCTCGGGTTCGTCGTAGGCGCCTTTCACCAGTCGGAACTTCCCGGGAACGTCGATCAGGCGCGCGAGGTCCTTCCGCGTGCGCTTGAGGTTGGCCTGCAGGCAGACGCCGACGCACCACTCGTGTTCGCGGGCCAGATCCTCGAAGGCGTCGAGCGTCGCGTCGGTCGTCTCGTGGTCCTCCATGTCGATCCAGACGAACGCGTCGCGCTCGGCGGCCGTCTCGGCGACGGCGTCGAGATTCGATCGAAACGTCGACTCGTCGACGTCCAGTCCCAGCTGCGAGGGCTTGATCGAGACGCACGCCTCGACGCCGGCGTCGTCGAGGTCCTCGATCACGCGGACGTACGCGTCGCGGTCCTCGGCGGCGGGTCCCGGTCGCTCGTAGTGCTCGCCCAGCAGATTCAGGATCGTCCCGACGCCGCGGCCGTCCAGTTCCAGCGCGCGCTCGATCGCCTCCGGCGCGGTCTCGCCGGCGACGAAGTTGTCGGCGATCGGTGGGATCATGCCCGTGGTTTCGGGGCGACGGCTTGTAACGTTTGCTTGCCCGCCGATCGGCGCGGCCGCGGCGTCGGCCTCGCGCCGTCCGGACGCCGCGCCCCAGTCGGAATCGGGAGCGTTTATATCGCGGGGCCGACTGGTCCCGGGCATGAGCGTCATCGAAACGGTAGTCGTCGCCGTCTGGGCGATGCTGCCGGCGTACGTCCCGAACAACGCGGCGGTGCTCGCGGGCGGCGGCCGACCGATCGACGGCGGTCGGACCTGGGGCGGCCGTCGGGTGCTCGGCGACGGCAAGACCTGGCGGGGCACCGCCGTCGGCACGCTGGTCGGCGTCGCGCTCGCGGCGGTTTTGAACGCGCTGGCGCCCGGCGCCGAAGACGCGCTGAGCGTTGCCGTCCCGACGTTCCCGGCGGCCGCGATGGTTTCGCTGGCCTTCGGCGCGATGCTGGGCGACATCCTGGCATCGTTCCTCAAGCGTCGGACGGGCCGCGAGCGCGGCGCGGCGTTCCCCGGCGTCGACCAGCTCGACTTCGTCGTCGTCTCGCTGGGACTGACTGCGATCGTCGCGTTCGACTGGTTCACGGACGTGTTCACGCTGCAGGTGCTCGCCGTCGTCGTCGTGCTGACGCCGGCGCTGCACCTGTTGACCAACGGCATCGCGTACGCGCTCGGGCTCAAGGACGAGCCCTGGTGACCGGCGTCGCCGCGCGCTCGACGCACAGCTTCTCCGTGCCCACGGCGATTAATAACTCGGCGACCCTACCACCGGACATGCCGAACGTCAACCTCGACGACGAGACGATCGAGCGCCTCGACGCTCTCCGAGTCGAAGACGAGTCCTACGACGAGATCGTCACCGAACTCATCAACATCTACGAGGCCGAGGAGATGACGCTGCAGTACGGCGGCGATCACGCTCCCTGACGGGCAGCAGCGCCGATCGCGGCCGCGCCTCACGCTGTCGGTCGTAGCGTTCGGAGCAAAATTCTTGTTCAAGTGGTACGTAATGGAAGGTGTATGACTCGCTCGGCGACGCAACCGAACCCGGCCAAGCCGAATCTCGAGATGAACCTGATCGGCCTGCTACTCGCCGCAGGAACACTGTTCCTGCTGCTCCCGCTGTTGCCGTTTCTCGCGGCGTTCTGGGTGGTCGACAAGCTGCGCGGCGGCGAGTAGTCCGAACCACAGACAGCAGCGCGCCCGACGTATTCGGACGCGAAACGGGTTGCCAGCGGTCGACGAACCCGCACGCGTACCGGCCGAGTCAGCTACTCCTGCTGAATCACCATCACTTTCACTCGCCGAACGCCGTCGAAGTCCCTGAGTCGGTAGGTCAGGTCGCGGACGCGCTCGGCCGGCCCGCGACAGAACAGCGATTCGAGACACCACTCGCCCTGATGGGTGTGGCTCGTGTTCAAAATCACCTCCTGGTAGTCGTGCTGAATCCCGTGGAGTTCCCGAATCACGTCGTGATGGCGGTAGTCGAAGCCGATCAACGCGACGACTTCGCCGGTCGTCGCGTCGAGGCGAGAGTGGGCTTCGATGTACTCCAGCATCGCCTCGCGGACGGCTCGGGATCGGGACTCAAGATCCTGCTCCTGCCAGACCGCGTCGAACTCCTCGACGACCTCGTCGGGGATGTTGAAACTCGTTCGCATGGACGTTCCTGTTATGATGATTCCCCCGATTCGGTATTAAAAACCCATAACTCGGCCGTTCACAGATACCCCGTATCGAATGTTTCATTTCGAGGAACTCGGGCTCGTCGTCGGGGCGGTCGCGCTCGGCGCGGTCCACGGGATCGAGCCGGGCCACGGATGGCCGGTCGCCGCCTCGTACGCGCTCGATCAGGCGAACAAGTGGTTCTACGGGTTCACTGCGAGTCTCATCATCGGTATCGGACACCTGATCAGCAGCATCGCGATGGTCGGCGTGTTCTTCTACGCGAAGTCGTACTTCGATCTCACGCAGGTTAACGAACCGATCACGATGCTCGGCGGCGTCCAGATCGGCGGCCCGGTCAGTCTCGTCGCCGGCGTGTTGCTGATCGCGCTCGGCGTGCGCGAATACACGCACGGACACTCGCACAGCCACGGCGAGGACGCTCACGGGCACTCGCACGATCGCGGCGAAAACGGTCACGAGCACACTCACGGACACGACGAAGACGCCCACGGACACGACGAAGACGCCCACGGACACGACGAAGACGCCCACGGACATTCCCACGATCACGGCGAGACGTCCGGTGACGGTGGCGGGCACTCGCACGGGAACTTCGACGCCGCCGCCGATCGAGGGCTCTTCGGGATCGCCTGGTTCGCGTTCGTCCTCGGGTTCGCGCACGAGGAGGAGTTCGAGATCATCGCGCTGTGTGCCGGGTCGGCGTACTGCCTCGAACTGATGCTGGCGTACGCGTTGACCGTGATTACCGGGATCGTCGCCCTGACGATGCTGTTGATCGCCGGCTACCAGCACTCCGAGGAGCGGGTCGAGCGGTACACGCCGTATCTCCCCGCGTTCTCCGCCGCCGTGCTCTGCATCATGGGAGTCGGATTCATCGCCGGGATCTTCTGAGACGACGAGGGGGGCGGTGGATTCACCAAAGCAGCATCGAGGGCGCCTCCGGGGCGTACTTCAGCGTGATGTACAGGAGCCCGAACTGCAGGGCGTTGTACGCACCGTGGGCCATCGCCGGCACGAACAGGCTGTCCGTGCGCTCGTAGGCGTACCCCCACGTCACGCTGATGGCGAACAGCACGCTCAGCGTCGGCAGCCCTTCGAGGCCGCTGTAGTTGGGCAGGTGGATCAGGACGAAGAAAGCGCTGGACGCTGCGATGCCACCCCGCACGCCGACGCGGTCGACGAACGCGTTCTGGATGACGCCGCGGAACAGCAGCTCCTCGCCGGGACCGATCAGGAGAAAGGACAGGGGGATCAGCGCGAGCAGGATGTCGGGGTTCCCCGAGGCCGTGTCGGCGATCGAGTGCCCCTCGCCGCTGAGGCCGAGCATCGAGAGGATCTGGCTCCCCACGATCAGTATCGCGAACGAGGCGACGAAGATCCCGACCACCCACTTGACGTCGTTCAGTGTCGGCGTCCGCGCGCGGAGGTAGTCGAAGCCGAGATCCCTGTACCGGAGATACGCCATCGAGGCGACGCCGAAGCCGATCCCCTGTAGCAACACGAGCTGCAGGACGATGAGCACCGTCGTGTTCTGGTCGGCGCCGAAGCGCATCCCGAACCCGGCCGTCAGCACCGACATCGAGAGAATCAGTCCGATCATTCCGACGACGACGCCGAGCAGCAACACTCCGGCCGAAATGGCAGTCGTCGACACCAACCCTTTGAGCGTCAGCGTACCGCCGGTGGCCCCGTCCGGTGCGCCGGTCGGTTCCGGACGCCCGCCGTCCGAGGACGGGTCGTCGCGCCAGGCATCCTCGCCGTCATCCCAGTCGCTGCCGTCGCCGTCAGCCCAGCTGTCGCGCTCGCTCCGGTCGTCCGGATCCCTGTCAGCCATTGTCGTCGAAGCTTGGTGCCACTAACGGGTAAAAACGTCGGAGCCACCGGGGTCGGTCGTTCAGAGCATCCCCGGCGAGGCGGGCTGGCCGTCGGCGGCGCCACGACCGCCGGCGTCGGAGAGTTCCTGCACGCAGTTCCGGCAGTAGCGGTACTCGTGGTCGTTCTCGGTCCCGCAGTGCTCGCAGACGACGGTCGCCGCTTCGGCCTCGTGATCGTCGGCGTCGTCGCTCGGCGTCGACGCGGTCGACCGGTAGAGGTAGTACAGTACCACGCCGTGGACGAGGACGAACGCCGCCGCGTAGCCGTAGGCCCAGAGCGGGAGATCCGCGAGCGGTGGCATGGTTCGTACTAAAAGTTAGCCGATTTTCGCACTTAACCGTTCGCCCGCGGGGTCCGGCGGGAAACTCGCAGACCGAACGTTACTAACCGTCGCGCGACCGATTCCGTTCCATGCCGACGATCGAGCGCGAGGGGGTATCGCTGTACTACGAGTCCGACGGCGACGGCGAGACCGTCGCGTTCGTCGAGGATCTGGGCTACGGCGCCTGGCTGTGGGGCTGGCAGTACGACGCGCTGGCCGGCCCGTTCGAGACGGTCGTCTCGGATCTGCGCGGAACCGGCCGGTCGGACGCCACTGCGGGGCCCTACACCGTCCCGCAGCTCGCCGCCGATCTGGAGGCGGTGCTGTCGGAGTGCGACGTTCGAACCGTGCATCTCGTGGGCGCCGGGCTGGGCGGGATGGTCGCGCTGGAGCACGCCCGGCGCTACGGCCGCGCGAAGACGCTGACGCTGCTCGGCGCGAGCGCCGGCGGGCCGGACGCCGACCTGCCGGCCGATCCCAGGGAAGCGATGTTCGCGCCGCCGGACGACGAGGCGGCGCTCCGGTCGTCGCTGGAACCGGCTCTTTCTGCCGACTTCCGGGATGCCCACCCGGAGGCGCTCGACCGGATCGCCGCGTGGCGTGCCGAGGACGACGCCGAACGCGAGGCCTGGGAAGCCCAGGAGGAGGCGTTCGCGAGCTACGAGTTCGAGGCCCCGCTGTACGAGCTCACGCTGCCGACGCTGGTCCTCCACGGCGGCGAGGACCGGGTCGTTCCGCCGTCGAACGCCGAGACGCTCGCCGAGGGGCTTCCCAACGCCGAACTGGAGATGGCGCCCGACGCGGGCCACCTCGTCGGAATCGAGTACTCCGCGGCGGTCAACGACCGGCTGCTGGGCTTTCTAGAGGAGCACGGCGACGTCGACCTGTAGGTCGGTCGTCGGCGTCGCGCCGGCGGCGGCAGCGCGTCGGGGCGGCCGGCAGTCAGCGGTCGGTCACAGCCACTCCTCGGGTCCCCGCCGGCGCAGCGGCGTCCCGACGCCGACGATCCGGTCGACATCTAACCGCCGCTTCGCCGGTCGGACCGCGCCGAACGGGTCGCACCGAACGCGCCGGTCACAGGTGGTGGCACCATTCGCGGGCGGCGAAACCCCTTTTGTCTGCGGGGCGCTTGCTCGACATACCGATGAGTCGACCGCGCATCGCCGTGCTCAACGCAGCCCACGACGACGCCAACACCCCCCGAAACTTCCGGCGGGAGCTCGACGCCGACCTGGCGGAGTTCGACGCCAACGCGCCCGAACTCCCCGAATCGGTCGAGGGCTTCGACGGCGTCGTCGTCACAGGTTCCCGGTCGTCGGTGTACTGGGACGAACAGTGGATCGAACCCACCGCGGCGTGGGTTCGCGAGGCCGTCGACGCCGGCCTCCCCTGTCTGGGCGTCTGTTGGGGCCACCAGCTGCTGGCCCACGCGCTGGGCGGCGAGGTCGCGGCGATGGGCGAGTACGAGATCGGCTACCGGGAGATCGAACACGGCGGCGACTCCCGACTGTTCGAGGGAGTCGACGAGCGATTCACCGCCTTCACGACCCACTCCGACGAGGTCGCCGCGGTCCCGCCCGGCGCCGACGTGCTCGCCGAGAACGACTACTCGATCCACGCGTTCCGCAAGGACCGCGTGTTCGGCGTCCAGTTCCACCCCGAGTACGACACCGAGACCGCCCGCGACGTGACGCTCGGCAAGGACCTGCCCGACGAGCGCATCCAGCGCGTGCTCGACGGCATCACCGAGGAGAACTACGCGAACGCCTGCGAGGCCAAGACCGTCTTCGAGAACTGGCTCGCGTTCGTCGAGGACGTTCGGGAGTCCGCGGACGCTTCCGGCGTCGCGGAGGACGACGCTGAACTCGACGCCGACTCGGCAGACGCCGCCGGCGCAGACTGACCGCTCTCAGTTTTTTGCGACGACGTTCGACGACCGATCGCGGTTCCGTCCGCTCAGAACGTGTTGTTCGTTACCAAGATACAATGGCTAAGTGAGCCGCCGGAGTAGCTTCGCACGCGATGCAGGTCCAGCAACGACCCGAGTTCGAGACCGAGGACCGCAAGCAAATCTACGAGTACGTCGAGCGCAACGGCGTCGTCGAGCGCGGCGAACTGGACGACGCGTTCGCGATGGACGCCGACCGGATCGAGCTGGAGCTGTCGGATCTGATCGACGAGGGGTTCCTCGACGAGCGCGAGGGCATCTACCGGATCGCGATCGACGTCGGCGAGCCGACGACCCACGAGGCCGACGGCGTCGAGTTTACCGTCCGTCCGGCGAAGCAGGGCGATCTTCAGGGACTCATCCGCGTCATGCGGACGGTCTCCGAGGAGGGCGCGTACCTGACCGCCGAGTCCGTGATGGATCTGCTCGACCACGAGGAGGTCGTGTTCCGGCACAACGACGTCGAGTCGCGGATGTTCTTCGTCGCGACGGTCGACGATGATGTGGTGGGCTGGGTCCACCTCGATTCGCCAAACTTCGCGAAGCTGCGCCACACCGCCGAGCTGACGATGGGCGTCCTCGAGGAGTACCGGGGTCACGGCATCGGTAGCCACCTGATGGAGCGGGGCCTCGACTGGGCGGCCTCGAACGGCTACGAGAAGGTCTACCAGAGTCTGCCCGCGACGAATCAGGACGCCGTACGATTCCTGGAGGATCACCGCTGGGAGACCGAAGCCATCCGCCGAGCGCACTTCAAGATCGACGACGAGTACGTCGCCGAGCAGCAGATGGCGGTGATGCTCGAAGACCCGCGACTGGGGTGAGCGCTCAGCGGTCGTATTTTTCACGCTGCTCTCCCATTATCCGGTATGCTCGACTACGTGGGGCTGGAGGCCGATCTCGACGAGGAAGAGCGGATGATCCGCGATACCGCCCGCGAGTTCGTCGCCGACCGCGTGAAGCCCGACATCGGCGATCACTTCGAGAACGGAACGTTCCCCGAGGAGCTGATCGGCGAGATGGGCGATCTGGGCTTTTACGCACCGAACCTGGAGGGGTACGGCTCGCCGAACGTCAGCGAGACGGCCTACGGGCTGCTGATGCAAGAGCTGGAGGCCGGCGACTCGGGGATCCGGTCGATGGCGAGCGTTCAGGGCGCGCTGGTGATGTATCCGATTCGAGCCTTTGGCTCCGAAGACCAGAAGGAGCGCTGGCTGCCCGACCTCGGGTCGGGCGACGCCGTGGGCTGTTTCGGACTGACCGAGCCCGAGCACGGCTCCGACCCGGCGAGCATGGAGACGACCGCCGAGCGCGCCGACGGCTCGGCCGGGCGCGGCGCGCACGACGCGGACGGCTACGTCCTGAACGGCGCCAAGACCTGGATCACGAACGCGCCGATCGCCGACCTCGCGCTGGTCTGGGCCCGCGACGTCTCGGATCCCGACCGGCCGATCCGCGGCTTCCTCGTCGAGACCGAGCGCGAGGGCGTGCGCACAAACGAGATCGACGGCAAGCTCTCGATGCGCGCCTCGGCGACCGGCGAGGTCGCGCTCGACGACGCCTTCGTCCCCGCGGCGAACGTCCTGCCGGGCGTCTCGGGGATGAAGGGCCCGCTGTCGTGTCTCACGCAGGCCCGGTACGGCATCGCCTGGGGCGCGGTCGGCGCCGCGCGCGACTGCTTCGAGGCGGCTCGCGAGTACGCCACCGACCGCGAGCAGTTCGGCAAGCCGATCGGCGGCTTCCAGCTGCAACAGGAGAAGCTCGCCGAGATGGCGACCCGGATCACCACGGCGCAGCTACTGGCCCACCGCCTCGCCGACCTGAAAGAACGCGACGAGCTGCGCCCCCAGCAGGTCTCGATGGCCAAGCGCAACAACGTCAGGATGGCCCGCGAGCAGGCCGGCGTCGCCCGCGAGATGCTCGGCGGCAACGGCATCACGACGGACTACCCGCCGATGCGCCACCGCGCGAACATGGAGACCGTCTACACCTACGAGGGCACACACGACATCCACTCGCTGATCCTCGGGGAGGATCTCACGGGCATCGCCGCCTTCGAGTGACGCCCACGGCGTCACGAGCAACGTGGCAATGCCCGTGAGCAATCGGGATTGCGGCCTTCGAGCAGCTCCGGATCTCCGGCAGGACCGGGCTGCGCGCGGCTGTGATCACCGCTTCGCTGCGCCGCAGTCGCAGTTACGGGATTTACTGGCCGAAAAGAAATTTTATACTTCAGGGGCAAGAATGTCAGCACAGTGACCTCCAACGGACGCCGTTCGTTTCGACTGCGAATCGTGGGCGTCCTCGCGCTGCTGGTGGCGCTCAACGGGCTGTTCGTCGCCGCGCTCGTCTGGGCGTACGGCACGGTGATCCCCGGCGTCGTCGCGGGAGCGCTTCTCGTGCTGCTCGGCGAGTCGCCCTCGATCGACTTCCTCGATCTCGCGGTGTCGCCGCTCGCGCTGGTCGCCCTGACCGCGGCGTTTCTCGTCGCGCAGGCCTGGTACGGCTACACACGACTGCTCTCGGACGTCTGGGAAGGAACCGCCTCGCCCGAGGACGCGCCCGATCTCCACGCCGCCGTGACGCGGCTGGCCGCCCAGGCCGACGTGTCGGCGCCGTCGATCGCCGTCGTCGACGCCGAACATCCCAACTGCTTCACGGTGGGGCGGGCCGGAAACGCGACGATCGTCGTCACGCGCCCGCTGCTCGCCGCGCTCGACGCCGACGAGTTAGACGCCGTGCTGGCCCACGAGATCGCCCATATCAAGAATCGCGACGTGACGCTGATGACGCTCGCGAGCCTCTTCATCGCGATCGCCGAGCGGGCGTACCGGGCGACCAGCCTGCTCCGGCGCGCGCAGTGGTTCGATCGCGAGGGGATGAGCCGCCGCGCGAGTCTCGCGCTCGACTGGCTCCTCCCGGTCGTGATCGTCTCCTACCTGTTCGTCGCGCCGATCCTCTGGCTGTTCCCGCCGCTGGCCCGGGTGGCCAACGAGACGCTGTCCCGACAGCGGGAGTTCGCGGCCGACGACGCCGCCGCGGCGATCACCGGCCGGCCGCTCGCGCTGGCGAGCGCGCTGACGACGCTGTACGAGTACGAGCCGCCCCAGCCCGACGAGGATCTCCGGCGCTCGGCCGAGGGGCTGCGCGCGCTGTGTTTCGTCCCCTTCGGCGGCGTCCGGGACGTCGAACGCGGGCCGGCGGAGACCGCGGACGGTCCGGACGCCGACGCCGCGCCGGAAGCGGACGGCGAGCCCGAGCGTGACGCCGCCGACGCCGAGTCGGACAGCGGCGGCCCGGCGACGGCCGCGCGAGCCCGGCGGATCGACGACTGGCTCGCCGACCGGTCGTCGGCGCCGGGCAGCACGGCGGGCACCCACCCGCCGGTCGGACAGCGCGTCGAACGGCTCGTCGAACGCTCGGCGGTCGACCCATGACGGACGAGTCGTCGTCCGACGGGCGCGTCGGGCCGGACTTGACCCGCGCGGCGGTCGTGGCGTGTTGTATCCTCGGGCTGGTGCTCGTCGCCGGCTTTCTCCCAGCGGTCGATCAGGTCGACGACGCAGACACCGCGGGCATCGGCACCGACGAACGGGCCGAGGACCCGGCCGACGACGGGGCTGGCGACGGTAGCGGCGAGGATGACGATCCGGCGTCCCGCGAGATCAGCGTGGCCGGCACGACACCGGGCCAGGAGATGCGCGTTACGGTGCGATCCGACGGCGATCCCGTATCTGACGCGGCGATAACCGTCGACGGAGACCAAGTCGGTTCGACCGGCGATACCGGCGCTCTCGAGGTGTTTGCCCCGTACGAATCGTCGGTGAACGTGTCGGCGTCGGCCAGCGGCTGGACCGAGAGCGAGCGCGTCGCGCTGTCGACCGACGTCGACGTGACGCGGCGCGGCGTCGACGCCGAGGCGGGAACGCTGACGATCGCGGCGACGATCGACGACGAGTCGCTTCCGGGGGCGAGCGTGACAGTCGACGGCGAACAGGTCGCCGAGACCGGTGACAACGGCGTCGCGAAGGTCCCGCTACCAGCCGACGACGCCACAGTTGACGTTCGCCGCGGCGCAGCCGAGGGCGCGGCATCGATCGACACTGACGACGTGGGGCTGGCCGTCGAGGGCGCGTGGTTCGTGCCGAAGCTTCCGCTCGGTCCCGCGACGGCGCGGGTGGATATGGACGGCGTCCCGGTTCGGAACGCGCCCGTGACGGTCGACGGCGAGCGGGTGGGAACGACTGACGACGGGAAAACGCGGTTCCGGCTGCCGGCCGCCGATTCGGCGACCATCGGGACCGAGGTTCGCGGCGAGAGTGCATCGAGCGAGCTCGACGGGCTCGTGTTCGGGCTCGCGTGGAGCGTGCTGGGCGCTCTGAGCCTCCTGATCGGGATCGTCATTATGTATCTCCGAGCGTTCGATCTGCAGACCCGGCGCCAGCACCGGCTGAGGATCGGCAGCAAGCTCTCGCTCGACGGGCTCTGGCCGAGCGGGGTACTATCCGGGGTCGGCGCGGCCGTCACCGGGATCCCCGCGGCGATCGGGCGCACGGCCGGCGCCGTCGCGTCGCTGTTCGGCCGGCTCGGCGGCGGCGTCGGCTGGCTGTCCCAGTTCACCGGGGCGCTGCGCCTGCCGCGGTTCGCGCTGCCGAGCCTGCCGTCGCTGAGCGGGTTGTCGGCGCTGTCGCTGCTCCCGAGCCTGGATCGCGGATCGCGATCGATCGACGGCGACGATGACGACGGTGAGCCCGCCGACCGAGACGAGACGGCCCGGACGATCCCCGACGAACCAGCCATCGAAGCGGAGGACGACTCGGCGCCGACGCCGACCGTTCGTCGCGCGTGGCACCGGCTGGTCGACCGGCTCGGCGTCGCGCGCCGTGAAACCCGGACGCCCGGCCAGATCGCGCGACGGGCGATCGACGCCGGCTACCCCGACGACGCCGTCGACCGGCTGACGGGGGCGTTCCGCGACGTCGAGTACGGCGGCCGGTCCGAGAGCGACGACCGGGTGCAGGCAGCCTACGACGCGCTCGACCGAATCCGATCGGAGGAGGACGACGAGTCATGAGGTGGGGGCTTTCCGTGCCGCGGCTCCCGTCGATCTCCCGGCGAGCGGCCGCCGTGGCGGTCGGCGGCTGCTTCGCGGCGCTCGTCGCAGTCCCGCTGGCGCTCGATCGGTCGCTGCTGGCGACCGACCCCCAGGTCGCCCGCGCGCTGGTCGGCGTCTTCGGATCGCTGCTCGCGCTGGTCGTCGTCGCGCTGGTCGGCCACGGGCTGCTCTCGGGCGGGCTCGGCGCCGACGCCGGGGTCGGGCCGCTGGTGGACGCGCCGCCCGAGCGCGGCGGCGCGGACGAGGACGCGCAGGTGGGCGCCGCGCTCCGCGACGGCGTCGACCGCGCGGCGCATCTGCAGGACGAAGGCGTCTCGTCCAAGGCGCAGGACGCCGTCTGGAAGGAGCTGCGGACCGCGGCGGCGCTCGCGGAGGAGCACGCGACCGGCGCGTCGACCGAGGCGGCCCGCGAGCGCGTCGCCGAGGGGCGGTGGACCGACGACGCCGTCGTCGCGACGTTTCTCGCGGCGCCGGAGGCCGAGGTACGCTACCCGGCTCGCCACGTACTCTACGAGTGGCTGACTCCCGGCGGCGCGTTCGAGCAGCGTGCCGAGCGCGCCGGCGAGGCCATCCGCGAGCGCTACGACGCCGAGGGCGACGCCGCGGTGCCCGACCCCGAGCGCCTGCCGCCGGTTCGGCCGGTCGCACCCGGCGAGGCGCCGGACGCCGCGACCGCGGTGCTCGGCCCGGAACTCGTCGACGCCGCCGAGGCCGCGGCGTCCGACGGAACCGTCGCGCTCCCGACGACCGACGAGGCGACTCTCCGCGAGGGCCTCCGAGCGGCCGCGGTGGCTGCGGTCGACGCCGATTCCGAGCCGGAAACGGACGCCCGAGCGACGGTCCGGAACGGCGGCTGGACCGACGACCAGGTCGCGGCCGCGTTTCTCGCGGACGCCGCGGCGGCCGTCGACCGATCGCCGCTCGATCTCTTCCACGGGGCGATCGATCCCAGCGGCGCGCTCGACCGCCGCGTCGGGCGAACCGCGAGCGCGGTGCTCGATCGCTGCGAATCCGTCTCGGTCGAGCCAGAAGACGAGAGCGGCGATCGGACGGACGACGAGTCGGACGCGGATGTGGAGGACCGTTCGCCCGACGCCGTCAGCGCCGCTCCCGACTACGGGGACGCCGACTCCGGCGACGGCGCCACCGCTGCGAGCGACGCCGGCAACTCGGAGGTGGCGTTTCGCTGGTCGTCCGACGACGACAGCGAACCGACCGTTCAGGACGTATCCGTGGGGAAACGACGATGACACGACACCAGACCGCGACGACGGCATCGACCGACGAGAGCGCCCGGCGCGTCGACCGGGAGCGGACGCATCGAGACGCCCTCTCGGCGTCGGGACGAGCGACGCGGACCGAAGACGGTCGATCGGCCGACTCCGACCGCCCCGCCCGTTCGGCGTTCGACTCGACGGTCGAGCACGTCCCCCGGCTCTCGGGCGCCGTCTGGATCGGGCTGGGGCTCGCCGCGGTCGGAATCGCGACGCGGACGCCCGTGCTGGTCGTCGGCGCGACGATTCCGCTGTGGTATCTCGCGTACGCCGCCGTCGCCGGGATGGGCGAGGTAGAGGTCGCCGTCGCTCGCGAGTGTCCCCGGGTCGTCACCGAGGCCGGCGAGCGCGTTTCGGTGGAGCTGGTCGTGGAGAACGTCGGGTCGGATCCGATCTCGGATCTGCGCGTCGTCGACGGCGTCCCCGAGGAACTGTCGGTCGTCGAGGGATCTCCCCGAGCCTGCCTCGCGCTCGGTCCGGGCGAGCGCGCGACCGTGGAGTACGAGATCGAGACGCGACGCGGCGGCCACCGCTTCGAGGCGCCGACGCTCCGGGCCCGCAATCTCGTCGGCACTGTCGTCGAGACCGGCGAGGTCGACGCCGCGGGCACCGAGGAGATCGTCTGCGAACTCCCCGTCGAGGCGGTCCCGCTCGACGGCCGGACCTCCCATCGCGCGGGCCGGGTGACCGCAGACGAGGGCGGCAGCGGGGTCGAGTTCCGGTCGGTCCGCGAGTACCAGCGCGGCGACCCGATCCGGTCGATCGACTGGCGTCGCTACGCGCGCAGCGGCGACCTGACGACCGTCGAGTACCGCGCCGAGCGGGCCGCCACGGTCGGAATCGTCGTCGACGCCCGGCCGGAGACGTACGTCGCGCCCGGACCGGACGCCACGACGGCCGCCGCGACGACCGCCTACGCCGCCGAACGGACGCTCGAACGCCTCGCGGACGCCGGGGCGCCGACCTGCCTGCTGCCGGCGACCCGAAAGGTAGAAGCGCCGATCGGACCGGGGACCGACACCGAGACGATCCAGCGCGCTCGCGGCCGGCTGGAGGAGCTCCGGAGCGGCGAGCCGACCGGGGCGGTCCGCGCCTCGATCTACAGCGGCGCGTGGTCCGTCGAACCGGCCGACGTCGCCGACGCCGCGCTCGACCGGCTGCCCGACGGCGCGACGGTGCTGGTGTTCTCGCCGGCACTCGACGAGTTCCCCGCGAACCTCTGTCGCGGGCTCGCGCGCCGAGGGTTCGACGTGACGCTCGTCAGCCCGGACGTCACCGACGGCGACGACCCGATCGTCGGCGTCCGCCGCGTCCAGCGGGCCGACCGGCTCGACTCGCTGCAGAGCGAGCGGGTCGGCGTCGTCGATTGGGACCGCGACCTGCCGCTGGGGTCCGCGCTCGGCGCTGCGCTGGCCGGAGGTGACGGACTGTGAGCGTCGATCCGTCACCGACCGAGACGCCGCGGCCGGTCGCGCTCGCGACGGCTGCAGTCGCCGCCGTCGGCGTCGCGACGCTCGCGCTGACGGCCACCTCCGCGGCGCCGGCGCTGGGCGCGCTCAGCGGCGGGCTGCTCGCGCTGGGACTGACCGCCTTCGAGGGCGAGCGGACGCCGACGCGACAGGTCGCCCGCGGCGTCGCGCTGGTGACCGCGTCGATCGCGATCGGGGCGCTGGTTCCCATCGCCGGGCAGGCCCCGGGCGCCGCGGACGTCTCGGTGTCGCTGGCGGCGCTGCTGTGGCTGGCGGCGCTGGGCGGCGTCGGGGCGGGACGCGGGAGCCTGTCGTCGGAGGGGCTCGCCGGCGGCGGCGTCTCGGCGTTCGCCGCGTTCCTGTCCTTCGGGGTGCTAGTACCCGTCTTCGGCGGGTCGATCCTCGCGCTCGCCGGCGTCGTGGCCGTGCTCGACTGGAACGCCGGCAGCCCGGCCGTCGGTACGGTGCTGGCGCTGTACGGCGTCGCCGCGCTTGCCACCGGCGCCGCCCTCGGATCGACGCCGACGACGGCGGACGAGCGGCGGCCGATCAACCGACAGCTCCGGCAACGATCGGCCGGCGCGAAGCGGCTCGGCCGCCGGCTGCTCGGGGTCGCTGGTATCGCCGCGATCGTCGGCGTGCTGGGCGGCTACGAGTTGCTGTACGCGATCGCGACACCGATCTGGCGGGCGCTAACGATCGTGACCGGCAGCCCGCTCGTCCGGCTCGTCCCGATCGTCGTTGTAGGGCTGGCTGCGCTGGCGTTCGTCGCCCGCGCCGGCATCTCGTGGGCGTGGGACGAGGACGGCGCCGACGCGATCCGGATCACGGTCCTGCTGAGCATCGTCGCCGCGGTCGCGCTGGTCGGGGTCGTCGCGGGCGCGACGGCCGCGCTCGTTCGGCTCCCGGGCGTCGGACACGCGGTCGTCCATCCATCGGCGCTGAACAGCTGGTCCGCCGTGTTCGGCGGGGTCGGCGGCGTTCTCGTCGGCACCGCGCTCGTACTGCTCGGCCTCCGCGGCGTCGCGAGGGCGAGCGGCCGGCGCGACGCCCTCGGCCCGTACGTCTGTGCCGGCGGCTTGCTCGCGGCGTCGGTCGTCGTCGCGCTGCGCGGGAGCGGCGTCGTGGCGCCGCTGGTCGCCGTCGGCGCCGCGGCGATCGTCTGGGACGTCGGCCGGATGGGAGCGACGATGGGCGCCGAGCTGGGTACCGACGCCGCCGTCGAGCGCTCGGCGCTGGTCAGGGCGGGCGGGAGCGTCGCGGTCGGGACGCTCGCGACCGTCGTCGCGGTCGCGCTGGCGGTCGGCCTCCGACGGCTCGGGCCGCTGGTCGAGCGAGCCGTCGCCGGCCCGGTCGTGCTCGCGGTCGGCTTCGGCGCCGCGCTGGTCGTCGCGCTGGCGCTGTACGCCCGTAAGCGAGGGTCCGCGCCGCTGTAAGAACGCAGGGGAGAGCTACGAGAACGCGGGGGCGACCTACGAAGCGTCCGGCGCCGTCATCGCCGGCACCTCGACTCGGTCCAGCACGTCGCGGACGACGTCTCTCCTGGAGGTCTCTCGGACCGAGGTCTCGGCCGTCAGCACGAGCCGGTGGGCCAGCACGGGCTCGGCGACCGCGAGCACGTCGTCGGGAACGACGTACTCGCGGCCCTCGATGGCGGCGCGGGCGCGGCTGGCCTCGAACAGCCGCTGGACGCCGCGCGGCGAGACGCCGACGTCGACGCGCCGATCCGCCCGCGTTTCCCGGCAGACCGCGACGACGTAGTCCCGGAGTTCGTCCTCGACGGCGACCTGCTCGGGGATCCGGCGCAGCTCGCGCACGGCGTCCGCGTCGATCACGGACTCAACCGCCGGCGCCTGGGCGGTGCGGTCGGCCCGCCGGTCGATCAGTTCGCGTTCGCCGGCGGCGTCGGGGTACCCGATCGAGGTTTTGATCATGAAGCGGTCGCGCTGGGCCTCGGGTAGCTCGAACGTCCCTTCCTGCTCGACGGGGTTCTGGGTCGCGATCACGAGGAACGGCTCGGGCAGCTCGTGGGTCGTCCCGTCGACGGTGACCTGACCTTCCTCCATGGCTTCGAGCAGTGCAGCCTGAGTCTTGGGCGGCGAGCGGTTGATCTCGTCGGCCAGCACGACGTTCGCGAAGATCGGCCCCTCGTTGAACTCGAAGCTACCCGCGTTCTCGTCGAACACGTACGAGCCCGTCACGTCGGCGGGCAGCAGGTCCGGCGTGAACTGGAGGCGATTGAACTCCAGGCCCAGCGCGGTCGCGAGGCTCCGCGCGGTCAGGGTCTTCCCGGTACCCGGAACGTCCTCCAGCAGAACGTGGCCCCGCCCGAGCACGCCCGTCAGCAGCGTCTCCATCAGGCGGCGGTCGGCGACGACGGCGCCGAGCACCTCGTCGATCACTCGCTCGGCGACATCTTCCGATCGTGATACTGACATGATCGCGGCTTGGCCGTCCATCGGCATAAATTTCGTCATCGCGACGCGGAAGCGATGCCGACGTCGCGGCGGCGCCGCGCGGTGTCCGATGCGACGGAACGCCTCGTCGCCGATCCGGGCGCGATCCGCAACCGACCGGTAATCACCGAGTAGCAACCGGTTAACACCCTTATGCGCTCGGTCACCGTACCGGCCGCCGTGGCGGACTCGAACCGGCTCGTCGTCATCGCGCTGGCCGCGGTCGTCCTGAGCGTGGTCGCGATCGGCGCAGGCGGGGTGGCCTTCACCGACGACACCCGCGCGCAGTACCACCCCGATCGGAACGTCCAGCTGGTCGAGACGGGCAACGACACCGCGCTGTGGCCCTACACCAGTCGGACGCGGGCGTTCCCGTCGAAGACGCTGTCGATCAACGTCGTCGTCTACGGCGACGCCGCCGACGTCCGCCACGCGCTGGTCGCCCGGACCAACGCCGACTGGAACCGGACCGCGAGCGCGCAGTCCGATCGGGACCCGACCGCCGCGCCGCCGGGGCCGAACGGGACGGCGATCGCGTGGGAGAGCGCCCGCGGCGCGACCCGGTACACGTACGTCGCCAACGTCGCTCGCGAGGACGGGACGCCCGCGGGCTACTGGATGGCCGAATCGGGCCAGTTCCACGACGGCGACTACCTGGGCTCGCGGTACCACGTCCGGCTGTACGAGCCGATCGACGACGAGGAGCGCTGGGTGGCGATGCAGGCCCACCAGGAGCACTGGGACTGGTTCGGGCTGCGTCACAGCGTCGACAGCAACGAGCGCGCCCAGCAGTACGTCGAAACCGATTTCATGGGCCAGCCGTTCGTCGAGTCGGTCACTCGCGAGTACTACGCCACGTCCGACCCGCTGGACACGGACGGCTGGGTGACCGAGATCGACCTGCGCGGCGGCGCCGTCCGGCTCCCGAACGCCACCGGAGCGGGGGCGACCGCCGCGGGCAACGCGACGGCCGACGCCGCGCTCGGGACCGCCGCCGTCCCGCTCGCCGCGCTGCCGGGCATCGGCGTCGCGCAGGCCCGGGGATTGCTCGCGGCCGCGGCGCTCGCGGCCGGCCTCGTCGGCGCGCTGGCGTCGAGCGCGCCAGTGTCGCTGGACCGCGTCTCGCGAACCGTCGAGCGCTCGCGGGCGCGGCTCGTCACCGTCGCGGCCGACATCGACCTTCGATACCTCGTGCTGTTCGGGGCGACGCTGTCGGCGCTGCTGTTCGTCCGCGCCTCCGGCATCTACCTCGAACGCCTGCTCCCGGGCTCGCCGAAGCTCGTCGTCGCGCTGTGTTATCCGCTCGTGCCGGTCGGGCTGCCGCTGGTCGCGTACCTCCCGGCGCGCGGTCTCGACGAGTTCCGCAGCTTCGTGGTCGCCTCGACCGGCGTCGCGCTCGGGATCACGGTCGACTACGCGCTGCTTGGCGTCGCCGTACTGCCCGTCGAGACGCTGGTCCACCGCCTCGGCGTCGTGCTGGCCGTCGGGCTACTGGCCGCGGGCGCCGCGGAGAAAGGACGGTCGCTGCGACTCGGCGCCTTGCTGTGGGTCGCCGTCGTGGTCGCGCCGCTGGTCCGCTGGTTTTAGTCGGACCAGTTGGGCGAGTTCTTGGACTGGTTGCGACGCCGAACGAGGAACTTCTCGGTGCGGTCGACGATGCGATCGGCAGCGTACACCGCGACGGCGCCGAGCACGATGCCCGCGACGACGTCGGTGAGCCAGTGGATGCCCAGGTACATCGTCGCGATCATCACGCTGACCGCGAGCGTCGTTGCGATCGGCGTCCACTTGGGGAACTCCTCGCGGCTCATCATCGCCAGGAGCATCGCCGTCAGCGACATGGAGGTGTGCAGCGACGGGAACACGTTCGAGCTGTAGTTGATCATCGACGTGAGCGTCATCACCGACGGGAACTCGGTGTACAGGAGCGGAGCGGCGTCCTGCGGGATCGAGTTGCGCGGCCCGTAGGCGACAAAGAGCGTATAACAGATCACGCCGGAGCCGTAGTTGATCGCGTACGCAGTCAGCAGCACCTTCAGGTATCGCAGGCGGTCGGTGAAAAAGTACGCCAGGATCGGGAACACCAGCAACACGACGTAGCCGAACACGTAGATGGCCGAGAAATAAAGCACTGCACTCGCCGGGAACAGCTGCTGTACCCAGGCGACGAACTCGCCCTCGATCTCGATGATCGTCCCGGTGATCTTGAGGCCGACGTACCGCGAGGTCTGCAGGCTGTACTGCAACAACCCCTTGTTAACCAGCAGTACGGCAACGAGGGCGCCGAGGTAAGGCAGCACTTCCCGAAAACGGCGCCTCCGCTCGGCGGGGGAGCGGAGCGTCTCCGAGAGACGCGTCCGCCCCACGCAGGCCAGCAGAAGGGCGCCGACGGCCGTCCCGGCCACCAGGGCGACGATGACCAGAATCTGCAATAGATCCATCAGATACATACCGCTACTGTCTCGAACGTAAAGAATCTATATGTTCTGTCAAACGTCCACAACGAGGGCGTCAGCGCTCGTCATCGGTGATTCGCCGAGAATCAGTCGAAGGCACGAGGGCAGCTACGAGCGACGCGAGCCGGTCACTCCCGGTGGTCGACGTCGATCTGCTCCCGGAGGTCGTCGAAGGCGTCGGACTCCGCGAGCTCCTCGAGACGCTCCTGAAAGTGCATCTCGCAGAGGCCCACCTTGATACCGTCGGACTCGGCGGCGACGGTGGCGTCGTCGTCGCAGTAATGACACTGCATACCCCCACTAGCTGCCCGAACAGTTTGAACGCTACGGCTTCGGACGCGTGGGGCACACGATCGCCCGCGGCGCGCTCACGGCCGGCGTCACGGCGCGCTCGCCCCCTCGACGGCCGCCGCGATCGGCCGGTACTCCTCCGCCGAGAGCCCCGCTCGGCCCAGTCGGTCGTCGTGAGCGTCGCTACCGCCGGTCGCGATCAGATCGTGCTCGCGGATCGCCCGCTCGACCGGGGCGGGATCGACGGGCTCTCCGTACGGGTAGTTCCGCTCGACGGCGTCGAGGTCGCTCGTCAGGTCGAGCGCCGCCTCCGAGTCGTCGTACCGCAGCGGGTGGGCCAGCCCGACGAGCCCGCAGGCGTCGTCGAGCACTCGCCGCCCCCGCTCGAACGACGGGATCGACCGAGCGACGTAGCACGGACAGTCCGACCCGATCAGCTCGTCGAAGGCGTCCTGGTAGTCGTGGGAGAGCTCGGGGCTGTCGCCGATCGCCCGCGCGACGTGGGGCCGTCCGACGCCCTCGTGGATCTCGACGTCGAGTTCGACGCCGGTGTGGTCCTCGACCGACTCGACGACCGCTCTCCCGCGCTCGATGCGATCGCGTTGGAGCCGCTCGACTTCGGCGTCGAGCGCTGCGGTCGCCCGGGCGCCGTAGCCCAACAGATCGACGCGCTGCCCGCTCGGCGCCTCGACGCGCAACTCGATGCCCCGGATCACGGTGACGCCGTCGCACGTCGTCACCGGCCGATCGAGGTCGGGATGAAGCCGGTCGTGGTCGGTGATCGCGACGACCGCGACGCCGGCCTCGCGCGCGGCCTCGGGCAGTCGTTCAGGCGTCAGCTCGCCGTCCGAGGCCGTCGTGTGGACGTGCAGGTCCGCGTACGTCATGCTCGATATCGGCGTCCGGCGCGGCAAAGTCGTTGCGTACGGCGGGCATCTCGAAGCAGTGAGTTCGGGCGGGTTCGAACCGGAGGAAGACGTGCTCACTACGTTGCGCGCGCCTTCCAGGGTTCGAACCCGCCACTCGTCCAGTAGTTTGCTCCTCACGTCCGTTCGTCGCAAAATGATGGGTTCGGGCGGGTTCGAACCGCCGATCTCGGCCTTGTAAAGGCCACGTCATAACCAGCTAGACTACGAACCCGACGTTCCCACCCAGACGATCCGACGAAATAACGCTTTCTCTCTCGGTCGGTAGCCTTACGTCGAAACGCCCCCAGAATACGCTGTATGGCGGACACCCGCGCGACCGTGGCGATCGGCAGCCTGACCGCCCTCCTGCTCGTCGGCGTGCTCGCGGTTCAGGCGGGACTCGTCCCGACGCCGTGGGCCGATCAGTACGGCGAGGCGACGGTGACGATCAGCGACGAGAGCGGCGAGCGACTCGCCGTCGTCCAAACTGAGGTCGCGGACACGCCCCACGAGCGTCGCACGGGGCTGAGCGAGCACGACTCGCTCGACGAAGGGCACGGAATGCTGTTCGTCCACGACAGCGAGGGCCGGCACACGTATATAATGCCGAATATGTCATTCGGCATTGACATCGTGTTCATCGGGAGCGACAACCGAATCAACGAGATCCACGAGGCTCGAAAACCCGGCCCGAACGAGGACGGCGGGTCCATGGAGTACCCGGGTCGAGGGGAATACGTCCTCGAAGTGCCGAAGGGGTTCATGGCCGACAACAACGTCACCGAGGGCGACCGGATCGAGATCGAGTACCACGACGAGTAGCCGATCCGAGAGCGCCTTTTCGCGTCAGGCGACTTCTATCGCGACCTCGTTCCGGCGCATGAACGGCGGCGTCCAGGGGTCGTCGTAGCGCAGCAAGAACGGCTCGCCGACCGTCTCCACGCCGTACTCGTCGAGCGCGTCGAGCAGGTCGCGCTCGATCCGATCGACCCGTCCCGACGTCGCGTACCACGAGAACGAGCGCACCGCCAGCACGCGCTCGGCCTCGCTGGTCACCGTCACGTCGTCGTCGGTCGGCGTCGGCGGCGTCTCGACGCCGTACTCGGGCGGGAGGTAGAACCCCATCGTCATGCTGCCCTCCTCCTCCACGGATCGAACCGGCGCGGTCATCGGGATCTCCGCCGACCCCGTTCGAACCGGCGCCGTCATCTCGATCTCGGTCGTCGTCTCGTTGGCGCCCGTGATGTAGTCGTACAGACGCCGAAACGCGGTCATCTGGTCGTCGGCAGTCGTCTCGGCGACCGCGATCGGCGGGTACCGGCGGAGTTCGACGCCGTCGAGCCGCTTGACGGTCGTCGCGGGCACGGGGTCGGCGCTCCGTCTCGCGTACAGCCCCCACGCCGTCCACGCCGCCAGCGCGCCGCCGCCGACTGCTGCGATCGACTTCGGTGAGAGTTCCATGTCAACCAGTACCAGTCGACGGGTGATAAGTCTCGTCGCCGATCGGATGCTCGCGAGGAGCGAGCGATCGTAACGCCTACGCGCCCGCTGACTCCAGAGGAAGACATGAGCGACCACGTCGACGCGCTCGCCGAACGGGAGGGGTGGCGCGCCGAAGACTTCGCCGCGCGCGTTCACTACCAGGGCGCGGGCGACGCGTACAGCATCGAGTTCTACGACCCCAGCGAGTGCGTGCTCTACTGGAAAGTCAAAGAGGACGGCGAGACGGCCGTTCCGGTCAGTCGTGACGCCGTTCCCGGGCCGCTCCGGGAGCGCATCCGGGAGGATCTGACGGCCGCGGGGATCGACGCCGAGGTCGAGCGACGCCAGCTCTGATCGCCGCTGCGTGACGCCGCCCCTGCTTCGGCGTCCCGCCGCCCCTGCTTCGGCGTCCCGCCGCCCCCGTTTCGGCGTCCCGGAGAACCGGCACCGTTCGGGTGCTCGCAAACCCTTTTGGACGGCTGTCCGGGTCGTGTTCAGATAAGCTGATTCCATGCAAATGCGAACGATCTGAGCCACTGATCAGCAGTTTCTGCTTTGGCGTGGCTAAAGCTATTACTAAACGAAGAGGTTCGTCGTTTTAGTTCTCGAAAGG
>NZ_JANHDP010000006.1 GCF_024494695.1 Natronoarchaeum rubrum | reverse complement strand
GGGATGTACGCGTCGAGGCAACGAGACGTTGAGTCCGCGAGCACTAATCAAGATCGCCACACAGTCATACCGCATTGGCTCAGTTTCGAGACGACCGGTCGTCTTCGAGAATGAGTCCAGGCGTTAACTGGATCGCACGTACACTAACATTGCCTTTCCGATGGTTGGTACCATCGTCGGCGGTTCGATTCCGCTGGTCGGCGTTAAGGCGGCCACAGCGGTGAGGTAACACCCGTACCCATCCCGAACACGGAAGTTAAGCTCACCCACGTGGCAGCAAGTACTGGAGTGCGCGAGCCTCTGGGAACACTGCCTCGCCGCCTGCCACTCATACTCACCCTCACGAGCACCGCGCTCGTGGGGGTTCGTTCATTTCGAACGCGCAGCGACCGCACAGCGACCGCGCCGCACGGCGGCCGCGCAGCGGGAATACAGTGGTGCGACATCCCCGAAACGTAGCGCTTAAGCGGGTGACGGGTCTATGACGAACTGCGCCAAGGTGGCAGAGTCCGGCCGAACGCAGCGGCCTGCAGAGCCGCCCACCGCCGGTTCAAATCCGGCCCTTGGCTTTTCTATCGCGACGAAATACGGTCGAAGACGAGTAGGAGCTGGTCGGGACGATCGTCGGTGAGACGCCCGTGACTGACGACAGGTCGTACGCTTGGGCCTACCAGGACACGTCTGACCAGTACCAAGCCGCCCCGATCAACGGTGAAGGAAACTACGAACTCCACGTGCGATTCGACGATATCGGCGCCGAGTCGACGATCCGCGTCGCGACGCCGAGCTACGAGATCGAGGACCCGCTGGGCGAGGTAACCGACGGCGTGGTTACCGCTCTCTGAGACGGCGTCGAGCTTCGGTCGCCTTTTTATTCACCTCGCCCGTCGTTCCGTAGCATGGACGAACGAATCCGCGAGCACGCCGAGGTACTCGTCGACTGGAGTGCACGCATCGAGTCGGGCGATAACGTCGTGCTATCGGTCGACGAGGGTGCTCACGACCTCGCGGTCGCCACGGCCGAACTGCTGGGCGAGCGCGGCGCGAACTTGGTAGCGACGTACAGCTCCGGCGAGGTCCAGCGAGCGTATCTCCGCAGCCACGACGGCGAGTTCGACGTTGATCCTGCCCACGAACTCGCGCTCTTCGAGAACGCCGACGCCTACCTTGCACTGGGCGGCGGCCACAACACGAGTGCGACGGCCGACGTACCCGGCGAGCGGCGCCGCGCCCACGCCCGTGCGACCGAGGAGATCCGCGAGGCGCGTCTCGCGACCGACTGGGTGAAGACGGTCCACCCGACGCGATCGCTGGCCCAGCAGGCGGGGATGGCCTACGAGGAGTACCAGGACTTCGTCTACGACGCCGTCCTGCGCGACTGGGACTCGCTAGCCGGGGAGATGGATCGACTCAAACGGATCTTCGACGACGGGGACGAAGTCCGCCTCGTCACCGACGACACCGACCTGACGATGTCGATCGAGGGTCGGACCGCGGTCAACAGCGCCGCTTCGGTCGCGTACGACTCTCATAATCTCCCCAGCGGCGAGGTGTTCACGGCACCGTACGCCACCGAGGGCGAGGTGCGTTTCGACGTGCCGATGACGATCCGGGGCAAGCGGGTCGCCGACGTCCAGTTGGTCTTCGAGGACGGCGAGGTCGTCGACTTCGCGGCGGGCCAGAACGAGTCCGTGATCGCCGACGTGCTGGAGACCGACGACGGCGCTCGCCGACTCGGCGAACTCGGCGTCGGGATGAACCGGGGGATCGATCGGTTCACCGACAACATCCTGTTCGACGAGAAGATGGGCGACACTGTCCACCTCGCGCTTGGGCGAGCGTACGACGCCAACCTGCCAAACGGGGAGTCGGGTAACGACAGCGCCGTCCACGTCGATCTGATTACTACGGTCGCCGAGGACTCCCTGTTGGAGGTCGACGGGGAGGTCGTCCAGCGGAACGGCCAGTTCCGGTGGGAGGAGGGGTTTGAGGAGTAGTCTCGCGAGCACAGCGAGCGGCTTTTGCCCCACCTTTTCGAGGGGCGGACCAGTGAGCCCCAAAAAAAGGTGGTCGTCCCGCGAAAGGTCGATTCTGGTGGGAAGACAGCTTCGAGAGTAATCGACCATTTGGACGCCGATTCCGGGCAGTACGGCCCGCGCCGTCGGAACTATGATCCTCCAGTCGTACGATAGCTGATATGATTGCCGAGGGGACGCAGGCGCCCGAGTTCACCGCACCGGCCGCGATCGACGGCGAGATCCGGGAGCTGACGTTCAGCGAGCACGCCGACGGGCGGATCGCAGTTCTCGCGTTCTATCCGGCCGACTTCAGTCCGGTGTGTACCGACGAGCTGTGCTCGCTGCGCGACATCGACCTGTTCAACCTCCAGCGCGACGTGACGATTCTCGGCGTCTCGACGGATAGCGCGTTCAGCCACCGGGAGTTCGCGCGTCAGAACGGCTTGGAGTTTCCGCTGGTTAGCGACGACGACGGGCGGGTCGCGGAGCGCTACGGCGTCCTCGGAACTGAGCTCCACGGCCACAGCCGCCTCGCCCAGCGGTCGGTGTTCGTCGTCGACGACCGCGGCACGGTCCGGTACGCCTGGCGGACCGACGAGCCCACGCAACTGCCCGACGTCGATGATGTCCGGGAGGCCGTCGATTCGATCCAGGACGACCGCGGCGCGATCGAGCGCTACCGGACCGCCCACGAGCACCTCGAGTACGGCCGCTCGGAGAACGAGAGCGCGCTCGCCGCGTACGACGATGCGTCGTGGAAGGTCGCCGCCGAGGCGTTCGGCGAGGCCGAGTACTACTTTCAGGAAGCGGAGACGGGGTTCGACACGGCCCGACGGTTCGCCGAGTCCGACAACATCGCGCGGGCCAGCGACCGGGCCAAGCAGAAGGCGAGCCATTACCGGCAGGCGGCGCGCTGGTACGCCGCCGCGGCGCGACGGCAGGCCGACGACGAACGGGCCATCGCGGCGGAAACCGCCGAGGACGCCGAAGTCGCGCTGGGTCGCGCTCGCGGAATGGAGCCGATCCCCGACCTCTACTCGTTCTGACGGCGGGCCGTGGCGGCGCCGCAACGTGGTTCGAGACTACGCGGCATCCCGCAGCGACTCTGCGTGAACTGATGCTGCGGTACGCGACAACACGACTTCTATAATGGTCCTTAATGAAGGAAAGGCTCTCCCAACCCATGGGTGACGTACTAGGCAACGTTTATAATTATCTATCATCCACTATCCGATGATGACGCGACGCACCCGAGAGATGCTGTCCGAGACCGAGTATCCAATCACGACCGACGAACTGATCGAACGACACGGCGACCGACGGATCGACCTCGACGACGGCGCCGAGACGATCCGTGAGATTCTGGCTCGCATCGACGCCGAGACGTACGAGCGGCCGGAGGACGCCGAGTACGCCATCTACTCGTCCGTCAGCGAGCGCGCGATCGGCCGGAAGGGGTACAGCGACCGCGATCCGACGCCGCCGGGTAGTCCACACGGCCCGGATCAGGTTTCGTTCTGACGCGGTCGGCGCGGTCGCTGCCCCTCCCGTTTCGGCTATCGAGGATATCGAACGCTGACACCGCTGCGCGGGCCGTGAAGCGCCCGATCAGGCCAGGTCGATGCTGCCGTCGAGGTCGAGCGGGACGGTTCCGGTTGCGTACCCCTCGATCCGTCCGGTCGGACGGGCGCGAAACACCACTGCCGGGCGGTGTGGGAGCGCCGGTCGCTCGCCGCGGACGGCCGCCCATTCGTCGTCTCGGAAGCTCGAACAGTCGACGAACAGCACGGCGTCGCCGTGCTCGCTCAGCTGTCCGCTGGCCTTTCCGTTGGCGGTTTCCCGGACCGCGGCGGTCGGCGTGTTCGCGTTGCGCCGCGTCGGGGGCTGGGGTCGCGTCACTTCGACGATGGTCCCCGGAGCGTCGGCGCCGTCGGGATCGCCACCGTCGGCCGCGGGAACGTCCGTCGGCGTCGCGCGGAAGTCCAGCGAGTGACCGGTTCCGACCGCGATCTCGGGCGTGATCCCGTAGCCGGCGTCGGTGAGGATCTTCGCGGCGTTGAACTCGCCCATCGCCGCGGTCATGCGAACCCGGTCGAACACCTCGCTGGTTCCGAGCTTGCCGGCCATCACTTCGCGCTCGTCGTCGAACGCGCCGGTCGCGAGAAAGTCGTCGTAGAACGCCATCGCGTCCTCGCCGTCGGCGTCGGGGAAGCCCGCGGCGTGGTCCCGGAAGAACGCCCGGGTCGTCTCCCGACCGTCTTTGGACATGAACACCGGCAGGAAGAACCACGTGAGGTGGTCGTACGGTTCGAGCCACGGTTCGGCGTCGAGCAGCTCCGCCAGCAGCTCGCGCTGGCAAAAGCGCGCGACGTGGTACGGAACCTCGGTCCAGCCGAACTTGTCGGTACGCCAGAGCGTCTGGGGCGTCTCGGTGTTGCCGAGCCAGTACCCCTCGTCGTCGCGCCAGAGAAACAGCGCGATGTCGCCGTTGTCGACGTCGAACCGCCGGACGGACCAGCCGCCGCCGGGGTCGAACCGCGGAGCGACGGCGTCGGCCCCGAGGTTGTCGTCCAGCGGGGACAGGAGCTCACGCTGGACGCGGTCGGGCGTCCAGCGCTCGGTCGACTTGCGGAAACGAAGCGGACTCGCCACGGCCGTGCGTAGGAGTCCGGCCCGTATACCTGTTTTCCCCGCGACGGAGCGCCGCCGGCGGCGCTGCGTTCCGCTCCCTGACAACTACGCTGAACCTGTACTCGATCGCTGCGATCCGGCCGTCCATAGGCGGGTGTTTCCGCCTCCACGGGAGTGTGAACAACCGTTACATTGATAAGTCACAGCGGCCTACTGTGTTCGTACTTACCATGTCAATGGGTGCCTATGACGAGGACGAACACGAACGTCGCGAGCAAAAGACCAGCGAGGTCGACGCCGACTTCGACGGAGCGCGGTCCGAGTACCGCGGTACCGTCGAGTACGACTCCGGCGACTCCGCCGAGGAGCTGCTCGACGCGTTCGAGCAGATCAAGTCCGATTGAACCGCTCTCCTTCTACTAATCCGTCGAGTCAGACTAGCGGCCGCTGTTTCCGCGAACGACGCGTCGACGCCGACGCTCGGCGATCTCCGCGGGTCCTGATCCCCGGTTAGTCCCACCCCGGCGTCGGCGGCGCGCCGCGCTCGCCCTCGACGACCGCGGCGAGCGACGGATCGGCCGCGTCGGCGTCGCGCCGCTCGCACCACTCGTCGGCGGCCGCGCCGACCCACGAGTCGGCGTCGAGCGCTCGCTCTCTGGCCGCTTCGTAGCGTCGGTCGTCGACGCTCGTCGTGCCGGGGCTCGACGCCGCCGCGACGCCGACGAACTCCGCGCGATCCGCCGCGGTCGGCTCGCCCTCGGCGATCCGGTCGACGGCCCCGGCCAGTCGCGCGGGATCGGGATGAACGAACAGCTTTTCGCCAAGCGCTTGCGGGCCGAGCAGGAGTCCGTCGGCGTCCTGACGAGCCTGCGAACCGGGGGTGGTAGTGCTGTGCGCTACGGCGTCGTCGGGCGGCTCGTCGTCGAGCAGCCTGTCGCCGCCGAACGCACCTTCGACCCGCTCGCATTCGGTCTCCTGGTCGAGCGTCAGGTTGTGGCCCGGGTAGCTCGAACACTGCTGGGGGTAAAGCTCGTCGCCGTGAATCCGGCACTGCAGCGTCTCGGGATCGAGGAAGACGCAGGCCGGGAGCCACTCCGGGTCGTCGTCGAACGGTGCGACCGGTTTCGGAACCGTTCGGAGCCCGACGAAAAAGACGGGGCTGCCGCCGATGCCGGCGAGCTCTCGGCCGTCGATCTCGACGCCGCCGTCGTCCAGCCAGAGCCGCGGCGTCATCGCGTCGCCCAGTCCAGCTTCGAGGAACGCCCGGACCTCTCCACGCCGGAGCGGGACGAGGTTGTAGGTGTCGTCCAGCGGTCTGCGGTTCCCGCGGCGCTCGCGGTCGTCGGGCTCGTCGACCAGCGCGCGCCAGTCGATACAGCAACCGGCACAGCCCTCGCAGTCGACCTCCATGGGAGTACGTACGCGACGCTGGCTAAAATCCGTAGTCCCGTTCGTCCGTCGCGGACGTGAACGCTTTCCGGGTGGCGCCCCTACGCCGCGCCATGAGCACCGACCCCTGCGACGGCTGCGGCGCCGAGGTGCGGATCGGCGGCGGGATCGGCGACTTCTGGACGCTCTCGCCGGGCACGACCGGCGGGATGACGCTGGAACTCGACGACGACAGCGAGCACTTCCTCTGTTTCGACTGCGTCGACGCCCTGCCGGACTATCCGACCGCCGAGGACGTCGCCGCGCTGGAACGGTCTGCAGGGGATGGCGACGGCGGGTGACTGTGCGCGGTTCGACTGCTACGCTGAGAACGGTCTGTACGACTTGCTGAGACTACCTCGAAAGCCCTCGGCCCGCTCGACGGAAGAGCACGCTCTTCCGAGCCCCCGTTCGCTACGCTCACGAGGACGCCCTTTCAGTCCGTCAGGAACAGCAACCTGCCCTTCCCCGTCGGCGCGACCAGAGTCGCGCCGGGCCGTGCGGTTGCGGTGGCGCGCGCTGTCGAGCCCTCGTGGCGAGACAGCGCCGTGCGAGGGATGAGCGAGCGGAGCGAGCGAATCGGCTGGGGAGGACGAGGTTGCGGTCGGGTGGGAATGAAAGGGGCCGCCGCGCTCGATCCGGTGACACGCCGTAAGCACTGGAGCGACCGGAGGGAGCGAAGCGCGCAGCAAGTCGTAACCGGTCGAGCGCGGCGGGGGCTTTCAGGAAGTTACCGTTCTATGCTGTTCGAGAGAGCGCGGCGGGGGCTTTCAGGGAGTTCACAGTCGTAGCTGCTGTTCGAGAGAGTGCGGCAGAGATTTCCCGATTGTTCGCACCATTGAACAACCAACTACGTAGCACCGGAGTCGCAGACTTTACCATCGTACGTCGCGCCCTACATCGTAGTGGACGCCAGCCGCATCCTCGACGAGTTTCCCGCGCCCTCCTACCGCGGCAACCAGCAGCAAGCCCTCGCGGACATCCGCGAGGCGTTCGAGGCCGGCAACGACGTGGTGCTGGTGCGCGCCCCGACCGGCAGCGGCAAGTCCCTGCTGGCTCGCGCCATCGCCGGCTGCGCGCGCCGGGGCGACGACGCCGCGCCGAGCGAGGCGACCAACGCCTACTACACGACGCCGCAGGTCTCCCAGCTCGACGACGTCGCCGGCGACGACCTGCTCGAGGACCTCAGCATCATCCGGGGCAAGAGCAACTACGACTGCATCCTCCCCGGCGAAACTGATACCCCGGTTGACCAGGCCCCCTGCGCCCGCGAGCGGGGGTACGACTGCTCGGTCAAGCACCGCTGTCCGTACTTCTCCGATCGAGCGATCGCCTCGAATCGCCGCATCGCCGCGATGACGCTGGCGTATTTCATGCAGACTGCCGGCTCCGACGTGTTTCGCAAGCGCGACGTTTGCGTGATCGACGAGGCCCACGGGCTCGCCGAGTGGGCCGAAATGTACGCGACGACCCACCTCGGCCCGCGCACGGTGCCGATGTGGGAGGACCTGCGCGTGCCCGACCTCGACGGCCCGGATCAGGCGGTCGACTACGCCGACGCGCTGATCGACACTTGCACGAAGCGCAAGGACGACCTGCTTCAGAAGGGCGATCTGGAGCCCGCCGAGGCCGCCGAGCGCGACCGCCTGCAGGAACTGATATCGGAGCTCAAGTGGTTCGTCGAGGACTACCGCGACCCCCAGAGTTCGACGACGTGGCTCGTCGACCAGAACGACCGCGAGGGTGGTGACGGCCAGGGCGAAGGAGGACCGGTCACGATCAAGCCGATGGACCCGGAGCGATACCTGAAACACACCGTCTGGGACCGCGCGAACAAGTTCGCGCTGCTGTCGGCGACGATCCTCAACAAGGAGGCGTTCTGCCGGCAGGTGGGCCTCGACCCCGCCGACGTCGCGCTCGTCGACGTGGGCCACACGTTCCCCGTCGAGCATCGCCCGCTGTACGACGTCGCGCAGGGGAAGATGACCTACGAGCACCGCGACGAGACGATCCCGAACGTCGCCCGAACGATCGTCCGGATCATGCGCGAGCACGACGACGAGAAGGGGCTGATCCACTGCCACTCCTACGACATCCAGTCCCGCCTGGAGGAGCGCCTCGGGAACTTCGGCGTCGGCCAGCGCGTGCGCACCCACGACCGCGAGGACCGCGACGCCGCGCTCGACGCGTGGAAGGACAGCGACCGCCCCGACGTGTTCCTCTCGGTGAAGATGGAGGAGGCGCTCGACCTCGAGGGCGACCTCGCGCGCTGGCAGGTGATCTGCAAGGCGCCCTACCCCAACACCGGCGACTCGCGCGTCGCCCACCGTCTGGAGGACGGCCAGTGGAGCTGGTACTACCGCACCGCGCTGCGGACGGTGATCCAGGGTTGCGGGCGGGTCGTCCGCGCGCCCGACGACTACGGGGCGACCTACCTCGCGGATTCGAGCCTGCTGGACCTGTTCGACCGCGCGAGCCACGACGTTCCGGACTGGTTCGACGACCAACTCGTCGAGATGTCCGAGCCGGAGCTCCCGGCGTTCGATCCCGACGCTGCGATCGGGGTCGCCGACTCGACGGACGGACGGCGCCGCGACCGCGCCGGCAGCTCGTCAGGGCGGTCGAGCCCCAACGGCTCGTCCGGCGGACGCTCGTCGGCGTCGTCCCGCGGCAGCACCGGGTCGTCCTCGCGCGGTTCGCGCTCGTCGAGTTCCTCTCGGGACTCCAGTCCGATCGCAGACGTCTGGGACACCGACGGCTGATCGGGGTCGATGCGATGTCGGAACTGATCGACATCAGTCGATCGGCACAACGGTTTTGATCGATCGGGAACGAGCGCTCTCGTGATGGACGACGATTCGGCGTCGGTGGCGTCGACGTTCGTCGATCGGTTCGCCGACGGCGCGTTCGACGAGGCCGACGAGCTGGTGCACCCGGATGGCCCGATGGACGGAGCGGGCGACGCCGCGCTGCTCTTTTCGGTGCTGCTGACCGATTTCCTCGTACCGCTCCTGCTCCAGTCCGTCCCGACCGAGGTCACCGGAACGACGACGATCGAGGAGGGTCCGACGAGAGCGAGCGTCGCGGTCGGCGCCACGATCGCCGGCGTCCGGGCGCCCGAGGCGATCGTCGAACTGCGCCGGTGCGCGGACGACGAAGCCGGCCCTCACGCCGCCAGAGATGGGGACTGGCGCGTCTGGACCGTCGAGCTCGATCAGTGAGCGCGAACCGGTTGACGGCGCCCGCTTTCCCGGCAGCCTGACCCGTTTAGCGGTCCGTCGACGTCGAGGCTGAGCCGGATCCCGAGGCCGAGCCGGACGTCGATCGCGATGACGATGACGACCCCGAGTCGGACGCTGACCCCGAGTCGGACGCCGACCCCGAGTCAGACGCCGACCCCGAGTCAGACGCCGACCCCGAGTCGGACGCCGACGACGAGTCGGACGCCGACGACGAGCCGTGGCTCGCACTGAGGAACGCGTCGCCATCGTGGCTCACCGTGGCCGACGACGGCAGGCCGCCCTCGAACTCGGCGCGTGCCGTGTAGTCGATCTCGACGATCGCCTGCATGCACGTCCGGTTCTCGGCGTCGTCCACGAGGGTCGTGACGACGTCGACCGACAACTCGTCGGCCTCGGCGTCGTAGTCGACGCTGCCCAGCGTAGCCGTCCGACAGGTGTCGCTCCCGTGGATCGTTCCGTCGACGATCACGGCGTCGGCGTCCCGGTCGAACTCGATGTCGGCGTCGTCGAGCTCCTGGCCCGGGCTAACCCCGGAGATATCGATCGCGCTATCGGTCAGCTCCGGCGTCGCATCGCCGTCAGACTCGCTGCCGTCGTCGTGTTCCACGTCGTCGTTCCCGGTTTGGGGGTCGTCGTTCCCTGCGCCATCGGTTTCGGCGTCTGCCTCGGGCTCCGCGTCGTCGGGGTCGGATTCGTTCGGATCGTCGTTTTCTCCGGGGGCCGCTTCAGACAGGCAGCCGGCGAGGGCCGCCGCGCCGAGTACGCTCGATCTTCGCAGGATCGTTCTCCGTTTCATACTTTCTGCTACCGCAGCCACCCAAAAAGCCGCTCCGTAGGCTCAAAGAGACGCTGTAGTCTTCCGCCGGAACGGCGGCGCCATGCGATATTGTAGGATCGCCGCCACGCTCGACGGCGGACAGCTGTCGAAAAGTGTTCGTCGCGCGGTTTAGTCGGCCGGCGTCGGATCCGGCGCGGCGTCGCTCGACTGGCTCGGCGAGTGACCGGGGACCGGGTCGACGCCGTGCTGAGTCGGATACTCCGAAGCCGAGGCGGCCAACCGCCGGTAGATCGCGGGGAGGACCAGACCGATCGTCGCGAGGACCGCGACCTGCAGGAGGGGACTGACGTAACTCTGGGCGGCGTACCAGAGCCCGACCGCGATAGCGACCGACGCGTTGGTCACCATAGTTTCGCTAGTGGGCATGCTAGATAGAAGTACAGTCGGCTAAATATACCTTTCTATCGGTTGACACCATGAGTGTGTGACTCACGGACGAGCTTTTTGATCGTGCGCGCCCCACTCACCGTATGGACGCGAGCGTCGACGCCGTGCGCGAGCGCGCCGCCGTCGAACACTACGAGCCCCCGGTGTACGGCATCGAGGAACCGCTCTGGATTGCGACCGACGAGGCGACCGGCTGCTCCGGCGTCGGGAAGATCGAGGCGGAGGCGATCGGCAACCTGCTGTCGCTGGTCGCGACCCACGAGACGGCGGCGGTCGACGACGCCGAGTACATGAAGTTTCCCGGCGACGTCCGCAAAAAGACCTGGACGGGCGAGAGCGACGGGCTGGTCGGGCGACTGTTAGAGAAGCTCTGAGCGCCTCGCTGGTGACTACCGCGAGGTCGGGCGACGCCGTTGCGCGCCGACCCCGATCACAGCGCCGCGGCGGTCATCGCGACCAGCGACGACACCATCAGGAACACGAACATGAGCGCGATGATCTGATTTCGATCCATACTCGGGCGTAGCGCGCCGACCACCATAATTGGTGCGCTCCGGACGGCGCGCGACGGTGTGTACCCGCTCGGCCAGCTGGAGCGGCGCCCGCTCAGGCCATCGACTGGATCGGACGGCCGCCGTCCCGGTAAAACTGCCCGTGGAAGCCGAACGGAAGCGGGCGATCCAGCGGCGCCCGGGCGCGCTCCGAGAGGTCGGCGGCGTCGAGCACGAGCAGCGCCGACCGTTCGGCCGCGGCGTCGAGCGCGACCGAGAGCAGGACGCCGTCGTCCTCGCCGTCCCGTCTCTCCGCCGGCGCAGGGACGAACAGCGGTTCGCCGGGATGTACGTCGGGCTCCGACCAGGTCCGCGTGCGCCCGGTCTCGACGTCGACTTTGACGAGCCGGTTCAGAAATTCTTCGGGCGGATGCCGCTGATTGCCCGCGCCGTAGACGTACCGGTACTCCCGACCGTTGTGCTCCGCGTAGTCGATCGTCGGGAACGCCATCGGCCCCTCGTGGAGCGTCGTCGGCGTCGGCTCGACCGGCGTCTCGGACGCCGTCGCCCGGATCGGCGTTGCCGACCCTGCGCTCGGCACGTCTGTGGCGTCCCCGCTCGGCACGACGTCGGCCTCCAGCGGCGCCACCGGAAGCCGGTAGCGCCGCAGTTCGCCCGCCGGCAGATCGGGCGACGCCGAGCGGAGATTCGGGATCGAGAACTTCGTGACGGCGCCGGCGTCGTCGAACGCGATCAGGTCGACGACGAGGTCGCCTTCGCCACGGTCCTCGAACGCGTTGGCGTGATGGAAGACGAAGAACGGCTCGGCCCGATAGGGGCCGACGATCTCGCCGGACTCCCGATCGCAGAGGAAAAACCGGGTTCCCTGCTCCGGCTCCCACTCGTGGGCGTCGAGAAACGTATCTGCGGTCACCAATCGACGGGGCGACGTGACGAACGGCGGTTCGGTGACGACGGCGTACCGGTCGGTCAGCGCGAAGCTGTGGATGTACGCCGGCCGGTCGACGTCGATCGCTGCGACCGGCTCGCGGCGGTCACTCCCGTCGGCCCTGCGGTGGAGGACGTAGCCGCTGTTCCTGCCCTGGCGGGTGGCCAGCCCCCACGTCTCCCCGCGTCGCGGGTCGTAGTGGCGATGAGCCGTCGAACCGGTCGCGTCGACGCCGTCGTCGAATCGGCGTGGATCGAGCGTGCGCAGGCTCCCGGGGTCGAACGCCCACGCTCGCGGCGGCTCGGTCACGGCGACGAACTCGCCATCACGGTGGGTGACGGTGATCGAGGCGTTGTCGGTCAACTCGCCGGAGAGAAGACGCCGAGCCCGCCCCAGCAAGCCGTCGTCCGGGCGGGTGCCGAACTCGGCGTACCGGAGGTCGCCGGTCGCCCGCGCCCGCTCGTAGGCGTCGCTCCGGAGGAATCGCGACGCGAACTCGACGCCGCCGTCGCGGATCGCGAACCGCCGGAGCAGGGCGAATCCGTCGAACCAGTGGTTCACCGTCCGGTCGCCGGCGGAGAACTTCCCGGGGCCGTTCCGTAGTAGGACGCCCGAGAGCCACTCGGGGAGTTCGCCCTCGACCGAAAGCTCGGTCGGCGGGCACGCCTCGGCGTCGCGGAACCCGAGTCTGTGGTCGGCGGTCACGGTCGGAGTTCGGGGGCCAGCTACCTCAACGTACCCCCGAGGTCGGCGCCGCCATTCAGGGGCGGTCGGGATTGACGAAGTGGCCGATCGGCTCCAGCTCTCGGCGCTCGTCCGTCAGGGTCTCCGCCAGCACCTCGTGGTGCTCCTCGTCGATGTCGAACTCCTCGGCGTCCCCCGCGGCGACCGCCTCGTCGAGGTCCGCCGTCTCCATGTAGTAGTACAGAAAATCGCCGTCCTCGGTCGAATCGACGAACGCGGTCTCGGTGTAGACCCCCTCGTGGCGGAGCGTCTCCAGCACTTCGGCCTCGCGCTCGCGCAGCTCCGCGAACCACTCGCGGAGCCGCTCGGTCTGCCCGGGGTCGATCCGCGTCCGAACGAGCGTGACGTCGTCCATACTCGCTGTCACGTCGCCGCCGTCAAAACTCTACGCCACCCTGGCGTCGACGACGACGTGCCAGACGCCTTCGCTGTGGCTCTTGACCTTTCGCTTCCCCTCGATCTCGACGCCGCGCCCGGCCCGATCGGCCGCGGCCTCGATCCGCCCTATGGGGCGGTCCCACAGTTCGGCCTCCGGCGTCGCCTCGTGGACGTGGAGAACGCCGCCGGACGCCACCGCCGAGACGGCCGTATCGAGGTACTCGTGGGCGTCGTAGTAGCCCATCACGACCCGATCGGCGTCGCTTACTTCGACGTCCCGGCAGTCCGCGCGGTACGCCTCCACGCGGTCCTGCACGTCGTTGAGCACGGCGTTCTCGATCAGGTAGCGGTACGCCGCGGGGTTGATCTCCGCGGCGGTCACGTCGGCGCCGGCCCGCGCCATCGGGAGCGTGAAGTAGCCGATCCCCGCGAACATGTCGAAGATGCGCTCGGGGCCGTCGCGGTCGGTTTCGGCGTCTGGACCGGTTCCGTCTGCGGGTCCGACGGCCGGTCCCGCCTCGCCCGCGATCACGTCGGCCATCCGCGCGCGCTCGGCCTTGTTGCCCGGCGAGAACATCACGTCCCGGAGATCCAGCGCGTAGCGCGTGCCGTGTTCGGTGTGGATCGTCTCCGTGCTCGGGTCGCCCGCGATCACGCGCCCGTCGGGCTCGCGGCGCTCGCCGTCGACGCCCTCGTGGGCCAGCACGGTGTCGGCCTCGCCGTGGAGTTCCAGCAGGGCGTCACCGAGTTCGGCCTCGCGGGGGCAGTCTTCCAGCGTGACGAGGACGACGCTGCCGATCACCGCCCACGAGCCGGGCGCCCGCTCGATTTCGGCGTCGGTCCAGCCTCGCTCGGCCAGCAGGTCGGGCAGCGTCGTCCCGCGCAGTTCGGGGTCGGTCTGGACGACGACCTCCAGCACGTCCGTCTCGGCGGGCGATGCGGTCACCGGCAGTGCGACCGTCTCGGCGCCGTACTCGCGGACTTTCCGCCCGTCGTCGTAGACGCCCTCGCCGCGCAGCTGCTCGGTCGCGACCTCGGCGCGGGGTTTCTCGACCACCACGGCCAGCGGTTGATCGCCCGCGTCAGGCATCCTCGCCACCGCGATCTGCTCGGTCGTCCTCGGGCAGCACGTGCAGCCCCGCGCGGCTCTTCAGCACCGGGACAGCGTCGGCGTCCGTATCGAGATAGTCCGGTCGTGCGATCGTCTCGGCGCGGTAGGTCTCGGGATCGAGCACCTGCACTGCGCGCTCGTCCTCGACCGCGACGAGCGTGGTCTCCTCGGCGTCGTCGATCGTTCCCAACCGTTTGGCGTCGGGCGCGTCGCCCTCCTCGTAGGAGGCCTCGTAGCGCTCGCCGGTGGTCAGGCGCGTACCCTTGAGATTCCCGCGGGCGCTGGTGACCAGCACCGGCCCCTCGTCGTCCTCGGGGTCGATCACCTCGCCCGGGCGGTAGGGCGGCAGCCGCACCGCGAAGGTGACCCGGTAGACGCCGTTGCCGTCCTCGTCCTCCGAGACGAGCGTCTCGGAGTCGGAGTAGCTCCCGCCGAACTCCTCGACGACCCGGCGGGCGACCTTCATGCCGATCTTGTTGGTCGAGAGCTTGAGGTTCAGCCCGGCGTCGACCTCGCTCGCGTCGGTGACGAACGCGTTGCGGTCGCCGGTCGCCTCCATCTCGTCGACGACCTCGTTGGCGATCTCGCGGGTACGCTCGACCTCCTCGTCGGTCGGCGTCCGGTCGCGGGCGCGCAACTGGACGATGCTGGCGTAGTAGTCCCCCGAGATCCGACCGCAGCGATCGCAGGTCTGGCGGGTGATCTTCACCGGCACCGTCACCTGCTCCTCGACGGGCGTGCCGTTGACGACGCCCGTGAAGAAGCAGTGCATCCGAATCGTCGTCTGATCGACCTGCTCGGGTTCGACGCTCCAGGCGACCTCCTCGGCGTCGAAGTGGACCGCCAGCGACTCGCTGACCTCCTCGACGGCGACCTCGGTGTAGTCGTCGGCGCCGACGTCGACCCAGCGGTTCCCGCGGTGGACCGCGCCGCAGGTGGCACAGACCCGCACCTGCACGCGGTCGGGCGCGTCGATCAACTCGAACTCGTCGAAGTAACAGGAATCACACAGCGCGGGGTCGCCGCGGCGCTCCTCGCGGGCCTCTAGCGGCGTGTCGATGGCGTCGCCGCAGCGGGGGCAGAACGCGCGCGTCTCGCTCATGGCCCGTCGGTACGTTCCTCCGGCGTTTAAGCCGTCCGTTCCGGACCCGAACCGGGTGGTGCCGAGTCACGCCGCCGCCGCGGCGTCCAGTCGCGCCGCAGACCGTTCACGCAGACGGTACAATCGGACTTACTGACGGGTCAACTCGCTTAGCTCCGCATAACAAAGTGTTGCACTCCAGACGGGTATCACGTGGCGCGCCCCCACGAGCGGGGTCACGCACGCTGGGCCGCGCCACCGCCGGGCCGGCAGCTGGAGTCTCATGCTGGCGCCACCTGCCGCGCACTCGGCGTCCGGGGGGTTCGCTGGCGCACCCCCTACGTGTCTCCCGTTTTTGCGTCGCTCAGCGCGGCGTCGATCTCGGCATCGTCGCGCGGCGTCTCGCCGCCCAGCAGCGCCCGCCGCGCCCAGACGGCGTTCGGGTCCTCAGTACGATCCATCCGAGCGACCAGTCGCTCCCGGAGCGCCGCCCGCACCGGCTCGTACCGCGGATCGTCGATCCGGTTGTCCAGCTCGTGTGGGTCCTCGCGGAGGTCGTAGAGCTCGTCGACGTCGGGCACGTTGTAGACGTACTTGTACCGATCAGTTCGGAGCATGCGCTGGGAGTACAGCCCGAACTCGTCGCCGTGGTACTGCGCGACGACGGCGTCGGGCCAGTCGTCGGGGCGTCGACCCTCCAGCAGCGGCCTGATCGATCGGCCGTGGACCGGCTCTGGCGGCGACGCGCCCGCGAGATCGAGGAACGTCGGCATCAGGTCGAGCAGGCTCACCGGCGCGTCGCAGGTCGAGCCCGGCTCGACGACCTCGGGCCAGCGGATCGCGAGCGGGATCCGGTAGACCGCCTCGTACATCATCGGCCCCTTGTTGAACAGGCGATGGCCGCCCGCGAGATCGCCGTGGTCGGCCGCCTTGACGACGACCGTGTTCTCCAGGTCCTCGGCGGCGGCGAGGATCCGGCCGAGCTGGTCGTCGATCAGCGTCACGAAGCCGAAATACTTCGCGATGGCGTCGGCCCACTCGTCCCACTCCAGGCCGTCGACGCCGCGGTACTGGCGGTAGTTCTCCTGAACGCGGGGCTTGCCCTCGAACGTCTCGGCGAACGACTCCCAGGGATCGATCTCGTCGGGATCGTACATCGAGGCGTACGGCTCCGGAACGACGTAGGGGTGGTGCGGTCCGACGAAGTCGGTACGGTGGAAAAACGGTTCGTCGTCGGCGTCGAGACGCTCCAGGCGCTCGATCGTCTTCTCGGCGATGTAGTACGCCCGCGTCGCCTCGACGGGCAGCTCGGCCGTCGCGCAGATCGGCTTGTCCGGGTTGTTGTCATGGTAGATCGCGTCCGACAGCTCGATCGATTCGGGATCGACGCCGTGGTCGCGCTGGTGGTCGAAAAAGTCCTCGTCCGCGGCGGCGTGGGCGCCGTCGCCGCCGCCGAGATACTCGAACCCGAAGTCGGCGGGCGTCTGGTCGCGCCCCACGTGCCACTTGCCGGCGTAGCTGTTTCGATAGCCGTTCTCGGCGAGCACCTCGCCGAACGTCGGAATCTCCTCGGGGAAGTTCTCCAGAATCGCGTCGGGGTCGTGGCAGTTGTTCAGCATGCCGTGGGCGTGGGGGTACAGTCCCGACAGCAACGACGCCCGCGCGCTCGAACAGATGCCGATCGGCGTGTACGCCCGCTCGAAGCGCATCCCCTCGCCGGCGATGCGATCGACGTTCGGCGTCTCGACCGGCGGGCCGTCGGGCGCCGTGAGGTCGTACCGCTCCTGATCCGTCAGCACGAGGAGGACGTTCGGAGGCATTCGAGGACGTGCGTTCTGGGGGTGTCGGAGAATTAAGCGTTGTTCCTGCGTCGAGCGGCGACTCAAGCTGTCAAGTACGATTCTAGCACGCCGATCGTACGCGCATTCAAACCGATTCGTACGGGATAGCTACCGGATCTAAACAGAGGTGATCAACAATAGAATTAAGTCGATACGGGAAGGTACTTCGCCCGTGTTCGGCCAGTGAGCGCCATCGCGACAGTCGACGACGTGCTCGCGGCCCTGCCGACCGGCGGCAACGTGGTGTTGACCGGGGCCAGTCGCGAGACGCTAGGCCGTCTTCCCGGGCGGCTACTTCGCGCGGCCGTCGGCGTCCACGACGCCGCGCTGCTCGTAACGACCGAGGACTCCGGGCGACGGTTCGCGCGTCGGATCGTGGGCCCCAGCGACGGCCCGGACCGATCGCGCGTCGGCATCGTCGACGCCACGCCGACGGGCCGCCGTCGGACCGACCCCGCCGCCAACACCTGGCACGTCTCGTCGCCGGTCGACTTCAACGGCACGGCGACGGGCATCGATCGGTGTTTCGACAAGCTCGCGGCCGACGGGTGCCAGACCGTCAACGTCCTGTACGACACGCTGACGACGCCGTTTCTCTCGGCTGATTCGAGCATGGCCGCGCGATACGCCCACTACGTCTCGCTGCAGGTCGCCGACCGGGAGGGGATCGGCCTGTTCCCGGTACACACCAACGTGACGAGTGACCGTGACGTCGAGCGGCTCAAGCACCTGTTCGACGCGCTTGTCGAGGTACGCAAGTGCGGCGGCGACCGACTGGTTCGGTGCTCGGGCGTCGAGGACGACTGGTCCGACTGGCGCAACCTTCGGGGCAGCGACGCCGACGCCGGGTTCACCGGTATCGTCTAGAGACGACGCTACGACCTTTTTCCGACTCGGGTGCGCTCGCGAAGAGGCCAAAAACTCTCCTCGATCACTGCGTTCGCTCGCGGTAAAACGGCGGCTTCGCCGCCGTACGCTCTCGGTTCTCTTAGTCCTGCTTGGCGCCGGGGTTCAGTACCACCTTTTTCCGGTTCGGGTGCCCTCACTTCGTTCGGGCACCACTCACCGCAAAAATCTGGGCCAAAAAACCGCTCGTTCACTTCGCTCACTCACGGTGAACCGGCGGCGTCGCCGCCGGACGCTTTGGACCGACTCAGTCCTGCTTGGCGCCGGGGTTCGTCACGGCGCCGTTCTCCGCGGAGCCGAACGTCTGGCCGTACTTCGCCATCACGCCGGTCGTGTAGTTGGGCTCGGGCTCGTCGCGCTCGTCGAGGCGGCGCTCGATCTCCTCGTCGGAGAGGTCGACTTCCAGCGTCCGGTCGGCGACGTCGATCGTGATCACGTCGCCGTCTTCGAGCGCGCCGATCGGGCCGCCGGTGAACGCCTCGGGGGCGACGTGACCGATCGAGAGCCCGCGCGTCGCGCCGGAGAAACGCCCGTCAGTGATGAGCGCCACGTCGTCGGAGTGGCCCTGACCGTCTCGTGCGGAGGTGACGCCGAGCATCTCGCGCATGCCGGGACCGCCGCGGGGCCCCTCGTTCCGGATGACGATGACGTCGCCGGACTCGATGTTGCCCTCCTGGACGTACTTCATCGCGGCTTCCTCACCCTCGAACACGCGGACGGGGCCCTCGTGGTGGAGGTCGTCGTCGGCCGTGATCTTCAGCACCGAGCCGCCGGGCGCGAGATTGCCGGTGAGGATACGGATCGCGCCCTCCTCGTTTTTCGGGTCGTCGACGGTGTAGAGGAAGTCGGCCTCGATCTCGTCGTCGTCCGGCAGGGCGCCCTGCTGTTCGAGGTGTTCGAGCTCCTCGGCGAGCGTCCGGCCGGTGATCGTGAGCTGGTCGCCGTGGAGCAGGCCGGCGTCGAGCAGGCGCCGGAGGACGACCGGGACGCCGCCGATCTCGTAGAGGTCGTTCATGACGCGCGTGCCGCCGGGCTGGAGGTCGGCGATCTTGGGCGTGCGCTGGCTGATCTCGTCGAACTCCTCGATCGAGAGGTCGATGCCGGCCTCGGCGGCCAGCGCGAGCAGGTGCAGCACCGCGTTGGTCGAGCCGCCGATCGCGACCTGCAGCGCGATCGCGTTCTCGAAGGACTCCTTGGTGAGGATGTCGCTGGGCTTGCGATCGTTCTCGATCGCGTCGACGGCGAGTTCGCCGGCGCGCTCGGCGACCTCGTAGCGGTCCTCGTGTTCCGCGGGCGGGCCGGCGGCGCCCAGCGGCGCCAGGCCGAGCGCCTCGGCGACCGACGCCATCGTGTTGGCGGTGAACATCCCGCCGCAGGAGCCGGCGCCGGGGCAGGCGTTGTGCTCCATCTCCTCGAGTTCGTCCTCGCTCATCTCGCCCTGCGCGACCGACCCGACGCCCTCGAACACGTTCTGGACGGTGATCTCGCGGCCCTCGTGCTCGCCGGGCATGATCGACCCGCCGTAGAGGAACACGGAGGGCAGATCCGTGCGGATCATCGCCATCATCATTCCGGGCATGTTCTTGTCGCAGCCGCCCAGCGCGACGATGCCGTCCATGCGCTCGCCGAAGGCAACGAGCTCGACCGAGTCGGCGATGACTTCCCGGGAGGTCAGCGACGCCTTCATCCCCTCGGTCCCCATCGAGATGGCGTCCGAGATCGTGATCGTGCCGAACTCGATCGGCATCCCGTCGGCGGCGTCGATCGCCTCGTAGGCGCTGTCGGCGACGTCGTCGAGGTGGACGTTACACGGCGTGATGTCCGCCGCCGGGTTCGCGACGCCGACCATCGGCGCCGCCAGGTCCTCGTCGTCGTAGCCCATCGCGCGGAACATCGCCCGGTGGGGCGCTTTCTCGAACCCCTCCGTGACCTCCGTGCTCCGGAGGTCGGGGTCCTTCTCGGTCCGCTGTTGCTCTTCCTGCTGGCTCATGTCGTGTAAATTCTGCTCCGTCACCTTAAGTCACTTCACACGAACGTGTACCCGAATCCGGATCGAGCGCCACACCGCGGCCTGTGCTGACGCTCCTTCGACGACGCTCGCTCGTTGCCACCGTCGAAACCCCCTTTTCGGGCGCCTCCCTACGTCGGCCCATGACTGACGCGCGAGTCGAGGCGACCGCTCGACTCCACTTCGGATTTCAGAACCTCTCGCTGGCCCACCAGCGCCTCTACGGCGGCGTCGGCGTCGCACTGGACGGCCCGTCGTTCGTCGTGCGAGCCCGGCCGGCCGGCGGCATCGACGTCGTGGACGACGCCGACGCTCGGGGCGACGAGAGCGATCTCGCCCGCGAGTACGCCCGCCGCGCGGTCGAACTGCTCGACGTTCCCGGCGCCGCGGTGACGGTCCACGAGCGGTTCCCGCGCCACGTCGGCCTCGGCAGCGGCACGCAGTTCGCGCTCGCGGTGTACGCCGCCGTCGCGGCGGCCCACGGTCGGGAGGTCGACGTGCGCGGGGCGGCGCCGGGACTCGGTCGCGGCGGCCGCAGCGGCGTCGGCGTCGCCGGCTTCGAGCGCGGCGGGTTCGTCGTCGACGGCGGCCACCCCACGAGCCAGTTCACGACCGCCCGGCCGGCTGACGGCGAGTGGGCCGTTCCGCCCGTGACTGCCCGCCACGACCTGCCCGACGACTGGCGGTTCGTGCTCGTCCTGCCGGACGCCGACCCCGGGCGGAGCGGCGACGACGAGGACGCCAGCATGCGCTCGGTCGTCGAGGGCGCCGATCCGACGCTGTCCGACGAGATCAGCGCCGTCCTCACGCGGCGGCTCCTGCCCGCCGCCGCGGCCGGGCGCCGCGAGGCGTTCGGCGGCGCCGTCGCCGAGATCGGGCGGCTCAACGGGGCCTGGTACACCGACGCGCAGGGCGGCGTGTTCCGCCCGCCGGTCGGCCGGATCGTCGAGGAACTGGGCGAACATCCCGTCGTCTCCGGCGTCGGGCAGTCTTCGTGGGGACCGACGGTGTACGGACTGACCGACCGATCGTCGGCGGACCGCGCCCGGGACGCAGCGCGGGACGCGCTCGACGCCGCCGGCGTGGACGGTCGAGTACTGGTCGCCGGCGTCCGCAACGCGGGCGCGACGATCGAGCGGTGACGCCGGGGCAGCAATCCGACGGCGACCCGGCGACGGCGTCGCGACGCCGACGCCCCTCCGGTGGCTTCGATGCCCGGCAGAACCGGCGATTCGGTACAGCCCGGTACGTAGTTCGTGGGAGCGCTACATCTATCAACGTTCTAAAAATATAAAGTATAAGTAAGGTATGCTGCCGTCGTCGACTCGATGAAACGACGGGTGCGAAACCACCTCCCCGGTGCGGTGCGGAACAGCTACGCTGCGAAGTTCGGGATCGCGCTCGCCGCGGTGATCCTGCTCGTCGGCGCCGTCGGCGGCGTCGTGTACGCCCACACCGGGACCGTCCTGCAGGAGGACACCCAACAGGAGCTGGAGACCGCAGCCGCGAGCGACGCCCGGCAGGTCGATCAGTGGCTCGAAGACACCCAGTTCCAGCAGTCCAAACTCGCGAGTTCTCACTCGCTGCGCATCGACGACGAGGACGAGATCCAGGCGCGCATGGCGACCACCGTCGACCAGCACGCCAGCATCAGGGGCGTCTATCACGTGAACGTCACGTCCGGCGAGGTTCTGGAGGTGTACGGTCACGGGCTGATCGCCGAGGGCGGCTCCCTGCGCCCGGCCAGTCACGAGCGCGTGCGCTCGCTCAACGACCAGAGCACGACGGTCACCACGGCGACGGTCGCCCGCTCGAACGTGTTCCGCGCCGCGGCGGACGGGTCGCCGGTGTTCCTGTTCGTCGGCAACGTCGAAACCGACGAGCACCGCGCAGTCGTCTCGGTCGTCGACGTCCGGCAGATGTCTACCGAAACGCTCCAGCGGCGCTCGGACGGCGAGACGACCGTCGTCAACGGGTCGGGGACGGTCGTGCTCTCGCTCGACGAGTCGCGGATTCTCGACGACGCCGACGTCACCCCCGGATCCGACTCGCAGGGCTTTCTCACGGCGACCGACGGCGACGGAACGGAACAGGCGGTCGGCTACGCCGCGACGACGGAGGCCGACTGGGTGACGACCGCCAGCGTTCCGACGGCGACGGCGTACTCGCTCCAGAGCGACATCTCGCGGGGCGTGCTCGCGATGTTGCTCGTCGCGGCCGGCGGCGCCGTCGCGATCGGCCTCACCATCGGCCGCAACACCGTCCGGTCGGTCCGCGATCTGGCCCAGCGCGCCGGTGAACTGGAAGACGGCGACCTCGACGTAGAACTGGAGACCCATCGATCCGACGAGTTCGGCCGTCTCTACGACAGCTTCGCGAGCATGCGTGACTCGCTGGGCGACAGGATCGAGGAGGCACAGCAAGCCCGGCGCGACGCCGATCGCCGGCGCGCCGAGTCCGAGCAGTTCGCCGAGCACCTCGAAGCGACCGCCGACCAGTACGGCGACGTGATGTCCGACTGCGCGGAAGGAGATCTCACTCGCCGGATCGATCCCGACGACGAGAGCGAGGCGATGGCGACGGTCGGCCGCGAGTTCAACGCGATGCTCGACCAGCTGGAGACGACGATCGCGGGCGTCGCCCGGTTCGCCGAGGACGTCGCGGTCCGCAGCGATCAGGTGACCGCCGGCGCCCACGACGTTCGGGAGGCCTCCGAACGGGTCACCGCGTCGGTCCAGGAAATTTCGGAGGGCGCCGAACGCCAGCACGAGCAGTACCGGACCGTTTCGGCGGAGATGCAGACCCTCGCCGCGTCCGTCGAGCAGGTCGCCGCGTCCGCGGACGACGTCGCCGACCTCGCCGAGCGGACGGCCGAGACGGGTCGCGAGGGCCGGGGCGCCGCGGAGGACGCCATCGAGGAGATGGACGCCATCGAGCACTCATCGCGCGAGGCGGTCGACGCCATCGACGATCTGCAGACCCAGATGGAGGCGATCGAGGAGGTCGTCGAACTGATCACGGAGATGGCCGACCAGACCAACATGGTCGCGCTCAACGCCAGCATCGAGGCCGCGCGCGAGTCCGAGGCCGGCGACCGCGAGGGCTTCGGCGTCGTCGCCGACGAGGTCCGATCGCTCGCCGACGAGACCAAGGATGCCGCCGAGGAGATCGAGGCGCGGATCGAGGCGATCCGCGACCAGACCGAGGCGACCGCCACCGAGGTCCGGACCGCGGGCGACGACATCCGCGACAGTGCGGCGACGGTTCGGGACGCCGCCGACGCGCTGGACGGCATCGCCGAGTACGCCGAGGCGACCAACGAGGGCGTTCAGGAGATCCGCGCGGCGACGAGCCAGCAGGCAGCGACGACCGAAGAAGTCGTTTCGATGGTCGGCGAGGCGGCGACGGTCAGCGAGCAGACGACGGTGGAGGCCGAGACAGTCGCGGCCGCCGCCGAGGAACAGACTTCGACGATGTCCGAGGTCGCCGAGAACGCCTCCGGGCTCGCCGATCGGGCCGACCGGCTGCGGACGGCGCTGGACCGGTTCGAGGCGACCGCGGACGCCGATGTCGGGGACGGGCAGCTGGAGGACGTCACGGTCGAGGATACCGCCACCGTAGAGGACGCCGCGTTCGAGTTCCCGGACGCCGACGACGCCGCGGCGGACGACGCCGACGGCTCGGACGACGATTCGGACGGTCACGCTCTTCCGGCGTCGACGACCGACTGAGCTTCGGCGTCGACGACCGACCGAAGCCCGGCAGCGACGACGACCGTGCTTCGGCGTCGACGCGGCGTCTGACCCGACGAGGTCGGCGCCGTTTCACCCACAAAGGATAACCTACCGCGGTCCCACGTCGAGGTATGGCTCGCGTTCCGTTCGGCATCTCCCGCCTGGACTCGATGATCGGCGGCGGCGCGCCGCCGGGCAGCGTCGTCCTGCTGGCCGGCGAGGTCGGTGCCGGCGGCCGGGAGTTCGCCTACACGAGCGCGGTGATGAACGGGCTCGCCCGCGCGGATGCAGAGCAGTTCGACCTCTACTACGGCGACCTCGACGATCGCTCGCGGCTCCCCGAGGACATCCGCTACCTCTCCTTTACCGCCAGCGAGTCCGCACTGGTCGAGGAGATGCGCTACACGATGGAGCGGGATCTCGTCGAGGCCGGCACCGGGCCGATGGAGTTTCTCGACCTCTCGGCGGAGTACTTCCAGCTCAGCCAGGTGCCCCCGGAGTGGTACTCCGAGCGGACCCGGAGCATCACGTCGCTCGGCGACGAGCACGACCGCAAGGACGTGCTCGACGCGCTGGGTGACTATCTCAACGACAACGCCGCGGACAGCCTTGTCGTGATCGACTCGATCACCGACCTGCTCAGCCTCTCCGAGGAAGTACAGTGGGACGACGTTCCGATGCTGCTGAAGGGGCTCAAGCGGGCCTCGAACCGCTGGGGCGGCCTGATCCTGCTTTTGGTCTCGATCGACTCCATCACGGACACCCAACTCGGCCGGCTGATGGAGGCGACCGACGGCGCCATGCTGTTCGAGTGGGCCAGCGGCGGCAGCGAGCGCGACCGAACGATGGTCGTCAAGCAGTTCCGCGGCGTCCTCTCGCGACTGGAGGCCGAAAACATCGTCCAGTTCGAGACCGACATCACCGACAGCGGGTTCGACATCAGCGACGTGCGCAAGATCCGTTGATCGACCGTTCGTCGCGCTCGCCCGACAGATGTGTCACGAAACGTGAACATTTTCGCCGGCAACGGACGACGGGTGCCCCGAACCCTTAAGATCGTTCTTGTCCAAAACGGTACGAATGGCGAGCGACGAGTCGGCGACCCGAGAGGTCTCGATCGATCTCTCCGAGGACGTGCGCGAGTGGCTCGACGAGCGTGCGACGAGCGACGGAGAGGGCGCCGACGAGGTCGCCCGCCGATTGCTCGCGGCGCACCACGAACTCGCGACCGGCGACGGTCCGACGGAGCCGACGCCGTCAGGCGACGGCGTCTCCGAGGACGACCTCGACGAGCGCCTCGCGGACCTCGACGAGGAGTTCACGGGGCTCATCGAGGACGTCCGTAAGCGCGTCATCCAGGTCAAGCGCGAGACCGACCGGAAAGCGCCCGAGGACCACGACCACCCCGAACTGGCCGCCCGCGTCGACGACGTCGAACAGCGGGCGGCCGACGCCGCCGAGCGCGTGGCGGCGCTCGACGACGCCGTCGAGGACGTCGAGACACAGGTCGAGACCGGCTTCGAGAACTACGAGGACATTCTGCAGTACCTGACCGACGAGACCGATTCGCTCCGCGAGCGAACGGACACGCTCGCGCGGGCCGTGATCGAACTCCGCGGCGAACTCCGGCGGATCGCCGCCGATCGAGCGCGCCGCGAGGGCGTCGAGGAACTCAAGCACGCGGCGTCCCAGTACGGCGTCCGCACGGCGGAGTGTGACGCCTGCGAGGCATCGATCGACGTGGCGCTGCTGACGGCGCCGGAGTGTCCCCACTGCGCGACCCAGTTCACCGACGTCCGGCCCGGATCGCGGTTCCTGAAGCCGAACGTGCTGGAGACGGGCGATGCGCCGGCGCTGACCGGCGGCGACGCACCGGACCTCGACGCCGATCTCGAAGCGATCGTCGAGGAGGACCGCGACGTGCCCGACGGGATCGAGTGGGCGCAAGCAGACGGAGGAAAGCGGACCGGGGGAGGTGAACGGTGACCGACGAGGAGCGCGACGATGACGGCGACACTCCGGCGGACGACCTCCCCGAGGAGCCGCTGGCCGATCTGGCCGCGGACGTCGGTGACCACCCGTCCGACAGCGGCGAGGAAGGCGACGATGCCGAGCGTCACCCCCGACTTGACGCCGACACCGATCGCGAACCGTCGGCGCTGCCGGGCGACACTGGCCGCGAGGGACCGCTCGGCGAGCTGGCCGCCGACGTCGAGCGGCGCCGCGACGCCGCCGACAATGCCGACGCCGCCGACCTCGACGACGTCTTCACCAGCCAGGAGGTCGCGGACCTCGACGTCGACGCCGTCTGGGAGCAAGTCGAGTCCGACGGCGTCGACGACGAGCAGGCGGGCGTCGAGACCGAGGAGCGAGTCGTCTCGAAGGCGAGTTTCTGCCAGCAGTGCGAGTTCTTCTCCGAGCCGCCGGCGGTCGGCTGCGGCCACGAGGGCACGGAGATCCTCGAACTGGTCGACACGGAGCGGTTCCGGGTTCGCAACTGCCCGAAGGTCGCCGAGGAGGAGCGGCTGGGCGACCTGTAGCCGACCGCGCGTCGGCGTCCTGACGAGCGGTCGTCGAGTCAGGGTTCGATGAGTCCGCTCATCGGCGTCCTGACGAGCGGTCGTCGAATCAGGGTTCGATGAGTCTCGCTCATCGGCATCTCTTCAGGACCGATCCGAGAGCGGGCCGCTTTTCCTCGCGCCGCTCGTAGCCGGAGACATGCAGTTTTGCGACGCCTGCGGCTCGATGATGAAGTCAGTCGACGGCGAGATGGTCTGTACGAACGACGACTGCGGCGCCACGACCGAGCGCGACGACGATCTCGCCGAGTCGTTCGTCTCGACGGAGGCCCAGAGCGGCGACGAACTGATCGAGACCGAGGAAGGCGCCGAGTTCGAGGGCAAGCCCACCAGCGACGACGTCCACTGCGACGAGTGCGGGCACGGCGTCGCCTGGTACACGATCAAGCAGACCGGCTCGGCCGACGAGCCGCCGACGCGATTTTTCAAGTGCAAGGAGTGTGGCCACCGCTGGCGGGAGTACAACTGAGCGTCGCGACGCCGTACCGTCCGTCGATCGGCCGCGACCGCCACCAGATTTTTCAGTCGACAGACGTAACACCACGATCGCAATGTCTACCGAAACCAGTTCCGAAAGTGGCGACGCGAGCCGTGCGGCCGACGCGGTCGGCTCCGCTGCGGACGAGTTGCGACACGAACTGGAGTCGGCGAGGCGCGACGCGTCCGGAACGACGGAGCGAGCGCTCGAAAAAGCACAGAAACTGCTGGACGACGCCGAAGCGGCGCTCCGCAAGCGCCTGTAGCTGAGGCGTCGTCGCCGCCGAGAACCGACCGGCGAGTCACCGTCGAATTTCGCTCCGTAAGGTCGAATTGGGGCCCGGTAGCACGCAGCGACCATCGGCGCTCCGTTCGGTAGGCCCGCGCAGAGCACTCCCGGCGGCGAACGGTTCCGGTCGGTGATCGTTGAACGGAGTTCGCAATTTATGCCGCTAGCCCTACAATCGCGGCCAATGGACTGGTCAGGCCGAACGAACGTCGACCGACGCGGCGACGAGATCGCGCTCCGAGTTCTCGAAGGCGTCGCGGACGCGGACGACCGGCGTATATCGGATCTTCCGCCGCTGTACTCGACGCTGGACCCGGATGCTCTCGGGGCGCTGTTCCGGCGATCCGACAGCGACCTGCGAGTCGTCTTCGAGTACGACGACAAGACGGTCACCGTCCGCGAGGGCGGGCGCGTGACTGTCGACGAAGGGTTTTGAGCTTCGAGCGGGCGTCGGCGCCCCGCGCCCGAGCAGCGGCTGAGGCCGTGCGACCGCGGCGTCTTCGTATTCTCCCGTAAGGTGCCGTTACGCGATGACGGCTGCCTCCGTTCCGATCGCTAACCGGATGTTACTCGTGACGGCGCGTCCCCGCACGGATCGAAATCCGTCACGATCGACCGTTGAACCCGGCGCATCCGGTGACGTTCCGGAGAGTTTTAGCCGCAGGGGTTATATTCGGGAGATATGCGATTACACGACAGGGACGTCCGCCAGGACGTGCGCGAACTCGGCGCCCTGCTCGGGGACGTGCTGGAGGACCAGACCTCGCGGTCGGCGTTCGAGACCGTCGAGACGCTCCGAACGTCCGCGATCGACTACCGGGACGGCGAGCTCGACTCGCGTCAGCCGCTCCACGACGAGCTCAACGGGCTGACGCCCGACCGAGAGAGCATCGTGGCGCGGGCGTTCACGACGTACTTCGAGCTGATCAACCTCGCCGAGGAGCGCGAGCGCGTCCGCGCCATTCGGACGGGCTCTCACGAGGGGACCCTCGACGACAGTCTGGAGACGGCCGCCGAGGAGCTGGCCGAGATGGACGTCGAGGACGCTCAGCAGGTCCTCGACGACGTTCTCATCGAGCCGACGTTCACGGCTCACCCGACCGAAGCGCGACGCAAGACCGTCAAGTCGAAGCTGCGTTCGGTGTCGAACCACCTCGAGACGCTCGACGAGCGCCGGCTCACCAGCAAGGAGCAGGGCCAGGTCGAGCGCGACATCGACGCCGAGGTCACCAGCCTCTGGCAGACGCCGCAGGTCCGGAACCGCCGGCCCGAGCCCGAGGACGAGGCGCGCAACGTGCAGTGGTACCTCGAAAACACCCTGTTCGACATCGTCGGCGAAGTGTACGACGAGCTCGAGGACGCGCTCGTCGACGAGTTCGACGACGATCTGGATATCTCGAAGCTGTTCGAGTTCCGCTCGTGGGCCGGCAGCGACCGCGACGGCAACCCCTTCGTGACGCCGGAAGTCACCGAGACCACCCTGGAGCGCCAGCGTGCAGTCGTCCTCGACCGGTACGCCGGCGAACTCAAGCGCCTTTCGGGCGTCCTGAGTCAGGACGGCGCCCGCATCGAGGTCGGCGAGCGATTCGAGAAGTCGCTCGCCGCCGACTTCGATCGCCTGCCCGGCCTCGCCGAGGAGGTCGAGGAGCGCTACCCCGACGAGCCGTACCGCCAGAAGCTCAAGCTGATGCGCGAGCGCCTGCGCCGGGTCGGTGACGTCCGCCCCGGCGGCTACGACGACATCGCCGAACTGCAGGACGACCTCGACGTACTCGCCCAGAGCCTGCGCGCGAACGGCGCCGATTCGGTCGCGGAAGCTCACATCGACCCGCTGGCCCGCAAGGTCGACACCTTCGGCTTCAGTCTCGCCAGTCTGGACCTGCGCGACCACCAGCAGATGCACACCGCGGCGGTCTCGGAGGCGCTGGCCCGCGAGGGCATCGACTACGAGTCGATGGACGAACAGGAGCGCATGGAGACGCTGACCGACGCCGTGTTGCAGGACGAGCGCGTCATCGACCTCGAAGACCAGTCCGACGTCTCCGACGACGCCGCGCGCGTCCTCGAACGGTTCGACCGGCTGGCCGACTGGCAGGAGGAGTTCGGCATCGAGGCGATCGACACGTACGCCATCTCGATGACAGAGGAGCCCAGCCACGTCATGGAAGTGCTGTTCCTGGCCGACCAGGCCGACGTGGTCGAGCTGCCCGGCCACTGCGGGCTCGACATCGTCCCGCTGCTCGAAACCGAGAGCGCGCTGTCGGGCGCCCGCCGGATCATGGGCACGCTCTACGAGAACGAGGCCTACGAGATGGCCCTCGAGGCCCGGAACGAGACCCAGGAGATCATGCTGGGCTACTCCGACTCCAACAAGGAGAACGGGTTCCTCGCCGCCAACTGGTCGCTGTACAAGAACCAGCGGCGTCTCGCCGAGATCTGCGACGACTTCGACGTGACGATGCGGCTGTTCCACGGCCGCGGCGGCTCGATCTCGCGGGGCGGCGGCCCGATGAACGACGCCCTGCTCTCCCTGCCCAACTCCACGGTCACCGGGCAGGTCAAGTTCACCGAGCAGGGCGAGGCGATCGCCGAGAAGTACGGCAACCAGCGCATCGCCGAGCGCAACGTCGAGCAGATGCTCAACGCCCAGCTCCGGTCGCGCAAGCGCTCGATGGAGCAGCCCGTCGAGGACGTGCCAGAGGAGTGGTTCGACGTCATGGACACCATGGCCGACGCCGCCCGCGACGAGTACCGCGATCTGCTCGAAACCGACGGGTTCGTCCAGTACTTCGAGGAGGCGACGCCGATCACGGTGATCGAGAACCTCAACATGGGTTCGCGCCCGGCCTCGCGCTCGGGCGAGCGCAACGTCGAGGACCTGCGCGCGATCCCGTGGGTGTTCTCGTGGACCCAGTCCCGGTGTATCCTGCCGGGCTGGTACGCGCTCGCGACCGGCATCGAGGCGTACCTCGACGACGGCGGCGACGTCGAGACGCTCCAGGACATGTACGAGGAGTGGCCGTTCTTCCGCACGAAGCTCGACAACGCCGCGATGGCGATCGGGCGCACCGACATGGAGATCGCCGCCGAGTACGCCGATCTGGCGACCGACGACCTGCGCGAGCAGTTCTTCCCGCGGGTCACCGACGAGTACGAGCGCGCGGTCGACCACGTCGTCGAGATCACCGGTCGCGACCACCCGATCGACCGCGAGTGGCTCCGCGAGAGCTTAGAGCGGCGCAACCCCTACGTCGACCCCCTGAACCTGCTCCAGACGCACCTGCTCAAACAGACCCACCGGACGGATCTGGAGGAACAGACGCTGCGCCTGACGGTCAAGGGCATCGCGGCGGGCATGAAGAACACCGGATAATCTCGTAGCCCTCGTTTTTGCGTCGGGACGCCGCGGCGGCGTCGTCCGGTCTTTTGTCTGCTATGCGCGTGTCCTCTGAAAGCGGCTTCATAAGCGTGCGCCCGGGAGTTCGGCGAGCGCGGTGACGATCACCGCCGACAGCGCGTCGGAAAAACGAACGAAGAGAACGGCAGCCCGGCCGCGGCGGCCGGCAGATCCGCAGATCGCGACCCGTCGTCGACTCGCCTACGTCGTCAGGTAGTAGCGCCCGTCGGCGGCGACGAGCCCTTTCGACTCCAGCGTCCCGAGCGTCTCGAACAGGACCAGCTTCTGGAGATCGAGCGTGTTCCGGAGCTCGTCGACGGTCGCGGTGCCGTTGGCGTCGAGCGCGAGGTAGACTAGCTTCGCGGTTGGGGACTCGATGCCCTCGGGCAGCGATTCGGTGCGGGTCTCCTGAACCGACGTAGCCAGGCTCATCCGGACCACTCTCCGCCCATGTCGCCGCTGACGTTCGAGCGCCACTGGTCGAAGCCCGACTCGCAGTCGGGACTGTCGTGGATGTGGTCGATGAAGCCCGCGCCGGGGTCGGCGAGGGCGGCGTCGCAAAACGGACAGGTCGAGGGGTCGGTCCAGTTCGTGGTGGGTGCGGTGCCGTTCATGGCTACCTGAAGATTCGGCGATTTCCCATATAAGCCTATCCGGGGTATGTTTAAAATCGTACTAGGCTCCTAGAATGACACACTATGTCCATCAAAGGGTTTGGCAACAAGTGTCGGTATCGGAGGCGGCGTTCCGCCGCGGCTGCGAGCGCGTCCCTTTTTGCTCCCCGTCCGCTACAGATGCCCGTGTCATCCGAGGCCGACGCCGACGGCGCAGCGGGCGGGGACCAGCCTCGCGTGGAGGTGTACCCCGGACGGGAGGTCGTCGTCGACTTCGACCCCGACCTGACCTTCGAGTGCGTCGAGGACTGCACCTGGTGCTGTCAGCACGGCGTCTTGCTCTACGAGGAGGATTTCTACGAACTCGCCGAGCGCGCGCCGCTGGACGAGACGACGACGCAGTTCCGCGGCCAGGACTTCGTCCGGAAAGAAGACAAAGAGCGCGACGAGCACGTCGGCGAGGACGGCCAGGCGTGTTACTTCCTGCGCGACGACGGGCTCTGTGCGCTCCACGACGAGCACGACTGGAAGCCCGCGCGCTGTTCGGTGTTCCCGCTCGCCGTCTCGGTCGAGGACGGCGAGATCCACGTCGGCATCCGCGATTCGGCCCACGAGCACTGCGACGGACTGGACGTCAGCGAACGCCGAGTGATCGACAACCTCGACGCCTTCCTCCCCGAGTTGCTCTGGGATCTCGACGATCCCGCCAGCGACCGAGAGCTGTAGCGCCGCGGGCCCGCGGACGTTCCGTCGACATCCCCCAGCGTCGTCCTACCGCCCGGTAATCAGTTCACTCAGGGAGACTTTTCGAACGACCACGGCAGCGGTTTATGAGTGCGCTCGTGGTCGATTCGGATGCGGCGGGCGATCTCTTCGGAGCGTCCGCCGGATCCAACTATGGCACGAACAGACATCACTGACGACGACCAGGGGAAGAAGGTAGTGAACGACCGCGGCGACGAGATCGGTCAGGTCGTAGAGGTTCAGCACGGGACCGCTCACGTCGACCCGGACCCGGGGCTGACCGACTCGCTCAAGTCCAAACTCGGCTGGGCGGACGCCGACGAGGAGGCGTACCCGCTCCAGGAGAACATGATCGAGGACATCACCGACGACGAGATCCACGTCAGCAGCGACATGTAGACCCGCCGTCGAGCGCTTTTTTCGCGTCAGCGCGTCGCCGTCTTCCACTCGCGCAGTCCCACGACCGTCCCGTCGAGCTCCTCGGCCGGCGCGTCCACGGCGGCCCAGCGGAACATCGGCGCGACGTCCGCGGGATCGCGCCCGTGCTCGCCCGAAAGTCCCGTCGCGACCTGTCCCGGATCGACGCAGCCGACCGTCTGGTCCAGATCCGCCGCGAATCCGCGGACGATCGCCTCGGCGGCGGCCTTCGACACCGCGTAGGTGCCGATCCCCGGCGTCCCGTCACGGGCGACGCTCCCGGTCGGCACCAGCGCGCGAGCCTCCGGCGCGAGGTGCGGCGCCGCCTCGCGAAGCGTCGCGAACACCCCGCGGGCGTTGGTCCGGAGGTGGTCGTCGTACGCCGAGTACGCCTCGCCGTCGATCGGCGTCTCGCCGGGCGTGCCGTGGTAGACGCCGGCGCAGGCGACGACGACGTCGATCTCGCCGCCGATTCGCGCGGCCGTCCCCATCAGGCGCTCGACGTCGTACTCGTCGCGGACGTCCGCGCGGATGCCGGTCGCCGTCCCGCCGTCGGTCTCGATCGCCTCGACGACCGCGCTCACGTCGTCGGCCTCGCGCGAACAGCAGACGACGTGTGCGCCCGCCGCCGCGAACTCCTCGGCCACCGCTCGCCCGATGCCCCGCGTCGCTCCGGTGACGACCGCCGTTGCGTCGTCCATACCGGTCCTACGTCGCGAACAGCCGTAAATCCGGACCCCGTGGCCGGCGATCCGTCCGCCCTGCCGGGACTACTTGGCTTTAACTTTCGTCCGCCCTACCGTTCGCTCATGCAACCCCTGTCGGGCCGCTCCGTCGCCGTCGTCGGCGGCGGGTTCGGCGGACTGTCCAGCGCCTGCTACCTGGCCGACGCCGGAGCGGACGTAACCCTGATCGAGAAGAACGACCAGCTCGGCGGGCGCGCGAGCACGCTCGAACGCGACGGGTTCCGGTTCGACATGGGCCCCTCGTGGTACCTGATGCCCGACGCCTTCGAGCGCTTCTTCGGGTACTTCGATCGCCACCCCGAGGAGTACTACGACCTCGAACGGCTCGACCCCCACTATCGGATCTTCTTCAAAGACGGCGATCGGGTCGACATGCTGCCCGACCTCGACGCCAACAAGGAGACGTTCGAGTCCTACGAACCCGGCGCCGGCGAGGCCCTGGAGCGCTATCTCGACCAGTCCCGCGAGAACTACGAGGTCGGCATGGAACATTTCGTCTACACCGACCGGAGTCGGCCTCGCGACTGGATCGATCAGAACGTCGTCAAAAACGCCCGCGGCCTCTCGCTGATCGGCTCGATGCAGGACCACGTCGAGGACTACTTCGAGCACCCCAAGCTCCAGCAGATCGTCCAGTACACGCTGGTGTTCCTCGGCGGCTCGCCGACCAACACGCCAGCGCTGTACAACCTGATGAGCCACGTCGACTTTAATCTCGGCGTCTGGTACCCCGACGGCGGGATGGGCGCGGTCGTCGACGGCATCGTCGAACTGGGCGACGAACTCGGCGTCGAGTACCGGACCGGCGAGGCCGTCACCGAGATCAAAGGCCGGGAGAACGCCTTCCGCGTCGAGACCGAGCGGGGCGCCCACGAGGTCGATCTGGTGGTCAGCGACGCCGACATGGCCCACACCGAACAGGAGCTGCTCCACCCGCAGAACCGCCAGCACGACGCCGACTACTGGGACGACAAGACGTTCGCTCCTTCGGCGTTCCTGCTGTACCTCGGCGTGGAGGGCGACGTGCCGGAACTCGCCCACCACACGCTGGTGTTGCCGACCGACTGGCACCAGCACTTCGACGAGATCTTCGAGAATCCCGAGTGGCCCGACGACCCGGCGTACTACCTCTGTGTCCCCTCGAAAACCGACGACGACGAGGCGCCCGAGGGCCACAGCAACCTCTTTGCCCTCGTCCCGATCGCGCCCGGCCTCGACGACGACGAGGCGACCCGCGAGCGCTACCGCGAGGTCGTTCTCGACGACATCCGGGAGAACACCGGCACCGACCTGCGTGACCGGATCGTCGTCGAGGAGACGTTCACCGTCTCCGATTTCGCCGACCGGTACAACAGCTACGACGGCACCGCGCTCGGGATGGCCCACACGCTCACCCAGACGGCGCTGTTCCGTCCGAACCACCGGTCGGACGCCGTCGACGGACTGTACTTCGCCGGCTCCTACACCAACCCCGGCATCGGCGTCCCGATGTGCCTCATCAGCGGCGAGCACGCCGCCGCGAAGGTCGTCGAAGACTACGGCGAGTGACCCCACAGCGATGATCCCGACTACCGAGACCGACGCCGCGGACGAGTACGCCACGCTCGGCGCGAAGCTCCGGCGCCTCTTCGTCCTCTCGCGCCCGCGCTTCTGGCTCTACCTCGCCGGGCCGGTGCTGGTCGGGGCGGTGTACGGCGCCGGCGAACTCTCCGATCTGGCGTCGCCGGTTCTCGTCGCCCTGTTCGCGTACTTCCTCGTCCCGGCGAACGTCTTTCTGTACGGCATCAACGACGTGTACGACGCCGATATCGACGCCGCGAACCCCAAGAAAGACGCCGACGCGCCCGAGGCGCGCTTCGGCGGCGAGCCCTTCGTCGTCTACGCCGTGGTCGTCTGCGCGCTGGTGGCCGTCCTGCTGATCGCGCTGGTGCCCGACCCCGCACAGCTCTGGATCGCCGGGTTCGTCATCCTGGGCTCGCAGTACAGCGCGCCGCCGCTGCGATTCAAGACGACGCCGCTGCTCGACTCGATCTCGAACGGGCTGTACGTGCTTCCCGGCATCGCCGCCTACGCCGCGCTGGCGGGCGCTCAACCACCGGTACTCGCGATCGCCGGCGGCTGGCTCTGGGCGATGGGGATGCACACGTTCTCGGCGATCCCCGACATCGAGCCCGACCGGCGGGCTGGCATCGAGACGACCGCCACGCGGCTGGGCGAGACGGCGACGTTCGCCTACTGCGCGGTCTGCTGGACGCTCGCGGCCGCGGCGTTCGGCGCGATCGACTCGCTGCTCGGCGCCGCGCTGGCGATCTACCCGCTGCTCGCCGTCGGCGTCCCGCTTCTGGGGATCGACGTCGACCGTGCGTACTGGTGGTTTCCCGCGATCAACACCGTCGTCGGCGCCGAGCTGACGATGGGCGGGCTGTGGGTGCTTACCGGAGGGCTGGCGGTATGACTCCCGATCGACGCCGCGACCGCCGCGTTGATGTGTCCACCGACCGGAGTGTCAGCCGATGACCGACGGGGAGGTCGGCGCAGCGAGCGACGGTGAGATCGGCGCGACGAGCGACGGCGAGGGGCCGACGACCCGGCGGACGATCGAGCGCCGGCTGGACGCCCTCGTCCGGGACAACCGGGTGACGATCGCGATCACGTTCCCGCTGGTCGGCGTCGTCCTGCTGATCGCCGCCGCCGAGGGCGCCATTCCGCAGCGGATCGCGTTCAACCCGCTGTTGCTGCTCGGCGCAGTGCTGGTGATGCGCCTGCCGCTGATCGGCGGGCTGTTGCCGCTGGTCGACCGCCGCGCGCTGGTCGGCCTCGGCGTCCTCGCCGGATTCACCTACGGCGTCGAACTCGTCGGCGTCTACACCGGCGTCCTCTACGGCGAGTTCGAGTACCTGATCGATCTGGGGCCGATGCTGCTGGGCGCCGTCCCTCTCGCACTCCCCGTGTTTTACTTCCCGATCCTGCTCAACAGCTACCTGCTTGTGACCTTGCTGTCGGGAGAGCGTCTCGGCGCCGCGGCGCGCCTGCTCGCCGTCCTCTGTGTCGTCGTCGGGATGGACCTCGTGCTCGATCCGGGCGCGGTGGCGCTGGGCTTCTGGGGCTGGGAGACGCCGGGCGCCTACTACGGCGTGCCGGCGCAGAACTACGTCGGCTGGATCCTTTCGGGAATCGTCGCCGTCGGGGTGCTCACCCTGTCGCTCGACCAGGACGACCTGGCGGAGCGTCTGGACCGCTGCGAGTACGTGCTCGACGACCTGATCAGCTTCGGCGTCCTCTGGGGGCTCGTCAATCTCTACTTCGGCAACTACGTCCCGGTCGCGCTGGCGGTCGCGCTGTTGGCCGTGCTGGTTCGCGCCGATCGGTTCGACGTCGCTGGGTTAGCTGCGAGTCGAGGCCCGACCCCGACCGACGACTGAGGGGACGGCTGACGGCCGTACTGCGTGCGGAGAATCAGTCCGGAGTGGGAACGCCGTCGACCGCGCCGCGGCCCGAGTGTGGCGGCTCCGGCAGCGACACCGCGCTCGCCCGGTGGAACACCGCGACGGGATCCTTGTTCCACTGCCAGTGCCAGCGCGTCCGGGCGGCGAGCCACAGTTTCCGCGCCGTCGAGAGGCTCGGCTCGTTGTTGACCACGTCGTACTCGCAGGCCCGGATCAGCCGGTGGTGGTCGGCGTACAGCACGGCCGACAGCACGACCGGGAACTGGCAGTCCTCGGGCAGGTACTCGATGCCCGCGACGCCCTTCTGGTACAGTTGCTCTGTCCGGTGGAGTTCGTGGCGGACGGCGTCGGCGACGCCCGGCGAGAACTCCAGGCGCGCGATCTGTTCGGGCTGGACCCCGTTGTCCAGCAGCGTCTCCTCGGGCAGGTAGATCCTGTCGCGATCGATCACGTCCTCGCGAACGTCCCGGATGAAGTTCGTCATCTGGAACGCCTCGCCCAGCGCGACCGCGTGGGGGATGGCCTCCTCGGGGCGCTTCGGATCCATCACCTCGGTCATCATCACGCCGACGGCCGACGCCGAGCCGCGCATGTACGTCTCCAGGTCCTCGTAGCGCTCGTAGCGGCTCGTCTCGATGTCCGACTTCATCGCGTCGAGGAAGGTGTCGATCTCCTCGTCGGAGATCCCGTGCTCGTCGGCGATCTCGCGGAAGGCGGCGAGCACCGGCCCCTCCGGTTCCTGCTCGCCCAGCGCCTGGGCGCGGAGCGACTCCAGTTCGGCGGCCTGTTCCTCGGGCGGGACGCCCTCGGCGTCGTCGACGATCTCGTCGGCCACCCGGAAGAACGCGTACAGCACGTACGTCGGATAGCGGACCCGTTCGGGCAGGAACCGCGTCGCTACGTGGAACGTCCGCCCGGTGCGGCGCTGGATCGCTTTCGACTGCGCGATCTGGCTGTCCTCTACCATGCCTGTTCCGGTCGGCGCACGACTGACAGGTGATCCCGGCCCTCGGACATTATGTGTGACCGTTCTAGGGGCGCTTGCAGTATAATGATTGGTGTAGCGGACGGAAAAAGCGCGGCTGACGTCGGACGACTTCCGGGCCTTTCCAGCGCCGATGATTTGCCCTCCAGCAACCGTCCATCGTCCCCTTCGGCGGCTTCGGCAACTACCTCCCGCCACCGGCACACATCGCCTCTCGGCGGCCGTCTGCGCTCCGATCGGGGGCTTTAGGTCGCTCGCGCGGAACCTCCAGGCATGCGCTACTTGCTCGCGACCGATTCCGTCCACACCACCGCGGCGGCCTGCGACTACCTGCAAGAGCGGGCCGGGCCGGACGACGGCGTCCGGGTGGTCCACGTTCAGGCCGACACCGGCGAGCGAGACTCGTCGAGCCCGCGCTCGACTTCGTCTCGCGAGGACGCCGGCGACGCGCGCGACGGTCGCGAGGCGCTGAACGTCGCGACGGTCCGGCTCGGCGCCGTCACGGAGGTCGAGACCGAGCAGCGCTCCGGCTCGCCCGCGGTGGAACTGCTGGCGGCGGCCGCCGAGTTCGACGCCGACGAGATCGTGCTGGGGGTGCACGGCGGCGAGCCCGGCGCCGAGAGCGCGGTCGGATCGACGGCGCGGGCGGTGCTGGGCGACGCCGATCGGCCAGTTGTCGTCGTCCCGCAGGAAGAGCTGTAGGGCGGATTTCGCGCTGTTGCTTACTCCTCGTCGACGAGTTGCTCGGCCAGCATCGGCAGGAACGTCCCGATGTCCGACACCATCCCGATCGCCTGCGCGCTGCCCCGGTCCATCAGCTGGGTCACCGTCGAGGGGTTGATATCGACGCAGACGAGCTTCGTCGTCGAGGGCAGGCAGTTGCCCACCGCCACCGAGTGCAGCAGCGTCGCGAGCATGATCACGATGTCGGCGTCGTGGGCCTGCTCGCGGATCGCGTTCTGGGCCTCGATCGAGTCGGTGATCGTGTCGGGCAGCGGGCCGTCGTCGCGGATCGACCCCGCCAGCACGTAGGGCACGTCGTTGGTCACGCACTCGTACATCACGCCGCTCTGGATCGCGCCGTTCTCGACGGCTTGCTCGATGCCGCCCTGGCGACTGATCTCGCTGATCGTGTAGATGTGGTGCTTGTGGCCCTTGCGCGGGTGCTCTAAGGTCTCGACGTCCATCCCGAGCGACGTGCCGTAGAGGTCGCGCTCGATGTCGTGGACCGCGAAGCCGTTGCCCGCCGAGATGGCGTCGACGTACCCCTCGCGCACCAGTTCGGCGAGGTGGTCGGCGCCGCCGGAGTGGACGACCGCCGGCCCGCAGACCGCCAGCACGTCGCCGCCCTCGGCCTTGGTCTCGGCGATCGCGTCCGCGACCTCGCCGATCAGCGACTCGGAGGGGCGCTCGCTGGAGACGCCGCCCTGCATGAAGCCGAAGGAGCTGTCGCCGTCACGGGGGCGCTCGGGCGGCTCGACCCGGATTCCCGTGTCGCCGGTCACCACGAGATCGCCTTCCTCGATGGCGTTGAGCACCTTCGTGTGGGCTCTGGGCGCTTCCTCCCCTTCGGTTTCGACGACGATCGCACAGTCCATCTCGACGTTCTCGACGTCTACCCACTCGCTTTCGTACCGGACGTACGTCGGGTGGTTGGTCGTCGAGTAGAAGTCCACGGGAACGACCGCGTCGTCGGGCGCCCGTTCGAGAGCGGCGTCGGACGGGTCCGACAGCGTCGCGCCGTTCTGGTGGAGTTCGTGGACGATCTGCTGGAGATCGGGTTCGCTGTCGGCCGACACCGCGAGCCGGCAGTACGACTTCTCGTGCTCGTGGCGGCCGATCTCGAACTCCTCGACTTCGAAGGAGCCGCCCATGTCCATCACGAGGCCGAAACATCGACCCATCGTCCCCGAGTCGATGATGTGGCCCTCGAGTTCGACGGTACGCGTGGGACTCATTGGCTAGGTAGATGCGGGAGCGGGGCAAGAGGGTTGTGGGATCGGGAGCCGATCGATCGACTGTGGATATCCTGTCCGAGTCAACGCAGCCCACGGATCTGTGCAGTCCTACTCGAATCGCTCTCGAATCCGATCGCCCGCGTCCAGTCCCGTCCTGATCGCTGCGTGCGACCGGCCTTCACCGGCCACCCAGTCGCCCGCGAACCACAGCCCGTCCTCGGCGACGGCGTCCAGCAGTTCGGCGTCGACGCCGTCGTCGGGCAGCGCCAGCCCCCAGCGCTGGTGATCGGTCCACTCGGGATCGGCGAGTCGGTCGTCGTCGAGCAGGTCGGCGACGATCGGCAGCGCTTCCTCGATCACGGCCGCCCCGTCGGCGTCGTAGCGCTCGGCCGACCAGTCGGGCGCCATCTGGACGATCAGGAGCGACTCGCCGTCCGGGACGTGACCGGGCTTGCACTCCTCGCGGGAGAGCCAGCCGATCTCGTGGTCGCGGTCGGTGTTGACCAGCGCGTAGTAGGGCCGGTCCAGTTCGTCGGGGTAGTGCAGCGCGAGCGACCAGATCGTCCGGTAGGGAACGTCTCGGAGCGCCTCGACGAGCGCGTTCGCTCGCTCGTGGCTCCAGCCCGCCGCCGCGAGCAGGTCGCCGGTCTGGGGCGCCGGCGGCGTCAGGACGACGCCGTCGAACGGCTCGAACGTCCGCTCGTCGGCCGTCTCGACGGTCCACGCCTCGTCGCGACGCCGAAGCTCGATCACTTCCGCGTCGGTCTCGACCGTGGCGTCGCTCCGGTCGACCAGCCGGCCGGCGAGCGTCTCGACGCCGCCCTCGTAGGTCCACTTGCGGCCGTTCCCGCGGCCCTCGCCGATCTCGCCGTCGGCGTCGAACGTCCAGACGGGGCCCTCGGTGTCGACGAGCCCGTTCGAGAACTCCTCGGCGAGCAGGTCGGCGACGCGCTCGTCGTCGTCGGTGACGTAGTTCGCGCCGTAGTCGTACACCGTCTCCCCGCGGCGTCGCGTCGCGGTGCGGCCGCCGACCCGGCCGGCGCGCTCGAACAGCGTCACTTCGACGGGACTCTCTCGGAGCGCGTACGCGACGGCGGCGCCGGCGACGCCTCCGCCGACGACGGCGACTCGTGGTGTCATCGTCCGAATGTCAGGGCAAGCGAGCCAAAAAGGCGTCCCTCTCGGGGTCGACGCCGCGGCGGCGCCGGGCTCACCGCTCCGGGTCGGCGGCGAACAGTTCCTCGTGGCGGCCGGCGAGGTCGGTGTAGGCGCCCGAGGCGAACTCTTCGTGGATGCGGTCGGTGTCGATCGTCGTCTGGGACAGCGGCGTCACCTCGGCGGGGACGCCCCGGGCGAACGAGTCCGCCGGGATCGAGTAGCCCTGCGGGATCACCGTCCCCGAGGCGACGATCGAGCCCTCGCCGACGCTGACCTCGGAGTTCAGCGTCGCGTTGAACCCCACGAGCGCGTCGTCGTCGACGACGGCGTCGTTACAGACGGCGCCGTGGCCCACCATCACGTTCTCGCCGACGCTCGACGCGTGGAGCACCGCGGTGTCGCCGACGTGGGCCTGTCGGCCGATCCGGACCGGTTCGACGTCCCCGCGCAGGACGACGCCCGGCCAGACGCTGGCATCGGCCTCGACGGTCACGTTGCCGACCAGCGTCGCCTCGCGGCTCACCCGCGCGCTCTCGTGGATGTCCGGGCGCTCGTCCTCGAACGCGTAGTCTCTGGAGTCGTGCATGTGGCACGATACCATTTAGCGCAACGTAACTGTTGGTAGTTGTCGGCCTTCCGAGAATGGCGGGGCGGTTAGCCCGCTCGCGCCAGTCGCCGATCGATTTCCCGCAGCAAGCGGTCGATACGCCGGCGCAGGTCCGCGAACGCGGCCAGCAGTGGGTAGGCCGTCTCGCAGTCGGCGTAGAGATACTCGCCCAGATCGTCGATCTCGACCGGGAGTGTTGGTCGCTGGTCCTGCAACGTCGACTGGCGGTCCGCGGCGAGGTCGTCGCAGCGATCGCGCGCGTCCCGAAGCCGCTCCCGCGTGAGCCGGAGCGCGTTGAACTCCATGGAGGCCAGCGGCTGGTCGCCGAGCGACGCCACGTCCTCGGTCAGTGCGGCGATGTCGTCCTCGGCCGATTCGAGCGCCGCTGCTTCCGCGTCGACGACCCCGATCAGGCGCTCTCGACCCGCGATGGCCTGTCCCGTCGCCTCGATGAGCCTCCGCTTCAGCGGCGGGTGAAACTGTCCGTCGCTTCCCAGCGCCGCCGCGAGCTCCTGGCTGAGCTCGCCCGCGACGTTGACGGCGTAGGGCTCGTCGTACTCGTCGCGGTAGTGGGGAACGCTCATCACCGTCTCCTCGTAGGCGTCTCGCACCGCGTCGAGACCGCCGGACTGTCGGCACACGAGGGTCTGACCGCCGGTCGTCCGCGGTCGCTCGGCGTCGAACCCGCGTACCCGCTCGGTGAACTCCTCGAACGCCCGTCGCTCGTCGACGAGCCGTCGGCGCTCCCGTCGAACGGCTCGCTCGGCCGCGTCGAGAGAGTGTGCGCGTAGTTCGGGGCTCACGATGGCGGGATGTCGGCGTTCCCGCCGCTTAAAACTATCTAAAATATTATATATTAGGGACCGGCCGACTACCGAGAGCTACGTAGTCAAGACGACTCGTTTCCGGAGAATCCGAGCGGAGCGTTTTATATAGTGGTATATATTGGTACGAGACGCCATAGCCCGCGGTGTACCCCTCATAGCAGCCTACTTACTCCACTGTCGCCTCCCTCCGGGTGATGTCACAGATTCGACCGGACGACGCGCCGGCCGCGACTGTCGACACCGACGGAACGGAGGTGCGCTGACGGTGCCCCGCGAGGAGTACCGCGAGCAACTCGACGCGCTGCGCGAGGCCGTCCTCGATCTGAGCGAGACCGCGCTCGACCGGTTGCTGCAGGCGCTATCTGCGCTCGACGCGGGCGACGAGGCGCTCGCCCGGGAGGTCGTCGAGGGCGACGCGGAGATCAACCGCCGGTACCTCGATCTGGAGGGCGCCTGCGTCGACCTGCTCGCGCTCCAGCAGCCCGTCGCCGGCGACCTTCGGCTCGTGGTCGCATCGTTCAAGATCCTCACCGATCTCGAACGGATCGCCGACCTCGCGACGAACCTCGCGGGCTACGCCCTGGAGATGGACCGCGAGACCGTTCCCGACGTGGACTTCCAGCGCATCGGCGCGCTGACCGCCGCGATGGTCGAGGACGCGATGGCGGCCTACGCCGACGAGGATCCCGACGCCTGTCACGAGATCGCGGCCCGCGACGACGAGGTCGACGAGCGCTGCGAGCGCGCCAGCGAACTGATCGTCCGCGATCTGATCGAGCGGGAGTTCGGCGACGACCGGCCGATCGAGGAACTGCTCGGCGACGTCTCCGTGCTGTTGCTGACGATCCGCGACCTCGAACGCGTCGGGGACCACGCCGTCAACGTCGCCGCGCGGACGCTCTATGCAGTCGAGAACGACGACGAGTTGATCTACTGATGCAGATTCCCACCCCGACACCATGACGACGAACGGCACCGACGAACCGATCCGACGCAAGGTCCAGCTCACCGGCGGGTCGACGTACACGATCTCGCTGCCCAAAGAGTGGGCGACGGAGAACGGCATCGAGACGGGGACGCCGCTGTTCCTCTATGCTTCCGACGACAGGCTCGTCGCCGCGAGAGAGACCGACGACGACGGCCGGACGGTCGAGATCGAGGCCGCCGAGTTCGGCCCCGACGCGCTCGCGGACACCGTTCTGACCGCCTACGTCGCCGGCTACGACGAGATCGTCCTGACCAGCCCGATCGAGTTCGACGCCGAGCGCCGGCGAGCCGTCCGCGCCGCGGTGACCCGTCTCGTCGGCATCGAGATCCACTCCCAGACGCCGACGCGCATCACGATCCGCAGCCTGCTCGACGGCGCCGAGGTGTCGCTGCGCCAGACGGTCGTCCAGATGCGCCTGACCGCCCTGACGATGCACGAGGACGCCATCGACGCGGTCCGGGAGCACGACGCCGAACTCGCCCGCCGCGTCGCCGATCAGGACGACGAGGTCGACCGGCTGTTCGGGCTGGTCAGCCGGCAGTTCCACCGCGGGCTCTCTGACGTCCGCGAGGCAGTCACGTTCGACGTCGATCGGACTGAGGCGTTCGCGTACTACCGGATCGCCCGCCAACTGGAGCGGGTCGCCGACCACGCCGAGAAGATCGCCGGCGTCGCGCGCCGACAGTCGGCGGCCCCGCCCGCGGAACTCGGCGACGAACTCGACGAACTCGGCGAGCGCTCCCGCGAGATCGTCCGGACGGCGATGGACGAACAGCTAGAGGAGCCGTCGCTGTCGGGGCTGCAGGCCGTCGCCGAGCGGCGCGACGCCGTCGTCGAGGACGTCCGCGCGATCGACCGGCGGCTGTACGACGGCGAGATCGCCGACGCCCACCTGCTGGCGACGGTGCTCGACAGCGTCGAGCGGACCGCCGAGTACGGCGCCAACGTCGCCGAGATGGGGCTCCAGTCGGCGCTGCGAACGCCCGACGGCGACGAGGACGACGCGCTGTCGAACTGACGGAGCGATAGAACTGTCCCGCCCGGCCCCCGCGACGCTCGGTCACTCTTCCGTAATCAGTTCCCGAGACGGCCGGTCACTCGTCGATCGAAACGACGAGCACCGTCCGGTCGGCGTCCTCGACGACCCGCTCGGTGACGCTGCCGAGGTTCTCCAGGCGATCCCGGCCCGTCCGGCCGTGGGTGCCGATCGCGATCAGATCCACGTCGGCGTCCTCGGCGTACTCGAGGATCTCCTTGTGCGGCGTCCCGTCGACGATCTCGGCGGTGACCGCCACGTCGGCGTCGGCCAGCCGATCCTCGACCAGCGCGATGGCGTCCTCGGCCTCACCGCGCAGTTTCGCCATCACCTCCTCGCGCTCCTCGCCTTCGGCGGCGAGATACACCCGGCGGTCGACCACCGACAGCGCGTGCAGCCGCGCGCCGTGGTTCCGGGCGATTTCCACGGCGTGCTCGAGCGTCTGTTCGGTTCCGTCGCTCCCGTCGGTCGGCACCAGGATGTCGTCGTACATCTCCTCGACCGGTATGGTTTGTCTCGCCGTAGCATAAACTTCCTGCCGATCGGAACCCCGATGGCGGTCGTGACGACGCGAGCCCCGGGCTCGGCGGTATCGAAATCGGCGAAAGAACGAGCAGGACGGGACGGAGCGGCAGGTGGTGCTCTCCCCGCTCAGCCGAGGATGTAGTCGAGCGCGGGGTATTTCTCGACGAGCGGCTCGCCGCCAACCTCGTACTGCTCGATGTAGGCGTCCAGCCCGAGGATGCGGCCCGCGCCGAACGCGGCGACCGCGAGGAACACGAGCATGTACGCGAAGTCGCCGTTGATCACGCCGTGGGCGATGTCCCAGTTGCCGAAGTAGAACATGAGCATCATGAGCGCGCCGAAGAACGCCGCGAGGCGGACGACCGCGCCGACGAGCAGGCCCAGGCCGATCAGGAGTTCGCCCCACGGGACCGCGACGTTCGCGAACTCGACGAACCACGGCGTCGAGCCCATCCAGGCGAACAGCCCCGCGAGCGGGTTGCCGTTCGTCGCCGCGCTGAACTCCAGGTAGCCGCCAGCGTCGAACGGCTCGGCGGCGACGATCTTCGTGAAGCCCGAGTACGCGAACGCCCAGCCCATCATGAGCCGGAGCGAGAGGACGAACCACGCGCTGAGGCTGTGCGCCCGGCCGGTGACGGTGTGGCCGCGGATCGTGCTGGCGAACGTGTTGCTGCTTTCGGGGTTGATGGTCGAGGATGTCATTTGTAAAACACTCCTACTCTTAGAAAGGTCGGGTACGTATATTAAGTTATCGAGATAAGAGATAGCACGCATCTCTATAACTTATGTGGTGCATATTCAACTGTCTGGACCGTAGCGTCGATTATCGTCACCGCGCCGCCCTCGCCGGTACCGTCCGATCGACCGAGGCGACGGTGAGCGAGCCCGAACGAGCGCGGAATCGTTCCCATACAACTGTTAAGCATCGGCGCGTAGCCCCTGCCATGCGAGTGGCAATTCTGGCCCACGAGAAGTTCCCCGGCGACGCGAAGACGGCGCTAGGGGTCCTGCGGTACGGCGACCACGACGTCGTCGCGGTGCTGGATCGGGACAGCGCCGGGACGCAGGTCGACGATCACGTTGACGACGTGCAGGACGCTCCGATCGTCTCGGGGATGAGCGCGGTCGACGCCTCGATCGACGCGCTGATAATCGGCGTCGCGCCGATCGGCGGCGGCTTCGACGAGTCCTGGCGCGCAGACGTCGTCACCGCCCTCGAACGTGGCTGCGACGTGATCGCCGGCCTGCACTACTTCCTCTCGGAGGACGAGGAGTTCGCCCGCCTCGCCGAGGAACACGGCGGCGAGCTTCGAGACGTGCGCAAGCCGCCCGACGACCTGACGGTCAGTCAGGGGCGGACCGACGAGGTCGACGCCGAGGTGATTCTCACCGTCGGCACCGACTGCAACACCGGGAAGATGACGACGACGATGGAACTCGCCCGCGCCGCCGCCGAGGCCGGGCACGACGCCGCCGTCGTTCCCACGGGCCAGACCGGGATCATGATCGAGGGCTGGGGGATCCCGATCGACCGGACGATCTCGGATTTCACCGCCGGCGCGGTCGAGCGTATGATCCGAGAGGTCGGCGACGATCACGACTACCTGTTCGTCGAGGGCCAGGGCAGCATCGTCCACCCGGCGTACTCCGCGGTGACCTGCGGCATCCTCCACGGCGCGATGCCCGACAAGCTCGTGCTGTGTCACGAGGCCGGCCGCGAGGCGATCCACGGCTACGAGTCGTTCGACATTCCGCCGATCGAGACGTACGTCGACCTGTACGAGGGGCTGGCGGCGCCGGTCCGCGAGACGGACGTCGCCGCGGGCGCGCTCAACACCTCGGAGTACCCCGAGACGGCCGCGGTCGACGCCGTCGCCGACTATTCGGAGGCCCTCGACGCGCCCGCCGCCGACCCGATCCGACAGGGCACCGACGAACTGCTGGAGGCGCTGCTGTGACGCTCGACGCCGAGTTCGAGACGCTCTCGCTCGACACGGAACGGCCGTTCACCATCGCCCGCGGGACGACTCGTACCGTCGAGTACCCGCTGGTCAGGATCCGCGACGGCGACGGCAACGAGGGGATCGGCGGCGCCGCGCCGACGCGCCACTACGGCGAGACCGCGGCGACGGCGACAGCCGCCCTTCCGGACCTGCTCGACGCCGTCGAGGAGATCGGCGACCCTCACGCGCTCGACCGGATCGAGCGCCGACTCGGCGAGCTCTTCCGCCGGAACCCCGCCGCACGCGGCGCCGTTAGCGTCGCGCTCCACGACCTCGCGGCGAAGCGCGCCGATCTCCCGCTGTACCGCCTGTGGGGGCTCGATCCCGACCGGGCGCCCGAGACCTGCTACACGATCGGTCTCGACGACGTCGAGGCGATGGCCGAGCACGCCCGTGAGGCCGTCGACAGGGGGTTCTCGACGCTGAAGGTCAAGCTCGGCACCGACCGGGACCGCGAGATCGTTCGAACTATCCGCTCGGCCGCGCCGGACGCCGCGCTGCGGGTCGACGCCAACGAGGCCTGGTCGCGCGCCGAGGCGGTTCGGATGGCCGACTTTCTGGCGGATTTCGGCGTCGAGCTGCTCGAACAGCCCGTCCCCGCAGACGAGCCCGAGGCCCTGCGCCGGGTGTACGAGCGCGCTTCGCTCCCGATCGCCGCCGACGAGAGCTGCGTCCGGCTGCCGGACGTGCCCGCGGTCGCCGATCGCGCCGACGTGATCGTCATCAAGCTCTCGAAGTGCGCGAGTTTGCGCGAGGCCCGGCGGATGATCCACGCCGCCGACGCCCAGGGGCTGGACGTGATGCTGGGCTGTATGGTCGAGGCTCAGCCCTCGATCGCCGCGATGGCCCACCTCGCGCCGCTTTCCGACTACGTCGACCTGGACGGCTCTCTGCTGCTGGCCGACGACCCCTTCGAGGGCGTCCCGATGCCCGGCGGCGAGATCGACCTCGCCGGGGTCGGCCGGCCGGGCACCGGCGTCCGCGAGCGCTAGCCCACCAACTATCGTTCGCCGACGGTCGCCGCCTTTCGCTCCGCTTTCTCGACGACGTCCGGCCGCGCCGCGAAGCGGAACGATAGCCGCGCTCCCTCGTAGGCGACCGCGGAGACGCGTCCGCTGTCGTACGCCCACGAGAGCAGCGCCTGCGCCCCGCTGCAGTTCGGCACCTCGATCGCCGTCTCGGCGGTCGGCAGCGCGTCGCGCAGGGCCGCCCGGAGGTCGTCGACGCCCTCGCCGGTCAGCGCGCTCGCCGGAATCGGATCGCGACCTGCTCCGCCCCGCTCGCTCGCGGCGTCGCGCAGCGCCGCGCGGCTCGCCGAGAGATCCGCCGCGGCGTCGACCTTGTTCAACACCGGCACTACCGGGCCGCTCGTCTCGCCGAGCGTCGAGAGCGTCACTGCGACCTTCTCTGCGACGGCGTCGGGCGGATCGCAGGCGTCGACCACGAGCAGCGTCGCGTCGGCGTCGCGGATCGTCCTGAGCGTCGTCTCGAAGGACCGGACCGCATCGTGGGGTAACCCCTCGACGAAGCCGACGGTGTCGGTCAGCAGGGCGCGGCGGCCTCCGACGGTCGCCCGACGGGTCGTCGTCTCCAGCGTCTCGAACAGCTGGTCTTCGACGCTCGCCGTTGCCGTCAGGTCCTCGTGGTCGGGCGCGCGCTCGTCGACCGAGAGTTCGTCGGCCAGCCGGTGCAGCAGCGTCGACTTGCCGGCGTTCGTGTAGCCCGCGAGCGCGACGTGGTCGAACCCCTCCGATCGACGCCGCTCGCGGCGGTCCGAGCGAGCGTCGGACACGTCTTCCAGAGTCCGCTGGAGCGTCTCGATCCGGCGCTCGACGTCCAGCACCCGGCGGTCGTTCTCGTTGTGGTACCGCACCTCGGCGGCGGCGTCCTGCCCGACGATCGCCTCCAGCCGCGGCTTCCAGTACCGCAACTGAGCCAGTTCAACCTGCAGCCGGGCCGCCCGAGAGCCGGCTCGGTCGGCGAAGATGCCGAGCACCAGCCGATGGCGGTCGACCACCTCGACGCCGTCGGGAAGTAACTCCCCGAGCGACGCCGTCTGTCCCGGCGAGAGTTCTCCGTCGACGACGACGGCGTCGGCCTCGGTCCTGTCGGCGAGTGCCGCCAGTTCTTCGGCCTTTCCCCGTCCGAAATAGTAGCTCGGGTCCTCGCGTCGGCGCTGGTCGATCTCGCCGACGATCCGGTACTCGGCCGCTTCGGCGAGGCCGCGGATCTCCGCCGTGTCCGGTCGCTCGTTCGTCTCTCGTGCTGCGATGATCGCTTGTCGTATCACGTGTCGTCGGGCGCTCGCGTCGGCCCGCTGAGGGTCGCAGCTGCCGGGCCGCGGCGGACGGACCCGCGGTCGGCGTCGCTGCGACTGCAGTCGTCCTCGATCCCGCGGACGGACCGGCGGCTGTCGGGTCCGTCCGGTCGAATCGTGACCGCACCGCTGTCCGTCCTGGCTCCGCTACGCGGGAGCCGCGCCGGTCGCGGTCACGGGCGAGGAGAAAGGGTCTCCATCTCGCTCGATAGTTGTCGTCGATCCCACAAAAAAGTTCTCCACGTGGCCGCGGGTCGACTCAGAACGGGTCGGGGCCGAACGGCCGGTAGTCGCCGTCGGCCAGCAGCAACTGGTCGAGTTTCGTGTCGGCCTCGCGGTGGGCGACCAGCAGTTCGTGCTCGCCCGCATCGAGATCGAACGTCGCCGGCCGGTGGTCGTCGTCGCTGTCATGGACGCGCTCCCAGTGCCAGGTGTGCCCGCGGCCGATCCAGTCCCAGCGCAGCCAGTCGCGATCGTCGATCGTCACCCAGAACGAGTCGGCGTCCTTCCGCGGGGTGACGACCCGGGCCCACAGCGCGTACTCGCCCGCGGGCGCCTCGAAGGCGACGCGGGTCTGGCCCGACCGCGGCGGGTAGTCGACGCTGCTCGCGCCGCCCGGCGCGACGTAGCGGCCGTTCGACGCCGTCTCGTCCTCGCCGACCGAGAGCGGGTCGCTCACCGCGCCGGCGTCGGCCTGCACCACGACGGTCTCGGGCGTCTCGCCCGCCGGCCCGAGCAGGGCGCCCCGGAGTCGCTCGTCTTCGACGGCGTCGTCGGGGAGCAACTCACCCCGCAGCGAGACGCCGTAGGCCGACTGTAGCTCGCGGTTCGACTTCCCGACGAGCGCAGCTGGATCGAGGCCCTCCTCGCCCGTCAGCTCGCCGAGCTTGTCCGCGCCGTCGATCTCTTCGAGCGCGCTCTCGTCGGGGAACGGGACGGCGTCGGACGCCTGCCCGCGGAGGTACGCTTCCCGGTCCTCGATCGCGATCCGGCTCTCGTCGCCGAGCAGCCCCCAGAACTCCGGATCGTCGTCGAGCGTCAGTTCGACGTTTCCGTCCTCGCCGCCCGCGAGCGTCGTCCCCTCGATCCGCAGGCGCTGGGCGGGGTTCCACTTGCTCGTCGCCCCCGTCTCGACGAGCACGTTCCGATCGTTGTCGAACGCGCAGTCACGGAGGTGGGCGACGCCACGCGTCGGCGCGCGCTGGCCCAGGTCCCACCCGTCGATCGTCGAGTTCTCGATCGTGAGGTTCTCGACGGCGTGGTTGCGCTCGATCCCCGTCCCGGTCCCGTCGACGCCCAGCAGGCGGCAGTCCCGCAACAGGAGGTTCGCGCTGTAGCGCACTTTCAGCCCGAGGTTGCCCGAGTCCTCCAGCGCCCGGTTCCACTGCGTGACGAAGTCGCCGACGCTGTGGACCGTCAGCCTCTCGACGACCGCGTACTCGTCGTAGCGTCGGTGGGGTTCGGTGAACATGTGCCGCGAGATCTCGACGCCCCCGCCGCAGGCGAACACGACGTTGTCCCGGAACGAGCGCAGCGCCACGAAACTGGAGGGGACCTTGCCGTCGACGACGCGGTCGGAGGTCGCCAGGTCGGCCTGCCCCTCCAGGTTCTCGATCGGGAAGTTCGGGCGCTCCCCGACGACGCCGCCGATGTTCTCGGGATCGGTCGGCGTCTCGGCCAGCGCCCGATTCCAGAAGACGATGCCGTAGTGGCGGTGGCCGGCCGCGACGTTTTCCTCGACGGCGACGGCGGGGCTCTGCAGCCAGAAGCCGTGGCCGCCGTGGCCGAAGTCGTCGATCGACGCTCGCCGGCTCTCCGGATCGGGCTCCGCGTCCTCGCGGAACTGGCGCGCGTCGACGCGCTGGCCCGACCCCCGCGAGCGCAGCGCGAGGTTCCGCCGGAACGCGCCGATCTCGTTGCCGGCCTCCGCGACGAACCCCGCGCCCGTCACCTCGTAGCTCACGCTGTCCTCGACGACGACGTGGCTGCCGTGGTTGACGTAGCCCCAGCCGGGGCTCCCCCAGACCGCGCAGCCGACGATCCGGGCTGGGTCTTCGATGTCGACCCCGACGTGGTGGAAATGGACGGCGTAGCGAGCCTTCGGGTTCGGCTCCACGTCCCGCGGCGGGACGCCGTTGGCGGGGTTAGTGAACGGCCGGCGCTTCTCCGTCCGTCCGAGATCGTAGAAGCCGGCGTGTCGCACCTCGACGTCCGGCGTCGCGAACATGACGTGGCCGCGCCGCGGCGTCTCGTCGGTCTCCGATCGCAGGCGAACGTTCCGGTCGAGATGGCCGACGTACGCCGACAGGTCCTCGGCGGGCGGGACGTGATCGAAGCGCAGCGGCTCGTCCAGTTCTACCCGATCGCCGTCGACCGCCGCGATCGTCCGCTTCTCGTCCTCGTCCGACCGGGTCGAGAGCCCGGCGACGACGATCCGGTCGCCGGCCGACCAGCCGGTCGGCGCCGCGTCGAGTTCGAGCGTCGCGTCGCCGGCCTCGGGCGCGGTCGCCGCGGCGGTCCACGACGTCCGCTCGCTCCCGCAGATTCGGGTCCGTCCCATCGCGATCAGCCCGCGGCCGACTCGACGGGGGTCGTCGTCCTCGTCGATCGGCCCGCCGTCGAGGAACTCGATCGTCGCCGTCGCGGCCGGTCCGACGGGCGTCTCCGGCGCCCCCACCTCCAGCGTCCCCGTCTCGGCGACGACGAGCGTCTGGACGCCGAGGCGGGTGTCCGTCGCCGGATCGACGCGCAAGCTACCGTCGACGCGGACGCTCTCGACCCGCGCTGATAGCTCCGCCCCGATTTTGACCGTCGTCCCCTCGGGGACGTGGACGCGCGCACCGTCGTCGGGCGCCTCGTCGGCGTCCCAGGTCGTGCGCTCGGTCCACGCGCCGTCCGCGACGGCCCGGTGGGTCACGGCCCCCTCTTCGACCAGTTCCATCGCGGCCTCGCGGTCGGTCATCCCTTCGGCCGCCGCCGTCCCGCCGTCGCCGTCGAGCAGTTGCGACGCGGCGGCGCCCAGCAGCCCTGCCCCGGCCGTCGCGCCGGTCGCTCGCAGTAGCGTCCGCCGATCGACGGTTCGGAGGGTCTCGACGTCCGGCAGTCGCTCTGTCCCCCGATCGCCGTCCGCGCCGCCGTCGTCTCCTGTCATGTTTCGGTATCGACCGCGGCCGGTGGTTCCCGTGAAACCGGCCGCAGTTCGAGTGTTCGTTGCCGCAACCAACTGGCCCGTAGTCCGTATATTTTGTGCAGTGATCCCGACAAGATAGCCTGACGCTACCCAAACGGTAACGAGGCTGCCGGCCCACCGATTCGGGTATGCAACGGCGACGACTCGGCGACACCGGCTGGGACGTGACGGAGATCGGTCTCGGAACGTGGAACGTCGGCTCGGACTGGGGCGACGTTTCGGAAGAGGAGGGTCGCGCGGCCATCAGCGCGGCACTGGACGAGGGCGTCGACTTCGTCGACACCGCCGACGTGTACGGCGACGGCCGCAGCGAGCGCCTGATCCGGGAGGTCCTCGACGAGCGCGACGAGCAGCCGACCGTGGCGACGAAGGCGGGCCGCCGCCTCGACCCCCACGTCGCCGCAGACTACGACCGCGAGCACATCGAGCGGTTCGTCGACCGTAGCCGGGAGAATCTCGGCGTCGAGACGCTGGATCTGCTGCAGTTGCACTGCCCGCCGACCGACGTCTACTATCAGCCCGAGACGTTCGACGCGCTGGCCGACCTCGCGGACGCGGGCAAGATCGACCAGTACGGCGTCAGCGTCGAGCGCGTCGAGGAGGCGCTCAAGGCCATCGAGTACCCCGGCGTCGAGACCGTCCAGATCATCTTCAACCCGTTCCGCCAGCGCCCCGCCGAGCTGTTCTTCGAGGAGGCGAAACGGCGCGACATCGGCGTCATCGTGCGCGTCCCGCTCGCGTCGGGGCTGCTGACGGGCAAGCTCGATCGCGACACCGAGTTCCCCGAGGACGACCACCGCAACTACAACCGCGACGGCGACGCGTTCGACGTCGGCGAGACGTTCGCGGGCGTCCCCTACGAGGTCGGGCTCGACGCCGTCGACGAGCTTCGCCCCCACGTCCCCGAGGAGATGACGATGGCTCAGTTCACGCTCCGGTGGATCCTGGACCACGACGCGGTCTCGACCGTGATCCCCGGCTCGACCGACCCCGATCACGTCGCCCAGAACGTCGCGGCCGCCGGCTTCGACTCGCTCTCCCACGAGACCCACGGCGCGGTGCGGGACATCTACGACGAGCACGTTCGCGAGCACGTCCACCAGCGCTGGTAGCGCCGCGCGTTCGCGGGCGGGTCCGCTACCCGTCGCAGCTGTCTCGTCGCTCCCGTTCGAGTCGCTGGCAGCCCACGACCAGCGAGTCCGGCACGTCGGTCGCCGCCGACTGCAGCGCGTCGAACACCGCGGCCACCTGCTCGAATCGGGGGCCCCGAACGGCGACCAGCGGATCCTGATCCCACGTAACGAACTCCAGATCGGACAGCATCGGCAGATGGCGGTGATGCAGCTCCCGGCGCAGCTTCTCGGGATCCGGCGGGACGTTGGGATTCACCGCGCTCTCGGGCAGCGGCACCGACTCTGAGGGCGCGGCGTCGAGCAGTGATAGGACGATCTGGCGACGCGGTTCGGCCGAGAGCGCCGCGAAAACGTCGTCCCAGCGATCGATGACCCGCCGTCCGTTTCGATATCGCGCTTGCGTCATGTGGGGCTGTTACTATGAGCAGTCCGGAGTCTTATGTATTTGATTGCCAACGTCTCCTCGACGAACGACCAAGGACCGGTGCTACGGGGTTCGGTTCTGCGACGTCGCGTGCTGCAAAACTGTTGAGACCGACAACCGTGAGTCGCTACACATCGCTGTCTGCCGGGACGCGTTCGATTCGGGTCGGTAGCCGTCCGACCGGGGCGGACCGCTCTCCGCAGTCGGCCAGCACGCGCTCGCCGAGCGCCCCCACGGACAGTTCGTCCTCGCGACCGGGTTCCAGACGCCGAACCGCGAGCGCCGCCCCGTCAAGTTCCCGGTCCCCGACGACGGCGACGTACGGCACCCGCTCCCGGTCGGCCCGGTCGAGGCGCTCGCCGACGGTCACCTCGCGGGCGTCGACGTCGGCGCGCACGCCCGCCGCACGCAACTCGGCTGCGGCGTCGTCGCAGCGCTCGACGTGGCGGTCGTCGATCGGCACCAGCCGAACCTGCGTCGGCGCCAGCCAGATCGGCAGTTCACTCCGGTCGGACGCCGCTGCGCGGGCGGCCAGCGCTGCGGTCGCGCCTTCGACGTCGCCGATCGGCGCGGCGTGGACGAGCGTCGGCGTCTCGTCGTCGTCGTCGCCTCCGATGTCGAATCGCTTCGGCGTCGCGGCGTCGAGTTCGACGCTCCCCAGCGTGCGCTCCCGGCCATCCCCGTCAGTCACGACGAACGATAGCCGGGCCGCCCAGTATCGGCCCTCGTCCGGCACCGTTTCGACTGCCACCGGATCGTCCAGCGCGGCGGCGATCCGATCGCCGAACGCCGGCCGGTCCGTGGCGAACCCCTCGGCGAGCGTCAGCGTCGCCGCATCGGCGCCGAGCGCCGCCGACGCCTCCGCGGCGACGCCCGCGAGGCGCTCGAACTCGTCGACCGCCGCGGCGTCGTCCGGCAGGGCGGCGTGGTACTCGGGCCTGACGCGTCGGTCGAACGTCGCCGGCGGCCGGTTCGCGGCCGACTCGGTCGACCAGCGAGCGGTCTCGGCGACCCGAACGGGCGCGCCATCGAGAGCAGCGTCCGCAAAAAACGACAGCAGTCCGCCGTGATCGCCGGGTCGGAGGATCTGGTGATGGTCGGCGGGGCCGACGATCGGGCCGGTCGCTTCGGCCGCCGCTCGCCGATCCGCGGCCGCGTGGACGTCGATCGACGGCGTCGACGCCGGCGCCGCTCCGGTGCCCGCCAGCGCGTCCTCGGCGTACTCGCGGAGCGCGTCACGGAGGAACTGGCCCCGCGGGAGCCAGCGCACGGCGTCGCCGTCGGCCGCCGGGTCCGGCGTCGCCAACCCGAGCGCCGAGAGCGCTTCGGTCGTCGTCTCGGCGCTCGGGCTCGGCGTCTCGGCGCTTCGATTCGGCGTCTCGCCGCTCCCGCGCGGCGTCTCGTCGCCGCTTTGCCGCCGCGGCACGACCCGAATCGCCTGTTCGGCAAACGGGTGCCCCTTCCGCTCGATCTGGCTGGCGAGCCGCCAGCCCACTGGCGCCCGGGGCAGTTCGCGCTCGGCGTCCAGCCGGTCGGCAATGGCTTCCAGCGCCGTCGCCGCGACGGCCGCGTCCGCGGGATCGTCGACGAGTTCCTCGCGAGGGATCAGTCCGATCCGCTCGACGCTCAGCCGGTCGGCGACGGCGTCCAGCTCGGCGGCGGCGTCGGCCGCGACCGCGTCGAGGTCGGCCCGATCGCCCCGATCGATCGCGACGACGCCGACGACGCACTCGCCGATCGATCCCGATTTCGGAGCGTTCCCGTCCGGGCCGGAAGTTTCGGCCGGAGCGGCGTCGCCCTCGCTCGCGGGCTGGACCGCCTCGAAGGACAGGCTGTCGGCGTGGACCGCGAGCAATCGCATAGCCGATCCTCGCCGCGGATCGCAAAAAATCGCACGGAGCGGCTATCGCTCCTCGCGGTCGGCACGCACCGCCTGCTCGGTGTCTCGCAGGATGAAGGGGCCGACCGCGAGCGTCCGGCGGACGACGGTCAGTACGCGCAGCAAGTACGCCAAAAGCACCGCGAACGGCGACAGCGCGACGCCGAAGGCGAGGCTGGTAAAGAGGAAGGCGCCGCTGAGTCCGAACCACCAGCCGGGGACGGCGCTGGGGTCGAACGCGAGGTTCATGTAGGAGACGATCGCCAGCGGCGGGATCGAGCTGTACAGCACCGTCCGCGAGACGTCGATGATCTCCCACTGGAAGTACAGCGATTTGAAGAACTCGCGGGCCGGCCCGAACAGCCCCAGTGCGCCGACGACGCCCGCGAACGCCGCCTCGACGTCGTCGCCGTGGGCGTCGGCGTAGGTGTTTCTGAGATCCCGCGCGGCGAACAGCTTCCAGGCGTAGTTGTAGTCCAGCACCGGTTCGAGCACCTGAAACCCGCCGAACTCTCGATCCTCCAGACGCTCGGCCACCGCGTCGCTGTGGGCCTCGACGGTCTCGGCGAACCGCCTGATCTCCGCGACGCCCTCGTCGCTCGGACTCTCCTCGACTGCGGCTTCGAGTTCGCGGACGTTCGCACGCACCGCCTCGACCAGTTCCTGCGCGAACGACGCCGGGCCGGGCGGGCTCACCGGTGCAGCGATGACCTCCTCGACGTATCCTTTGAACGACAACTCCTCGTCCATCTCCGCGCGCTCCTCGCCCAGCGGTCGGATCTCCTCCGAGAGGATCAGCTGGGACACCGTCAGTACGAGCGTGACGGTCGTGACGACGGCGATGAGCACCGAGCTGAACAGCCCGCCGGCCAGTTGGGTGGTCACGAGCTTTCGCATCGAACTCGGGCCCACGACCGCGAGCGCGACGAGGATCGCCCACCCGACCAGCAAGATTACCGCGGCGACCGCGAGCCGGTTGCCGGTGAGCAGGAACCACATCTTCAGCCGCCCGGCGTCGGCCCGCTCGCGCATCGTATCCGCCGGCGGCGAGTCGATGTCGGCTCGGCTCACGCGAGTGGCGCCTCCGCTCTCGGCTCGTCGCCGTCAGCTTCGTCCGATCCGCACCTGCCGCTGTCCTGCCCGGACACGGTACGTACGGGTGTCAGCGACGCGCCACAAAAGCGTGGGTGGACAAGAGATCGCAGCCGACCGCCGGCTCCGCTCAGGCGTCGTCGTTCTGCTCTTTGAGGTCGCTCAACTCGGACTCGATCTCCTCGTCGGAGACGTCGGCGCCGCCGTCGCTCTCGCTGAGCTCGGCTTCGAGGTCGGCCGTCGTTTCGTCGGTCGCCGACGGCTCCTCGTCGACCGAACCGCCGTCGGTGCTGGACTCGGTCTCCTCGCCCATGTCGGCCTTCAGCGTCTCCAGTTCGGCGTCGACCTGCCCCTGCGTGGTGACGTCTTCGAGCTCGCGTTCGAGATCACTCTTGTCCGAGAGCTGGTCTTCGAGGACGCCCTCCTCTTGAAGTTCGTCGAGCGCGGCCGAACGGGCTTCCAACTCCTCGGTGTTCTCCTCGGCGCGCTCGATGGCGCGGTTGACGTCCTGGAACTGGTCGCCGGCACCGGTGACCGCCTCCGAGACGCGCGCGCTGGCCTCGGCGGCCTCGTGGCGCGCCTTGATCGTCTCCTTTTTCGTGCGGAACTCCTCGATGCGCTGCTGGAGGGTCTCTTTCTGTTCGACGAGCCCGTCCTGCGTCTTCTGGAGGTCGGCGATCTGACTCTCCAGTTCCTCGATCTGGGTCATCTTCGTCTTCTTCTTTTCCAGCGCCTGCCGGGCCAGATCCTCGCGGTCCTGCGAGACGGCCTGCCGGGCCTGCTCGTTGTGCTTCTCGACGTTCTCCTCGAGCCGTCGCTTCTGCATTTCCAGACGTTTCTTCTGGGTCGTCAGGTCGGCGATCCCCTTCTTGACGTCCTGCAGCTCGTCGCGCAACTGCTCGTAGGAGTAGTCGAGCGTCTCAGAGGGATCTTCAGCCCTGTTGAGGACGGCGTTGATCTTCGACCGGATGACGTACGAGGCGCGCGAGAGTACTCCCATACAAACTCTTGAACACCCGGCGAGTAAAAACACCACCGACGAGTATCGAATATTTCCGCACCGAACCCACCTGAACCATGCCACGACCGGCGAACACTCCCGAACTATGACCCGCCCCGTGATCGTCCCCGGCGCGCGCGACGTTCGGGGCCGACTGGACGAAGCGAGCGCGGACGGCGCCGAGAGCGACGCCGTCGTCGTCGCGTGCCCGCCCCACCCACAGCACGGCGGCAGTCGATCGGACGCCCGCCTGCGCTCCGTCGCGGACGCGCTCGGCGAGCGGGGCGTCGACTGTCTACGGTTCGACTACGGTCCGTGGGACGAGGGCGTCGGCGAGCGTGCGGACGCACGCGACGCCGCCGCGTGGGCGGCCGACCAGTACGACGCCGTCGGCCTGTTCGGCTACAGCTTCGGCGCCTCGGTCGCGCTGTGCGCGGCGACCGATCTCGACCTGCGGGCGCTCTCGGCGCTCGCGCCGACCGCGCGCCTCGGCCCCGACCTCGACGCCGTCGCCGTGCTCGACCGGATCGACTGTCCGATCCAGATCGCCGTCGGCGAGCGCGACGACACCGTCGACTGGGCGCCGATCGCCGAGCGCGCCGCCGAACTGGGCCGCGAGGTCGAGCGGCTGCCGGCGGATCACTTTTTCGTGGGCCGGCACGACCGCGTCGGCGAACTCGCCGCGGCGTTCCTGGCATCCGAACTGGGCGAGAACTCGTGAGTAGCGCCGCTCAGGCGTCCGGCTTCTGATCGTCGGCGTCCGCGCGTTCGACGCCGCTGATATCCAAGCGCGCACCCCCGGCCTCGCTCTCCCCGATCGACACCGACCACCCGTGGGCGTCGGCGACCTCCCGAACGATCGACAGGCCAAACCCGGTGCCGTCCTCGTGGGTCGTGTAGGCCGTCTCGAACACCCGCTCGCGCTCCTCGGGCGGGATGCCGGGGCCGTCGTCGGCGACCGTGAACCCGTCGTTGGTGACGGCGACGTCGATCGAGACGTCCGGGCAGCCGTGCTGGACCGCGTTCGTGAACAGGTTCTCCAGCAGCCGCCGGAGCTGGGAGCGGTCGGCCACGACATCGATGTCGGGCGGCAGCGAGATATCTGCTCTGGGCGCCGAGACCGAGTGGCCGGCGCCGCGGCTGATCGCGCGCAGCGAGACGGGGCCGGGGTCGAGCTCGGCGTCGCCGTGCCGCGAGAGCGCGAGCACGTCGTCGACGATGGCGTCGGCCCGGTTCAGCGCCTCGACGACTTCCTCGACGTGCTCGGACTCGCCGGTCGCGGCGGCGAGTTCGAGGCGACCGTTGGCCACCGTCAGCGGGTTCTTGATATCGTGGCTGACCACGTCGGCGAACTCGGCGAGCCGCTCGGTCTTTCGCTCCAGTTCCTGTTCGGCGCGCTTGCGCTCGGTGATGTCCCGCGCGACGCCGATCAGGCCCACAACCTCGCCGTCGTCGTCCGTCCAGGGTACCTTCGAGGTGAGATTCCACTGGTCGAACTCGGAGAGGTACTCCTCCTGATCGAGGATCGGTTCGCCCGCCTCGATCACCTGCAGGTCGTCCTCGTAGGCCCTCCGCTTGGCATCTTCGTGCCGTCCCTCGACCTCCAGGTCGGTCTTCCCGACGAGCGACTCGCCCATCTCCCGCTGGTCGCTCACCCGCAGGTGGACGCCGTCGTCGTCCTTGACGAACAGGTGGACGGGGATGCTCTCGAAGATGCCGTCGAGCAGCTGCGAGTCCTCTTCGAGGTCGGCGATCTCCTCTCGCTCGTCGGTCACGTCGAACAGGACGCCCTCGATCGTGTCGGGATCGTCCTCGGGGACGATTCCCCTGTCGCGGATCCATCGGTACTCCCCGCCCTCGCATCGGGGGCGGTCGTCGCCTCCATCGTGTCGGACGCGGTAGGTCGCGTCGACGCGCTCCCCCGACGACAGGTTCGCAACGGCGTCGCGAACGTCCTTGCGGTCGTCGGGATGAACGATGTCGAGCCAGCCGCGATCAGTCCCATCGAGCGCCTCGGGCTCGACGCCGAGTAGCTCGCACCAGCCCTCGCAGGCCGAGCGCAGCGGCTGGTCGCCGTCGCGCCGCCGCCGGTAGGTCGCCCCTGACGCGGCGCCGGCGACCCTGTCGAGCACGTCGTCGAACGTCCGGTCTCCGGTCATTCCGATCGCTCCGTGTCGTCGGTCGGTCCCCGCAGTTCGATGCCCGTGACTTCGATTCGCGTCCCGTCGGTCGGCGCCTCGGCGGCCTCGGGCGTCGGGTCCGTCGGGGACGCTCCGCTCGCCACCCGGATCGACCATCCGTGGCCCGTGACGATCTCCTCGACGAGCCCCAGTTCGAGCCCGGCGCCGTCGCTCCGCCGTCCTGCCTCAGCCGTCTGCGGATCGCTCCCGGTCGGCCGCTCTCGCGAGGTGTCCGTCCAGCCGGCGAGTTCGACGGCGAACCCCTCGTCGATCGCCTCGACGGCCGCCGGGGCTACGCCGCGCCGGAACAGGTTCTCGAACGCCCGCCGGAGGTGCGGGCGGTCGGCGCGGAGTTCGACGTCCTCGGGCGCCGCGAGCGCGTCCCCGTCGTCGGCCACGCGGTTCCAGGCGTCGTCGACCACCTCCCGAAGCGACACCGGTTCGGGATCGAGCGAGAGCTCGCCGTCGCGCGAGAGCGCGAGCACGTCGTCGACGACGGCGCCCGCGCGCTGGATCGCCTCGCGGGCCGCCTCGACGTGCGCGTCGTCGGCGGCGGGATCGTCGACCTGCCGGGCGCGGCGTTGGGCCTCGCTCAGCGGCTGCCGGATGTCGTTGGCGACCACGTCGGCGAAGCTGTCGAGCCGCTCGGTCTTGCGCCGGAGCTCCTGCTCGGCGCGCTTGCGCTCGGTGATCCGTCTGGTGGCGCCGAGCAGGCCCATCACCTCGCCGTCCTCGTCGTACAGCGGCACCTTCGAGGTGAGGTCCCACTCGCCGACCGCCGGGTAGTGTTCCTCCTGGTCGAGCACCGTCTCGCCCGCCTCGATCACCCGCATGTCGTCCTCGTAGGCGGCCCGCGCCGACTCCTCGTTGATGAAGTCGACGTCGATGTCGCGCTTGCCGATCACGGTCTCGGGAAAATCGAGGTAGTCGCTCCGGTGGACGTGGCGTCCCTCGCAGTCCTTCACGAAGACGTGGATCGGGATATGCTCGAAGATCGTCTCCAGCAGCTCGGCGTCGTCGGCCAGTTCGCGCCGCCGCCGTTCGGTCTCGGTCACGTCGAGGGCGACCCCCTCCACCGCGGCCGAATCGTCGGGCGCGGCGAGAAACCGGTCGCGGACGAACCGGACGCCGCCGTCCGCTCGCTCGATCCGGTAGGTCGTCTCGCGGGCCTCGTCGTCGGCGTCGGCGACCGCCGTGCGGACGTCCTCGCGGTCGTCGGGGTGAACGAGTTCCAGCCAGCCCCGGCCCTCGCTCGTCAGCGCGTCGGCGTCGTACCCCGTCAGGTCGGCGATCCCGTCGCTCGCCGCCCGGATCGGCTGGTCGCCGTCGGCGTCCCGCCGGTACACCGTTCCCGGCGCGGCGTCGACGGCCGTCGCGAACGCGTCCGAGAGCGACCGGTCGCTCCCGCGCCCGGCGCTCACGGTACCACGCGGCCGGGGAACTGCCGGGAGAGCGTCGATCGCGACGCGGCCGCTCGGAGCGACTCCGCTCGACCGATCGGTCCTGCGCGCCTCATGTTATCGAACTACAGCGAGTTATCCGTAGTAAACGTTCGGGCGGCGGAAGCGGTCCCCCGTACGCTCGTCCGCCGAGTCGACGTGACGTCGCCGCGGCCCTCACGGTCTACGACGATAGCGCCCCGTGCGACGTTCTGATCGCGCGTGGCATCGTTTCACGCGCCGCGCGCTCTCCGAAATCGTTTTGACGAACGCTCGCGGAAAGTCGGTATGCCGACCGAATCGGACACCGACTACGACCCGACCCTCGGGAACAAGTTCATTTTCGTCACCGGGGGCGTGATGTCAGGACTCGGCAAGGGGATCACGGCCGCCAGCACCGGCCGACTCCTCAAGAACGCCGGGTTCGACGTGACCGCGGTCAAGATCGACCCGTATCTCAACGTCGACGCCGGGACGATGAACCCCTACCAGCACGGGGAAGTGTACGTCCTCAAGGACGGCGGCGAGGTCGACCTCGACCTGGGGAACTACGAGCGGTTCCTCGACGAGGACATGACCTTCGATCACAACATCACGACGGGCAAGACCTACCAGCACGTCATCGAGAAGGAGCGCTCGGGCGACTACCTGGGTAAGACGGTCCAGATCATCCCCCACATCACCAACGACATCAAGCGGCGCATCCGCGAGGCCGCCGAGGGCACCGACGTCTGTCTCATCGAGGTCGGCGGCACCGTCGGCGACATCGAGGGGATGCCGTACCTCGAAGCGCTCCGCCAGTTCGCCCACGAGGAAGACGAGGGCGACATTCTCTTTACCCACGTCACGCTCGTCCCCTACTCGAAGAACGGCGAACAGAAGACCAAGCCCACCCAGCACAGCGTCAAGGAGCTGCGCTCGATCGGGCTCCAGCCCGACATCCTCGTCGGGCGCTGCGACGACCACCTCGACCCCGAAACGAAGGAGAAGATCGCGCTGTTCTGTGACGTGCCGACCGACGCCGTGTTCTCGAACCCCGACGTCGAGGACGTGTATCACGTCCCGCTGGTCGTCGAGGAGGAAGGCCTCGACGAGTACGTGATGGAACGCCTCGACCTCGCCGACGACGCGCTCCCCAAGAGCGAGCGCGACAACGACTGGCGCGACCTCGTCACCAAGGAGCGCACCGGCGAAGTCGAGATCGCGCTGGTCGGAAAGTACGGTCTCGAAGACGCCTACATGTCGATCCACGAGTCGCTCAAGCACGCTGGCCTCGAAGCCGGCGTCGACGTCGAAACGACGTGGATCCACTCCGAGGAGCTCGCCGGCGGTCACGACGGCCAGCTCGACGACGTCGACGGGATCGTCGTCCCCGGCGGCTTCGGCTCGCGCGGCACCGAGGGCAAGATCGAGGCCGTCCGGTACGCCCGCGAGAACGAGGTGCCCTACCTCGGGCTCTGTCTCGGCTTCCAGATGGCCGTCGTCGAGTACGCCCGCAACGTGCTGGGTCTCGAGGACGCCCACTCCGCCGAGATCAACGAGGACACTCCCTACCCCGTCATCGACATCCTGCCCGAGCAGTACGAGGTCGAGGACATGGGCGGGACGATGCGGCTGGGCGCCCACGAGACCGACATCGAGACCGGGACTCTCGCCCACGAGGTGTACGGGTCGACGTCCTGCACCGAGCGCCACCGCCACCGCTACGAGGTCAACCCCGAGTACATCGAGCGACTGGAGGAGGCGGGCCTCGTCTTCTCCGGCAAGTCCAACAACCGGATGGAGATCGTCGAACTCGACGACCACCCCTACTTCCTCGGGACGCAGTTCCACCCCGAGTTCCGGTCGCGACCGACCCGCGCGAGCCCGCCGTTCGTCGGCTTCCTCGACGCGGTGCTCGACCTGACCGGCGTCGACGGAGCGGTCGAGGACCACAAGGAGGTGGAGGTCTGATGGTCGACGTCGACTCCTTCATCCCCGAGAAGATCGACGAGATCGCCGAGGAAGTCGGCGACGCCAACGCCGTGATCGGCCTTTCGGGCGGCGTCGACTCTTCGACGGCCGCCGCGCTGGCCTACGAGGCCATCGGCACCCAGCTGACCGCGGTGTACGTCGACACCGGCCTCATGCGCAAGGGCGAGACCGAGGAGATCCGCGAGACGTTCGACTACATGGAGAGCCTGCGGATCGTCGACGCCAAAGACCGGTTCCTCGACGAGCTGGAGGGCGTCACCGACCCCGAGGAGAAGCGCCACATCATCGGCGAGCAGTTCATCCGGGAGTTCGAGACCGTCGCCCGCGAGGTCGACGCCGACTACCTCGTTCAGGGGACGATCTACCCCGACCGCATCGAGTCCGAAGGGACGATCAAGTCCCACCACAACGTCGGCGGCTTGCCCGAACGCATCGACTTCGACGGCATCGTCGAGCCGATGCGCGACCTCTACAAGGACGAGGTCCGCGAGGTCGCCCGCGAGCTCGACCTCGAAGAGATCATCGCCGAGCGGATGCCGTTCCCCGGCCCGGGGCTCGCGGTGCGGATCATCGGGCCCGTCACCGAGGAGAAACTCGAGGTCGCCCGCGAGGCTAACCACGTCGTCGAGGAGGAACTCGAGGAGTACGAGCCGTGGCAGGCGCTCGCGGCCGTCATCGGGAAGGCCACCGGCGTCAAGGGCGACAACCGCGTCCACGGCTGGGTCGTCTCCGTGCGCTCGGTCGAATCGCGCGACGGGATGACCGCCCGCGCCCAGGAGATCGACTGGGAGACGCTCCAGCGCATCCAGTCGCGGATTACCGGCTCTCACGAGAACGTCGCGCGGGTCGTCTACGACGTCACCCACAAACCGCCCGCGACCATCGAGTACGAGTGATGAAGGCCATCCTCGCCGGCCCCGACGCGGACGACCTCGGCGAGCGACTCGGCGAGAACGGCGTCGACGTGACGCCGATCGAGGACGTCGCCACGCGCCCGAAGCTCGAAGAGGCGGGCGCCCACGACGCCGACCTGTTCGTGCTGACCGACGTCGGTCAGGCGACCGCGATCCCGATCGTGAAGGATCTCAACGACGACATCCGTGCGGTCGTCTACGACCGCAACTCGCTGCCCGATTTCGTCGCGAGCCAGACCGACCTCGCGGTCGACCCCGAACTGCTCGGGGCCGACGCCGTCGCGGAAGAACTGGCAGCGGAGTAACGATCCGCTTCTGCCGTCGCGGTTCTACGAGTCCCCTTCGAGCGCTTGCAGCTGCCGGATTCGGGCTTCCATCTCCGGATGGTATCGAAACGCCGGTGCCAGCCGCTTCCGTACGGTCTCGGGCAGCAGTGCCATCGGCGTCTCCCAGCCCGTCGCCCACGAGTTCGGGCCCTCCGAAAGCGGGGCGACGGCGAACGCTTCGACCCCGACGGCGCGGAGGTCGGTCGCGGCCGGGCCGCCGTCGAGCCGCTGGAGGGTCGCGGCGACCGACGACGGCTCGCCGGTGACGGCCGCAGCGCCCCTGTCGGCGGCGAGTTCTCGGTACCGCGCCAACCGCGCCGTCGCCAGCCGAGCGGCGATCCAGAACAGGCCCGCGGTGACGCCGAGGATCGCCGACAAAACACCGTTGAATCGCCCGGGGGTTCGGGACGCGCGCCCGTCCGCCGAGCGCCGATCCGATCGTTCGTCTTCCGTCGCGATCGTCCAGAGCCCCTCAGCGACGACGACGGGTGCCATCGCGACCGTCATCGCGCTCACGTCGCGGTTCTTGATGTGACTTAGCTCGTGTGCCAGTACGGCTCTGAGCTCCTCGTCGCTCAGCCGTTCGAGCAGCCCTCTCGTAACCGTGATCCGGGCCGAGCCGGGTCGAGCGCCCGTCGTGAACGCCGTCGGAACTGCGGTCTCGGCGACCCGCACCGTCGGCGTCGGGACGTTCGCGATCTGGGAGATGTTCGCGAGCGCGCGTTCGACGTCGTCCGGCGGGTCCCGTAACCCCGCCTCGAACCGACGACGGAGTAGCCCTCGACGCCAGCGATCGAGCGCCACGAGTCCTGCGAAGAGCCCGACGGTGAGCATCGCGGGGAGAGCGATCGTGAGCCACGGCGACAGTCCCCGCGGGCGATACGATAGGACGGCACCGACGACATCGTTCTGGACGCCGCCGAGCAGGACGAGCGTTACGAGCCTCGCCATGCTTGCGATAGAGAGGGCGAACACGCCGGTGATGGCCGACAGCACTGCAAACGAGAGTGCTATCCGGACAACCAACCCCCGATCGCGCGTCCAACTCATCCGAGCCACAGCTACCTTTCGCGACCGTCCGCAGGAACAAAAGGGCCTCGCTAACCGCACGCGAATCGGTGATCGACTAGTCGCCGCTCTCGTCGTCTTTCTCTTCGTCGTCGCGCTCCCCGGGCGTCAGCTGCTCGGGGTCGCGCTCGTAGGCCGGCGTATCGAGGAACTGTTCGATCCGCTCGCGGTCCTCGTCCGAGAGCCCGGGCTCGCTCATCGACCAACACCCCGCGCCGCCGTTCGGTTCGTTCCCCCTACGATCCCCTCAGGAGACTCCTCATCGACGTACATCTGCCCCGGAGTACGTCAGTACCCCAAAAAAGCTCCCGGTCTAAAAGATTAGGCCGCGGTCAGGGGACCGGTTGTCGTCGGGCGCTTATCGCTCCAGAACGACGCCGCCGGCACCGACCGCGACATCGTCACCGGCGACCGCCTTCAGGTTCGCGCCGGTCGGGGTGTCTACCAGCGACCAGCGCCCGCCGGACTGCTCGAAGATAGTGCCGCCGCCGCCGACCGCGACGCCGTCGCCGCCCGCCGTCTCGACGTCGAGCAGATCGGCGTCGCTGAGGCTCTCGGAGGTCCACCGGCTTCCGTTCCACTCGAACACGCTGGCGTTGCCGCCGCTGACCGTCACGTCCGATCGGCCGTCGCTGTCGAGCCCGTAGAACGTCACGTCGGCGTCCTCGATGCCGATCGGCTCCCAGGTGACGCCGTCGGTCGTCTCGAACACGCGCCCGTTCGTGTCGATCGCGTGGGCCGAGCGCGCGCCGAACGTCTCGATCGCGGGCAGCGCCGATCCGCTCCCGGGCGTGACGTAGTCCCAGGTGCCTTCCTCGCCGTTCGCGAAGCTGTAGTAGATCTTGCCCGAGTCGCCGGCGACGTACACCTCGGCGTCGCCGGCCGATCCGACGACCGCGACGTCGTTGAAGTTGTTCGTGACGTCCATCGGCGCCGAGCGGTCCTCCAGGTTGCCCGTCTCGACGTCGTACTCGCCGATCGCGCCGCTGGCACCGACGAACCAGAGGCGTTTCCCGTCGTCCGTCGCGGCCGCGCCGTAGAGGTTGTTTCCGTTGCCGGTGGGGCCGCCGTCGAGCAGCTTGCGCCACCCTCTGTCGGTCCGGCGAAGCACGACGCCGCCGCCGCCCACCGCGTGGGCGCCGCGCGCGGTGTACTGCACGTCGTGGAGGGCACCGTCGACGGGGGTCTCGGCGACCGCCCACTCGCTGTCGGATGCGGCCGCTCCCGCGCCCGCGGCGACGGTGGTCGCGGCAAGCGATGCGCCTGCAGCCTTCAACACCGAACGTCGGGTGCGTTCTGACATGACGCAGTCGTTGCTTTCTGCGCTTGTCATGTAAGGCCCGGAGACGTTTGACGACGTTTACGACGCTTCAAAACCGGTTGAAATAGCGGTGAGCGGTCATATTTTCCGTCGCTCAGAACCGACAGTTTCGAGCCGGCTTTGAACGGTTAATTCAGCACCTCGAACGTCCTATCGATGACGAGTCGCGAGCGGCGGCGGCTCGGTTCGGCAACACCGGTCGATCACACACGATGAGACCCGTCGAAAACGACGCTTCGGCGCGCGTAAACGGTCTTGAAACGACGACGATCGCTCGGTTACCGTGGATGCTTGTCAGGGTCGCCCGCGCACGCCAGCCCCGCGAGGTGGCCGGCCTCCTCGACGACGATGCTCTCGGTTCCGAGGCGCGCTGCGCGTTCGCTACCCGGCATGCAGAACACCGGCACGTCCGTGACGATGCCGGCCGTCGCGCGCGTCGCGACCACTTTCGTCGCGACCTCGTCGTACGATAGCAGGCGGAACAGCTCGCCGAAGCCCGGCAGCTCCTTGTCGAACAGCGGCTCGACGGCCTCGATCGTCACGTCGTCGGGCGTGATCCCCGTCCCGCCGGTCGCGACCACGACGTCGACGTCGCCCCGGTCGGCCAGCCGGTTGATCGCCTGCTGGATGTTGTCGTACTTGTCCTCGATCAGCTCGCGGGTGACGATCTCGTGGCCGGCCGCCTCCATCCCCTCGACGACGGCGTCGCCCGCCGGGTCGTCCGAGAGCGACCGCTCCGAGGAGACGGTTACGACCGCGGTGCCGAGCGCGTCCGGGTCGAGTTCGTCGGGCTCGTCTGCGTCGTGGAGTTCGTCGTCGTCGGCGTCCGCGTCGTGAGACGCCGGTTCGTCGGCGGCGTCTCCGGTCTCCCCGTCGGACGCCGCTTCGGCGTCGTCGTCATCGCCGCCGTTTCGCAGGTCACGCCGGGTGTCGCGCTGCTGAAAGTCGACCATGAACGGCGTTTCGGGCGAGATCCTGAAACCGCTTGTGCCGCTGTCGGACGTTCGGCGTCGCCGGCCACGCCGCCGTCCAGGTCGCCGACTGCGCCGGCGCGACGGTGTACGCGACCGGCGGCTCCGACGAGAAGTGCGAGTACGCCGAGGAGATCGGCGCCGAGGCGGCGATCAACTACGAAGAAGACGACTTCGCCGACGAAATCCGCGACTTGACCGGCAAGCGCGGCGTCGACGTCGTCGTCGACCACGTCGGCGCCGACACGTGGACCGACTCGCTTTCCAGCCTCGCGAAGGGCGGTCGGCTGGTCACCTGCGGCGCGACGACCGGCCACGCGCCCGAGACGAACATCAACCGGATCTTCTGGAACCAGCTCAGCGTGCTCGGCTCGACGATGGCGTCGCCCGGTGAGATCGACGACGCGCTCGAACGCGTCTGGGACGGCACGTTCGAGGTGCAGATCCGCGAGGTGCTGCCGATGAGCGAGACGGCCCGCGCTCACGAGCGACTGGAGAACCGTGAGGGCTTTGGCAAGGTAGTCGTAAAACCCGATAGTGAGTTCTGAGACCGACGACGCGGGCGGCGACGCCGGATCGTCGAGTGACGGGTACACCCACGACCCGGCGGCGTTCGGCGCCGACGGCGAGCGGGTCGACGGAGACGCGGATCGCTCCGGCGACCCCGCCGACGCCGACCGCGAGTTCGACTGGCGGGGCTGGACGCTGGTCGGCGTCATCTTCTTCGCGTTCGTGATCGCGCCGATCGTCACCTACCTGCGCCCGCCGCAGTTGCCGTACTTCCCCGCGCTGATCGCGTTTCCGCTGCTGCCGGCGCTCGGGCTGGGGGTCGTGGCAGTCTGGGCGACGACGCGGCCTTAAAAAAGAGTCCGGCGCCGCCGTCACCCCAGCGCCGTCGGCGGTTCGACGAACGTCTCGTCGAGCCGCCGGACGAGGCTCACGGCGGCGGCGACATCGCCCTCGGGCGTCTCGGGCTGTTCGGCGTACTCCGAGAGCGCCCGGCGCAGGCGCCAGGCTTCATAGCAGGTGAACGGTCGGTCGGTGCCGGCCGTTCCGTCCTCGACCGGCCGGTCTTCGAGCTTTTCGATCGCGTTGATCGCCCACCAGGGCGGCGCTTCGCCGTCTTCTCTGTGGGATTCGACCTGCTGCAGCGTGACGTGATGGACGACCCACTGTTCCGTGCGGCTCATGTCGACTCGGGTCGCGTCACGTCGTCGTGCGGTGGTACTCATGGTCTGTCGCGGGGCCGTTCACCTGCCCCTACGCACGAGTTAGTCCGACGGGATATAAATCCTTGCCACGTGTTAACACACTATATTGGCGTTACGGCCGGCTGTCCAGTTCGGGAGGATCGTCGGGAGAAAGCGGTCGTCAGGCGCGTCGGCTACCGGACGTCGCGGCGCATCGCGATCTCGAACCAGGGACAGAGGCGCAGCTGGCGGTACCACTCGGGGTGCTCGTGGAGGCGCTCGTAGGGAACCCACATCAGGCCCGCGACCTCCTCCTCGTCGGGGTCGAGCGTGGTGTCGTCGAGGGTGAGCTGGAGCACCGCACAGACCTCGTGCTCGATGCCCGCGTTCTCGTAGTAGCGCTTGTACTCGAAGCGGTCGGTCACCCGTAGATCGTCGTACTGGTCGGGCGAGATGCCGAGTTCCTCGTCGAGGCGCTGGCGGGTAGCCTCCTTCTGGGTCTGGCCCTCGACGGGGTGGGAGGCGACCGTACCGTCCCAGTGGGTGTCCCAGAGGCGCTTGTTCGGGGCCCGCTGGGCCAGCAGGATGTTGCCCTCGCCGTCGAACACCAGCGAGGTGAAGGCGCGGTGGCGGATGCCGTCGCCGGTGTGGGCGTCCAGTCGGTTGACCAGTCCTTCGGGGTTGTCGTCGGCGTCGACGGCGATCACGTCCTGCTCGGCGTTCTCGTGTGCCGGCTCGTCGGCGTTCTGCGTGCTCATTACGGCTATAATCTCCGACGGGATTGAAACTCCCTTCGGTTCCGCGCGGCTTTCCGGGTGCGTTCACGAGGTCGGGCTCGGCTCGTACGCCTCGCCGACGAACAGCGGGAGCCGCCGCCGCTCGATCGACACGTCGAGCGACGGCGTCGACACCATCTCGCCGTCGAGGCTGAACTCGATCGGCTCGTCGTCGAGCGATTCGATCGAGATCGCGGGCGCGCGAAGCCGATGCATCGCCGTCTCTTCGCCGGCCAGCAGTCGCCCGAGCGCGCCCTCGCCGAGCAGATCGCCGGAGGGCTGGCCCGCGACGACTGTCACGTCAAGCAGCCCGTCCTCGGCGTCGCCCGGCGCGGGCCACCCCTGGCCGGGGAACCGCCGCGCGTTGCCGATCAGTACCATCAGCGCCCGACCCTCCCAATCGGTGTCGCGCTCCGTGGCGTCGGCGCCGGGTTCGGCGTCGGCCGGTTCGACCGCCTCGTCGACCACCTCGTCGGTCTGGACGCGCAGCGGCAGCCCGTCGTAGTCCGGAAGGTGGCGGATCGTCGCCGCCACGTACGCGAGCACGCCGAGTCTGGCCTTCATTTCGCTGTCGGTCGCCGCGCTCGCGTCGGCGGTCAGCCCGGCCACGCAGGAGTTCACGAAGAGATCGTCGTTAGCTAATCCCACGTCGATTTCCCGAACCTCGCTCCGTTCGATCGCCCGGAACGCGTCGGCGATCCCGCTGATCCCGACGTTCGACGCGAAGTTGTTCCCCGTCCCCGCGGGGACGACCGCGAACGTGACGTCGCCGAGCTTCCCGGCCTCGCGGATGCCGCGGACGACCTCGTTGAGCGTCCCGTCGCCGCCCGCCGCCGCGACGATCGAGGCGCCCGCCGCCGCGGCGTCGCGCGCGAACTCGACGGCGTCGCCCTCGCTCTCGGTCTCGCGGACCTCGAACCCGTGCTCGGCGGCGCGCGATCGGACCTCGGCGACGTGATCGCCGGTTCCGGCGACCGGGTTCAACACGAGCACGCGATCGCCGCCGCCGTCGGTCGCTGCCCGCGTCGCCTGCTCGATCGGTCCGGATCGCCGCCGTCTCCCCTCTCTCCCCATGGTCACCAGTTCGAGAGACGGGGCAAAAGGCGTCGGGCGTCGTCGCTTTGGCGTTCGAGCGCGTACGATTAGCTATGAGCACCGAGCGCAGTACGGACGCCGCGACGCGCGTGGTCGTCTCCTACCCCGCCGATCTCAGCGACTGGGGCCGCCGGCAGGTCGACCGCTCGTCGTTCCGGGCGTTCCTCCGGCGCACCCGCGAGACGGCCCGCGAGGGCGACGTCTGGGAGGAGTTCGTCGGCGTGGGCTGCTGTGGCAACTCGTTGGACGTTCCGCTCCGGGTCGAAGGCGTGGTGGGCGGCTCGGTCATCGACGCCGACACCGAGTTCGACTTCGAGGTCCGCGAGGCCTGCGGGATCGAAGGGAGCTGGCGCGTTCAGAGCGCCGGCGGCCCGTCGAGAGCGAGGGACCCGTCGCGTTCGGATCGACCGACTCAGTCGGGCAGGTAGCGCACGTTCACGACGCCCTCGTCGCTATCCGCTCGGACCTCGACGCGGACCGCGCCGACCCGGGCGGCCCGTTCGAGCGTCGCGGTGTCGTCGAGCACGTCTGCCGCGGCGTCGGCGGTGCGCTCGGGCGGCACCGACAGCACGTGGATCTCCCCCTCGCCGGCGCGCTCGACGCGCTCGACCTCGCCGACGGCCTGGTCGTCTGCGATCTCCATCGCCTGCGTCGTCGGGGCGAGGTCGGTGTCGACCAGTTCGACGCCGCGGCGCTCCTCGACCTCCACGACCTCCCAGGCGACCTCCATCGGCGGCTGTGGCTGGATCGTCGCCTCCAGAACGTCCTGTTCGGTCACGTCGGGATTCGACGCCATCGTGTGGACCTGCCCGTCGCTCACGTCGCGAAACACCGCCGACCCCTCGTCGGCGTGCGTGACGAGGAAGGTTCCGGTCTTCTCGGTCATACGACCGTGTAGGCGCCGGCGCACACTTCGGGCTTTCGAGGCGCCGCGGCTCGCTCGGCGTCGGCGCCGTTTTGCACCGCTTCCGGCTACCGGACGATCCGCTGGACGACGACGATCGTCAGCGCGCCCAGCACCGGCACGGCCAGGCTGTACAGCGCCGGAAGCGCGTAAGCGGCCTCGATCGCCGGCGCGAGGACGCCCGTGGGTTCGCTTCGGAACTCGGCGGGCGCCGAGACGACCAGCGCGAGGTAGAGCGAGAACACGTAGAGGTATCCCGCCAGCCCCAGCGCGGCGTCGCTCCGCCGCGTCGCGGTCTCGCGGCGGTGGTTCCGGGCGACGTAGGCGACCGGCGCGAACAGCGGCACGAGCAGGGCCAGCACGATCACGGGCAACACGCCGCGCGCGATCTTGTTGAGCGCGGTGTGGCCGACCGTCTCGGCGATCCAGACCGGCAGCGCCAGCACAACCGTCAGCACCAACAGCAGGCCGACGAGCGCGCTGACCCAGACGTACGATCGCAGGACGTGCGACGCGCTCTCGCGCCGCGACTGCCCGAGCGCCCGTCGCAGCGCGCTGTACGACGCCGGAGCCCGGCTGTCGTCGGCCCCGGCGTCGGCGTCCACCGTCCCGCCGTCCGTCGCTTCGGCGTCCGGCCGTCCGCCGTCGGCCGCCGCGGCTCCCTCGTTCGTCCCGTCGGTGACGCCGCCGTCGGTCATTCCGCGAACCTTGGGGCGGAACGGGGTTAAACGCCGCGGTGTCGGCCGCAACGGCGGAAGCGCCCGGCGCGAGACGGCGTTCTGAGGGCACCCGACGCTCGGCGAGGGCACCGGACGACGCTGATCGCGCAGACGCCCCCGGCGGGTTTTTGACTCCCCGCGCTCAGGCTTCGCGTATGTACGTCGATCTGGGCAACGCGCTGTCGTCTGTCGCATCGCCGGGTGTGTCGCGCGAGTCGCTGGAACGGCTGGACGAGGACGTGGCGGCGGCCCACGAGCGCATCGAGCGCGGGCGGGCGAACGACGAGCACGGCTACGCCGCCCTGAACCTCCCCGAGACGGCCGACCCCGATGCGATCAAATCAACCGTCGCGCCCGTCGCGGACGCCGAAGCGCTGGTGATCGTCGGCATCGGCGGCTCCGCGCTGGGCGCGGCCACGCTCGCCGACGCCCTCGACAGCGACGTGGACACGCACGTACTGGACAACGTCGACCCCGTCGACATCACCGCACTGCTCGACGACCTCTCGCTCGCCGATACCGCCGTGAACGTCGTCTCGCGCTCGGGCACCACCGCCGAGACGCTGGCGAACTTCCTGGTGGTGCGCGAGGCGTTCGAGACCGCCGGCGTCGACTGGACCGACCGAACAGTCGTGACGACCGGCGAAGCAGGACCCCTCCGAGATCTCGCCGACACGCACGATCTGCCGGTTCTCAAGGTCCCCGACGGCGTCCCCGGGCGCTTTTCGGTGCTGTCGACCGTCGGGCTGGCGGCGGCGGCGATCCGCGGCGACGACGTCGAGGCGCTGCTGGCCGGCGGCCGCGACGTCGCCGACTCGCTGTCGGGATCCCTGTTCGACTCGCCCGCCTACGCCTACGGCGCGACGACCTACGCGCTGGACAACCGCGGCGCCTCGATCAACGCGATGTTGCCCTACGCCGAGGGGTTAGAGACCTACGCGGAGTGGTACGCCCAGCTGTGGGCCGAGAGTCTGGGCAAGGACGGCCTCGGTCAGACGCCGGTGCGCGCGCTGGGCGCGACCGACCAGCACTCCCAGCTCCAACTGTATCGAGCGGGCCCGCGCAACACGATGGTCTCGTTCGTCCGCCCACGAGAGCGGCCCGACCGGGCGATTCCCGAGACGGATGTCGAAGGGCTATCGTATCTGGGCGACGCCACGCTGGGCGAGCTGCTCGACGCCGAGTTCGAGGCGACCGAGGCCAGCCTCGCCGCCGCCGGGCGCCCGAACGTCCGCATCGAGATCGAGCGGGTCGACGAGCGCGGACTGGGCCAACTGCTGTACGGGCTCGAAGCCGCCTGCGTGCTGGCGGGCGAACTCCACGGCATCGACACGTTCGTTCAGCCCGCCGTCGAGTGGGGCAAAAACGCCGCCCGTGGCCTGCTCGGCGCCGACGGCGAGTACCCCGAAGCCGACGCCGTCGAAGACAAGGAGCGGCTGATCGTAGAGTGACGCTGGGATCGTGACGTGGCGACGGCGTCCTGGCGCGCGTTCGTACCGTCCGCGGCGCGGCGGTCACCTCGCAAATCCGATAACGCTGGTTCTTTGGTGGCGACGCCTCTCGGTTCGGCCATGAGCCAACGGTACGCCCCCGGCGTCGGCGTCGCGCTGGCCGGGCTCGCGCTCGCGGCGTCGCTCCAGCCGTGGCCCGCCTCGGCGACGCTAACCGCCGAGATATCGCTGGCCGGCGGGTCGGCCAGCCTGACGCCGATCGCCGCGGCGCTGGCCGCCGCCTCGCTCGCCGCGTTTCTCGCGCGTCGGTACGACGCGCTCGGCCAGGTCGAGGGGAGCCTCGCGGCCGGAATCGCGAGCGTCGCAACCGCCCTGTACGCGCTCGGCGTCGTCGTTCGGGCTGTGGGCGCCGGCGACGATCCGGGTATCTGGCCCGCAACGGCGCTGGCTGCGGGCACCGTCGCCGGCCTCGCCGCGCTCGTCGACGGGCTCGGGTTCGACGCCGACGACGTGCTCGATCGGGTGCAACTGACCGTCTCCGGTGCGATTCTCGGCGTTCTCGGACTGCTGGTGCTCTCGCTGTGGAACACGCTGTTGCTCGCGATCGCCGGCGGGATCGTCGGATCGCCCGGCGCCGGGACGCGCATCCTCATTAGCACGGCCGCCACCGGGATCGGCAGCGCGACGGTCGTGTTCGGCTACCTGGACGGCACCGACCGCGGACTCGACTTCCTCGACGTCGACTGGCCGGACACCCGCGACGTCGTCTACGGCGTCGGCGGGTTCGTCGTCCTGTTGCTCGTGTTGCTGGTCGGCGCGGAACTGGTCGACGTGCTGGGGTTCTCCTCGGCCGAGCACAGCATCGTCCAGACCGCCCGCGAGAACGATCCGGCCATCCTGCTGTGGCTGATCGTGCCCTCGGTGTTGCTGGTCGGGCCCGGCGAAGAGCTGCTGTACCGAAACGTGATCCAGAAGTCGCTGTACGACTCCTTCTCCCGGACCGGCGCCGTGCTGGTGACCAGCGCGCTGTTCGCGCTGATCCACTTTCCGGCGTACGCGACCGGCGGCCTGCTCGAGACGATCGGCAGCCTCCTGTTGATCGTCCCGCTGTCGATCGTGCTCGGCTTCGCCTTCGCCCGCACGGAGAACGTCGTCGTCTCGGCGCTGATCCACGGCGCGTTCAACGGGTTCCAGTACGCGGCGCTGTACGTCGCGATCACCCGCGACATCGCGTTCGTCTGAGCGACTCGCCTCCGGCGCAACTATCCGGAAACCGGATCGGCCCAAACGTTCACATACGCTTATAGCTCGATCTCTCGGCACTCTCACACGAACCATGCAACAGCCCGGAGTCACCGCCGCGCGCGTCCCCGAGGAACTGGAGTCCCCCCGCGCGAAGCTGGTCTATCTCCACCTCTCGACGGCAGGGTGGAGCACCGTCTCGGACATCCAACACGCCCTCGGGCTAAAGAAGATCACGCTCCTGAGCATCCTCGATACGCTCCACGGCCGCGAGTACGTCGAGCGGCGCGGGAACGCGTTCCGCTGTCGGGCGGGCTGAGGGCGACGGCTGCCGGACCGATCCGCTGATACCGGCGTGAGAGCGACTCTGCTCACCGGTAGCATGCCTCCGTCTGATTCTTGAAGCCTCAGCTACAAGAAGACCGTATGGGTGAACGGCGGCAGCGGTTCAACGGCGACGCGTCCGTCCTCCATCACAGGGCGGTCAGGACGCCGCTGCCCGACGCCGATGCCGAGCGGCTGTTCCACGAGAACATGATGGCGGTCGCGGACGGCCGGGAGCGGAAGGCCGAACTGCTCGCCGACCCGGACGTGCCGCTGCTGGAGGCCTACGAGCGGGAACTCGAACGCGTCGCCGAGAGCTTCGAGCGCCGCCTCCGTCGCTTCGCGGGCGAGGATTACGAGGAAGTCGCGATGGCGACCCAGCGCGGCGAGCGCGACGATCGGGTCGGGCGGCTGGCGTCGTACTACGTCGAGGGGATCTGGCGGATCCAGCAGCGCAACACCGTCGCCGAGATGCTGTTTTTCCCCCTCATCCTCCGGTACCCCGATAGCTTCACGATCAACGTGCGGTTCGCGAACTGCTACGACACGACCGAGTCGATTCGGTACGAGTCGCCGGCACATCTCACGGAAGACCTGTCGGCCGACCACACCGAAACCTACTACGCCGAGAGCCAGTACTCTCAGCGACAGGCCGCGAGGTACGTCCGCGAGACTGCCGAGATCATCCGCGAGGAGTTTCCCCACCCCGACCGGAGCGAGTTCGAGGAGCGCAAGTACGGCGGCATCGTCTCGGCGGGCGGACGCCGCGGCGCGACGTTCTCGACGATGCTCCGGCGCGTCGAGCCGGATGCCGACAGATTCTCGGAGCTGATCGAGACGCCGCGGCTCGTCGAAGCGGGTCGGGAAGCCAAGCGGACCGAGCAGGAACTGCTTCGGGACGGCGAAGTGTTACTCTGAGGCGATCGAGCCGCGGATCGCAGTCAAAAAAGCGGCGTCGCTACTCCTCGGTCGAGGTCTTGTCGAGATCCTTCTCGCCCTCGTAGATCTCGTAGCCGTCCTGGGCGACCTTCTCGGCGAGCACGGCGCACTTGACTCGCATCGGGCTGACGTCGACGCCCAGCATCTCGGTCACGTCGTCCCGACCCATCTCCATCAGCTCCTCGATCGACGTCCCCTGCAGTTCCGAGGAGAGCATACTCGCGCTGGCCTGACTGATCGCACAGCCGTCCCCCTGGAACGCGACGCGCTCGATCACGCCGGTCTCCTCGTCGAGCGCCACATCCATCCGAATCTCGTCGCCGCACATCGGGTTCTCGCCGACGTGCGTGTAGGTGGGATCCTCGAGTTCCCCGTAGTTTCGGGGGTTCTTGTAGTGGTCGAGAATCTGCTGTCGGTACATGTCCGATCCCATTCCCATAGCTGGTTCGTGGTACGCGCGTACGGCGGAAAAGGGTTCCGACGCCGGATTTCGGGCGCTTGACCGCCGGATTCCGTCGGCGACGCTTCGTCCCGTGGCGTCCGAAGCTGCGGCGGAGAGCGGGGATCGCGCGGATCGGGGCCGAAGCCATCGGCGCGCCGCGTCGATCAGCCCGCTCGGCCGCGCGAGGCAGAAAGAACCGCGAGCTGCGGGCGTCGTTCGGACGAGTGAATCGGTCTAGCAGGCCCGCAGCGGCGTCTGCACGTCGTTCGTGGCGTGGTCACTTCGCTCGATCGAACACCTCCGACGTGACGTTCGTCGTTCTATCGCAAGTATTTTTCCTAGAATGTCGCAATATAATCGATATAGGAAGATGTTCGTCAGAGAATAGCGGCCGACGACTGAGCGTCGTTTCCCGACCGACGGCTCGGCGTCCAGTCAGTCCTCGGACGTCGGCTCGGCGGGCTGTGGCGACTGTTCGGCGCTCGCCTCCCCGTACGCGGCGCGGTAGCGCGCGAGCTTCCGGTACAGCAGATAGCCGAACAGGCCGTCGTACAGGAGGATAAAGCCGAGCAGGCCGACGAACGACAGCCCGAGCAGGCCGACGAGCGTGTTGTACGTGGCGTGGATCAGGGCGGCGATCAGCAGCCCCTTGACGACGATCGGCCCTCTGTCGTCGGGGTTGAACTTCGCCAGCCCGAGGTAGTAGCCCGCGAAGCCCGAGTAGATGACGTGCCCCGGTCCGACGAACGCTCGCTGGGTGGCGGTCCCGGCGGCGACCTCCAGTTGCTGACCCATCCCGCCGGCGCTGGCCGCCGCGAGGAACTCGCGGGTGATGTACAGCGAGTTCTCGATCGTCGCGAAGCCGAGCCCGGCGACGGCGCCGTATACCGCGCCGTCGACGACCGTCTGAAACGTGTCGCCTCGGTAGGCGAACAGCCGGACCGCGAGCAGCTTGACGGACTCCTCGATCGGCCCGACGACCAGGAAGAAGTACAGCACGATGCCGACGACCGGCACCAGTTCGAACGGAATGCGGAGGATCGTGTTGAGGACGGCCGCGAAGCTCGCGAACAGCACGGACAGCAGAAACGTCACCGCGAGCGGCCCCAGTGGTTCCTTGACGGTCGGATCGGCGCGCCAGAGGAACCACGCCAGCGCCAGCGCCGGCACGGACGACAGCAGCGTCAGCACGCCCAGCGACGGGTTCCCCACGATTGCGTAGCCGCTGGCGGCGAGTTGGGCGACCAGCAACGCGAACGCGAGCGCGATCACGACGTAGATCGAGACGAGCTTTAGCCCCCTGTGGATCCCGACGGCCGCCCGGTCGAGCGCGGACCGCGGCTCCCAGGTAGCGACGTCGTAGAGGTCCTGTTCCCCGTCGTCGCGCTCCTGTAACGGGTCGCGTCTCTCTCCCATGTGCCACCCTTCTTTGTGATTGACCGTGGTGATTCTTGCGGCTCTTTTGCGGGGCGCCTGCGGCGTCATACGGTCGGCGTCGAGTCACCGCGAGGCCGAATTTGCCTCCTCGCGTCACGCGGTCGCATTTTCGAAGCCAGGCGCGACCCTACGTGGAGCAGTTGTTCCCGAAAAGCAGTTTCGACTCTCCTAATATCCACAAAAGATCATTAGTATAGGGTGTGAAACGGTACCTATGCCAGGAGGAAGCGACCAGACGCTCCGACCGTTCCTGTGGCGCGCCGGCAACCTGTACCCCGACCGCGAGATCGTCTCGCGGACCCACGAGGGGGTAGAGCGCTACACGTACGACGAGTACGCCGACCGCGCGGCCGCGCTCGCGTCGGCGCTCGACGACGCCGGCGTCGAGGAAGGCGACCGCGTGGGGACCGTCTGCTGGAACCATCACCGCCACTTCGAGGCGTACTTCGCGATCCCCGGCGTCGGCGCCCAGTTGCACACGATCAACCCGCTGTTGCCCGAGCACCACCTCCAGCACATCGTCGAGGACGCTCAGGACCGCATCCTGCTGATCGACCCGTCACTGCTGGAGGCGATCGAGGCGGCCTACGACTCCGACGCGTTCGCGAGCGTCGAGCAGTTCGTCGTGATGGGCTCGGAGGTGCCTGACACCTCGCTCGAACCGGTCGTCGCCTACGAGGAGTTCGTCGACGGCGACGCCGCCTTCGACGGGTACGACTGGCCGGACGTTTCCGAGGACCAGCCCGCCGGGCTATGTTACACCTCGGGGACGACCGGCGACCCCAAGGGTGTCGAGTACACCCAGCAGATGCTGTGGTCTCACACGATGGCGACGCTGCCGCAAGCCGGTCTGGACATCGGCGCCGACGACGTCGTGATGCCGGTGGTGCCGATGTTCCACGTCAACGCCTGGGGGATGCCGTTCTCGTCGACCGCGGCGGGTGCGAAGCACGTCTATCCCGGCCCCTCGCCCGATCCCGCTGACCTCGCGACGCTGATCGAAGAGGAGGGCGTGACGCTCACCGCGGGCGTCCCGACGGTCTGGCTCGGTCTGCTGGAGTACTTGGAGGAGAACGACGCCGACCTCGGTAGTTTGGAGCGGATCGTTATCGGCGGCAGCGCGGCGCCCGAGTCGGTCGTCCGGCGGTTCGACGAGGAGTACGACGTCGACGTGCTCCACGCCTGGGGGATGACCGAGACGTCGCCGATCGGCACCGTCGCCCACCTCAAGCCCGGGATGGGCGACTGGGACGCCGATCGCCAGTACGAAAAGCGCACCAAGCAGGGGCTGCTCGTCCCCGGCCTGGAGTTCAAAGTTGTCGACGACGACGGCGAGGAAGTGCCCTGGAACGGCGAGGACTTCGGCGAGTTACTGATCAAGGGACCGTGGGTCACCACCGAGTACTTCCAGCGCCCCGACGCCACCGAGGCCGAGTTCGACGACGAGGAGTTCCTCCGGACTGGGGACGTGGTGACGGTCGACGAGGACGGCTACGTCCACATCGTCGACCGGGCGAAAGACGTCATCAAGAGCGGGGGTGAGTGGATCTCCTCGCTCGAACTCGAAAACGCGCTGATGGGCCACGACGACGTCGCGGAGGCGACCGTAATCGGCGTCCCCCACGAGCGCTGGCAGGAGCGTCCCGTCGCGTTCGTCGTCCCGGGCGACGACGCGGCGGAGGGCGCCCTCGCGGCCAGCCTCGCGTCGATGATCGAGGAGGAGTACCCGCGCTGGTGGACGCCCGACGAGTTCGTGTTCATCGACGCCGTGCCCAAGACCGCGACCGGCAAGTTCGACAAGAAGTCGCTCCGCGACGAGTACGCCGACGAGTCGCTCGTCGAGGGGCAGGCGCCCGACGACGCCGCGCCCGAGCAGGACTAAGATCCCACCCCGACCGACTTCGGGACGGTCAGCGTGAGGTGAGTTCCGTCGAACGACCATCGGAGGCGGTCGGTCGCGGCGCCCCGGACGGCGCTCAGATCGATCCGTCGCTCGCCCGACTGGTCGACGATGACGGCGCCGTCGTCCGGGCGGTGTTCCACAGTGATCCGCGCTTCTCTACACTCGTCGAACGTCAGAAACGTCTCGAAGCGGTCGTCGAACTCGACCCAGCGATCGCCGACTGGTCCGTCCTCGCGCGCCGACGCTTCGGCGTCCGTCGCGGGGTCGCTCTCGCCGTCGTCGTGCGGACCCGTTTTGCCGTGCTCGGGATTCCACTCGTAGTGACGCCGCCGCGCGCTCGCAGAGAGAAACGTCCTGTCACAGCCCGCGCACGCGAACTTCCCTGTTCGGCTCATGCGATGTAGGGAGAATCCCAGACCGGGGTCGCATGGCTCTTGTGGCCGTGGTGGCCCCGAAGTTTCCGCGCTACAGTTCTTCGAGCAGCTTCGCGCTCGCGGACGTGCCCTCGCGGTTGAACGACAGCACCTTCGCCCGCAGCATGTCCGCCGGCTCGACGGTCTCGGGAACGTCCGTGACGAACACGACGAACCCCTCGACCTTCACGAGGGCGTCTTTGCGTCCGCTGTGGTGGTCGGTCAGCTCCTCGACGCCGGCTTCGATCACATCGCCCTTCTCGACCGGCGGCGCTCGGTCCTGTGCGGCTTCGTGGGCCTGCCGTGACGCAGCGTCCGATCGGACCGAGCGGAGGCGCCACGCCAGCGCGGCGACGAGGAGGGCGAGGACGACGACACCGCCGCCGAGCAGGTAGCTGATATCGACCGGGAGACTCATGCTCTCGGAATGGTGCGTGGGGGGTAAAAATCCGCCCGCTTTCGATCTGGCGTGCGTCCCGCCGCAGGATCGCGGCTCGCCGGCGTCGTCTCTCTCGGCGGTGAGAACGTTCCGACACTGTTTGTCACTTGGTGACAATCAACGCAATGCTTAGGTTCTCTGCGCGCCTATTTTGAACTGCGTAGCGATGCGCGGTGACGAGCCGATGGAAAAGAACGTTGGCGGATTCGATCGAACGTGGCGGCTGGTTCTCGGTCCGGTTCTGGTACTGGTCGGGATCGCCGCCTTCAGCGGCTTCGTCTCTCTGAGCGCGACCGTCGCGGCGATCGCTCTGATCGTCGGCGGCGTGTTTACCGCGACCGGCGTCCTGCGGATGTGCTTCATCAACAGGCTGCTCGGGATCGACACCTCCGGGGGCGCGTCCGAAGCGTCGGACGCTCCCGCCGAGAAGTCGGCGGAGAGACCGCAGTAACCCTTTTCAAACGACCCGCGATCGCGAGCAGCCGTGGTTGCGCCGATCGCGCTACGAGAATATCTCAGCGAGAGAGTTCTACGAGAAGAGTTCCCGGGCGTCACCGAAGCGACTTCGTCGCTTCGAGCCCTCGCTCACTGCGGTCGCGAGGACGTCCCTCCGCGAGAGAACTCTACGAGAAGAGCTCCCGGGCGTCGTCGATGGCGTCGACCAGCACGTCGATCTCCTCGCGGGTGTTGTAGACGTAGAACGACGCTCGCGCGGAGGCGGCGACGCCCAGCTTGTCGTGGAGCGGCTGCGTGCAGTGGTCGCCCGCCCGGATCGCCACCGCCGAGTCGTTCATGATCGAGGCCAGGTCGTGGGCGTGGACGCTGTCGAGATTAAACGAGACGAGCCCGCCGCGGTCGGGGCCCGGTTCGGGGCCGTAGATCTCGATGTCGTCGAACTCGGAGAGCCGGTCGTAGGCGTACTCGGCGAGCTGTTCCTCGTGTTTGCGGACGTTCTCCATCCCGAGCTCGTCGAGGTAGTCTGCGGCTTCCGCCATCGCGATGCCTTCGGCGATCAGGGGCGTGCCGGCCTCGTACTTCCAGGGGAGCTCGTTCCAAGTCGCGTCCTCGTAGGTGACTTTCGTGATCATGTCGCCGCCGTAGAGGAACGGCTCCATGTCTTCGAGGATCTCTTTCTTGCCGTAGAGGCCGCCGATCCCGGTGGGTCCGGCCATCTTGTGGCCCGAGAACGCGTAGAAGTCGGCGTCGATCGCCTCGACGTCGACCGGGCGCGTCGGGACGGCCTGGGCGCCGTCGACGAAAATGTAGGCGTCGTTGTCGTGGGCCAGTTCGGCGAGGTCGGCGACCGGGTTCACGGTGCCCAGCGTGTTCGAGACGTGGACGGCGCCGACCATCTGCGCGTCCTCGTCGATCAGCTCGGCAGCGTGGTCCATGTCAAGCCGGCCGTCCTCGTCGACGCGGATGTACTCAACGTCGGCGCCGGTGCGCTTGGCGATCTGCTGCCAGGTGACCAGCGAGGCGTGGTGCTCCATCTCCGTGAGCACGACCGTGTCGCCGGGACCGAGCTCGTTGAGTCCCCAGGCGTACGCGACGAGGTTGATGCTCTCGGTGGTGTTTTTGGTGAAGATCATCTCCTCGCGGCCGCCCGAGGCGCCGACGAACTCCGCCAGTCGGTCGTGGGCCTCCTCGTAGGCGATCGAGGCCTCCTGGCTGAGATGATGGATCCCCCGGTGGACGTTGGCGTTGTAGCCGCGGTAGTAGTCGCCGAAGACGTCGATGACCTGGTTCGGCGTCTGGGTCGTCGCGGCGTTGTCCAGATAGACGACCTGGACGTCGTCGCCGACCCGCCGCTGGAGGATCGGGAAGTCCTCGCGGATACGCTCGACGTCGAGCGGCGCGGACTGTGTCGTTTCCATTACCTGTAGGGAGGGACTGCAGGCAAAACACTCCTTCGGTCCGACGGGACGCTACCGCGTCGCACGCCTGGAAGATCGGAGGCGAGCTATCGATCCTGCCCGGTTCGACCGTCCGCCTGCCGGGCCCGCCACTCCGCCAGCAGCGACGGCGGCGTCCGGCGGAGCATCAGCTCGGAGTACCGGGCGCAGAGCCACGCCAGCGCGTTGAACAGGTGCAACACGACCAGTGCCACGAGCACGCCCACCGCCGAAATCAGCAGGGCGCCCCAGACCGTGTCGGCGAGCGTCGAGATCACCTCGCCGGCCTGAATCGTCGCATCGAACGGCATCGCGAGCCCGACCGTCCAGCCGTCGTGCTGGTAGATGATGTCGGGTATCTCGACGTGGATCGGACGACCGAAGTGGATCCCCACGTTCTCGTTCCCGTAGTGCAGCGGCGCGAGCAGCAGCGTCAGCGCGAACGACGCGCCGGTGACCAGGGCGACGAACGCGCCGATGCCGATCGCGAACTTGCTGAACAGGAATACGATACCCTTCCAGGTGCCGAGGTTCAGCAGGAATCCTTTGGCCCACTCGACGGGCCCCTCGGTCGGTTCGGCCTCGTCGGCTGGGATGTCGGCGTCCAGCAACACCTCCGCGAGCGTGCGCTCGACGGCGGCGATCTGGCTCGCGACGAACACGACGACCAGCAGGATCGGCAGCCCGACCAGCAGGATCAGCAGACTGGCGCCGACCGAGAAGCCGACGACCAGGAACACGAAGTACGCGATTCCGAGCGGGAACGCGAACGCGAGGTAGGCCAGGTTCGCGTACGTCCGAGCGCGCAGCGGGACGCCGAAGAACCACCGCGCGGCGCGGGCGGCGGTCCAGTCGCTCGTCGCTTCGCTCACCGTCGATCCCTCCGTTCGTTCATGTTCGTGGCCTCCGTTCGTCCGGGCTCGTCCAGCGCGTCGCCTGTCGCTGGTCGTCGGAACGGTTCGTATTCGGCTTCGAAATCATCCGCCATAAATATTGTTGCGTTGATGGTTTCGCAGCTTGCCGATCGTTCGCATGCTCGGGAGTTGGTCATCGGCCGGGCCTCCGCAGCGAGTACGCGATCGCCGTCAGTCCGACGAGGTTGCAGGCGGTGATCACCAGCACGACCGCCCCGTCCGACGCCGGCGTCAGCCATTCGACGCCGTAGGACAGGACGAACGGGATCGCCGTCACGAACGCGACACCGACCGCCAGGTACAGCATCGGGCTGCTCTCGTTGCGAGCGTAGCCGCGGTACGCCAGCGCCGCGACGAACGCGCCGAGCGCAGCGCTGACCAGCCCCATCAGGAAGATGGTGCCGGCGTCGCCGAGCCCCAGTACGGCGATCGCCCGGGGCGGCGCTGTCAGCGACGCTATCACGCCGTCCCCCTCGCGTCCGTCGTCTCGCCGTCTGTCGTCTCTATCATGGTCTCCCGTAGATCGCGTACAGTATCGCCGTCAGCCCGAGCACCTCGCCGATCAGCGCGACGCCTCTGACCGTGACGGCGGGCGCCGACGTGAACGTCGGCAGCAGGACCCGCGCCGCGGTCGGCGCGGCGCCGAGCAGCGCGACGCCGACGGCCAGCCACAGCAGCGCCGGCGCTCGGGATGCGCGGTAGCCTGACGCGGCGCGGTAGGCGATCCAGCACGCCAGCGCGAACGTGATCGCCTGTCCGATCAGCACCGCCGCCGCTACCGGCACCGATCCGCCCGTCGCCGACTGGAGTAGCAGGGCCGGCATGGGTATCAGAGCTCCTCGTACAGCCGGGTGAACCGATCGGCGGCGTTCTCGTCGGACCTGTCGACGCGGACGTCCATCTCGCCGTCCGAGAGCTCGACGGAGACCCGTTCGAGCCGCGCCCGGTAGGTCTTGTAGTGGTGGCCGTCGGGATCGAGCTCCTGCTCGGCCTCGACCAGGTCGTGCTCGTCGAGCCGGTCGATCCGGCGGTACACCGTCGGGGGCGAGGCGTCGCAGCGCTCGGTGAGCGCGTCTGCGGACATCGGTTCCTTGCTGGTCTCGATGAGGATCGCTCGCGCGTACTCGTCGTCGAGCAGCGAGAGCAGCTCCGCGTCCTCATCGTCAGTCATTCGACCGTTTGTTGCACGACGTGATATAAAAGACCCCGCAGTTTCAGAGCGAGAAAATGCCGCACCGGAGTTAATGTAATCGAGGTGCAAGCCGAAGTCGAGATGACTGCAATCGAGACGGACGGCCTCACCAAGCGGTTCGGCGACGTGGTGGCCGTCGACGACGTGGACTTGCAGGTCGAGGAGGGAGAAGTGTTCGGCTTCCTGGGCCCGAACGGTGCCGGGAAGTCGACGACGATCAACATGCTGCTCGACTTCGCGCGGCCGACCGAGGGCTCGGCGACCGTCCTCGGGTACGATGCACAGGACGAAGCCGAGCAGATCCACCGTCGCGTCGGCGTTCTCCCCGAAGGGTTCGACCTCTACGAGCGCCTCTCGGGACGCAAGCACGTCGCTTTCGCGATGAAGACGAAAGACGTCGACGGCGACCCCGACGCGATCCTCCGGCGCGTCGGCCTGAGCGACGAGGACGCCCGGCGGCCCGCCGGCGACTACTCGAAGGGGATGCGCCAGCGCCTCGCGTTCGGGATGGCGCTGGTCGGCGACCCGGACCTGCTGATCATGGACGAGCCGTCCAGCGGTCTCGACCCGACCGGCATCAACGAGATGCAGGAACTCGTCCGCGAGGAGACCGAGCGCGGGACGACGGTGTTTTTCTCCAGCCACATCCTCGAACACGTCGAGGAGATCTGCGATCGCGTCGGGATCATGAACCGCGGCGCGCTCGTCGCCGTCGGAACGCTCGACGAGCTCCACGATCGGATCGGCGGCGACGCCACGCTCGAACTCGATCTCGACGACGTGCCCCAGCGCGCGGTCGATGACCTCCCGGCGATCGACGGCGTCACCGGCGCCGAGCGCAGCGATGGTACAGTCGTCGTGCGCTGTGCCGCCCCGACGGCGAAGGCCGAGGCGATCAACCGAGTCGAGGCCGCCGGCGCGACGGTGCTGGACATCCGGGTCGAGGATCGGTCGATCGACGAGCTGTTCGAGCACTTGACTGGTGCCGGCGAGCCGACGTCCGAAACAGTTGACGGCGATGCGCTCGAAACGGAGGTGCCCGCATGAACCTCGCCGCGGTCGCCCAGAAGGACTTCGAGGACGCCGCCCGCTCGAAGATGCTCTGGTCGCTGACGAGCCTTCTCGTCCTGCTCATCGGCATCTTCTACGTCGCCGCCTGGTACTTCGCCGACGACCCCGGTGCGGTCCAACTCGTTCAGGGGCTCGCGCTGCCGATGCAAGTGATCGTTCCCCTCGCCGCCCTGATCGCGGGGTACATGTCGATCGTCGGCGAGCGCCGGTCGGGCAGTATCAAGGTCCTGCTCGGCCTGCCACCGACCCGCAGCGACGTCGTGTTCGGGAAGTTGGTCGGTCGCAGCGGCGTCGTCGCCACGGCGGTCCTGACGGCGTTCGTCGTCGCCACCGTCCTGAGCGGCCTGTTGATCGGCGGCGTCCCGCTCGCCGAGCTCGGCGGCCTGCTGCTGGCCTCGATCCTGCTCGGGCTGGCGTTCGTCGGCATCGCCGTCGGCGTCTCCGCGGCGGTGTCCTCTCGGGGGCGGGCGATGGCCGCCGTCGTCGGCACGTACCTGCTGTTTCTGGGCTTCTGGGACGTCCTGATCGGCGGGCTCTACCGGCTCGTCACGGGCGCGTTCCCGCCGTCGCCGATCGTCCCGCAGAACCCCGTCGAGCCGTGGGCGCTACTCCTCCAGCGACTCAACCCGATGGAGGCCTACGGCATCGTCGCGAGCGCCCTCGTCGACACGCAGGTCTTCCCGCTGACGCTGCAGTTCCCGATCGGGATCAACCCGACGATGAACCCGGACGTCGCGACGGCCGATCTGGTGACCGGCGAACTCCCGTTCTACCTGAACGACTGGTTCGCCGGGGTCGTGCTGCTGGCGTGGTTCGTCGTCCCCGTCGTGCTGGGGTACGTGCGGTTCCGCGGCGTGGATCTCGGGTAGTCCGAGCGGCCGATCTCGCCCGGACCGTTAAGGGCGACCGCCTCCTGAATCGGGTATGGTCACGAAGCGCTCGATCGGCGCGAGCCTGCTGTTGCTCGGGCTGGCGTTCGTCGGCATCTTTCACGCGATCCTCGCGATCGCGTTCGACAGCGGGCTGTTCTACATCGGCGTCGTGATCGCGGCGCTGTCACTGCTGGGTATCGTGCTCGTGAACATCCCGGCCGACGAGTCGTCGCCGGACGAGACGGAGAATTCGGCTGCTGCGACGACTGACGCGGACGAACCCGTCGCAAACGGGCGCGGCGGCGACGAAGATCTCCAGTAAGAACCGATCAGGCCATCCGGAGGACCTGAGCGTGCAGCGTAGAGCCGACTTCGAGGACGTTGGCCTCCTCGACGAACCCGTGTTCGATCGCGAGTTCGACCGATTCGGTGCCGACGATGTTCGCGACGGTCGCTCGGGCGAGGCTGTCGACGACGTCCGATTCCTCGACCTCCTCGCCGCCGTAGAACTCCTCGGAGACGGTCAGCGACACGTCGCCGCTCTCGTAGGTTTCGCCGAGCGCGTCCCGGTCGCAGACCGCGACGAGTAGCCCTTCCTCGGTCTCGCGCTCGTTGACGATCACTCTATCAGCTCCTGTTCGGCCTCTTCGCGAAGCTCCTCGGCCTCCTCGACGATCTCCTCGGCCTCGTCGTACTTACCGAGCTCTTCGAGCGCGCGGGCCTTCTCCTCGAGGATGTTCGAGTTGCGAAGCCCCAGTCGGATCGCGTTGTCGAAGCAGTTCAGCGCGTCCTCGGCGAGCCCTCGCTCCAGCAGGAAGAAGCCGCGGTTGTACCAGCCCTGCGCGAAGCGGCTGTCGATCTCGACGGCGCGCTCGGAGTGGTCCAGCGCCTGCTCGGTGCGGCCCGCCTCCCAGAGCGCGTACGCGAGGTTCGTCTCGGCCGTCGCGGCGTGGTCGCTGTCCTCGTCGATCGACAGCGCCTCGCGGTGGGCGCCGATCGCGGCGTCCCACTCCTCTAACTCGGCGTGAGCCACGCCCTTGTTCACCCACGCCTCCTGTTCGACACGCTCGTCGTCGGCGTGACGAGCGGTCCGCTCGAACGTCTCGGTGGCCTGTTCGTAGCGGTTGATGCTCATGTAGTTGAGCCCGACGTCGATCAGCGCGTCGGCGTCGATCGCGTCGTCCTGGATCGCGGACTCGTTCAGCATGTCCGGGATCGCTCGGGAGTCGACGGGGTCGACCTGGTCGGGGTCGACCTCCAGCTCGGGCGGGTCGAGATCGAAGGCGTCGTGGGCGTCGCCGAACCCTTGTCCCTCGGAGAACTGGTGCTCCTCGGGCGGCTCGTCGTCGGAGTTAGTCATGCCCAGCGATACGACTGCGCGAGTGTTAAGGCCTGCGTTGGCGGCCGCGCCGTGGGGTCCGTCGGAGCGGGTGCGGCGTCACGACGACGCCATCGCTGGGAGCGCATTTCGGCGAACAGGCGACGCGAACGAGGACCGAAGCGGGGCGTCGCGCTCGTCGCGGATCGAGGTCGGCAATCCGCTCGGGGCCGCGCGTGGTAGCGCGGCCGCGTCGAAGCCGCTTCGGGCGCAACTCAGCGCACGTCGGCGCTCGCCGCCGGATCGCACTTGAACCTGTGGCGGGGGTGTCGGCGGACATCGATCGCGGCGTCACCGTTATTCGTCGCGGCGCCGACCGACCGCTATGAGCAGACGACTGTTCGTCAGCGTCGATCTACCGGACGATCTCGCCGAGGAGGTCGCCGCTGTGCAGGAGCGCTTCGAGGACGCGAGCGGGCTGAACTTCACCGATCCCGAGCAGGCCCACGTCACGCTGAAATTCCTCGGCGACGTCGCCGACAATCGCGTCGGAGCGGTCGCGGACGCCGTCGGCGAGGCGGTCGCGGACGCCGACGTCGAGCCGTTCACCGCGCGGTACGAGGGTCTCGGCGTCTTCCCCTCGATGGAGTACATCAGCGTCCTCTGGCTCGGCGTCGTCGAGGGTGGTGACGAGTTGACGCGCCTCCACGAAGCGATCGAGGAGCGCACGACGGCGATGGGGTTCGAGCCCGAGGGACACGAGTTCACGCCCCACGTCACGCTCGCGCGGATGGAACACGCGGGCGGCAAGGAACTGGTCCAGCGCGGCGTCCGCGAGTGGACCGCATCCGCCGGGGAAGCGACCGTCGAGGACGTGCGATTGACCGAGAGCGAGTTGACGAGTGACGGACCCGTCTACTCGACTGTCGAGCGATTCCCGCTCTGAGCGGTCGGCCCGCCTTACGGGCCGTCGTCAGTGCTCGACGCCGCCGAACAGCGTTTCGACGTTCTCGGCTTCGCCGTCGGTCAGCGGCGAGTAGTCGGGGTAGGCGCCGATGCAGACGACGAAATCCTCGCCGTGCTCGATCGGGTTCGTGACGTGCAGCGAGAGGTCGACGGTCTGGCCCGTGCCGGCGAACGTCGCCTCGCCCTCGTACTGGCCGACCGTCTCCTGGTTGCCGAGAATGTTCGTGCTGTACTCGCCGACGCCGGTGACGCTTTCGAGTCCCTCGTAGCTATCCTGAACTAGCGTCACGAGATCGCGATGGTCCCTGTCGCCGACGGGGTTGAACGTCTTGTTCGCGATCTCGACTTGCGGCGTCGAGAAGGCGACGAACTTCGCCCCGCGGAAGCTATCGAGCCCCCCGACCTCGACGGCGCGGTCGTACTCGGCCTGCCAGTTGGATGCGACGACAGTCCGCTCCTGGCCGCCGGCCTCGAAGGTCCGCTCGATTTCGACTTTCTCGACCGTGTTCTCCTCGTACCCGGTGTCGTCGCGCGCGCTCTGGGAGACCGTCGCCTTGCTGGCCGACACTTCCAGCGCGTCGTTTCCGAGGATGAATCCGACACAACCCGCGAGCGAACCGGCGAGCGCCGTCCCGGAGGCCGCGAGGAACCGGCGACGATTTCGTGACATGGACCAGAGGAGTAGTGGCCGGTATGTATATTCTGTGGCTTCGAATCGCGAGAGTCACGCCGCGTCGCCGCCGAATTTGATCGATCCGATTACATTTTCGAACGAACGGTCAGGATAGCCGACACGCGCCGTCCCGACGCCCGTGCCGTACTGGGCGATCGCCGCGCCCCGTCGGGTCGATCGCACCGGCTTTCGCACGCTTTTTGCGTCCTCGGCGTCAACACCGTTCAACGAATGATTTCGAAGGGCTGCGAGCAGTGCGCCAACGGGGGAAAGATGGTGCTGTTCGTCTACGGCTACTGCGACCAGCGCGACTGCTTTTACTGCCCGCTCGGCGAGAACCGCAAGAACGTCACGGACGTGTACGCCAACGAGCGCAAGGTCGAATCCGACGAGGACGTGATCCAGGAGGCCGAGCGGATGGACGCGCTGGGCACCTCGATCACCGGCGGAGAACCCCAGGAGGCGCTGGACCGGACCTGCCACTATCTCGAACTGCTGAAAGACGAGTACGGCGAGGACCACCACACCCACCTCTACACCGGCATCACCGGCGGGCGCGAGAACATGCGCCGCCTCTCGGAGGCCGGCCTCGACGAGATCCGATTCCACCCGCCGTTCGAGCAGTGGGGCGACCTCCACGGCACCGAGTGGGAAGAGATTCTCTACATCGCCCGCGAGGAAGGTCTCACCCCTGCCTTCGAGATCCCCGGCATTCGCGCCGAGGAGGAGTTCCTCGAATTCCTCGACGAGGGCGCCGCCGACTTCTGTAACATCAACGAGTTCGAGATGAGCGACGGTAACTACCGCCGGATGCAGGAGGAAGGCTTCGAGCTCAAGGAGGGCCACATGAGCGCCGTCGAGGGCTCGCGCGACGAGATTCTCGACGTGATGGGCGACCACGAGAAGGTATACTTCTGTACGAGCGTGTTCAAGGACGCCGCTCAGCATCGCCGCCGCCTCAAGCGTATGGCCCGGAATATCCGACGGGAGTTCGACGACGTCACCGACGACGGGACGATCGTCTACGGCAAGACCTGGGTCACGGAGCGACGTCTCGACGAGCTGGGCGTCCCCGAGGAGTTCTACACCGTCAAGTCCGACCACGTCGAACTGGCCTGGTGGCTCTTGGAGGAGATGGTCGAAGACGGCGACGTGCCCGAGGGCGAGATCGTCGAGCAGTATCCGACCGTCGACGGCACTGTGGTCGAGCGGACGCCGCTGGCGTAGAAACGAGAAGTACTACCGCGAGCGAACCTGGTGAGCGAGCGGCTTTTTGGCCGAGCTTTTTGCCGCGAGTGGTGGCGAGCGAAGCGAGCGCACCCGAGCGGGAAAAAGGTCGTAGTGTCGTCTTTACTCGTCGCCCGCCGTCCGCACGTCGGTCACGTACGTCTGTTCGTGGTCGGGGAACACCTCGCCAATCGCGTCCGGACCCTGTTCCTCGGCCAGTAGCGCTCGGAGTTCGGCTTCGTAATCCGAGCGGGGAATCTCCTCGCTCGGACCGACAGTCACGTCGAACGTCGCGTCGACGAGCCGATCGACGGCGCCGCGGCCGAACCCCGACAGCGGCGCGATGTAGTCGACGCCGCGGCGGTCTTCGAGGCTCTGGGCTTGCGCCCGAGACACCGAGGGGACCCGGTCGTCACGACGGGTGCCGTCGGCGACCGCCTCGAACTCCATGTCGGCGACGGTTTCGAGAGCGTGCATGTGGACCGACTGGATGGCGTTGCGGGGGTAGCCGTCCTCGATCAGCTGTTCGACCGCCTCCGCGGCCACGTCGGTGTCGAGTTCGACGCGCTCGAACTCGTAGTTCAGTCGCTCGGCGGTCGCTCTGGCGTGTTCCCAGTCGTCGGTGACGCCGAAATGGGCGGTGACGAGCGTCACGTCGTAGAACTCGTCGAGAAGCAACGCCGCGAGCGTCGAATCCTTCCCGCCGCTGTAGAGCAGCCCGAGCCGCATCTCAGCGCCGGCTGATGTTGAAGCTCTGGGAGTCGGGCTTGAGTTCCCGGAGGAGGTCCTTCATTTGGTCCTCGTCGATCTGGCCCTGAACGCGGCCGCTCTGGGCCAGCGCGATCACCTGACGCTCGACCTGCTCGCCGAAGTCGGGCTTCGACATCTTGACCGTGTTTAGCCGCTTGCGGGCGCCGTCGGTGAGGTTCTGTCGGAGGAGCGCTTTCTTTTGGGCGTCGGCCTGCTCTTGGCGAGCTTGCTGGGCTTCTTGGGCACCCTCGCCGCCCTGCTGTTCTTTGAGCTGTTCCATCTTCTTCTGTCGGATCTCCTCGATCTCGTCGTCGTCAGGGCTAGGGCTCATACTACTCGTCTATTGATTCGCTGGCGGGAAAATCATTACGGACGCTGATGGGACGACTGACCGGTCATCGACGCCGTGACGGCGGGGTGACGCCGCCGGTTAGTTGCTAGCCGACGGTCGCGGCGCTCGGGCTGGTCGAGAACGCGAGAGAAAGGCGCGGTGTGACGCCGGTCAGGCGTACTTCTCGAGTTCGGGCCGGTCGAGATCCTCGAGGACCTCCTCGGCCGTCTCGTCGAGCAGGCTCTGGCCCTCGGGAGTGACGCGGCGGCCCTCGCCTTCGGCGGTCTGGATCAGGTCCTCCTCCTCGAGCTGCTGGAGGATCGTCCGGATGATCTTCTTGCTGCCGTCGACGCGCTTGTCGGGGGCGACGCGGTAGCGGTTCGAGCCGTTCTTCGAGCCGCCGTACTGCGTCGAGAGGCGCTCGACGCCGACGGGGCCGTCGACGGCGACCTTGCGGAGCAGGCTGGCGGCGCGGGTCTCCCAGAAGTCGTCCTGTTCGGGGGGCAGTTCGGCCTCGACGCCGGTGGCGGCGAACTCGGCCCAGTCGGGTTCCTCGATGCTGTCGGCGAGGTCCTCCGCGAGCGCGTCGATGAGCGCTTCCGCGGGAACGTCGTAGAGCGTCGTCATAGGATTCCGTTCCCCGCCGCGGCATTTAAGACCATCGTATCCGGTTCGTCCGCGGCCCGCTCCGGCGGCGTGCCCGGCCGCTCACGACGTCGACGCGGGTCGTTCGAGGTCGTAGGTGACGCCGGTGAGCTCCTCGGAGGCCGCCCACAACTCGGCAGCCAGGTCGCGGTCGTAGGACAGTTCGCTGGAGCGCTGGCGCTCGGGGGCGCCCCGCATGTTCATGAAGCCGCCGGGGCCGACGTACTCGCCGCCCTGCACGTCGTCGGCGGTCGCGGCGTACAGCATCGGCAGGGCGCCGTCGTCGGCGCTCTGGGCCAGCAGTCGGTTGGCGGTTTTCTGGATCCAGAGCTTGACCGTCGAGCCCGACATCTCCGCCCCGCGGGTCTGTAAGTTCGTCGCGGCGTAGCCGGGGTGACACGCCACGCTCACCACGTCGTCGCCGGTCGCGTCGAGCCGGCGGTCGAGCTCGTAGGCGAAGAGGACGTTCGCGAGCTTGCTGCGGCCGTAGGCCGCCCACTGATCGTAGTCCTCGGGCGGGCCGTCCTGCTGGGCCTGTCGCCGTACGCGCTCGACGTCGATCTCGCCGCGCTCGTGGAGCCCGCTGCTCTGGGTGACGATCCGGGACTGGCCGTCGGCGTCGCGCAGCGAGTGCAGCAGGTAGCCCGTCAGCGCGAAGTGACCGAGGTGGTTGACGCCGAACTGGCGCTCGATCCCGTCGGCGGTTTCCCGGTAGGGAATCGCCATCACGCCCGCGTTGTTACAGAGCACGTCGAGCCCGTCGTGTCGATCCCGGAACTTCTCGGCGAACGCCCGGATCGACGATCGATCGCCGAGGTCGCACTCCACGACCGACAGCGACGCCGCCGGGACCGACGCTTCGAGGTCGGCTCTGGCGTCCTCGCCGCGGTCGGCGCTCCGGCAGGCCATCACGACGTGAGCGCCCTTGCGCGCAAACTCGCGGGTCGCCGCGAACCCGAGCCCGCTGTTGGCGCCCGTCACGACGACGGTGTCGCCCGAGAGGTCGGGCATCCGCTCGCTCGTCCACGTATCGTCCGACATTGATCGTAGGTAAGTAGCCCACCGGGTAAACCGTACGGGTTCGTTCATTGCCGGGCAAGAGAGTACTGTCGGCCGATCGGGCGGTTTTTGCCCCACCCGTCCGAACTCCGCGACAATGGACGAGCGCGAGGCGCTGGCGATGCTGGCGTCGGAGCTGGACGGCGCCGGCGACGACGCCGCCGTGATCGGGGAGCAGGTGATCACGACCGACATGCTCCACGAGGCGACGGACTTTCCGGAGGGAACCACTCGCTACACGGCGGGCTGGCGGGCGGTCGGCGCGTCGCTGTCGGACGTGGCCGCGATGGGGGCCCGGGCGACCGCCGCCGTCGCGGCGTACGGCGCTCCCGACCTCGACAGCGAGGAGATACGAGCGTTCGTCGCGGGCGCGAGCGACGTCTGCGAGGCGGTCGACGCGGCCTACGTCGGCGGCGATCTGGACGGTCACGGGGAGTTCACTGTCGCGACGACCGCGTTGGGGGACGCCGACGAGCCGGTGCTGCGCTCGGGCGCCGACCCCGGCGACGCGGTCTGTGTTACGGGGACGCTGGGCCGCAGCGCCGCCGCGCTCGAACTGTTCGACAACGGCCGGATCGAGCGCGCGAACGACCTCTTCCGGTTCGAGCCCCGCGTTGCGGCCGGTCGCGCGCTGGCCGGTGACGCGACCGCGATGATGGATTCGAGCGACGGCCTCGCGCGATCGCTCCACCAGCTCGCCGAAGCCAGCGACTGCGGCGTCGGGATCGAGAGCGACGCCGTGCCGATCCACGACGCCGTCGTCGAGGTCGCTACGGACGCCACCGAGCGCCGCGAACTGGGGCTGTTCTTCGGCGAGGACTTCGAGCTCGTCGTCACTGTCCCCGAGGATCGGCTGGACGCCGCCGTCGAGCGCTGTCCGACGCCGCTGACCCGGATCGGGCACGTCACCGACGGCGGCGTCGAACTAGACGGCGAACCGCTACCGGATCGCGGATTCACGCACGGCGAGGAGTAGGGTAGAGGTGTTCCGTTGTCGGTTGTGATTGCCTTCGGACAGCGTTAGCTCGGGCTCGCGTTGCGGTCTCGGTAGGTGGCGTACGCGTAGGCCGCGGGGATCGCGACGAGAACTGCGGGCGTGGCGAACGCGACCTGCGAGAACGGGTCCGGCGGCGTGACGAGCGCGCCGACGATGAACACCACGACGATCCCGACGACCGTTGCGTTCAGGGTTCGATCGAAGCGCGACGGCGGCTCGCTTCGCGGGCCGATTCGCTCCCGATAATACAGGTAAATGATCGGAACGAACTGAAAGCCGACGACGCTCGCGATCGCCCAGCCGAGCGGATTCGTACTGCCTCTGAGAGCGGCGTCCCGGTACACCCAGTACCCGGCTGCAAGAATCAGCCCGAGGATCAGCACGACCCAGACGCCGATAAACAACTGAATTTTTACGGGCGCGCCGGCGAGAGCGTCGACTGGCATACGGGCTTGTTTTCCGACATCGTTCAAATACTTTCTCACGAAAGAAACGTCGCTTGCGTCGGCCGATTTCTCAGCCGATCATCTCGATCGGGACCGGCGTGAAACACAGTCCCGCGAGGACGAACGTGACGACGCCGAGGGCGAACCGCTTGCGGTCCAGCGGCGAGTCGTCGATCGGCCGGACGGCGCCGACCAGCGTCATGAACAGCGCGATCGCACCCCAGAGGAACCAGATGCCGACGCTGTTGAGCGAGACGCCGTCGAAGAAGTGGAGGTAGCCGCCGAGCGCGATCAGCGCGCCGGGGACGGCCGCGGCGAGGGTCTCTTGGTACTCGCCGAACATCGCCCGGGAGACGTGCCCGCCGTCTAACTGGCCGACGGGGATCATGTTGAGGAACGTGATGAACATCCCGAGCCAGCCGCCGACGACGACGGGGTGGAACGACGAGCGACCTGCGTGACCCGTCAGGGCGGCGATGGCGTCCAGCAGCGGCGGGTGGTTCAGGCGGAGTACGACCGACTCGCCGCCGCGCGCAGCGGGTTCGACCGTCGTCACGGGATCCAACTGGAGCCCCACGACGGTGACGACGACCGTCGCGACCAGTCCCGCGAGCGGCCCGGCGACGCCGATGTCGAACAGCGCCTTCCGGTCGGGCATCCGCCCTTTCATCTTGATCACGGCGCCCATCGTGCCGAACAGCGTCGGGACCGGGATGAAGTAGGGCAGCGACGCGCGCACGCCGTGGTACCGGCTCATGACGTAGTGACCCATCTCGTGGACGCCGAACACGCCCAGCACGGCGGCCGCGAACGGCCACGCCCGCAGGACCGCGAGCGGGTCGCTCGTCAGGTCGATCCGGTACCACGCCGCGCCGACCAGCAGCGTCGACACCGCCGTCGCGAGAAACAGCGCCACGTTTGTCCACGGTACGCCCGACGACTCGCTGTCGGACGGTTCGGCGACGAGCACCGTCTCGCCGCTCTCGCGCACGAACTGGAGATCGTAGCCGGCCGACTGGAACGCCGGCCAGAGCTCCTCGACCACGCGCTGGCGCGGGACCAGCGGCGTCCCGTAGTACTCGATGCGATCGTCGTCCGCGCGCACCTCGTAGACGTAGAAGATTTCGGCGAACGCCTCCGTCGGCGGCCCCCGATCGTCCCACTCCGGCTCGGACATCTACGACACGCTAGTCCGGCCATCGTTAAAGAGGCCACGCACGCGGCATTTCGGCGACGCGGACCTGACGCTGTCGATCGGGTGACGGTTCGTCGTGAAAAACGGGTCGCCGCCGCGGCGAGGGGGACCTGCCGTAGCGCGAGGCGGCATCGCCGCGGCCTGTACGCGCTGTATCGGGTAACCGATTCAGGGTAACGTCGGCTTACGCGGGCTCGACGCGCCAGGTCGTCGCGCTCGTGTACGACCACTTCTCGATTTCGAGATCGGTGCAGGACTCGCTCAGCTTGACCATCAGCGCGCCGATTTCCTTGGGGGAGAGGTCGACCTCGTCGGCGATGAACTTGCTCTTGAAGTAGAGTTCGCCGTCGGTCGCCTTCTCGGCGAGGAAGCCGCGGAGGCGCTGTTCCTTGCTCTCGGTCGTGGGCTGCTCGGCGTCCGTGGAGGGTTGTGATGTGGCGCTCATTGAAACCACCTGTTCAGTTCTATCCGGGGATATCTGTTATAAAGAGAGGATGCTTCGGTCGGTTTCGACTGCGTTCACCGGTCGTGGTAGTTTTTCGAGACGTTTCACGCCCCTTCGAGGACGTTTCACGGATGATTCTAAGGACATTAGAAATTTTATAACGTCTGTAGGATCTTTCTCATCGAAGTGGTGTCGGCCATCGCCGTCAGTATCGTGTCACATACTGTCACGGCGAGAATGCGGTAGTTTTGGCCGCATTCTGTCTCGTCGAGCGAGGGTCCCGCCGCGGCGCGCGGTCGGTGGGGTAGGAGCAGGTTACTCTCCCGCCGGTCAGATCAGCTTCTCACCCGGTCGACGAGAGCGGTTCCGTTCCCCCTTCGCTCCACCCGATACGGTCCGACATACCGCAGTGTCGGGGCCCCGCCCGGAGAACGCGCGCAGCCGCGAGTTGACAACCCTTAAGAGCGCAACCGGGTTACGACGGGGTAGCATGAAAGTCGTCGTTTCTATCGGCGGAAGCGTGCTCGCTCCGGATCTGGGGGCCGAACGGATCCGCGAGCACGCGGCCGTCATCGAGCAGCTCGTCGCGGACGGCTGCACCGTCGGCGTCGTCGTCGGCGGCGGCAGCGTCGCGCGGAAGTATATCGGCACGGCGCGGGAGCTGGGCGCCAACGAGATGAACCTCGACGAGATCGGTATCGACGTGACCCGGCTGAACGCCCGGTTGCTGATCTCGGCGCTCGGCGAGATGGCCAACCCCTCGCCCGCGGAAGACTACGAGGAAGCCGGCGCGGCGCTCAAGCGCGGCGACGTCTGCGTGATGGGCGGCGTCGCTCCGGCCCAGACCACCGACGCCGTCGGCGCGGCCCTCGCGGAGTACGTCAACGCAGACTTGCTGGTGTACGCCACGAGCGTCCCCGGCGTGTTCAGTGACGACCCCAACGAGACCGACGACGCGACGAAATACGACCAGCTGTCGGCGACCGACCTCGTCGACGTGATCGCCGGCATCGAGATGAACGCCGGCAGCTCCGCGCCCGTCGACTTGCTGGCCGCAAAGGTGATCCAGCGCTCGGGCATGCGCACGGTGGTACTCGACGGTACCGAGCCCGACCGCATCCTCGACGCGGTGAAGTACGGCGACCACGAGGGCACCGACGTGATTCCGGAGGGCGCCGACGACGAGCCGACCTACTGGGCCGACGGCGAGCTATGAGCTCCGAGGGCGACGCGAACGAAGCGGGGGGAACCGCGGCCGCGGACGAGTCCGCAGATGACCGACCGGACCACGGCGTCCCGCCGGAGCACGACCCCTACGTCCTCCGCGAGAGCGACGCCGACGAGGGGGTCGGCGACCGGTACGTTTTCTGGGCCGATCGGGTGGCCGACGAGATCGAAACCGGGGAACCGGACGAACCGATCGTCATCAAGGGCGGCATCTCGCCGTCGGGCATCCCGCATCTCGGCAACGCCAACGAGATCGTGCTTGGCTACTTCGTCGCCGAGGTGCTTCGCGAGCGCGGCCGCGAGGTACAGCAGGTATTCACCACCGACGACCGCGACCCGCTCCGGAAGCTCCCCCGGAAGCTCGCGGATCTGGACGGGGAGATCGTCGATCTGGGCGACGTGAACGCCGGCGCGTTGGGGAAGAACCTCGGGCGCCCCTACACCGACATTCCAGATCCCTTCGGCTGCTGTGACTCCTACGGCGAGCACTTCTCGACGCTGATCGCCGGCATCGCCGAGCAGCTCGACGTTCCGATGGACGTCGTCTCGAACACCGACCTCTACGAGCGCGGCGAGCTCGACGACACCGTCGCCGACCTGCTCGCGGACGCGGATCGCGCCCGCGAGGTGCTCTCGGAGTATCAGGACAAGGTCGACGAGGATTACTACCCGTTCAACCCGATCTGCGAGGACTGCGGCAAGATCACCGAGACGGTGACCGGCGTCGACGTCGAGGCCGGCACCGTCTCGTACCGCTGTACCGACATGGAGGCTGGCGACCGCACCATCGAGGGCTGCGGTCACGAGGGCGAGGTCGGCTTCGGCGGCGGCAAGCTCCCCTGGCGCTTCGAGTGGGTCGCCCAGTGGGACCACCTGGGCGTCGACTTCGAGCCGTTCGGCAAGGACCACGCCGAGGGCTCCTGGCCCAGCGGCGTCGACGTCGCGCTGAACGTGATGGACGTCGAGCCGCCGGTGCCGATGGTCTACGAGTGGTTCACGCTCGACGGCCAGCCGTTCTCCTCCTCGGAGGGCAACGTCGTGCTCGTCTCGGACGTACTGGAACTGATCGAGCCCGAGGTGCTGCGGTACTTCTTCGCGACCGATCCCTCGAAGGCACAGGACTTCTCGATCGAGCGCCTCGACCAGCTCGTCAACGAGTTCGACCGCCTCGAACGCGTCTACTTCGGCGAGATCGACGCCGACGACGCCGAGGCGGCGTTCGCCGAGCGCGTCTATCCGTTCCTGGTCGAGGAAGTCGACGAGGAGCGCGTCCGCATCCCCTACTCCTTCGCCGCGGTGCTAGGGATGACAGACGACCCCGAACTGCGCGAGGAGATCGCCCGCCGCGAGGGTCACATCGACGAGGACACGCCGGAGTGGGCCGTCGAGGAAGCCCTCGCACGGGTCGAGCGCGCACGCGAGTGGGCCCGCAGGACCGACAACGCGTACAACTACGACCTCAAGCGCGACGAGCTGCCCGCGGTCGACTTCGACGAGAACGTCGAGACGGCGCTGGACGAGCTCGCGGACTTCGTCGAGGCCCACGACGACCCCGACGAGATACAGGGCGAGATTTTCGAGACCGCTCGCCGGCACGACGTCGACGTCGGCGACTTCTTCGCCGCCGGCTACCGACTCTTCTTCGATCAGGAGGACGGCCCGAAGCTCGGCCCCTTCCTCGCGAAACTCGACGAGGAGTTCGTGCTGGCGCGGCTGCGACGGGAGCGGTAACCGGCGTTCGAGCGACGGGGCGCGACCGTCCTCGCGACGGTCAGCCGTGTAGTTTTTCGGCGACCTGCTTCAGAGGCCCCAGATCGACGCCGAAGCGCTCCTCGAAGCTCCACAGCAGCATGATCTCTTCGTCCTCGATGCCGCCGAAGCGCAGGATGACGACGCCATACAGCCCGAGGAACACGCCGAACATCGCCACCAGCAGCGGGAGCGTCACCGCGAAGAACGTCGTCGTCACCCAGTAGATCATCCCGACCAGCGCCAGCGCGACGCCGAAGGGCCGGACCATTCCCCGCGTGAACGGCTGGATCCCCGTCTCTCGGTAGAGCTGGTAGGTGTACAGCCCGTTCAGCAGGCCGTAGGAGATCGACGTCGCCACTGCCGCGCCGAAGATGCCGTAGCCCGGCACCAGCGCGAAATTCAGCGCGACGTTCGTCATCGCGACGGCGACGTTGTCGTACATGATCAGCCGCGTCCGGCCGATAGAGGTCAGCGCGTTACCGTTCGGCCCGACGATCGCGTGCGTGAAGAAACCGACCGCCAGCACCGACAGCGCGGCGGCGCCGGGGACGTACTCCGCGCCGAACGTGAGCTTGATCACCATCTCGGGGAACAGCGCGATCACGAGAAACACCGGGAGCGTCGCCAGCAGGATCCACTTCGCGGCGACCTGGTAGGTGCGCCGGATCTCGGCGGTCGCGTCGTCGGCGTCGAGCGACGAGATCGTCGGCATCACGATGAAGCCGAACGCCGAGAGCACGACCGTCAGGAGCTGTGCGAGTCGGTAGACGACGTTGTAGACGCCGACGTCGCCGGTCGAGGCGAAGTAGCCCACGATGAACGTGTCGATGTGAGAGAGCACCTGCAACATCGCCGCGGTGACGACCAGCGGCGCCGAAAAGGCGAGCAACTCCCGCCGCATCGGCACAGGGTCGACGTCGTCGAGGAGCGGGGTGTGACGCGCAAGGTAGTACCCGCCGATCGTCGCGGCGACGACGTACGCGAGGCCGTACGCCCACGCGGCCGCCACCGCGCCCAGTCCCAGCGCGAGCACGCCGGCGATCAGCAGAAAGCGCGTCGTCGGCAGCGCGACGTTCTGGACGACGACTTTCGGGAGCGACCGTTGCATCCCCTGGACGCTCCCGACGGTCAGCCGGACGAGCGCGGCGAACGGCAACGCGACGGCGAACACCCGGATCACCGGTGCGACCGAGGTGTCGCTGAAGATCCGGACGGCGATCGGATCCGCGGCGAGGTAGATCCCGCTCGCCGCGAGCAGGCTGAGCGGGACCGCGATCTGGAAGCCGGACACGAGCACGCCCCGGCGCGACGCCGCATCCTCGTACCGCGGGAGGAACCGGCCGATGCCGCTGTCGAGACCCACCAGCACGATGATCGAGCTGGCGGTCATGATCGTCACGCCGATCGAGACGGCGCCGAACCCGGTCGGGCCGAGGTACCGAGCGATCAGGAGCTGTGCCACAAAGGAGATGCCCAGTTCCAGGATCGTGCCGGCGAAGACGACCCCGGCGCCCTTGAACACCGTGCGGAACCGGTCCGTCGAGCTGTCCTCGCCCACGATTCACCCCCGCTTTCGCATCGTGAACTCCATGAACCCGGTCACGTACGGCAGCTTCACGAGTTCGATCAGCGAGGGGTTCCGGAGCGAGAGCTGCTTGAGAAGCCAGGACGGTGGCCGCGCGAACCACTCGCCGGAGGTCAGGAAGAGTCGGATCTCCCGGCGTTCGAGCGCGAACGAGTGCTCGGCGTCGACTTCGTAGGCCAGCTCGTCCCCGCCGGCGTAGTAGCTCGGCGTCCGCCAGTACCACTCGGACCTGTGGGTCGGGTCGTTCTTCGCGCTGCGGCTGTGGGCCAGGGGCACCTCGACGTGGAACCGACCGCCGGGACGCAGCGTCTCGCACGCTCGGCGGAACACGCCCGGCAGGTCGTCGTGCGGAACGTGTTCGAGAACGTGGTGGGCCTCGATGCGGTCGAACGACTCCGGTTCGATCGGCCACCCCCCAGCGATGTCCGCAACGAGGTCGACCTCCGGCACGTCGGCGATATCCATGTTCACCGCGCCGGGGATCGGGTCGCGTCCGCCGCCGAGTTCCAGGATCCGACGCCCCGCCAGCCGCCGATCGGTCGTCGCGCGGCCGTCGGTCCGGTCCGCGACCGTCTGCTCCCCGGTCATTCGGATCGCGCCCGCGAGCGGTCGGCGATCGGTTCGGCGCTGTCCTCGGCGTCGCCTCGGGACTCGCTGTACAGCACCTCGTCGTACGCGTCGAGGTACGCGTCGGCGGTCTTCCGCCACGAGAACGCCTCGGCGCGGTCGAGGCCGCGGGCTTCGAGTTCTCCCCGGTACTCGCCGTCCATGATCAGCCGCCGGAGCAGGGCGGCGTGCTCGTTGGCGTCCATCGGGTCCTCGACGTACGCGGCGGCGTCGCCACAGACTTCCAGCGGCGACCCTCGCTCGGTCGTGACGACCGCCGTCCCGCAGGCCATCGCCTCGACGAAGGGGAGTCCGAACCCCTCGTACAGCGTCGGGAGATACAGCGCGGCGGCGCGGTTGTAGTACCCGATCAGCTCTTCTTCGGAGACGTAGCCGGTCACCTCGGCGTTGGCCGGCAGCTCGTCGGGGTACTCGCCCCACATCTTCCCGGGGAGGACGAACCGCACGTCTGGCATCTCGGCCATCGTCTCGACGATCGTCGGGACGTTCTTGCGCGGGTTCCGGTTGTTGACGACGACGAGCACGAACGGGTCCTCGATGGCGGTCGGCTCCCGATCGCGGTAGTTCTCGTTGCGCCCGAGCGGGATGACCTGCGTCCGCTCGGCCGGGACGCCGCCGCGCTCGACGGCGAGTTCTCGGGTGTACTCGGTGCTGAAGCCGATGCGCTGCGGGCGCCGCGACGTCACCCGAAAGATCGCCCGCATCAGCGCGAAGATGCGGTGGTCGGGGCGGGCCAGCAGTTCGCGCCGCGAGCGCCACCAGTGATACCCGCCGTGCTGGGTGACGACCATCGGCTTCGAGGACCACCAGACGCCGAGGTCGCGCCGCCGGAACGGGATCGTGTTGAGGTGGACGAGATCGGCGTCCCGCCACTCCCGGACTTCGGTCGCGTTGTCGTCGCGCAGCACTCGCTCTTTGATCTGCTCGATGCAGTACAGCCCGCTGCTCTGGCTGTCGTAGTGCGTGTCGAACCAGAGCTTCGTCGGTCGGCTGAGCGTCATCTCGAACCACCCGATCGTCGGTCCGTCATTCCGTGTACCCCAGATCCGCGAGGCGATCAGTCACGTCAGCGGTGATCTCTCTCCGGTCGTCGTCAGCCTGTCCGGTTCCCTCAGCCGTGATCTCCTTCCGGGCGTCGTAGGGGAGTTCGTCCCACGGAACGAGCACGTTCTCGTCGGTGTACAGCCCTTTCCGGTGACCGTAGTCCCGGATCGGGAACGGTCGCACTCGCTCGCCGAGCATGTTTCCGTGGTCCGCGGTGATGACCGACTTCCCCGGAAGTTCGACCCCGAGCTCCCGCGCGACCGGGTAGGCGATCCGGAGATTGTCGGCGTACCCCTCGAGAATGGTCTCCTCCTCGACCGTTCCGTCTTTCAGCGCGTCCCACGGCGACTCGGAGACGTTCCAGAAACTCCCCGGCAGGTCCCAGTCGATAAAGGGCTGGTGGGGCTGCATGAAGTGGACGATCAGGCGCTTGTCGGGGTACTCTTCGGCGACCTCGCGCGTTCGATCGGCGAGATCCTCGGGGAGCACCGTCGCCTCCTCGTCGTCCCACGCGTCCTCCCAGAGGTCGATCCTGGCGTGGAACTCGTCGTCGGTGAGGATCGAGACGTAGGGGTTCGCGGTGACGTACACGATCTCGGGGAACGATCGCCCCTCGAAGTTCTCCGCGACCCACTCCGGCGTTGCGGCGCCCCGCGAGCGCATCGCGCCGCAATCGCCGTCGACGACCGCCCTGTACAGGTCCAGCCGACACGCGTCCAGCACGAGCAGGTTGTCCCAGTCCTTCTCGACGACGTACTCTCCCCGGTTCCCGACGACGTGCCGAAACCAGACGTCGCCGACGACGCGGTGCAGGAACCTGTTCTTCCACCACGTCCTCGACGTGCCGTTCTCCCGAATCTCGTCCGCTGCGTAGGTTACCTTGTCGAGCATGTCCACACTCCGCCCCGCGATCGATCTGCTGGCGATCGAGGCGGTGCCGACGGGGCGTCCCGGCGACCTCTTCCCCGCCTCGATCGCGAGCGCCTCCCCCCGGAGACGCGGCTCTCACGCGTAGATTCAGGATTCCCGTACAAATACGTCGGGTCGGTACGGAATGGCACGGTCCGGATCGACGGCGTCGCGCTCTCGGACCGGACCGTCCGTCGGACGCCGACGGTCGGCGTCGCGCACCCTACGACCGCTGGGCCGCCGGACGCCGACGTTCGGCGTCACGACAGGTAGCCGAGATCCCGAAGCTTCGCCTCCATGTCGGCCTTCTCGACGGTCTCCCCGGGCGGCTCGTACGCCGGGTCGTCCATCGACCGGCCGCAGTAGTCGACGATCGTCGGCGTCACGTCCAGGTGGGTGTCGAGTCCCCAGTCGCGCGTCCCGGCCCAGATCCCCGAGGTCTCGTCGTGGACGTGGATCCACTTGCCCCGCGGATCGTGTTTCATGCCGTGATCGCTGAGGATCATGGTGTCGTCGGGATCGATCGCGTCGACGAGCGTCCGGGTCGTCTCGTCGATCGTCCGGTACGCGCGCTCGATCGTCTCGCGATCGTCGGTGACGTGCAAGAGTCGATCGAGCAGGGTGAACACGACGAAGTGCAGCGAGAACTCCCGGTCGTCGGCCAGATCCAGCACCAGGTCGCGCTCGGCCTCGTGGGTCTCGAAGAGGTCCTCGACGTACTCGTCCCGAAGCTCGCCGTCCGCGTCGAACTTCGACGGCTCGCCGTCGTAGCGCTCCCGCACGCGCTCCTGTAGCGACGGCGGCTCGACGGTCACTTCCGGGCTCGGGAAGCCGCTAACCGTGACGCCGCTGGTCGGCTTCGGCGGGTAGGTCAGCGGCACCGCAAAGGCCAGCGAGTCGGGGACGTAGTGCCAGGCGCGCTTATAGGGAATATCCTCGTTGGTGGGCTGGCGTCCGAGCACCTTCGACCGGGCCCAGATCCGCGCGGGGCGTCTGGACAGGTTCCGGGGGATCAGGCGATCGACCTTCGAGAACCACTCGAACGCGCGCTCGTTCTCGATCATCCCGCCGAGCGTCGCGACGCCGTGTTCTCGCATCGGCAGCCCGGTCGTCAGCGTCGTCCAGGCCGTCCCGCTGTCGACCTCGCGGGACTGCCAGTACGGCTCCGGTAGGAGCCGGCCGCCGTGGTCGAGATCGTCGAAAAACTCCAACTCCATCGAGTCCAGGTGCGACCGCGTGGCGGCGTCCCAGCCGACGACGAGCAGCTGCGTGTCCATACCGGGGCTACGGGAAACTGGCAGAAATGCGTACGACCCGCCCCGGCGCAACAATTCCTAACCGCCCCGCAACAACACTTTACTGACAATTTCTCGCCACTCCCGACACGAGTTACTGTGACCCTCCTCGTTACGGGTGCCGACGGGTACGTCGGCTGGCCCACCGCGCTGCGAGTCGCCTCGCGAACCGACGACCGCGTCGTCGGCGTCGACAACTTCGCCCGCCGGGAGTGGGTCGAGTCGGTCGGGTCGGTCAGCGCCGTCCCGGTCGCCGACCCCGACGAGCGCGTCGCGGCCGCCGAGGAGGTCCACGGCCTGGACAACCTCTCGCTCGTCGAGGGCGACCTCACCGACCGGTCGTTCGTCGACCGGATCCTCTCGGTCCACGAGCCCGACGCCGTCGTCCACGCGGCCGCCCAGCCCTCGGCGCCGTACTCCCAGATCAACGGCGAGCGGGCCAACTACACCCAGCACAACAACATGCAGGCGACCCGGAACCTGCTGTGGGGGCTGGCCGAGAACGACCTCTCCGATACCCACTTCATCGAGACGACGACGACCGGCGTCTACGGCGCCCCGGAGTTCCCGATTCCGGAGGGCGGCGCCGTCATGGAAAACCAGGAGGAGCGCGACGAAGTCCCGTTCCCCGCGATGGCCGGATCGTGGTACCACCTCACCAAGAGCCACGACGCCGCGAACATGCGGCTGGCCCACGACCAGTTCGACATTCCGATCTCGGACGTCCGCACCGCGATCACCTACGGCACCGCGACGCCCGAGACCGACGCCGACCCGCGGCTGCGCACCCGTTTCGACTTCGACTACTACTTCGGCGTCGTCGCGCACCGCTTCTGCGCGCAGGCGGTCGCCGGCTACCCGATGACGGTGTACGGGAAAGGCGAGCAGCGCAAACCCTTTATCGCGCTCGAAGACGCCGTCGAGGGGCTGGCACAGCTCGCGCTCGCCGATCCCGACGACCAGCCCGACGATCACACCGTTTACAACCAGGTGACGCGCCCGATCAGCATCGTCGAGGTCGCCGAGACGATCGCGGAGGTGTCCGGAGAGTTCGGTCTCGACGTACAGGTCGAGCACTTCGAGAACCCCCGCGACGAGGACGAGACCCACGCGATGGAGATCGAGAACGACCGGTACGCCGAGCTGATCGGCGGGCAATCGACGACGTTCGAGGAAGGCGTCCGGTCGATCCTCGCCGATCTCCTCGAGTACGAGGACCGGATCGCCGCCCGGGAGGACCGGTTCCTCCCCGGCGTGCTGACGGACGGAGGTGATTGAGCTGGTGCGCGTACTCGTGACCGGCGGCTGTGGCTACATCGGCAGCGCGCTCGTCCCGCGACTCGTCGGCGACGAGCGGGTCGACGAGGTTGTCGTGCTCGACTCGCTCGACGGCGGCTCGCCCCGCGCGCTGATGGGCTGTGTCGGCGACGGACTCGCCTTTCGCCGGGGCGACGTCCGCGAGTACGGCGACGTCGAGAGCGCGATGCGGGGCACCGATCGGGTGGTCCACCTCGCGGCGATCACCGGCGCGGCGAGCACGCACGGCCGGCGCGAGGAGACGTTCGCGGTCAACCGCGACGGCACCGAGAACGTGCTCACGGCGGCGGGAAAGCTCGGCGTCGAGACGGTCGTGTTCGCCTCCTCGTGTAACAACTACGGCCGCGCGGCGAGCACGGAGATCGACGAGACGACCGAGCAAAAGCCCCTAAACCCCTACGCCGAGTCGAAAGTCGCCGGCGAGAAACTGCTCGACGACGCCGCCGCGGAGTACGGCTTCGACGCGACGGCGCTGCGGATGAGCACCAACTACGGCTTCGCGCCCGGCGTCCGGTTCAATCTCGTCGTCAACCACTTCGTGTTCCGCGCGCTGACCGACCGGCCCCTGACAGTCTACGGCGACGGCGACAACTGGCGCCCGTTCGTTCACGTCGAGGACGCCGCGCGAGCGTACGCCCACGCCGTCCTGCAGCCCGACGACTGGCCGAAGCGAGCGTACAACGTCGGCGCCGACGCGGAGAACTACCGCATCGCCGACGTCGCCGAGATCGTCCGCGACGAGCTGGGAACCGACCTGGAAATCACCTACCTGGAGGACGAGCACCCCGGCCCGTCGTACCACGTCGACTTCGAGCGCCTGTCGGACACCGGGTTCGAGCCCGAGTGGACGCTGCGGGAGGGCGTCGCCGACCTCGCGGAGCGGTTCCGCGATCGACCGACCGAGCGCGCCACCACGCCAGCATGAGCGGCGATGCCACCGCCCCGTCGGCGACCGAGGCGGGCGACGACGGAGCGGACCCGCCGACGATCGCGGTGACGGGCGCCGCGGGCTACATCGGGAGCCGCGTTCTCGGACTGCTACAAGAGGCCCACCCCGACTGGGAGCTCGTCGCGCTGGACAACGGGTTCCGCAGCAAGGTCGACGCCGTCGGCGACCTGGCGATCGAGCACGTCGACGTGCGCGACCGCCGGCGGCTCGACGCCGCGCTGGAGGGTGCCGACGTGGTGATCCACCTCGCCGCGGTCAGCGGCGTCGACGACTGCGACGAGCACCCCGATCTGACCTACGAGGTGAACGTCACCGGGACGAGCAACGTCGCCTGGTTCTGCCGGCGGACCGGCGCCGGGCTGATCTTTCCGTTCAGCATGGCGGTCGTCGGCGACCCCGAGACGTTCCCGATCCCGGCCGACCACGAGCGTGACCCGATGAACTGGTACGGGCGCACCAAGCTGCTCGGCGAGGACATCGTGCGGGACTTCGCGGACGGTGCGTTCCCCGCACACCTCTTCTTCAAGTCCAACCTCTACGGCGAGCACGAGGTCGACGGCCGGACCGTCACCAAGTCGACGGTGATCAACTTCTTCGTGAACCGAGCGTTCTCGGACGAGCCGCTGACGGTCTACGAACCGGGGACGCAGGCCCGGAACTACGTCCACGTCGACGACGTGGCCCGGGCGTACGTCCTGAGCGTCGAGCGGCTGCTGGCCGAGCGCGCCGACGGCCGGACCGGCGCGACGGTGTACCCGATCGCCAGCGACGAGGACCCGGGCGTGATGATGGTCGCCCGGCTCGTCGAACTGATCGCCCGCGAGGAGGCCGACGTCGAGACCGACGTGACACTCGTCGAGAACCCCCGAAGCGGCGAGACGCTGGTCGAGGAGTTTCCGATCGACGTCTCGCGAACGCGCGCCGACCTCGGGTGGGAGCCGACCCGAACGATCGACGAGTCGGTCCGACGCCTGATCCGGAAGAAAGTCGAGGAGGTGCGGGCGACGCCGTGACGGGAACCGCCGCGACGAGCGACCCGGTAACTGCCGACGCCGACTCGGAATCGGCGTCCCGCCAGCTGGCGGTGTCGGTCGTCGTCTGTACTCACTCCGAGGACCGGTACGACGACTTCGCCGAGGCGGTCGAGAGCGTGCTCGATCAGACCCACGAGGCGGTCGAGGCCGTCCTCGTCGTCGACGGCGACGAGGATCTGTACCGCCGGGTGGACGACGACTACGGCGACGACGACCGGGTCGTCACCCACTGCAACGACCGGAACCGCGGGCTACTGGAGAGCCGCAACGTCGGCGCCGAGCTGGCGAGCGGTGACGTGGTCGCGTTCATCGACGACGACGCCGTCGCCGACGAGCGCTGGCTCGAACGGCTCGTCGACGCCTACGAGTCCGAGGACGCCGTCGCGGCGGGCGGGAAGATGACGCCGCTGTGGGTCGGCGACCGGCCCGCCTACCTGCCCGCGGAGTTCTACTGGCTCGTCGGGGTGACCCACCGCGGGTTCGCCGGCGGCGAGGGCGAGGTCCGCAACACGTTCGGCTCGAACATCTCGTTCCGGCGCGACGCGTTCCTCGACCTCGGCGGGTTCGACAGCGCGATCGGGGGCCGGAAGGGCGACCGGAACCTGCAGGGCGGCGAGACGGAGCTCTGTGCCCGCCTGCAGTCCGAGTACGGCGAGGGCGTCTGGTACGTCCCCGACGCCGAGGTGGACCACAAGGTGTTCGAGTACCGCACCGACCCTCGCTGGCTCGTCGAGCGGGCGTTCTGGCAGGGCTACTCCAAGCGGGCGATGGAGACGCTCGTTGAGGAGTCGGGCGACGAGGAGGGCGAGTTCCTGGGACGGCTGGTGACCGAGTTCCTCCCCGAGCGAGTGAGGCGACTCGCCCGCTCGCCGTCGGCGTCGGAACTGGTCCAGATCGTCTCGATCGTCGCGTTCACCGGGCTCGTCGGGCTGGGCTACGTCTACGGGCTGCTGCGATATCGATGACCCGGTCGGTGCTCTGGTTCACGCCGGACAAACCGGAACAGATCAGCGTCGGCCGACGGATGATCGCCCGGCACCTCCGAACCGAGGGGTTCGAGGTCGAGCTTCGGGGGACGACGCCGGAGACCGTCGCTCGCTGCGCCCGATCGGCGGCGTCCCGCGACGTGCTCGTCGGGACGACCCGCGCCGGCGCGTTCGCTGCGACTGCCCTCGCGAAACTCCACGGGCTCCCGCTCGTCGTCGATCACGTCGACCCGATCCGTCAGTTCGAGACGACCCACCCGCGGTGGCTGTCGGCGCCCGTCCGCGTCGCGGAGAACGCCGCGTTCCGGCTCGCGGATCACGTGCTGTACGTCTACGAAGAAGAGCGCGAACGCGTCGGGCGCCGATCCGACGCGACGAAGACGGCACTCGGACTGGAGTACGACCGATTCGCCTCGCCCGATCCCGACGCGGTCGAGCGAGCGCGCGACGCCCTCGACGCCCGCGGCGTCGACGGGCCGGTCGCCATCTACGTCGGCGGACTCGAACCGATCTACGGCATCGAGACGCTGCTCGACGCCGTCGCCAAGCTGGAGGAGTGGACGCTGGTCGTGCTGGGCACCGGATCGCTGGAGGGCGAGGTCGAACGCGCCGACCGACGCCGCGACGACATCGAGCACCTCGGCGTCGTCCCGCACGAGGCGGTGCCGGGCTACCTGCACGTCGCGGACGTCGGCGTCTCGCTCGTCGACGACCCGCACACCCTGAAGGTGCTGGAGTACGCGGCCGCCGGGCTCGCCGTCGTGCAGGCTGCGGGCCGCGCTGAAGAACGCTTCGGCGACGCGGTCACCTACTGTCAGCCCGCGCCGGACGCCGTCGCGACGGCGATCGAGACGGCCGGCGAGCGCGGCCCCTCCGACGAGTTTCGGGAGTTCGTCCGGCAGTTCGACTGGGCGCGGATCGCCGAGACGTACGCGTCGGTGCTGCGAGACGCGGCCGGGGCGACTAAACCGGACGCACCGCACCGCACCGCCGATTAATGGGCAGGCCGGTCGACACCTACCACATGCGCGACATCGTTCTCGTGACGATCGACTCGCTCCGGGCGGACCACGTCGGCTGGCACGGGTACGACCGCGAGACGACGCCGACGCTCGATCGGCGCGCCGCGGAGGCGCGGACGTTCTCGAACGCGTTCGCCCACGCCTGCTCGACGCGGCCCTCGTTTCCGAGCATCCTGACCTCCTCGTACGCGCTGGAACACGGCGGATTCGAGCGCCTCTCGGAGGAGCGGACGACGCTGGCCGAGGCGCTTTCGGACGCGGGCTACCGGACCGCGGGCTTCCACTCGAACCTGTATCTCTCGGCCGATTTCGGCTACGACCGCGGGTTCGACACGTTCTACGACTCGCGGACCGACCCCTCGCCGACGGCGAAGGCGCGCAACGCCGTCAAGCGCCACCTCGACAGCGACGGGCTGGTCTACCGGACGCTCCAGCGCGCGTTCAACGCCACCGAGAAGCGCGCGGGCGTCGAGATCGGCTCGGCGTACGTCGACGCCGCCGACGTGACCGACCTCGCCCTGGAGTGGGTCGAGGAGTCCGCCACAGATCGCGGCAGCCCGCGATTTCTCTGGGTCCACTACATGGACGTTCACCACCCCTACGTCCCGCCCGCCGAGCACCAGCGCCGCTTCCGCGACGAGCCCGTCTCCGAGCGGGACGCGATCCAGCTGCGCCGGAAGATGCTGGAGTCGCCCGACGAAGTTACCGAGAGCGAGCTGGAAACGCTGATCGACCTGTACGACGCCGAAATCGCCTACGTCGACGCCGAAATCGGGCGATTGCTCGACGGCGTCGAATCTCGGTGGGGCGACGACGCCGCGGTCGCGGTCACCGCCGACCACGGCGAGGAGTTCCGCGACCACGGCGGGTTCAGCCACAGCGCGACGTTCTACGACGAGGTGCTGCGGGTCCCGCTCCTGATCGACGACGGCTCCGGAAACGACGATCACGACGACCTCGTCGGGCTGCTGGATCTCGCGCCGACGCTCGCCGAGCACGCCGGCGCCGACCGGCCCGACGCGTTCCGGGGCGAGAGCCTGGCGTCGATGGCCGACCACTCTCGCGAGGCCGTGATCGCGGAGTGGGCCGACACGAGTGACGACGCCGACGCCCGGCGCTTTGCGGTCCGCACGGACGACTGGAAGCTCGTTCGGCTGGAGGACGGTACCGAGCGACTGTTCGACCTCTCGTCCGATCCCGACGAGCGGACGAACCTCGTCGCGGACGAGCCCGACGCGGCCGCCCGGCTCCGGGACAGGCTGGAGGACCACGAGCGCCTGCTTGCGGGGTCGAGCGGAGAGATGGCGTCCGTCGTGATGGACGAGGACGTCAAGGAACGGCTGCGAGATCTGGGGTATCAGGAGTGAGTCCCGGCACCCACGGGCCGATCAAAGCTCGTACTCGGCGAAATCCGAGCCGATTTCGTACCCCGCCTCCTCGGCGACGGCCCGGAGCTCGTCGGTCGTCATCCGCTGGAGGTGCTCGTTGAGATTCAGGAGGACAGTTCTATCGGCGTCGGCGTCCGCGAGCGACGCTCGGAGGTCGGTCTCTTTGCCGTGACCGAACGCTCTGAACAGGGCCGAGCCCTCTGCGAACAGAAACTCGGCGTCCTCGTACGCTTGCGCGCGCTCGAACTCGGCGTCGTCCGCGAACTCCCACATGTCCGGCGCGTAGACGAGCTTTCTATCCTCCTGATAGACAGCGAACCCCAGCGTGTCGAACTGCGGGCGGCCGTGTTCGACCGGAAACGGTCGGACGCACAAGTCGCCGACGGCGACGTCCTCGCCGCGGTCGAGCGTGCGGACGTCCAGCGACTCGGCGACGTGCGGAGTCGCGGTTTCGAGGTGGTCCAGGGCCGTTTCGGTGAGATATACCCGGAACTCCGGATCCTCGGGCTTCTCTGACTCGTCGAAGGCGTCCGACGGGAGGTAGTCGCCCTCGATGCCGACGTGCTCATCGAACCCCATCGCGGCGTGGCGCAGTTCCCGCAGCCCGCCGACGTGGTCGAAGTGGTGGTGCGTGACGAAAAAGGCGTCAACGGTGGTCGTTCCGGTCGTTCGAAGTTGCTCCTTGATTTCGGGACTGGCGTCGAGGACGACGGTCGCCTCGCCGGTCTCGATCAGCAGCCCCGGCCGCCGTCGTCGCGGACTCTCCTCGCAGTACCTGCAGTCGCACAGCGGCGCCGGGACGCCAACGGCGTCGCCGGTTCCGAGCAGCGTGACGCGCATAGTTCGACGCCGAACGGACGGATAAAAAAGATCACGGACAAATACAGTACCGGGCGTCGTACGGACGCCCGTGCCGAGACACGTCTTCTACGGCGGCAAGGGCGGCGTCGGCAAGACGACCTGCGCGGCAGCCACGGCGCTGGGGTACGCCGACCACAGCGCGGAGACGCTGGTCGTCTCGACCGATCCGGCCCACTCGCTGGCCGACTCGCTGGAAGCCCGCGTCGGGGCCAAGCCTCGCGAAATCGAATCCGGACTGTGGGCCGCCGAGGTCGACCCCGACGAGCGCGCCGACAAGTACCGCGGCGCGTTCGAGGAGCTGTTCGACGACCTCTCGACGCTCGGGCTGGGGCTGGACGACCGCGATGTCGACACGCTGCTGGACGCCGGACTCGCGCCGGGCGGCGACGAGGTCGCGGCGCTGGACCTGCTCGCGGAGTACGAGTCCGACGACCGCTTCGACCGGATCGTCTTCGACACGGCGCCGACCGGCCACGCGCTGCGCCTGCTGGAGCTGCCCGACGTGCTCTCGGCGGGCGCCGAGACGGCCTCCGGCGTCCGGAAACGCGTCAAGCGGATGTCCGACTCGGTTCGAAGCACCTTCGTCCCCGGATACTACTACGGTCGCAGCGGTGGGGACGGCGACGAGACGTTCGACGACATCGCCGCGCGGATGGCCCGTGCCGGCGAGGTCGTCCGCGACCCCGACCGGACGGCATTCCGGGTCGTGACGATCCCCGAGACGATGGCGATTCACGAGACGCGCCGGCTGGTCGAGCGCCTCGACGAGATCGGCGTCCCCGTCCGGTCGGTCGTGGTCAACCGGGTTCTGGTGGAGATCGACGAGGACTGTTCTCGGTGCCGATCCCGCAGAGAGCGCCAGCGCGAGCGGGTCGCGGAGATCCGGGCTCGCTTCGAGGAGATGGACGTTCGGGAGCTCCCCGAACTCGACGACGAGGCCCGCGGGCGCCCCGCGCTGAGAGCGTTGTCGGGCCGGCTCGTCGACGAGTCGTAGGACGCCGCTGTCCGGACGGTCGCTGAGGCCATCCGACCCTCTCGAAACGTCACTGAAGGCGCGGCGGCCGAAGGGTGGGGTAAACCAAACGCATTTCAGAGCGCCTCCCCGATCCTACACCAATGGTTTCGCTGGTCTGGATCGCCGCCGGGATCCTCGGCTACTGGGTCCTCCTCCATCTGCTCGCCGACCGCGGCTGGCTGCCCGACTACGTCGGGCTCCAGGGACCGATCACGACGCTGCACACCCAGCGCGGGAAGATCCTGTTGAACCGGCTCGCCCGGTACAAGCGCTTCTGGCGCGCCTGGTCGAATATCGGCGTCGGCGTCGCGCTCGTCGTGATGGTCGGCTCGTTCGTGATGCTGATTCTCGTGGGGATCACCGCCGTCATGTCGCCACAGCCGACGGCGGTCAACCAGCCCCGGAACGTGCTGGTGATCCCCGGCGTCAACGACTTCCTGCCCCTCTCGATGGCGCCCGAGATCCTCTTCGGGCTGCTGGTCGCGCTGGTCGTCCACGAAGGCGGCCACGGCCTGCTCTGTCGCGTCGAGGACATCGAGATCTCCTCGATGGGGCTGGCGACGTTCTCGGTCATCCCGATCGGCGCGTTCGTCGAACCCGACGAGGAGAGCCAGCGCGGAGCGAGCCGCGGCGGCAAGACGCGGATGTTCGCCGCGGGCGTCACGAACAACTTCGCGATCACGCTCGTCGCGTTCGCGCTTCTCTTCGGCCCGGTCACCGGCGCGATCAGCGTCGCGCCCGGCGCCGCGGTCGGCGCGGCGCTCCCCGGTTCGGGCGCCGAGGCCGCCGACATCGGTCAGGGCGACCGGATCACCGCGCTCGGCGGCCAGCCGATCGCGGACAACGAGGACCTGCGCGACCGGCTGGCGAACGTCTCGGACCGCGAGGTCTCGGTCACGATCGACGGCGAGACCGAGCGGACGGTGAACCGCTCGCTGCTGGTCAGCGGCGTCACCGAGACCGGCCCCGTGAACGTCTCGACCGGCGACACGATCACGGAAGTCAACGGCACCGCCGTCTACACCCAGTCCGCGCTGGAGTCGGCGCTACAGGACCGTGAGGTCGCGACGTTCACCGTCGAGGGCGACGACGAAACGTACGAGACGACCGCCCCCGCCGGCTCGCTCGCCCGGATCAGTGAGAACGGGCCGCTGGCCGCGGAGGGCGCCGATCCCGGCGATAACGTGGTGATTGTCGCGGTCGGGGGAGAGCGCGTCGTCTCCAGCGACGAACTCGCTACTGCCGTCGACAGTCACTCCGTCGGTGACACGGTGTCCGTCGTGCTCTACGAGGACGGCCAGCGGACGTCCTACGACGTCGAACTCGCCGAGGGATCGGACGGATCGCCGGTCGTCGGCGTCGGGATCGCGCCTGGCATCTCGGGCGTGACGGTCAGCGACTTCGGGATCCAGTTCTACCCCGCCGGCCAGTACCTGACCGCGCTCGGCGGCGACGGCGGCGCGATGCCCGGCGGGCTGGACTCGCTGACCGACACGTTCCTCGGGAAGACGTTCCTGACGCTGTTCCTGCCGTTCGCGACGATCTCGCTGGGCGCGCTGTTCCCCTTCAACTTCGCGGGGTTCAAGGGCCCGATCGCGAACTTCTACGAGATCGGCGGGCCGCTGGGCGCGGTCGACGGACTCGGCTTCGCCGTCGCGAACGCGTTGTTCTGGATCGGCTGGATCAACGTCCAGGTCGGGTTCTTCAACTGCGTCCCGGCGTTCCCGCTGGACGGCGGACACATCCTCCGGACCAGCACCGAGGCGGTCGTCTCCCGGCTGCCGGTCGAGGGGTCCTACCAGCTCACCAAGACCGTCACGACGACCGTCGGGCTCACCATGCTGTTGAGCTTCTTCGTCGTCCTGTTCGGGCCGCAACTGCTGGCCTGACGCCGACGTCCGGGTGCGGTTGGCGTCCTCGTTTCGCGTTGGCTTCGACCGTGCCGCCGCTTTCGATTGGGGTCGACGCCGCCGAAAAATCAGTCTCGTCGCGCGCTCAGGGCCAGTCGTCGCGCTGCTCTTCCTGTTCGGCCGGCTCCGGTTCGGCGTCCTCGGCCAACGTCCACTCGGCGGCCTCGGCGGCGTCCTCGATCGGCAGATACTCCCAGCCGGCCGTCTCGGCGAGTTCGCGGTCCTCGTCGGTCGTACCGACGTAGACGTGCCGGGGCGTGTCGAACTGCTCGCCGACGCTCTCTAGGCTCTCGGCCTTGCCGCGCGGCCCCGAGAAGAAGTCCTGCCGGATGCGGTTCTTCCGGGTGAAGTTCGTCACGACGTAGGTCGGTTTCTCCGAGACGACGCCGACGTACTTGCTCCACCGGCGCGCGTCGTCGAACACGTGCTCGGGGTCGGCCAGCTCCTGCAGCGCCGAAAGGTCGAAGGCGAGCGTCATCTCGCCGTCTCCGCCGCCGTTCATACCCTACTCTCCGCTCGGGGCGTGGAAAACCGCTTCGATCTGGGGTTTTCGCCGCCGCCCCACAGGCGTTTGTGTCGCGCCGTGGTATCGCCCGTATGGCCGCCGACACGGTGCTCGTAGCGCTGGTCGGGCGCCCGTTCGACGCCGACGCGCTCGCCCACGCGACCGAGCGGTTCCCCGCCGCCGACCTCGTGGTGCTGGCGGTCGTGACGCCGCTGGACGCTCCGTTCAGCGAGGGGCAACTGCTCTCGCCGACCGACGACCGATTCGTGCAGGCGCGGCAGCGCGCCGAGGGCCTCGTCGAGCGCGCTCGGGGGACCTCGGCGGGCGCCTCGAACGACATCCGGATCGTCGTCGCGCAGGGACGCCCCGCGCCGGTCGTCGCCGCCCGCGCCGATCGCCTCGACGCCGACCGGATCGTCGTCGGCGCGCGCGACCGCTCGCGGCTGGCGGACTACCTGCTGGGCGACGGCGTCGGCGCCGCGATCGCCGACCGCGCCTCGGTCCCCGTCACCGTCGTCGAGGTCGATCAGGAGACGCCGAGACCCGCCGACAGTATCCTGTAGAGCGCGAAGCCCAGAAGGACGGAGCTGACGAGCGTCAACACCCAGAACAGCACGGTGACGCCGATCTTCCGCCGGGAGACGCCCGCCGACCCGGCCGAGAGCCCGCCGCCGATGACGCCCGAGAGGATGATGTTATTAAAAGAGATCGGGACGCCCAGCGCGATCGCCAGCTGCGCGATGACGAACCCCGGCACCAGCGCGGCGATCGACCGGCGCACGCCGAGCTGGGCGTACTCGCGGGCGGTCGCCTGCAGGAGCCGCGGCGCGCCCATCCAGGCGCCGGCGAGGATCCCCGCCCCGCCCATCACCAGCAGAACGATCCCCGGAAGGCCAAGCTGCTCGCTGAACAGGAACTCCAGCGGGCCGGTCGCCAGCCCGACCTGGCTGCCCCCGCTGGAGTAGGCGACGACGCTGCCGAGTACCAGGAGGAACGAGCGGATCCCCTGCTCGACCGACCGCTCCATCCGGCGCCGGAGCGCCACGAACGCCGCGACGCCGATCCCGAGCGTGGCGATCACCATCCCCAGATCGTAGCCCGCGGCGACCTCCGGACCGCTCCAGGTCCACCGCGCCGCCAGTCGCGCGAGCGTGCCCTGCGCGGCCGTCGGATCGGGAATCACGCCGATCCGGACGTTCGCGAGGATCGCGCCGACGATCGCCGCCAGCAGCGGGACGCCGACGCGGTCGGGCACGTCGTCGCGGCGCAGCAGCGTCGCGGTGCCGTAGGCGACGCTGCCCGACATGAACGGGACCAGCAGCCAGAACGTCCCGATCCGCCGGTAGGTCGCGTACGCCGGATCCCCGCCCAGCGCCAGCCCGACGCCGATCATCGCGCCCGTGGTGGCGAAGGCCGCGGGGATCGGGTAGCCCGAGTAGATGCCGATCCCCATGAACGTCGCGGCCGTGAGCAGCCCGGCGGCGGCCGCCAGCGCCGTAAAATCGACGCCGATGATCAGTCCGGCGCCCACGGTTTCGGAGATGCTCCCGCCCTGGGTGATCGCGCCCAGCGCCGCCAGCACGCCGATCATGAACGCCGCCCGCATCGTCGGGATCGCGTTGGCGCCGATCGCGGGCGCGAACGGCGGCGAGTTGCTGTTGGCGCCGAGCGTCCACGCGGTCACGAGCGACGCGACGACCGCGATCACGACGAGAACGACGAAGGAGAGTTCGAGCCCGGCCTGTGCCGGCGAGAGTGGGACGTCGACCCGTGCCGGCGAGAGCAAAGGGGCGATCCGCGCCGGCGAGAGCGAAGCGACGATCCCCGCGCCGCTCATCGTCGGATGCGAGCGACCAGTCGTCTCACGCGCGACAGCTGGGAGCGTCGGCTCGCGACGATCACCGGGCAGTCAGCGCGCGTCCCGACGGCGCGCGGCGTCGTCCCGACGATCTGCCGGGTCAACAGCCCCTTCCGGGTCGCCCCGAGAACGACCAGGTCGTGATCGGCGGCCGCTTCGAGGATCCCCGCCGAGGGGGCAGCAGCCTCGCGGACGGTCGTCGTCACCGGCGCCGTTCCGGCGAGTGCGTCGGCCGTCTCGTCGACGAACGTCGCGGCGTCGGTGCGCTCGCGCTCGGTGGCGCCGGGATCGACCAGCGACAGCGCGGTGACACTGGCGTCGTTGGCGGCCGCGATCGTCCCCGCGACCTCGGCGGCCAGCTCGGCGTGCGCGCCGCCCACCGTCGGAACCAGCACCGACTCGACGCGGTCTGCTGTCGTCCCGACCTTCTCGACGAGCACGTCGCAGGGCGCTTTGCGGACCACCGGATCGATCGTGGTCCCCAGCACCACGTCGGACGCCCGGCGTTCGCTTCGCCAGCCCAGGATCGCGAGATCGGCGTCGAGCCGGCCGATCGCGGTCGTGATCGCTCGCGCGACGTCGCTGCCGACCAGCAGGCTGTCGTCGACCGGAACGCCGGCGTCGTCGGCGACTCGCGCGGCTCGCTCGACGATTTCGTCGCGCCCGCCGGCGAACTCCTGTTTGATGCGATCGTCGGAAAACAGCAGGAACGGCGACGTGTGGTGCTTGTGGATCACGCTCACGACGTGAACGCGACCGTCGTTGGCCCGAGCGAGGTCGACCGCCGTTCGCGTCAACTGTTCGGCGGTGCCCGGGTTGCCGACCGCGACGAGCACGGTGTACTCGTCGGTCGGTCGCAGGCGCTCGCCGGCCACTGTCGAGGCCATCCTACGTACTACTTCGATGGCGGCGGCGAAAAACGTAGGGTACGTGCGGCAGGGTCCGGAGATCGCGGACCGACGTGCGATCGTCGAACTGACGCGTTACTGCTCCTGGGCGGGGGCGTCCAGCTTCTCGAGGTCGATGTCTTCCTCGAGCAGCAGTTCCTTCTGGCCGGAGACGTCGCGCTCCTCCCGGATGAGCTGCTTGAGCGTGCTCTGGGGCGCGAGATCGCCGATCAGGACGCCGCCGATCACCTTGCCGTCCTTGAACACGACGCGGCGCCACTCCGTGTCGCTGTACTTGCGCTCGACGGAGTCGTCGCCGATCGTCGGGTGGCCAAAGGAGAGGAAGGGGAACTCGAAGTGCGTGATCGAGTACGAGGAGACCCAGCGGAACGACTCGACCTCGTCGTCGGCCGCCATGTTCTTCGCGGCGACCTGGCCCTGCTCCTTCGCGGAGCCCCAGGAGCCGTTCTGGGCCTGCTCGCCGAGGATGGTGTCGTAGAACTGGGTGAGATCGCCCGCGGCGTACACGTCCTCGAGGTTCGTCTGCATGTACTCGTCGACGACGACGCCGTCGTCGGTTTCGAGGCCGGTGCCCTGCATGAACTCGACGTTGAAGTTCAGGCCGATCGCCGCGCCGACGAAGTCGCTCTCGTAGCGCTCGCCGTTGGAGTCGATCGTCGCCTCGACGCGGCCGTCGTCGTCGGTGACGAACTCCGAGGCGCCGCTCTGGAACACTGGCTCGACGCCCTTGTTGCGCAGCCCCTCGTGGATGATCTCGGCACCCTCCTCGTTGAGCGCGTAGCGCCACCAACTGTCGCCGCGCATCAGGTACTTGGCGTCGACATCCTGGGCGCCACAGATCGCCGCGAGGTCGATCCCCAGCAGGCCGGCGCCGATGACGACGCCGGTGTCGGCCTCGCTGGCGTGTTCCTGAATCGCGCGGGCGTCCTGGAACGTCCAGAAGTGGTGGACGCCGTCGGCGTCGCTGTTGTCGACGGGGAGCTGTGCGGGCGTCCCGCCGGTCGCGACGAGCAGCTTGTCGTACGCCAGGGTGTCGCCCTCGTGGGTGTGGACCTCGTGGGCGTCGACGTCGACGTCCGTGACGTAGGTGTTCAGCGAGAGGTCGATGTCGCGCTCGGCGTACCAGTTCTCCTCGTGGATCGAGATCGGCGCCTCGGGGAGCTTGCCTTTGGCGAACTCCTTGATGAGAATGCGGTTGTAGAGCGCCTCACCTTCATCGGTGACGACCGTGATCTTCGCGTCCGGCGACTCCTCCCGGAGCGTCTCCGCCGCGGAACTGCCGGCGATCCCGTCACCGATGATTACGTACGACTCGGTCATATACCGGCGCTTCGAAGTCCGGGTTAAAGTGGGTTGCTATCTCTGGCGTCTTTTTGCCGTCGTTCGCAGCATTTGCAAGTCGTTTGCGACTCTCCCGTACGTTTGTAAGGAACAGGTCGCAAAACACCCGTCCAAAATTGATGAAGAGGGATTCCTTCGCGTTTTCTCGGACAATGTCAGTCGACTGGGGCGCCGCGCACTCGGCCCCTCGGCTGCGCTCGCCGTCGTCGTGCGCCCGGCTGTGGCGTCTGCGACCGACGTGGACACGTTCAAGGGCGCTGGGGCCCTACGAACGCAGCATGAAAATCCACCAGAATCCGCGCCACTGGGCGACCAAGAAGGCCATGACGACGCCCGGGCTGGGCTCGGTCGTCAACTACGGACTGGTCAAGCTCCACACGCGGATTTTCCTCGGGAAGGCCGACGAGGCCCGCGCCGAGGAGCGCCGCGATCACCTCGACGGCTTTTTCGACGCCACGATGGACACCTACGTCGCTGCGCTCGACGAGGGGTTCTCGGAGGCCGAGGCCCGCGAGATCACCCACATCCAGGCCAACTTCGACTTCTACAACCACGGCTGGACGGAGATGATGGAGTTCCCGAGCGACGAACTCGACGCCCACTACGAGCGCTACGAGGACTTCTTCGAGCGTTACGACGTCTCGATCGACGACCCGCTCGGCGCGTTCCGAAGCGGAGAGGTTCCCGAGGCGCCCTCGACGCCGGAGATGTTGGAGGACCCCGAACACCCCCACGCAGAAGGCGGATTCGCCGACGACGTGTACGTCGAGGACGAGGAGGGGAACCTTCGCGTCGGCGGCGGCGAGGAACCCGAGGACGTGGATGTGAACAGGGCCGTCGGCGTCGACGATGGCGACGCGGACGCCGAATGACGGGGCGCGCCGGTCGCTCTCCCTGACTACCTGCAGGGCAGTTCCACCGCGACGATCGCGCCGTCGTCGTCGCCCTCGTCGTCGTACTCCAGTCGACCGCCGTAGTCGTCGACGACCCAGGTGGCCAGCAGGAGGCCGACGCCGCTCCCGTGGCGCAGTTGCGTGCTGTCGGTTTCGCCCTCCTCGACGGCAACCGACCACTCTTCCGACGGGATCCCAGGTCCGTTATCCGCAATTTCGACGCGCACGTTCCCCTCGCGTTCCCGCACCGTCACCTGGACCCGCGGCACGTCCCGGTCGGAGTGTTCGATCGCGTTTTCGAGCAACTGGGCGAACAGCGCGTCGAGCCGCGAATCGCCCTCCACGACGGCCGGCCCATCGACGGTCACCGCGACATCCGCGTCGGGATTGCGCTCCGCGAGACTCGCCCCGATCGCTTCGAGTCGGTCGCCGAGATCGACCGGTTCGGTTCCGTCGCTCTGCTGTAACGAGATGTCCAGCAGCTCTTTGGCCGTCTCGCTCTTGTGAAGGAGGTCTCCGGCAGCCGTTTCGATCCGTTCGGCGTACTCGGCCAACGTCGGATCGGAGAGCTCCTCGCGGAGCGTACCGGTGTAGCCTTTGATGACGTTCAGATCGTTCCGAAGGTTGTGACGCAACAGCCGGTGGAGGAGCCGCAGGAGCTCTTCTCGACGCTTGAGCTTCGAAATGTCCCGTCCTTCGGCGACGAGCAGCGTGACGCCCCCGCTCTCGTCGGTGATCGGTCGCACCGAGAAGTCGACTGCGGTGTCGGTTCTGTCCCGCCGGACGTGGATCTCGTCGCGGAAGAACTCGCCGTCGCGGGCGCGCTCGACACCTCGCCGGACGGTCGTGCGCGTCTCGTCGTCGCCGAAGGGAAACGCCGTCCAGATCTTCTGCCCGACGACCTCCGTGCGGTCGTAGTTGCCGAACGACAGCGCTGCCTCGTTGACCTCCAGTACCGTCCCGTCCGGTTCGAGCAGCCCGGTGAACTGGTAGGTGTTGTTGAACACGGCCTCGAAGCGCCGATCGCGTTGTTTCTGCCCCGAGATATCGCGCCCGATGCCGACCAGCCCGAGGCTCGTCCCGTCCTCGCCGAGCAGTTGTGCCGCCCTGAACTCGTAGGGAATCAAGTCGCCCTCCTTCGTTCGGAGTTGTGCCTCAAGGGTGGTGGTCTCGCCGCTCTGGATCACGGTGTCGATGTGGTCCCTGACGCGCGGGCGATCCTCCGCGGCGACGAACTCCGGAGCCCGCATCGTCGCGATCTCCTCGTCGGTGTACCCGGTGACGGTCGAGACCTCCTCGTTCCAGCGCATGAACTCGCCGTCCTCGTCGAACGCGTACAGCAGATCCGGCAGCGCCTCGAAGATGCTTCGGGTGAGGATCCGCTCCTCGCGGAGCGCCCGCTCGCGCCGCTTCGGGGCGGTGACGTCCTGTACCGCGCCGCTGACGTGGACAACCTCGCCGTCTCGCGTTTCCGGCGTCCCTCTCGCGCGGACCCAGCGCCGTTCGCCCTCGTCGGTCAGTATCCTGAGCGTTCGGTCGAACGGCACGCCGTCCTCGATGGCGCGCTCGACGGCGGTTCGGATCTCCGCTCTGTCGTCGGGATGGTAGAACTCGACGGCCGCTTCGAGCGACGGCGTCGACTCCAGCTCGACGCCGTGGATCCGTTTCACCTGCTCCGTCCACCGGAGTTCCTCGTCGGCCACGTCGAGTTCCCAGCCGCCGACGTCCGCCAACTGCTGGGTGTTGGTGAACAGCTCGTTCTGTCGCCGCAGCCGCCGCTCGGTCTCCTTACGCTCGGTGACGTCGACGATGATCCCCTCCAGCGCGACGACTTCGTCTCCCTCGGCGACCGGCGCGCCGCGCTCGAAGACGTGCCTGACGTCGCCCCCGCGCGTCCGGATCCGGTAGGTCGCCGAGAACTGGGATCGCGACTCGACGCCGGACCGGATCTCCCGTTCCAGCGCCTCGCGGTCGTCGTCGAGGACGATATCGCCGTACGCGAGCTCGTCCGACTCGAACGCGGTCGCAGAGTAGCCGGTCGTGGACCGGACCCGCCCGCCGACGAACTCCATCTCCCTGGGCGGATCGGGTCGGCAGCGGTAGGCGATCCCCGGAAGATTATCGACGAACCGCTCTATGCCGCGTGCTGAGTCGGAGAACGGTGTGTCGTCTGTCATTGGAGGCGATCTCTCCGGGGACGGTCCTATCAGAGCCCCTTCGTAACAGCGACGGATGATCCTTTCGGCCGGGCGTCGCCGCGGCGATCGGGCGCCTGCGCCGGACGCCGACCCCGAATCAGTGTTCGGAACTCTTCGTCTCAATTTTCGCCGGCTTGCGCGACTAGATCTGCGCAGCGGCGTCCGGCCCGCACCGCCCCGTCGATCGTCCGGTTCGGGTACTGTGCATCGCTCGCGTTGCCGGCGTAGAAACAGCCCTCGGCGACGGCGTCGGTTAGGACGTGGGGGATCCGTCGCTCGCGGTAGCCCGTCCGGTAGACGGGGGCTGCGTCGCGCACTCGCGTCACCGTCGACCAGCGCACCGACTCGCGGTCGAACGCCGGGAACAGCCCCTCCAGTGCGTCGGCCCAGCGGCGGGCCAGCGCGTCGTCGCCCAGTTGCCAGCGCTCGTCCAGTTGGTTCGCGACCGGCGCCAGAGCGTACAGCAGGTGATCGCCGCCGTACTCGGCCGGATCGACTATGTTGGTGCGCTCGACGAGGCGTCCGAACGGGGCGTCGTCGGCGACCGTGAGTTCGTACGTATCGAGCAGCGACTCCGGGAGACCAAACAGCACCGAAAGCAGCCCTCGCGTCTCGCCAGCCCACTCGTAGTCGGTCGCTCGCTCAAGCCCGCGCGGCGGCGTCGCGAACACGACCGCGTCGACGTCGACCGCGCTGCGGTCGCCCTCCCGCTCGACGAGGAGTCGGTCGACGCGCCCGGTCGCGTCGGCGTCCCGTTCGGTCTCCGCCTCGGCGTCAGAGGTTGCGCACGCCTCGGCGCCGTCGCCGAGGTCGGCGCCGCCGTCCGTTTCGGCGTCGTTCCAGACGAACCCCGTCTCGTCGGTTTCGGCCGGTGGTTTGCGGATATCGGCCGACCGGCCGTCGGACGCCGCGGCCGCCGCGGCGTCGCCCTCGGTTGCCGTCTCGACGTTGACGACGCGGGCGCCCAGCGAGACGTTCTCCCGGCCGACGCCCGCGATCAGCGCGTCGACCAGCGTCCCGACGCCGCCCTCCGGGTAGATCCTGCTGTCGGTCCGCCACGTCCGGCCGGCGCGCCGGCGCGCGAGGTCCCCGAGCAGCCACGCCGCGCTGACGTCCGCGGCGCGCTCGCCGAACGCGGCCCGCAGGCGCGGCTCGACGACCTGCTCGCGGACCGACGCCGTCGCGTGCTCGTCGACAAAGTCGACGGCCGTGATCTCGTCGTACGTACCGGGCTCGTCAAGCGCTCCCTCGGGCGGTCCGAGCGGACCGAGCGAGACGCCGCGGGCCAGCAGGCTCTCGAACAGCTTGTCCTGCAAGCTCAGCCGGGGAAAGGCGAGCGTTTCGGAGAACCCGGTCCGGGGATGAGCGATCCCGTCGACGTACTGTCCGGCCCGAATCTCGCGGGTCGTCATCCTGTCCGCGAGGCCCAGGTCCGCGGCGAGGTCGGCGACGGCGTCGTCGCCCGGCGAGAGCGTCGTCGGGACGCGCTCGACCTGTTCTCCGTCGGTCTGGACCGTCGCAGCGAGCCCGCCGAGCTCGCGGCTCGGTTCGAACACGCGGACCTCTCGGCCCCGCTGGCGGAGTTCGCGCGCGGCGACGAGTCCGGCGACACTGCCGCCGACGACCCCGATCATGCACCGGGGTTGCGCTCGCGCCGGAATCAGTTTTTCCATCGCGGATCCGTGGGTTTTTAGCCGCGGTCCGGCTACGTCTCGGGTATGCTTACAGTGCGGGCGCCCGCGACGAGCGCGAACCTCGGCAGCGGGTTCGACGTGTTCGGGGCCGCACTCGAACGACCCGCCGACGTGGTCCGGGTCGAACGCGCCGAGGAGACCACGATCGAGATGTCCGGCGCCGGCAGCGAGTTCATCCCCGAGGACCCCGAGAAGAACACCGCCGGCGCCGTCGCGAAGGCGCTCGACGCGCCCGCCCGCATCAAGATCGACAAGGGCGTCCGCCCGGCGTCGGGGCTGGGTTCCTCGGCCGCCAGCGCCGCGGGCGCCGCGCTCGCGCTCAACGAACTGTACGATCGGGGCCTCTCCCGGTCGGAACTGGTGCCGATCGCCGCCGAAGGCGAGGCGCTGGTCTCCGGCGAGGCCCACGAGGACAACGTCGCGCCCGCGTTGCTGGGCGGGTTCACGATCGCGGCGGAGGACGGCGTCACGCGCGTCGACGCCTCGCTCCCGCTGGTGGTCTGCCTGCCCGACATCGTCGTCTCGACGCGCGACGCTCGACGCGTCGTCCCCGACACCGCGCCCGTCGAGGACGTGGTCGACACCGTCGGCCGGGCCGCGACGCTCACTGTCGGGATGCACCGCGACGACCCCGAGATGGTCGGCCGCGGCATGGAAGACCGGATCGTCACGCCCGCCCGCGCGGAACTGATCAACGGGTACGATCAGGTTCGCGAGGCGGCGCTGGAAGCCGGCGCGACGGGCGTCACCGTCAGCGGGGCCGGGCCGGGCGTGATCGCAGCCTGCTACGCGTCCGATCGCCGCGCGATCGCCGGCGCCATGCTCGACGCGTTCGACGACGTCGGCGTCGAGAGCCGCGCCTACCAGACCCGGATCGGCGACGGCGCGACGATTCACTGACGCGGTTTTCGACGCTTCGCCCGGGCCCGATTCTCCGCGCAGAGCAGCCAGCCCCCGAACTTATGCTCTCGAGTGCCATCTAGTGGCACGCTATGGCCGGGCGCCAGCCGGACTCGCTCGCCAGCCTGCGCGCCGCGAGCGGCGCGACGCCGACCCAGCTGTTCGGACGCCTCTGTGTCCGCGCCGGGTTCCTCCTCGGCGTCCCGTCGCTGCTGGTACTGCTCGGGTCGGCGCCCGTGCTCGCCGCCGGTTCGGTGCCGGCGACAGCGGCGCGGTTTTCCGAGATCGCTGGCGCTCCGCCGCCGACGCTCTCGGGCGTCGAACTCGCCTTCTACGCGGGTGCGCTGGGGTTGCTGGCGGCCTGCTGGCTGCTGGGACTCGGCCTGCTGATCGACGGCGTCTTCGAGGAATCCGGATGACAGTCAGGGGCGACGCCTCGCTCGCGGCCCTCGCGCTGCTGGCGTTCGGCGTCGCGCTCGCTCGACAGGGCGTCGCGCCCGCGCCGCTCCCCGCAATCCTCGGCGCCCTCGGGACGCTCTCGTTCGAGATACTCGCCGGACGGTATCACGAGCGCGTTCGCGAGGTCTGGGAGCGCCCGCTCGTCCGGGCGCTCGCCCTCGTCGCGGCCTTCGCCGGCGCCGCGGCGGCGGGACGCCTCGGCGTCCGCCCCATCGCGAGTTTCGCCCTCGGCGCGCTCGGGACGTACCTCTGTCTGCTGGTGCTGGTCGTGACGGGCGTCCTGGCGCCGCCGCGGGAGTGGTTCGGCGGGGACGACGAGCGCTGACCGCCGACGCGTCCGGATCGACGCATCCCGCAGGAGATTCAAGGCCCGGTCGGACGTAGTGTCGGTCGTGCGACCCGATATCTCCGTCTTCGGCCGGTACACGTACCTCCTGACCGAGGTCGTCTGGGGAACCGTCGCGCTGGGGCTGCTCGCGCGGGCCGGCGCGCTCCGCCGCGCGGCCGCGACCGTCGTCGCGCTGTACCCGATCGCGTACGTCTGGGACTGGTACACGCTGGAGATCGGCGTGTTCGACATCAAACTCCGGACCGGCCGGGAGCTGCTCGGTATCCCGGTCGAGGAACACCTGTTCATGGTCGTGGTCCCCTCGCTCGTCGTCGCTATCCACGAGACGCTCCACGACGTGCGGTCCTGAGCCGCCGCGATTCGGCGGCGTGACGGTCGGCTCGACTCAGTGCAGCTCGACGCCGTGGCGTCCGGTCTGATCCAGCGCGGTTCGACGCCGTGGCGTCCAGTCCGACTCAGCGCGGCTCGACGATCACCGCGTTCGTCCCCCGCACCCGAACGCGGTAGTCGTCTACTGTGAACTCCAGCACGAGGTCGTCGCCCGTCCCCTCACAGAGCCGTTCGAGCGCGTCGAGATCGATCACCTCGTACAGCGTCACGTCCAGTTCGGTCGGTTCGACGGACTCGACGTCCGCGAGCGCTTCGATCACAGCGGTGCTGACGGAGGAACCATCGATCGCGCGTTCGACGGCAACGTTCCCCCGAGCTTTCGTCGCCATACCTGAGGCGTCAGGATACGTTACTAAATATATTTGTCAGACACGTTTCAGCGATCGGCTACGTGGCGTCAGACACGCGTCAGAAAATAACTATGTGTCGGGGTCGTTCGGCGGCCGGCTCACTCCAGCGGGATGACGGTACCGTCCTCGTCGATCAGCGCCGGCTGGCGATCTTGCTGCGCGCGTCGTGCGAGCAGGTACGCGCCGACCGAGCACGCGGCGACGCCGGAGGCGAACCCGTGGAGCCAGGAACTCGTCTCGTCGTCCATGGTCATCGTACACCGGGTGGATACGCATACTATATTAATCTATCCCCCTCGACTACGCGTAGTTGCCCGCTGCCTGCGTCTGCAAGCCGAGCGCGTCGCTCGCGCGCGCTCCGAGCGGCTCCGACGCATCGGTACCGACCGATACGGTCGACGATTTGGTGATCGTTTCGGCGACCGACTCGACCGCCCGCAGGCGTAAGACGGGCTTGCGCTCTGGCCTCGTCTGGTTGCGTCTCGCGCAATCGTAGCTACCGATACGCCCCGGTCGCCTGCAACGTATTTAACCCATCTCGCGGACATCCAACTGTGCGACGACGCACATACCTGTCTACGGTAGCGAGCGGAACTGCACTCGCCGTCGCCGGCTGTACCGGCAGCGACGACACCGACGACTCCGACGATCCGGACGAGGAGTCCGACGGGAACGTCAGCGACGGCGATGGGGGAGACGACGGGGGAGACGGCAACTCGTCCGACGGCGAGATGGGCCAGCAGCTCGACGAGCCGCTGGACGTCGTGATCGAGAACAACTACGAGAACACGTACACCGTCGCGGTCACCGTGACCGACGACGCCGACGAGGCCGTCTTCGAGGACGAGGTCACGGTAGCGACCGACACCTCCCAGCGCCTCGAAGACGTCGTGTCGGAAACCGGGACCTACACCGTCGAGGCGACGAAGGCGGGAGACGTCTCGCGCTCCTTCCAGTGGGAGGTTGACGCCGACGCCGAGGACGTGTACGTTCACATCTCCGAGAACGGCGAGTACACCGTCGAAGAACGCGACGTCGACGCGTAGCGATCGCTGTCCGCCCCGTCCCCGCTATTTTATCGGTGCGATGCCGTCGCGCGGTTCGGAAATGCAGTCGTAGACGCCCGATACGCTACGATGGGTGCTGTTCGAGAGTAGTTGACGCGAGAATCGAAGTGGATTGGGAGATTTGAACCACGCGAACACCTCGCTGACGCTCGGCGTTCTCTAGTTCAAATCTACGACCGCATTTACCGAGCGCTGACGACTCGCTTCGCTCGTCGGTTAGCGTTCGGAAAAGTGGGTTTGGGCAGATTTGAACTGCCGGCCTCCTCCATGTCAAGGAGGTGTCATAACCAGACTAGACCACAAACCCGGTCTGGCGCTTCCTTGCTGCACTCACAGGTATCCGGGGGATACAATTGAAGGTTTCGGATTCCGACGCCGTGCGGGGGTTCTCCGCACGCTGGCGTGCAACAGCTTTAATACATTGTACGAATTTGTACACTACAAGACGAAACCGTTCATCGGAGATCACTCATGAAGGATTATATCGAACGCGTGACCGAGGGCGAGGATCTGACACAGGACGAAGCGCGCGCGGCCGCCAGCGCCGTGTTCGAGGATGCGACCGAGGCCCAGATCGGGGCCCTGCTGTCGGGGCTGCGAGCGAAGGGCGAGACCGAGACCGAGATCGCCGGCTTCGCCGAGGGAATGCGCGACGCCGCGCGGACGATCGAACCCGACCGTCGCCCGCTGGTCGACACCTGCGGCACCGGCGGCGACGACTACAACACGATCAACGTCTCGACGACGAGCGCGATCGTCGCCAGCGGCGCCGGCGTCCCGGTCGCCAAGCACGGCAACTACTCGGTGTCCTCGAACTCGGGCAGCGCGGACGTGCTCGAAGAGGTCGGCGTCGACGTCGAGGCCAAACCGCCTGCGGTCGAGCAAGCCATCGAGGACGACGGGATCGGGTTCATGCTCGCGCCAGTGTTCCACCCCGCGATGAAGGCCGTGATCGGCCCGCGCAAGGAACTGGGCATGCGGACGATCTTCAACGTGCTCGGCCCGCTGACCAACCCCGCGGGCGCCGACGCCCAGATTGTCGGGGTGTACGATCCCGATCTCGTTCCCGTGCTCGCGGAGGCGCTCGCGCACATGGGCGTCGAGAGCGCGCTGGTCGTCCACGGCTCGGGCATGGACGAGATCGCGGTCCACGATCAGACGATCGTCGCCGAGGTGCAGGACGGCGAGATCGAGGAGTACGTGCTGACGCCCGCCGACCTCGGACTGGACGTGCACGACATCGAGGCCGTCTCGGGCGGCACGCCCGCCGAGAACGCCGCGGACATGCGCGGCATCGTCGAGGGCGAGATCGAGGGGGCGAAACGAGACATCATCCTGGCGAACGCCGGCGCGGCGATCTATATCGCGGGCGAAGCGGCGTCGCTGGAAGCCGGCGTCGAGGCCGCCCGGCACGCGATCGACTCGGGCGCCGCGGCCGAGAAGCTCGAAGACCTTCGCGGGGGCGTATGAGCGACGACGCTGCCGGTTCCGCCGCTCCCGGCCCCGTCGGTCGCGCCACGCGCGTGAAGATCTGCGGATCGATCCACGAGACCGACGTCGCGGCGGCGGTCGACGCCGGCGCCGACGCGGTGGGCGTGATTGCGGACGTTCCCGTCGACACGCCCCGCGAAGTCGACGCCGACCGGGCGCGCGACCTGCTCGACGCCGTCCCGCCGCTGGTCACCGGCGTCCTCGTGACGATGCCGGAGACGCCCGAAGCGGCTCTCGAACTCGCCGAAACCATCGAGCCCGACGCCGTCCAGCTCCACGGCGACCTCTCGCCCGACGAAGCGGCGGCGGTCGTCGACGGCGTCTCGGTTCCCGTGATCAAGGCCGTCGACGCCGACGAGCCCGAGCGCTGCGCGGCGTACGACGGCGTCGTCGACGCCTTGCTGGTCGACTCCGTCGACGCGGAGGGCGGCGGCGGCACCGGCGAGCCACACGACTGGGAGCGAACGCGCGCCGCGATCGCCGACGTCGAGTCTCCCGTACTCCTCGCCGGAGGACTGACGCCCGAGAACGTCGCCGAGGCGGTCGAAATCGTCGATCCCTTCGGTGTCGACGTGGCAAGTGGGACCGAGCGCGCGAACCTCCCTGACGACGCCGACGGCCGCAAGGATCCCGACGCCGTTCGCCGGTTCGTCGCCAACGCGACCGCGCCCGTGGAGGTGGTCGCGCGATGACGCCCGAACTGACGCCCGGTCGCGAGACGTTCCGCCAGCACGTCGCCGACGCGGCGATCAGCGGCGACGAGGGTACCGACGCGGCGGTCGTCCGCACGTCGGTCGAACTCGACGTCAACGCCACGCCCCTATCGGCGTACGCCGCGCTGACCGGTCGGACGACCGACCTGCCGCCCGCGGAGTACGCGTTTCTGCTCGAAAGCGCCGAGAAGACGGCCTCCAGCGATCCCGACGGCGCGTTTCGCCCAACCTCGGCGTCGGCCGACCGTCACGCGCGATACTCGTTCGTGGGCTACGATCCCGCCGCGGTCGTGACCGTCGATCCCGACGAGACCGACGTCGAGGTGCTCGGCGACGATCGGTACGACGACCTGATCGACCCCAACGGTGGCGACGCAACCGAAACGCTGCGCTCCGCACTTCCCGACGCGGACCTCGCCGGGTTCGAGAACGGCGACCGACGCCAGCTCGACGGCGGCCTCGTCGGCTTCCTCGCGTACGACGCGGTGTACGACCTCTGGCTCGACGAAGTCGGCGTCGAGCGTCCCGACTCGCGATTTCCCGACGCGCAGTTCGTGCTCAACACGAAGACGCTCGTGTTCGACGAGGTCGCAGAGACGCTCTCGCTGGTGTTCACGCCGGTCGTGCGCACCGAGGACGACGTCGACGCGATCTACGACGATCTCGTCGCCGAGGCCGAGCGGGTCGCGGACCTGCTCGGCGACGCCGATGCGCCCGAGTGCGGCCCGTTCGTGCGCGACCGCGAGATCGCCGGTCCGCAGGACGAGTACGAGGACGCCGTCCGCGCCGCGAAGGAGCACGTGCTCGACGGCGATGTCTATCAGGCCGTCGTCTCCCGCAAGCGCGAACTGTACGGCGACGTCGACCCGCTCGGCTTCTACCGCGCGCTGCGGTCGGTCAACCCCTCGCCGTACATGTACCTGCTGGGGTACGACGACCTGACGGTGGTCGGCGCCAGCCCCGAGACGCTCGTCTCCGTCGAGGACGACGTGGTGACCGCAAACCCCATCGCGGGCACCTGCCCGCGTGGGCCCAGCCCGGTCGAGGATCGCCGGCTCGCGGGCGAGATGCTCGCGGACGGCAAGGAGCGTGCCGAGCACACGATGCTCGTCGATCTGGCGCGCAACGACGTGCGCCGGGTCAGCGAGTCCGGGTCGGTCCGCGTCGACGAGTTCATGAACGTGCTCAAGTACTCGCACGTCCAGCACATCGAGAGCACCGTCACCGGCCGGCTTTCGCCCGACTCGGACGCCTTCGAGGCGACGCGCGCATCGTTCCCCGCGGGCACGCTCTCGGGCGCGCCGAAGATCCGCGCCATGGAGATCATCGACGATCTCGAACTCTCCCCGCGGGGGCTCTACGGCGGCGGAGTCGGTTACTTCTCGTGGACCGGCGACGCCGAACTGGCGATCGTCATCCGGACGGCGACGATCGAACACGGCGCCGAGGAGGACCGGATCACCGTCCAGGCCGGCGCCGGTCTGGTCGCCGACAGCGATCCGACCGCCGAGTACGAGGAGACCGAACAGAAGATGGACGGCGTGCTGACCGCTCTCGACCGGATCGAACGCGACCCGGACGGCGATGCCGGGGCGGCGCCGGACGCCGAAGACGGGGCGGCGCCGGACGCCGACGCGGAGGCCGAACCGGAGGTGGGCCGATGAGCGACGCCGACAGCAGGACGACGATCGACGAGCGGGAGTCGACCGCCGAGCAGGAGCCGGCCGACGGGCGCGGCGACGCGGCGGCGTCGGCGTCCGACGATCGCCGGGTGCTGTTCGTCGACAACTTCGACTCCTTTACCTACAATCTCGTCGAGTACGTCAGCGAGCACGCCGAGACCGAGGTCGTTCGCAACACCGCAAGCATCGAGGAAGTCCGCGAGATCGATCCGGACGCCGTGGTGATCAGCCCCGGCCCGGGCCACCCCGAGAACGAGCGCGACGTCGGCGTCACGATGGACGTGCTGCGTGAACTCAGCCCCGACGTGCCGACGCTCGGCGTCTGTCTCGGCCTCGAAGCCGCCGTCTACGAGTACGGCGGGACGGTCGGACGCGCGCCCGATCCGATCCACGGGAAGGCATCCGCCATCGAGCACGACGGCGAGGGCGTGTTCGCCGGACTCGACCAGGGGTTCCGGGGCGGGCGCTACCACTCGCTGGTCGCGACGGAGGTGCCCGACTGCTTCGAGGTGACTGCCACCGCGGAGCACGGCGAGGAAGAGCTCGTGATGGGGATCCGTCACCGCGAGTACCCGATCGAGTGCGTCCAGTTCCACCCGGAGAGCGTGCTCACGTCGATCGGCCACGACGTCATCGAGAACTTCCTCGCGGACGTCTGAGCGCCGCTGCTATCCCGCTGTTGTTCGACGGAACGAAGGATGAACAGGCGGCGCGGTCCTCCGCGACGCGGTGTGCCACACATCGGCCTCGACCTGCGTCGCGACGATTTGTCAGGAGATACCTCGGATGGCCGCTCGATGCCTGATAAACCTGCGGCGGATCGTCCGGACGCCGACGCCGCTTCAGAGCACGCCGACGCCGGCCATGCTCGCCGCGACCAGCACGGCGGCGACGACGCCGGCGATCATCAGGAGCTTCCAGGCGAGATTCAGGAGTAGCCGCGCCGCGAACACGACGACCGCCGCGACGGCGATCACGGCGAGCAGTTGCGTGGCGGGGTCCGACGGGAGCGTCTGCGCGATCGTCACGCCGACCGTCGCCGGGAAGCTGGCAGGAGTGGTCATACGCCGGAGATGTCGTCGAGCCGTTAAAACTGTTCCCCCGATCCCAAGCGACGGTCGACCCGCGCTGAAGTACGGACGAGCGGCGCTCTCGCGACTTCGTGGCCGACGAGCGCTCGACCCGGAATCCTGGCAGCTGATGTCCGCAAGCCGACCGGTATGCGGAGGATCATTTCACTTTCACTGCGGACTGCCTAAGCTTATTACGCCGGGTCCCATGGGCACCGGTAGGGCCGCACCCCCAGAGTCAGGGGCGTGCCGAACGTACCCACACGCGACCAGTGACACGTCCGTACAACTTCAGTTGCGGTAATGCAAACGTGGACGATTCAGGTCGTTTTATGAGGTTCCATCCAGTAGGCAGTGCCCGTCAACAACCACCCCGAACCATGACGCACACAACCCACAAAATCGCACGAGGCTATCGCCCCGCGCCCGAGGTGAGCGCCGCATGAGCGACGCGGAGCTCTCGGCCGACGAACTGACGCTCCCGATCAAACGCACCGACGGCGACACGCTCGAAGAGCGCCTGACCGGCAACGCGTACCACAACATCCTGCCGGCGCGCTACCTGCGCAAGGACGCCGACGGCGAGCTGATCGAGTCCCAGGAAGATCTGTTCGATCGCGTCGGGAAGAACATCGCGCTCGCCGAGGCCGTCTTCGAGTCGCGCAAGCAAGACACCGAGATCACGGTCACGCCGGACCAGCTCAAGCCCGACCACCCGCGCCGCGACGAGCTCGCAGCTGAGGTGTTCGGCAAGGGCACGACCGCCGAGGACGACGTCGAGACGACGCTCTCTATCTACAACGTCAACAAGTTCGCCTACGACACCGTCGTCCCCGAGCTCCCCGACGAGATCCGCGAGCACGTCGAGGACGTCTCCGAGGAGTTCCAGGGCATGATGGAGAATCTCGACTTCATGCCGAACTCGCCGACCCTGATGAACGCCGGCGACGAGCTCCAGCAGCTCTCGGCGTGTTTCGTCGACTCCCCCGAGGACGACATCGACGACATCCACCAGACCGCCAAGGAGGCCGCCCAGGTGTTCCAGTCCGGCGGCGGCATGGGCTACGCCTTCTGGCGCCTGCGCCCCTACGGCGACGCCGTCGGCTCGACCGGCGGCATCGCGTCGGGCCCGATCACGTTCATGCGCACGTACGACCAGATGTGCGAGACGATCGCCCAGGGCGGCGCGCGCCGCGGCGCCCAGATGGGCGTCATGCGCGTCTCGCACCCGGACGTCATCCAGTTCATCCACGCGAAGAACAAGGACGTCTCGCTGGCCGAGACGCTGCGCCTGAACGACCCCGACGACTTCACGCACAACTCCTTCCAGGAAGCTCTGGACGAAGCGCGCGAACTGATCGACGACGAGGGGAAGGTCCCCAAGCACCTCCGGAACGCCGTCGAGGGCCACCTCTCGAACTTCAACATCTCCGTCGGCGTCACCGACGACTTCATGGAGGCGCTGAAGGCCGGCGAGGAGTTCACGTTCACCAACCCGCGCACCGGCGAGCCCCACATCGCCACCGAGGAGACCAAGGAGCTGTACGACATGTTCGGCCTCGGCGACCACGTCGAGGTCGGCGAGGAGCTGTCGATCCCCGCCGAGGAACTCTGGGACGACATCGTCGAGGGCGCCCACGAGAACGGCGAGCCCGGCGTGATCTACCTCGAGCGCGTCAACAAGGAACACTCCTTCGACGTCGAGGAACACCCCGACCACCGCATCCTCGCGACGAACCCCTGCGGCGAGCAGCCCCTCGAGGAGTACGAGGCCTGCAACCTCGGACACATCAACCTCTCGACGCTCGCTGACCAGCAGGCGCCCGACTGGCGCGTCTGGTCCGACGAGCACGCCGACGAGTACGACAGCATCGAGGCCGCCGTCGACGCGTTCCTCGCGGAGGCCGTCGACTTCGAGGAGTTCGACCGCCGCATCGAGATGGGCACCCGGTTCCTCGAGAACGTCGTCACGATGTCCGATTTCCCGGTCGAGAAAATCGAGCAGAAGGTCCGGGAGATGCGCAAGATCGGCCTCGGCGTCATGGGGCTGGCACAGCTGTACATCCAGCTCGGCGTCGAGTACGGTAGCGACGAGGGCAACGAGATCGCCCGTCAGGTCATGCGCCACATCAACCACGGCTCGAAGTCGGCCTCTCACGAACTCGCCGAGGAACGAGGCTCCTTCGACGAGTGGGACAAGTCCAAGTACGCGAACCCCACCGAGTACCGCGAGTGGTTCGAGCGCCAGACCGGCCTCGACGCCGACGACTGGGAGGACGGCTTCGCCATCCGGAACCACAACACGACGACGATCGCGCCGACCGGCACGACCTCGATGGTCGGCAACACTACTGGTGGGTGTGAGCCGATCTACAACGTCGCCTACTACAAGAACGTCAGCGACGACGTGCAGGGCGACGAGATGCTCGTCGAGTTCGACGACTACTTCCTCCGCGTGCTGGAGGAGAACGACCTCGATGTCGAAGCGGTGAAAGAGGAGGCCCAGGAGCAGATGGCCAACAACGCCTTCGACGGCATCGACGGGCTGACGACGGTGCCCGACGCCATCGGCGAGCTGTTCGTCACCACCGGCTCGCTCTCGGCCAAGGAACACGCCGGCGTGCAGGTCGCCTGCCAGGAGGGCGTCGACTCGGCGATCTCGAAGACGGTCAACGCGCCCAACGACTCGACCGTCGACGACGCCAAGGACGTGTTCGAGTACATCTACGAGCACGGCGGCAAGGGCGTCACCTACTACCGCGACGGCACCCGCAGCAAGCAGGTGCTGACGACGCGCGCGAAGAACGCCGACTTCGCCGACGAGTCCGAGGCCGCCGAGGCCCTCATCGAGCAGATTCAGGACGTGTTCGGCGGCATCGAGGGCTTCCTCGACAACGAGGACGTCCAGGCCGCCCTCGACCGGCAGGTCGAGGAGCTGGTCGACATCGCCGACGGCGACGCCGACCTCGCCGAGCAGTACGCCAAAAAGCGCCCGCGCCCTGACGTGCTCCACGGCGTCACCCAGCGCATCGACACGGGCTACGGCAAGCTCTACGTCAACATCAACGAGGACGAGGACGGCCGGCCGTTCGAGCTGTTCGCCAACATCGGCAACTCCGGCGGCTTCACGGCCTCCTTTACCGAGGCGCTGGCCAAGACCATCTCGACGGCGCTGCGCTCGGGGGTCGACCCCGACGAGATCGCCGACGAACTCCAGGGGATCCGGTCGCCGAAGGTCGCCTGGGACAAGGGCGAGCAGATCCAGTCGATCCCGGACGCCGTCGGCACCGCGATGCGCCGATATCTCGACGGCGAGATCGAGAAGGCCTACCCCCAGCAGCAGAACCTCACCGAGCTCGAAGACGAGGTTAGCGGGGTCGATCCCGCCGAGCCAGAACCCGACGGCGGCGTCGCCGCCGACGCCGGGCAGGAGGCCGACGCCGACAAGTCGGCCTCTCAGGACCTGATCGACGCCGGCGAGAGCCCCGAGTGTCCCGACTGCGGATCGCTCTCGCTGTACTACTCCGAAGGCTGCAAGACCTGCGAGTCTTGCGGCTGGTCGGAGTGCTAACGGCGACGAATCGACGCGATAGCCGGCGTCAGACGGCCGTCTGACGCGCCAGTGCGCTTTTTAGGCCGGTCGCTCTATCCCAAGTAGATGCCGTCGCTCCGTCTCGACGTCCCCGAGTCGCTGGTCCGCAAACTCGACACCGAGCGCGATCTGCTGGGCTTCGACTCGCGGGAGGCGTACCTGCGCTGGATCCTCGATCACCGGACGAACATCGACGCCGGTTCGGACCGCGAGCGGGCGCTCTCGGCGTACGCCGAGCGGGTCGAAGAGCTGGAGGCGAAACTCGACGAGGCCGACGTCGAGTCCTCAGCAGACGATCCGACGCCCGACGACGCCGAGACGGAGAACGCCACGCTCGACGCCGACGCGTGGGCCGATTCCTCCGGACCGCGGTCGGACGCCGACGCAACCGCTCGCGACGTCGGGGGAGACGCCGTCGACGATGCGGCGACCGACCGCGAGCCCGCGGACGGCGGGACCGTCGACCACAACCTCGCGCCGGGCGAGGCCCGCATCTCCGACGACACGGTAAACGAGCTGGCCACCGACTTGGCGGGCGTCGAGGGGCAGCGCCTCGACGCGTTCGCCCGCGAGGCGGTGCTACAGACCGGCGATCAGCTACAGGGCAGCCCCGAGAGCGGGCTGACCTACCGCTCGGACGCCGCGCTGGCGGGGACCGACGCGGACCGCCCCGGCGAGGAGATCACCGACCTCGACACTTTGGAGGTCCCTGGACACGACGACGCGCTCGTCGCGCGACGCCGAATCGCGGTCGGCGCCGCGCTGGCATTGCTTCGCGAGCGCGAGACGGCCCGGCGCTCGCACTTCGTCGACGCGCTGTACGACGAACACCCGGCGGGCTACGAGACGGCCGACTCCTGGTGGGGCTGTATCAAGCGCGGGCTCCGGCAGGTCGATCGGGTGTTGCCCGCCCACGACGACCGGCGCGTCTGGGAGTTCCACACGACGCCCGGCCGGGTGACGCGGCTTCCGAGTCGGGACTGAGCGCCGACTCTGGCAAGACTCAAATCGATTCCGCACGTGGGTCCGCTGTGACCGACGATGACGCGGACGGCGGCCGACCCTGTCCGATGTGCGAGGAGCCGCTGTACAAGCGCCACTGCAAGTACGTCTGCCCGCAGCACGGCGTGATCATGGACTGCAGCGACACCTTCTGGAACTAAGCTCCCGTGCTCCGGTTCCCGAACCGCTCGTACGCCGGCCCCGCGAGCAAGAGCACCGCGGCGGCCGTCGTCGCGACGGCCAGCGGCAGCCCGACACCGCCCAGCCCCCGCGCGGTGATCGTCGACAGCGAGTTCCCGACGACGACGGCCGCCACGGTCCAGGGCAACTCGCCGACGAGCACGCCCAGCGCGAACGCGCGCGGCGGCACCGCCGACAGCCCGGCGGCGCAACTGACGGCGTCGGCCGGGATCGGCGCCAGCCGCGCCGCGACGACGCCCCGGAGGTCACCCGCGGATCCGAAATACCCCCCGCCGACGCTCGCCAGGCGCTCGATCGGGGCGCAGTCGTTGCCCGCGCCGACCCAGCGCGCGGCGGCGTAGGTCGGCATCGAGGTGAGGGCGGCGCCCGCGAGCGCGACGGGAACGCCCGCCGCGATTCCGAGGCCGTAGCCGACGACGATCGCGACGAGGGTCGGCGGCCACAGCGCGAGCGGCCGGACGAAATACAGCGCGGCGACGACGGCGAGAAACATCGCCGGATCGTCGGCGGCGGTATCGATCGCGCCGATAGCAGTGTCGGGCGAGAGCGTCAGTGCGACGGCGGCGACGACCGCGAGCAGGCCGACGCCCGCCAGCGATCGCCGCGTTCCCGATTCCATCACTCCTCAGATGACGGGCGCTCCTTGAACCTCTTTTGGTGGAGCGGATCGTCAGCGCGACCTCGCGTCGGTCGGTGCATCGGGACGCCGACGTCGCCGCGGCGTCGCGGCATCGCCGCTGCCGCGCAACGCTTAATCCGCTCGGCCGTGCAGTGACTGCCAGAAGACATGGACGGCGACCCCGTCGAGGTCGGACTCGAACTGCTCCGCGCGCTCGAACACGAGGAGCTCAGCGTCGCCGACGCGGTCGACCGCATCGAGACGGTGACGACCCATCCGTCGACGACCCGCGAGATTCTCGACACCGCCGAGAAGCGCGGCATCATCGAGCGCGAGGACGGCATCGTCCGACCGCAGGGCCGCACGTACGTCAGCTTCGAGAGCCAGGTCGTCCAGAAGGAGGGAGACTTCGAGTGTCGGCGCTGCGGCGCCGGGCTCTCGACCGGTCACTTCATCCGGTTCGACTCCGGCGACCTCGGCCCCTTCGGCTCCTCGTGCATCCGGAAGGTCACCGGCCGCGACTGAGCTCCTCGATCAGCCGCTCGATGGCACGGCGCTGCTCGTCCAGCCGCTCGTTTTGCTGCTCGACGACGGCCCGGAGTTCGGCGACTTCGGCCGCCAAGTCGTCGCTCTCGTCAACCTCGCCGTCCGACTCGACCGGCTCGAAGCCCGCCTCCTCGAAGTCGAACGCCGGCTCCGACGCGCGCTCGGTCTCGCCCGCGCCGGCCTGCTCGGGGTCCGCCGCCTCGGCTGCGCGTCCGGATTGTGCCTGCTCCGTCGCGGTCTCGGTCGTCGCACCCTGCCGTTGCTCGGCGCCGGTCGACTGGCTCGGGGCGTCTCGCGCCGGGTCGTTCGCTCGGCCGTCCGCGGCGCCGGCGGACCGCTGTTCGGTGCCGGCGGACCGCTCTTTGGCGGCCGGCTGCTGGTCGGCGTCCTCGTGACCGTTCGTGAGCGAGGTTTCGGAGGTCGCATCGCGTCCTCCGGCGTCGCTCGCAACTGCTTCGGACCGGGTCGCCGCCGATGCGCTCGCGTCGCTCGTCTCCGGCGCTGAATCGGCGGTCGGCGTCGAGTCGCTGTCCGGCGTCGAGCCGGTCGGTGCCGAACCTGCGTTCGCGGTGTCGTCGCCGAGATCGTCCACCAGATCCTCGTCGTCCGGCGCGGGCGGGTTCGCGTCGAGCGGATCCACGCCCTCGCCGAAGGCGACTTCCGGCGCGTCGTCGCCGGCGTCTGTGCCGTCCTCGTCGGGCGCGACGGCGGCGAGCAGTTCCTCCATCGAGTTCACGTCGTAGTAGTTACACAGCGCCTGGGTCAACCGCTCGCGGACCTCGCGGGCGTGTTCCTTGGGTGCCTTGATCCGCTGCTGGCGTCCGTCGACCTCTAGAACGATCTGGGTCGCGACGCTGCCCTCCTCGAAGGTGAGCCCGGTGACGTCGGCGTAGTGGAACTCCTCGTAGTCCTCGTCCCAGACGACTTCGCCGATGTGCTTGACGAGGCGCTCGCTGGTGATAATCAGCGTCAGCTCGCTGAACCGGTAGGTCTTGACGACCGTCTCGCCGGGATCGGTGACGCCGCCGGCGTTCATGATCCCCGCCAGCACCGGGTGAAGCGCGCGTTCGGCGCTGTTCGAGGGCAGCGTGAACTCCTTGGTGTCGTCGAGCGGGTACTCCAGACTGAACCGCGTCTTTCGGCGCCCCTCCTTGACGGTCAGACGCTCGGCGTCGTGGGGGTACTCCTCGACCGTTTCGTCGCTCAGCAGTCCCTCGCCGCGGTAGATCAGCGTCCGCGTCGGCGTGATGTACAGCACGTCCTCGCCGCCGAGGGGGACCTCCGCCGCGACGTCCTCGCCGTCGAGGGCCGATTCGACTGCTCCGGGTACGCTCATGCACCATTCTTTCTGCCCCATAGCTTAAAACCGCGGGCCGTTCTCGCCGGGGCGCCCTCGTGAGCCACTCACACGCGAGACCGCCGGAGATGAGAAGCTTAAAGGTAATCACCGGACAACTCCGAGTCGAGCCCGGGTGGCTTAGCTGGACATAGCGCCGCACTCATAGGGTTCTGAGCTTCGGTGCGGCTCGCCTTGGAAGCCTCTCATGTCCGTACGAGGACTGCCGAGCCTCGAACCTGGGACATGCGGAGATCGAGGGTTCGGAGCCCTCCCCGGGCATAGATTTTCACGCTGTCGCTTGCTCCGTCGAGCGACGAGTCTGTGAAAATCGTAGCGTGAAACGGCGACGAACCCGTAGGATCTGTGCGAGCGCCAGCGAGCGCGAGGCAGGAACTCCCGTCGGGATTTCCGTGGTCCGGAGCCCTCCTTGTACACTGTTTCACACGTCGCGATGACCCCTGACGGGCAGCGACCCGGCTTGTGAGTACACCTAGGTATTTCAGTATCAATCCCAGAGTTGACGCCGATGACTGAGCACGATTCTCCGGTCCGGCTCGGCGTCGTCGGGCTAGGATTCATGGGACAGACGCACGCTACGAACGCCGAGGAACTGGGCCACGAGGTCGTCGCCGGCGCCGACCTCGTCCCCGAGACGCGCGAGGAGTTCGCCCGAACGTACGACGCGGCGACCTACGAGGCGTTCGACGAGATGTACGCCGCCGAGGACCTCGACGCGGTCGCGGTGGCGACGCCGAACAAGTTTCACGAACCGGCCGCCGTCGGGGCGCTGGAGTACGGCTACGACGTGCTCTGCGAGAAGCCGCTGGCCCACACTCTGGAAAGCGCCGAGCGGATCGCCGCGGCCGCCGCCGACTCCGAGGGGTTCTGTGCGGTGAACTTTCACAACCGGTTCTCCCCCGCCACCGAGATGTTCAAGGAGTATCAGGCGGAGGGGCGCTTCGGCGACATGAGCCACGTGCGTGCGAACTACGTCCGCAGCCGCGGCATCCCCGGCGTCGGCTCGTGGTTCACCGACGAGTCGCTGTCGGGCGGCGGCGCCGTGGTCGACATCGGCGTCCACGCGATCGACTACGCGCTGTACCTGCTGGAGTACCCTGAGGTCGAGGAAGTGTTCGCGGTCACCCGCTCGCAGTTCGGCGACCGCGACGACTACGTCGATCCCGACGAGTGGTACGACGCGACCGAGGAGGCAGTCTTCGACGTCGAGGACTCCGCAACCGCGATGATCCGCTGCGCCGGCGATAGGACGATATCGCTGGAGGTCTCTTGGGCCGCAAACGAGCCCGAGTCCCAGGAGGTCGTCGCCCGCGGGACCGAGGCGGGCGCGCGCCTCGATCTGGGCGGCGACGACCTGACGGTGTTCGGCGCCGGAAAGCAGGGCACCGACCACCTCGTCGAGTCGACGATGTCGGGCGGATCGCTCGATCACCCCGGCTGGGAGGGGTCGGCCAAGCAGTTCCTCGACGCGTCGGCCAGCGGGGAGCCGCCGGCGCTCAACACGGTCGAGGAGGCCCTGACGGTCCAGCGCGTGATCGACGCCATCTACCGGTCCGCGGAGTCGGGCGCCTGCGTCTCGGTCGCCGACGAGTAGCGGCGTCGGATCGACGCCGAAACTCGTTGGCATCGGCGCCGACGCGGCGTCGGTTCGTGCGGACGCCGAAACTCGACTCGGCGGTTCCGCCAGACGGACGTTTTTGATCCCGGTCGTCCAACGTCCGCTATGGAGTACACCACGCTGGGATCGACCGGCATGGAGGTCAGTCGCATCTGTCTGGGCTGTATGAGCTTCGGGTCGAGCGACTGGCGCGAGTGGGTCCTCGACGAGTCCGAGAGCCGCGAGATCATCGAGCGAGCGATCGACCTCGGGATCAACTTCTTCGACACGGCGAACATGTACTCGGCGGGCGAGTCCGAGCGCGTGCTCGGCGACGTGCTGGCCGACTACGACCGGGACTCGCAGGTCGTCGCGACGAAGGGGTACTTCCAGATGGACGAGGACGACCCCAACTCGGGCGGCCTCTCGCGGAAGGCGATCGAACAGGAGCTGCAGAACAGTCTCGATCGGCTCGGGATGGACACCGTCGACCTCTACCAGATCCACCGCTGGGACGACGACACGCCGATCGCGGAGACGCTGCGGGCGCTCGACGACGCCGTCCGCCGGGGCGACACGCGGTACGTCGGCGCCAGTTCGATGTGGGCTCGCCAGCTCGCGGACGCCCTCCACGAGAGCGAGCGCAGCGGTCTGGAGCGGTTCGTCACGATGCAGAACCACTACAATCTGGTCTACCGCGAGGAGGAACGCGAGATGCTGCCCCTCTGTGAGGACGAGGGCGTCGGCGTGATTCCCTGGAGCCCGCTCGCCCGCGGGTATCTCACGCGCCCCCACGAGCAGATCGACGCGACGACCCGCGGCGAGACCGAGGAGTACCTCTACGAGCATCCCTACCGGGAGGGCGGCGGCCCGGAGATCAACGAGCGCGTCGCCGAGCTCGCCGCCGAGAAGGGCGTCACGATGGCCCAGATCGCGCTGGCGTGGCTGCTCCACAAGGAGTGGGTCGACGCCCCGATCGTCGGAACGACCAGCGTCGAACACCTCGAAGACGCCGTCGAGGCCCTGGAGATTTCGCTGTCGAGTAGTGATATGGCCTACCTCGAAGAGCCCTACGAGCCGGTGCGGGTGTCGGGCCACGAGTAGCGGCGCGGTCGGTGCGCGATACGTCCGGTGAGCGGCGCGGTCGGTGCGGCGCCGTCACGTCTCGTTTTCCCGCCGGCCGTCGTACGATCGCCCGTGAGCGACTCCGGATCGGCGTCGAACGGGAGTCCGAACGCGGCGCGCTGGTTGCTTCTGGAGGGGAACCGCCTCGCGATCGCCGCCGGCGTCGTGGCGTGCGTGACCCTCGCGACGCTCGCGGTCCTGTGGGCGTTCGGCTACGCGGCCGTCCGCCCGCGGAGCCCGATCAACTTCGTGTACAGCTCGATGATCACCGGGAACCTGACGCTGCTGACGGTCGTGCTCTCGATCAACCAGCTCGTCCTCTCGCGGGAACTCGGCGCGCCGGGGACGCTCAGCCAGCGGATCGACGCGACGCTGCAGTACCGATCCGAAGTCGAGGCGACCACGGGCACGAACGTGACGCCGAAGGCGCCCTCGGCGTTCATCCGACACCTCCACGAGAGCGTCGGCGAGACGGTCGACGGGCTCGCCGGGACGACGGACGAACTCGACGGCGAGACGAGGCGCCGGCTTGAGAGCGTCCTCGACTCGTTGCGGCGCGACGTACGCACCGTCAACGGCGCGCTCGAAGGCGACGACGTCTCGATCTTCGGCGTCGTGGGCGCCACCGTCTCGACGAACCACGCCGAGCAACTCAACGAGATCGCGGAGATGCGGGCGAACGCCGGCGAGTCCCTGTCCGACGAGCAGCGCGAGGCGCTGGACCGGATCGAGGACGCGCTGTTCCAGATCGACGTTGCGCGGGACTACTTCAAGACGATCTACGTCCAGAAGGAGCTCGCCTACCTCTCCCGGGTGCTGCTGTACGTCGGCGTCCCCGCGATCGTCTCGGGCGCGCTCTCCCTGCTCGCGTACAACGCCGGCCACGTCGGGTCGGTCCCTTCGGAGCTGTACGCGGTGGTCGTCGTCGTGACGGTGACGCTGGGGTTCGCGCCGCTCGCGATCCTGTTCGCGTTCGTCCTCAGACTCGCCTGGGTCGCCCAGCAGACCGCGACGATCGCTCCGTTCTCGCCGGACGTCGACTACCGTCCCTGAAAAATAGCGAAACGACGGCTCGGCCGTCAGGTGCCGATCATCGACCGGCAGCTCTCGGCGCACTCGCGCAGCACGTCGGCGCAGACCTGACAGTGGTGATGGTCGTGTTGCTCGCACTCGTCGGCGCACTCTTCGGCGGCGTCAGCGGTGGCTCGCGTAAGCTGCTCGGTGTAGCCGGACTCGCGGGCCATGAACCGCGCGTGCATGGTCGCGAGATCGGCGACGTCCCGGCACAGCCGGATGCAGTTGGACATGTCCATGTCCTCGTCGAGACACTCGTCGGCGCACCACTCGCAGGTTTCGGCGGCCTCGAAGCAGTTCTCGATGCAGTCCCGCGCCGTGTCGTCGAGGTGGTCGATCTCGGATGAGGTGTCTGCCAGTGACATCGCGTTCTAGAGTACCACGACACCTCTTTAGTGGATTTTCGTTATCGAAAATGAAAATCAAGGCGGTACGATTCCGACGCCGTCCGACTGAGCGCGCGCTCGATCTAGCAGATCGCTTCCGACCGTCGGCGCGGTGGTGTCACGCCCCCTCGGGATGCCCGGCGACGGCCCACGTCGCCGCCGTCACCGCGAGCAGGGCGACCGTCAGCGCCACCGTGAGATACATCGCCGTCGCTATGCCGGCGCGCTCGGCGAGCCAGCCGACGACGGGCGGCGCCAGCGCGATCCCCAGGTACGTCCCGCCGGTCGTCAGCGCGTTGATCGGGCCGCTGTACTCCGGTTCGGCGTCGACGCCGTAGGATAGGACGGTCGGGAACAGCCCCGAGAGAAAGAGGCCGGCGACGAACACCACCGCGAACAGCCCGACGCCGGAGACGCCGCCGAACGCGACGACCAGCGCGGGCACCGACAGCCCGGCGAGCGCCAGCGCCAGCGGCAGATACCGGACGCGGTCGATCATCCAGGTGTTCAGCGCGCGCCCGGGGACGTACGCCAGCAGGTACACCGACAGCAGGGCGCTCGCGAGATCGCGGGCGACGAGCGTCGAGGCGTAGTACGGGAGCCAGGTGAACACGATCCCCTCGATTCCGCCGATCAACGTCATCGCGGTCGTCGACCCCAGAATCGCCGGGCGCCCGAGCAGGCGCCTGAGCTCGGCGAGCGAGAGCGTCCGCTCGTTGCTCGAACTCGTGGGCAGGTCGAGCCGCCAGAGCGCGGCGACCAGCGGCAGGAACCACAGCGCCAGCAGCGCGTACGTCACGCGCCAGTCCGCGACCGCGAGCACGCCCGTGACCACCAGCGGGCCGGCGACCGCGCCGACCGCCCACGCCAGCGCGTAGAGGCTGAACACCCGGCCGCGCCGCGCCGGGTAGAGGTGACTCAGGATCGGCCGGTCCCCACCGCGAAACGCCCCCGCGGCGGCGCCCTGTCCGATCAGCGCGACGAGAAACAGCGCGTAGATCGGTGCGACGCTCATCGCAAACAGCGCGAGGGCCGTCGCCAGCGTGCCGAAAAGCAGCGTCCGGCGAAGATCGACGCGCCCGGTGACGAAGCCGACGCCCAGGATCGCGACGACGAAGCCAAGCGTCCCCGCCGGCGCGACGAGTCCGAGCAGCGCTTCCGAGACGCCAAAGGACGACTGAAAACTGCGGAGCAGCGGCCCCCGCGTCTGCGTGGCGACGGCGTCGCCGACGACGAACAGGAAGATCGTGACCGTCCAGGCTCGGCGCGAGTCCATCCGCTACGTGTCTCGACGCCCCGATAGGAAGGTGGTTTCGGAGCCGGAACCGCTTAGACCCGACGCGTCAGCGCGTCGGCGACGCGGCGTCTGGTCGTTCGGATGCGATCGAGCAGCAGCGCGCCGTCCGCGAGCGCCGGGTAGTCGACCGGGAGCGGTCCGTAGAGGTACGCACAGAGGCTGTGTCCGTCGTCCCGCCAGTCGGCCCCGCTACCCCCGCGCTGGACCTGCTCCTGTCGCCGTTCGAGCGTCTCCCGGCACTCGTCTTCGAGTTCGCCGAGCTCCTCCCAGGTCTCGGTCAATTCGGGAAACGACTGCTGGAGGCGGCGCTGGTTCTCGATCCGATCGACCCGGCGATCGATCGCCGCCAGGTCGTCGGTCGCCGCCGCCAGCGAGTCGCCCTCGGTCGATAGCGTCCGCAGGAACGACGTCCGCTCCTCGCGGGACGCCGCGGCGCGCTGGAGTAGCGCCTGTTTGACCGGCGGCGTCAGCGCCGAGCCACCGGTCACCGCCGCGGCGACTTCGTCGCCGAACTCCGCGCGCATGTGCGTCTCGAGCGGTTCGCCGTAGTCCTCCTCGTAGTGCGGGACTGCCATCACGGTCTCCTCGTAGGCCCGCCTGACAGCCCGTAGCTTCGGCGGCGCGTCGGCGGCGTCGGCGCGAACTAACGTCGCCCCGCCCGCGCCGCCCGGACCGGACTGGCCGCTCCCCGCGGACAACCCCCCGACACGTCGCTCGAACCGTTCGAGCGCCGACAGCTCGGCCGCCACCCGGGACTGTTCCTCGTCGCACTCCTCGCGAGCCGAGTGCAGAAACGTGAGCGCAATCACTGCGAGAAACGTCACCGTCACCGTCGCCGCGAGTACCGCCTGCGAGGAGAGCAGACCGGCAGCCCCACACGCCGCCGTCGAGCATCCCTCCTGAAACTCCGGCTCGCCGAGCCGGTACACGCCGCCGCTGGTCGCCAGTGCAGAGCCCATGCCAAATTATAGCACGATGGCGGCGTTCATAATCGTTGTGCCGATGGCCTCTCGACGCTATCCTCGCGGTTCGAAGCTACGACTCGTCTTCCTGGTCGACGAGTTCCAGCCGTCCGTCGCCGCGGATCGTCGCCAAGAACCCCTGGTACTCGATGGTCATCGTCACCTCTTGCTCGCGAACCAGCGAGTCCAGCGCGTCGGCGTCGACGACGTCGTACAGCGGCGGCAGCTCCGTCGCCTCGACTCCCCGGGCATCCGCGACCGCTCGTACCAGCGCCGTCGAAGGCGGCATCGCGTCGTCCCACTCCCGTTCGATCGTTCGCTGTGCGTCTCGTCCGTTGTGTGTCGTCCCCGTCATAGCTAGAGATTCCCGCGTTCGTCGGCGGTTCGTAGGTGCGTTTCTCGTGCGCACCCCGTGCCGGCACCAGTGCCCCCGAACGGCCGGCGACTACACTCTATCACCCGGTTACGGATTAGTCCGTATAGTAGTGATCAAACTCAGTCGTGGTTGTTACAGGGTGGTATCGTGCGGTGCTGCACCGGCGGCTTCGGGACGGCTGAGATGGGTTGTTGATTTCGGTCGTATCAAGGTCTCTAACTCTTGGTTGACGGTTGTCAACACCCAACACTTTAACGTTCGTTAACACAACTCCCGTGCCGTGTCTCTACGCGGGCTCTCGCTCGATCGTGGCTGACGTTCGCACTCGATACGTGGCACCACGAACGCCGATCGCGGATCTCCGCCGCGCTTCTCGGTGACGTCCGGATCGGCAGGGTCGTGCTCACTCGCCGGCGAGTTCGTCCAGCACCTCGTCGGTGTCGCGCTCCTCGGTCTCCTCGAACGCCGACTTCACGAGCAGCCGGCCGCCGATGCTGGCCGGGCTGATCACGTCGTCGGCGCCCGCTCGGCGGAGTTTCGGGATGTTCTCGCGATCGGTCGCCGCAGCGACGATCCGCACGTCCGGCCGGAGTTCTCGCGCGGTCAGGATCGTCAGCGCGTCCTCGGCGTCGTCCTCGGTCGCGACGAGCACGGCGCGGGCGTCCTCGATCCGGACGCGGTGCATCGGCTCCTCGTCGCTCGGATCGCCGGTGAACACGTTGTAGCCCCGATCCGAGAGCTCGGCGGCGTGGGTCTGATCGTCGGTGACGACCACGAAGTCGTGGCCGGCGTCGTGCAGTTCCGTGAGGATCGGTTCGGTCAGTTCGCCGTACCCCAGTACGAGGACGTGGTCCTCCAGGAGTTCGAGCTGTGAGTCTGTCATTTTCCCGAGTGCGTGGCTGAGGCGCGCTTCGATCGCCGGCCCGAGCAGGGACCCGAGCGCGACCGCGAAGCTGGCCGCACCGAACACGACGACGCTCATCCCGAACAGCCGCGCCTCCTGGCTGGTCGGGGCGACGTCGCCGTACCCCACCGTCGTCGCCGTGACGATGGTGAAATAAAAGGCGTCGAGCATCGTGTTGACGCCGTTGAACTCCTCGCGCAGAATGTACGCGCCGACGGTGCCGTACGCCTGGACGCCGGTGAGCGCGATCGCCGCCGCCATCTGGGTCGTCGTCAGCCCGATGGGGTTGGAAAATCGCCGGTAGTTGGCTGCGACGAGCGGGATCGCCAACAGCGACAGCACGACCAGCGGGAACGACACCTGACTGGCCTGCAGGACGCCCTGTGCGGCTGTGATAGGGAGCAACACCAGCACCACGTACCACGCCGCCCGCAGCCCTCGCCGGAGCCCCGACACCGCCGCCAGCATCAGAAAGCCCGTCAGCGTCCCCGTGAACCCGGCGAGCCGCTGGGCGTACTCCGGGACGTACGGGTCGAGCGGACCGACCGTCGTGACGCCGATGTTGGCGATGCCGGTGATCACCGACAGCACGGCCACCAGCGTCGTCAGCGTCACCGCAGCGCGGACTCCCACCAGTCGTCGTCCGCGTACCATATCAGCTTCTGTGGATACCCGAATATAAACGGCCGTCGGTCCCGAGCGTTCGAGGCCGCCCGTCGCTCCGGTACTGGTTTAGGGGAGCGCTCCCACTCGCTCCCCAATGGCATCGCTTCCGGTCGAACTGCTGTTCGGGCTGTACGTCGGCCTGCTGACGGGCATCGTCCCGGCGCTGATCTCGGGCTCGCTCGGCTTTCTGTTTCGCTACGTCACCGGCGTCTCGGTCCCGGCCCTGGCGGTGGTCGTGCTCGCGGTGGCGGTTGCGGGGATCAACGGCGGCCTGCTCGGGCTGGTCGACCCCGCGATCTCGCAGTCGCCGCGGCTACTCGTCGCCGCGCTGGTCGTGATGATGCTGTCGCTGTACGCCCACAGCCAGGGCGACAAGCTGGGCGCCTCCTTCCCGCGGCGATTCTCGATCGCCAAGCTCCGCAAACAGACGCTCTCGACCGACGTCGTCGACTTCGTCGGCGGCATCGGACAGGTGACGATCCGGCCGGCCGGCGAGATCGGCGACATCGACGGCTACCCGCCGCTGCCGGCCGATCTGCGCGAGGAACTGCTCGGCGGGAGCTGGCGGTTCCCCGCCGATCTGCCGCTGGCCGAACTGGAATCCCGGCTCGCTCGTCGCCTGCGCACCGAGTACGATCTGGCGGCCGCCGACGTCGCCATCGACGCCCGCGGCAGAGCGACGATCGACGCCGCGCCGCCTTCCGGCGGCCTCTCGCGGCGCGTCCCGCCGGGTCGCCGGGCCGTCTCGATCGCCGCGCTCGTCCCGACGGGCGTCACCCGCGGCGAGCGCGTCGTCGTGAACGTCGGCGGAACCGGCGATCACGCGGACGGCGACCGCGATCCCATCGAGGGAACCGTTCTCAGCGCCCGCTCGACGCCCGACGAGTCGGCCGCCGTTGCGCCCGAGAACGAGCCCGTCACCGACGGCGGCGAGGAACCGGCGGCGGCCCGACCGGCGGCGCCGACGACGACCGGCGGCGAGGGGCGGATCACCGTCGCCGTTCCGGCGAGCGACGCCGAGCGGCTGCTGCGGGCCGACAGGGGGCAGGTCGTCGTCCGCCCCCACGACGCGCCCGCCGAGTTCGAGCTGCTGTCGGTGCTGCGGCGCACCGGGAAGTTCGTCGAGTCGATCACCGTTCGCGCCGGCGGCCCGCTCGCGGACGCGGTCGTCGATCCCCGAGCGCTCCGGGAGGAACACGGCGTCACAGTGCTGGGCGTTCGCCGCTCGTCGATCGACGAGGGTGGCGACCGCTGGACGTTCTCGCTCGACGCCGGAGAGCAACGCTCTCCGAGCCCTGGCTCGGCGTCGCCTCGCGAGGACGCCGGCGCCGTGCTCGCCGCCGAGGACGAGCTGTTCGTCGCCGGGCCAGCCGAAGCCGTCGCGCGGTTCCGCGAGGTGATGTCGTGAGCCGCTCGCGAGCGTCTGTCCGCGGCGCCCGGTCACGCGGGGAGGTCCCGCCGTGGTAGCGCCCGCCGTCGAGGCCGGGCTCGCCGCCGCCGTGCGGATCGCCGGGTTGGCGACGCTGTCGGGCGGCGTCGCCTTCGCGGCCGCGGTGGCCTACCGCTGGTACGGCCGAACGCCGATCCCCGAGGGGCCGGCGGTGCTGTTGGGGCTGAGCAGCGTCGCGCTGTGGCTCAACACCACGGCGACGCTGATCGGCGCCATCGGCGGCAGCGACGCCCTGGTCGAGCCGACGACCGCGCTGTACACCGTCGGCGCGTTCGTCGTCGGCGGGATCGCGGCCGATCTGGGCCGGCGCGCCGGCGACCGGGTCGCCACCGAGTCGGCGACGCTCTCGGCGGGCGTCTCGGGCTCGCTCGACGGCGACGTCTCCCGGCTCGTCCGCAGTCGCGGCCGTGCGATTCGGGTCACGCTGCCCGACGAGATCGACGACGTCGAAGGGTACGACCCGGTCGACGACGAGCGCAAGGACGACATCGGCGGCACGACGCTGCTCTTCCCCAAGGGGCTGACCGTCGGTGAGCTTCGCGAGCGCATCGTCGCGCGCCTCGAGGACGACTACGGCGTCGGCTACGTCGACGTCGAGGTCGCCGCGGACGGCGCCGTCGACCACCTCGCGCTCGGGCGACGCCAGGCCGGCCTCGGGCGGACGCTCCCGCCGGGAACCGTCGGCGTCGCCGTCCGGGCCGATCCGGCCTTCAGCGCCAGCCCGGGCGACGCCGTCGAGGTCTGGACCTCGGGTGCCGACGCCGAGCGCGTCGCCACCGCCGAACTGCGCGCCGCGGTCGGCGACGTAGTGACGCTGGTCGTCGACGAGCGCGACGCCGACGCGCTGGATTCGGACCGCCGGTACCGCCTCGTGACCCTGCCCCGCGAACCCCAGGCCGACCGGGAACTGCTGGCCGGCATCCGCGAGGCCGACGAGATCGCCGGCGTCGTCACGGTCGCCGAGGGCGGCGACCTCGACGGAACGCTGGTCGGCGACGTGTCCGCGACGGTCGTCGCCGTCGACGGTCCCGACGGTCTCGAAGGGACGCCCCGCCCCGGCCGGGCGCTCCGGCCCGGCGATCGGGTCTACGCGCTCGGCCGGCCCGAGCAGCTCCGCCGCATCGGCGCCCAACCGACCGACGACGGTGCCGTCGAGCGGGCCGACTGAGCGGCCGCTCCCTTCCTTCGATCGCCCCCTCGTCCCCGGATGGTCCTCCTCAGTTGTCTCCGGACGACTGTCACCGGACGACCGTCACCGGCACCGGCGACCCGCGGACCACTCGCTCGGCGACGTTCCCCATCAACAGCCGTGACCGGAGGTCGCCCCCGTGACTGCCGAGGACCACGGCGTCGAAGTTCTCCGCGCGGTCGACGATCGACTTCGCGGGACTGCCGACGTCGACGGTAGTGTCGATGTCGACGCCGCGCTCGGCGGCGAGCTCGCGGGCCGACTCGAAGATCGGCTCAGCCTGCTCCCGGGCGACCTCCTCGATGTCGTCCTCGAGGGCCATCTCCAGCGCCCGGCCCATCATCGGCGACGGCTCGCCGGCGACGTACAGGACGGTGATCTCGGCGTCGGGATGCACTTCGAGCGCGTACTCCAGGGCGCGCTCGGCCATCTCCGACCCGTCGGTCGCGACGAGGACGCGTTCGATCATGCTATCTGGTAGCACTCGTGAGGGCATAAACGTGTAGTTCGGATGCCGTCGGTCGGCGAGATCGCAGCCCCGGCATCAGAGCCCGAAGATCGGTACGAACCGGAACGTGAGGTACGCGCCGGCCGTCGCGATCGCGGGGACGACGTTCTGCATCAGGACGACTCGCGCCGTCGTCGCGGGGTCGAACAGGTCCGAGGCGCGCGGGATGTCCTCGGGGTCCTCCTCGCCGATCGACGGCGGCGTCTCGCCCTCCTCGTCGACGGTCAGCGCGCCGACCGACACTCTGGGCGACTCCTCGCCCTGGACCGCCTCGGACACCGTGAGCGGGCGGGTCGCCCGGCCCCAGCCCAGGCCGATGATCGACATCGTCGCGATCACGACGAAGCTCGCGGGGATGCCGATCGCCGACAGGAAGATCACCAGCGAGGCGCTGACGACCGCGACGACGATCGCCGCGGTCAGGGGCAGCTCGGTGAGGTCGTTGCCCATCGTCTCTAAGGTCCGGCGCGCGATGGTGAACGTCCCGACGCCGACGGCGAGACAGCCGCCGACGATGGCGGGATTCATGTCGACGGCGTCGCTCCCGACCAGCGGCGCGATCGCGTTCGCGATGTTCGAGGTGCCCGAGCTAAACGCCATCAGGCAGCCGATCACGATGACCGTGATCACGCCCCACAGCTCCCGCCTGCTCGTGGTCTTGCTCACGACAGGACGCGGGAGCGTCCCTGACCGATCGAGCCGCACGAGCGGCCCCTCGCTGCGCTCCATCCTGACGATCCGGTTGAGCCGCGCGTAGAAGTAGCGGCCGATCACCAGCGACACCCAGAACCCGATAAACGGCGCGACGATCCACCAGATCGCGATCTCGCCCATCACGCCCCAGTCGAGTTCGCCCGCCGCGAGCCCGAGTCCCGCGATCGAACCGACGGCGGTCATCGACGTCGACGCGGGCACGCCGAACAGGTTCCCGATAAACAGCGCGAACCCGATGAAAAACAGCACTCCGATGCTGGTCGTGAGCGTGAACACCGACGCTGCGACGAGGTCGCCACCGAGCGTCGCGACGACTCGGCGTCCGATCGTCCACGCGCCGACGAAGAAAAACAGCGTCATCAGCGCGGCGGCGGTCGTCTTCGAAATCGCGTCGGCGCCGACGGCGGGCCCGAACGCCGGGCCGGTCGTCGCGCCGCCGATGTTGTACCCGACGAACAGCGACACGACGATCCCGACCGCCAGCAGTATCGAGACCACGTTATCTTCCGTCCCGCCCGGTCCCTGCCTCGCGGTCGCCGGACTCCTCGAGCAGTTCTTCGATCTCGTCCTCGCGGGGCCGACGTTCGACGCGCTCCTCGACGGACTCGACCTGTTCCTGAACGGTTCCGATTTCCTCTCCGACCGTCTCTTCGACGGTTTTTTCGACCGTCTGCTCGACCTCCTGGCTCATCCACTCGGGGTCGAACCGCGACATCTTCCAGACGACGTGGAGCGCGTACGACACCAGCACCCCGAACCCGAACGCCACGCCGACCCTCGCGCCGACGACGGCGATCAGCACGACCGCGACGAAGATCAACACCCCGTAGGACAGGTCGATAGCGGCGTCGACGCGGCGCGGGTTCATCCGCGGCGGGGTGCGGTGAGATCCTGCGCCGCCGTGCCCCGCCGGTCCGGCGGCCCCGCGACGCGGTGCCCGTCGCATGCCCGATAATGAGTGGCTGCGTTCATGTTCTCATCTTCGCCGGTCCGAGTGAAATCCTTTTGGACGGGCGGGTCGGCGGTTGGCCGCTATCGGCCCGTCAGATCCGCCGAGAGCACGAAGTCCGGGTGATCGGAGATGCCCGCCCGGACGGCGGCGCCGTCGCTGACGTGCCGGACCGTCTCGGGGATCAACACTCTGGTTCTGTCGGCGCCGATGGCGGCCGCGTCACGCTTGATCGCGGCGACAAGCGTTTCGAGCGCGGGGACGTCCGCCCACGCGCCGACGCCGTACTCGGCGACGTGCTCGGTCGTCGCGGCGTCCGCCGCGTCGTCGCTGGCGCCGCTCTCGCCGTCCTCGACCTCGCGCTCGTAGTCTCGGACGCGGAACGTCGCCGCGCGGGCGCCGTCACCGTCGGTGACGCCGAACGCGGCCGTCTCGTCGGCGGCGTCGCGGAAGTCCTCGCGAGTCAGCTCGCGGACGGCCCAGCTCTCCTCGGGCGCGAGCGCGAGTCCTCGGAGGTGGTCGCGGGCCGCGCTTTGCTGCCAGTACTGCCACGCGGCGTCCGGATCGGTCGTCGCGTCGAGCGGGCCCTCCGCGGCCGGATCCGGATCGGGTTCGAGCCACCGGAACTCGGTCGTCGGCTCGAATCCGGTCGCGCGCGACTGGCCGAGGCCGGCCTGGTTCCAGGAAAACACCATGTTGCGGGCGACCGTCGCGCCCTCCGATCGCGCCCAGTCGAACAGGTGCTCGACGAGCAGGCTGCCGACGCCCCGGCCGCGGTGGTCGGGATCGACGCGCATCCCCTGGAGCCACGCCTCGCGGTCCGAGAGAAATGTACACTGGAGGATGCCCGCGACGGCGTCCTCGTCGACGGCGACCGCCGTCTTCGCTGACTCCTTTGCGATCCAGTCGTGAAACACGTCGGCGAGATAGTCGCCCGTCTCGCGCTCGGGCCAGGTGTTTCTGGTGAACGCGACCACGTCCTCGTAGTCGTCGTCGGTCGCCGCGCGCACCGTCAGGTCGGCGTCGGTCATGCTACTTCGTTCTCACTCCCACGGAACGGATCTGTCGGTGATCTCGCCGGCGATCGGCTCCCGCATCGCCGCGGACACGTCCTCGGCGTTCGCCAGCGCCCACATCAGCTTCACCTTCGCGGTGCCGGGCAGCAGGTCCTCGCCCTCGATCACGCCGGCGTCGAGCAGGTCGCGGCCGGTGTCGTAGACGCGATCGCAGACCCGCCCGTCGAGACACTGGCTGGTCATCACGACCGGCGTGCCCGCGTCGGTGATCTCGTCGATCCGGTCGATCCAGTCGGAGTGGACGTGACCCAATCCTGTGCCCTCGATCACGATGCCGTCCTTCTCGGCGGCGAGATCGAGCACGGCCTCGTCGGTGCCGGGCGTGAACTTCACCAGCCCGACGTCGGGGTTCAGATCGTCCGCGACGGCCAGATCCGTCGCGCCCCGCTCGGCGTGCTCGCGGCGGAACGTCACCGCGCGCTCGTCGTAGTCGACGCGCCCGAGCGGTTCGCGGCCGACCGTCTCGAAGGCGTCCCGGCGCGAGGTGTGGTTCTTCCGGACGCGGGTACCGCGGTGGAGCGCGCAGTCTTCGTCGGACTCGTTCTCGTGCATGCAGACCAGCACCTCCGCGCAGTCCGATTTGGCGGCCTCGACCGCACAGACCGCGTTCATCACGTTGTCGCTGGAAGGTCGGTCCGCCGAGCGCTGGCTGCCCGTGAACACGATCGGCACGGGCGTGTCGAGCATGAAGGCGAGCGCGCTCGCGGTGAACTGCATCGTGTCGGTGCCGTGCATCACGACGACGCCGTCGGCGCCCCGCTCGATCTCCTCGGCGACGACGCCCGCCAGTTCCTGCCAGACGTCGGGCGTCATGTTCTCCGACAGGATGTTGGCGACGACGCGCCCGCGGTAGTTCGCCAGCCCCGCGAGGTCGGGCACCGCGCGCAGCACGTCTTCGGCGTCGAACTGCGCCGTGACGGCGCCGGTGCGGTAGTCCACGGTCGACGCGATCGTCCCGCCGGTCGAGATCAGCGAGATCGTCGGGAGCTCCTCGTCGAACTCGACGGTCGATTCGGCCTCGGCGTCGCCGTCCTCGACGTCGTAGACGTCCGATTCGAGTACGTCCACGTCGGCGTCCGATCGGTCGATGCCGACGTTGTACCCGCCCTGTAGCTTGACGACGAGGTGCTCCGGCGTCGTCGAGGGGAGCAACACGCCCTCGTAGGTCTGTCCCGCGCGCTCGACCCGCACGCGATCGCCTGCGTTCATGTACGGTCGTTCTGCCCCGCGGGACTTGAACGCACTCCTTCGTCGGTTCGCTCGCGTGGCGGCCCGCACAGTCGCTCGGATTTGTTGGCGCAGCGAAACACCCATGAGACCGGACGCCGAACACTCGGGTATGAGCGAGCGCACGGACCAACTCACCACGGAGGCGTCGTCGGACGACGGCGTGCGCCGGGACGGCGGCGGTGAGCGATCCGCAGGATCGCGATCCTCGTCGGACCACCGGTCCGACGGCGGTGGGTTCGATAGCGGGTTCGACGACGACCTGCTCGGGGGATCGGACGCCGAGTCGGGATCCACGGCGGACGCCGACGACGAGTCGCGCCTCGCGGGCTACTTCTCCCCCAAGGTGTTTCTCGGCATCCTTGTCGGGCTGGCGGTGCTGTCGGGCGTCGGCCGGTCGGTCGTCCCGATCGTTTCCGGCCTCGGCGGCGTGCTGGGCGCCTTTGCCGGCGCGTTCCTCGTCGGACTGGTCAGCTCGAAGCGCCGGTACGGCGAGACGGGCGCCGCCGGTGCGGTGCTGGGCGCCGTCAGCGCGGTTCCCGGGTTCATCGCGTTCGGGCTGGGTCTCCAGTCGGTCGCGACGATCGCCGCGGTCGGCGGCGCGGTGGGCCTGATCGTCGGCCTGCTCGGCGTCTACTTCGGCCGCGATCTGCGCGACGGGCTGTCGAAAGATATCTGAGGACGCCGAAGTTTACCGGTCGTTCTCGGACCGGTCGAGAATGTGCGTGACGAACGCCGATTTTCGCTCCGTGTAGGACGCCCGGTCGTCGGGGTGGGCCGTCGCTAACTTCCGCTTGAGCCGCGCGTACTCCGCGGCGGCGTCCGGATTCGATCGCAGGTAGTCCCGGAACGCGATCTGCTCGCGGTGGCAGACGCTGCCGCGCTCGGCGATCGAGAGGTAGTGCGTTCGCTCCTCGGTGGGTCCCTTGGCGAAGAACAGCCGGTCCGGAACGGCATCGTTTTCTCGGAGTTCGTAGCCTTCCGGTTTCAGTCGAGCGACGTACTCGGCTTTCGGAGCGGGATCGTCGGCGACCGCCAGCAGATTGAGGACGGGCTTCGCCGGTAGCCCCTCGATCGCCGTGCTCCCGACGTGTTCGATCTCGTCGACGCTGGCGTCGAGGGCGTCTTCGAGGCGCGATCGCTCCTCGTCGGCGAGTTGCTGCCACTCTTTGCGATGTTCGACGAGTTTGACCGTGCCGCGTTCGAGTCCGAGCAGCAGACTTCGTTGGATCACCGGTGAGATGAATCCAACGGTCGATATATCCCGTCCCGGACGCCCCTCGTCGTTCAACGCCGCTTGCTCATCGGCGTCTCGACGACACCGGCTCTCGGGGCTACGTCCCTCTTTCTTCGTCGTCTCGACGGTCTAAGAGCCAACCGCCGCCGACAAGCCCGGCGAGCGCACCGAGGATGCCCGGTTCCGGCATCGGGCTGTCGCCACTTCTGGCGGAATCAGTGCCGTCGGAGCCGCTGTCCCGTTCGTTTCCGCCATCGCTTCCTCGCGAATTGTCGACGTCAGTGGACATTTCTCGGAACTCGTCGCTGTTGTACATCTCTCGCGAGGAGTGTACCTCGGTAGGTGGCTCCTCTGTGGTGCGGACTTCGATGCCGTCCCGTTCGTCGTCGAGATACTGCTGCGCCATCTTATCGTCACTGACGTTGATCACGATGATCCGATTGCTGAGGCCACAGATCAGTCTCTCCCCCTTGAAAAGTTCGCTTCCCCTGAACCAATCCGTTCCAGTGTACTCTCTTTCCAGTGTTCTCCGAACCTGCTCCGCCCGATGAGCGTGTTCCCACCATGCTGTCGGGACTCCCGACTCGTCGCTGTATGCTGGGTCAGGATCACCGGGATCAGTGTCTGGCTTGATCGTGCTGCAGTCGGGTGACTCGGAGTCCGACGACTGTCCTGATGCGAGCGTCGGCACTCCAGCGGTGAGCGTCCCGGTGGCTGCCAGGACGGTCCGACGATCCATAGCCGGGATACTTCTCATCTTGGTAAAAATCTTGTGTGGGGGACCGGAATAATCCGCTCATCGCACTAGATTCTGTCGCCGAGGTCGGTAGTGGCTTCCAGCGATTGACTCAGTCCACGAGCGTCCAGCCGTCGTCGACGCGCTCGACGAGACCGTTTTCCGAGAGATCCGCGAGAACCTGTTCGACCATCCCCGGGGGCGCCTCGACGTCCTCGGCGATGGCGTCGGCGACCTTCGGCTCGTCCGCCAGCGCCAGCAGCACGTCGGCGTACAGTCGGCTGTCGGCGTCGGCGTCCGCCTCGTCGGTCAGTTCGTCGAGCACTTCGGTGATCCGGCCCTGGACCCACCTCTGGGCCATCGAGAGCTCGTTTTCGAGCTGTTCGAGCTCCTTGAGCTCCGAGGCCAGTTCGCGCGTGCCCTCGTCGGCGTCGTCCAGTTGCACGTCGATCGTCAGATAGCGCCACGTCGTGATGTCGAACCCGCGGCTGGCGGGGTAGGCGCTCTTGGTGCCGAATTCGTAGGGCGAGACGTTGACTTCCAGGCGGAGGTTCCGGGAGATGTGGAAGTACTTCCGGCGCTGGTCGTCGGTGTGGCTCTCGACGATGCCGGCCTCCTCCAGCTTTCGGAGGTGGTCGATCACCGCCTTGGGACTGACCCCGAGATACTCGCTGATCTCCGTGACGTAGCAGGGCTTCCGCGCCAGCAATCGGAGGATGCGCCGGCGGTTTTCGTTGCCCAGAAGATCCAGCAAGGCTGCGGAGTCCATCTGTCGATCAGTTAGGTTCCCGCGCTGAAAAGGGTATCTGCTCGCAGCGGACGTTCGCACGAAGGCGACGGGGTCGACAGTTACTGGACGAGTGTCACGTCAGGGCGTCCGACGCCATCACGGCCCGGTCCGTTGTCGGACGGTTCGTCGTCGTTGCCGGACGATTTATCGTCGTCGTCGGGCGATTCGTCGTTGTCGTCGGGCGATTTGCCATCGGCGCTACGATCGCCGGGCCCGCCGTCGTCCGACGGGCCGCGATCATTTCCCGGCGTGTCACCCCTGTTCGCCCCCGAACCGGCGCGGTCCTCTTGGTCGGTGTCGCTGGCGTTGTCGGACTCACCAACGTCCGGCGGCCCGTTATCGGGCACACCGTCACTATTCCCGACATCTTCCGGTGGGCCGTCACCGCGGTCGTCGGACGGACCGCGTTCACCGGGACCGCGGTCGGTCGGCGGCCCGCGGCCCGGAATCGCGTCCGTGGCCGCCTGCACCTTCGGTCCGCGAAGCTCGGAGACGTTGGCCCGCATGCGATCGAACTGCTCGGCGTCGATCCCGACGTCGTCCGCTTTCGCCGCCGTCCCGTTGATCTGTCGCTCGAGCGATCCGATCTCGCTGACAATTCGGCTCATCTGCGCGGTGTAAGCGACCTCGTTCAGTTCGCCCTCGCGCTCGGCGAGATCCTGCTTCCGGTCGCGCAGCTGTGCGATCTGCCGCTCGATTCGGTTCGCACGCTTCTCGACCACGGCGGTCCGGTTGTTCGCCCGCTTGTACTCGGCCTCGAACATCCCGCTCTCGACTTCGCTCGTCGCGTTCGTGGTGCTGGTTTGCATGAACGACGATATCTGGACGCCGACCGACGGTTCGCCGGTTCCGTTGCCGTCGGTAGCGTTCCCACCGGTGACGTTCCCGTCAGTGGCGTTCGTTCCGTCGTCCTGCGCGTCGACTGTTGCGGAATCGGTCACCGCGAGCGCTCCCGCGAACGGGACGGCCAGCAGCGTCCCGAGGACGACGACCGCGGCGAGGATCCCAGCGCGGAAACTACTCATCAAACGATGCTAACTACCGCATCGATTAAAAAAGCGGACTTTCGTTCGCATCGTTTAGCGGCACGAATACAGCCACGAGAATGGCGCGTAGCGTTTAAAACTATCTTTGAAGGCGCCATCTTGATTCCGTGGACTCGCGGCGCTCGAACCGCTTTGGAGAACTGCCTGAATGCGCTCGTACAAAAGTGCTCGCCGGAAGGCTTATTTCCGATCGATACACGTGTTAACACGTATCATGTTCGAGGAGTTCTCCAGCGGCTACTACTTCGGCCGGCTGTACGTCGAGCCGTTCGACGGCGATCGCGCGGTGATGCAGCGCGATCAGCACGAACGGGTCAACGAGCAGCTGTACGCGTCCGGAGAGGGCGTCGAGCGCCTCGACGCGCCGCTGGTGATGAAACTGGACGAGCGTCATATCCCGGTCCACGGCGAACCGGACGTCCCGCGCGACACGCTCGCGGTGCCCGCGACAGTGCTGGAGGACGTCCGGATCAGGAACCCGCCGGCGCTCAAGGAGGTGCTGCTCGCGAAAGCCGACCGCGCGCGCCAACTTCTCCGATTGACCGGCGGCGAGCCGGCGCCCGGCGACGCCGCGGACGCCGGAAACGAGTGGGACCCCACGGCGGGCTACTGATCGCCCGGCCGACGCGGTCGAGTCTCTCGTCCCCGATACGGTTTTGAGCCCCGGGCGGGTACGCCCGGTATGCGCGAGGCAGAGGAGACGACCCGCCGGCGCATCGCCGACCACCTCCGCGAGGGCGTCGCGACGCCGAGCGCGCTCGCGGCGGAACTCGACGTCACTACCCACGCGGCGCTCGAACACGTCCAGCATCTGGCGATGTCGCTGGAGCCGACCGACGAGCGGCTGCTGGTCGCACCGCCGACCTGCCGCGAGTGTGGCTTCGACGACTACGACGAGCCCGCGAACCTCCCCTCGCGGTGTCCCGAGTGCAAGCACGAGGGGATCGACGAACCGGAGTTCACGATCGAATAAGACGAGGTTCGGCGCCGGCCGGTGGGTCGCGTACCGGCGCGCGACCCGGCCTCAGATTTTGACGTTCGACGACGAGGAGAGATCCGCGGGGTCGTCCTCGACCGGTCCGACGCGGACGAACTCGTAGTCGTCGTCCGTCAGGTACGCCGTCCCGCCGTCGACGGTCACGCCGACTTCTTCCAGATAGGCGCCCTCGCAGGGGCCGAAGGAGCAGTACCCGGAGTCGGCCTCGAAGTACGCGCCGTGGTTCTCACAGACGAGTTCGCCGTTGCGCATCGCGGCGCCCGATCCCTTGTCGATCCTGATGTGGGTCATGTGCTGGCAGGCGTTCAGCCAGCCCGCGATTTTGCCGTCCAGTTCGACCAGAATCGCCTCCCGCTCGTCGCCGTCGGCGTCCCGCACGGTGAAGATCAGCGTCGACTCGTCGGGGATCTCCTCGGCGGCCGCGATCTCGGCTCCCGGTGGCATCGTCCCCTGCTTTGCGCGAGGGTTCATATAGTTGGCTCGAAAATCATCCCGACATGAACGCGAAGCGGCGTCTCGCGGTGACGGCCGCGCTGGTCGGCGCCGCCGCGCTGGCCAGCGCGGCCGTCTACGGCGACCTGCCCGCGGAGATGGCGATCCACTGGGGCCCCGCCGGCGACGCCGACGGCTGGACCGACCGCCGCGCGGGCGCCTTCGGCCTCCCGGCGCTGATGGCCGCACTCGCCGCGCTGCTGTGGTCGGTGCCGCGGTTCGACCCGCTCGGGGAGAACTACGAGTCGTTCCGGCCGACCTACGACTGGTTCGTCGTCGCCGCGCTGGCCTTCCTGGCGTACGTCCACGGGATCGTTCTGGCGACGAATCTCGGCGTCGACGTCTCGATGACGCGCGCGCTCGTCCCGGCGACGGCGGCGCTGTACTACGGCGTCGGCGTCCTGCTCGGCCGCGCGGAGCCTAACTGGTTCGTCGGCATCCGCAATCCCTGGACGCTCTCGGACGAGCGTGTCTGGGAACGAACGCACGAGAGAGGCGCCACGCTGTTCAAGGGCGCCGCGGTGCTGTCGCTGGGCGGCGTCGTCGCCGGCGAGTACGCGATCGCGTTCATCGTCGGGCCGATCCTGCTGGCCGCCCTCGCGACGACCGCGTACTCCTACTGGACGTACAGCAAGCTGCCGAACTGAAAAAGCACGCTGCAAAGCCGAAGCGCCGGCTTACAGCACGTCGTCGAAGTCCTTGTGGCCCTGGATCTCGACGCCCTCGTCGGTGATCTCGGCGAGGAACACGCCGTTGCCGCTGCCGGTGTCGCGCTCGACCGCGCTCTGGACCGCTCGCGCGGCGATTTTCTTGGCCTCCTCGTTCGAGAGGCCTTCCTCGTAGTACTGTTCGAGGGTACCGTAGGCGACCTGCATCCCGCTGCCGGTGACGGTGTAGTCGTCGGCGACGACGCCGCCGGCCGGGTCGATGCTGTAGACGTGGCTGCCGTCCTCGTCGACGCCGCCCAGGATCGGGTGGATGGCGCGGAACGGGCCGCCGCGGCCGAAGTTACCCGCGAGCGTCGCGAGCGCCTCGATGCTCATCGGCTCGCCGCGGCGCGTCTCGTAGAGACTCGCCTCGGCGCGCAGCGTCTCGATGAACGACTGGGCGCCGCCGACCGAGCCCACGAGCGTGAGCGCGGCCGTCGGGTGGATCTGCTCGACCTTCTGGACGTCCTTGTTCGAGACGAACCGCCCGCCGAGGCTGGCGCGCATGTCCGTCGCGATCACGACGCCGTCGGCCGTCGTCAGGCCGACCGTCGTCGTCCCGGTCTTGGTCACTTCGCCCTCTTGGTCGCTCTGCACGTCCTGGAACGAGCCGACCTCGGGCTCGAAGGGGTTCTCCGCGCCGGCGTTCTCGAAGTTGTCGTTCATTCTTCGTCCTCCTCCTCGTCGACCGTCTCGACTTCGAGATCGTCGACGATCGTGCGCACTTCCTCGACGTCGTACGGGCGGTACTCGTCGGTTTCGGCCTCGATCACCGCAACGTCGACGCTGGCGGGATCGAGCGCCTCGTCGGACGCTTCGGCCAGCGCTTCGAGCGCGAGGCCGACGCCCTCGTCGACGCCCAGCGCCTCGGTGTACTCCTCTTCGAGGTGGCCCTGGATCACGTCGCGGTCGCCGCCCACGGCGACTGCCTTCCACTCGGTGGCGACCCCGGAGGGGTCGGCCTCGTAGAGGTGGGGCTCGCCGTCCTCGGTGCCCGCGATCAGCAGCGAGACGCCGAAGGGGCGCGCGCCGCCGGTCTGGGTGTGTTCCTGAATGTTGTCGGTGATCGACTTGGCGAGCGTCTCGACGCCGATCGACTGGCCGTACCGGAGCTGCTCGGTCTGGGCGCGTCGGCGCGCGAAGTCGACGAGCTTGCGAGCGTCGGCGACGTGGCCGGCGCTGGCGACGCCGACGTGGTCGTCGATCTCGTGGAGCTTCTCGACGCTCTCGGGCTCGATCAGTCGCGAGCGAACGCTCCGGTCGGCCACCAGCGCGACGCCGTCGGGCGTCCGGACGCCGATGGTCGCCGTGCCGCGCTTGACCGCCTCGCGGGCGTACTCTACCTGGTAGAGCCGTCCGTCCGGGGAGAAGATGGTGATCCCCCGGTCGTAGGCCTGCTGATTGTGTTGTCCCTGCATCAGTCTTCACCACGGGTAAGGGTCTCACGTTTAAAGGCCTTCTGCGAAACCCGACGAGGGCGGCGGCAGGTTTGTCCCGTTCCGAAGGCCTCATACGTCAGTTTTCGCCGTCCGGCCGCCCTCGTTCAAGGCGTTCAGCCGTCGTCGTAGTGACGCCGCTCGACCCGCTCGTCGAACAGCCGCGAGAGCAGCGTCGTCACCGGGCCGCCGCCGATCTCGATGCCGTCGACCGACTCGATCGGCCGGAGTTCCCAGGTCGTGTTCGTCAGAAACGCCTCCTCGGCGTTTCTGAGGTCGTCGGGCGCGTAGCTGCCGGTGTAGACGGGAATATCGGCCTCGTCGGCCAGCTCGATCACGACCTCGCGGGTGATTCCCGGCAGCACCGGTCCGTCGAGGCTCGGCGTGTGGACGCCGTCCTCGCCGACGAGGAAGACGTTGCTCGCCGCGCCCTCGGCGACGTTTCCGTCGGCGTCGCGCAGCAGCGCCTCGTCGGCGTCGGCGACGAGTTCGCGCCGTGCGAGGATCCCGTTGAGGTAGTTATGCGTCTTGGCGTCGGCCGGGATCGCGTTGTCGGGGACGCGGCGCGTCTTCGTCGTCTGCACGGTTGCCGGCTCGTCCCAGACGTCGGCGCCCTCGACGCCGCCGCGGGGCAGTTCCTTCACGATCACGACGACCGTCGGATCGGCGTCGGGTCGCGGCGTCAGCTTCCCCTCCTGGACGCCCCGCGAGATCGAGAGCTTCACGTAGGCGTCGTCGAGGTCGTTTGCCGCGAGCGTATCGTCGACGCGCTCCCGCAACTCGGCGTCGTCGAGCCCGTGGTCGATCCCGAGCGTCTCGCAGGAGCCGGCCAGCCGCTCGGCGTGGGCCTGCCACTCGAAGATCGATCCGCCGTACGCTCGCATCGTCTCGAAGGCGGCGTCGCCGTACTGGAACCCGCGATCCTCGACGCTCACCGTCGCTTCGTCGGCAGGCACCAGTTCGCCGTCGACGTGGTATTTCATGAGTGGGTTCGTGCGTACTCGCAGAAGTTGGCTATCAGTCGCTTCCCCAGTTCGAGCGTGAGTTCGGCGCCCTCGGCGTCGCGGTCGACCGGCCCGGTCAGGATGCTTTCGGGGTGGAACTGGACGCCGACGTGGGGCAGTTCGCGGTGCCGGACCGCCATCAGAATCGCCTGCTCGTCGTCGGTCCGGGCGGTCTCGACGAGCGGATCGGGCAGGTCCTCGCGCTCGACCGCCAGCGAGTGGTACCGGCCGACCTCGAACGCGTCCGGCAGCCCCGCGAAGATCCCCTCGCCGTCGTGGCGCACCGTCGAGGGCTTCCCGTGGACGACTTCCGGCGCGTGGATTACGGGTGCGCCGTGGGCCGCACACAGCGCCTGGTGGCCCAGACAGACGCCGAGAGCGGGATACTCGGTCTCCTCGAAGATCGGGATCGAGACGCCGGCGTCGGCGGGCGTTCCGGGACCCGGCGAGACGACGATCCCGTCGGGGTCCAGTTCGCGGATGCCCGCGACGTCGATCGCGTCGTTCCGGCGGACGACCGGCTCGACCGGTTCCTCGCCCCGGCGTTCGGCGGCCCGCATCTCGGCTTCGGCGACGAACTGGACGAGGTTGTACGCGAAGCTGTCGTAGTTGTCGATGACGAGGATCACCGCGGCTCACCTCCAGGGTCGTCGGACGTCCCGTCGCCGGACGCCGGAGCGTCCGCGGCGTCCGAGGCCGACACGGCGTCGTCCTCCACTCCGCTCTCCGCCTCGACGCCCAGACTCGTCCGGTCGTCGAGCGCCTCGTCGACCGCCCGGATCAGCGCGCGGGCCTTGTCCAGCGTCTCCTCGTACTCCCGTTCGGGAACCGAGTCGTGGACGATCCCGGCGCCGACGCGCAGGTGGAACTGCTCGCCGTGTCGGACGAGCGTCCGGATGACGATATTGAGAGTCGCCCGGTCGTCGAAGCCGAAGATCGCCATCGACCCGGTGTAGGGCCCTCTGCGGGTCGCTTCGACCTCGTCGATGATCGCCATGGTTTTCGGCTTTGGTGCGCCGGTGATCGTCCCGCCGGGGAACACCGCGGCGACGGCGTCTGCCAGTTCCGCGCCGGGGCGCAACTCGCCGGTGACCCGCGAGACCAGGTGCATCACCTCCGAGTAGCGGTCGATCCGGCGGTACTCGGGCACGTCGACGCTGCCGTACGCCGCGACCTTTCCGAGATCGTTGCGCTCCAGATCGACGAGCATCGCGTGCTCGGCGCGCTCCTTCTCGTCGCCGAGCAGTTCGGCTTCCAGCGCCTCGTCCTCTTCGGAAGTGCCCCCTCGCGGGCGGGTACCTGCGATCGGTTCCGTCTCGATTCGATCGCCCGCCCGCTCCAGGAGGAGTTCGGGGCTCGCGCTCACCAGATCGACGCCGCGGAACTCCAGCAGCCCGGAGTACGGCGCGGGGTTGACCTCGCGCACGGCGTCGTACGCCGCGACGGGGTGGACCGCCGCGGGCGCGGTCAGGCGCTGGGAGACGTTCGCCTGGAACGTGTCGCCCTCGCGAACGTACTCCTTGACGCGCCGGACGCGCTCTGCGAACGCCGCGCGCCCGCAGTCGCTCTCGAAAGTCGCGCTCCCGCGCTCGACCGCCGGAGCGCCGACCTCGGGGGTGCCTTCCTCGATCTTCCGGGTGAGGTCGAGCGCGCGCTCGCGCCCTCGCTCGTAGGCCGCGTCGGTCGCCGCGGCGTCGGCGCCCTCGATCCGAGGGCAGGCGGTGATCCGGAGCGTCGTCTCGCCCCCGCCGGGATCGTCGCCGTCCCCGCGTGATGCCTCCCACGTTGCCAGCCGGTCGTAGACGCCGACCTGTAGCTGCGGGAGGTTGCGGTCGTCGATCGCGCTCTCGGGCAGCGTTTCGATCTCGCGAACGACGTCGTAGGAGAGCCAGCCGATCGCGCCGCAGGGGTAGGGAACGTCGCAGTCGCCCCGGACGAGCGCCTCGCCGTCGAGAAGCCCCTGGAGCGCGGCCAGCGACGGCGAAGATCGGCCGCCGAGCCCTGCGATCGCGTCGTCGCCCGCGTGCTCGGGCGACCGACGAACGACGGCGTCGGGACCGACCGTTAGCCGCTCGACCGGGTCGACGCCGAAATAGCCCCAGCCGGACTGACCGCCGGTCGTTTCCAGAAACGCGCCGCCGGTCCCGTCGCGCGCGCGGCGGTAGGCGTCGAACGGATCGGCAACCGTCACGCGGACCTCCACCGGCACGCGCGCGCCGACCGGCGCGTCCGCGGCGACCGCGCGGAACGCGTCCGCGTCGGTCGCGACCGTCGGGGAACTCATTACCGGGAGAAAGCAGCCGGGAAATAACGGTGTTGCGATCTAGCGGACCTTCGCCTGCTCGATCCAGTTCTCGACGCGGGTCGCCGAGAGGTCCGTCTCCGCGGCGATCTCCTCGGCGTCGGCGTCCGCGAGGTCGGTGATCGACTCGACGCCGACGCCGCGCAGGCGATCGGCGTAGGCCGGTCCGACGCCCTTGATGTCTTCGAGGTCGCCCTCGGGCTCGTCGGTCGCTTCGTCGGAGTCGGTTTCCGCCTCTGCTTCGGCGTCCTCCTCTGCTTCGGTCTCCGCCTCGTCGTCGGCGTCTTCCTCCGCCTCGCCGTCCTCCCCCGCTTCGGCGTCTTCCTCGTCCGCCTCAGCGTCGTCCGCAGGCTCGGTGTCGTCCGCCTCAGCGTCGTCCGCTTCGGCATCGGCGTCCGATTCGGACTCGCCGGCGGGTTCGGAGTCGTCGGCCGCGTCGGCGTCCTCGTCGGCCGAGTCCTCGTCCATCTCGACGATCTCGTCCGACGCGCTGCGCTCGGGTTCGGCCTCCTCGATGGCCTCGTCGGCGGTTTCGGCGCTCGGCTCGCGGTCGTCCTCGTCCGCGTCGGCGCTCCGGTCGCTCGACTCGACGTCGGCGCCCTTGACCGCGCTCTCGGTCTCGGTCGCCGGCTCGGTGTCGCCCGTCTCGCGCTCGACGGTGACGCCGACATCTCCCTGTGATTCGTCCGTCCCGCCGCCGCCGAGTCCGAGAAGCGACTTCAACGTATTCAACAGTGACATTGTGCAGTAGTTACCAGTCGTTCCACTTAAAGCCGTTCGCCTCGGGGTGGGGATCCCGGCTGGCTGCGCCGACGAGCGGGCCGACTCTCGCAGGACTTGCCGCTACCGCGCCTCGCACAGCATCGTCGCTACAGTTCGTCCCGAAGCGCGGCGTTCATCGCGTCGACCGGGGCGTCCTCGCCGGTCCAGCGCTCGAACGCCGCGACGCCCTGGTACAGCAGCATCCACGCGCCGTCGATCGTCGTCGCGCCGGCGTCCGCGGCGTCGGACAGCAGCGTGGTTTCCAGGGGCCGGTAGACGGCGTCGAGCACCGCCAGATCGCCGTGGAGTGCGTCGGCGGGCACCGGTGTGGCCGACTCCTCCATTCCGACGCTGGTCGCGTTGACCAGCACCGTCGCGTCGGCGAGCAGGTCGTCGAGACCCTCCAGCCCGTGGCCGCTCGCGCCCGGCACGTCCGCGGCGAGGTCGTGGGCGTGCGCCTCGGTCCGGTTGGCGATCCGCACGTCGGCGCCGGCGTCGGACAGCGCGAACGCGGCGGCTCGTCCGGCGCCGCCCGCGCCGACGACGACCGCGGTCGCACCTTCCAGATCGACGTCGTACCGATCGAACGCGCGTCGGACGCCCTCTGCGTCCGTGTTGTGGCCGGTCGGCCGCTCGCCCGAGAAATCGACCGTGTTGACCGCGCCGATCCGGCTCGCCAGTTCGTCGGCGTCGACGTGATCCAGCACGTCCTGCTTGAAGGGGATCGTCACGTTGAGCCCGGCGACGCCGAGCGCCTGCGCGCCCTCGATCGCGGCGCCGACGTTCTCCGGCGCCGGCTCGAAGGTGACGTAGCGGGCGTCGATCCCGAGGGCCTCGTAGCCGGCTTCGTGCATCGGCGGCGACAGCGAGTGCCCGACCGGGTTGCCGATCAGGGCGTACACGTCCATACCGGCACGTGGCGACCGGCAGGAAATAACTGGTGCGGTCCCGGCCGACGGAACGAGCCGTGCAGCGAAACGGCGCAAGACCTACCACCGACGCTTTCGTCGAACCGTACAATGAGCAGTCGGCTCCGACATCCGCTGGTCGCGGTCGCCGCGGTCGTGCTGTTGTCGTCGCCGTGGGTGGCGATATCTTTCCTCAGTTCGCCGGAAGCGCTCGGGTCGGTCCCGACCGTCGCCGTGAGCGGACTGTCGGTGCTCGGCGCCTCGTTCCTGCTGGCGTGGGGTGCCGAAACCGCCGAGAAGGACGTCCCGCGGGCGTTCGCGATCGCCGTGCTGGCCGTACTCGCCGTCGCGCCGGAGTACGCCGTCGACGCGTTCTACGCGTGGCAAGCCGGGCAAGGAGAGGCCGGCGCCGCGGATCTGGCGGTCGCGAACATGACCGGCGCGAACCGCATCCTCATCGGCCTGGGGTGGTCGGGAATCGCGCTGTTCTCGATCTACCGCGCCGCGACGAGCGGTGATACTGCCATCGAGCGCAGGGAGGGGTTTCTCGCCGACGCGGTCGTGCTCGATCGGTCCATCGCGACGGAGATCGCTTTCCTCTCGATGGCGACGGTGTGGGCCTTCTTCGTCCCGCTGAGCGGCGGCATCGACATCCTCGACATGCTCGTCCTCGTCGGCATCTACGTCGCCTACATCGGGATCATCATCCGGGGCGACCCCCACGGGCAGGAGGTTCACGTCGGCGTTCCCGCCTACCTCCAGGCGACGCCGGCCCGCGTCCGGATCCCCGCGGTGTTCGCCCTCTTCGGGTACTCCGGGTTCCTGATCTTCACCGCGGTCGAGCCGTTCGCCCACGGGCTGGAAAACATCGGCATCCAGTACGGCATCCCCGAGTTCTTCATGATCCAGTGGGTCGCCCCGCTGGCCAGCGAGAGCCCCGAGCTGATAGTTACCGCCTACCTGGTGAACAAGGCCCGCACCACCGCGGCCTTCAACGCGCTGATCTCCTCGAAGCTCAACCAGTGGACGCTGCTGATCGGGACTCTCGGCGTCGTGTTCAGTATCTCGCAGGGGGCCTACGGCGTCCTCGAGTTCAGCTTCAAGCAGTCCGCGGAGATCTGGCTCACCGCCGCCCAGAGCTTCTTCGCGCTGGCGATCCTGATCACCTTCCGGATCACGATGCGCGAGGCAGTCTCCCTGCTCGTGTTGTTCGTCTCGCAGGTCGCCATCGAGTTCCTGATGATCGACAGACTCACCGTCCCGTTCACGACGGTCGACCTGCTGTTAGCCTACACCGCCCTCTACCTAGTCGTCGGCGGCATCATGTTCGCGACGCAGACCGAACACGTTCGCCGCGTCGGCCGCCTCGCGAAGGCTAACGCCGTCGGCGCCGATCGGGTTTCCGAGTCTGACTGAGCGACCCCCTCGGATCCGGTCGTCGGTCCCAACAGCGACCGGCCGCTGTCGATACCCTTTTTCGCGGCGCGCGAGTACGACTCTCCGTGATCGGGATCGTCGTCAGCCGCGCGGATTCGGCCTCGGAGCACATCTGCGAGCACCTTCTGGAGCTGGCCGACTGGCGCCGCCGCATCGACGACGCCCACCTGGACGCCGAGGGCGGCGGCGCGGTGTTCCGGACCGACGGCTTCGAGCTGCGGACGTTCGAGGAGATCCACATCGGCCTCGAAACGGCCGCGGCACCGTTCGACGACCCGGACCTGCTGGTGTTCGCCTCGCGCCACGCGGGCGACACCGGCCCGCTTCTGACGGCCCACTTCACCGGCAACTTCGGCCCCGCGAAGTTCGGCGGCGCGGACAACGCCGTCGCGACGGCCTGCCCGAACGCGCTCTCGGCGGTCGTCGACGCGCTCGACGAGCGCGCCCCGCCGGCGTACGATGTCGGCGTCGAGGCCACCCACCACGGCCCGACCGAGGTCGGCGTCCCCTCGATGTTCGTCGAACTCGGTAGCGACGAGGACCAGTGGCGAGATCCCGAGGGCGCCCGAGCCGTCGCCGAAGCGATCCTCGAACTCGACGGCGTCGCGCCCCACGCCGAGCGACGGCCGGGCGACGGCGACTCGCCGGCCGTGACCGACTGTCCGATCCGCCGGCACGTCGTCGGCGTCGGCGGCGGCCACTACGCGCCCCGCTTCGAGCGGATCGTCCGCGAGACGGGCTGGCACGTCGGTCACGTCGCCGCCGACTGGGCGCTGAACGCCATGGGCGACCCCGCCGAGCACCGGGACGTGCTCGACGCCGCGTTCGAGCGAAGCGAAGCCGAGCTCGCGCTCGTCGACGACGCCGACGGCGAGCACGAGGCGGTCGTCGACACGATCGAGGAACTGGGCTACCGCACGGTCGGCGAGCGCTGGCTCCGCGAGACCGACGGCGTCCCGCTCTCGCTGGTGACGCCGCTGGAAGACGAGCTCTCGCCGATCGCGGCGGGACTTCGCTTCGGCGTCCCCGCGCGCGAGGCCGAACTCGTCCCCGAGGACGAGGTGGCGATCGTGGACCTCCCCGACGACCTGCTCGCGGAGGCACAGGGCGTCGACGCCGATGCAGTCCGGGACGCCGTCGAACGACACGCCTACGCCTTCGAGACGACCGAGTCCGGCAGCCGAACCGAGGGCAGGGCGGCGTTTCCGGTCGGCAGCGACGCCGACGATTCCGCGGCGGACGCCGACAGTTCCGCGGCGGACGCCGACGACCCCGCTGCGTACCGCGAGCTGATTTCGGCGCTCGCGGACGTGCTCGCCGAGAAGTACGACACCGTCGAGCGCCGTAACGGCCAGCTCAGGGTCGCGACTGAGGCGTTCGACCCCGAACTCGCCGATGCGGCGGGCGTCCCCGAGGGCCCGGCGTTCGGCAAGCTCTCGAACGGCCAGTCCGTCGAGGTCGACGGCGAGACGGTCGCGCCCGAGGACGTGCGGTCGGTCCGCGAGGCGGAGTTCGAGGTCTGAGAGCGACCGCGAGCGCCCCGCGAGTCGTGCCGCTCCCGAAAACTGTTTTCCGCCGACGCCCCAACTATCGGGTATGCCGCCGACCCTGGAAGTCGAGTGTACGGCCGCGGACTGCGAGATCGACATGTTCGAACTGCACTACACGTACGACATGCCCGACGACGTGGGCGTCGCTGACTTCTCCTGTCCGTACTGCGGCGGGACGGACTGTCTCGAGGAGATCGAGGTATGACGCTGCGCGAGTTCGGGCGATCGGTCGGCGGGCGCGTGCTCCGCCGGATCGGCCGCGTCGCCGGCAGCGTTCAGGAGCGCCGGCCGATCCCGGTCGACCTGCTCGAAAGCGACGACGCCCTGCTGGCGGTGTTCGACGCCGCCGGCGCGACCGGCAGCGACGTGCAGGTGCGATTCTCCCGGGGCGCCGTCCACGTCCGGATCGACCGGTTCCGCGAGTCCCACGAGGACTTCGAGATGCGCTTTCCCGGTCGCGGGCTCTCGCTCGACGGGAAAGCGGAGATCCCCGACGGCGTGACGATCGACCCCGAGGCCGCGACCGCGACGCTGACCGACGCGGGCACGCTCGAAGTGTTGCTGCCGAAGGTCGAGACCGACGCGACGGCGTCCGACGCCGCCGACTCACTCGACGCCGACGAGGAAGCGATCGACGCAACTGACTCCGAATCGGTCGGCGTCGGATCCGACGCGTAACCGGGTCCGACCGCGCTCCTCTCAGTCCCCGTCGAGCGCCATCCCTTCGACGATCTCGAACTCCTCGCGCCCGTCGAACCGCGTCGGGTCGAACGGCGCGACCCCGTCCGCTCCGCAGAGCTGCCGAGCGACGAGCTCGCCGATCGCCGGCGCGCGCATGAACCCGTGGCCGTGGAACCCGGTCGCGACGAACAGGCCGGATTCGAGTTCGCCGACCAGCGGATCGCGGTCCGGCGTCGCCGTGCACAGCCCCGCCCACGCGTCGCTCGCGGTCGATTCGACGCCGCCGACGCGTCCCGATAGGTGCTCCAGCACGTCCTCGCGGAACCACGCGTCGCTTTCGGCGTCCCAGTCGTCGGGATCGGCCGGAACGGGTTCGGTGCCATCGCCGGCGAGCAGTTCGTCTCCCTTCGGTCGAGCGTAGTACCCGCCCGTGGCGTCGTAGAACGAGGGGAGCGCGGCCGCTCGGTCGCGTTGCTCGTCGTCCTCTGTCCCGACCCCGACGGTCAGTGCCTGCACCCGATAGGCCTCGCAGGCGAGTTCGATTCCCGGGTCGGCCAGCAGTCCCGGCGTCCGCGCGCCCGCGGCGACGAGGACGGCGTCGAACTGCCGAGCATCAGTATCGCCGCCCTCATCGCCGGTCCGTACCGCGACCGGGTCGGTCTCGATCCGCGCGGCGGTCCCCGTCTCGATCGTCGCGCCGTCGGCTTCGGCCAGCTCGGCCGTCGCCGCGGCGTACGTCGCCGGCGTCGTCGTACCGGCCGACTCCGCGACGGCGGCGACCGCCACGTCATCCGCGCGCAGCGTCGGCCACCGCTCGGCGAGCTCGTCCGCCGAGAGAATGTCGACTTCGCGGCCGTTCGCGCGCATCCGCGGCACCTGCTCGCGGATCGCTTCGGCGTTTCGGTCGTCGCCCTCGCGCGCGAACCAGACGTACGGCCGATCGGTCAGCTCGAACTCACCGGTCCCCGAGAGTTCGCGGAACCGATCGAGCGCGCGCGCCGCGACGACGGCGTCGAGATCCTCGGCGAAGGCGTCGTAGACGATGCCCGCCGCCCGGCCGGTCGCCCCGGCGCCGACGGCGTCGCGCTCGAACAGCGTCACGTCGGCGCCCCAGCGAGCGAGGTCGCGGGCCGCCGTCGAGCCGACCGCGCCGCCGCCGATCACGGCGACCGATCGGTCGGGATCGGGCGGCGGAGTCGAGGGCGAATCCGGGAGATCGAGGTCCATGCCGCGAGGATCGGTCGGGAGCGACAAAAGCGTCACCTTGCGGAGGTTCAAGGCGCTCGCGCTCCTAGGGCGGGTATGCGAAGTTTCAGGATCGGCTCGGCCTTCGGCATCCCGATCAAGCTGGATCTGACGTTCCTGCTCGTGTTGCCGCTGTTCGCCTACCTCATCGGTTCGCAGTCGGCCCAGATCGTCGAGTTACTCAACGAGATCCTCGGCGCCAACATCGGCGACGAGATCTTCGTCGACGGCGCCGTCCGCTGGATTCTCGGCACCATCGCGGCGCTCGGGTTGTTCGTCGGCGTGTTGCTCCACGAGCTCGGCCACTCGCTGGTGGCTCGTCGCTTCGGTTTCCCGATCGACTCGATCACGCTGTGGATCTTCGGCGGGGTCGCATCCTTCACCGAGATGCCCGAGGACTGGCGACAGGAGTTCGCCATCGCGATCGCGGGACCGATCGTGAGCGTCCTCGTCGGCGTCGCCTGCTACGGGCTGTTCGTCGCCGTCCCGCCGGCGGGCGGGGGCGCTCGGTTCGTACTGGGCTACCTCGCGGTACTCAACGTCGTGCTGGCGGTGTTCAACCTCCTTCCCGCGTTTCCGATGGACGGCGGGCGCATCCTCCGGGCGCTGCTCGCTCGCACCCGGCCCTACGCCAGGGCGACCTCGATCGCCGCCGAGGTCGGCAAGTTCTTCGCCGTGCTGCTCGGGCTGGTGGGGTTGTTCAGCTTCAACATCCTCATGATCGGGATCGCTTTCTTCGTCTACATCGCCGCTTCCTCGGAATCCCAGCAGGTCCAGATGAAGGCCGCCTTCGAGGGCGTGACGGTCCGGGACGTGATGACGCCGGCCGACAGGCTCCACACCGTCTCCCCGGAGACGACGATCGCGGAACTGCTCTCGCGGATGTTCAGCGAGCGCCACACCGGCTACCCGGTGATCGAGGACGGCCGCCCGGTCGGGATGGTCACCCTCGACGACGCTCGAGACGTCCAGCCCGTCGAACGCGAGGCCTACACCGTGGCCGACGTGATGACCCGCGAGCTGGTGACGATCCCGGTCGACGCCGACGCGATGGAAGCGTTCGACCGACTGCAGGACCACGACGTGGGCCGGCTGCTGGTCGTCGACGCCCGCGACGACGTCGTCGGGCTGCTCTCCCGGACTGACCTGATGACCGCGCTCGACGTCGTCCGGTCGACCGGTACGCTCGACCCGAACGAGTCCGGTTCGCTGGCCGACTGAGTTCTCGGCGGCGTCCGTGCGGCGGTCGCGCGCTCGTCAGGAGCGCTTTACCACGTCCCGGATCACGCTCTGGACCAGCCGCTCGTTTTCCAGCTCGATCACCTGCGAGGAGATCTCGACGGGAATACGTTCGCCGTCGGCCGTACAGATGTTCACCTGCGAGCCGTCCGCGTGCTTGCTCACCATGCCCGCGCCCGATTCGAGGCGCTCGTGGAACAGCGTCTCGTAGAGCCCCTCGTCCTCCGGTGGGTGGAGCTTGGTGTGGGACTCGCCCGAGAGCGCCTCGGAATCGTACCCGAGCAGCGACTCGGCCGACTGGTTGAGTTCGACGATGCTCCCGTCGTCGGCGTCGATCACCGCGATCGCCGTCGGCGCCGTGTCGACCAGCGCTCGGTAGCGCTTTCGGGACCGTTCGAGCTCCTGCCGGCGGCGCTTGCGCTCGCTGATATCGCGGAAGTAGATCGACAGCCCGTCGACGTCGGGAAAGATCCGTACCTCGAACCAGGCGTCGAGCAAGTCGTAGTACTCCTCGACGCTCAGCACTTCCTGGTCCTCCAGCACGCCGGCGGCCGCCTCGTAGAACTCGGTGTCCTCGATACCGGGAAACACGTCCGTCGCTCGTTTGCCCATCAGTTCGTCCTCCGAGTGGCCCAGCAGCTCCGCGGCGCGGCTGTTGGCGTAGGTGAGTCGCAACTCCTCGTCGAGCGCGACGAACCCGTCGTCGATCCGCTCGTACACCCGCCGGATCCGTCGGTTGCGCGCTTTCTTCGCCTGCTCGGCTCTGCGCTGGCCGACGACGTTCCGGATGCGGTGAGCCAGCAGGTCGTAGTGCTCGCTGCCGGCCTCCTTGCGGATGTAGTCGGTGACGCCCGCCGAGATCGCCTCGCTGGCGACCGTCTCGTCGCCCTTGCCCGTCATGATGATGAAGGGAAGGTCGGGGTGGTCCTCGCGGACCGCGCGGAGGAACTCGACGCCGTCTCGCTCGGGCATCTGGTAGTCGCTGACGACGCAGTCGACCGGCGCCTCGGAGAGCACTTCCTCGCCCTCGGCGGCGCTGGTCACCGCCCGAACGCGGATGTCCTCGAACTCCTCCTCGAGAAACATCTCGGCCAGCTCTCCGAAGCGGGGGTTGTCGTCGACGATGAGCACCCGGATGGGCCCCCCGGAGGCAGTTGTCATTGTCCACTGTCTCGTAGCTGTCAGTAATAATGGTTCCGGCGTCCCCGAAGCCGTACGGCGATCGGATGCCAGCGCCCGGGGACCCCTCGTCAGACTGATTTTACATGACCACGAACGAGAAATATTCCCTCGACCGCACGCCAGTACGTAGCCGATGACTGGTTCTGTTCGATGACCGCCTCGTCGACGCCGCCGACCCCGTTCACGCTGTTGGTCGTGCGTCGACGAACTGATACGTCGCCGATACCGGGACCGCGCGCTCGGCTTCACGTCGAACCGGGTCGTTCGACCGCCTCTTTAGCGGCCGTATCGACGAACCGGTGCTGCTCGTAGGCGCCGACGTTGCCCGCGTCGGAAGCGCCGGCGGCGTCGATGCCGTACGCCTCGTTGGCGCCCGTCAATCCCCGCTCTTCGAGCAACTCGGCGACGGCGTCCGGCAACGCGGCGCCACTGGGAACCTCCACGAACAGGAGCGTGTCCTGGAAGCTCGCGGCGACCCAGGCCCGCTCGACGCCGTCGAATCCCGCGATGCGGTCGGCCAGCGCTTCGAGTTCGTCCCGGCGGGTCATCGACCGTACGTAGCGGACTCGCGAGGACCAACGTGTCTCCGAAGGTGTTCGGCTGATCGAGGATTCTCGACAGAGAGGGACGGCACTGCCTCCGACGTAAACTATTAAGAAGCTTGTCAGGTCCAGGTGCGAGAATCGAACCCGATGCGAGACTCGCTAGCGCTCGTCTCGCGTGATTCGATTCTCTTACGAACGGACTTCCGACTCCTCACGTCCGTTTTCTGCGCTACGAAGTAGCACAGCGTTCCACTCACTCGTTCGTGGAACCGTCGTCAGAAAGTCCAGGTGCGAGAATCGAACCCGCGTCTCAGCCTCCACAAGGCTGAAGGATAGTCCACTACCCCAACCCGGACACGTACTCCAACCTAATAGCGAGTGAATTGAAATACGTTACGCCTCGCGCCGATACCGTCAGGCGTTCTCACACGACGGCGGCGCGATACGGCGTCGCACTCCACCGGTAGCGCCTTCGCTTCGGCGTCTCTCCCGACACCGCGGTGCTTTTGGCTCGCGGGGCAGTAGCAACGGGCAACTGTGGCGATCACGGACAAAATCTACGTGAAGAACCACCGGCAGCTGAGCTCCCAGCTCGAAACGCACATCCCGAAAGGTGCGTTCAAGGGCGCCACGATGGACGTGCTGTTCACCGGCGAGGGACTGGAGAAGTTAGACGAAGCCACCCGCGATCGAGTGCTCGACTTCGCGGAGGACTTTCTGGACTGCGACTGCGACAACAACCCCTACTGCGGCTGTCCGGAGCGGAAGTTCATGCGGTACCTGCTGGAGCTGCGCGCCCAGGGACTCGGTCCCGACGCCATCGTCGACGTGATGAGCGACGACTACATGCTCTATGCCTATCCGGGCGACGTGCTTTCGTTCCTCGACAACGGCGTCCGGACGCTGGAAGCGGTCGAGGAACTCGCGGCCGTCGAGGGCGACGACGAAGCCAGAGAACAGGCGCGCGACACGAAGCGAGAGCTGTCGGGCTAACTGAGTCGGGGCGGAAGAGTCGCGTTCGGCCGGGCTACCCGAGGTGAAGCGTCTCGTCCTGATCGTCCCGCTCGCGGTCGAGATCTTCGAGGTGGACGACGTCGTCGGCGTCGTCGTCGACGCGCTCGCGCAGGTGGGTGGCGTACTGCTTGTACTCGTCTAACTGTTCGCGCAGGTGGTCGGCTTCGAGTTCGAGGCGCTCGTGCTCGCGGACGAAGCTCTTTGGCACCGTGACCTTCGGCGGGAACTCGTCGTCGTCGCTCTCGCCGACGGCGCTGTCGAGGTCGTGCTCGGGGACGACCTCGATCTGACCGTCGTGGGCAACGAGCATGTCGACGTAGTCGCGGAACACCGCCGACAGCGAGATGTCGCGCTCCTCGGCGATCTCCCGCAGCGACTCGAAGTCGTCCTCGTTGACGCGGAACGAGATCGTCTTGTTCTTGTTGCCCATACTATGGCTGACCTCTCGCTGGACTCACTTGAAGGTTTGTCAGACGTCGATTCGGGTGTTACGGGAGCCTCGTCGGAGAGCGGATCATTCGCAGACAATCCGGCCGCCGGCCAAGATGGCGAACGTGCTGAAAGCCCCGTCCCCTCCCTCCCAGACAGCCGCCTCGTCCTCCCCAGCCGATTCGCTCGCTATCGCTCGCTCATCCCTCGCACACTGTCGACGGGCGACGGAGCGCCCGCCAGCGCGCGCCACCGCACACCGCACGGCCGGGCGCGGCCTCGTGTTCACGCGAGCGAAGCGAGCGTGAGCTCGGAAGACGCGCAGCGTCTTCCGGTGCCGCGCCGACGGGGAAGGGCAGGGTTGCGGTAGCGGAGCCTTGGTGGATTGAAAGGGCGAGGTGCGGTCGCGAGCGGGCCGAGGGCTTCGAGGTGGGTTCGTTAGTCGGACTCGCCGATGCTGCTGGGAGCGGGAGCACTCAGAGAACTGTACTGGTCGGATCTCGAAACCGACAAGCAACCGATAAAAAACAGCGAACGAAGAAGCGGCCCGATCCGACCGATCAGGCCGGATCGGCGGCGGCTTCCTGCTCGTCTTCGAGGTCCTCCAGCGCGGTGACGACCTCGCGGCGGTAGTTCTCGATCGCCATCTCGTAGTTTTCCTCGGCCATCGCGGCGTACTCGTCGGCCTCGGGATCGAAGCTCTCGATCCGGTCGAGCGTGCGCTGGGCGGTCTCGACGACCCAGCGGTCCCGCACGTCGGCGTCGACGACGGTGATCGACTCCGGTCGCACGGAGACGTTCACGTCGCCCTCGTCGGTCTCGTAGGTGCGGGGTTTGCCGACCACCGAGACGTACGCGGGCGGTTCCAGATCCCGCAACATCGCGGCGGCGTCGGGCTGGTACTGGCCGGCGTAGACGAAGAAGGTCCCCGTCGGATCGACGATCCGGCCGCGCCAGTACTCGTTGTCCTCGCCGATGTCCTCCTTCTCGGTGAGCGTGCCGACGAAGAACACGCGGTTCGCGCGCTCTCCGGTCGGCAACAGCGCGTAGACGGGCGCTCGTTCGTCGTCCGATTCCTTGAACGTGTAGCTCGAATCGTTGAACTCGCTGGCGAACGCTCGCCGCGCGACTTCTCGGCTGGGTGCGTCACTCATATCAGATCGACCTCGCTTTGATCAGCGTGTCCTCGACGTCCGTCGGCCCGGCGAGCTCCTCGACCTCGTCCGCGAGGACGTAGCGGCCGAACACCGGTCCCGCGACGCGGTAGTACTTGCCCAGCAGGGCGTCGGCGATCTCGTCGGCGACGACCTCGGTGTCGAGCGCGTCCATCGCCATCTCCTGGGCTTCCTCCAGGGTGATGTCGGCGACGTTCTCGGTCGCTTCCTGGTCGAAGATGACCTCGTGAGCGTCGAGCCCGTCGTCGATCACGCCCTTGATTCGGAGGTCGAACTCGCCTTCGACTTCGCCGTGCTCGTTGCACCGGCCGTTCTGGAGGACGCGGGTGCAGTCCTCCTCGGGGCAGCGCTTGATGAGGCCGCTGCCGCTCTGGATGTCGACCAGCGCGCCTTCGACCTCCTCGGCGTCGTCGCCGACCTCGATCTCCTCGTCGAGTTCTTCGATCGTCGTCGTGCTGTTGAGCTTGACCGAGAACCGGCCCTCGTACTCGTCGGTGACGACGTTACCCAGACGGTACACCGCGCCCTCCTCCAGTTCCGGGAGGTCGGACTCGGCCCACTTGACGAACTTGATCGTCCCGCTCTCGTCGCCGAGCAGACCCACCTGCGCGATCGAGTCGCTGCGCGGCTCCCACAGGTCGACGAGTTTCGCCTCGACCGTGTGCCACGCCTCGTCCTCGTCGATGTCGCCGACGGCGATCAGCTCGCTGCCGCCGCCACCGCCGCCGCCGAGCGCGTCGCGCTCCAGCCCCGCTTCGTCGAGGTAGTGGTTGGTGACGCTGCGGCGCGCTTCGTCGACGGGCACTCTGTACTCGTCGACCAGCGTGGACAGTCGCTCCTCGACGTCGTCGACGTCGATCTCCAGATGGTCCGAAAACTGTTCGTGTATGTCTTCCGCGTGCTCTCGAAGCTCACTCATGGGTTGCCTGTCTCCGCTCTGTTTTCAGTGGGAGACATTCGCCCCTTGGTCCCGTTCGTACATAAACCTGTGCCGACCGTATCGGAAGTGAAAACTGGCGGTATGGGGGCTCTCGGGCATCTCTGCCGCACCTGTCGGATTCCATAATCGACCCGCATCGACGCCGTGAGGCGGGCGCACGCACCTCGTAATCGTCCGGTCGTAACGACCCCAGCGGGTCGGCCCGATCCCCGCCTGCGATGGACCTTAGTGCGCCCGCCCGCAATCACTTCGTATGACAGAGGCCGGTGGTCGCCGTGGGTGACCGCGACCGCGTCCGGCGGTTCGTCAGCAAGACGCTCCGCGGCGCGGGCCGACAGCTGGAGGAGGCCCGGCAGGCCTATCAGGAGGGGCGGACGACGGGATCGATCCCCCGCGACGAGGACGGTAACGTCCGGATCGTCTGCCGCCGGTACGCCGAACGCCGCGCGGTCGATCTGGACGCCGACGGACGCCCCGAGTGCTTCGACGCGGGCCACCCCGACTGTGAGGGCTGTGCCGAGGACGTCCGGGAGGGCGTCGTCGAGACGTGGTGACCGGCGTCTGACGCCGGAGCGAAAGTAGTTCCTTTCCGACTGACTGTGTCGCAGTGGTGCGATTTCGAAGTGAAACGAAGGGGTTCGGTACGGACTGCCAAGCGATCAAAATCAGTCGCGGATCGACGGCCGGCGACGCGGGCGCTCAGTCGCCCGCGCTGGGCTGGAGTCCCGCGCGTTCGACGTCCTGTCCGCCGACCGACGAGCGATAGCTGTCCATCCCGTCGTCGCGCGTGACGCCGAAGTTCTCCGCGTGCAGTTCCTGAACGCGCTGGTACTCCTCGTCCGAGAGCGGCGCCACGTCGCTCGCCGCGGCCCACGCGTCGATGTCGTCGGTCGTCCGGAACGTCGGCGTGACCGAGGCGACGGCGTCGTCGTACAGCAGCCACTGGATCGCGGCCTGGGCCATCGTCCGCTCGCCGTCCCGTTCGAGGAAGCGGATCGCTTCGAGCTTGTCCCAGCCCGTCTCGTACCACTCCTGGGGCCGGTGCGAGCGGTGGTCGCCCTCGCCGAGTTCGGTGTCGGGCGTGACCTGCTCGTTGAGCAGTCCCGAGGAGTGGGGGACGCGCGCGAGCACGCTCGTGTCCGCGTCGTGTTTCTCGACCGCGTCGAGGAAGTGCGTGCCCGGCCCCTGCTCGAACAGATTAAAGACGGTCTGGACGGCGTCGAACTCCTGCTCGACGGCGGCCTCGCCCTCGGCGAGCCAGCCGATCGAGGGGCCGAGCGCCCAGCCGATCGAGTCGACGCGGCCGGACTCGACGAGTTCGTCCAGCGTCTCCCGCACGTCGGCGTCGACCTCGTCGACGTTCGCGTTGTGGACCTGCAGCAGGTCGACGTAGTCGGTGTCGAGCCGATCGAGCGAGCGGTCGAGCGCCGTCTCGATCCACTCGGGCGTGATCTCCTTGGGGAGTTCGCCGTGGCCCGCCTGCGGGTTGTTGTAGAAATCGTAGCCCACCTTCGTGCCGATGGTGACCTCCTCGCGCCGATCCGCGAGGGCCTCGCCGATGATCTCCTCGCTGGCGCCGTGGCCGTACACGTCGCCGGTGTCGAAGAAGGTGATTCCCTGATCGACGGCGTGGCGGACCATACGAATCGCCTGCTCCTCGGAACGGTCGCCCCACCAGTCCGTGCCGACGACCCACGCGCCAAATCCGACCTCGCTCACTTCGACGTCGGTGTCGCCCAGCGTACGGTAGTGCATGTCCGTGCGTTAGGAACGGGGCCACTTAGCGCGTGCGGATTCCCGCTCGTCGGCGTCCCTTCGGGGACGGCCGCCGAGATCGTCACCGACCGCCTACTCGCTCCGTTCGCCGACCTTCACGAGCTGTTTGCCGATGTTCTCGCCCTCGAACAGGCCGAGGAACGCGTCGGGCGCGTTCTCCAGTCCCTCGGTGACCGTCTCTCTGTACTCGATTTCGCCGGCGCCGACCCAGGTTGCGAGATCGCGCGTCGCCTGCTCGAATCGCGGGGCGAAGTCGCCGACGAGGAACCCCTCGACCGTCGCTCGCGACTCGATCAGCGTCGGCAGCTTTCTCGGCCCGGTCGGTAACTCCTGGGCGTTGTACAGCGAGATCTGCCCGCAGACCGCCACGCTGGCGTCCACGTTCAGTCGCGTGAAGACGGCGTCGGTGATCTCGCCGCCGACGTTGTCGAAGTACGCGTCGACGCCCTCCGGCGCGGCGTCGTCGAGCGCGGCGCCGTAGTCGTCGGTCTCCTTGTAGTTGATCGCCGCATCGAAGCCGAGGTCGTCTTCGAGGAACGCGACCTTCTCCTCGGAGCCGGCAAAGCCGACCACGCGGGCGCCCGAGAGCTTCGCGATCTGGCCGGCGACCGAGCCGACCGCGCCCGCCGCGCCGGTCACGACGAACGTATCGCCGGCCGCCACGTCGGCCACCTCGCGTGTCCCGAAGTAGGCCGTCCGACCGGGCATCCCCAGGACGCCGAGCGCGGTCGAGACGGGGCCGAGGTCGGGGTCGACCGGCTGCAGTTCGGCGCCCCGAGCGGTCGCGTAGTCGGCCCACTCCAGATTGCCGGTGACGACGTCACCCGCCTCGAAGCCGGTCCCGCGCTCGTCGACGACCTCGCCGACGACCCCGGCCTGCAGGGGATCGCCGACGTCCCACGGCTCCGCGTAGGACTCGCCGGCGTCCATCCGTCCGCGCATGTAGGGGTCGACCGAGAGATACAGCGTCCGGACCAGCGCCTCGCCGGGGCCCGGCTCCGGGACGTCTTCTTCGACGAGCTCGAAGGTGTCTCGGTCGGGTCGTCCGTCGGGACGCTTCGCCAGCAGGAACTTCCGATTCGTTTCCGACATCACTCCGTGTTCGTGCGGCGGCTCAAAGGTCACGTCGGTAACGGACGCATCCTCGCCGAGGGTCAGGGTCATACGTCGTGACGATCGATTCGTCACCGAACTGGTTTCCACCGGAGTATCTGAACCCGACCGACCGCTCCGACCGCATCGCGAACTCGTCTTTTATTCTCTGCTCGAACCGGGTTATTACTCCTAAAATATCATGTGTATTTATTACGGTCGGTCTGAAAGGGCGTGTCATGACCAGCGAGCAGGAGAATCAGTCGACTACCGGCGAGGGGGCGCCCGCGGTCGGCGTCGAGGAGATCGAGGCCGTCGATCCCGAGGCGGTCGCAGCGCTCGACGACGAACCGGATTCCGAAAAGCCGATCGCAAGCGGCGATCCGCTCGCCGAGAACGTCCCGCCGACCGACCGCTTCGACGGGTTCGTCCGGAACGTCGACGCTGGGCGGGTCGCGCCGGCCGAGGGCGCCGACGAGGAGGTCCCGATCGACGCGTCGATGGACGAACTGTTCGCCGAGCGGTAATCCCACGGTCGATTTCGACGGCTCGACCGTCCGTTCTCCTCGCCCGCCGCGCTCGCGGCGAGCCCGGCCCCGACGGAAACCCATTTTACTCGGGGCGAGCAACCACTCGTCATGACAAAGCGCCACGTCAGCCTCCCGGAAGACGCCGAAGCCGGGTTAGAGGAGTTCCTCGACGAGGTCGACAGGCGACTCTCCTCGGACGAGGACACCTGTTCGGTCGTCGAGGACGTGCTCGTCGACCTGCACGGCGACCGGGACGCCTACGAGCGCTGGCAGGCCGGCGGGGACGTCTCGCCCGCCGAGCGCGTCCGCCTGCAGGGGTACGACCCATGCAATTCGACGCTCGAAAGCGAGTACTACGCCGAGAAGGACGAGGAAAAGTTCCGCGAGTCCAAGCACCTCCAGTGGCTCTGGCGGCAGTTCGACGCGACGCCGATGGCCGACAACGTCGAGTTCGCGCTCCGATTTCGCCGGATGCTCGGCGATCACCTGTTCGCCGAGTGCGGCGACAACTGCAGATTTTTCAAGGGGATCTCCGTCACCTACGGTCACAACGTCGAGATCGGGGACAACGTCGTGATCCACGACGACGTCCACCTCGACGACCGCGGGAAGCTGACGATCGGCGATCGGGTGTCGATCTCCGACGGCGCCCACCTCTACAGCCACGATCACGATCTCGTCGACCAGACCGCCGTCGAGAACTTCCACACGATCGTCGGCGACGACGCCCGAGTCACCTACGACGCGATGGTGCGGGCGGGCTGTCGGGTCGGCGAGAACGCGGTCGTCGGCGCCCGAGCGGTCGTCCAGGGCGACGTGCCCGACCATCACGTCGCCGTCGGGATGCCCGCCAAGAGCGTCAAGATCAAGCCGGGATGGGAGGAGGTCGCGACGCCGCTGGACGCGGATGGCGTCAACGCGAATCGGCAGGACGAGCGTCGGGTCGAGCGCGACCTCCCCGACGAGTTCGAGCTGTTCGACGAGTTCCAGCGCGACCGCGAACCGCCCGCACCGCCGCGCTCCCGCGACGAGTAGGACGCCGCTTTTTCCGCGCTTCGGCGGCCGCCCGACGACGTCGACGTTCTCCGCGTTGCCGGCCTCGCGCACCGAACAATCAAGTTGTGTGAGAACGTATTGCACGCTAATGGACGTCTGGCAGTGGGTGCTGCTGTACGCGGCGTTCCTCGCGGTCGTCCAGTTGCTGATCTACTACTACCTCCGCCGGGGGCGCGACCGCCAGTCGGTCACCGTCTCCGGCGCGGGCGATCGCGGACGCACCAACGGCACCGTCCCGAACAGTTCCGGGGTTCGAGAGGCGCCCGGATCGCCAGACGACGTCGAGGCCAGCGCCGATCCCGATCCACGGACCGACGAGGACGCGCTGGTCTGCCCGCACTGCGGCGCGCGCAACGAGCGCGAGCCGACGTTCACGTACTGCCGGAACTGCGTGTCGCAGCTCGGCGCCTGAGCGCACCGAAACTTCTGCCGGCCTCCCGCCGCGTGCGATCGTCCGTACCCTTTTAGCTCCGGCGACGAACCGTCCGGTATGCCACGCGGGGTCGCCGTCAACGTCGGTGCCAACACCAACATGCCCGGTCGTCGGGGCCCGATCTACCCCGACGGCCGGTTTCGGTACGTGCCGATCCCCGAGCGCGAGCCGACCGCCGAGCCCGTACCGACGTACGCCGACCTCGACCTGGACGTCGACCTGCCGGCCGAGGCGCTCGACGAGCCGGTCCACCTCGACCCGACGTTCGCGGAGTACACCCACTGCGACCGCTACACCTACGGCGACGACTTCGCGGTGAAGGCCGGCCCGCTCTCCGAGCTGTCGGCCGGCGACTACGTGTTCTTCTACGCGACGCTGTCGACCGTCGGTGGCGACGCCGCCGCGACGGCCGCGACGAGCGGCGCGGCGCCGGGTTCCCACGGGGCGACCCCGGACGCCGATGCGACGACTGTGGACGCCCCCGCCGACTGGATCGCGCCGGAGTGGGGCGCGTACGTGATCGGCCAGTTCCGGCTCGCTCGGGACCCGCTCACCGGCGAGGAGTACCGCGCGCTGCCGGCCGACGACCGCTCGTGGTTCGACGCCAACGCACACGTTCGCCGCGAGACGTTCGACGCCCGCGTGCTGCTCGCGGGCGATCCGGACGAGTCGGCGCTGTACGAGCGAGCGATCCCGCTGAGCGCGCGGGACGCCGGCAGCGAGGCTAACCGTCTCGTCACGGACCTGTCCAGCGACTCCGGAAAGGGGCCGTGGTGGCGTCGTCCGATGCGATTCGACGCGGCCGGCGTCGACGAGTTGCTCGCGATCCGCAGGGATCGGGTGATCGAGCGGTGCTTCGACAACTCTTGACGAGTCCGGAGCGCAGACTGGCGACGCCGACCGTCTGACCCCGGTGGATTTTGTCTCGGCGGCCCCAGTTTGTGGTATGGGGGAACGAGCCAAGGAGAACGCGGGCAACGTCGGTCGACACTTCGCAGACTTCGCGCGACGGGACTGGGAACAGCCGACCGAGGGCGGGCCGATCCGATTCGCGGTCGTCGGGATCGGCGGGTTCGCGCGCAACCGCGCGCTGCCGGCGATCGAGGAGGTCGAGGCCACCGAGACGACCGTGCTCGTCAGCCGTTCGTTCGACGAGTCCGATCCGATCGTAGCCGAGTACGGCATCGACGCCGTACTCGGCTACGAGGAGTTCCACGACGGCGCGGCGACCGACAGCTACGACGCGGTGTACGTCGCGACGCCGAACCTGTTCCATCGGGACTACGCCGAGTCCGCCGCCCGATACGGCAAGCACGTCCTCTGCGAGAAGCCTCTGGCCGCGAGCGCCGCCGACGCCGCCGCGATGGTCGACGCCTGCGAGGACGCGGGCGTGACGCTGATGACCGCCTACCGACTCCAGTTCGAGCCGGCCGCGCGTCGCACCCGCGAAATCGTTTCGGAGGGCTGTATCGGTCGGCCGGTCCAGATCCACAGCAACTTCTCGACGAAGCTGCTCGACAGCTTCGGTCCGGATCACTGGCGACTGAACCCCGAGATCGCCGGTGGCGGCGCCTTGCTCGATATCGGCGTCTACCCGCTGAACACCTCGCGATTCCTGCTGGGCGAGGACCCCGTCGCCGTTCAGGGCGCGACCAACTCCTGGGAGCCGGCGTTCGAGAACGTCGACGAGCACGCCGCATTCCAGCTCACCTTTCCCGACGGCGTCGTGGCATCCTGTTCGACGACGTTCAATGGCCAGCCCAACAGCCAGCTGAAGATCGTCGGCACCGAGGGGTCGATCTCGATCGACTCGCCATACGGCGACGTCCCACAGGAGATCGTCGTCGAGTGCGGCGATATGCGCATGGAGTACACCGGCGCACCCGTCGACGACGTCGTCGAGGAGGTCGCGTACTTCGCGAACCACGTGCTCACGGATCGCCGTCCCGAACCGGACGGCCGTGACGGGCTCGCCGATCTCCGGGTGGCAGACGCCGTCTACGAGTCCGCCGAGACGGGCGATCGGGTCGAACTCGACGACCTGTAGGCACTACCGCGCTGCGGCGCTCGATCGCGGCGAACGAGAGAACGGTCGATCGCGGCGGCGCTCTGCCGACCCGGCCTCGCTCAGCCGGCCAGCGCCGTCTTCACGTCGCTGACGCTCTCGGTCTCGACGATCACGGCGACCTGATCGCCGGACTCGATCGTCGTTCCCGGCAGAGGGATCGTCAGCGACTCGTGCTCGCGACCGTGGGCGTAGATCCGGGCGCTCTCGGGGAGATCCACGTCGCTGACGCGGCTGCCGACCGCCGCCGAGTCGCCGCCGATCGTGAACACCGAGAGCTGGAGCTGCTCGGTCAGGTCCGAGAGGACGTTGAAGTCCCCGCCCAAGAGTGCCGTCTTCGCGCCCGCGGCGCCGAGGCGTTCGGGGTAGATCACCTCGTCGACGTCGTCGGCGTACTTCTGGTAGATGTCCTGGCGGTAGTCCTCGTCGATCCGCAACACGGTGCGGGCGCCGTGGTGCTTGCCGATCATGCAGGCCGCGAAGTTGACGTTGAGATCGCCGGTGAGGCCGGCGACGGCGTCGATCGTCGCCATCTCGATCGCCTCGAACGTCTCGTCCTCGGCGCCGTCGCCGTCGACGACCCGAAACCCGTCGCTCCGGCCCCGATCGATCTTCTCCGGGTCGTTCTCGACGACGATGACCTCGTGTCCCTCCTCGCGCAGGATGCGGGCCGTCCGGATGCCGACCCGACCGTACCCCACGATAACAAACTTCATGCGAGATGCCTACGCGGTCGACCCTCAAAAAGACTGGTCCCCGATTCGCCGCCGGGCGTCGGTCCGGCACCGACCCCGAGAGCGGTCTCGCTGTGTCCCTCAGCGCCGATTCGACTGCACCGAGAGCACGTCGCTGACGTTCTCCAGCTCCCGTGAGAGCAACACGACGACGTCGTCGATCGCGACGATCCCCTCCAGAGCGCCGTCGCCGTCGATCACCGGCAACCTGCGCACGCTTGCCTCGGACAGCCGCTGAGTCACTTCGAACACGCTCGTCCCGGCGGTGACGGTGACGACGTCGCCGGCCATCACGTTGGACACCGCCCGATCCGCGAGCGTTCCCTCGTCGTCGACCGACAGCGCGATCGTGCGGTCGGTGACGATCCCGACCGGCGACTCGTCGTCGTCGATCACGACGACGCTGCCGACCTCCTCGGTGGCCATCGTCGCGGCGACCTCGTGCAGCGGCGTGTCCCTCGACGCCGTGACGACATCCTCGATCATGATCTCGTCTATCGTTCGCGGCTGGATCGCCCGCTCGCCCCCGGACTGATCGATTCCTGGGGTGCCGCGTCCGGATCGGGCGCGGTGCTGCTGGGCTCCGGTTCGGCCGCCGGTCCGTCGGCGTGAACTGGGCGCGTCACCCCGTTTCCAGTCGCCGGAGACCCGAGCCTGCTCCTGGTAACTGCCGAGCTGCTGGCTTCGACTGGGCTGCTGCCCGCCCTGCTGGGACTGCTGGCTCCCCTGTCGCGACGGCGTCTGCTCTGGCTGGCGCGGCGGCGCTCGAGGAGACGACTGCTGGCCACGCTGTGGCGGCTGCTGCCCCCGCTGTGAGGATCGCTGGCGTTGGGACGGCTGCTGGCGTTCGCCCGGTTGCTGTCGGGGCGGTTGTTGCCTCTGCTGTGATGGTTGTCCTCCCTGCTGTGACGGTTGTTGCTCCTGCTGTGACGCTCGCTGCTGCGACGGTCGCCGCTGCGGCTGGTCTCGTCGTGACGATTGGGGCTGTTGGCGACGTGTCGGTTGCTGCTGCGGCGGTTGCCGTCGCCCGGTTCCCGACTGCTGCCCGCCCTTTGGCGGTTGCTGTTCCCTTCCTCCGCGGCCGAACGGTCGTTCCCGATTCGGGTTCCCCTGTTCTCGATGTCTGTCCGCCGATGCTCGTCGGTCCGGTCGCTCGTCGTCTCTGTCTCGTGGCATGATAGGTGCTCGCGGGTGTCGCCGTCGCTGGAACGCGACGCGGTAGATACGCCGGTGAGCAGGACTCGGTTCCACGAGTCCGCGTAAAAAGTGGGCAAACCGTTCAGTCGTAGTGCGGTCGTACCCGCGCTGAACGGTTCGGTAAGACCGCGTTAGGAGGTCCGGAGCGGAGTGTAGATTTGTCGCGCGACTCCTGCCGGAGACGGGCGTCGAGACGAGGAACGGACGACCTGGATCAGGACCGCCAGGAGCCGACGGCGTTCCGGAGCCGGCCGGGGACGCCCAGTAGCGACAGGCCAGCGCCGACCAGCACCATCAGCACGTACAGCCCCAGCGTCGACAGCCAGATGACGATCATCGCGAAGATCGCCCAGCCGCCGCCCAGGTAGGGCGTGTACAGCGCCGCGACCGTCATCGCGGTGCCGTACAGCAACACCAGGTACGGCCCCCAGCCTCGCGCGTGGCCGCGCCGAACGCGCCGACGGACGTAGCGCTTGAGATCGCCCTCGAACTCGTCGCGGTCGACCGTCTTGTCGTCGACCTCGTCCTCGAACTCGTCGAGCTCCGAGCGCAGGTCCGCGATCTCGCTGTTCAGTCGCGCGACCTCGCTCGCCGGCGCCGTCCCCGGCCGGACGCGCTCGGAGGCGGTCGGCTCGTCGGCGGCGGTGCCGCCGTCGGTCTCCGGGTCGCTCGTCCCGGTGTTCTGGCCGTTCGGCCCGGTCGAGCTGTCCGAGCCCGCCGTCCCTTCGGAGTCGTCGTCGGCGTCGTCCGGTCGTTCGGGTGAGTCCTCGCCAGTCATCGCTTCGGTTGTGTCGGTGTGTCGAGCGCCATCACGTTGTACTTGCCGGTCTGTCGTCGTTCGTTCGCTCGTTTCGTGCGCGTTCGTTTCGTCCGCGCCGCGCGGGTGGGTCGCGTCGGCACCCCCCGCGTTCGGCCCGTTACCGGTGCCAGCGTCCCTCGCCTCGCGTGACAGCCCGCTCGGATCGTACCCCGGTTCGTAGTCCATCGCCGCGGCGTCGTCGGCGTCGAGCCGATCGGCCAGCACCGCGTTGACCACCGCGCCCAGCATCACGATCAGCGCGCCGAAGTACAGCCAGGTCACGAGCAGCAACACCCCGCCGAGCACGCCGTAGGCGGCGAAGTTGCCCGCGTTGGCCGAGTAGAGCTGGAAGCCGGCGCCTAGTACCACCCAGCCCAGCGACGCGAACAGCGTCCCCGGTAGCGCCTCGCGCGGCTCGATGTCGGCGTCGGGCAACAGCAGGTACATCGGGAAAAACACGACCGCCAGCGTCCCGATCAGCAGTGCGAACCCGACCTGAGGCGCGATGTCGCCCGCCGGCAGCCGGTCGATCGCGGCCCCGAGCACCGTCATCGACGCGACGCCGACGACGATCGCCAGCGAGACCGCGACGGCGTTGAGAAGCTCGTTGAGGATCGTCTTCGAGCCGATGGTGCCGTACACCTGCGAGAACGCCTTGTCGAGCCCGCGGAACAGCCGCAGCCCGCTCCAGAGCAACACGACGGTGCCGACGATCGTCGCGCCGCCGCGGCCGGACTCGCCGGTCAGGGCTTCGGTCAACAGCTCCTGGGCCTCCGGCGTGAGAAACTCGCTGGCGGTCGCGACGACCTGCCCCTCGAAGACGGCGCCGCCCATCACCGAGGCGATCACCAGTCCTAGCAGCGACAGCGGGATCAGCGAGACGAACGCGTAGTAGGCGACCGCGGCCGCCAGAAACGTGATCTGCTCTGACCGGGCGGCCATCGCCACCGCGCGCACGTCGTCCGGAACGGCGTCGAGTCGCTGTCGCACGGGTGGTAGTTCGGCGCCGCTGCACAAATATTCCCGGCTCCGCGGGCGGCACACAGCCGGACGACGCCGAGCATCCGGGTCTCGACGCCGAGCGGCCGGGTCGCGACGCCGATCGTCGGCGAGACGTCTGCACGTCGTCGGCGTCGCGCTTACTCGCTCGTCGCCGCTTCGATCTCCGCGACGGTGGCGTCGGTCTTGAACGTCGTCCCGCCGTAGTGGGCGCGCGTCGCCTCGTAGCCGGCGTCTCGCAGTTGTTCGAGAAAGTCGTCCATCGCGACCGCCGATCGCGTCCACTGCTTGCAGAGCTTGTGCTGGTCGAAGTGGGTCGGCTCGTCGAGTTCGGCCCCCAGCGTTTCCAGCAGGTCTCGGCAATCCTCGGCGGTGCCCATGTCCTCGCTGACCTGCTCGCGGGTCGCCGCGGCGAACTCGCTGTCGGTCAGCTGGCCCAGCCAGATCGGACCGGCGGTCATGACGCGGTTGCCGCCGCAGTTCTGGCACGTCTCGGGCGGGTGGGCGATCAGTCCCGACTCGTGCTCGCGGTGCAGGCAGTCCTCGCAGTGGTGGACGTGGCCCAGTCCGTCGACCGCTTCGTTGGCGTCGGTCGCGCTGTGGTCGAGTTCGAGGTAGGTGCGCGCGTAGTGGTTGGTGGCGTGAGAGAGGATCGGCGTCGCGCCGACGTCGTACCGCGCGGCCGTCCTGACGAGCGCGGAGACGAGCACGCGCAGGCCCATCTCGGCGTGGTACTCGGTGTTCCGGGGGATCGCGGAGTACTTGCGGACGCCGCTGTCGAAGTGCGCGCCACACAGCGGCGCCGTGTCGGTCGCGGTGACGCAGACGAGATCGCGGGCGTTCGCCAGCGCGGCGTCCGCGAAGGGCATCGGCGTCCCGAACGGGTCGATGTCGACGACGTCGTACACCGACTCGTGGAGCAAGGCGTTGACGTTACGCTCGACGACCTCTCCCTCGACGCCGTTGCGTTCGAGATTCCGCTCGCAGAGCGCGACGGCTTCGGGATCGAGATCGCAGAGCGTGGCGTCCCAGCCGTCGACGGCGGCCCGGACCCCGCGGGCGCCGCTGGCGGCCATCGCGTCGAGGTACGACTCGGCCCGGTCCTCGCGCTCGCGGTAGGCCCGGAGCGCCGCGACGGTCAGGTCGCGGTTGAGTTCCTGGACGGGGTTGAAAAACACCGCGTCGTCGATGCCCTCGGTCTCCTGTTCGGGCACCTCGATCTCGACTGCGCCCTCCCGGATCTGCATGCCTCGCTATGGCCACCGCGGGGCGAAAAGCCCCACGATGCGCGGCGGCCGGTCGAGCAAACGCCGGGGAATCCACCGTCGGTTTTTTGACCCGTGGGTGAGGATACCACGGAGGATGCGGGTCAGCGCCGTCGGCCCGTCGCCGGGACAGCGCCATGATCGAGCCAATCACCGTACTCCACGTCGACGACGAGCCGCCGTTGCTGGACCTGACGAAGACGTTCCTCGAACGCGAAGGCGACATCGAGGTACGGACCGAGTCGAACCCCGAGCGCGCCCTGGAACTGCTCGACGGCTCGATCGACTGCGTGCTCAGCGACTACCAGATGCCCGAGATGGACGGCATCGAGTTCCTCGACGCCGTTCGCGAGCGTCGCCCGTCGGTCCCGTTCGTGCTGTTCACCGGCAAGGGCAGCGAGGAGATCGCCAGCGAGGCGATCTCGGCGGGCGTTTCCGACTACATCCAGAAGGAAACGGGCGCCGACCAGTACACCGTGCTGGCGAATCGAATTCGAAACCTCGTCGACCAGCGCCGCACCGAGTGGACGTTGCGCCAGCGCGTCGAGGCGATCGAGGCTGCCTCGGAGGGGATCGCGGTCTTCGACGGCTGCGGCGAGCTGGCGTACGCGAACGAGGCGTACTCGGGGCTGTACGGTCGCGATCCCGACGACCTGTTCGGCAAGCACTGGCGGGAGTTCCATCCGGAGTGGGCGATCGAGCGCGCGAACGACGACGTGCTGCCGTCGCTGTCCGAGACCGGCGAGTGGTCCGGCGAGATGACTATCGAGCGCGCCGACGGCACGACGGTTCCCACCTCGGTGTCGGTGGCGGCCATCGAGCGAGGGGTGACGGGCCGGGACCCGGACGACGAACGGAGCGGCGGCGCGGTCTTCGTGGTCCGGGATCTCACCGAGCGCCGCGAGCGCGAGCGGGAACTGGAGGAACAACGGCGCCGCTTCCGGTCGCTGCTGGAGAGCCTTCCGGGAATGGCGTACCGGGCGCGGACCGAGGAGGGGTGGCCGATGGAGTTCGTCAGCGAGGGCTGCGAGCGGCTTACGGGCTACGATGCCGAAGCTCTGGAGTCGGGCGACGTGTCCTGGGGCGAGTCGGTGATCCACCCCGACGACGTCGAGACGGTGAACTGGGTCACCCGCGAGGCGCTGGCCAACGGCGACGCGTTCGCCCTGGAGTACCGCATCCTGACGAAGTCCGGCGACGCGCGATGGGTGTCCGAGCGCGGCCACCGCGTCGAGCCGGGCGTTCTGGAGGGGTACATCGCCGACGTGAGCGGGCGACGACAGCTCGAACGGGACCTGCGCCGCGAGCGCGGCGAATCCGTCGACGCGGCCGACGGCGCGGGCGGACACGGCGTCGAGCGGAGCGCCGGCGAGGGAGACGATCGGAACGTGGGCGGGGACGTCTGAACCCCCGGCGACCGAACCTGTTTTGAGAGGGGCTTTCTAATCTGTGTGGCGTGTCCCGGATGCCCGGCCCGCCGTCGATCGCCGCGCGGCAGCCAGCGCGGCCAGCGGAGGGTCGACCGTGACCGACGGCGACGACTGGCGCGCCGATCTGGCGGCGGCGGGCGAACTGACGCCCGCGGTCGTCGAGCGCGTCACCGCGATCCACGGCGATCGCGGCGCGCGGGCCATCGAGGCCGTCGCCGAAGGGCGGGTCAAGGAGTACCGCGATTTCACCGTCGTGGTCGGTCACTCCGACGAGTACGTCGTCGAGGGCCGGGGCTGTACCTGCGAGGATACGCTGTACAATCTCGATCCCGACGACCCGACCGACCTCTGCTGGCACGCGCTGGCGGCGGCGATCGCCGATCCGATCGACGCCGCCGACCACCACGACATGTACTACTCCGACGTTCGCGAGTTTCTATGATCGTCTAGACGAGCGGGATCGGCCGGGGCGTCCCCGACCGCACCGCGGCCTGGCGGTTCATCGCTGCCGATTTGCCGGTAGGCTGAGCGTACCGCCGGGCGCGGCGGCGACACTGTCCGAGTCGAATCCGTATACGTCAGTTACCGACTCGGTTGCGGAGTAACCGTCAGTTGCGGTTTCGATTGCCCAGATATACTGCTCACTACTCCCTGAATACCTTTCACCCGGTCCGTCCCAGCGCAGACCATGCGACGTCGAACGTTCGTCACGGCGTGCGGTGTCACCGCGCTGGCAGGATGCTTCGGGTCAGATTCGGACGACCCCGACGACAACGAGTCGGGCGACGGACCCGCGGGCAACGAAAGCGACGGGACCGGTGGTAACGACAGCGACGGCGGCCTCGGGGCGAGCGACCCCGAGCCGATCGAGTACTCCGGCAGCGGCAACGCGACGACGGAACCGTTCACGGTTCGTCCCGGTCTCACCATACTGGACATCGAACCGATGTCGGGGCTGCGGGTCGACGTGATCGACTCCGGTGGGAACGTCTGGCGGTCGCTGGAGGGCGACATACAGAACTACAAGTCGTTCGTTCCGATCGACGTTCCCCAGGGCGAGTACACGATGGAGATTCGGACCGACAGGGACTGGTCGGTCAGCGTGATCCAGCCGAGAGTGGGCGACGGCGACCTCGTCACGCCGCCGGCCACGCTCGCGAACTCCGAGCCGGCCTACCTCGGCCCCATCGACTTCAGCGACGTCAACTCCGTCGCGATCGACCACACCGGCGTCGGCGAGTTCTCGCTGAAGCTGTACACGCTCGGCGGCGAGTACCTCGGCGAAATTTACGCCGACCAGGGGATCTTCGAGACCGACGTCTCGCTCGACCACGGCGGGCAAGGCTGGATCGTCTGCGCCGCCGTGAGCGACTACGAAATCACGCTCGAAACCGACGACGGCGAGACCGACTCGATGCTCGGATCCGGCGGTGGCGGCGGTAGCGGCAACTCGTCGGCGTAGCTTCAGACCCTCGACGACTTTTTTCGGTGGCGAGAACGAGAACGGTCTCTAGACGCCCGTCGAGTACCGCAGGATGCCGGCGACGCCGCCGAAGGCGTCGTAGAGCTGATCGCCCTTCTCGAAGTCCGTCGAGATGAACGTCGTCTCGGTGCCGCGCTGCTCGGCGATGTCGATGAGGTGGTCGATGGCGTCTTCGCGAGCCTCCTCGTCGGCTTCGACCTCCTCGCCGCACTCGCTGCAGGTGTGGGTCGGCGTGTTCTTGCGCCGATCGATCACCTCGCGCTCCTCGTGTCCGTTCGAGCACTCGTAGGTGACGACGTCCTTGCGGAGATCCTCGCTGATCAGCAGCGTCTCGACGGAGCCCATGATGAGGTTCTGGCGAGTCTGTTCGAAGCCGTAGGTCGCCTCCTCGCCGCCGTGGAGCTCCTTGAAGAACTCCTCCATCAGCGACTTGTCCTCCATGAGCTCGGCGTCGGCCAGCGCCTCCTCGCCGGCGTCGACCAGATCGTACAGCCCGGATTCGTCGGTGTAGGACACGTCGAACTTGCCCAGCACCTTGTCCTGGAGCTCGTGGTGGAGGTAGTCGCCGTCGAGGAACTCGTCTTTCGTCGGCGAGGGACCGCCGACCAGGATGCCGTCGAGCTCGTGGCGCTCGGCGACGAACAGGTCGTTGGCCATCCCGGCGACCTCCTGGTAGAAGTTGTCGATCGCTTCGAGGCGCAGGCGGGCGAATCGCTGGGCGGACTGACCACCCTTTCGCTGCTTGCCCGGCACCAGCGAGCTGGCGGACTTGACGGGCTCGACGCGCTTGCCCCGCAGCCAGCCGACGTTGGCCTCGCGCCGGTCGAGCACGATCAGGCCGTACAGGCCCTTGTCGGCCAGCATGTGCTCTAACGGCTCTGTCAGGAACGCGGAGTCGCAGTGATACCGGAACGACTCGATGGGCTGGGGCGGGTTCTCCAGAACCTCGGTGACCATGTCGGTCCGGCCGCCGCCCGAGTCGACGGCCCCCGAGAACAGCACGACGCCGTTCTCCGGCGGTTTCGTGTCGAAGTACTTCAGGCGGGCTTTGATGCTCGAGAGGGCGTCCTGCACGGCGGTGCGGGTCTGCTTGGACTTGATGTTCGACGCTTCGCTGTGTTCCTGGGTGACGTGAGCGACGACGTCGCTGATCATTTTGTCCGGCGGGACGTAGATCGTGACGAGCTGGGTCCCCGAGCCCTCGTACTCTTTGAGGTCCTCGATGACCTTCCGGAACTCGTACTTTTTCCGGTCGGACTGTTCGGCGTCCTGCTGACTCATTGTGTGTACTAGCCCCCGGAGCGTGTAAGTATGCTTTGACCTGTTAGCGCGCGCCCGCGTGCGGTCCTCGCTGTTCGATCGAACGTCTTCGAGGGGGGTTTCCGCAGCCGATCGGCCGTCTGCGTCGCGCCGTCGCGACACCGTGGCATCAGGTCGGATCGGTGATACGACGCGCTCAGCACCGCCGAAAACGCCGCGCGCGTCCTGCGATGTTTTATTACCCGCGGGTGACTGTGGTCCGGTAACGAATATGTCTGGCACCACGGTCTACGCTGTCGCGAGCGGCAAAGGCGGGGTCGGGAAGACGACGACCACGGTCAACCTCGGCACCGCGCTGGCGGGGGCGGGCAAGCGCGTCGCAATCGTCGACGCCGACCTCGGGATGGCCAATCTCGCCGGCTTCGTCAGCCTCGCGCCCGACGGCGCGACGCTCCACGACGTGCTCGCCGGCGACGCCGAGGTTCCCGAAGCGACCTACGAGGTGGCCGACGGCATCGCCGCCGTTCCCAGCGGCACCGAACTCGACGAGTTCGCCGACGCCGACGCCGCCGGTCTCGGCGACGCGGTCGATCGCTTGCGCGGCGAGTTCGACTACGTCCTGTTGGACGTCGGCGCCGGCGTCAGCCACGAGTCGGTGCTCCCGCTGGGCGTCGCCGACGAGGTGCTGCTCGTCTCGACGCCCGAACCCGCCTCGGTGCAGGACGTCCGCAAGACGATCGACCTGGTCGACCGCTCGGGCGGCTCGGTCGCCGGATTGGTTGTCACCCGCGGCCGACCCGACGGCGACGTCTCCTACGAGGAGATCGCCGCTCGCCTCGACGTCGACCTGCTGGGATCGATCCCCGAGGATCCGACGGTCCGGGACAGCGTCTACGCCGGGACGCCGCTGGTCGTTCACGAGGCCGAGTCGCCCGCAGCGACAGCATACCGCCAGCTCGCCGCGTCGCTGGCCGACGGCGTGCAGGCGAGCGCGTCCGCGGCCGCCGGCTCCGCGTCGACCGCGGAGGACGACTCCGGCGCCGAAGCCGAGGCCGACGACGCGGCATCGGACGACGCCGACGAGACTGCGGTCGACGAGGGCGATGCCGCACCCGACGACGTCGCGGACGCCGTCTCGGAAGCTGCTCCGGACGCTACGGCCGACGAGGAATCGAACGCGTCGGCGGACGACGCGGTCGACGCCGACGCCGCTCCCGCCGATCCCGAGGAACCGGCCTCCGAGACGTCCGTCGAGGACGCCATCTCCGGGATCGACGAGGCCGACGACGCGGCCGACGACGCCGCGAGCGAGCCCGAGGGCGCCGTTGCGGTCGGCGGCGACGGGTCGACGACGCGCGAGGCCGACGCTGAGGAGGTCGAGGGAGCGGTCACGATCCCGGACGCGGAAGCTGAGGCTGAGGCTGAGGCCGAGGCTGATGCTGACGCCGACGCCGAGTCCGAGGACCCCCTCGACCTCGACGACGACGCCATCCCGTTCTCTGGCGACGACGCGGACGCCGCGGCGGCCGACGACGCCGAAACCGAATCCGATGACGACGATAACGACAGGGACGACGAGGATGCCGCCGATAGCGAGGACGCCGCTGATGCCGAGGACGACGATAGCGACGAGGACGACGGCGGCTTCCTCGGCGGCATCTTCTGAGCCTGCGGCTCTCGACTGACGCGTTATGACGGATACCTCCGCCGCAGCCAGAGTTCGGTCGCTGCTCGGCCGGATCGCCGGGCACGTCCTGCTGTTCACCGGCGCGCTGCTGACGCCGGCGAGCCTCTGGTTCATCCTCAACGGCCGCATCGGCGTGCTCGTCGTCGCCGCCCACCTGTGGGGGTGGCTCTGCTTTCTCGCGGGCCTCTCGCTGATCTACTCGAACTAGCTACATCGAGCGGGGCGCTTCGACGCCCAGCGCGTCGAGCGCGTTGCCGACGGCGTGGCGGGCGGCCGCGACCAGCGCGAGCCGGGCATCTCGGACTTCGGGATCGACGTCGTCGCCGAGCACCTGACACTCGCGGTAGAACGCGTTGAAGTCCTCGGCGATCTCGCGGGTGTAGGTCGCGACGACGTGGGGCTGGAGCTCGTCGGCGGACTCCTCGATCACCGCGGGGAACCGCGCGACCGTCCGGAGCAGGTCGCGCTCGTACTCGGTCGAGAGCAGGTCGGCGTCGACGTCGGGGGACGGCTCCGCATCGGCGCCGTCGAGAATCCCGCAACAGCGCGCGTGGACGTACTGGACGTACGGCGCGGACTGGGCCTCGAAGTCGAGCGCGCGATCCCACTCGAAGGTGATCGCCTTGGCGGGCTGCTTGGCGACGATGTCGTAGCGCACCGCGCCGATGCCGACCTGCCGGGCGATCCGCTCGACGTCGTCTTCGTCGAGATCGTCGTCCCGAATCCGGTCGTCGAGCCGATCCTCGACCTCCTCGCGGGCGCGGTCGATCGCCTCGTCGAGCAGGTCGTCCAGATCGACGCCGGTGCCCGCGCGGGTGGACATCTTCCCCTCGGGGAGGTTGACGTAGGAGTACAGCACCTGCTCTAACTGGTCGGTGTCGTTGCCCAGCAGTTCCAGCGTGGTGCGGAGCTGGCGGGCCTGCAGGCCGTGGTCCTCGCCGAGCACCGTCACCGCGCGGTCGTACTCGTCGAACTTCCACTCGTGGTGGGCCAGATCGCGGGTCGCGTAGAGGCTGGTGCCGTCCGAGCGGAGGAACACGAAGTTCTTCTCGATGCCGTGCTCGCTCAGGTCGAGCTGCCAGGCGTCCTCCTCGTAGACGGCCTCGTCGAACTCCTTGAGCCGCTCGACGAGATCGTCGACCGAGCCGTCGAACATGAACCGCGTCTCCTTGACGAACTCGTCGAACTCGGCGGGGAGGCGTTCGAGCGACTCGCGCATCCCGCCCAACACCGCGTCGACGACCTCGCTGATGCGCTTGTAGGTCGCCTCGTCGCCCTCTTCGAGACCCTGCATGATCGCCTCGATCTCCTGCTCGGCGGTCTCGACGTCGGCTTCGGGCCCCTCGTCGAGGAACTCGTTGCCCTTGCGGTAGTACCGGACCATGTCGTAGTCGGCCTTCTCGCGCTCCGGGTCGGGCAGGTCGGCCTCGTCGAACGTCTCGTAGGCCCAGGTGAACACCGCGATCTGGCGCCCGGCGTCGTTGACGTAGTAGTGCCGATCGACGTCGTAGCCGGCGTAGTCGAGCACCCGCCCGAGCGCGTCGCCGATGATCGGGTTGCGCGCGCGGCCGACGTGGACCGGCCCGGTCGGGTTCGCGCTGGTGTGTTCGAGGACGAGCGACTCGTCGCGATCTTCGAGCGAGCCGAAGTCGTCGGCCTGCGCCTCCTTCAGGGCGGCCTCGAAGTAGCGGTCGCTCGGCAGGAAGTTGACGTAGGGGCCCTGCGTGGTGACTTCGGCGACGTACTCGTACTCGTCGGGGTCGATCTCGTCGGCGACGTCGGCGGCCACTTTCGGCGGCGGCGCGCCGACCTCGCCGGCCAGCCGGAACGCGACGCTGGACGCCAGCACGGCGTCGACGTCGTCCGGCGGCTGTTCGATGCCGAGGTCGTCGGCGGGCAGGTCGAGCGCGGCCAGCGCGTCGGCCAGCGCGGCCTCGACCTCCTTGCGGACGCTGAGGAACATACCACGTCGTATTCGAGCGGCCGATAAAGGCGTGACGAGTTGCGGCGGGCGTCGCTCGGCCGTCGGGGCGATACCGGGGACGCCGCGGCGACCGCGCCAACCCAGGGATGCACCGCAGGCGGACGCCGCGGTACGGCGCCAACGCCGGTACGGGCGTCCGGTGGCCGACACGAGTTCGGGCGTCCGGTGGCCGACACGAGTTCGGGCGTCCGGTGGCCGACACGAGTTCGGGCGTCCGGCGCCCTACACGGGCTCGGGGTCGAGCACGACCTCGTCGGTGACGTTCTCTACGTCGTCGCCGGCGGCCAGCGCGTCCAGACAGTCGGTGACGCTGTAGGAGCCGTCCGGCGCCGAGCAGGGGTAGACGCCGGTGATCTCTCCCGCCCGCCGGATGGCGACGCACAGCACCGGGAGGCTGAGAACGGTGCGGTCCGCTTCGTGTCCCGACCGCTCGCGGAAGAACGGCTCGATCGAGAGCTCAGTGCCGTCGGTGGCGTCGTCGAGTTCCCGGTACGTCTCGACGCCGACGGGCTGTTCGCGGTCGCGCACCCGACTAACGGACACCTGGTTGCTCCAGCGGGTCACCGACACCGCCTCGACCAGCCCTCGGTCGCGGAGCTCGCGCATCCGCTCGAGCATCGCCTCCTGTCGGCGCCGGGCGGCGTCAGGGGTGAACGCTCGCATGTACACGTCCAGTTCGAGCTGTCGGTCGGCGTCCTCCATGGTGGGGCTCTACCTATAGCTACGAGAAATCCGCCTAAAGTCCTTTCAGCGACCCCGGTCGACGCGCCGCTGGCGCTCGCCGCCGACTGTCGATAATCGGAACACTGCGGCGGGGTGGCGTCCCGTCTACACCACGGGCTGTTCGTCGATCAGCACGACCGCCTCGCCGTCGATGACGGCCACCTCGTCCTGACGAGCTTGCGAGTCAGGGCTCGCGGAGCTTCGCTCCGCGGTGTTGTACACCGCGGTCGAGAGTCGGTAGCGGTGCTCGCCGAGGTCCTCGACGATCTTGCACTCGGCGGTGACCGTCTCGCCGATCCGGACGGGCGCGTTGAACTCCAGATCCTGCGAGAGGTAGATCGTGAGTCCTGGGAGGCGCGCGAGCGCGGCGCTGATCGTCCCCGCGACGAGCGTCCCGTGGACGATCCGTCCCTTGAACCGCGTGTCCTCGGCGAACACGTCTTCGAGGTGGAGTCGGTTGGTGTCGCCGCTGGCCTGCGCGAAGGCGTTGACGTCGCGCTCGACGAGCGGCTTCGAAAAACGCACGTAGTCGCCGACGCCCAGCTCGTCGTACTCGTCGGTCGTGCGCTCCATCGACCAGCCGGCGTCGCCGAAGGCGATTTCGCTGACCGGGGCGTCGGCCCGGTCGCAGTCGGCTCCCGTCGACTCGCGGTCGATTCCCATCGCGGCGAACAGGGCGTTGTTCGCCTCGACGTAGCTGTTTATCGCGTGCCGGGAGGCGTCTGTCCACTGCTGACCGATCGCCATCGGGTCGGCGACCCCCGCGTCGGCGTCGTTCTCGCTCATACCGCACCACTCCCCGCGGACCGGGTCACTCTGCGAGCCGATACCCCCGAACCGCCGGCGCTCGAAACCTGTGGGACGTTCACAGGTGCCTTACGTGAGCAACAGACATGTGTTTGTCCCCAAACGGTTTGGTTCCGATCCCTCGCGCGTTCGGCCCAGCGGCGCGCTCGTCACGCTCAAAACCCCGGGGGCCGAACTGCGCGGTATGCACTTCGACCAGCGGACACAGCGCGCGCTGCGCGAGGTCGGCCTCGATGCCGACGACCTGCAGCGGGCCTCCGAACTCGTCGTCGAGGAGACCGCCGAGACGGCCGCCGAGCTGGAGGCGTTTTTCCAGGCCGCGGACACGCTCTACTCGGACATGGAGCTGGCCCACAGCGCCAGCGACTACCCCGAACACAGCGTCGAGTACCTCGACCTGACGACCCACGCCGACGACATGCGGGGCTGGCTCCGCTTCGACTCGTGGGGCGCCTACGTCGAGGACGGTCGCGTGCTCGAGGATGATCTCGTCGAACTGACGCTCGGGCCGACGATCCACGACCGCGTGCAGTTCGCGCCGGACCGCGAGCGGCTCCGATGACGGCGGTTCGGCTGCGCGGCATCTACTCGACCGCGCTGACCCGGCTGCTGCTCGACGCCGATCACGAGGTCGTGCAGGCGTCCCCGCCGATCCGCGAGCGGTTCGACGCCGACCTCGCCGCGGCGCCCGCCGACGCCGGCATCGAGGACACCGACGACCGGCAGGGCGTCGGCGTCAGCGGCGCCCCCGACGCGGTCGCGGAACTGGGCACCCTGCTGACCGACGAACTCGCGCGGGACGCGATGCGCTGGACCGCCCGGGCACCCCGCGGCGCGGTGTTCGACGGCGTCGTCGCCGAGACGCTCGGCAGCGGCGCCGTCGTCACGCTTGCCGACGACGATGCGCCGGCCGCGTCGAATCTCGGCGCACCGGCCGCCGCCGTCGACGCCGAGGGCTTTCTCCCGTTCGACGCCGCCGACGGCTACGTCGACGAGGGCGACAGCCTGCGCGTTCAGGTCCGCGAGCCGGCGGCGCCCTGGAGCGACGATCGGCCGCTGCTCGGGACCGACGTCGAGGTGCCCGGCGAACTCGTCTCGCTGGTGCGGGGCTCCGAGGGCGCCCGGGCCGACGTTCGCGGCGAGCGCGCGACCGAACTCGTCCGGACGACGGAGCTTCTCCCCGCCGAGGCGCCCGAGGGCTGGGGCGTGCGCTGGGAGCGCGACGCGGCCGACGCCGACATGGACGCGCTGGGCGACGCGCTCTCGCGGGCGAGCGACCGGGCCGAGTCGCTGGAGGACGCACTTTCGTCGTCCCCGCCGGGCCGGGACGCCCCGCGGCAGGTCGTCGCGCCGCGGGCGACCGCCTGGATCTGGTTCGGCCGCGAAACCCGGTTCGCGCTCGACGGGCGGCGCCGCGACGTGACGACGACGATGCCGGGCCACCACCGCACCAAAGCCGCCGCGCGCTCGGCCAGCGACGCCGTCGACTTCGTCGAGGCGGTCTGCGCGACGTCCGGCGAGTTCCCCGTCGGGGAGTTTCCCTTCGGCGCCGTCGCCGACCAGTTCGGCCCGCGGGAGGGCGATCGGATCGCGCTGGGGCACGGCAAGCCCGACGGCCGGCTCATCACGCTCGGCCGCGGCGAGGTCACGGAAAGAGACGCCGACGGCGCGCTGACGCTGCGCCGCGAGATCAGCTCGTCGGGCACGTACGACGCCATCGGCACCGAGCGCCAGCCGGGCGACGTCGCCGTCACGAAGCTCCAGGAGGGTCGCTGGTGGTACCCGACGGTGTACCGGGGCGAAGACGGCGAGCGCAAGGGAACGTACGTCAACGTCTGCACGCCAGTCGAGCTGTTCCCGTCGGTCGCGCGCTACGTCGACCTGTACGTCGACGTCGTCAAGCGCCCCGACGGCGAAGTCGAGCGCGTCGACGCCGACGAGCTCGCCGAGGCAGTCGAGGACGGGTACGTCTCCGAGGAACTCGCCGAGAAGGCTCGGAGCGTCGCCGGCGCCGTCGAGAACGCGCTGTAGGTGTGGTGACGCCGCGCCGTTCGCTCTGCTTCGCGCGTCGTTTGTTTCGATGTCGGCGTCGATTCCTATCCGTGCCCTGTCAGCACCCCCTGACTAATTTGAGGGGTACTCTCGACGGTTCGAACGAGATGAGTGACTCCAACCAGCCGACCGACGGCCACGAGAACGAGATCGTCCACAGACAGCTCGATCCCGACCGCGACAACCCCGCGGTCGAGGTCGCCGAGGTCGTCGCCGATCTCGAAGGCTGTGAACCGGACCAGCTGGCGACGATGTACGGCTGCATCGACGGCATGATCGAGCACATCCTCTCCGATCCGCCGTCTCCCGAGGCCCAGGCCGTCGTCGAGTTCACCTACGAGGGCTACCGGATCACGATCGAGCAGGACGGCACGGCGCGGTTCGTGGCGGTCGCGTGACGCCGCGCTCCGAGCGCGAATCAGGCCCGCGGGATCACCCCGTAGTGGACGCCGAGCACCTCGACGGTCACCTTGAACAGCCCGATCAGGATCGGGCCGATGAACAGCCCGATCGGGCCGAGCAGGTACGTGCCGCCGACGATGCCGACGAAGATGACCGCGGAGTGCATCTCCGTCTGGCGGTCGATCAGGTACGCCCGCAGGTAGTCGTCGGTGATCGCGACGGTGGTAAACCCCCAGACGATCACGAACGCGGCGCTCAGCGTCCGCCCGTTCGCAAAGAGGAAGATCACCGCGCCGCCGAGAACGGGGGCGACGCCGATCACCGGAATCAGCGCTAACACCATCATCGCGGCCGTGAGAACGGCGGCCTCCGGAACGCCGGTGACGAACAGGCTGACGCCGGCGACGGCGCCCTGGATGGCGGCGACCAGCACGTGGCCTTTCAGAACGGCCCAGGTCATGTCGTCGGCCGCACCGAGCAGTTCCTCGCGCACGCCCGACTCGAGCGGCACCACTCGTTCGAGCCACGCGACGAACCGCCGTCCGTCCTTCAGCAGGTAGTACAGCACGAACGTCAGCAGCAGGAAGCCGAGGAACGCATGCAATCCGGCGCTTAGGATCGAGGAGGCGCTGCCGCCGACGTAGCTCGACAGGCGGTCGGCGCCGCGCCGCGCGAGGGGTTCGACCGAGATGCCCGCGCCGACGTACTGCGCGAGCAGCTGATCGGCCCGTTGGACGAGATTGGACCGGGAAACGCCCTCGAGGAGTTCGGCGCCGCGCTGGACGACGATAGTCGCACCGAGTGCGAGCGCCGCGACGGTCAGCACCGCGACGCCGACGGCGAGCAGCCCCGCGGAGACGCGCGACCCGATTCGCGGCTCCAGCCGACGGTGGATCGGGAACAGAACGAACGCGATCAGCCCTGTCAGGAGCAGCCACGAGAGGAACGGCTCGACGAGCAGCCACGTGACCGCTCCGAGCGCGACCACCAGTGCCCACGCGAACGCCGTGCGTGCGTCCATCACTGTCCCGTCCACGTCCCGCGTGGAAGGCGTTGGGGCGCGAGCGAGCGGCTCCTGCTCTCGGAGGCAAGGCCGTACAGCCGGCGCAACAGCTATCGAACTGCGAGCTCAGCGAGAGGATGCGGCCGCGATCAGGCGTCGACGTCGTGGTCCGGGTCGTCCTCGACGGCGCGCTTCATCGAGTCGCGCCGGGCCTTGGCGTCCCGGCCGGTGGCTTCGAGCAGGAAGTCGTTCTTGGCGTCGACCGCGTCGGCGGCCGCGTCGGCGTTGCCCTCGGCGATGACGTCCTCGGCGTCGCGCTCCTCGAAGTGGACCGCGAGCTTGTTCTTCTTGCCGCTGTACTCGGATGTGCCGGCGACGATCCGCTCGAACACCGGGTTGTCCGGGTCCTCGACGACGTGGAGGTCGTTGCCCTTGAACTCCTGGGTGGCGGTGATCTCGCCGAAGTAATCTTCGACGGTCGACTCCATGTCCGGGATCCGGTCTTCGAGGTGCTCGCCGCGTCGCATCTTGTACTCCTTCATGATTGGTGGAATCGGTCGGGGCTGATTTACCGGTTACGCTTGGCGTTCACCGCTCGGCGATGTAGCCGCGGCGACACTCCGGGCAGATGTCGCCGGCTCGCAGCGACGTTCCGGTGCCGGCGGCGGTGTGGCCACACTCCGGGCAGACGTACTCGGTCGTCTCGCGCTCGCGGTCGGCGTCGACCGGCGAGGGCGCGCTGTTCGCGCTCGTGAAGCCGGTGTCCGTACTCCCGACGACTTGCCCGTCGCCGTCCGGCGTTCCGCTCGCTTCCTCGGGCGTCAGTCCGCCGCCGAACTCGACATCGTCGGGTTCGCCGCTGGTGGGTTCGGCGTCGAACCCCTCGTCCTCGCCGTCGGCGTCGGGCCACTCCTGAGGCGATCCCTCGGCGTCGTCGCTTCGACGGGTATCGTCGGCGTCGGGCCACTCGCCGTGCTCGCGCTCGCCGGGCTCGGGGGCTTCCTCGTCGCTCTCGTCGAGGATCACCGCGTCGTCCTCGGGGTCGGCTTCGGGATCGACCGGGCTTTCGGAGCCGCTCGCGGTCTCGCCGTCGTCCTCCGCGACCGACGCCGCTTCGCGGGTGGCCTCGGGCACGCTCTCGTCGGGCCCGTCGTCGATGATCTCCGCGTCGCGGCCGTCGCCGGCTGCGAACGACTCGTCGGCGGCGTCGTCCGCGGCACCACCGGTCGCAGGGGCGCTGTCGGCGGCGCTGGGCGCGTGGCCGCCGCTCGCTGCGGCGTCCTCGCCCGTCGCTGCGTTCGCCGGCTCGGACGCGCTCTCGCGGGCCGCCAGCGACGTCACTTCCTTGTTCTCGCTGACGAGCTTCGTCTTCCCGCATCGCGAACACGTCTGCTCCTCGCGGATCGTCACGACCACCTCGCTGCCCTGTTCCTCTCGCTCTCGCTCGACCTCGCTGTCGCCGAAGCTGTGTCCGAGAAGCGAACACCTGAGACCCATTGCCATCGCCTACCCAACCGGGCCCTAAAAAGTTGCCGCTGGCCGCCGTCCGGCGGCGCCTCGGCCGCCCCCGCTCAGCGCTGTCGCCGACCGAGGCCCCGATCTCGCCGAACACGTCAAGAATCTTGGGATAAGGTAAAACCACAGGGGGAGAATGTACCAGACATGAGAGTACGGCGGGAGTACCGCGACCGGGACGCGACCGAGGTCGAGGTGCTCGACGCCCTCGTCGACCGGCCCGAGGACGGCATGACGGTGTTCGAACTCCGGTCGCACGCGGACGTCAGCATCCACGATATGGAGGGGGCGCTGGAATCGCTGAAAGAGGACGAACTGATCGACGTCGATCACAAGGGCGACCGCACCGTGATCAAACCGGCAGACCACGTCGTCCCCGACGTCGAGGAAGCGGGCGAGGACCGGTCGTTCTACGAGGAACTGCGCGAGCGACTGCCGTTCTGACGGTCCGAAGCGTTGTCGAGCCGAAGCGCGAGCCTTTTTCGGATACGGTGCGGAGTACCCCTCAATGACAGTCATCGGCCCGGTCCACGAGGACCACGGCGCCGCGTTCGGCGAGCGCGGCGGCCGGCGCGTCGTCCGCAACTTCGGCCGTCCCGAGCGCGAACAGCGGGCGGTCAGGAACGTCGTCGGGCTGATCGAGATGGCCTACGGCGTCGTCGTCGTCGAGGGATCCGACCGCGTCGAGTACGTCGACAACGTCGTCTCCAATCGCGTGCCCGACGCCGACGGCGAGGGTGCCTACGCCCTCGTTCTGGACCCGCAGGGCGGCGTCGAGACCGACATGTACGTGTACAACGCGGGCGAGCGCCTGCTGCTGTTCACGCCGCCTCAGCGCGCCGCCCCGCTGGCGGAGGAGTGGAGCGAGAAGGTGTTCGTTCAGGACGTCGAGATCCGCGAGGCGACCGACGACTTCGCGGTGTTCGGCGTCCACGGCCCGAAGGCCACCGAGAAGGTCGCCAGCGTGCTCAACGGATCGAGCACGCCCGAGGAACAGCTCACGTTCGTCCGCGGGTCGATGGGCGACGTCGGCGTCAGCGTGCTCCGGACGGACGCGCCGACCGGCGACGAGGGGTACGAGATCGTCTGTGCGGCCGACGCCGCCGACGACGTGTACGAGATCCTCGAAATGCAGGGGATGAACGCGGCACCGGTCGGCTACGACGCCTGGGATGCGCTCACCCTGGAGGCGGGGACGCCGCTGTTCGAAACGGAACTCGAAGGAAACGTGCCGAACGTCGTCGGCGTCCGCAACGCGCTCGATTTCGAGAAGGGCTGCTACGTCGGTCAGGAGGTCGTCTCGCGCGTCGAGAACCGCGGCCGGCCGAGCAAGCGCCTCGTCGGACTGACTTGCGAGGCCGTCCCCGAGGGCGGCGCTGCGGTGTTCGACGGCGACAGCGCCGTCGGCGAGGTCACCAGAGCCGTCGACAGCCCGACGGTCGGCGAGCCGATCGCGTTCGCGCTCGTGGAGTACGGGGTCGGCGACGACGCCGACCTGACGGTTCGCGTCGACGGTGAGGAGGTCGCGGCGACGGTCGTCGACCTGCCGTTCTACGAAGGGACCGATCAGTCTGCCCGACTGCCGACGTACTGATTCTATTCTCCGGGCGATCAGGACGTCAGCCACGCCGTCAGCTGCTCGCGGGAGAACAGCGACGTCGGCCGATCCATGTGGACGCCGATCTCGCCCGACAGCGCTCCCAGACCCAGCCGCTGGACCGGCTCGGGCAGCGAGTACGCCCGGCGCAGCAGGTGGCCCAGCCGAATCTCTTGCGAGAGGTCGTCGCGCCACGCGCGCTCGTAGTCGGCGAGCGTCGGCGGCCAGTCCGGATCGATCTGCTCGACGGCGTGATCGGCCGCGGTCATGCCGTAGAGGATGCCGCCCCCGGTGAACGGTTTCGTCTGGGCGGCGGCGTCGCCGAGCAGGAACCCGCGCCGCGAGGTGACGGTCTCGGGCGGGCCGACCGGGATCGCGCCCGAACACCGATTTTCGAGTTCGACGCCGTAGCCCGACTGCAGCTCCTCGAACAGGTCGCGGACGCCGTCGCCCGGCGGCGCCGCCAGCCCGTACTCGACGCCGGCGTCGCCCCGCGGGATGCGCCACGCGAAAAAGCGGGGCGCCGAGAGGTGGACGTCGACGAAGTCCTGCCCGTCGGGTTCGGGATCGAAGCCCAGCACGCCGTGGAGCAACTCGCCGGGTTCCGCGAGCCCGAGTTCGTCCCGAACGCGCGAGCGCGGTCCGTCGGCGCCCGCGACCATCTTCGCCGCGACCGTCTCAGTTCCCTCGGGCGACTTGACCGTCAGTTCGACGCGGTCTTCGTGCTCGTCGACGCCCGTGACGGTGTGGCGTTCGCGAACGTCGGCGCCCGCGTCGCGCGCCAAGTCCGCGAGGTGGCGATCCAGCCCGACGCGGTCGATCACGTTCGAGACCGTCTCGTCCTTGTAGAACGGATACCCGTCGTCGGCGTCGAACTGCGGACCGCCCTCGCGAGCGCGCTCGTCGGCGCTGCTGCTCCGACCATCGCTCCCGTTCTCCGCCGCTCCCGCGACGTGGAACCGGGCGCCGCGGATGCGATTTTGAAATAGCTCGTCGCGCGCGTCCGGCCCCGTGAACTCCCAGATGTCCGTGCTGACGTGACCGGAGCAGGCCAGCGGCTCGCCCACTCGCCCCTTCTCGAAGGCGACCACGTCGTACCCCTCCTCGGCGGCCCGCCGGGCGAACCGCGCCCCGGGCGGTCCGCAGCCGACGACGGCGAAATCGTGCATCTCCGGTCCGGTGTGTCAGCCCCCGCGAGTAAATACCTTCTCGATTTCGAGGCTGACGTCCGAACTCCGGCGTACGTTTACATCCGAAGCCGCGGCGACGCTCCGGCGTGCTCTGAACGCTGCCGCGGAGGGGCTCGCGATCGTACGGCACTCCCTTCCCCGGATCGACGTCCTGCCGTCTGTTCGCTACCCGTTTCGTCGGGATCACTCCCCGACGACGGCCAGCCCGCGCGCCGTCGCGTCGTCGAACCGACCGGGCCACGCCACGCCGACGCGCTCCCAGCTATCCCCCGCGTTCACCGTGTGGAACAGTCCGGTGTTCGAGAGCGCCCAGAGCTCGCCCGCCCCGCGTCCCGACGACAACACGTACCGGTAGGTTCCCTGTCCGGTCGGCAGTCCCGCGCCGCTCTCGTACCCGTCGCCGACCCGGCTCCAGTCGTCGTCCTCGCCTCGCTTGCGATAGACGTAGGACTCGCCGACGCGGTGGGCGCTGTTGGCGCCGCTGGCCGCCGCGACGAGCACCGTATCGGGATCATCGGGATCGACGGCGACGCTCCAGACGTAGCGGTGCTCTAATCCTTCCTGGGGATGTTGCCACGTCAGCCCGCCGTCGGTCGACTCGGCGTAGCCGTCGCCGGCCGCCGAGTAGACGCGGCCGGATGCGTCGTCGTGGGTCGCCAGCCAGTGGTTGTCCCGTCGGGAGCCCTCCGGCCGGTCGGTCCACGTCTCGCCGCCGTCCTCGCTGACCAGTAGCGCGCCCGCCTCGATTCCGACGTAGATGCGCTCGGGGTCGATCGGATCGAGTTCGATCCAGCGCACGTGATGCGTCGCGGGGCGAGGCGGGAACGACCACTCGTCGGACGAGGGCAGAGACGTCAGCGCCGGTAGCTCGCGCCACGTCTTGCCCGCGTCGGGCGATTTGAATAGCCGGCTGGGCTCGGTCCCGACCCAGATCTCCCGCGGGTCGTGCGGACTGACCCGCACCGCGGTGACGGCGTCGGGCAGCGAGTCAGCGCCGACGCACTCCCAGGACTCGCCGTCGATCGTCCGGTACAGTCCCGACTCGAACGTCCCGCAGAAGGCGTGTTCGGCCGCCGCGTCGACGCACTCGATCCGGTAGTCGACGAGGCCCTCGGTCGTCGACCGGTCGTCGCCATCGTCTACCGCGAGCACGCCGTTCCGCATGGCAGCGTACACTGTCATGTGGTCACGTTCGTCCCGCGTTCACATGAGTGGCCGCCCGTGCGACGCTGATCGAGCGACGAGCGATAGAAGAACGGCCCGCAGCGTCCGATCGACGGCGACGGTTAGTCGCGGGGTGTCCGAATCGAAGTCGCTACTGTCCCGCGACGCCGTCGTCGCCGTCGCCCGGCCCGGACAGCGGGTCAGCGTCGCTTTCGGACTCGACGCCGGAGTCGCGGTCCCCGCCGCGGCCGCGACGCCAGATGTCTTTCAACGGGGTCCCGAGTTTCTTGGCCCAGCCCAGTTTCAGCAGGCCGTACTGGGTGAGCGTCCCCGCGACGAACACCGCGGCGAAGGGAACGCCCGGCTCGATCAGCACGGGCGAGGGATCCAGCGACGACGCCGCCTCGGTGAACGCGTCGATCGTCCAGGCTCGCGTCGCCAGCGCCGCGCCCAGCAGCCCCGTGAGGATCGGGAGCACCTTTTTGAATAGGAGCCCGCAGATCGCCGCGCCGGCGATCCCGCCCAGCAGCGTCGGGCCGATCGTGCCGACGGCGAGATTGCCGGCCTCGAGCCCGACAACCATCGCACCGACGTACGATCCCAGCACGAACCCGGGGATCATCGCGACGGTCGTGATCACCGAGAACAGCAGGAACACGCCCACGAGCGCGCCGGCCAGTGCGCCCGCTGCCATCGTCATCGGCTCGGGTGCGACCGTACTGGCCAGCAGGTAGCCGCCCGAACCGCCGGCCAGCAACCCGACGGCCGCGACGGTGTACTTGAACAGCGCCGCACCGGCGAACGCGAGGATCAGCCCGCCGACGACGAGCGCGATATCGATCGGAGTCATGGCCCCTATTTAGCGAGCGAGCGGCAAGTACTTTTGGCCATCTGGCAAGTAACTATCCGTCACAGCGGTTCGTTAGTACTCGCGACCGGTGGTACAGAGAAACGGAACGATCGGTAATTGGAACGTGGCGGAGGTCAGTCGTCGGCCGCCGGCGCGGCTTTCTCCCGGTCGGATCGGGGACCCTCCAGATCCACGTCGGGCAACAGATCGCGCAGGTACCGGCCGGTGTGGGAGTCGTCGATGCGGGCGACGTCTTCGGGCGTCCCCTCGGCGACGATCTGGCCGCCGTGCTCGCCGCCCTCGGGCCCGAGATCGAGCACGCGGTCGGCGTTTTTGACGAGGTCGAGCTCGTGCTCCACGACGACGACCGTGTTGCCGTTGTCGGTCAGGCGCTGGAGCACGTCGATCAGCTTGCGCTCGTCGGCCGAGTGCAGCCCCGTAGTGGGCTCGTCGAGCAGGTACAGCGTCTCGCCGGTCTGTTTTTTCCCCAACTCCTCGGCGAGCTTGATGCGCTGGGCCTCGCCGCCCGAGAGCGTGGTCGAGGGCTGGCCGAGCTTCATGTAGTCGAGGCCGACGTCTTTCAGCAGCTTGAGTCGGCGCTCGATGCGGGAGTCGTGCTCGAAGAAGTCGTAGGCTTCCTCGACGCTCATCTCCAGCACCTCGGCGATCGTCTTGCCCTTGTACTCGACGTCGAGCGTCTCGTCGTTGTACCGGGCGCCGTCGCACTCCTCACAGGGGACGTGAACGTCCGAGAGGAAGTTCATCTCGATCTTTACTGTTCCCTGCCCGCCGCACTCCTCGCAGCGCCCGCCCTTCACGTTGAACGAGAACCGGCCCTTCTCGTAGCCCCGCTGTTTGGAGAGTTCGGTCTGGGCGAACAGCTCCCGGATGTGGTCGAACACGCTCGTGTACGTCGCGGGGTTCGACCGCGGCGTCCGGCCGATCGGGCTCTGGTCGATCAGGCGCACCGTCTCGGTCGCGTCGAGCCCCTCGATCGCGTCGTGCTCGCCGGGGTCGACCGAGGTGTTGTCGTTCATCTCCCGGGCCAGTCCCTTGTACAGCACGTCGTGCATCAGGGTGGACTTTCCCGAGCCCGAGACGCCGGTGATCGCGGTGAAGCAGCCGACCGGCAGGTCGACGTCGAGGTCGGCGAGGTTGTGCTGGCGCGCCCCCTCGATCGTGATCGTCCCCTCAGGATCGCGGCGCTCGTCGGGCACCGGGATCTGCTTGCGGCCCGCGAGGTAGTCGCCGGTGATCGACTCGTCGTCGGCCATGATCTCCTCGGCGTCGCCCTGCGCGACGATCTCGCCGCCGCGCTTGCCCGGGCCGGGGCCGAGGTCGATCACCGAGTCGGCCTGCCGCATCGTCTCCTCGTCGTGCTCGACCACGAGGAGCGTGTTGCCCAGATCGCGCAGTTCCTTGAGCGTGTTGAGCAGGCGGTCGTTGTCGCGCTGGTGGAGCCCGATCGAGGGCTCGTCGAGCACGTACAGCACGCCGACGAGACCGGAGCCGATCTGGGTCGCGAGTCGAATGCGCTGGCTCTCGCCGCCCGACAGCGTCGAGGCCTCGCGGTCGAGCGTGAGATACTCCAGGCCGACCTCGCACATGAACCCGAGCCGGGCGCGGATCTCCTTGAGGATCTCCTCGGCGATCTTCCGATCGCGGGCGCTCATGCCGTCCTCCATCCCCTCGAAGTGGTCCAGCGCGTCGCCGATGCTCATCCGGTTGACCTCGCTGATCGCGGTGTCCGCGACGAGCACCGCGCGCGAGGCGTCTTTGAGGCGCGTGCCCTCGCAGGCCGGGCACTCGGTGACCGACATGTAGTCCTCGATGTGCTCGCGCGTGCCGTCGCTGTCGGTCTCGACGTATCGGCGATCGAGGTTCGGGATGACGCCCTCGAACCGCTTTCGCTTCCGACGGGTGCCGTTTTTCGTCTGGCGCTTGAACAGCACCTGCTCGTCGGTGCCGTAGAGGAACTGCTCGCGCACCCCTGCGGGGAGGTCCTCGAACGGCGTCGACAGCGAGACGTCGAAGTGCTCGGCGACGGCGTCGAGCCGCGTCCGGTAGTACGATCGCTGGTAGCTCCAGGGCTCGAAGACGTGCTTGAGCGGCTTCGAGGGGTCCTGCACGACCAGATCCTCGCTGACCTCCTTGGTCTCGCCGATCCCTTCACACTCCGGGCAGGCGCCGTGGGGGCTGTTGAACGAGAACGAGCGCGTCTCGATTTCGGGGAGGTCGATGCCACACTCCGTGCAGGCGAGATCCTCGGAGAACTCGACGACGAGTCGCTCGTCAGCCGACTCGTCCTTCTCGCCGCCGACGCCGAGGTCGCCCGTCGAGCGCGCCGTCGCGCCGACGTCGACGTCTTCCGGCGGGTTCGGCAGAATTACCTTCATTACGCCGTCGGCCTCCTCCAGGGCGGTCTCGACGGAGTCGGCGATCCGCGAGCGCGCCTCTTTGGAGATCTTCACGCGATCGACGATCACGTCGATCGTGTGGTCGTAGTTCTCGTCCAGTTCGGGTCGATCCATGGTGAGGTCGTGTTCCTCGCCGTCGACCTCGACGCGTGAGTACCCCTCCGAGACCAGCTCGTCGAACAGGTCCTCGAACGCGCCCTTCTGGTCGCGGACGACGGGCGCTGCGAGCTTGGCTTTCGTGTCCTCGGGGAGGTCGAGCAGGCGCGAGACCATGTTCTGGGCGCTCTGCTCGCCGACCTCCTGGCCGCACTCGGGACAGTGGGGCGTCCCGACGCGGGCGTACAGCAGGCGGAGGTAGTCGTGGAGCTCGGTGACGGTCCCGACCGTCGAGCGCGGGTTGTTCGCCGCGTTCTTCTGGTCGATCGAGATCGCCGGGCTCAGTCCCTCGACGGTCTCGACTTTGGGCTTGTCCATCTGGCCCAGGAAGTTCCGCGCGTACGCAGACAGGCTCTCGATGTAGCGTCGCTGGCCCTCGGCGTACACCGTGTCGAACGCGAGCGAGGACTTCCCCGAGCCGGACAGCCCGGTCACGACGTTGAACTGCTCGCGGGGAATCTCGACGTCGAGGTCCTTCAGATTGTTCTCCTCGGCACCTCGGACCTCGATGTACTCCTTGCTCATCTATAGCGCAGCAAGCGGCTAAGCGAATGAAGGGCTGTCGGTTGCGGATGCTTGCACGGTGAAAGTGGTCCGGTCGCGGTGCTGCGGCGTCGAGTCGCCGGCGTCGACTCACTGACGCCGCCTTACAGGTCCCCCTGCAGTACGACCTCCTCGTCGACGTGATCGACCATGTCCTCGGTCACCCGATAGTCCTCCTCGTCGGCGTCCTCCCAGCCGATCGTCGACATCACCTGTTCGGCGAGGCTCGGGTTGGGGTCGACGTGGGCCGTTCCGCCTTCGACGCTGGCGACGACGCCCAGTTCCTTCCCGTTCGCGCCGACGACCGTCTTCCCGACCGCGTCGTCCGTGAGTTCGGTCATGCACGCCCGACTACGACGGACGGACGCTTAGTTCCGGGTCCCGGTTCGGCGTCGATCTCTGCCGTGTTGCCGTCACTGCGACGACTGCGAAAATTCAAGTGTGATGCACGGAGAAATGGCGTCCATGGCAACTGCAGGCGACGGGTCGATCAGCGGGATCGACCTCACAGACAGCGAGTATCAGGTCGTCCAGTCGATGATCCGGAACAAGTACAAGGCCACCGACGCCGCCGGCAACGTCGTCCTGCGGGGGAAACAGAAGATGTTAAAGATGAAAGAGGAGTTCCCCTTCACCGACGGCGACGGCAACGACGTTTTCACCGTCAAAGCCGGCGGCATCATCGACGTGGCCGGTAACTACGTGCTCACCGACGCCCAGACCGGCGAAGACATCGCGATCCTCGACAACGACTACTCCATCTTCCAGGACACCTGGAAGATCCGTGATGCCGACACCGAGGCCAAGATCGCCGAGATCAACTCGCGCGGTGCGATGATCACCGCCGCGCGGAACCTCATCCCGTTCGGCGAGTGGATCCCCCACAAGTACGAGATCACCGACCAGAGCGGGGACCACGTCGGCAACATCTCGGGCCAGCTCTCGCTGAAAGACACCTACGACATCACGATCGACGACGCTAGCGACGTCCCCAAGGAGACGGTCGTGGCGGCTGCGATGGTCATCGACGCGATTCAGGGCAACTGACGACGCCGCTCTCGACGCGCTCGAAGCCGTCGTCGCCGCGGCGTCTCGACGCCGCGACGCCCGTCGGAGAACCGCTCCGCGATGCCGCGTCTCCCGCCGCGATATCGACGGCGGCGTCGCTGGCGAGTTAGAACACGGCAGAGAGGAGTAAGCCCCCTTCTGTTCTTCCCGGCATTCGGCTAAGCGTCGACGCCCGCGTCCGGGCTACCTTTCGGCGTTTGCACGCCGCGGCGCCGACTTGCACCGGCGAGGATTCGCCGTTCCACCGATCCTCGACCCTCATTCCTGGGTGGGTTAGCTTCCCGTTGCTTTCTCGCTCGCGCTTTCTCGCTTCGGGGTCGCGCACCGCATCGGTCGGGCCGAGACGTGTCGTTTCTGTTCCAGTGCCGACGGTCTCCCGCCCCGGGCTTGTGCCCGGTCGCCTGCCCGGACGGTGGGGGGACTTTCCTCGCGCGCCCGCGAGGGCTCGCGGAGGCCGGGCTCTCTCTACCGATTCGACGGTACGCCCCTCCGTCGTTTAAGGGTGTCGCGGCGTCTCGACCGGTGGCTACCGCGCGGGCCCCGTGGATGGACGCCGCTGCTGGACGTGTAGCGATCGGCGCAAAAACGGAGAGTGGTTCGTGAACGGCCGGCTTCAGAACTTCTCGAGGTAGCTGTCGATCTCCCACTCGGAGACCTCGGCCTTGTACTCGTCGTACTCGGCCTGCTTGGCCTCGACGAACTTCTCGGCGACGTGCTCGCCGAGCGCGTCCTGGATGACCTCGTCGTCCTCGAGCGCGTCGACGGCGGCGCCGAGGTTCGGCGGCAGCGTCTCGATGCCGTACTCGTCGCGTTTCTCCTCGTCGAACTCGTAGATGTTCTCGCGGACGGGGTCGGGACAGTCGAGTTCGCGCTTGATCCCGTCCAGACCCGCCTTGACCATCACGGCCAGGGCGAGGTAAGGGTTACACGACGGGTCGGGCGAGCGCAGCTCGATCCGGCTGGCGGCGGGCGCGCGGGCCGCCGGCTTACGGATCAGCGCCGAGCGGTTGACGTCCGACCAGGCGATGTACACCGGCGCCTCGTAGCCGGGTACCAGGCGTTTGTAGCTGTTGACCGTCGGGTCGCAGACGGCGGTCAGCGCGGGCGCGTGGTCGAGGATGCCGGCGACGAACTGCTTGGCGGTCTCGGAGAGGTTGAACTCGTCGTCGGCGTCGTGGAACGCGTTCTCGCCGTCGGTCGTGAACAGCGAGAGGTGCGTGTGCATCCCCGAGCCGTTGATGTGGGCGATCGGCTTGGGCATGAACGTCGCGTGGACGTCGTTGACTTCCGCGGTCGCGCGGACGACCGACCGGAACGTCGCGATGTTGTCCGCTGTGCTCAGGCCGTCGTCGTACTTGAACGCGATCTCGTGCTGACCTTCAGCCACTTCGTGGTGGGAAGCCTCGACCTCGAAGTCCATGTCCTCGAGGTTGTAGATGATCTCCCGGCGCAGGTCGGAAGCGAGGTCCTTGGGCGCCAGATCAAAGTAACCGCCGGCGTCGTGGGTCTCGGTCGTCGCGCGGCCGTCCTCGTCCTTGTCGAAGACGAAGAACTCCGGCTCGGGGCCGGCGTTGACCGTGTAGCCCATCTCCTCGGCTTCGTCGAGGACGCTCTTGAGCACCGAGCGCGGGTCGCCGCTGAACGGCTCGCCGGTCTTGGTGTCGATGACGTCGCAGATCAGGCGTGCTGCCCGCCCGTCCTCGGTGTCGCGCCAGGGGAGGACGGCGAACGTCGAGGGGTCGGGTACCAGGCGCATGTCCGATTCCTGAATGCGGACGAACCCTTCGATCGAAGAGCCGTCGAAGTAGATCCCCTCGGTGAACGCTTTCTCGGCCTGCCGGGCCGGGACGGAGACGTTTTTCACCGTGCCAAGAATGTCGGTGAACTGCAGACGGAGGAAGTCGATGTCCTCCTCGTCGATCTGGTCGAGTACGTCCTGCTCCGCGGAACTCAGGCTTCCACTTGTCATGGTCTGTTGTCAGTGTAGCCGTAGATGCCCGGTACTAAAGGGCTGCCGTTCTGCGCAAATCTACCGCCTCTGCCGTGAAAGTGGATATTCGTAAAATTCTAATGGGTGGGGTGAGTGGGGTAGGGTAATGACGTACGAAAATCTCGATGCAAAACTAGTGAATGCGCTGTTGGACGACGGCCGCGCGAGCCTGCGCAGCCTCGCCGAGGAGCTGGACGTGTCGGTGACGACGGTGTCGAACCACCTCAGCGATCTCGAAGAGGACGGCGTCATCGAGGGGTACACACCGAAGATCAACTACAACGAACTGGACTTCGACGTCACCGCGGTGATCCAGCTCAAGGTCGAGGGGAACGCCCTGCCCGACATCACGGACCGACTCGACCAGCAAAAACAGATGACCAGCGTTTACGAGGTCACCGGCGGCTACGACATCATCGCGATCGGCAAGTTCGAGGACACCGACGGGATGAACGCCCAGATCAAGACGCTGCTGACCGACCCCGACATCAAGGAGTCCAACACCAGCGTCGTGCTCAACGCGACCAGCGAGAACGAGCAGTTCGAGCTCGACGTCGAAGAGTAAACGCAGCGCCCGGCCGAAGATACTCCTCTCGGACGCCGTTGTATGTTGTCTGAGATTCAAAAATTTAATGTATCTGTGCAGGGATTAGAAGTTCATGCCAGAAATAAGGGCACTTCCGGGCAGTGCGAAAGTTGCATTGGCGGGCGGAGCACTCACAGCGGTCGGGTCAGTTCTCCCCTGGGCGAACGCACTCGGGAATACCGTGAGTGGCCTCGACGGGGACGGCGTCATCACGCTCTTCCTCGGCGTCATCGTGGCCGTCGTCGCGCTGGTCGTCAACTGGAATCGGCTCGCGAAAGGCGGATCGGCGGCGATCGGCGGGATCAGCGTCGTCATCGCCTTCAACGCGTACTCGAATCTCACTAACGCGAGCGGCTTCGGAGCGAGCCTCGTCTCGCCGGGGTACGGCCTCTACCTGACGATCATCGGCGGATTGGTCGTCGTCGTCGGTGCGCTACTGGGGTACACGAGCTTCGACGGCGAACCGGACGCGAACGCGACGGTACAGTAAGGCGACGCCGATCCGTTTTATCGACCGCTCACAGCGCCTCGGAGCATCGCGACCCGTGAGCTGCGTTATCGAACGTACTGGTGACTTCGAGCGCGGGGGCGGCTCGTTGTGCCGATGAAACGCAGAAAAATGGTCGTTCGCAGCGGGAGCGACTACTGTGCGATCCTGTCGGCGGGATGGTAGGCGATGCAGCCCGGCGCTTGGCTCACGGGCGGCGTCCGCCCGCTTTCTCTCGGCTCGGGTTTTACTGAGCCGAGCTTACATCATGCCGCCCATGCCGCCGCCCATACCGCCCATGCCGCCGGCACCGCCGGGGCCGCCGGCCTCGTCGTCGCCCTTGTCGGTCGACAGCTCGCCGGCGGAGATGATGTCGTCGATCTTGAGCACGAGGTTCGCGGCCTCGGTGGCAGACGAGAGCGCCTGCTCCTTGGCGTGTGCGGGCTCGACGACGCCGGCGTCGAGCGTGTCCTCTACTTCGCTGGAGAACACGTTCAGGCCGGCGCGCTGCTGGCCGTCCTCGTGTGCGGCGCGCAGGTCGACCAGCGTGTCGATCGAGTCGAGACCGGCGTTGCCGGCCAGCACGCGGGGGACGAGCTCCAGCGAGTCGGCGTAGGCCTCGACGGCCAGCTGCTCGCGGCCGGAGACGCCGTCGGCGAAGTCGCGCAGGCGTCGGGCGACCTCGACCTCGATGGCGCCGCCGCCGGCGACCACGCGGCCGTCCGAGACGGTCTGTGCGACGACGTCGAGCGCGTCGTTGACGCCGCGTTCGAGCTCGTCGACGACGTGGTCGGTCGAGCCGCGCAGCAGCAGCGTCGCGCCGTGGCTGTCGTCGCCGGTGACGTAGAACAGCTCGTCGGCGTCGTCACGCGTGACGTCGCCGTGGCCGAGGTCGTCGGCACTGGCGCTCGAAAGGTCCGAAACGACGTTGGCGCCGACGACTTCCTTCAGGAACTCGATGTCGGACTTCTTGGCGCGGCGGACGGCGAGGATGCCCTCCTTCGCGAGATAGTGCTGGGCGAGGTCGTCGATGCCCTTCTGGCAGAACACGACGTCGGCGCCCGTGTCGACGATCTGCTGGACCTTCTCCTTGAGCTGGTCCTCCTCGCGGTCGAGGAACTGCTGGAGCTGGCTCGGGTCCGTGACGTTGACCTCGGTGTCGACGTCGGTCTCCTCGACCTCGACGGCCGAGTCCAGCAGGAGGACGTCAGCGTCGGTCGCCTCGCTGGGCATGTTGTCGTGGACGGGGTCCTTGTCGATGACGGCGCCCTCGAGCAGGTCGGACTCGCCGGCCGAGCGACCCGTCTGGGTCTCGATCTTGAGGAACTCCAGGTCGACGACGCTCTCGCCCTGCTCGTTCTCGACGGTGACCTGACGGACGGCGTCGACGATGAGCTGGCTGAGGTGCTCCTTGTTGAGCTCGGCGCCCTTGCCGGTCATCGACGTCTCGGCGACCGAGCGGAGCAGCTCCTCGTCGTCGGCGTCGACGTCCTCGGCGATGTCGTCGACTTCCGCGCGGGCCTGCTCGCTCGCGAGGTGGAAGCCCTTGATGATCGCCGTCGGGTGGATGTCCTGCTCGAGGAGATCCTCGGCGTTCTTGAGGAGTTCGCCCGCGATGGCGACGGCGGTCGTCGTGCCGTCCCCGGCCTCGTCCTCCTGCGTTTCGGCGACCTCGATGATCATCTCGGCCGTCGGGTTGTCGATGTCCATCTCCTGGAGGATGGTGACGCCGTCGTTGGTGATGGTGACGTCGCCCATCGAGTCGACGAGCATCTTGTCCATCCCCTTCGGGCCCAGTGTGGAGCGGACGGACTCCGCTACCGCGCGCGCGGCGGCGATGTTGTAGTCCTGCGCGTCGCGGTCCTTGACGCGCTGGGAGTCCTCGCTCATCACGATCATCGGCTGTCCCTGCTGCATTCGCTGGCTCATAGTCGGTCGAATGATTGATTGTGATTCTATATAAATCCTTTGAATCTCTAGCGGTATTAGCGACCGCCGAACACAGTGTGAATCGTACACGAGCGCGTCCCCTGCGGCGGTTGTGTCCGATCGTCGGCAAACGAGTCGTCGTCGATGTCGGACGTCTATCGCGGCGATGAAGCCAACGTTTATGTATCTGCTGTGCTGGCGATCGGAGACGCGGCGCGCGCGCACCCTGCTCGACGGAGTGGTGAGGCCCGACCACGCGTACGTGCCATCGCCAAGACCGATCACGGTCGATCCGTCGCCGAGGTGGTCTCTGGCGGACGTCCGTATCGGGTTCCACGACCGCGAAAACGGATTGTTACCCGCCAAAAGCCGTGGAATTCAGGATCGGAGACCATCCGATTTGCCCCAAAGACTGATACGATCTGCCGGTAAACGTCCGGGAACGCGATGGCATCATCCGAACTTTACGCCGCCCTCTACGCGCTCTCCGGCGTCGTCTCGATCGGCGTGGCGACGTGGGTGTGGCGTCGGCGCGACCACCGCGGCGCCCGGACGTTCATCGGGTTGCTGTTCGTCCTCGCCACCTGGACGTTCGTCGACGCGATGGCGGCGCTGTCGGGCGACGGGCAGTGGCTGCTCTGGCAGCAGGTCCGGCTGGCGGTGATCTCGTTCGTCCCGGCGCTGTGGCTGCTTTTCACCATCCGGTACACGAACCTCTACGCCGAACACGCCCGACCGGTGTCGGCGCTGCTGTTCGCGGAGGCGACCGTCGTCGCGGCGCTGACGCTGACGAACGACAGCCACGAACTCGTCTGGGAACTCGACCCGGTCGCCCAGGCCGGGCCGACGATCGCGACGGTTGGTCCTGTGTACGTCGCGCACATGTTCGTCACGACGTGGCTGGTGCTGGGCGGGATCGTCCTGCTGTTGCAGGTGATCGTCGACGCTCGGGACGCCCACCGCACCCAGCCCGCCGTGCTGATCGCCGCCGGCTCGATCGCGCTGGCGCTCACCGTCGGCTCCGCCGTGGGTGCGCTGCCGTACTCGGGAGTCAACTACGCGCCCCTGGGGCTCGGCCTCGGCAGCGTCGTCACGGCCTGGGCGCTGTACCGTCACCGCCTGTTCGACATCTACCCCGTCGAGAGCGAGACCGTGATGACGGCGATCCGCGACGCCGTCGTGGTCGTCAACCGCGACGGGCTGGTCACCGACCACAACCCCGTCGGCGCCGACCTGCTCGACGCCGAGGACCCGCTCGGCGAACCGGTTATCGCGGCGCTCCCGTTCGACGAGACGGCGCTGGCGGCCGCACTCCCGTTCGCGGACGGCGACGCGACGGCGAGCGACGATGCGGCCGGTGGCGGTGCGGCTACCGATGTCGAGGGGGCGACCGGCGACGGCACGCCGGACGACGACACGGGGCTCGACGATCGAGCGGACGCCGCCGAAACGGCCGCCGACGGCGCCGGCGCGCACGGCCGGATGGGCGGCGCTGCGACGACCGAACTCACCGCGACGATCGGCGGCGAGCGGCGTCACTTCCTACTCGACGTCTCGCCGCTGTCCCAGCGCGCCGAGCGAACCGGCAACCTGCTGGTCTTCCGCGACGAGACGACCCGCCGCGAGCAGCGTCGGGAGCTCGAACGCCAGAGCGAGCACATGGAACAGTTCGCCAGCACCGTCTCCCACGACCTGCGGAACCCCCTGACGGTCGCCGAGAGCGCGCTCGAACTGCTCCAGCGCAAGTCCGACGCCCGCGAGACGGAGATGGTCGGCGACAGCTTAGAGCGGATGCGAACGATCATCGACGAGTCGCTCTCCTTCGCCCGATCGGGTCAGCGCCTCGACGACGCCGATCTCGCGCCGGTCGATCTCGACGCCGTCGCGCGGTCGGCCTGGGACTACGTCGACGCCGACGCGGCGACGCTGACGGTCGAGGACGACGTCGCCGTCGTCGCCAGCGAGGACCGGCTTCGCCGCATGCTGGAGAACTTGTTCCGCAACGCCGTGGAACACGGCGACGCCGATATCCGGGTCGGCACCCTCCACGACCGACCGGGCTTCTACGTCGCCGACGACGGGCCGGGAATCCCGGCCGAGCACCGCGAGGACGTGTTCGAGCGCGGCTTCACCACCGACGACGACGGCACCGGCTTCGGGCTGGCGATCGTCGACGCCATCGCCGGCGCCCACGGCTGGGAGGTCGCTGTGACGGAAAGCGAGTCTTCCGGCGGTGAGCGAACCGACGGTTCGCGATCCTCGGACGACGAGCGAAGCGAGTCTTCCGGTGCCCGATTCGAGGTAACCGGCTGCGCGGTGGCGGGGCCTGACGGCGAATCGTAACTGCGAGTCCGCTGGGGAAACGGCTTTGAAAACGAAATGTAACGCCAAGACTGGGAATCGACCCCGATGCCAGACGGCCGTCTCACGTTGCTCGGCGCTGCGTCTGCCGTGATTCAAGTCCCGTCAGTCACCGACCCATCCGCTCACGGTGGCGAGCACACGCGGTGCTCGCCGATTAGTTCGCGGAAGAAGCGCCAGGACGGGGATTTGAACCCCGAATCCCGAAAGGGAACACGCTTTCCAGGCGTGCGCCTTGCCGTTCGGCCATCCTGGCTCGTACGGCAGTAGCAGGGTCGATCGTTTAAACCCTTTCTTTCCGCGCCAGCCAGCCCTCGGCCAGATACGAGGCGACGCCGGCGACGATCCCGACCAGCAACGTCACGCCGGCGACGGCGCCGATCGAGGTGAACTCCCCGTCGAGAAGCAGGTACGCCTGGTGGAGCGCCAGAAACGTCATCGCGCCGACCGCACCCCACAGCAGGCTGGACTTGACCCTGGGTCTCACGGCTGGGCGGCGACGGCTTCGATCTCGACCCCGACGCCCTTGGGGAGCGCGCCGACCTCGACGGCGCTGCGGGCCGGCGGGTCGGTCCGGAAGTAGTTGCTGTACGTCTCGTTCATCTCCTCGAAGTCGTCGATGTCGTCGAGGTAGACGGTGACCTTCAGCACGTCGTCGGTGCTCAGGTCCTCTTCCTCTAAGATGGCGACCACGTTGTCCAGTGCCTGGCGCGTCTGGACGGCGATCGGCTCGTCGTCGAGCAGTTCGCCCTCCGGTGTCAGGGGGATCTGGCCGGCCGTGAACAGGAGGTCGCCGTTGGTCGTTGCCTGACTGTACGCGCCGACCGCTCGGGGAGCGTCGGTCGTGTTGATGACGCGTTTCATGGCCGGTAGGTGGTCGCGGCGGGGCTTAAAACCTCGACGTGCGGGCGCGGCGTCCCACCGAAACCGCTTACTGGCGACGACGAGACGTTCGCGCGGAATGGCGCCATCAGACGACGGTGAGACGACCCGCCGAGAGTATCACAAGCTCGTCCGCGACGACATCCCCGAGATCGTCCACGAGAACGACGAGACGCCGATCACGCACGTCGCGGACGACGAGGAGTACGCCGAGTTGTTGGGCGAGAAGCTCGTCGAGGAGGCCTGCGAGTTCCGCGAGAGCGGCGATCTTGAGGAACTCGCCGACGTGCTGGCGGTCGTCGACGCCGTCCGCGAGCGCCGAAACGTCGTCGAGGACGAACTGCGAGAGTTGCAGGCCGAGAAGGCGGCCGAGCGCGGACGTTTCGCGGAGCGGATCGTTCTCGACGCCGTCGAGAAATAGTTGTCGTGCCAAAAACATTTGTCGCCCCGCGTTGTGGACATCCACATGAGCGACGCCGATCCCCGCGGTTATCGCAGCGACCCAAGAGTCATACGACGGTTAAACGCGATCCTTGTGCTCCTGACTCTCCCGTACGTCCTCTTCGTCCTCGACCGGTTCGGCGGCGCGATATTCTGGCTCGGCGCCGCTGCGTTCGCCGTCTTTGCAGTGCTGTTTCTGGCCTACGTGTTCGGGCCGCTCGCGCGGCGGTCGGCGCTCGGTCGATGATCGGGCGGTCGTAGCGTTTAGGCCAGCAGTTCGACCTCGTACCCGCGATCGCGCATGCCCGCGACGAGTTCGGCGACGTGCTCGTGGCTTCGCGTCTCCAGGTCGAGTTCGACCTCGGCGGCGTTCATCCCGATGTCCCGCGAGGTCCGGTCGTGCTGGATCGCGTAGATGTTGACCTTGTGGGCCGCGATCACGTCGATCAGATCCTCCAGCGCGCCGGGACGATCCTTCAGCACGGTTCGCAGCTTGACGTATCGGCCCGTCTCGACGAGGCCGCGCATGATCACCGTGCTGAGCGTGTTCAGGTCGATGTTGCCTCCCGAGAGCACCGGGACGATCACCTCGTCGTCGGCGTAGTCGAACCGCTCGGAGAGCAGAGCCGCCAGCGGGACCGCGCCGGCGCCCTCGACGAGCGTCTTCGAGCGCTCCAGCAGGTAGATCACGGCGACGGCGATATCCGAGTCCGAGACCGTGACGATCTCGTCGACGCGCTCCTCGATCACGTCGAACGTGCGGTCGCCGACCCGGCGCGTCGCGATGCCGTCGGCGATCGTGTCGACCGACTCGCGCTCGTAGATCTGACCTTTCTCCAGCGACTGGGCGGCGCTGGCGGCGCCCTCGGCCTGGACGCCGATCACGCGCACGTCGTCGTCGAAGTCCTTGACCGCCGTGGCGATGCCCGAGATGAGGCCGCCGCCGCCGATCGGGACGACGACGGTGTCGACCTCGGGTAGATCTTCGACGATCTCCAGTCCGATCGTCCCCTGGCCCGCCATCACCGCCTCGTCGTCGAACGCGTGGACGTAGGTCCGACCGTCCTCGCGCTCGATCTCGTGGGCGCGCTCGGCGGCCTCGCTGTAGTCGACGCCGTGGAGTTCGACCTCGGCGCCGTAGTTCCGCGTCGCCTTCACTTTCGAGATCGGTGCGCCTTCCGGCATCACGACCACGCTGTCGACGCCCGCGCGGGTCGCCGCCAGCGCGACGCCCTGCGCGTGGTTGCCGGCGCTGGCGGTCACGACCCCCGCGTCGCGGTCCTCGGGCGGCAGCGTCGCGATGCGGTTGGTCGCGCCCCGGATCTTGAACGCGCCGGTGCGCTGGAACGTCTCCTGTTTCAGATGGACGTTTGCGCCGGTCATGTCCGAAAACGTGTGCGAGTACTCCAGCGGCGTCCATCGGGAGGTCTCGCGGACCCGGTCGTGGGCCTCGACGACGTCGTCGGCCTCGAGCATGCGACCGCGTAGGAACGGGGGCGTTAACTATCTACTGCCGAGGGCACGACTTCGGCGGTAGCTCCCGTCGTCACGTCGGCGTCGCAACTCGCGGACGGAAGGGGGATGGAGGATGGGGATGCACGGTGCGTGTGACGTGCACCTGAAACAGTCGACCGGAGGGTAATAAATCCCGTCCACGCGGAGTGGAAGTGAAACCGCAGTACTGCGTCGGGGTGAACTCGGCGTCAGACGCCCGAACGACGGACGTCGTTCGATGTATGATGACAGTTGACGCGCTCGTGAATTCCCTCGGTCGGCGCCGGACGCCGGTGCACATCAACGCTAAAGTGTCGGCCAGCAAAGTTGTACGTATGAAACTCGGCGACGCCGTCAGCGCCGCGTCGCAGGGGTATCGCTCCCGACCATCCGGATTTCTCCCCTACTACCTGCTCGGCGCCTCGACGGCCGCACTCGTCCAGACCGTCTGGCTCGTCGGCGCCGCGGCGGCCTACGTCACCCTCTCCTCGCAGGGTAATCTCGCGCCGATCCGCGCGGAGCTCCGGGCCGTCGGGCCGATACAGATCGACGATCCGTCGTCGTACCCGGAATCGACGGAGGGGCTCGCGACCGCCGCCGAAGCAGCCGCGACGCCGGAGCTGATCGCCGTGCTCGCCGTCACAGGGCTGGTCATCGTCGTCGCGACGTTGCTGGTCAACGCCGCGATCGCCGCCGGACAGGTCCACGCGGTGTACGGCGTCCTGCGCGGCCGGGATCCGGTCCGCGCCGGCGTCGACGGGATCGCTCGCGACGCAGCCTCCTTCGTCGCGCTGCTGGTGCTCCAGATCGTCTCGATCGTCGCGGTCGCCGCGGTCGTGCTCGCCGGGATCGGCGCGGGGCTCACGGCTGGCTCCGCAGGAGTGCTCCTCGCCGTGGTGCTGGTCCCGATACTTCCGGTCGCCCTGCTCGCCGTCCGCCTCGTCTTTCTGTTCGCCCGCCAGGCGGTCGTCGTCGACGGCGTCGGCGCTCTCGCGGGCATCCGGCACAGCGCCGGCTACGTCCGCGCGAACCTCGTCGATGCCGTTCTCTACCTGCTGCTGTCGATCGGCGTCCTGATCGTTCTCGGCGTGCTCTCGACGGCGCTGTCGGCGGCCGGGGTCGCGTCGGTCGGCTCGCTGGTCGGCTTGCTGATCGTGTTCCCGCTGCTCGCGTTCGTCAAGACGGCGCTGTACGCCGAGCACGCGACCGGTCGAATGCCGTCGTCGCCGAAAGCGACCGGGACACTCCCCGGTCGAGTGGGCGACGAGTTTCGCCGCGGCGCCGCCGCACTCCGGCGGTTCGTCGTCGCTCGACCGCTGCTCCAGGCCGCGAGCGGGGCGACGTTCGCGCTCGGCGGGCTGGCCGGCTGGCGGTTCGCTGCCGGACTGGACGGCTACCTCTCCGCGTCGATCACCGCGCGGCTTGGGGGCTGGTTCCCGCCGGCCGCGTTTCTCAACCTCGCCGCCAACAACTGGCAGGTCGGCGTCGCACAGGCGTACGGCGGCTTGCTCGGCGGCGTCCCGACGCTTGCGTCGCTGCTGTTCAACGGCCTCTATCTCGGTGCGCTCGCCCGGATCGAAGTCGACCCGATCGAGCTGCTGACGTTCGTCGCCCCGCACGGAATCATCGAGATTCCGGGGCTAATCGTCGCCGGCGCGCTCGGCCTGCACCTCGGCGGCGTCGGCGTCCGCGCGGCGATCGGACGGAACGGTCGGGCCGACCTCGCCGCGGCCGTCGCTCGCGCCTACCGGATCCTGCTCGGGCTGGCGCTGGTCTTCCTGGTCGCCGGGGCGATCGAGGCGTTCGTCAGCCCCTACTACGGGAGTCTGCTGGGGATCTGATCGGGGCTCAGAGGTACCGACGCCGTTGCCTGCTCGTCAGGAGGGCAGTTCAGGCCCCATCGCTACGCACAGGCGAACGATATACCGTAGAGGATTGTCATCTATCCACTAACTGGGAGGGGACCCGGGCAACAGACAGAGCGCGAAGTCAGAACACTGTCGGGCGCTGACGTCGCGAAGGGGAGCGTCCGAATCTAACATACAGACACAATTCATAAAAATCTACATCCCTGAAGGAGAATCGATTCCTATGCGCCGTCGCGCGTTCCTCGCGTCCGCCATGACTGCCGCCTCCAGCATCACTGCGGGGTGTAGTTTTATCGAATCGCGAACCGAGCACACGGACCCGACGGTCGAGATCGACGACGACCAGAATATGAAGTATCTCGTCTTTCGTGAGGACAGGGGCGACCTCGCCACACTGGGCGTCGCCCCTCCGGAATCCCCGGCGCCGAGCGAGTTCGGCACGACGATTTCGCACGGCTGGGACACCGAACTACAGTCGCTTACACAGCGGTTTGCGGTGCCGGATAGTGAGCGGCCCCCGCCTCGGATCGCACTCCAGGGCCCGTTTATGGACGACCACGGATCCCACCCGTCCGTGTCGGTGTTCTGGGACAGCAAGGCCGCGGTCGTCAAAGTCCACCGGTTCGGCGGACTAGCCGACGAAACCGTGCACATCAAACTCCTGGTTACCCGATGGCCGGAGTCCGCCCGCCGACTCGTCGTCGAGAGCACCCTCGAACTTGTCGAACCGGGGCTAACCGATCAAACACACGTCCTCGACGGACGACTCGAGTTCGAGGTTACCACCAAAACCGAAGCCGAGGAACCACCCGATGACATGCCCAACTCGTCGGCGTAAAGGTGTCGATCGTGGGTACTGGCAGGACTGTCACTAGCTACGATGTGACCGCCGCAGCGGGGGCGTACTCCCACCGATTCGAAACGTCGCGGGTGAACGAACGGTATGCAATTGCTTCGGATCCCTCCACACAGCCTCGTCGTGCAAGACTCGCACCCTATCTTGTACGGCACCCCAGACTCCTACTCGAACTGACAGGATCGCCAGCATTCAGTTCACACACCTACTGTGCGGACGTTCCACTCGAGAGTGAAGAAAAGCGACGCTGCGATTCGGTTACCGCTCGTCGATCGGGACGAACTCCTGGTCCTCGGGGCCGACGTAGCGGGCCCGCGGGCGGATCAGGCGATTATCCTCGAGGTACTCGCTGACGTGGGCGACCCAGCCGCCGACGCGGCTCATCGCGAAGATGGGCGTATAGAGGTCGATCGGGATGCCCATCTGGTAGTACGTCGACGCCGAGTAGAAGTCGACGTTGGGCGCGAGGCCCTTCTCCTCGGAGATGTACTCCTCGATCTTGACGCTCATCTCGTACCACTTCTTGTTGCCGGCGGCCTCGCCGAGTTCCTCTGACTTCGAGCCGAGGATCTTCGCGCGGGGGTCCTTGACGTCGTAGACGCGGTGGCCGAACCCGGGGACGCGCCGCCCCTCGTCGAGGGCCTGCTTCACCCAGTCGACGGGATCTTGGTCGGCGTCGTCGACCTCTTCGAGCAGCCGCATGACGTTCTGGTTGGCGCCGCCGTGGAGCCCGCCGCTGAGCGTGCCGATCGCGCTCGTGACCGCGCTGTGGACGTCTGCGAGCGTGCTCGCGGTGACCATCGCGGAGAACGTCGACGCGTTGAGCCCGTGGTCCGCGTGGAGCACGAGCGCCATGTCGAACGTCTCGGCGAGGACGTCGTCGGGCTCCTCGCCGTTGAGCATGTAGAGGAAGTTCTCCGCGTGATCGAGGTCGTCGCGGGGCTCGATCGGCTCCTCGCCGTCCCGGACGCGGGCGAACGCGGCCAGGACTGTCGGGAGCTTGGCCGTGATGCGTCGGCCCTTCCGGAGGATCGCCTCGTGATCCTCGTCGTCGTGGCCGCTGCCCTCGGGATCGTACGCCGAGAGCTGTGACACCGCTGTGCGGATCGCCGCCATCGGATCTTCGTCGGCGGCGGCGAGGTCACGGACCGTCTGGAGTACGGCGTCGTCGACGGAGCGCTCGCTCACCATCGCCGCGCGGAACTCGTCGAGTTCGTCGGCGTCGGGGAGCTCCCCGTGCCAGAGCAGATACAGCACCTCTTCGTAGCTCGCGTCGCGGGCCAGATCTTCGATGGCGTAGCCGCGGTAGATCAGCCGACCGACGTCGCCGTCGATGTGACTGAGTCCTGACTCCGCGACGAGGACGCCCTCGAGCCCTTTCTTGACCTCGTCGGACATACGCATACGCTTTCATACCGTAGGGGAAAAACATTGCCGTTCGGGGCGGTGCTTTCCGGCGGACTCCCGGACGAGCGTCCAGAATACGGCGCGAACGCTTGGGATTTCTGTCGATATGCCTAGGTCGAACGGATACGTGACCGGTCCGCTTGCGGCCTGTTGGCCGGGGCGGGACCGGCCCTCACAGTTCGCGAGCGCGTCGCCACGCCGAGACTGCGGTGAAGAGCATCGCCAGCGACAGCGACGTGGCGAAGAACACGACGAACGCGAGTCCCAGGTACAGCACCGGCGACTGGGTCGTCTCGGCCGGGATCACCACGAACACGACGTACAGCAGCGCCGCGAACGCCGCGCCGAGCCCGACCGCCCACTTGACGTTGCGTTCGACGCCGAGTTCGCGGGCGAACGCGACGAGCTGGTCCTTGTCACCGCCGGACGGGTCGTCGTACTCGACGCGCTCGCTCGACGTCGCGCCGAAGCCGGCCGATTCGTCGGCGCTCTCCTCGGCGGGCGCTCCGAACGCGGCGTCGTCGCTCGACGCTGATTCCCGGTCGGCATCGCGCTGGTCCCGTGGCACGACTGCGAGTAGGGTCCACCGGCACAAAGTGGCGTCGAAACCGGGTTCCCGGAGGGGATGACGTCGCCGCGGCGTCGCGACAGGATGGGGTTCCGTCTCTCAGGTCCCGTTCCCGTCGGCGTATGGGCCGAACTCCTCGCCGAACGCCACGAAGTACGCCGTCCCGGCCAGCCCGATCGCGGTCGCGACGCCGAACGCGACCGTCGGACTCCCCTCGAACAGCGTCGCTCCGGTCAGCGGGTTCGGGAGTCCCTCCCAGAGAACGCCGCCGAGCAGCCCGCTCGGAATGACGACGACGTTCCGGAGGAGGTAGTACGAGCCGGTGACACGGCCGCCGGCGCCCCGCTCGGCGGGCCCGACGATCAGCGCCTTGTGCGAGGGCAGGCCGGCGAAGCGCAGCCCCGAGAACGCGAACAGGGCGATCAGCGCGGCGGGACTGGCCGGTGCGGCGATCAGCATCGCGGGGAAGACGGCGTACACCAGAAAGCCGGTCGCGACGACGGGCTTGAGCCCGACGCGCTCGGCGACTTTCGCGGCCGGCACCATCACCAGCAGCGCGACGGCCATCTCGACGCCCAGCAGGTAGCCGAAGAAGGCGGCCGGCGAGAGATCGATCGCCCACGTTCCCAGCGGCGTCGACAGCGTCGTCGCGAGACCGACGTCGAGAAACCGCGTCACCACGAGGATGAAGAAGGCGTACACCATTCCGTTGGCGAACCGAACGAGCGTGTCCCCGACCAGCAGCGGCCGCAGCTCGTCGGGCATCTCCCGGAGATCCGCGCGGATCCGGTCGACGCCCTCGAAGGTCCCGCCGATCGAGTCTTCGCCGGCGTCGTAGAGGAAGTGCTGTGCGAGCGTCCCGAGGACGCCGAAGAGGACGGCGACGCCGAGTACGTACTGGAAGCTCACGGTAAAATCGGGGTGGAGGCCGAGCAGCGCCGCGGCCAGCACCGGACCGATCAGAAACGCCGTCCGCCGGAACGTCTCGGTGCTGGCGAAGCCCGCCGCGAGCTTCGAGGGGGCGGTCGCCTGCTTGACGACCGCAAAGGTCGCGCCCAGCCCGAACGACTTCCAGGCCTGCGCGAGAAAGAGCCCGACGAAGATCCAGATCCACGCCGGGATCGTCGCGCCGAACAGCGAGATCGCGCCGAGTTGGGGCGCGACGAGCCACAGCGCGAAGCCGACCGTCGAGAGCAGTCCGAAAACGGTGAGCGCGTACCGCGAGCCGATCCGGTCGGAGACCGCCCCGCCGGGATAGGGGTAGACCGCCGAGATGGCGTTGCCGACGGTGGTGTAGGCGCCGACGACGAGGCCGCCCCCGCCCAGCGCGACGAGGTACTCGGGGAGGAACCGGCTGGTCATCTGGAACCCGAGCGAGAACGCGAACATCGCCACCGAGAGCACGAGCACGTCCCGTTCGAGCGCGAGGAACTGCCGGAACGGGTCGAACGCGTCGGGCTCCTCGCCGTCGGCCGGTTCGGTCGCCATTTGCTCGGACGTGCGGATGCGAGGATCAAATACGTTCGGCACCCAGCGATCCTCCCGCGGCTCCGGTCGTGCACAATCGGCCCCGGAGACCGAACCGCTAAAGAGCGTGGGCCCGTCCAGTAGGGGTATGACAACGCTGGGAACGGCCACTGCGGCCCCCGGTGAGATGGACACCGGGCGGCTGCAGGTCGGCGAGAGCCGAGATGGCAGCTCGGTCGGGCTTCCGGTCGCCGTGATCAACGGCGCTCGCGAGGGCAAACGCCTCTACGTGCAGGCGGCCAGCGACGGCGACGAGCTCAACGGCGTCGGCGTCGTCCGCCGGGTGGTGCCACAGCTCGACCCCGCGGAGCTGGCGGGCGAGATCCTGATCGTCGGCATCGTCAACTATCACGCCTTCCAGGTCGCGGAGCACCGCAACCCGATCGACGACACGAAGATGAACCGCGCGTACCCGGGCGACGAGAACGGGACGTCGAGCGAGCGCATCGCGAAGGCGACGTTCGACGCCGCGGTCTCGGCCGACCTGGTGATCGACCTCCACCAGGGGTCGACCAGCCGGATGATCGACGAGACGCGGGTGCGCTGTGGCTCGCGCCACCGGCTCCACCGCGAGTGTCTCGAACTCGCCAAGACGTTCGGCTGCGGCTACATCCTCGACCAGAAGGGTCCGGACGGCCAGCTCGCCCGCGCGGCGCCCGACGAGGGCGTCCCGACGATCGATCCCGAGCTGGGCGGCGCGGTCGGCTGGGACGAGCACAGCATCGAACTCGGCGTGCAGGGCGTGTTCAACGTGCTGCGGGAGTACGGCTTCCTCGACGGCCAATCCGAGATCGAGGCGCAGGTCCGCGCCTCCGGCTTCGAGCAGTACGGCGCGCCCGCCGGCGGCCTCGTCGACTTTCAGGTCGACCTCGGCGAGCGCGTCTCGGGGGGCGATACGCTGTTTACCGTGACGGACGTGTTCGGCACCGAGAAGGAAGCGGTGACCGCCGACAGCGACGGCGTGTTCTGGCGCACTCGACGGCTCCCGCAGGTGGCGACCGGCGAGTACGTCTGCTCGGTCGGAACGAACGTCGATACCTACTGATGGTCGCCGATCTGTACTGTCGCGACTGCGGGCGCACCTACGCGGCGAGCCCCGACGAGCCGTGGCGCTGTGACTGCGGTCACCCGCTCGACTACGCCGAGCCCTCGCTCCCCGATCGCGGCTCCGCCCCGGCGCCGAAGGCGCTCGACCGCGATCTGGGCCTGTGGGCGTTCCAGTCGTTTCTCCCCGAAGCGCCGCTGGTGACGCTGGGCGAGGGCTTCACGCCGCTGGTCGAGGCCGACGACTGGGACGCGCAGTTCAAACTGGAGTATCTGTTCCCATCGGGTAGCTTCAAGGATCGCGGCGCGACGACGACGCTCTCGCGGGCGGCTGCACTCGGCGTCGACACGGTCGTCGAGGACTCCTCGGGCAACGCCGGAGCCGCGATCGCGACCTACGCCGCCCGCGCCGGCATTGACGCCGACGTGTACGTCCCCGACGACGTCAAGCAGTCCAAGCTGGTCGCCATCCAGCGCACGGGCGCCCGCCCGATCCGGATCGAGGGCGACCGCGAGGCAGTCACGGCGGCTTGCCTCGACGCGGCCGACGACGAGGACGTCTGGTACGCCAGCCACGCCTGGAATCCCGCATTCTACGCCGGGACGGCGACGCTGGCCTACGAGATCGCCGCCCAGCGGGACTGGTCGGTGCCGGACGCCGTCGTGCTCCCGCTGGGTCACGGCACGCTGTTCCTGGGTGCCTACCGCGGCTTTCGCGCGCTGCGCGAGGCCGGCTACACCGATCGGATCCCCCGCCTTCTGGCCGGCCAGGCCGCCGGCTACGCACCGATCGCGGCCGAACTCCACGCCGACGACGAGGACGAGCCCGACAACCGGCTGACGACTGCCTTGGAGTCGTCGGAAGACGTCCCGTCCAACGAGATCGCCGACGGGATTCAGATCACCGAGCCCGCCCGCGAACAGCAGCTGTTCGACGCGATCGCCGACTCCGGCGGCGACGCGATCGCGATCGACGGCGACGCGGTCGAGGGCGAACTCGATCGGCTTCACCGCGCGGGCTTCTACGTCGAGCCGACCAGCGCCGTCGCAACCGCGGCGCTGCGCGAGTATCGCAGCCGCGGTGTCGTCGCGCCCGGCGACGACGTCGTCGTCCCGCTGACCGGCAGCGGGATGAAGACGCTCTGATTCGCTGGCTGCCCGTCTTCCCATCCGTAGCCGCGGGACCTTTGTGTGATCGCCGTGTACGGCCGTTCGATGAGCAGAGGCATCGGCGCGTTCGACGCGATCGAATCCGTGCTCCCCGACGCCGTCGCCCTCCTCGCGGCGCTGGCGACGCAGCTGGGCGACGTGTGGTTCGTCGGCGCCCTGCTGGTCGGGCTCCACTGGTACGCGGACGACGAGGTCGTCGATCGGGACGCCGTCGCGACGATCGCGGGCCTGACGATCGGCGCGCTGGGACTCGCCTTCGCGCTGAAGTACGCCTTTACGCTCCCCCGTCCGCCGACTCGGCTGGCCCGGCCGGACCAGTTCCCCGGCGTCCTCCAGCCGCTGTACGTCGCGACCGGCACCGCCAGCAGCTACGGGTTCCCGAGCGGCCACGCCGTCACCTCGACGGTCGTCTACGGACTGCTCGCCCAGCGCCTCTCGATCCGGACGCGCCGATGGCGCTACGGCGTCGCCGCCGCGATCGTGACGCTGGTCTGTGCGACTCGGGTCGTGCTCGGCGTCCACTACCTCGTCGACGTCGTCGCCGGTGCGGCGCTGGGAGCCGCCTACGTCGCGGGTACCTACTACGCGCTCGCGCTGGTCGACGACGCCGCGACCGCCGCGTTCGGAATCGCAACCGGGATCGGCGCGGTCGCGCTCGCGGTGATCGGCGTCACGCCAGACAGCGTCGCGCTGCTCGGAACCGCGTTCGTCGGCCTCGCCTGGCGTCTCGGGATCCGGCGCCGCGACGCCGCGTCGGCGTCGGCGTCGTCGTGAACTGTCGACCGCCGAGCGGCTGGCCGCCGAACGGCTGATCGCCGCCGACAATCACCGCTCGGGGTGGATCGGCGCATCGAAGCCGCCCCGAACCAGCGGTTTCGCGACGTGACGCCGCGCACAGGGCGGCACCTCGTACCACCCGTCTTCGAGATCGCGGTCGATCCGACGCTCGACCTTTCCTCCGTGACTCGTCCCGCAGTCCCGACAGCGGTACCCCTGATCGGCGCCGGCGCTCTCCATCGACCGGCCGCAGTCGGGGCAGTCCGGCGTCGCGAGTTCGACGTCGTTCAGCTCTCGAACCGCGAACTTCTCTAACTTGAGCGTCTCGTCGCCGATCTCGCCGCAGGCGGTGATCCGGTCGCCGACCCGGAGCGCGCGCACCCGATCGCGGAAGCGCTTGGTCGGCTCGAACGCCGCGCAGTCGAGACGGGCGTCGGCGTCGCTTTCGGCGCAGTCGGCGACTGCGTCGTCGCCGGCAATTCTCAGGAAGACGTGTCCGCCCTCTCGCGTTTCGGGCGGCTCGACGACCGTCCCGTCGACGCGGTAGGATCGGCCGTCCTCGACCGCCCCGAGAGCGGCGTCGCGCAGGTGCGCGTCGGTGCCCTGGTTGGTGACGAACAGTTGGGACGACTCGACCGATTCGCTCTCGATGCCGGCCGCGACCGCTCGCACGGCATCGGCGTCGTCGCCGCGGATCCCGTGGAGAATCGGCCCCGGGGCGCGGGGAACGCAGACGGCCTGGCCCTCGACGCGGTCGACGGTGTCCCACGCCACGGGGTACTGTTCGTCGGCGGCAGCGAACGCCGAGTCGAGGTCGACGTCGCGCGGCGTCCCGCGGCGCTCGGCCTCGCGGTAGCTGACGTACTCGTAGGTCCACTCGTCGAGGGCCGCCCAGGCGCCGATCGCGGCGAGGGCGCCGATCTTCCCGCGCGCGTTCTTCCAGCCCGCGCTCTCGTAGCCCGCTCGCTCGATCAGCGCCTCGGCGTCGGCGATCTCGTGGTGATCCCGCACGGCCTCGCGGGCGAACTCGGCGACGGCGTCGGGCGCGTTCTCCGGATCCTGGTCGGCGACGACCAGCCCGGGGTTCGTCCGCGGGTCGTCGACCTCCGCGCTGTCGGCGATCAGATCTCTGGCGAGCTCGAAGCCGCACGCGGGATCGATATCGGTGTGGACCGCCAGCGCGGCGTTGCCCCGCGTCTTGTGCTCGACGGCGGGGTTCAGGCGCACGAGCAGGACGCGCTCGACGCCGCCGTCCGCGGCCTCGATCCGGCGAGCGAGGCGACTGGCGGCGTAGGTCGTGCACATCCCGCGCTCGCGGGAGTCGGTGTCGTCGATCCCGATGACGGTCATTCGCGTCGTCGTAGACGGCTCCGGATAACCAGTGTTGCGCATCGGCGTCGTCGACGTCGATCGCGGCTGGTCACAGCACTGCGGCGATCGCAGCCGGTCGGTACCGTGGGGCGCCGCTTTTGCTGCTGCGACGCCTCCCGTCGAGTATGGGAGCGACCCACCGCTGTATCTGCGGCGCGACGCTGCGCTACAAGCAGGATCTCGACAGGGAGCGGGGAACCGTGTCCTCGACCTGGAAGTGCACGGACTGCGGGACGCCGGTGCCCGGCGTGATCGCCGAGCGGATCAGTCACCAGCACCCTTCGTGAGCCCGCTCGTCGGGTGTGCTCCGGCCGGCGTCCTCACTCGCTGACGTCCGCGGTCGAGGCCACTTTGGCGGCGCCGACCGTCGATTGGGAGGCGACGTCGCCGGCCTGATAGACCTGGCTGCCGTCGTCGTTCGCGACCACGTAGGCGGTGTGGAGTCCGCCCACGCCGCCGTCGTCGTCGAGGTCGACGGTGACCGACTCGCCGTCGAGGCCGCTCACGGTGTCGGCGCCCGCGACGATTCGGTCGTCGCCGCTCCGGTAGGTGACGAGGACGAAGTGCGCGTCTGGCGCGGTCGCCGTCAGCGTCACCGATCCGTCGTCGAGCGACTGGTCCTCGAACGAGATCGCCACCGCGGGGTCGACGGCGGGCTCGGAGACGGTTGCCGTGGCAGAGGCCGTCACCACGTCGGCGGTGGCCTCCGACAGCTCGTCGCCCGGAACGTAGAACTGGCTGCCGTCGGCGTTCGCGAGGAGGTGGGCCGTGTGCTCGCCGGGGACGCCGTCGCGGTCCACGATGTCGACCGCGCGCGTCTCGGCGTCGAGGTTACTCGTGTCGTCGCCGCCGGCGACGATGGGTTGCCCGTCGTGGTCGTAGGTCAGGATGACGAAGTGGTCGTCGGGCGTGGTGAGTTCCATGCTGACGCCGCCGTTTTCGAGCGCCTGATCGGCGAACGTGACGCCGGTCTCGGCGTCGTCGCCCTCACCGGAGACGAACGCGGCGTCGGAGACGACCGCGTTGCCGATCGTCTCGGCGGTGAGCGCGTCGCCCGCCTCGTATCCGCTGGTGTCGCCTTCGACGAGGTGGGCCGTGTGGGTGCCGGGGATGCCGCTGGTCTCTTCGAAACGGACGGCGACGGCCTCGTCGTCGAGGTCGTTCGCCTCGGCGGTCCCGGCGACGACGCTGTCGCCGTCCTCGCCGTAGGTCACGAGCACCGCGTACTCGCCGGGCGTCGTCGCAGAGATATTTACGCCGTTGCCCTTGAACGCCTGATTGTCGAACGTCATCGCCGGGTCGCGGCTCTCCGCACCCTCTTCGCTGCTTCCTTCGTCGCCGTTCCCCTCGTCGGTGGACTGCTCGTCGGACGCGGGCGTCGAACTCTCGGGGTCGTCACCGGACCCGTCGTCCGAGGACCCGCCGAGGGCGCCGCTGAACACCAGCCCGCCGCCGACGGCGAGAGCGCCGACGCCCAGTCCGCCCAGCGCCGCGCGGCGGCTGATCGACGAGCCGCCGTCGTCCCGTGCTTCGCTCGCCTCGTCGCCTTCCTCGTCGTTGTACAGCACCGAATCCTCCGGTACCTCGGTGGGAAGGTCTTCTTCGCTGTCCGTCGTGCTCGATCCGTTCTCGGTGGTGTCGTCTGTCGAATCCATTGGTGTGGGTGAGTGACTGTCGGGTTCGTTCGCGCGTCGAACGCCGGTCGCGATCGGACGTTCGATTGCCGTCCTCCCTCGCTCCGCGTCGACCGGCTGCGATGGTCCCTCCAGACAGTTCGTTACGCTATATTCCTCTCAAACGGAAAGTAAAAGTTTCGGATAAATTATTCATAGAACGCACCGTTCGCACGAATGTATATCGTAGTAATTGGGGAACGTTAGATTTCGGGCGTCTTACGAGGCGTCGCTGGCCTCGTCGGACAGGATCTCGGCGACAGCGTTCTCGACGCGTTCGAGCACCGCTTCCGGCGATTCGGTGGCGTCGACTCGTACGAACCGGTCGGGGTCGGCGTCGATCAGTCGGTCGTAGTTCTCGCGGACGCGTGCGAGATACGAGTCCTGTTCGAACTTGTTGGTCTTTCCGCTGCGGCGGGCGGCCGTCTCGGCGTCGACGTCGAGATAGATCGTGTAGTCGGGCGGCCTGGTGAACGGCTCGTGGATGCCTCGCACGTAGTCCATCGCGTTCGGTACCGTCCCGTCGAGCGTCGCGCCCTGGTAGGCGTACCGGGAGTCGGAGTAGCGGTCCGAGATCACCAGCTCGCCCCGGTCGAGCGCGGGCCGGACCGTCTCGGCGAGGTGGGCGGCGTGGTCGGCGGTGTACAAGAAGAGTTCCGCCAGCGGGTCGGCGTCGTCGTCGTCGATCGACCGCTGGACCGCTTCCCCGTACCACGTGTTCGTTGGCTCGCGAGTGAACACGGCGTCGGGATAGACGTCGTGCAGGGCCTCCCAGACGGTCGTCTTCCCGCTGCCGTCGATCCCTTCGAGCGTGAGCAGCATACCACCGACTTTCGGCCCCCGGATCAACTGTCTGTCGGAGGCGACCGATCTCCCTTGCTGTGCCGGCTGATGCCGTTTCGGACGCGTCGACGCCGTCGTTGCCGGTGCGTCGATGCCGTCATCGCCGGTGCGTCGACGTCACTGTTGCCGACGCCGTTGACGCCACCGTTGCCGATACGACGACGGCCACCATCACCCCCACCCGACGCCATCCTGCCGTGGCGCTGCTGTCCCGTCAGCTGCCGTTCGCCCACGGTTCGGCCGGCTGGCTCACCTTTATACTCGTTCGAGCATATCTTTGAACTATGAACGTTCTCGTCGTCGGCGGTACGGGCTTCATCGGCCAGAATCTCTGCGTCGAACTGCACGACCGCGGGCACGACGTCACGGCGCTCTCGCGGGACCCCGGCGACGCGGAGTTACCCGACGGCGTCGACTCGGTTGCCGGCGACGTGACGGCGTACGACTCGATCGAGGGCGCCTTCGAGGGCCAGGACGTCGTCGTCAATCTGGTCGCGTTGTCGCCGCTGTTCAAGCCCTCCGGCGGCGCGAGCCACGAAGCGGTCCACCTCGGCGGAACCCAGAACGTCGTCGACGCCGCGGAGGAACACGACGTCGACCGGCTCGTCCAGATGAGCGCGCTCGGCGCCGATCCCGACGGCTCGACCGCCTACCTCCGGACCAAGGGGCAGGCCGAGCAGGTCGTCCGGGACGCGCCGATGGACTGGGTGATCGTCCGTCCATCCGTCGTGTTCGGCGAGGGCGGCGAGTTCGTCGGGTTCACGAAGGCGCTGACGACGCCGTACGTCACCGGACTGCCGGGCGGCGGGAAGACCCGCTTCCAGCCGATCTGGGTCGGTGATCTCGCGCCGATGCTGGCCGACTGCGCGATCGACGAGGACCGCGCCGGCGAAGTCTACGAGATCGGCGGTCCCGAGGTGCTGACGTTGGCCGACGTGACCCATCTCGCCTACCGCGCCGAGGGGAAATCGGTTCGCGTGCTTCCGGTGCCGATGGCGCTCGCGAAAATCGGGCTGACCGCCGCCGGCCCGCTGCCGTTCGTTCCGATGGGTCCCGACCAGGCACGTTCGCTACGGATCGACAACACGGTCGTCGAGAACGATGTCGCAGCCTTCGGCGTCGATGCGGACGAACTCACCACGCTCGCGAAGTATCTCGGTCTGTCGTGATCGGCCGCTCCCCGTAGCGCGTACCTCCTCTGGGACGCGCGTTTCGAGGCGCCGATCACGCCGTTGCGGGGTGGTTCGTCGGTTCCCACTTAAGACGGGGGCGAGTTCCTGTTTTATATGGCACATCTGTCTCCACTAAAGTAACCTGTCCGACGAACCGGGATAACCCAAACACCTCGACGCAGTCGTGCGATTCGTAGTTGCGTATCGGTTGCCATTCACCACCCCCATCACAAGGCTTATATCCTTAATGACTCTGTTCTCATGCCAACGGAGACCCGGATACCAACAATGAAACTGGCGATGATCGGCTTCGGACAGGCGGGTGGGAAAATCGTCGACAAATTCTTGGAGTACGACGAGCGCACCCACAGCGGGATCGTCCGGTCCGCGGTAGCGGTTAACACCGCCAAAGCGGACCTGATGGGGCTGGAGAAAGTGCCCCAGGAGAATCGCGTCCTCATCGGACAGTCCCGCGTGAAGGGACACGGCGTCGGCGCCGACAACGAGCTCGGCGCCGAGATCGCCGAGGAAGACATCGACGAGGTCCAGGGTGCCATCGACGGGATCCCGGTCCACGAGGTCGACGCCTTCCTGATCGTCGCGGGGATGGGCGGCGGCACCGGCAGCGGCGGCGCCCCCGTCATCGCGAAACATCTCAAGCGGATCTACACCGAACCCGTCTACGGGCTGGGCGTGCTGCCCGGCAGCGACGAGGGCGGGATCTACACGCTCAACGCCGCCCGGTCGTTCCAGACGTTCGTTCGGGAGGTCGACAACCTGCTCGTGTTCGACAACGACTCCTGGCGACAGTCCGGCGAGTCCGTCGAGAGCGGCTACGAGGAGATCAACGACGAGATCGTCAGGCGCTTTGGCATCCTCTTTGGCGCCGGCGAGGTCGGTCAGGGCGACGAGGTCGCCGAGAGCGTCGTCGACTCCTCGGAGATCATCAACACGCTGTCGGGCGGCGGCGTCTCGACGGTCGGTTACGCCCGCGAAGAAGTCGAGACGGACGACGACAACGGGCTGCTCTCCCGGTTCACCGGCGGCGAGGACGACCAGGTCGACACCGCCCACACGACCAACCGGATCACCAGCCTCGTGCGGAAGGCCGCGCTCGGACGGCTCACGCTACCCTGCGAGATCGACGGCGCCGAACGCGCCCTGCTGGTTCTGAGCGGTCCGCCCCAGCACCTCAACCGCAAGGGAATAGAGCGCGGGCGGAAGTGGCTCGAGGAGCAGACCGGCAGCATGGAAGTCCGCGGCGGCGACTACCCGGTGCCGGACTCGAACTTCGTCGCCAGCGTGATCCTGCTGTCGGGCGTCACCAACGTCCCCCGCATCAAAGAGCTCCAGCAGGTCGCCATCGAGGCCCAGGACAACATCGAGGAGATCCGCCAGGAAAGCGACGATAATTTAGAGACGTTAGTCGAAGATGACGACGATGAACTCGAACCACTATTCTAAGCTCGGGACGCTGCTGCTCGTTCTGGCGGTCGCGGTCGCCGCGGTCTCCCCGGCGGCAGCCGTTGCGTCCGTCGACGCCGACGGCGTTCCCCAGGAAGCGGAAGTCGGAGAGGAAGTGAGCGTCACCTACACGCTGTCGGATCTGTACGCCGGCAACACTCCCTCCGAGTGGGGCCTTCAGGGCGAGACGAATCTGACCAACGCCAGCTGGACGGTGACGGCCTACGGCGTCGACGGTGATCAGGTCGCAGACTCGCAGAACTACGGCGGCGAGTCCTTCGAGTATGCGGTCAGCTCCAGCGAGGACATGGACGAGATCGAAGTGACCGTCACCGGCACCGCCCCCGAGGTCGGCGAGTGGAGCTACGACCCCGAGGAACGGTTCACCGTGACCGAGTTCACCGAGGTCCGATCGGGCGGCGGCACCACCACGATCGACAGCTACGACGCCCACCACTACACCGCGAACAGCAAGGAGGCTCGCAACGCAATCGAGGACGCCGAGTCCGCGATCGAGACCGCCGAAAGCAACGGCGCGGACGTCTCCAGCGCCCAGGACGCCCTGGACAACGCCGTCGGCTTCTACGAGAACGGCGACTTCGATCGCGCCGTCCAGAACGCCGAGGACGCGGCGTCCGAGGCCGAAAGCTCCGAGTCCAGCGCCCAGACGCGCAGCATGCTGCTGTACGGCGGCGCCGGGCTCGTCGCGCTGCTCGTGCTCGGCGGGATCGGCTACCTGCTCTATCAGCGCCAGGGCGACGACTACGACAAGCTCGGGTAACTCCGGAACTCCCTTTTTCCCACCCGCCGAAGCGAGGGCATGCGCGTCCTCGTCCCGTTCGACGCCGAGCGCCCGAAGACTCGCCTCGCCGACCTGCTCGACGAGCGCGAGCGCTCGGCGCTGGCCCGCGCGATGCTCGCCGACGTGCTGGCGGCTGTCCGCGCGGCCGGCGGCGAGCCGACGGTGCTCTCGACGGCGCCGATCGACGTCGACGCGCCGGTCCGGGTCGACGATCGGGCGCTGACGCCCGCGGTCAACGACGTTCTCGCGGACGCTGTTCCCGAGTCGCCCGTCGCCGTCGTGATGGCCGATCTCGCGCTCGCGACGGACGACGCGCTCGCCGGTCTGTTCGCGAGTGAGGGCGACGTGGCGATCGTACCGGGGCGAGGCGGCGGGACGAACGCGCTCGTCGTCCGCCACCCCGAGTTTCGCGTCGACTACCACGGACTCTCCTACCGCGACCACCGACGGATCGCCGAGGAAATCGACGCCGACGTCGCGGTCGCCGACTCCCACCGGCTGTCGACCGACGTCGACGAGCGCGCGGATCTGGTCGAGTTGCTGTTGCACGGCGACGGCCGCGCGACGGCGTGGCTTCGCGACGCCGGATTCGAACTGGTCGTCGAGGGCGGTCGGGCGGACGTGACGCGCTCGCCCTGACCCGCCCGGAGACGTTCCGACGCCGATGCGTCAGCGGCGTCCCGATGCCGAACTCGAACCTTTATCGGGGAGCGCGCACTCCTTCCGATGATGATTCCGGGGGCCGACGAGTACGGCGTCGACGTGACGATCGACGAGTCTGACGTGGCGTCGCTGCTCGACGTCGGGCCCGCCGACGTCGATCCGGCCCCAGAACTGTCCTTCGCGCGCAACGTGTTCGTCCCGCTGACGACCGCGTGCCGGTACACCTGCACCTACTGCACCTACTTCGACCCGCCGGGCGAGGCCACGCTGATGAGCACCGACGAAGTCCGCGAGACGCTCAGGATGGGCGCCGACGCGGGCTGTACGGAAGCGCTGTTTACCTTCGGTGACGACCCGGACGACCGCTACGAACGGATCCACGCCCAGTTGGACGAGTGGGGCCACGACTCGATCCACGAGTATCTCCGCGAGGTTTGCGAGATCGCCCTCGACGAGGGGCTGCTGCCACACAGCAATCCCGGCGACCAGACCTACGAGCAGATGGAAACCGTGGCGGACGCCAACGCCAGCATGGGCGTGATGCTGGAGACCACCGCGGACGTCGACGCCCACGCCGGGCGGCGCCGGAAGAACCCTGGCCAGCGGCTCAACACGATCCGGAACGCCGGCGAACTGTCGGTCCCCTTTACGACGGGGATTCTCGTCGGCCTCGGCGAGGACTGGCGAGATCGGGCCGAGAGCCTGCTGGCGATTCGCGACATGCACGAGCGCTACGGGCATATTCAGGAGGTGATCGTCCAGCCCGTCGTCGAGAACGAGCGCTGGAGCGGCGGATCTCCGGGGCTCGACGCGATGCGCCGGGTCGTCGCGATGGCCCGAGCGGCGCTCCCCGAGGAGGTCTCGGTGCAGGTGCCGCCGAACCTCGCGCCGGCACGCGAACTGGTCGACTGCGGGATCGACGATCTGGGCGGCGTCTCGCCGATCACCGACGACTACATCAACCCCGACTACGAGTGGCCCGCGCTGCGCGAACTGGAAGCCGTCGCCGACCACGGCGACGTCCCGCTCCGCGAGCGCCTGCCGGTGTACGAGCGATTCCTTCCCGAAAATCTACGGACCGACGCCTTCGCGGGCGAACCGGCGCCCGGCGACGACTGGCTCTCGCCGACGATTCGGGACGCCATCGCGGCACGCGACGACGCCGGTGAGCGGTACCGCGGCGTGCTGGCCGGCGAGCCGGTTCCGGCGGACGACTGAGGCGCCGCGGCGGCGTCAGCGCCGCCAGTCGCGGCGACGCCGCGGATCGATCGGCTGTGCCGCTCAGTCGTCGCTGGCTGGCATCGGCTCGCCGTGCTGGACGTCCGTTCCGAGCACGTCGAGGAACTCCGAGATCCACTCGACGTGGTCGGTGAACACCCGGCCGGTGACGAGGTTCCCGTCGACCGTGACGCCGTCGTGCCACTCGCCGCCGCCGGACTCGACTTCGGCTCTCACTGCGGGATACGACGTCAGCGCCCGGCCCTCCAGCACCCCGGCCGCGTTGAGCAACTGGGGCGCGTGACAGAGCGCCGCGACGGGCTTGTCCTCCTCGAAGAAGTGCTGCACGCACTCGATCACCTCGTCGTACGTGCGCAGGTACTCCGGCGCGCGCCCGCCGGGAATCACCAGGCCGTCGTACGATTCGGCGTCGACGTCGTCGAACGTCGCCGACAGCTCGAACGTGTGGCCCGGCTTCTCGCTGTAGGTTTGTTCACCCGTGAAGTCGTGGACTGCCGTGGCGACGGTGTCGCCCGCTTCCTTGTCCGGGCAGACCGCATCGACCTCGTGGCCGACCGCCTGCAGCGCCTGATACGGAACGATCACTTCCCAGTCTTCCACGTAGTCGCCGACGATCATGAGCAGGTCGTGAGACATACGTGCCCACGATCCATGCCGGCCCCGAAGTACGTTTTCCTGATTCTCGCGGAAGCCTCTCGTAGCCGGTGCTTACGCGCTGTTTCGTGTTCCCGTCGACGCTTTGAACGGCCGGTAAATGCTGCCTGCGATACTATTGTCGTAACAAAACGTTACTATCCGTTTCGTATGTCTTCATCTACTGTCGTCCATCACGTAGCAAACGCTCAATAACAAAGGGTTAATTCGCTATCTCTCCGCTCAAGTCGTCCGCCAGGGCTTCCTGGGGCGACGAGACTAACATGATACGGAAATCGAACGCAATGAACGTGTTGCTCGTCGGGCTCGTCCTGCTCGCGACCGCAACGAGCGGGGTCGCACTCGGCGACGCGTCGATCGGTGGCGAAGACGAACAAACGGACGCCGAACAGTCGGTCTATCTGGTGTTCGGCGCCGACACTGCCTCGGAGGACCTCGACCAGTGGGTCGACGAGTTCAAAAACGGCGACGGTGCGCAGGTGGCAGACTCGACCGTCGTTCAGTATCAGGACGTCGATCAGTTGAACGTCAACCAGCAGGGGCAGGCCGTCGCGATCTCGATCAACGGCGGCCAGGCCAACGCCATCCAGCAGAACGAACAGGCGAACGACAATCGGCAGATCGCCGTCGCCGAAGCGAGCAACGAGGTCGTCGAGACGACCTCGCTCAGTAACGTCGAGCAGGTCAACGTCATCTTCGCGGGCGGAGAGAACGCGTCCGGCGGCTTCTCCGGGATGGTCGTCGAGGACGGCTCCGACGACGACGAGGACCAGAGCTCGCAGTACTCCGAAGCCGAGGTCATCCAGTCGCAGGAGGTCGACCAGCTGAACTTCAACAACCAGAGTGCCGCGATCGCGCTCGCGGTCGACAACAGCACCGCGACGGCCTACCAGGAAGCCGAGCAGCGAAACTCCAACACGCAGTACGCGGAGGCAGACGCGACTAATGTCGACGCGGGCGGCGGCGACGGTGAGCAGGAAGCCGATTCCGACGTCGAACAGGAACAGGACGTCACGCAGGTGAACGTCAACATCCAAGGTCTGGCGGTCGCCATCGCCGTGGGCGAAAACAGCGAGGCGCTGGCGGTCCAGAAGAGTTACCAGTACAACTCCAACAGCCAGGTCGCCTTCAGCTCGGCAACCAACGTGCAGACCGGCATCCTCGGCATCTCCGGCATGTCGATGGCCGCGGCCGCGCCGAACGTCTCTGACGACGGAAGCGCGAACGCTACCGAGAACGGCTCGGAGGGCGAGGCGGCCAACGCGTCCGGCACGTCTACGGAGAGCGTCGAGCAGAACAGCGGCGGGACGACTCTGACGACCCAGGAGTCGGTCGCGAAGATCAAGCAGCACCAGGACGTCACGCAGCGCAACATCAACAACCAGAACCTCGCGCTCGCGATCGCGATCGAGAACAGCAGCGCGCAGGCCTTCCAGAGTAGCTTCCAGCAGAACGTGAACGTGCAGGCCGCCGAGGTCGAGGCCGCGAACCTCCACTCACGGACCACCTCGCTGATCATCTCGGGCGCCGAGACGTCCGAGCGTCCCGGCTGGGCGATCCAGCTCGACGCCGGCGACGAGACCGTCGACCAGAGCGCCTGGGCGGAGATCGAGCAGACCCAGCTGATCGACCAGCTGAACTTCAACCACCAGAGCGCGGCGGTCGCGTACGCCACGAACGACGGCGAGTCCAACGCGTTCCAGACGAGCCAGCAGTACAACGAAAACATCCAAGAAGGGATCGCCGAGGCCACCAACGAAGCAAGTTCGGGCGGCGACGATCAGTCCGAACAACAGAGCGACGAGGAGAGTTCCTCGGACAGCGAGACGGAGGACTCCACGGAGAACAGCGACGCGGGCGACGACAAGGAGGATTCCTCGGAGAACGAGGAAGACTCCACCGGGAGCAGCGATACGGGCGACGACGATAGTTCCAGCGACGAACAGGACGCCGACGGTAGTTCCACTAACGAGCAGGATACCGACGACTCCGACGAGAACTCGGGCGATAGCTCGCTCCCTGGCTTCGGTGTCGGGGTGACGGCTGTCTCGCTGCTCGGTGCAGCGCTGCTCGCACTGCGACGCGAATAGACGCTCGAACTAGCCACTTCCACGATTTTTTACTGATCGTCCCGGGAGCGGCGGCGCTGTGCCGATCGGCACCGTTCTTGCAATCCAATACGACTACATCAGTGAACAGTTCGTATACCGTCTGGTATCTTCGGCCTTCAGACTGGCTTGTAGTCGACTGCCGTAGCCGGGTTTCGTTCAGGTGTCTCCGATGACACTGAAACGATCGCACCGATTTTTACGCGGCTCAGTGATCGTCCGACCCGAACATGAACGTACGAGACGGACCACTCCTCCTGATCACGGCGGTACTGCTCGCTGGTCTCGCGGTCGTTACGACGACCGTCGTTGGGGGAGCGTTCTTCGACGATACCGACGACGACCGAGGCTCCAGCTCCGAGAGCGAAACCACTGTCAACTACACGGTCACCGTCGACGGCGAGACGGTCGTCGATCGGCAAATCGCCGTTGAGGACGACTCCACCGTCAGTCAAACGTTCTCGCTGGATGACGGAACCAGCGTCAACCAGACCGTCACCGTCGACGACGGCACGATCGTCGATCAGGAGACCACCGTCGAAAGCGAGACGAGTACCAGCCAGACGACCCAATCAACGTCGAGTTCCGTCAGCGGGGATTCCGAGACTGTCGTCCAGACCAACACTGCCGAGTCGACGTCCGAGGTGAACGTCAGCACCTCCACCGACTCGTAATCGGCAACCAGCGGCGTGCGACCGCCCCGTTGTACCACTCACAGCCGCCCCCTCGATCTTCTTTCGGTCTGACCGAAACTACACCGTCTATCGATGATCGACGAACGGTGGTGACGGCAAACGAAGATTCGAGACTTCACCCGCGGGTGCGCAGCTGATTCGCGTGTCGTCCGCTCACCGTCGCACGCGACGAGGCGGACTCTCGATCGAGAGTTATTTCAAGCGGCATTTCAAGGATATTTGGGTTGCGTAGTGCTAACCACGACATTCTGCACTTCGCTACACGGGCGAAGTTCCGACACGAATCGCCGAGCGAGAACTACCAGAATGATCCGCTCAAATTCGGGAAGGCGACTTTTGAAAACGCAAGTATCGGCCACTCAGCAGACGTTACCGGGAACGATCGACCGGGACCCGATTCACGACCCCTGATTTTGCGGGACTGCAGAGGCCGGTGCTCACTGGAGTATTAGCGTATTATATAGTGAACTGCGAAATTAGCACTGTCACGTTCACGTATATCATCGATCTTCTCTGCGGTGGACGGCAATCATCAGCTCTCCTCCACGTATAGGGCCTGATACGGCAGTAAAACGATCGAAGTGGTTTATCAACAGTTTCGTGGTAGCGGATGCCGGGTGCGACGTGGCACCCGTGACAACCGATGAAAAAGGCACTCCGGATATTGATCGCGGTATCACTGCTGGGAACGCTCGTGCTCGGGGCAACGGCATCGCCCGTGGCCGCCTCCGACTCCGACGACGACTGGTGGGACCAGGACGCCGATGCCGACGTTGATCAGGACCAGGACGCCGTTCAGGTGAACGACAACGATCAGGACGACGCCATCGCGGTAGGTATCGTCAGCGGTGAGACTGAGGCCGAACAGGAGAGCGAACAGAGTAACACGAACGTGCAGTACGGCGAGGCCGAAGCCGAGAACGAGTGGGAGTTCGACTTCGGTTTCTAAGCTGAACGACTCGCGGTTAGTTCTTTTTTGCGTCGCGTGTTGCCGACGATTCGAGACCGTCGCGCCAATCAGTCGTCGGCGTTGATCGGATCGCCGTCGCTGTTCCGCTGCGTCCGCTCGAACAGCGGCGTCCCGTCCGCGCGCGGACCGAGTGTTGGCCCGAACGGCGGGTCCTCTGGATCAATCCGGCGCCGCTGCCGGTAGTCGGTCGAGCGTTCGACGGGCACCCGACCGATCGACGTGATCATGTCGACGTACTGCTCGAACGTCCGGACCTCGCCGTAGTCGCCGCCGGCGCGCTTGGTGATCTCCTCGGAGAGGATCGTCCCCATGAAGTCGTCGGCGCCACACGAGAGCAGCTTCAGCCCGTGTTCGTCGCCGTACTTCACCCACGACGACTGGACGTGCTCGACGTTGTCTAAGAAGAGCCGGCCGACTGCCACCATCAGTTCGTCCTCGTCGCGCGACGCGCCGCCCTCCACCAGTCCCTGCTCGTACAGCGGCGTGTTCTGGTGGATAAACGAGAGGGGGACGAACTCCGTGATCGCGCCCGTCCGGTCCTGCAGTTCGCGGATCCGCTGCAGGTGGAGCGCACGGTGGGCCTCGTTCTCGACGTGACCGTACATGATCGTCGACGTGAGGTCCAGCCCGACGTTCGCGGCGGCCTCCATCGCGTCCATCCACTCCTCGGTGCCGATCTTGCCGGGGCAGATCACGTCGCGGACCTCCTCGACGAGGATCTCGGCGGCGGTGCCCGGAACGCTGTCGAGGCCGGCGTCTTTCAGCCGCTCGAATACCTCCTCGTAGCTCCAGTCGGTCCCTCGCTTGGCGTGGTACGCCTCCTCGGGGGTCATCGAGTGGACGTGGACGCCGCCGACGCTCATCGCCGCGATCTGGTCGACGTACGTCCCCGGACTCGTCTCGTAGTCCGCGGGCGGGCGGTAGTTGACCTCTTTGGGATTGTCGGCCGCTTCGAGGATCTCGCGGTGCTCGTCGTCGAGCGCGAACGCGGGGTGGAGCCCCGAGACCGAGCAGACCTCGTAGATGCCCATCTCGGCGGCGTCCTCGACGATCTGGCGGGACTCGTCCGGCGTCTTGGTGAAGCCCGGATTCTCCCCGTCATACTCTGTCTCGAAGCGCTGGGCTGCGTCCTTGAAGTTGCAGAACTTGCAGCCGACGTTACAGGCCGTCGTGACGTTGTTGTTGAGGTTCGCGACGAACGTCACCTCCTCCCCGACGACCTCGGCGCGGCGCCGATCCGCGGCCTCTAACACCCGCTCTTTGCGCTGCTGGTCGATCCCCTCGTCGTCCGTGCCGGTGGTCAGCAGTTCGATCGCGTCGTCGACCGACAGCCGCTCGCCGTCGCGGGCCTTGTCCAGCGCGTTCTCGAACGACTGATCGGTCTCGGGGACGCGCTCGAACTCGAACTCGTCGGGCGCGTCCCCCTCGCCCTTCTCCATCACCTCTTGCACGACGGTCCGCCCGTAAAAACCTCCGGTGATACCGGCTAGGATGGAGTGTTGTTGGACCGGCGTTCGCTGTTGCTCGTGCGGCGACTACTACGCTCGAAGCCCTCGCGACCGGACGACCGCTCGCCCTTCGGGCGTAGTGTTCGCGTCGTTGCTGGCGGAGGAGCGAACGGTAGCCTCGACCGAAACCGCTGCCTTTCTCGCTCGAAATTTCGGCAGGTACATAGGCCGCCGATTCGGGAGTCCAAGTATGACGAGCGTCAAGGAGTTCCGGGTCGAGGTCGAGCCCTCGGCCGGAGAGCTGGGTCGCGGCGCGTTCCGCTTTACCGACGACTACTCGGTGTTCGACTGGGGGAAGATGCCCGACGAGATCCCCGAGAAAGGCAAGAGCCTCTGTGCGATGGGGGCGTTCAACTTCGAACTTCTCGAAGCCGAAGGCGTCCCGACGCACTACCGCGGCGTCGTTCCGGAGGACGCTGACGAGGCCGTCCCGCTCGCCGACGCCGACGACGCGCCCCGCGAGATGGCCATCGACCTGACGCAGGTGCCCGATCTCCCCCACGACGGCCGCGACTACGACTACGACGCCTACCACGACGAGGCCGGCGAGAACTACCTCGTCCCCCTGGAGATCGTGTTTCGGAACCGGGTGCCGGTGGGCTCCAGCCTGCGCGGGCGCACCGACCCCGCCGACCACGGCCTCGAGTTCGATTCGTGGCCCGACGAAGCCGTCGACCTCGACGAGCCGGTCGTCGAGTTCTCCACGAAGTACGAGGAGTCGGATCGCTACCTCTCGCGCGAGGAGGCCGACGCGATCGCCGGCGTGGCGTCGATCGAGGAGCTCGACGCCACCGCCCGCGAGGTGAACCAGATCGTCACCGAGCGCGCCGCCGAGGCGGGTATGACTCACGAGGACGGGAAGATCGAGTGCCTGTATTTCGAGGGCGAGATCCGCGTCGCCGACGTCGTCGGGACGCTCGACGAGAACCGCTTTTCCTACGACGGCCAGCAGCTCTCGAAGGAGGTCATCCGGCAGTACCACAAGCGCACGCAGCCCGAGTGGGTCGACGCCGTCGACGCCGCGAAGGAACGGGCGAAAGACGAGGACGTCGCCGACTGGCGCCCGCTCTGTGAAGTCCAGCCCGAATCGCTCGACGACGACGTGATTCAGGTTGCGCGGGACATCTACGCCGCCGGCGCGAACGCGTACGTCGGCCGCGAACTGTTCGACGCGCCGCCGATCGACGACGCCGTCGCCGCGGCGCGGGACCTCTGAACGGCCGTCCGCCCGGCTCTCCCCGCCCGCAGCGAATTTTGCCGCCCCGACGGAAATGCAATCCTTATAGTGGGCCAGCCCCCTCCGTGTGAACAAATGGTTGACCCGACATCGGAGCTCGAGGAGGACATCGACGAGGACGAGGCCCCGAACTGCGAGGTTTGCGGCGAGCCGATCGTAGAGGACCCCGCCCACGTCGTCCGAACGCGGGTCGAGGACGGCAAGGCCTATCACCGGCACTTCTGCAGCGAGGCGTGCGTCGCGGAGTTCGACGACGCGAACTGACTGCGGCTATTTCTCTCGACCGAAGTCTCGTCTCCGCTACGTTCGGGTCGGCGAGTCGCCGGAGTCGCTACTCGGACGAACAGAACGCGTGAAAAGACGGTGCGGCGTCGATCAGTCGTCGTCCGATTCGGTCGTGACTTCGGCGCCGTCGGCCTGCTCGCTCAGCGCGTCGCCGAGGCCGTCGACCGGCCGGTCGGGGTTGGCCCGCTGGGCGTCCCGAGTGAGACCGAGCTGGTAGCCGCCGGCATCGTCGCGGAGACTGGTGCGGCCGCGGTGGACCGAGACGTCGTTGTTCAGGTGCAGGCGCACGGCTTCGAGCAGCGCGTCAGCTTCGAGGGGCTGGCCGCGCTGCTTGAGGTCCGCGCGGGTGTCGTCGTCCCGGACGTCGCAGGCCCGCTGGGTGATGATCGGACCCTGGTCCAGGTCCGTGGTCACGTAGTGAGCCGTGACGCCCGCGATGCGGACGCCCTCCTGGATCGCCTGCTCGTAGGCGCGCGCGCCGGGGAACGCCGGGAGCAGGCTCGGGTGGATGTTGATGATCCGGTCCTCGTAGCGGAACACGACGTTCGGGCTGAGAATCCGCATGTAGCGGGCGAGCACGATCAGGTCGGCGTCGTACTCCGCGAGCAGGTCGAGCAGCTCCTCCTCGTCGGGGGTGCCTTTCTCGTCGCCGACGTCGTGGAACGGGACGCCGTACTGCTCGGCAAGGGGTTGCAGGTCGTCGTGGTTGCCGATCACGACCGAGATGTCCGCGCCCAGCTCGTCGTTGGTCCAGGCCTCGAACAGCGCTTCGAGGCAGTGGGACTCCTTGGTCACGAGCACCGCGATCTGCTGAGTCTCGCGGTCGGCGGGGAAGCGAACCTGCACGTCGACCTCGAGTTCGTCGCCCAACTCCTCGAGGTCCTCCCGGAGCTTCTCCTCCGTGCAGACCATCTCGCTGGTGTCGACGGTCGTCGTCATCCGGAACAGATCGTCCCGGACCGCCTGGTCGATGTCCTCGATGTTGATCCCGCGCTCGAACATCAGGGTGGTGAACTGCGCGACGATTCCCGTGGAGTCGTCTCCGATAACCGTGATCTCGGTCAGCTCGTTCGTCATCGCGACCACCTCCGCGCGGGATCGGTGTCCGTCATCAGGCTATATCTGAGCGGCGGCGGGTAAAAGGCTTGTTTTCGGCCGTCTCCCGGCCGCGTCGTACGGTACCACGCCTCTATGCCTGCTGTCGCCCCCCGGAAGCGCGTCCGGGCGCGGCGCCGTGGCGTCCGCATCGATACCCACGTTCGTGCATACGGAGACGAAGTCACAAACGTTTTTGCGCACGGTCACCCAACTACGGGCGATGACTGCCTACACCGCCACGGTCACCGTGCGCCTGAAGACGGGCGTGCTCGACCCGGAAGCCGAGACGACCCAGCGCGCGCTCGAGCGACTCGGCTTCGAGCTGGAGTCGCTGCGCTCGGCCGACCGGTTCGAGATCGACCTGGAGGCCGACTCGGCCGACGACGCCGCCGAGCGCGTCGCGGAGATGGCCGAGCGGCTGCTCGCGAACCCGACGATCCACGACTACGACGTCGAGGTCGAGGAGCGATAACGGATGACGGTCTCGATCGTCCGCTTCGGCGGCTCGAACTGCGACCGGGACGCCGAGCGCGCCCTCGACCATCTCGGCGTCGACGCCGAGATCGTCTGGCACGAGGACGGCCTTCCCGAGGACGCGACGGGCGTGATGCTGCCGGGCGGCTTTTCGTACGGCGACTACCTGCGCGCCGGTGCGATGGCGGCCCGCTCGCCGATCATGGACGAGGTGCGAGCGGCCGCAGAGGACGGCGTGCCGGTGCTGGGTGTCTGCAACGGCGCCCAGATCGGCTCGGAGTCGGGGCTGACCGGCGGCGCCTTCACGACCAACCGGAGCGCACGGTTCCAGTGCGAGCACGTCCACCTGCGCGTCGAGAACGCCGACACCCCCTGGACGGCGGCGTACGACGAGGGCGACGTGATCGAGATCCCCATCGCCCACGGCGAGGGGCGCTTCGAGATCACCGACGACCGACTCGACACCCTCCGCGAGGAGGACCGGGTCCTGTTCCGGTACTGCGACGCCGACGGCGAAGCGACCGAGGCGGCCAACCCCAACGGCTCGAAGGACAACGTCGCCGGCATTCTCGGCGAGGACGAACACGTCGCCGTGCTGATGCCCCACCCCGAGCGCGCGACGCTTCCGGACGTCGGTCGGACCGACGGGCAGGGCGTTCTTCGGGGCTTCGCGGCGGAGTAGCGCCGACGGAGCACACCCGAATCGTGTCGGCGGAACGGCCGGAATCTTTTTTGTAGTATCGTTTATATATCCTGCCAAGATTAAAGTCGGGCTGGTTCGTCGGTGGTGACGAACTAGTCGGTTTGTCTCATGTCAGAGGCTATCACGATCCTCTGCGCGGCGGAGGATCAGGACGCGTTATCGCAGCTGATGGTCCCGCTCCGGCGAGCGGGCTTCGGGGTAGCGACGGCGTCGGACGCCGACGCTGCCGTCGCTGCAGTCGAGGCGGGCGGAATCGGCGCCGTCGTCGCGGCTCACGACCAGCCAGGGCCCGACGGCCTCGCATTACTCGAACGACTCGACAGGGCCAACGTCCCGGTGTTCCTCTGCCCGGCGTCCGGCGACGAACGACTCGCCGGGCGCGCGCTGGCGGCCGGCGCGGCCGGCTACGTCCCGCGGTGCGACGCCGACGCCGAACTGGTCGACCGCATTCGAGGCGTGCTCGGCGACGCGACGGGACCACCGAGGTCGGACGGTGACGACGCCGGCCGGCACGACGCCGCCGACGAGCACAATCGCCTTTCGCTGTTGATCGAGCAGTCGCCGCTCGCGATCGTCGAGTGGACGACGGAGTTCACGGTCGACGGCTGGAACCCCGCCGCAGAGGCGTTGTTCGGGTTCTCAACCGAGGAAGTGATGGGTCGCCACGGGCGGGACTTGCTCGTCCCGGAGACCGAACGCGAGACCGTCGACGAGGCCCGGCGAGAACTGCTGGAGGGCGGCGGCGTCTCGCACGTCGTCAACGAGAACGTGACGAAAGACGGCGATCGGATCACCTGCGAGTGGCACAACACGCCGCTGACCGACGAGGACGGCGAGGTCGTCGGCGCGCTGTCGTTCGTTCGCGACGTCACCGACCGCACCCAGCGCGTCGCCGCCCTGGAGACGCTCCAGGAGATGTCCCGGGATCTGATCGGGGCCGGCTCACGGCGCGAGGTCGCCGCGATCGTCACGGCCGCCGCCGCCGACGTGTTGCTCCATCCGCTCGCGGCGTTTCGGCTTCACGACGCCGAGGCCGACGCGCTCGTCCCGGTCGCCAGCGCGGACGAGGGCTGGGACGCCGGCACGGTCGAGTCGCTGGCCCGCGACGAGGGGCCGCTCTGGCGCGCGTTCGGTGCCGGCCAGCAGGTCGTCTACGAGGACACCGACGAGTTCGCGGACGTCGACGCCGCGAGCCTGCTCGTCCAGCCGCTGGGCGAGCACGGCGTGCTCTCGTTCGCCGCGGACGAGCCCGGCGCCTTCGACGAGACCGACAGGTACCTCGCGACGGTCGTCGGCGCCGCCGCGGAGACGGCGCTCGACCGCACGGAGCGAAAGCACGAACTCGAACGCCGCGAGCGGCTGCTCGACGCCGTCGGCGACGGGCTGTACGCGCTCGACACCGAGGGGTACTACACCGAGATCAACGACGCGGTCGCGGAGATGACGGGCTACGACCGCGAGGAGTTGCTGGGCGAACACGTCTCGAAAATCATGCTCGAAGCGGACATCGAGCGCGGCGAGGAGCTGGTGCAACGGCTGCTCGCGGTCGAGGACGTCGACGTGGCGTCCTACGAGGTGACCGTCGTCAGCAAGGACGGCGAGCGGATCCCCTGCGAGGTCAACATGTCGCTGCTCCCCGGCGAGGGGTTCTCGGGCAGCGTGGGCACCGTCAGAGACATCAGCGAGCGCAAGCGCATGGAGCGGACGCTCCGCGATCGAAAGCGCAAGATCGAGAGCGTCCACCGCGTCGCGACGCGGCTGGAGGGCTGTCGCTCCGCGTCTGCGATCTTCGAGTTGGCGGTCGAGGCCGCCCGCGACGTGTTCGACGTCGACGCCTGTACGATCGAAACGTTCGACGGGGCGGCGGCGAGTCGCTACGTCGCCGAGGACTCCCGGATCGATCCTGCGGTCGGCGCCGACGGACGGATCGACCGGCACGCGTACGACCGTGCGCGCCGCCGAGGCGAGACCGTGCTGGTCGACGACCTCCGGCGGAGTGGCGACGGCGCCGGCGCGGTTCGATCGCTGCTGTCGGTGCCGGTCGGCGACGTCGGGGTCTTCCAGGCCGCGACGGACCTCGTCGGCTCGTTCGACGCCGAGGACGCCGAGATCGCCGAGCTGTTGCTCTCTCACGTCGCGAACGCCGTCGAACGGGTCCGGTTCGAGACCGAACTTCGCGAGGAACGCGATCGCTTCGCCGCGCTGTTCGAAAACGTCCCCGATCCGGTCGTCAGCACGCGCCGCGAGAGCGGCCGGCAGATCGTCCTCGACGTCAACGCCGCGTTCGAACGCGTGTTCGGCTACGACGGCGCGCGGATGCAGGGTGAACCGCTCGACGAGCTCATCGTTCCGCCCGACGAACGCGAGCACGCGGACGAACTGGCCGAGCGGGGCACCCGCGGCGAACTCGTCGAGACCGAAGTGCGTCGCCGGACGGCGACGGGGTACCGGGACTTCGTGTTGACGGTCGTTCCGGTCGATATCGAGGCTGACAGCTCTCTGAGCTACGGCGTCTACACCGACGTGACCGAGCACAACCGCCAGCAACAGCGCGTCGAGGTGCTCAACCGGGTGCTGCGCCACGATCTCCGCAACGGAATGAACATCGTGAAAGGCTGCGCGGAGATGCTCGACGCCATGGTCGGCGAGGGCTCGGAGTACGCCGCAGCGATCCAGGAGCGGGCCGACGAACTGATCGCGCTCGCGGAGAAGACCCGCGCGGTCGAGCGGACGCTCGATCGCGATGACGCCGAGCCGGGCTCGGTCGATGTCGTCGCGGCGATCGATTCGATCACCGACCGCGTCGACGGGGAGTTCGACGTCGACGTGACGACGTCACTGCCCGACAGCGCCTACGCGCTCGCGGACAGTATGCTCCGGACGGCGATCTATCACGTCGTCGAGAACGCGATCGTCCACAACGACGGCGACCGCCCCTCGGTCAACATCGACGTCACCGTCGACGATAGCGACGAGCGCATCCGGATCGTCGTCGCTGACGACGGTCCCGGAATTCCGGACGAAGAACGGGAGCTGCTCGCAGAGGACCGCGAGATCACCCAACTCCGCCACGCAAGCGGGCTGGGGCTGTGGCTAGTCAACTGGGTGGTCACCCAGTCCGGCGGCGAACTTTCCTTCGACGAGTCGCCCTCGGGCGGTACTCGGGTCGTGCTGGAGATCCCGCGGGCCCGCGTCGAACAGCGCCCCGCTTGAGCGGCGGCGTCCCCAAGCGTCCAGTTTGAGCGGCGGCGTTCCCACTGAACGGCGGTCTCCCTGGCGAGCGACGGCGCCCGGACGCCCTCCCTGTTCCCCCACAGCGGCGTCTCGACGCCCCGCACGACGATGTTGCGATCACGCCCCGCTCAGCGACGCACCTCGACGGGCGAGTCCGACGCGATCCACTCGCCCGTGGCGTCCTGCGTTCGCAGTTCGATTCGCCCGTCGGAGCGATACACCAGTTCGGTCTCCCCCGGTTCGGCCGTCGAGGGCTGGTTCCCGTCAGTTCCGTCCATGGCATCCCGCGGCGGCGTCGCGCCGCGCTGTACTCGACGCTGGAGCGCACGTTCCCATTAGTACGTGCCGCATACTCGGGAGAAGAGAGCCGCTACGGTGCCGTCAGTGGCAATAGCGGACCGGGGAACTGTCGAGCGCGAGACGCCGCGGTGGCGACGCCGATTCAGCGCGCCAGCGGAAGATTGAACGTCGTCTCTCGTTCGCGCACGGCCTCCCACGTGTGTTCGCAGTCACAGGTGACCTGCTCGAACACCGAGGGGTCCTGCCGGAGGTCGAAGTCCTTGATCGCACGCTGGACGCGGTCGTCGCACTCGCCGCAGTTGTGCGGGCCGCGGTCGCTGCCGTGGCCGACGGGGTCCGAGACGACGATGGCGTCGACGTCGGCGGTCTCCTCTAAGACGTGGGCGACGCTCCAGAGCCACGGCGGGCGGTAGCCGTCCCGGAAGTGCAACTCGTCGACCATCGTGTAGCGCTGGACGTTGCAGGGGTTCATCGAGACGGTGTGGGCGTGCTCGGCGCAGCGCTCGATCGAGCTGATCATGTCGTCGATCGCCTCCTGCTCGGAGAGGAACGGCGGCTTCATGAGAAGATACGCCTTGATCCCCGCGCCGGCGGCGTCGGCTTCCGCGCTGGCCTCGACGAACTGCTCGTAGTCGAAGTACTTGTTGACACAATCGTGGCGCACGCGGTCGGTCGCGGTCTCTAACCCGACCGCGACGTCGGTCTCCAGTCCCTGCTCGGTGAAGTCCTCGATCTTCTCGCGCTCGACGAAGTCGGGCAGGCTCTCGACGACGATCCGGTCGCGGTCGCCGAACGTCTCGGCGATGGCTTGCCGCGTCTCGGCGGCGACCTCGCGCTCGTCGAGGAACGAGCCGCTGGTGTAGATCTTGATCAGGCCCGATTTCTCCTCGGCGTTCTCGGCCTCGTGGTCGAGGCAGACGTCGATCTGGTCCATCATCGCGTCGTGGGCGACGCTGCCGCCTTCGACGGATTCGGCGACGTAGCCACACATCGTACAGCCCCCCGCGCGGGCCCACCGGCAGCCGCCGGTGTTGAGGATGATCGTCAGGCTCTGGTAGACGCCGTCGGGCGTGTTGTCCTCGTCGATCCACACGCGCGTCGGCTCGTGGGGGTCGTAGGTGGCATCTTTCTCCGAGCGGATCTCCCGCATCACCTTGTTGTGGGCGTCCATCCCCTTCCCCGCCTCGTAGACTTCCGGACTCGGCTTGCTCATTGGCGATCCGTAGCCGACGAGTCCGTAAAACGGCAGCGGTCGGGCACCGAGCGTGGGGATCGGTGCGGGGCGGACCCAACCAGTGTGGCGATCGCACCGGCGTCAGGGCGGGAGTGACGCGCCAAGTTCGATCGCGATGAACCGCAACGCGAGGTACGCCAGGACGAGACCGCCCGCGCCGTAGCCGAACGCTCTGTTGCGGTATCGTCGCAGTGCGGCCCCGCGGTTGCCGTCTGTGACGACGAACGGCCCCTCGTCGCCGGTGATGTTCGTCGTCCCGTCCCGCTCGACGGCCTGGCCGAGCACCGTCACCTCCGTCCCCGGCGTCAGCGCGGTCTCTCGATACTGGCGTTCCGTGTCGCCGTACTCCGCTTCGAGATCGGTCACGACGGCGCTGCCGGCGTCGAACCGCTCGTCGGGGCCCCGGTCGGCACCCGTCCCCTGCAGATCGAGTCGGGCGCCATCCGGATCGACGCGGACCGGCCCCGACCCGTCGTCGATCCGGAACGGTTCGCCGCCCGCGCCCGATTCGAAGGCGTGAGTGTCTCGTTTCTGCCGGAACCACCACTCCCAGCAGACCGCCTGCGTGCCGAACACCGGCGTCGACCCCGTCGACTCGTCGTCCGGGACGACGCCCGTCACGGCGACGGGACCGGGCGTCACGGCCCCGGTCGGAACGTTATCCCGGCGGACGCTCCGGACCCAGGTTCGGGCGTTCCCGACGCCGATGCTGACGACTATCAGCCCCACCGGGAACAGCACCGCGGGGACGCCGAGCCGTCTGAACGCCCAGCGTCCGATGTCGCGGTACCAGAAGACGCTAACGAGCAACAGGCTGACTGCGAACCCGCCGACTCCCGCCAGCACCGCCGCGGTGTACGACGACGTGAACCGCTGCTCGAACCGGACCTTCGTCCGGGTGTTGTACGCGAAGGCGGCGGCGAACAGCACCCCGTGAACGGCGACGATGATCACGGCGAGCAGTACGAGCTCCGACATCTATCGGTATTTTTCCAATTGATATAGTATAAATAATTCGTTGTCGACGGCCTCCGCTGGCGACGCGACTTGACGGTCTGAAGCCTCGCTTTGATATTCAAGTCCCTCGACGTGCTACGGAGCCACATGACCGACGCCGCGTCATCTGAGAGCACCTCCGACGGAGCCGACAGCCGCCCGATGTCGACCGACGAGATCCGCGACACCTACGCCGATCGCGCGAGCTGGTTCGCCCGGTTCGACTGGCTCGATCGCCTGTTCACCGGCCGGTACCGGAGGCCGCTGTTCTCGCAGGCGTCGGGCCGCGTGTTAGACGTCGCCTGCGGGACGGGCGTGAACTTCCCGTACCTCCCCGAATCGGTCGACCTCGTCGGCGTCGACCTCAGCCCGGAGATGCTCGCGGGCGCCCGCCAGCAACTCGACGGGCTCGAACTCGACGGCGAACTCCGCGAGATGGATGCTCAGGAGCTGGCGTTCGAGGACGACAGCTTCGACACCGTGATCTCCTCGTTGTCGACCTGCACCTTCCCAGACCCGGTCGCCGCACTGCGGGAGATGGAGCGGGTCTGTCGGCCCGGCGGAAAGATCCTTCTGCTGGAACACGGCCGCAGCGACGTGGGAGCGATCGCCAAACTTCAGGACTGGCGGGCCGACTCGCATTACGAATCGATGGGCTGTCGGCTGACCCAGGAGCCCATGGAGCACGTCGCGGCGGCCGGACTGAACGTGCGGGACGCCCGAACTGCCGTGCTGGGGATCCTGACGCTGATCGAAGCCGACCCCGCCGACGAAGAACCCGACCTCGCCGACGAAGCGGCCGAACCTGCCGGCGAGTGACGGTCTCCTCTCCGGATTCGACAGAACACTTATGATACTTGCACGAGAGGTATCGCCGTCATGCGCCGCCGCTCCCTGCTCGTGACCGCCTCGATCGCCGCGACCGCCGGGATCGTCGGCTGCACGGGCTCGGAGACGACCGGCGTCGAGGTGCTCGATCGGGAGCTGGCCGACGCCGCGGACGGGGAGACGACGATGCGCGTGCAGGTCGAGAACGGCGGCGAGGGGGGTCACGTCGAGGTCGCGGTCGATCTCGCGTGGACCGCCGATGGCGCCGACGAGCGCAACTCGTCCAGCCCTGCGCTCGAAAATCGAGATTTCTTGCACCGTCAGAAGAGCGCGAAGCGCTCTGTCGGACCTCTCGGGAGCTTCGCTCCGCTCAGTGACGAGAGTACGAAGCTCTCTCGAACCCCCTCGACTCCGTCTCGGCAGGACGCCGAAGGCGAGGTGTTCGAGACGTACTCGGACGTCGTCGGCCTCGACGCCGGCGAGCGGCGGTGGGTCGACGTTCCGGTGCGTCGCTACCCCGATCGGGAGAGCGACTACGAGTACCGCGTCGCGGCGTCCCGGACGGACCGGCCGCTCGCGCGGTTCGACCACGATCCCGAGGAGCCGGGGGTCGGCGACGTGCTCCGGGTCGACGCGAGCAGCTCGCGCGTCGTCGACGGCACCATCGCGGCCTACGACTGGTCGATCGGCGACGCCTACGAAGTCGGCCGCGAGATCGAGTACCGGCTCGACGACGGGGACGCGTCGGAGCTGGCGGTCGAACTGCGCGTCACCGACACGCAAGGGGCGTTCGACACCGCGCGGCGCCGGATCGAACTGGACGGCTGACGGCGATTCGGGGTCGGGAGCGCGGCCGGCGGGCGCGATCAATCGAGGTTCGTCGGCGCAACAACCATTACACGCGGCGAGTATAGCCTGCGATAACAGATGGCATCCGGACTCGACGTTGACGCGCGCCACGCGGTCGTCGCACCAGAGGGCGGCGACGCGCGGACCGAGCGCGCCGCGTACGTGGAACTCCCGACCGACGAGATGGTGCTGGACATGCTCTCGAGCGCCGACGCCGAGTACGTTGAGCGCGGCGACAGCGCGTTCGCGGTCGGCGACGCCGCCGCGGACTTCGCGGACATGTTCAACGCGACGACCGAGGAGCTCCTGCCTTCGGGGATTCTGGCGGGCGACCGCGACGCGGGCGCCGACCTGCTCGAACTGCTCGTCGCCCGCGTCGCGGGCGAGGCCAAGGCCGAGGGCGAGCCGATCGGCTACGCCGTGCCGCCCGCCCCCGTCGACGCCGGCGGAGACGCGCTCTACCACCGGCGGACGCTCGGCGACCGACTGACCACCCTCGGATACGATCCCGTCCCGATCGACCGGGCGACCGCGGTTGGCTACGCCGAACTCGCCGACGAGGATCTCACCGGACTGGCGATCGCGCTCGGCGCCGGCACCACCGACGCCGTCCTGCTCGATCGGGGCGCGCCGGTCGCCCGCGTCGGCCTCGCGCGCGGCGGGCGCTGGATCGACGAGCAGGTCGCCGAGGCGACCGACCGACCGATCGAAGCCGTCGCCGCCGAGCGCGACGCGTTCGACCTCGAACGCCCCGGCGACGACGGCGTCGACGGCGTGCTTTCGGTGTACTACGAGAACCTGCTATCGTACGTCGCCGAACAGCTCGCCCGGAATCTCCCTTCGGACGCGCTCGATCACGATGGGCCGGTACCGGTCGCGGTGGCGGGCGACGCATCGATCCCCGACGGCGTCGCACCGGCGCTGGCCGACGCGCTCGCCGGCGTCGAACTCCCGTTCGAGATAGGCGATGTTCGCGTCGCAGACGATCCCCGCACGGCGGCGGCTCGCGGCGCGCTCGTCGCTGCGACCGAGCGCGACGCCGACGCCGCGGTGCCGGAACGTGCGCTCGACGACGCCGACTTCGTGCCCGCGCTGGCCGTGGCGTCGAGCCCTGCTGAGGAGCCAGCGGCGTCCGACAACGCCGCGGCGCCAGTCGAGGGGGCACAGTCGACGCTCACGGACGACGCCGATGGAGCGTCCGGAGCCGCGGGCGGTTCGAGCGGGCTCCCCGGCGGTGACGGCGCCGACGCGACTGCTGGGGCGAGTGCGGCCGTCGCCGACGCGGCGGGCGACGACGCCGAACTCCGCGCGGCGGTCGACGACCTCGAATCGGAAGTCGCGGCGTTGACCGAGCGCGTGGACGATCTCGCGGATGTCGCTGCCCGTGCGGACGCCGTCGACGGCGTCGAGTCCGATATCGACGACCTCTCTGCCCGCGTCGACGAACTAGCCGCGGTCGACGCGGCGGCGCTCCGTGACGACGTCGACGAGCTGTCGGCCGAGATAGAGGCGGTGGCCGACCGGCTCGAAGACGCCGAGGGGCAGGCGACCGACGATCTGGTCGAGGATCTCGCCGCCGCTACCGATCGCCTCGACGCGCTGGCCGACCGCGTCGAGGAGCAGGAGGCGGCCGTCGAGAGCGTCGACTCGAAGGTCGACGCGGTCGCCGACGACGTCGGTGCGGTCGAGAGCGAGGTCGCCGCCGTCGAGGACGAGGTCGGCACGATCGACGAAGACGTCCGGACGATCGTCAAGGCCGTCGAATCGTTCGAAGACGAGGTCGACGGCCTCGCCGAGGCGGAAACGGTGGCAGAACTGCGGACCGAGTTGGCGACAGCTCGCGAGCGAATCGACGACATCGAGGGCGAACTCGCCGACGCCGAAGACGCCGCTGCGCTCCGCGAATCGGTCGAGGACGCCGCGTCGCGGATCGACGACGCCGAAGCCGATATCGACGAGCTGTCGGGTCGGATCGACGACTACGACGAGCGACTCGACGACCACGACGAACGGCTCGAAGCCCACGACGAGCGATTCGACGACCACGACGAACGGCTCGAAGCCCACGACGAGCGACTCGACGACCACGACGAACGGCTCGAAGCCCACGACGAGCGATTCGACGATCTCGACGGGACGGTTGCGGAGCTGGAATCCACCGTCGATGATCTCGAAGAACGAGTCGACGCCGCGGAGTCATCGCTCGACGACGCCGCAGACGCCGAGGCGCTGGCCAGCGTTCGGGAGGACGTCGACGCGATCAGGGAGGGCCTCGACGCGGTCAGGGAGGACGTCGATGCTGTCGACGAGGGTGTTCACGAAGTTCGCGCGGACGCCGAATCGGCGCGCGAGACGGCGTCGGACGCCCGGGACGTAGCAGCGGACGCGCGGGAGTCGGCGTCGTCGCTCGAAGCCCAGGTCGAGACCGTGCGCGACCTCGCCGCCGCGGCCGACGACCGAGAGGAGCCACGCGACGAAGCCGAACTGCGGCGCCTCGCCGCACAGGAGGCGCGGCGACAGGTTCTCGCGCCCGTCGCCGGAGCGGCGGGCGTCGCCGGCCTCGCGGCGGGCGCCACCGCGGCGATCCTGGAGTTCCTGCTGGTCGGCGTCGCGCTGGTCGCCGTCGGCGTCGTCTGTCTGGCGGTCGCTTGGCGGGCCCGGTGAGCGCGTCGGCCGACGGTTGTGGGGCGGCCAGCGATCCGATTCTTTTGGGTGCGTCGGCCGCGGCCAGCGACTGGGCGGTGGCGGTCCTTTATTGAGTCGCTCGCCCTACATCCGATGATGACATCTGCTCTGTTCGTCGTCAGTGAAGAGGGTTACTGGGGAGAAGAATGCGTGACGCCGCTGGAACTGCTCTCCGACGCCGGGGTCGACATCGACGTCGCGACGCCGAGCGGCGGCAAGCCGGTCGTCGACGACCGATCGATCGATCCCGACGAGGTCGGGGAGGAGACCGCCGAGCGCGTCAAAGACGTCCACGAGAACGACGAGCGCATGGCCGACCCGATGCCGCTGGCCCAGGCGTCGGCGGACGAGTACGACGCCGTCGTGTTCCCCGGCGGGCACGGCACCGAGTGGGACGTCAACCAGGACCGTCACGCTCGCACGCTGCTGCGCGAGGCCGTCGAGGGTGAGGACGGCAAAGCGATGGTGGTCTGCCACGCGGTCGGCATCCTCGCCTTTACGCGCGACAGCGACGGCGAGATCCTCGTCGACGGGCGGGAGATCACCGGGTTCCCGAACGACTGGGAGGAGAACATCGTCGACGAGAACGATCGCATGCCCGACGGCCGGAAGCTTCCCTACTACGTCGAGGACGAGGTGACGGCGGTCGGCGCCGAATGGGACGCCGAACTCGACGCCGAGGAGAGCGTCCGCGTCGACGGCGACCTGCTCACGGCCCGGGGACCGGGATCGTCTCACGCCGGCGCGACGGAGCTACAGCGTGCGCTCGGAGTTCAGTCAGACTGAGCGGGCGGCGAGACGAACTGCGGCTAAATCTCGTAGCGAACGACGTCCCGGGCGCCGCACTCGGGGCAGACGACGATGGTCGGCTCGACGGACGTTCCGCACCGTCGACACTCGCAGACCACTGAATTCGCGCTCTCGTCGGCTCCGAGCAACCGGTCGAGCACTGACATACTGGTTGCATTGTGGGTGATCACTATAGTAATGCGAACCATTACGCGGGGTTCGCGAGGGTAAGAAGCCATTTTACGCTGATGCCGTCCGGGAGTTTCCGGATACTGACTAATACGTGCCGTAAACTTGCGTCGAGTCGTCGATCGACCGCGGCTACGGCCGCGAATTCCCGCTGGAAAAACGAACCGCGTCGGCCGGCCTCGTCGTGGCTGCTCTCACCAATTTCGGCAGACTGATCGAACGAAGCAAGCGGTGGGCAGGAATCGGGGAGAGTGGTCTCTGTCAGGAGACGAGTTTGTCCTCGCCGCGCTCGACGACGATGCGACAGGGCGGCGAGAGCTTGTTGTACGACCGGCGGAAGGCCTCCTTGACGACGGTGGCCTGCTCGACGGTGCAGTAGGCGGTGAAGATGCGGTCGCCCTCGGGAATGCGGGCGGCGGTGCCGACGATCTTCCCGAACGCCTGACGCATCCCGTCGGACACACGGTCCGCACCCGCGCCGGTTGCCTGCTTGTTCTCCCGGATGACGTGGTGGGGGAACTTCCGGAGGATCATCTTGTAGTTGCCCTCGCCGAGTTCCTTGATGAGGTGGCGGTTCGCCGAGAGGCGGGACGCCTCCAGAGAGCCGTGGCGGAGCTGGACTTCTTCCTCGGTGACGAGGCTGATCTGGACGGGGTAGTCCTCGGGGTCCGATTGGAGGTCGCCCATCTGGTGCTGTGCGATCTTCGAGCCGGGGATGCCGCCCATGAACTCCTTGCGGGTGTAGGGCGGCTTATCGATATTCCGGTACATCGAGGCCGGTTTCTCTGCCATGGTTACTACGGTGGAGAACGGCGAGTGCGCCAATAAGGGCTTCGATGGCACCCCGGCGCCGTGCGTGACTCTCACATCCGCGTCGCGGTGGACGCTCGTCGTCGCCGCGGAACCTCGATCGAGCGACTCGCGTCGCCGCACTTCGCACTCCCACCAACAGTTAAATCCCCCTTTGCCGAAGCCATAGCTGTCAGATGGCGAACGTCGAGATCACGGTCCCCGAGCAGCTCGAGATGCAGATCGCGCAGATGGTCGAACAGGACGAGTTCGTCACCCGAGAGGAAGCCGTCGAGGAACTGCTCTCGACGGGGCTGAAGGCGTACAAGACCAGCGGCCCGATGGACGACGACGAGGCCGGGTTCGAGGACGACGGGATGATGGGCCACGACGACGAGTACGTGTTTTAGCGCCGTCGTTCGGCTGCGGCGTCGAGACGCCGGAGTTCGAACGGTCGTCGCGGGCGGACTCGGAGAGTGGCGTCAGAACGACTCGGAGCGCCGCCTCAGAGCGACGCCGCGGCGTCGAGCGCGATGTCGATCGCCCGCTCGACGTTGTTCTTTGCCTTCTCGGGCAGTTCGTCAGCGTCGGTCTCGCCCTTCTGTGTCCCCTCGACGAGGTTGCCGTCGACCGTGCAGATCGCGCCCGAGCGGAGACCCTTCCGGCGGGCGAGCGTGAAGATCGCCGCGGCCTCCATCTCGACGGCCAGCACGCCGGCCTCGTCCCAGGCTTCGACGTACTCGTCGGTCTCGGCGTAGAACGCGTCGTCGGTGGCGACCGGCCCGACGTGGACATCCTCGTCGTTGGCTTCGGCGGCGTCGACGAGCCCGGACAGCACTTCGTAATCGGGGACCGCGGGGTAGGTGTCGGACTCGTAGCGGCCCGTCGTGCCCTCGTCCTTGGCGGCGCCGGTCGCGACGACCATGTCGCCGATCTCGATGCCGGACTGGAGCGCTCCCGTGGTGCCGACCCGGAGCACGGCGTCGACGCCGACCGCGGCCAGTTCCTCGATCGCGATGGCGGCCGACGGCGAGCCGATCCCGGTCGAGCAGATCGTCAGCGGCGTCCCCTCGTACTCGGCGTTGACGATCTTGTATTCGCGGTTCTCGGCGACGACCTCGGAGCTGTCGCAGTGGCCGGCGATGCGGTCGACGCGCCCGGGATCTCCCGGTAGCAGCGCGACGTCTTCGAGGTCTCCCGATTCGACCAGCAGGTGGGGCTGTTTCGCCATGGGAACTCCTTCACCCGAACGCGAGAAAAAACGCGCGCTTGTCGTCGGTGACGCTACTCGCCCAGCACGGTCTCGATTTCGGCCCACGAAAGCGCGGTCCGCGCGCCGGTTCGCTCGGCGGCGAGCGCCCCGCAGGCGTTGCCGACCGCGAGCGCGCGCTCGTGATCGGCATCATCGAGCCAGACCGCCAGAAAACCCGCAGCGAAGGCGTCACCGGCGCCGCTGGTGTCGACCGGATCGACGCCGAAGCCCGCGTGACGCCAGGTTTTCTCGGCGTCCAGCGCCGCGGCGCCGTCGGCGCCCCGCTTGACGACCACCGTGCAGTCGGCCGCCAGCGAATCCTCGAGTTCGGCGACGGCGCTGGCCTCACGGTCGTTGCAAAACACCAGGTCCGCGAGCTCGAACGTGCGCGAGAAGTCGCGATCGGGCAGCCGCCGGCCGGGGTCGAAGCTCACCGGCACGTCGGCGTCGACCGCGATCTCGGCGAGTCTGGCGGCGGTTTCGGGGCGCTGGCTCGTCAGGTGGAGATGATCCGCCCGCCGGACGCATTCGGGGTCGACGTCGTCCGGACCGATCGCCTCGTTGACGCCGTCGTTGCCCAGCACGGCGACCTCGCCGTCGTCGGCGATCAGCAGGTACTTCACGGAGGTGGCGGCGTCGGCGACCGTCGCGAGCCCGCCGACGTCGATGCCGGCGGCGTCGAGTTCGCGCCGGACGAGCCGGCCGTTCTCGTCGTCGCCGACGCTGCCGATCAGCCCGGCGTCGACGTCGAGACCGGCCAGCGCGACGGCGACGTTGGCCGCGCTCCCGCCGCCCGAGCGGTACTGGTTCTTGACCAGCGATTCGCCGTCGGGGCGAGGGAGCCGATCGAGTGCCAGCGTCACGTCCCAGTTGACGTGCCCGGCGGTGAGAACGCGCGCCATACGGTCTGTTCGAAACTGAGCGCCGCGGGAGAAAACGCTGTCGGGCCCTACAGCCCGCCGATCGCGAACACCAGCAGGTTCTGGATCCCCGGACCGAGCCCGACCGCGGCGACCAGCGCCAGCAGCAGGCGCGCCTGCGTGGGCTCTTCTTTGACGTACTCGCGGAACAGCACGACGACGGCGCTCGCGATGAACAGTTTGACGAACACGAACAGCCAGCCTGCGCCGATCAGCTCCGCGGTCGGCAGCGCGTCCCCGATCTCCAGGACGAGCCGCGAGAGCGGCGTCCGCTCGCTGACGTTCGGGATCACGTCGTAGCCGATCGCCGTCGAGACGCCGTCGATCGCGTGGGCGGCGATCACGACGACGCCCGTCGCGCCGGTGACCGACGCCGACTCCGTGAACGCGAGGCTCAGGAGCACCCACGCTATCGCGGTGACGACACCGGAGACGACGAGCGCGATCACCGGCCAGAACGGCGCGAGCGTCCCGTTGTTGATCCCCTGGTACACCGCGAACACCGAGAAGGTGATCAGGATCGCGGCGCCGATCGTTCCGAGCGTCCGGTCGGTCGATCCGTGGGTTCGGACCTCCGCGGAGACGCCCGCGAACGCCCACGCCAGCCCGGTGACGATCGCCATCGTCGCGTACACCGCCGGCGCGCCGAACAGCGGCTCGACGCCGCCGGGGAACGTCCCCAGCCGTTCGAGCCCGTGGAGGACGCCGCCCACCGCCAGCCACGGGGACAGCGCGACGACCGTCCAGTTCGTCACCGGCGGCCGGAGAAGGTAGACGAGTCCGACGACTCCGATCACCCCCACGACGAGCCCGATCGCGTACGGCAGCGGTGGCATCGCCAACCCTTCCGGTAATACCATATCTGACGAAGGCGAACGGCAACCGTGAAAACCTTCCGGTTGGATGCGCTTTAATTACTTACTAACATCCGATAGAAAACATTCGGGCCCCCGTGGGAGAAGCGTCCATCGGCTCCGCTGCTGTTCATCGACCGCGTTACCGAGTCACTCGACCGCGTTACCGAGTCACTCGACCACGCTATCGCGTCTCTCGGTCCTGCTATCGCGTCCACGGCGCCGCGACGTCCTCGCCGAACAGCTCGCGCATCAGCGTGACGATGCTCTCGGGCGGGAACTGGCCTCGCTCGGTGACGATCGCATCGACGAACCGCGGCGGCGTCACGTCGAACGCTGGGTTGTCGACGGCGAAGCTCCCGTCGTCGGAACGTTCGCCCTCGTTGCTGCCGACGATTGCCGTCCGCTCCTCGTCGGTGAGCACCTCGCTCTCGGCGCGGCGCTCGATCTCGACGGTGTGGCCGGTCAGCGTCTCGGGGTGCAGCTTGATCGTCGCCGCCGCAACCATCACCGGAACGCCCTGCTCGCGGGCGACCACCGCCAGCCCGCTGGTGCCGACCTTGTTGATCACCGAGCCGTCGGCCGCGATGCTGTCGGCGCCGACGAGCACGTGGTCGACCGATCGGAGGTGACGTCGCGCCGCGCCGTCGACGATCAGGGTCACCGGCACGCCCCACTCGCGGAGTTGGCGGGCGGTGATGTGGCCCTGCTTGCGCGGGCGGGTCTCCTTGACGATCGCCTCGATCTCCTTGCCGTCCTCGACCGCGGCCTCGACGCAGGCCAGCGCGTCCGTCGAGTGACAGTGGGTCAGCACCGTGTCGCCGTCCCGGAGCCGGTTGGCGCCGATGCGACCGAGCCGCGACTGGGCGGCCGCGACCGTCTCCCGGAACTCCGCGGCGCGCTCGACGACCGTGGCTCGGAGCGTCGAGACGTCCCGTCCGTCGGCCGCCGCGGCCACCTCGTCCAGTTCCTTGAGCACGTATCGGAGCGCGTTCGGCAGGCTCACCGCGGTCGGTCGGGTGTCGTGGAGCCGCCGGGCCGCGGCGCGAAGCTCCGCGCGAAGCGCTCCCGGCGTCTCGGCGTCGCTCGTCTCGGCCTGGGTTGCCAGCGCCGCCGCCGCGGCGTCCGCGATGGCGGCCGCGCCGCGGATCTCCATCGCGGCGATCGCTGCCGCGGTCGCCTCGACGTCGGGGTGGAGGGATAGATCGGCGTCGGGATGGCCGGCGGGCTCGTCGTCTGCCATGCGATGTGGTACGGACTGGCACGACAAAAGCCGTCGGGGCGACGTTCGGCGTCGACCTGCGGCTTTTTCTCGCTGGCCGCTCTCGACGGGCGCATGGAGTACGCCGACTTCCCCGAGCGGATCGACCACACCGTCCTCGGCCCCGAGACGACGCCGGCGGACGTCCGCCGGGTGCTCGACGAAGCCGACGAGTACGGCACGAACGCCTGCGTTCCGCCGTGCTACGTGCCGGAGGCCGTCGCCCACGCGCCCGAAGTCCGACTCGTCACCGTTGCCGGGTTCCCTCACGGTCAGGAGCCGACCGCGATCAAAGTGCAGACCGCGGTCGACGCCGTCCGCGCCGGCGCCGACGAGGTCGACGTGGTGGCGAACGTCGGGCGGCTGCGCGCCGGCGAGGACGACGCCGTGGGCGAGGAGCTCGCGGAGGTCGTCGCCGCGGTCGCCGCGCCGGTGAAAGTGATCGTCGAGGCGCCGCTGCTCGACGACGCCGAACTCCGGCGGATCGCCGAGCTGGCGGTCGACGCCGACGCCGACTATCTCAAGACCGCGACCGGGTTCGCCGATCCCGCGGACCCGAACGTTTCGAGCGGCGCCACGGTTCACGACGTCGAACTGCTCGCGGAGTACCGTCCCGTGAAGGCAAGCGGCGGGATCGGCAGCTACGAGCGCGCTCGCGAACTGATAGACGCCGGCGCCGAGCGGATCGGCGCCAGCGGCGGCGCGACCATCGCGGCGGAGTATCTCGACGGTCGGTAAGCGCGCGAAAAAAGATCGTCGGCTGCGGGGTTCGGTGTCGTTCTCAGTCTCGGCGACGGGCGAGCAGCGCGGCGCCGACCAGCGCGATCGTCGCGACGGCCGGGCCGAAGCCGGGCAGGCTGGAGTCGGACGCCTCGTCGTTCTCGCTGCTATCGTCGTTCAACCCGAGGAACTGCTCGGCGCGCTCGGTGTCCATCGTGTTGAACGAGCGGTCCCAGTCCCCGCCGGTGTTGATCTCGGTCGAGGAACTGGCCACTGCGAGGTCGCTGACGGCGTCCTCGTCGGCGCCGGACTCGACGAGCCCATCGACGTGGACGTGCATCTCGCCGGAGTCCTCGTCGCCGAGGTTACCGGCGATCTGCGTGACGGTGTGGCCGCCGAACGCCTCGCTGACCTGATCGCCCAGCGCCGACATGTTGTCGAACTTGGCGCCGGCCTCGATCGTCACGCTCTCGGAGTCGACGCCGACGTCGATCTTGCCGGTCTGGAACTCGGAGTTCTTGAGCTGCTGGAGGATGCGCTCGGTCTCCTCGCCGGTCGACGGATCCTGGGACGCCGACTGGATGATCGAGTCGACCATCGTGCCGACGAGATCCTCCTGCTCGACGCTCATCGACATATCCGCGCTGAGACGCTCGCCATCGGTCTCGGCGTGCAGATCCATCGTGACGTCGTTCTGCGCGGCGTCGATGCCGTTGTCCTGAAGTTCGTCGACGTACGCGGCCCAGTTCTCCGTGTCGCTGGAGGCCTCGGCGCCGACGTCGATCGTCTCCTCGGTCGCGCTCATGTTCGCGGACCACTCGACGGTCTGACGCAGGTCCGCAGCCTGCTGGGCGTCGAGCATCGTCTGCATCTGCTGGATGCTCTCGGTGACGTTCTCGTCGGTCGACTGGCTCTCGGCGATGTCGAGCGTCGAACTGACCGCATCGCCGTAGTTAGCGACCTCGACCTCCCAGCTACCCGTGGCGCCGGTGTCGGTCGTCTCGACGCTGGCTTCGAGCGTCCGGAGCTCGACGTCGACGATGCTCTGTGCGACCGTGCTGGCCTCCTCCTGGCTCAGACCGAGCTCGGAGTCCTGCGCGAGCTGGGTCTCCAGCGCGCTCGCGACGCCGTCCTTGACGTTCTCGTACTCGACCGTGTAGGAGATGTCCAGCGTGTAGCCGGTGCTTGCCTCCTCGAAGGAGTAGTCGTCGATCGTCACGGTGCTGGTGCCGCCGAAGCTCTCGGCGATGCCGCCGAACTGGCTTTCGAGAGTCTGCTTGGCCGCGGCACGGTCCTCCCAGCTACCGGCCTGGAAGGAGCTGACCGGTTCGGTTCGGTCGATCGTCATGCTGTAGCCCGACCCGGTGTCCTCGACGCTCAGATCGTACGCCACGTCGGTCGGGATCGCCGCGGTGGCCTCGAACTGGCCGCTCGTCGAGAACGTGTCGGCCGACGTGCTCATCCGGCCGCTGGTCTGGAACGACTCCAGCTGAGCCGCTCCGCCCTCGTTGGGAACGGACGCCGAGAAGTCGGCGTCGAACGTGTTGGTCTCGCTGGTTCGCTCGCCGGTCACGTCGAGCGCGAGCGATTCGAGCTCTTCGGGCTGATCCATGCCGAACGTACCGTTCCCGACGAAGCGATCCTGCTCGAGCAGCAGCGTCAGCCCGCCGCTGGCGTTCTCCTCGAGCTCTTCGGAATCGCTTTCGACGAGGACGTGGGCCAGCCCTTCGCTGGCGGACATCCCGATGTCCATCGTCCGAAGGTCGCTGCTGGCGTCGCTGTCCTCCTCGGTCTGGTAGACGAGGACGGCGTCGCCGTTCTCCTCGACGTAGATCTCGTCGGCGGCGTCGACGTTCTCTGCCGACTGTATCGCTGCGCCGTCGATGTTCGTTTGCGCGGCCCCGTTCGTGCCGGCCGCGCCGATGATGCTCACCACGAGCACGGCGACGAGGAGGGCGGACGTCGCCGCGCCGGCGGTTACTGTGAATTTCCTTTCAACCATGCTACCAGTATTTAGCTAGCTGCTACTTATATCTTCATCCATCTTTCGACACTTCTTGGATGAATAATTTCGTCATATGTGTATTCGTCGACGTTTCCACCGGCCAGGGTCCATATGGACCGCTTCTTTCGTTTGCCAAACGGTCACTAACAACACGGGGCGTCCGTGAGCCTCGCGCGCCGTCGAGACGCGGGTGGTTTCGTCGTGCTTTTTGCCGCGCAGCCCCCATTCGGTGACGACGCGATGGCCCGCTACCACATCGAGACCTACGGCTGCACGTCGAACCGGGGTGAAAGCCGGCAGATCGAGCGCAAACTGCGCGACGCGGGCCACCGACCCGTCGAGGGGCCGTCCGAGGCGGACGTCGCCATCATGAACTCCTGTACGGTCGTCGAAAAGACCGAGCGCAACATGCTCCGTCGGGCCGAGGAACTCCAGTCCGAGACCGCCGACCTGATCGTCACGGGTTGCATGGCGATCGCGCAGGGCGAGGAGTTCGCCGACGCGGGCATCGACGCTCGCGTGCTCCACTGGGACGAAGTTCCCAACGCCGTCGGCAACGGCGAGTGTCCGACCACGACGGCGGGCACCGAGCCGATCCTCGACGGCGTCGTCGGCATCCTGCCGATCGCCCGCGGCTGCATGAGCGACTGCTCGTACTGCATCACCAAGCACGCCACCGGCAAGATCGACTCGCCGCCCGTCGAGGAGAACGTCGAGAAGGCCCGCGCGCTCGTTCACGCGGGCGCCAAGGAGATTCGAATTACGGGGCAGGACACCGGCGTCTACGGCTGGGACGAGGGCGAGCGCAAGCTCCACCGCCTGCTCGATCGTATCTGCTCGGAGATCGACGGCGACTTTCGGGTTCGAGTCGGGATGGCCAATCCGAAGGGGATCCACGGCATCCGCGAGGAGCTGGCCGACGTGTTCGCCGAGCACGACGAACTGTACAACTTCATCCACGCGCCCGTCCAGTCGGGCTCGAACGACGTGCTCGGCGACATGCGCCGGCAGCACCAAGTCGAGGAGTTCGTCGAGGTCGTCGAGACGTTCGACGACCGGCTCGATTACTGGACGCTCTCGACGGACTTCATCGTCGGCTTCCCCAGCGAGACCGACCGCGACCACGCCCAGAGCATGGCGCTGTTCAGAGAGACTCGTCCCGAGAAGGTCAACGTCACGCGCTTCTCGAAGCGGCCGGGCACCGACGCCGCCGACCTCAAGGGCCTGGGCGGGCAGGTCAAGAAGGACCGCTCGAAGGAGATGTCCGAACTCAAGCAGGAGATCGTCGCCGAGGCCTACGACTCGATGGTCGGCGAGACGCGCGAAGTGCTGGCCGTCGAGGAAGGCACCGGCGACTCCGTGAAGTGCCGCGACGGCGCCTACCGCCAGATCATCGTCCAGAACGCCGGCGAGCGCGGCGTCGAGGTCGGCGAGTTCCTGGAGGTCGAGGTGACCGGCCACAGCACCGTGTACGCGTTCGGCGAGCCGGTCTGACCGCGAGCTTCTGGCCGTGATGACGGGAAAATGGTGTAATCTCGGTGACTGCTATAACTCGAAAGATGTTATTTACCGAGTAACAGAAGCATACGTCGTTTCAGATAGCAAATAACGATAGTGCGAATCGAGGGAGTGAGCGTATGACGTTATTCGACAGGACGGCGTTCCAGCGGGACCTCCTGTTCATCATCGCGAGTACGGATCGACCGTCGGGACAGGACATCAAAGCGCGCTTCGAGGCTGAGGCGACGACCGACGTGAACCGCGGGAACGTCTATCCGAATCTGGATACGCTCGTCGAGGAGGGGTTCGTCGAGAAGGGCCGACTCGACAGGCGGACGAACTACTACTCGCTGACTGAGAAGGGGTTTCACCGCCTCAGGCAGCGCCACGAGTGGGAACGAGCGAAGCTGGGCTCCGTCCGCATCGAGAGCTGAGGATCGGTCCTGCGACTGTCGACCACCTGACCCTCCCGCACGCGCGAACCGCGACTTCCGGCGGATCTCCGGGGCGCACGAGAGTATATGAATGCTGGAGCACGTACGCCCATCCGTGCAGCGATCGCCGCTCTTGATGGCCCTGGCCGGCGTCTTCGCCGTCATGGCCGTCCTGCAGTTCGTTCTCGCGCTTCGCTTTAGTCTGTTTTTCCTCACCATCGCCGCGGCGTTCGGGCTGGCGTCGTATCTGGTGTGGTACCACGCCTCCGGACGGATGGCCGATCGCGTCCGCCAGCGCGCCGCGGCCGGCGAGTACGAGCGACGGGAGCAGTCCCGAGGCGGCTTCGGCGCCGGACCGCGCGAGCAGCGGTTCCGCGACACCCGCGGGCCGTTCGCCGGCGCCCGCCGTGGCGGCGAGGGAGGCGGGCGTCGCAGACGCGGCGGACCACGCGGACAGCGAGCCCGCAACGGGAGTCAGGCGGTCGCCGAAGGCCCGACGCCGGCCGAGGCCGCCCGGGTGCTCGGCGTGACGCCCGACGCCGACCAGGCCCGGATCAAGAAGGCCTACCGGCAGAAGGTCAAGTCGGTTCATCCGGACACCGACGAAGGCAGTGAGGAGGCGTTCAAGCGGGTGAACCGCGCCTACGAGACGTTGACCGACGACGGATAGCTGGCGGGCTGTTTTCCGCCGGTAACTCTCATAATACCTGCCGGTAGGCGGTAAGTAAATGTAGTGTCTGACAAGAAATATATCGCAATAAGAGATATGTATCCGGGGCAGTATTCTCGGGTAGATGCGAGAATCGGTCACCGTCCTGCACGTCGACGACGACGAGGAGTTCGCCGCGCTGACTGCCGACTACCTCGCGGTGGAGGACGATTCGCTGGACGTGACCACGCTCCACGATCCCGACGCTGCGCTCGAACTGCTGGCAGTCGACGACGTGGACTGCGTCGTCACGGATCTGGACATGGGGACGAGCGACGGCATCGAGTTGGTCGAGCGCGTGCGGGAGCGCGCTCCCGGCGTGCCCTGTCTCCTCTTTACCGCACGGAACAACGAGGCGCTCGTCGAGCGGGCGCTCGACGCCGGTGCGACCGAGTACCTTCAGAAGGGCCGTCCCGCACAGTTCACATTGCTGGCCCATCGAATCCACACGGCCGTGTCGGTCGGGTCGCCGGAGTGTGGCGTCGACGCCGAACAACCGACCGCCGGACGCACGGACGCCGAACAACCGACCGCCGAACGCACGGACGCCGAACAACCGACCGCCGAACGCACGGACGCCAAACAGGCGACCGACGGCGGCGCCGACACGGTTTCCGCGGGCGACGCCGTCGCCGAAGCCACCGCCGCAGATGTACCGCACGACGCCGACGCGGGCGCGTCCGGACCCGACGGCGTCCGCTCGCCCGACGAGCGGATCGAGGAAGTCGCCAGCGTGGTCAGCCACGATCTCCAGAACCCGCTGACGATCGCCCGGGGGTATCTCGAACGCGCTCGCCGGGACGGCGACGAGGAGTACTTCGAGCACGTCGACGAGGCGCTCGCGGAGATCGGCGAAATCGGCGACGCCGTCGTCACGATGGCCCGTCTCGGCAAGCGCGTCGAGCGGTTCGATCCGATCGACGTCGAGTCGCTGGTCCGCTCGTGCTGGGGCGAACTCGAGCCGCCCGAAGCGACACTCGTCGTCGAGGAGATTCCCACCGTCTCCGGGCAGTACAACCGCCTGTTCGAGCTGTACGAGTGCCTGTTCGAGAACGCCATCCGGTACGGCTCGACCGAGGACGCCCCGGTGACGATCACCGTGGGCGCGACCGAGACGGGGCTGTTCGTCGCCGACGACGGACCCGGAATCCCCGAGGACCAGCGCGAGCAGGCGCTCGAAGCGGGATACTCGACCGAGCAGGTCCGGCCCGGACTGGGGCTGTCGATCGCTCGCGCCGTCGCGGAGGCCCACGGCTGGCGGCTCTCGCTCGGCGAGAGCGACGCCGGCGGACTCCGGGTCGATCTCGATGGCGTTCGGTTCGATACCGAGGGCTGAGTCGGGGCGGCGACCTGCGGTGCGGTGACTTCGAGCTACGGGGTATTTGCTTCTCGAAACGCTGACTTCCGCCTCGGAGCGGCCCCTCTCACTCGACGATCGGCCGATTCAGCCGGACGAATCGTGCGTGTCACTGTCTGTCGGTGGGAAGTCTTTTGGTAACGGTTCCCTAAGCGAGCGATATGAGCCCCGACCGGGCCGTGCTCGAGCGGGCGATAGAGCGCGGCGAGCGGGAAGGCGGCAGCGTCGAGTTCAAGGAGCGACTCCAGCGGGACGTGCACCTGTCGGACGGTCGCCGCGAGAGCCTGGCGGCCCAGCTCCGTCACCGCGTGCTCTCGGGCGACGGCGAGGCGACGTACGTCGTCGGCGTCACCGACGAGGGCGGACTGGCTGGTATTCCGCCCGCGCAGTTCTCCGAGTCGATGGACGTGCTGAGCCTGCTGGCCGAGGAGGCCGGCGCCCACATCGAGGACGTCCAGACGTGGGGCGTCGATCCGTCGAACGCCGACTCCGCGGCGAACCGCTCGCCGCCGGGCGACGCCGGTGGCGAGGGCGGGCGCGGCGACGGCACGCACGGCGGCACTCGCGGCGACGCCGTCGGGCAGGACGCGACGAGCGGACTGGTCGGCGTCGCGACGATCCGCGAGGGCGGCATTCTCGACGTCGACGACAGTCACATCGTCGTCGGCACCGCGGGGCACGTCGACCACGGCAAGAGCACGCTCGTCGGCTCGCTCGTGACCGGGCAGGCCGACGACGGCGACGGCGGGACGCGTGGCTATCTCGACGTCCAGCCCCACGAGGTCGAACGCGGCCTCTCGGCGGACCTGTCGTACGCTGTGTACGGCTTCGACGACGACGGCCCGGTCCGGATGGACAATCCCCACCGCAAGTCCGATCGGGCGCGAATCGTCGAGGAATCCGACCGGCTGGTGTCGTTCGTCGACACGGTCGGCCACGAGCCGTGGCTCCGGACGACGATCCGCGGGCTGGTCGGCCAGAAGCTCGACTACGGCCTCCTGACGGTGGCGGCCGACGACGGACCGACCAAGACGACCCGCGAACATCTCGGCGTGTTGCTCGCCACCGAGCTGCCGACGATCGTCGCGATCACCAAGGCCGACGTCGTCTCGGAGGACCGCCTGCGCGAAGTCGAGCGAGAGATCGAGCGCATGCTCCGCGAGGCCGACCGCTCGCCGCTGCGGATCGATCGCCACGGCGTCGACGCCGCCGTCGAGGAGATCGGCGAGACGGTCGTGCCGATCGTCACCACCAGCGCCGTTCGGATGGAGGGCGTCGACGTGCTCGACGAGCTGTTCGAGCGCCTGCCCAAGACTGCCGGCGCCGACGGCGAGTTCCGGATGTACGTCGACCGCACCTACAACGTCACCGGCGTCGGGGCGGTCGCCTCGGGAACGATCATGTCCGGTGAGGTCGAGGCGGGCGACGAACTCCTGATCGGGCCGATGCCGGATGGCGGGTTCCGCGAGGTCGAGGCCCGGTCGATCGAGATGCACTACCACCGTGTGGACCACGCCGAGGCCGGCCGGATCGTCGGCATCGCGCTCAAGGGAATCCCCGAATCCGAGGTCGAGCGCGGGATGGTGCTGATCCCCCGGGAGTCCGAGCCGACCGCCGTGCGCGAGTTCGAGGCCGAGGTGATGGTGCTCAACCACCCGACGCGGATCGACGACGGCTACGAGCCGGTCGTCCACCTCGAAACCGTCAGCGAGGCCGCCGCGTTCTACCCCGAGGGCGGGACGCTGCTGCCCGGCGACAAGGGCCGGGCGACGGTCCGGTTCAAGTTCCGGCCCTACCTCGTCGAGGAGGGCCAGCGGTTCGTCTTCCGCGAGGGACAGAGCAAGGGCGTCGGCACCGTGACGGACGTGCATCCGGCGGAGTAGGGCCGAACCTTCGCGGTCCGCGGTCGTGTTTTTTGCGTCGCTACGTCCTGAGTACCGATCGCACGACTTTGGCTTCGGCCTTCCGAAGGTGCTCGGCGGCCGTACTCGGCGCGCAACCGATCGCTTCGGCGACGTCCTCGTGGCTCGCTTCTCGGGGGATCTCGTAGTACCCGAGCGAGAGTGCGGCTTCCATCGCCGTCCGCTGGCGATCGCTCAGTAGCCCCGCTTCGACGCCCGGCACCGCGGCCAGGCCGCCGATCTCTTCGACCGTCACGTCGACCGGGTCGGGCAGCCGCTCGATGGCCGCCTGGATCTCGTCGCCGGGGCCGAACACCGAGTACGACACGGTCCCGTCGGCCGCGTACTCGATCGGCGGGATCACGACAGCCGGGCTTCGATCGACCGCCTCGAACATTTTTCGTACCGGTTCGTTCGTCGCGTCAAGCACGTACGCGTAGAACTCGCCGGCGCCGGCGCGCGTCAGTTCGATGTCGATCACCTCCGGGAACGACTCGGCGGCCGCCCGGAACCGCTCGGCGTCGCCTTCGACGTAGTGCATGATGCCGAGTTCCTCGCCCGAGTAGTTCCAGTGCATCGCCGTCGCGCGCTCGACGAACGGCGCGTTGGCCATCACGTCGTACATCGGGTGGATCTCGGCCTCGCGGCCGCCCGCGTCGAGGGTCAGCCGGACGTGCTTCATCGGCGGCGGCTACGGACGCCGCTGTTAAAGCTCCCGGGCCAGTCCCGCAGCGGAGACTCGGCGTCGGGGGACGTAGCTCATCCCGTCATGAGAGTGTTCGTCACCGGCGCGACTGGCGTTCTCGGTCGCAGGCTCGTCGAGCGACTCGCGGCTCGCGGTCACAGTGTGGTCGGTCTAGCGCGCGACGACGCGGCCGCGGAACTGATCGAGGCGCGCGGCGGCGTCCCGCGGCGCGGCGACGTGCTCGATCGCGACTCGCTGGAACGGGCGATCGACGCGCCCGACGCCGTCGTCCACGCCGCGACCGCGATTCCGACCGAGTCGAAGCCGAGCGAGGCCGCGTGGGAGCGAAACGACCGCGTCAGGCTGGAGGGCGCGAAAAACATAGTCTCCGTCGCGGGCGACGACGCGGACCAAATCCTGTTTCCCAGCGTCGTCTGGGTCGCCCGCCAGCCCGACGGCTCGGCGTTCGACGAGACCGCGACGCGGCATCCGACGCGCGCGACCCGATCGGCGGCGGAGACCGAGGACTACCTGCGCGACGCCGGCGCTGAGCGGGGCTTCGACGCCGCGATCCTGCGCTGTGGCTTCTTCTACGCGCCCGACGCGACCCACACCCGGCAGTTCGGCGAGCAGTTGCTCGCCGGGCGGCTGCCGGTCGTCGGCGGCGGGGCGCTGGGTCGGCGCGACGCCGAACTGTCCTGGCTCCACGCCGACGATGCGGCCGCGGCGTTCGCGGACGCCGTCGACGCCGAGGCGTCCGGGCTGTTCCACGTCGTCGACGACCGCCCTGCGACCGCCGCCGAGTTCCTCGGCGAACTCGTAGATCGGGTCGACGCGTCAGCGCCGCGGCGGATTCCCGCGTGGCTGGCGCGCGCGTTCGTGGGTGCGGAGAACGCGACGCTGCTCTCGCAGCCGATGCCGACGACCGCAGAGCAATTTCGGTCCGCGACCGGCTGGGAGCCCGTGCATCCGACCTACCGCGAGGGGCTCCGGCAGGTCGTCGAGGCGTGGAAACGCGACGGGACGATCCGGGAGGCGGCCGACGGGTACGAGTGGGTCGGACGCGACGACGGATCGGGGGCGAGCGGTCGGCGAACGGCGGCCGATGCCGCCGCGGACGCTCGGTAGGTTTAACATTCGACTGGATGACAGTCGCGTATGGACGTCCGCCGGGAGGTCTGGCAGGTCTACCGGGAGTCCCTGCCCGTCCTGCTGGCCAGCCTCGTCGGCGGATTGATCGCCGGCACAGTTTTGGGTTCGGACGCGATGACCCGCGCGTTCGAGCAGTTCCCCGGGATGTGGCTCCTCCTGCCAGCGTTTCTGGCGACCCGGGGGAACGTGTACGGCTCGCTCGGGGCGCGCGTCGCCAGCGGCATCCACCAGGGACTGCTCGAACCGGAGTTCGAGTGGCAGCAGCGGCTCGTCAACGCCGTCGTCGCGTCGTACGTGAACGGCGTCGCAATCTCGGTGTTCATCGCGACGGCGTCGTGGGCGCTGCTGGCGCTGCTCGGGCGCGACTCGGCGAGCCTCGTTCAGCTGATCGCCATTCTGCTCATCGCGGGGACGCTGACGGCGGTCGTGTTGATCGCCGGGCTGCTGACGCTGATCTTCGCGAGCTACGAGCGCGGGATGGACCCCGACAACCTGGTCGGCCCGATCGTCACGACGATCGGCGACATCTTCGGCGTGTTCTTCCTCTACGTCGCGCTCGTGACGGTGGGGGTGGTGCTGTGATCACGGCGAGTGCCGCGCGGCTGGAGGTGCTTCGCCGATGAGCTCGGCGGACGGCGTCGGCGCCTGGACGATCCCCGGCATCGTGCGCCGGATGGTGCCGCTGCTGGCCGCGCTGAGCATGCTCGAGCTCGGCTCGGGCCTCGTGCTCGACACGTACGAGGCGTTCCTGGCGGAGTATCGGGTGCTGGCAGTGCTCGTCCCCGTGATGATCGGCACCGGCGGGAACCTCGGAGCGATTCTGAGCGCCCGGCTCTCGACGCGGCTCCACCTCGGGACGCTGTCGTTCGATCCTCGCGACCCGGTGCTGTGGGTTGACGTGCTCGCGACGCTCGCGCTCGCGGCGACGGTGTTCGGCGTCACTGGCGTCGCGGCGTTCGCGATCGGCCACCTGCTCGGCGCGCCGATGGGGCTGGTCGACCTGCTGGTGATCTCGATGGGCAGCGGCATGTTGCTCGCGCTCGTCGCGTCGGGGCTGAGCATCGGCGCGACGTACGCGTCCTATCGGTTCGGCGTCGATCCCGACGAGACGACGATCCCGATCGTCACGAACGTCACCGACGTCTTGGGCGTCGTCATCCTGTTCGCCGTGGCGCTGACCGTGTTGCGGTGACATTAGCAGTAGTTGGAGATCGGTTTATTATTCGGAGTTCTCCTCGAAATTCCCGTTCAGTATAGGTGAAGGATGTATCAGTACCAGTCATTGTAATCTCGAAACCTTGCAACAGGCTATGGAAGGGAACGAACAGTGAGGACACTCACCAGTGGGAGTCGTATATAATCGAGACGTAATATATCGTTCCCCTCCACCGGGTTATCCAGTCGTCCCCGATAGCCGTTTCGTATTCTTTGAACCGTTCGACGAGGCTCGTGAGGGCGTCGTTGTCCGAATTACCACTAGTTCCTCCGTCGATGGCATCCTCAAAGATTTCTCGCTCGGCCTCCGAGAGGCCCGATAGTTCGAACTGGTGTTCATCTACCAGTTGATGGCGATACTCGCTGACTGAAGAGGCGACCCTCTGCCCGACGAAGATGTAGCTGTCCGGGTTCGTCGTGGTGAACTCGAATCGGTACGGTGCGCCACCGATGAGAACCACCTCCTGCGTCTGATTGCCGACGAGTTCTGACTCAAAGACCCTGTTCTCCTCGTAGGCGACGAGTCCATCGAGCGACCCAGACTCGTCACCGAACCGCCACCGATGCGGTTCCAGTACACGACGGTCGGCCTCTGGGAGTTCGTCGAACGGTGTCTGCTCACCGTCGATAGTGTCAGCGGCAGGAACGGCTTCGAACTGGTAGCATTCTCGCTGGTCGGTCTGCCAGTAAACCACGTCGTAGAGTGCATCCTGATACAACATGGGAGGGCCAGTGAAATGTTCTGTTTCTTCAGTAAGCCCGTCTGTGAGACCACCGGCGACGATATCGGCCAACAACTGCTCCCGGGTGTTAGACAATTCCCCATCTCCGGTCAGGCGGTCTTTCACCAGTTCGTCGTTGAAGATCGACGCCGAAATAGTGGAGTCGTTCCCCAAACATCCAGCGCAGACTCCAGCAACCCCAACTGCAGCCCCACTCAGCAACTCACGTCTTGAAACCACGGTGTCATATATGTAGAATTATCATATATAAATTTTCCGTTCGAGATATATTATGAATGCCCCGACAATTTAGTGAAAAATAACGAGATTGGCCAACGCGGCTTTACTACCTCGTGAAACAAGCGAGTACGCTCTTCTGTGGACTACGGGGTGTAGCCCTGTTCCTCATAATGGGTACTGCGATGGTATGGACCTTGATGCAATTCTTTTGAGAGATTCGCACACGCACTTAACGAACTCACTTGACTCCGCCTCAAGCAGATTTCTAAATAAGGAAACTGCGCTACTATCTACTGTCAGGGCTGGAAGGGCAGCAGAACTCAGGCGTTCGCCAGCTTCTCGAAGGTTTCGGCCGACGTGCGCGTCCCCTTGGCGATCAGCACGTCGCCGGCGACCAGTTCGGTCTCGCTATCGGCGACCAGCAGCCACCCCTCGTCGGGCCGCCGGATCGCGATGACGCTCATGCTCACCTCGGTGTCGGGAATCCCCTCGACGACGTCCGTGCCGACCAGCGGGCTTCCCGGCGCGATCTCGACCCGAGAGATGATCTCGTCGCTCTCCTTGACCGCGAGCTCGACGACGGGATGGACCTCGATGTCTCGCAGCACGCCCTCGCTGATCTCCAGGGCGGCGTCGCTGATCACCTCGGTCGCGATGCCGAGCCGGATCAGCCCGCGCAGCACGACGGGGTCGTCGGCGTCGGCGGCGGCCCGGAGCGTCCACGCCTCGAACCGGGACTGCAGGGCGTCGACCTCGACCTCCAAGTTCCGGACTTCCTTGGCGAGTTCGACGTTGTCGAAGAGGATGCTGCTGTAGGCCAGATCGACCGCGAGCTCGCTGAGGTTTTTCATGTGGACGATCGAGTCGACCGCTCGATCCAGGTCGGCGACGCCGGGCTCGTCGACTTCCGGGGGCTCGTAGGCCTCCCCGGTGTACGTTTCGTAGACCTCCGCGATCGACTGGTCGGGACCGCGAAGGATCACGACGTCGGCTGGCTCGACCGTGGTTTCGGGGCCGGGGTTGAGAATCCACTCCGGCCCCCGGCGGATCGCGATGACGCGGACGCCGGTCCGGGATTCGAGGTTGACGTCTTCGAGCGTCCGTCCCGCAAAGTCGGAGTCGCGGGCGACGGACCCCCGGACCAGCATCTCGACGGCCTCGGGGATCGCCGCCCGCATCGCCTCGGGTAACCCCATCTCCTCGATGACGATCTTGGCGACGTCGCCGGCGGCGTCGCTGATCTTCTGGGCGCCGCCGACGACGCCGAGCACCGGCGCCAGCCGCTCGGTGTCGGTCGGGTTGCGCGCGGCCATCATCAAGCTCATCCGGGCGCGCATCTGGAGCACGCCCATTTTCTCCTCTAAGGTGAGAACCTCGCGGGCGACGGCCTCGCTCCCGTGGAGCACCGCGGAGTACGACAGATCGATCAGCAGCTCCGAGGTGTCTTTCATCTCCACGAGGACGTCCTTGACGCTAACCGGCTCGTAGTCGATCGACTCCGACGGTACGTCGCCCTCGTAGGGTCCCATGCGAGTTGCTTTCGCGCCCAAAATAAAAGAGTTTGTCACCCCGTGGCGAACCCCGGCGTCACGACGCCGCTGTGGGGACGGTGGACTCGCAACGCCGCTGTGAGGCCGGGTGGACTCGCGACGCCGCTGTGAGGTCGGTTGGACTCGCAACACCGCTGTGAGGTTGGGAGAGTCTCACGACGCCACTGTGTGGCTGGGGGCACCACGACGCCACTGTGAGGCAGCAGGACCGGAGACAGCCGCTCTCAGGTGACGGCCGCGCCGAGGCGTTGCCACGCCGCAACGAGGACATCGAGTCCCGGCAGCCCGTCGCGCCACCAGACTGCGGCCGCGATTGCCGTCAGGACCAGTTGAGCCGTGAAGTATCCCGTCAGATCGATCCCCGTCAGGTGCGCGAGGAACGACTGTGTCTCGTCGTACGGCGGCACCGACAGGAGCGGCCACAGCAGGAAGCGGGCGTACGCCGGGTCGCCCCACGCCAGCGACGGTACTGCGTCGGCGAAGACGTGCGCGAGATAGCCCAGCCCGAACGCGAACGCCCACTCCGTGTGACCGCGGCGTCCGGCGAGCGCGTAGGTCGCCGCCAGAAACGGGAGGACGATCGGGAGCGCGTGGGCGAGCGTCCTGCCCGTGGGGAGCACGCCCGCGGTCCACGCGAGCGGTTTGTCGACCAGATCGGGGGCCTGCGTGCCGAGCGCGAGCCAGACGGCCGCACCGCTCGCCGGACGTGAGTCGGTTCGTCCGCGGGCGATCGCGGCGTACAGCAGGTATCCGACGGCGGCGTGTCCCCAGGGCCACATGTCCGAGTCGGCCGTCACCCGGATCGGCAAAGAGTCGTTCGCATCGTGCCGGCGGAGAGCGCTCTGGGTCGGGAAAATGGGGCAACAATCGGGGGATTCATCGCCGTTATGTTAGTATGACTGAAAGTTCGAGCAGGAGGATGGGGAACGATCTGACTGAGACTGACTTCGAAGACGAGGAGGTGCTCGAGGAGGTCGCACAGGTGCTGTCTCACGACCTGTCGAACCTGCTCACGACCGCTCGGAGTTCGCTGGAGTTGGCGCGTCGGCAGCACGACGACGAGCACATAGAGCGGACCGCCGCCATTCTGGATAATTCGGAACAGTTGGTCGACGGCGTCGTGACGCTGGCCCGCACCGGTCGGCAGTTCGACGAGGTGTCCCCGACCGATCTCGGATCGGTCGCCGAGAGCGCCTGGCTGTCGATCGATGAACCGGGAGTGTCGCTCCGCGTCGAGGACTCGATCCGGATCGAGTCCGATCGGGGTGGCCTCCGGTTGCTCCTCGAGAACCTGTTCCAGAACGCGATCGAACACGGACCGGCCGAGGAGACGGTGACGGTCGGCCCGCTCGAACGCGATGGAACGGCGGGGTTCTACGTGGCCGACGACGGCGACGGCTTCGAGATGGACGATCTCGACGCCGCGTTCGAGTCCGGCTACTCGACCGCCGAGGATCGGAGCGGTCTCGGACTCGCGATCGTCCGTCGGATCGCAGACGCCCACGACTGGACGATCACCGTCACCGATGGGCGGGCGGGCGGGGCCCGTTTCGAGATTGCGGGCGTCGACCGTACGGAGTGAGGGCTCAGTCATTTTTATCGCCGCTTCGTTCCCCCTCTTGTCGCGGCTTCGTTCTCGATCTTCGGCCTCTCCGATCACATCGTGTAGATAACCTTTTCACTCTCCGCGGGGGTTCCTCGAACAATGCAGGACAAGCGGATTCTGGTGACCGGTGGTGCGGGCTTTATCGGATCGAACTTGGCGAACGAGCTGGCCGCCGAGAACGACGTGATCGTGGTCGACGACGGCTACCTCGGCACGCCCGAGAACCTCGACGACGGCGTCGAATTCCACGAGGTGAGCGTGCTCGAGGAGGATCTCCCGACCGACGTGGACGTGGTGTTCCACCTGGCGGCGCTGTCGTCGTACGCGATGCACGAGGAGGACCCGACGACGGGCGCGCGGGTGAACGTCGAGGGATTCGTGAACGTGGTCGAGCAGGCCAAAGCCGACGGCTGTGACACGGTCGTGTACGCGTCGACGTCGTCGATCTACGGCAGTCGGACCGACCCCTCGCCCGAGGCCATGGACGTGACGGTGAACACGGGCTACGAGGCCTCGAAGATGGCTCGCGAGAGCTACGCGGAGTACTTCTCGAACCACTACGATCTGACCGCGGCGGGGATGCGATTTTTCTCGGTGTACCAGGGCTACGGCGGCGCCGAGGAACACAAGGGCGAGTACGCCAACGTGATCGCGCAGTTCGCCGACGACATCGCGAACGGCGAGGCGCCCAAACTGTACGGTGACGGCGCGCAGACGCGGGACTTCACCCACGTCTCGGACATCGTGCGCGGGCTGGTGCTGGCGGCCGAGCACCGACTCGACGGCGTGTACAACCTCGGCACGGGCGAGGCGTACGATTTCAACACTGTCGTCGACCTCATTAATGACGAACTCGGTACCGATGTCGAACCCGAGTACGTCGAGAACCCGATTCCCAAGGACGTGTACGTCCACGACACCTGTGCCGACCCCTCGAAGATGCGCGAGGCGACTGGCTGGGAACCGCAGATCGACTTCGAGGAGGGTATCCGGCGCGTTTGCGAGCAGTACAAGTAAAGCGGTCGTGACGCCGTTTCCCGACGTCGGGCGGCGTCCAAGTGGATCGTCTCTCTCGCTGCCTTCGGGTGTCTCTCGTTGCTATCGATCGGTTTCCCGGCGGCTCGTCACACCCACACACCACCGGTTCAAGTGCGGCGGTGTTTCGGTGGTCGTGTTCAGATAAGCTGATTCCATGCAAATGCGAACGATCTGAGCCACTGATCAGCAGTTTCTGCTTTGGCGTGGCTAAAGCTATTACTAA
>NZ_JANHDP010000005.1 GCF_024494695.1 Natronoarchaeum rubrum | reverse complement strand
AGCATGGCTAAATCGGATCCCCATAGCAATGGCCTCCGGCAGGATCAACCGGAATGTGCCTCTCTGGTGGGAGGCGGTGGGCGGGATGCTCCCCAAAGGGGAGCAACACCATAATGTGTGGTCCCCGTCAGGGACCACGATCGTCTATTGCATGGGTCCGTAGGTCGACGACATCGCTCGAACGGCCGGATGTCGCCGAACTACCAAGGCTAACATCAGATCCCATCTGTACGGCGGACCGCAGGGGTGGAATCCTCATTTTCTTCCGGACTTTTTGATACGCCCCGGAAGGGTGTTAAACCCTTCGGAGCGCGTCCGGCACGACAACGGATCGAGTTGAACGATCCGTCGATCGCATCGTGTCGTTCGCATCCAATCCGAGTACCCTGTTACACTTAAGGTCATCGGATCGTCCCCGGCGCCGTCAGGCGCCGAGGGGGAACGCTCGTACCTCAACAGTTCGAGCCTTTCCCACTTAATAGCGTCGGTTCGACGCCGCGTGGGAGTTTGCCCGACTGCGTCCGGAGTGATCCGGATGGGTCGCCGGAAACTGCAAGCCGGCGACGGGGTACGTCACGTCCTTCGCATTCATTCGGAGGCCGGTGGAACACTTAACGCCGTCGAACCAAACCCGCATCGGAAACGGCTACCGTGGCAGAGAATATCGAAGATCGAGACACTAAGTGACAACAGACATCTACGGACCAACAGGGCAGAAGCCGAACCGCTGACGAGCTCACGTGTCTCGGAGAGATCGCGCTCCGTCACCGACACGACTTGGAATGCACTACGGGACTACAGCGTCACACGATCGCGAAAATCTCTAGGTGTGAATCGTCGCCAGCCACCGAGTCAATCGTCGAGGTGTTCGATGCCCTGCTTCGAGACGTTGGCTTCAGTGATCTCGTCGGGCATCCAGTCGGGCTTGTCGTCGGGCGCCGTCTCGTGCCACGCCCAGCCGTCGTAGATGTGGACCTTGTCCGTTCCCTTCTCCCGAAGCCGAAGCTCGGTTTCGTCGGCGTCATCTTCCGATGGCGCCGGCTCGAGTCGACGGGCAGCCTTGAGAGCGGCCTGGCGTGGGGTGTTGCCGGAGAAGACGCTCGGTTCTTCACCGTCGGTGCGACGCAACGCGAAATTCCGCTTACCGTCTTCACGTACCATGATTTTGGTCCTCCATGCCAACCGAGCACATGCCCCATTATAAAGATATCCCCGACGGGACGCCGATCCGAAACATACTACATAAATTTTTTCCATGATATCCCGCAGTAGAGCGTGAAAACCACCAACGAGAGCGCCGTCCCCGGGACGTATCAGCCCGCTTTGACCTCGCGCGCGCAGCAGAACGAGACGGCGGCGCCACGACCGTAGAAAACACTTAAGTAGGTCGTACGGCGAACTTCGTTCTAGAATACCCCGATGGTACGGAAAAAGAAGCTCAGTCCCAGTGGTGCGAAAGACGAAGATGGCGAGTACCACAACGTACACATCAACATCCACGAGGACGAGCTGGCGGTCGCCGGGATGGAGATCGGCGACGAAGTGTTCGTTCGCGTGCGCGAAGATAAAATCATCATCCAGAAGGCGGATCAGGACGAAGTGGAACACGAGTTCTGAACGCCCCGTATCGTCGGCGGTGCTCCGAGGATTTTTTACACCCGCGCGAGGGGTTCTCCTACGATGAACGTCTACGACGTCGCGAAGCCGCTCCTCTTTCGATTACCGCCGGAGACGGCGCACAACCTGATCCACACGGCGATGCGTACAGCACAGGAGACGCCGATCGAGGACGCAGTCGAGCGCCGCTACGCCGTCGAGAACGATCGCCTATCAGTCGAGGCGTTCGGACTCGAATTTCCGACCCCGGTCGGCGTCGCCGCGGGATTCGACAAGAACGCCGAGGTTCCTCGAATGTTGGCCGCGCTCGGGTTCGGACACGTCGAAGTCGGCGGCGTCACCGCCGAGAAACAGCCGGGGAACCAACGGCCGCGGATGTTCCGGCTCCCCGAGGATCGCGCGCTGATCAACCGCATGGGCTTCAACAACCACGGGGCCGACGAGATCGGCGCGCGCCTGAAGCGACTCGACCTGCCCGACGTCCCGATCGGGATCAACATCGGCAAGTCGAAATCGACGCCGCTGGCCGAGGCCGCTGACGACTACGCCTACACGTACGAGCGCGTCGCCGAGCACGGGGACTACTTCGTCGTCAACGTCTCCAGTCCCAACACGCCCGGACTGCGCGAGTTGCAGAACCGCGACCATCTGGAGTCGATCCTCGGACGCCTCGCGGACATGGGCGCCAGCCCGCTGCTGGTGAAGCTCTCGCCAGACCTCCCCGAGGCGGCCATCGAAGACGCGCTCGCGGTCGTCGACGACCTCGATCTCGACGGCGTCATCGCCGTGAATACGACCACGGAGCGAAGCGACGAACTACAGAATCCGAATCAGGCGGAGCAGGGAGGGCTCTCGGGTTCCCCCATCGAGGATCGAGCGACCGATGCGGTGCGGTTCGTCGCCGAACGGACCGACGTGCCCGTTATCGGCGTCGGCGGCGTCTCCAGCGCCGAGGGAGCCTACGAGAAGATCCGCGCGGGTGCGAGCATCGTCCAGCTCTACACGGGGCTGATCTACGAAGGACCGGGTCTCGCGAGAGAGATCAACGAGGGACTGCTCGGCTTGCTGGACCGGGACGGCTTCGACTCAATCGAAGACGCCGTTGGCGCGGACCTCTAATCGCCACAGCGTCCGCACTCTTTTGTCGGAAGCCGCTACTGCAGGGCGTCCAGCCGAAGCTCGAACGCCGCCACCGGCAGCTCTAGATCGTGCTCGACGAGCACCTCGGGGTGGATCTCGCCGATCACACCGACCGACTCGCCGTCGATCACGATCTCGGCGGTGCGGCCGTCGATGAACGAGGGGTGACTCGTCGGCGGCGTCTCCAGATCGACGCCGAAGTTCCGCGCGAGCCCCTGCAGGCGCGCCTTGGCGTCCTCGTAAGAGGCGTCGTGACGCGCCAGTGCGCCGGCAACCGTCCGTCGCTCCGCGACGTTGGTGTTCTCGGACTCGTCGACGTGGGCGGCCAGACCGATCTCCGCGAGATCCTGAGGGTAGCTCCGGTGGGTGTTACGCTCCAACACCATCAGCAGCGACGGGAGCGCCCAGGTGCGCAGCATCGTGTAGTCCTCGCTGTAGGGGTTCTTGATCGTCGTCGGACGCCCGGCGCCGACGGCGTCGTCGCCCCGATCGAGGCCCATCCGGTCGAAGTTCTCGGCCTCGTTGATCATGTGGAAGTTCAGCATGTCCTCGAAGCCGAGCCCCACGAGCTGCGTGCGGACGGCGTCCTCCAGCCGGGAGCGTTCGTGGCGCCCACCGACCGTACTCACGTCGGGATAGCGCGGCTCCAGCTCGTTGAAGCCGAATGCACGGCCCGCGTCGTCCACCAGGTCGAGGGGATGGAGCACGTCGACGCGGTACGGCGGGATGGAGACGTCGTAGACGAGGGCCTCACTCTCCTCGTCCGTCGCGGCGTCCAGCCCCGACCGCTCGAACAGGTCGACGACCTCTTCGGGGTCGAGATCGACGCCGAGGAGCGTCTCGATGCGATCGTGCGAGACCGATTTTTCGGCGACTTCGAAGTCGGGCCGGTGAAGCTCGCGGTCGGGGTAGTCCACGACGACGTCCTCGATCGTCGCGCCGCGGGCGTCCAGCGCGTAGCAGACGATCGCGCACATCCGGTCGATCGTCCACTGGTCGGTGCCCGTCAGCTCGACGAACAGGTCGCGCGAGTCGGTAGTCACCTCGGTCCGCCGACCGTTGATCACAGGCGGGAACGAGAACAGCCCGATATCGTCGTAGATCGCGGGGTAGCGGTCGTACTCGGAGACCAGATCGGCGTACGTCTCGCCGGTGGGATGTTCCTCGAGCACCTCGCCGGGCGTCAGCTCGGCGTCGCTATCGAGTGGGACGAACCGATCGCCGTCCGGTTCGACGCCGGTGTAGCGGATACTCTTGTTGGGCGCCGTCGCGCCCGCGTCGGGATCGACGAGGTCGTCGTCCGCGTCGTCGACTTCGACGGCCCCGCCTTTCAGCATCGTCAGGTCGTGGATGCCGATGGCGCCCTTGGCGCGCTTGCGCCCCATCGTGGCGTGGAGCTTCTCCTGAAGCTGGATCAGCGAGTCCAGCGCGTCCTCGTCCAGATCGACGCCGCGGATCACCGCTCCGGTGACGTAGGGCCGTTCCTCGGGGACGGCCTCGTCGACCTCGATCGTCCAGTCGGCGTCGTTCGTGTTCGGGACGTACACGCCCCGGTCGTCGCCGTAGTGGTAGCGCAGCGATCGGGCGATCCCCTCGACCGAGAGGCGATCGAGCCGGTCGGGCGCGAACTCAAGTTCGAAGCCGCCGTCCTCCGTCTCGCCCTCGAACTCCAGTCCGAGGCCGAACAGGTCCTCCTTGAGTTCCTCGTCGTCCTTCTCGTCGTGGCCGGTCAGGTCGCGCAGTTCGTCGGGATCGACGTCTACGGTTGGCATCAGTACATCACCTCGGTGTCTCGCAGCAGTTCAAGATCACACAGCGTCCCGTGGACGTCGCGGATGTCCTCGAAGCCGTAGATGAGCATGAGCAGGCGCTCCAGCGACAGTCCCCAGGCCATCACGTCGGCGTCCTCGACGCCGAGCGGCGCGAGCATCTCCTCGCGGAAGATTCCCGAATTTCCGACCTCGATCAGTTCGCCCGTCTCGGGGTGGGTGCCGAACAGCTCGAAGCTCGGCTCGGTGTAGGGATTGTAGTGGGGCTTGTACTCCAGGTCGGTGATGCCGAACTGGGCGTAGAACTCCTCGAAGGTGCCCATCAGGTCACGCACCGAGAGATCCTCGGCCATCACCCAGCCCTCGATCTGGAAGAACTCCAGCAGGTGGGTCGGGTCGAGCGTGTCGTTGCGGTACACCTTCTCGACGCTGAAGAATCGCTGGGGCGGTTCGAGTTCGCCGACCTGCTCGCCCGAGAGATATCGCGTCGACAGCGAGGTGGTGTGCCCGCGCAGCGCGAGCGCCCGCGCGAAGTCCTCGTCCCACGGCGAGTGGTAGCCGTCGCCGTCCGGTCCGACGCCGTTGCGGTGGGCGTCCTCGACGCGGTCGACGAGGTCCTCAGGAAGCTCGTCGATCTCGCGGGGCTGGTCCATGGCGAACCGGTCCCAGTGCGTCCGTGCGGGATGGTCCTGGGGCATGAACAGGCAGTCGTTGATCCAGAAGTCGGCGTCGACGTGAGGGCCTTCCATCTCCTCGAAGCCCATTCCGACCAGCACGTCCTTGACGCGATTCGCGGTCTGGCGGAGGATGTGTTCCTTCCCGCCGCCGACCTCGGCGGCGTCTGCCTCGACGTTGTACTCGCTGAACTCCACGTCGCGCCACTCGCCGCTCGTGAGCATCTCGGGCGTAAGCTGGCCGACGGACTCGGTGGCCTCGACGCCCTCCATCAGCGCCGTGACGCCGTCGTCGGTCAGTCGAACCGATCGAACCGTGCGCTCGCTGCGCTCGACCAGTCCGCGGCTGTCGAGCCGATCGAGCGTGTCGTCGTCGACGTCGGCGTCGCCAGCGGAGAGTACCGTCAGGGCTGCAACCTCGGGATCTGTCTCGGAGTCGGCGTCCGCGTCGGCGGTGATCTCGCCGCTGTCGATCGAGCCGTACCCCTTGCGGGCGTAGTTCGACAGCGCGATGTCGACTTCCTGGCCTTCGAGGCCGGAGGCGCCGATCGCCTGGCCCATCTGGACCGGCGACTCGTCGGCGCCGAGGTCGAGCGCCGCCTCGTACAGTCGAACCTCAGGGAGCCCCTCGTCGAGGTACTGGCGCCCCTCGTCGGTGAGCTCGACCGCTTCTTCGGTCGCCGACTCGACGGCGACGAGGCCCTGCTCTTCGAGATCGAACGCCGCGCCGGTGATCGTCTCGGGCTTGTGCCCGGTGGCGTCGGCGATATCGTCGATCGTCTGTGCGTCGTCCGCGCTCGCGGTCTCCAAGACCGCGACCTGTGCGTCCGGGAGTTTCATGGGTTCATTGTTGGATCAACCGCTCGGTCGTCAGTTACCGGTTCCGGTCTGGAACGGCATCGGTGCGGCTCTTCTCGGATCGGTTTCGTCCGGGGTGCGGCGTCGAGACGCCGTCGCGCCGCGGAGTCCACCGGCCCTAGGCCGCGACAAAAAAGCCGAACCCCGCTCTGGCCGCGCGTGCCTTGCTGTCGACGCGAACGTCGGCGTGGGGTTCGAACGCCATGTGCGAACGGTTGTGAGGGGTTCTAAAAAGCGTTACGCGTTCGTCGGCGTGCGCTCGCCGCGTCGACGCGCCGAGCGTGGCGTCGAGACGCCGCGGCGGCGTCTGCCGCTCCCGGCCACTGGAGGCTACCGCTTCCGGTCGCTGTCGAGATCGATGTCGAGTTCGTCGAGCTTCTCGGCCCACTCCTCGCGCTTCTCCTGGTGGTCTTCGAGGAACTCCGTCATGAGCTGGGCGGCCTGCTCCTTGCAGTCGCCACAGAGCCGCTCGCCGCCGACGCACTCGTCGTACACCTCCTTGGCGAACTCGTCGTCCTCGCCCGCGAGCAGGTAGGCGTACAGCTCGTACACCGGACACTCGTCGGCTTTTCCGCCTTTCTCGCGCTGTTCCTCGGCGGACTGTCGTCCTCCCGTGGTGGCCGATTTGACCTTGTCGTAGCCGTCCTCGGGATCGTCGAGCAGCGAGATGTGGCTCGCCGGGATCGACGACGACATCTTGCCGCCGGTGAGCCCGGTCATGAACCGGTGGTAGATCGACGACGGCGGCCGGAAGCCGTAGCCGCCGTGGTCGAGTTCGACCTCGCGGGCGAGTTCGTCGGCCTCCTCGCGGGAGAGCTCGAACGTGTCGATGTGGGCGTCGTAGACGCGCTTCTCGCCGTCGACCGCCTCGATGAGCGCCTCGAAGGCGTCCTCCGGGGCGTGCTGGTCGAGGAAGCGAACGCGCGGCCGGACCGGCTCCATCCCCGCGGCGTCTAACTTCTCGATCGCGGTCTGCCGGGCGTCGTCCGGCGCGGGCTCGTGTTCGCGAAGCCAGTCGGCGGCGTCCTCGCAGCGCACGTCCTCTGCATCGTCGTCGGTGCGGACGTCCTCGCCGCCGAGGTCCTCGTAGGCCTCGCCGATCAGCCGGCGCTCGGTCGGCGTCGCCTCGAAGCTGGCGTACGCCTCGGTGACGCCGAAGTAGCGAGTGCGAGCAGCCAGATCCCGCGCCAGCCGCATGTGGGGGTCCTGATCGGGGCCGACCGGGATCACCGTGGGCTTTGGCTCGTCGGCGACCTGCGGGTAGAGGATGTCGGCCATCTGCGTGACGACCGACTGCATGTGGCTCACGTCGGTCTCGCCGTCGAAGCCGTAGATCGATCCCAGCTCCGAGAAGTTCGCCTCGGCGCCGAGCTCGAAGGCCAGATCCTGCACTTCGCGGTTGTCGGACTGACGATACAGCGTGCCTTCCTCGGGGTCGAAGCCGAGCGCCAGCAGCGAGAGCACGTAATCGCGGGCGTGCTCGTCGATCTCGTCCCACGTCATCCCGCGGGCGCTGTGGGCTTCGAGGTCGGCGATCAGGCCGTAGGCGTCGCCGCCCCGCTCCTGGTGCCAGATGATCTCGTCGAACACCAGCTTGTGGCCGATGTGCGGGTCGCCCGTGGGCATAAAGCCCGACAGCGCGGCGAACGGCTCGCCCTCGCGCATCGCCTCGGCGACGGGCTCGTAGTCGCGGTGGCCGAAGATCACGCCCCGGCGCATCAGGTAGTGCGGCGAGGGGACGCCGTCGAGCAGGTCCTCGAACTCCGCGATGCCGAAGTCCTCGAACAGCTTCCGGTAGTCGGCGACCGAGGACGACCCCCACGGGTCGAGCGCGACCTCGTCGGCGCCCGCCGCGGCGCTCGTCTCGCCGCCATCAGAGCGGAGCCCCGACGAAGAGCGCCAGCGCTCCCCGTCCGAGGAGGGCTGGTCGGACGGCGATGCGCCGGTCTCGTGGGAGTCAGCGTCTCGACTCATACGATACGCCAGAGTCGACGCGGGGAGCGCATAAAGCCGTTGTTTCGGGCGACGGGACGGAGAACAAGACAGTGAGCGACCGCCTCTCAGGGCGTGATGCGCCCGACGCCGAGCCACGCCAGCTCGTCGCCGTCGGGGAGCGCGAACACCATCTCCTTGCGGACGCCGTGGGCCAGGCGCACGTCCAGCGAGAGGTCTCGCGGCGCGAACGCGTAGCCCGGCGGCAACACCCTGACGAGCCGCTCGGAGTGGCTCAGCTGCTCGACCGACTCGACGTCGGCGTACGTCCGGAAGTCGGCGCCGAACTTGAACCCGGTCTTAGGGACGACGCCGCGGTCGCGCAGGACGGCGTACGTCCGGAGCCGGCGGTCGAACCGCTCGCCCTCGACCGCGCGGCCGCGCTCGACGACGGCGTCGTAGCCGCCAGGCACGTCGATCGCGCCCGCGGCGGATAGTTGGGCTGCTTCGACCAGCGAAAGCTGGAGGCCCTGCTCGTCGGCCGGCTCGCGTCCCGCGAGGGGTTGGCCGTAAAACCCGCTCTCGTGGAGTCGCGTCGGCGGCTCCCAGCAGATCGCCCGGTCGTCGAACAGCGCCGTCGGGACGCCCTCGGGCAGGTCGACGGTCGTGGATCCGGAGGGGTCGGGCCGGCTCGTCTCGAAGTAGGTGATCTCGCTCTCCTCGTCGACGATCGCGAGCGTGCAGTCGCCGAGCGAACTCGCGGGAAGTCGCTCGCGCTCGCCGACGACGCGGATCCGGTAGGCGATTTCGCCGGCGTGGCGGTCCTTCCCGCGCGGGTAGACGACGAAGTCGACGTTCTCGGCGTCGGCGGCGTCAGGCGTCCATTCTCCGCGGGCCGGCGAGAGGTAGAACCCGCGGGCGCGCAGGTCGGCGTACACCAGAAACCGGAGTCCGAACCCCTCGGCGTCGGCGCTCGCGAGGAACTCGCGGAACCCGTCGCCGTCGACCGCGTCGAGGTCGCCGCGGAACAGGAGGTGGGCTGCCTCGACGGGGGCGAGCGCGATCTCGTCGCCGTCCAGCGGGTAGCCGTACCCCCGCGCGTCGTAGAAGCGCTGGCGAGCGTCCTCGGCGACGCGGACGACGCCGTCCCGGCGTGTGCCGTGCATACTCCCTCTCGCCGTCGGGTCGGCAAATGCGTGACGGTCGCGGGGCGGCGGGTGTGACAGCGGCAGCCGCGGTCAGCCGGCCAGCTCGCACGTCGAGTCCAGACAGCGATTCCGACTGCCGGCGTCGAACAGCGGCAGCCCGCAGGGACAGGTGCCGACGACCGTGCCGGCGGGGATCGCAAAGCTCGCTTCGCAGTCGGGATGGGAGTCACAGCCCGCGAGCAGGCCGCCCCTGCGGAGGATCCGCAGGTCGTCGCCGCAGTCGGGGCAGTCCCACGCGCGGTCGAACTCGTCGCGGACGGCGGCGTCCAGCGACTCGCAGTCGCGGTCGAGACAGAGATCGAACGGGACGCCACGCTCGACGCGCATTCGCGGGAGGCCGCAGTCGCAGGTCTCTCCACGGACGCTCGCGCCGGCCGGCAGCCCGTAGCGCTCGCCACAGCCCAGACAGTTGACCGCGCCGCCAGCCCGGACGAGCGTGCGCTCGCAGTCGGGACACTCGCCGATCGGACGACCGGCCTCCGTGGCGGGGTAGCTCCCGTAGCCGTCCTCGGTGTGGCCGACGACGCGCAGACGCTCGTCGCCGGATTGGGCGGTGAGCGAGAAGCCGCCGTCCCGGGCGCAGGAGACGGCGTCCGCGCGGGTGAGCCACGCCACGGGCTGGTAGCCGTCGGCGTCGTGGACCAGCACGGTGTTGTCGGGCTTGACGACGACGGCGACGTGGCCGCGGTGCTCCTCGCGCTCGTCGCCGTCGTATATGGTGGTGCACTCGCCGGCCAGCACGCGGATCGATCGGGTGGGATCGCGGGGGTGGGCGTCCGTTGTCTGGGACATGGGGCGTCTGGCTCCGTTTCCGGTGTTAAAGGTGTGGAGCGGTGGAGCGAATCGAGGGGACGACAACGCTACGAAAGCCCTCAGCCCGCCTGTAGCAATGGCAACTGCGGTGAACACCACTACGAAAGCCCTCGGCGCGCTCCGGTCGCGCGGCTCGCCCTTTCAGTCCGCCAGGCCAGCACCGCAACCGCAGTGCGCGGGTCGCTTCGCGACCACGCGTGACCCGGCCCTCCCCCGTGGGCGCGGCATGAAGCCGCGCCCGGCCACGCGGGTGCAGTGGCGCACACTGGCGGGCGCTCCGTCGCCCGCCGACACTGTGCGAGGGATGAGTAGCGCAGGCGCACCGCGCCGAGCAACGCAATCGGCTGGGGAGGTCGAGGCTAGCGGTCGGGTGGGACTGAAAGGGGCCGGCGCGCTCGGCCCGGTGAGACGACGCAAGCACCGCAGTCCGTCAGCTCCGCTGACGCAACAAGGAGCACAGCGAGTCGCAACCGGTCGAGCGCGCCGGGGGCTTTCGGAACGTTGGAGACAGCGGTTGCTGTTCCAGAGAGCACCACAAGTGCAGGTGCAATCTCCAACTCCTAACCCGAACCCAGCACGAACCGCCGCGACGCCACCCTATAACCCGCCGCCCGCTCTACGACCAGATAATGAAAGCAGTCCTGTTCGACATGGACGGCGTGCTCGTCGATTCCGAGGAGTACTGGGTCGCGCTCGAAGAGGAGGAGGTCCTCCCCGAAGCGGTCGGCGAGGGCGTCGTCGACGACGAGGAAATCACGGGCATGAACTACCGCGAGATCCACGGCTACCTCGACGAGCACTACGGCGAGCACCTCGACATCGGCCGCGAGGAGTTCGAGGCCTACTACGAGGATGCCGCCGAGGACCTCTACAGCGAGCGCGTCGACCTGATCGAGGGGTTCGAGGCGCTGGCCGACGACCTGCGCGATCGGGGCGTCCGCACCGCGGTCGTCTCGTCCTCGCCGATCGACTGGATCGGCATCGTCGTCGATCGGTTCGGGGTCGACGAGCACTTCGACGCGCTCGTCAGCGGCAACGAGATCGACGGACGGAGCAAGCCCGAGCCGGAGGTCTACGAGATCGCTGCCGCGGAGGTTGGCGTCGATACCGCCGACTGCATCGCCGTCGAGGACTCCGAGAACGGCGTCGAAGCCGCGAACAGGGCCGGGATGGAAAGCGTCGGCTACCGGACCGAGATCAACCAGGGGATGGACCTCTCGGAGGCAGATCACGTCGCCGAGGGCCCGAAAGAGCTGCGCGGACTGTTGTTGGAACTGACGAACTAATTACTCCACTCGAACCGTTCGCGAGTCCCGCACCGGCAACAGCGGAAGCTCCGGGAAACACACCTCGACGGTGAACTCCATCGGGCTCTCGCTCCCACCGAAGACGCCGACCGGAACCTCCACGGGCTGGGAGAGGTACGCCTCGGTGGCCGTCATCTCCACGTCGTTCACAGTTACGCGCACGCCCGCCTGCGCGCTGCCGCCCGCGTTTGTCACCGTCACCTCGCACATCTCGTTGTCGCCCTGCGCGATCGACTCGGGGAACTGGCCCCACTCGATCCCGACCACCGGAAGCTCCCCCGCGGAATCGACGACGCGCTCGGCGACGCCCTCGGAGAGTCCAGCGGCCACTAACCCGTCCACGCCGGCCGACTGGACGTCCGCCGGCGTCGTCATACCCTCGGAGGCCAGTTTGCTCGCACGGCCCGAGCCGATACCGTCGACCGCTGTCAGCCCGACGGCGTCCGAACTGACGCCGTTCTCCAGGCGCGCCTCGATCCGGCGAGCGAGATTAGCAGCTCGCGGATCGGCGAAGCGCCCGAAGAACGCCTGCAGCGAGGAGAGCAGGCGGACCGCGTTCTGGCGGATCACCCACGCGTCGCTGGACAGATCCGCGGGCGTCGACCCGGTCATCGAGGAGTGGAGAATCGCGAGCACCTTGCGCTGGCCGGCGTCGACGTCGCCCACCTGCTGGCCCGACAGCACTGCGGAGATGGCGTCGCGCTCCGCGGAGCGAGCGGTGACCGAGTCGAACTCGCCTGCCGTCGCGACAGCTTCGAGTACGGCGTCGACGTTGATCTCGTCGCCGGTCGCGACGGCGTGAAATCGCTCGGCGGTGTCGAGTCTGAGGTAGTACTTCGAGGCCAGCGTCCCCAGCGCCGTCGAGTCGACGTGCAGTCCCTCGGTCTCGACGAAGCCCCGTTCTTCGAGGCCTGCAAGGGCATCGCTGACCTGCTCGCGTAGCGCGTCGTCGAACGCGGCGTCGTCGAGGTCACCGAAGCCGTACTGCTCGGGGACGGTCCGGGCCCGCCGATAGTAGAAGGTCGTCTCGACCCACTCGACGATGTCGTCGACGTCGTCGATCGTTCCCATCGCGATCTCGGCGTTGAGATGGGAGTCCAGATCTTCCGCGAGACGCGACTCGATCTCCTTGCCGTCCCGGAGCAGTTTGCGGTACTTGTCGGCGTCCGAGCGATCGCAGACGATCCAGCCGTAGCCCACGTCGTCGTAGCCCGGCCGGCCCGCGCGCCCGAGCATCTGGAGCACGTCCAGCGGGCTCATGTCGACCTCGCCCTCCAGCGGGTCGTGGTACTTCGTGTCCCGGATCACGACGCAGCGCGCGGGGAGGTTGACGCCCCACGCGAGCGTCGACGTCGAGAACAGGAGCTGGATCTGGCCCTGCTTGAACCACTCCTCGATCAGGTCCTTGTCGTTCTTCGAGAGCCCCGCGTGGTGGAAGGCGACGCCGTCGAGTGCGGACTTCCGGAGCGTGTCGTTCTCGAGTTGCTGGGTCTCGGTGTGGTAGTCGTAATCCCCGCGGGCGCCCATCGAGAGGTCGCGCTCGGCGATCTCGTCGCGGGCTTTCTTGGCGGCCTGGACGGTGTCCTGGCGCGAGGAGACGAACACGAGCGCCTGCCCGCCGTCCTCGATGTGGGGTTCCGCGAGGTCCAGCGCCCGGTAGAGCCGGCGGTACTTGTCGGCGAAGGAGTTCTCGCCGTGGGTGTAGGTTCGAACGTCGGCGTGCAGGTCGACCGGGCGGTACTCGTCGCCGAACTGGAACGTCGTCTCCTCGGGCGCATCGAGCCACGCCGCAACGTCGTCGACGTTCGGCATCGTCGCCGACAGCGCGACGATCCGCGGGTCGCAGAGCCGGCGCAGTCGCGAGATCGTCACCTCCAGCACGCTGCCGCGCTTTTCCGAATCCAGCAGGTGGACCTCGTCGATGACGCAGACGTCCACGTCGGTGATAAACGAGTAGCGGCGCGTGTCGTGCTTGCGGGTCGCCGAGTCGGCCTTCTCGGGGGTCATCACGAGGATGTCGGCGCGCTCGGCGCGGCGGGGGTTCAGGTCCCGTTCGCCCGTGACGACGTACACCGAAAAGCCCAGTTCCTCGAAGCGCTCCCAGTCCGATTCCTTCTCGTTGGTCAGGGCGCGCAGCGGCGCCATGAACAGCGCCGTTCCGCCGTCCGCGAGGGCCTTGCAGATCGCCAGCTCGGCGAGGGCGGTCTTGCCGCTGCCGGTCGGCGCGCTGGCGACGACGTTCTCGTCGGTGTCGAGGATCGGGCGGTACGCCTCGCGCTGCATCTCGTTGAACTCCTCGAAGGCGAAGGCGTCCGCGAAGTCGGGGAGAACCTCGGCGACTTCCATCGTCACTAGGCGTGGGTCCGGGCGTCATATGCGTTTCCGTTGGCGAGTCCGCGGCGTCCCGATATCTATAGATCGGCGTCGTTCTCGACAGCGACGCTTCGGCGGCGTCGCGGCTGTCGGTATCCTCTCCGCGTTGTGGGTGGACGTGCGTTACCTTACCACTGTTCTCCCGTTTTGAGAACCACCTTCTCCAGCTAATATACGAACGAGCGTAGGAATATCTGTAGAGGAACCACAATGTCCATCAACACCGACAACAGACTCGAAAGCCAGTACGCCGGAATCGCTCTCGAAGGACGCCCCCACGCGCTATCGGCGTGGTTCGTCGTCGCCCTGCGGGTCGTCATCGGCGGGATGATCCTCTTTGCCGGGCTCGGCAAAGTCTCCGAGTGGCCGTTCGACGCCGCGGGCTATCTCGCGTACGGCGTCGATCCCGCCAGCCCCGTGAGCGGCCTGTACGCTGCCATGGCGGGCGACGCGGCGCTGATGGAGGTCGTCAACGTCGTCGTCCCGGTCACGCAGCTCCTGATCGGCGGCGCGCTGATCGCCGGCGCGTTCGTCCGACTGGCCGCGCTGGGCGGTGCCGTGCAGATGGCGCTGTTCTACCTCGGCGGCTGGACCGGCGACTGGCTCGCCCTGTTCGACTCGACGCTGATCTACGGCGTCGTGTTCCTCGCCGTCGCGGCGTTCGGTGCGGGTCGGATCCTCGGCGTCGACCGGCGACTCGAACAGGCCGAGGTCGGCGACGAGGCGCTGATCGAGCGCTACCCCGCGCTCCGGTACGTGCTCGGGTGATCCGCTCACCGATCGGCGACACGACGACCGCCTCTCGGCGTCTCGCGAGCCGCCACAGCGTCGCGGCGATGCCACGTCACCATCGTCGGCGCAGATTGCGCATGGATATATCCCCTGATATGCCAAGCCGTTCTAATAAACAGTCTGTCAATCAGTAGTATAAGACGCCATTATATGAGCGTCATCGCTGAACTCCGTATTCCTGCCGCCGACTTCGAGTTAGGACGCATCCTGAATCTATCAGACGACATCAGTGTCGAACTGGAAACGCTGGTCCCCGCCGGCGACCGCGCGGTGCCGTTCTTCTGGGTCCACGGCGTCGACGCCGAAACGTTCGCGACTCGACTCCGGACGGGCGGCGGCGTCCACGGCGTCGAGATCGTCGAGGAGTTCGAGGATCAGACGCTGTACGGACTGGACTGGAACGCCGAAGACGATCGGTTTCTCTCGGGCATCAGAGAGCAGTGCGGTCAGATCCTCCGCGCGACGGGACGGGGCGACAGGTGGCGCTTCGAGTTGCGGTTCCCGGACCACGACGCGCTGTCGGCGTTTCGGACTCACTGCACTGACGCCGAGGTGACGCTGACGGTCGCGCGGGTGTACCATCCCAGCCAGCCAGACGCCGGGCCGCGGTTCGGGTTGACCGAGCACCAGCACGAGGCGTTGACGCTGGCCGTCGAGATGGGCTACTACGACGTGCCGCGGCGCTGCAACACCGTGGAGGTCGCCGGCGAGCTCGGGATCTCCGACCAGGCCCTGACCGAGCGCTTGCGACGCGGCATCTCGACGCTCGCGGCGAACACGGTTTTCGCGCGCCCCGACGCCACCGCCGCCGAGTGATAGCTAGCCGGCGTCGGCGCCGCGACGCCCGGCATTACAGCCCATGGCCAATGATTATGCGGCGATCCGTCGAAGCGTACCGTAGACAGTCCGCTCCGGCGGCGATTTCAGCCATGATCTCCGACCACGAGATACTCGAGGCGCTGGCCCACGGACGGCGGCGAAGCGTCTGCAAAGTGCTCGCCGCAGCCGACCGGGAGTTTCTGTCGCTGGAGGAAGTGAGCGAACGCGTCACCGCGAACGGCGAGAACCGGTCGGCCGACGCGCGGCCGGTGCGAGTCGAACTCCACCACGTTCACCTGCCGAAACTCGACGAGGCGGGGCTGCTGGAGTACGACCACCGCGTCCATACCGTGTACTACGAGCAAGATCCCGTCGTCGAGGCGCTCGCCGACGGCGCCCGACCGCTCGAAGCCGCCCGAGCCCGCGTCGACGCCGAGTAGGGACGCCCGCGCGGCGATGTCGTGATCCCGCATCCTTTTGGCCCGGTAGCCCCGAACACCCAGTATGAGCCGCTCGCGGAAGCCCGACTGGCTGGCGGTCCAGCCGCCCTCCGGACACGAGTTCACCGAGATCAAGCGAACGCTTCGCGAGCACGACCTCAACACCGTCTGCGAGGAGGCGAACTGTCCCAATCTGGGAGAGTGTTGGAGCGGGCGCGGTGGACCAGAAGGCGGCGACGCCGGCGGGACGGCGACGTTCATGCTGATGGGCCACAAGTGCACGCGCTCGTGTGGCTTCTGCGACGTCGAGACCGGCGGCGGCGAGCCGCTCGATCCCGACGAACCCGAAAACGTCGCGAGCGCCGTCGCCGAGATCGGACTGGACTACGTCGTTCTCACCTCCGTGGATCGGGACGACCTGCCCGGTCAGGGCGCCGCCCACTTCGCCGAGACGATCCGCGAGATCAAGCGTCGTCATCCCGGCATCCTCGTCGAGGTGCTGATCCCCGACTTTCAGGGCGATCCCGAACTCGTCCGAAAGATCATCGACGCCGGACCGGACGTGCTGGCTCACAACGTCGAGACGGTCGAGCGCCTGCAGGGGAAAGTCAGGGACCCCCGTGCGGGCTACGAGCAGAGCCTCTCGGTGCTCGAACAGGCCGGCCGCGAGTCCGACGTCTACACCAAGACATCGATCATGCTCGGCCACGGCGAGTACGACCACGAGGTGTACCGGACGCTCGCGGACCTCCGCGAAGCCGAGGTCGACGTCGTGACGCTGGGTCAGTATCTCCGCCCCTCGCGCGAACACCTCCCCGTCGAATCGTACGTCCACCCGGACAAGTACGATACCTGGCGCCACGTCGCCGAAGAGGAGCTCGACTTCCTGTACTGCGCCTCGGGTCCGATGGTGCGATCCTCCTACAAGGCGGGCGAGCTGTTCGTCGACGCCGTGCTCCGGGAGGGAAAGAGCGTCGAGGACGCCAGGGCCGAGGCGCGGGCCGGCGACTGAGCGGGGACGCAGCCGAGAGGCCACCACGACTCTCAAAACTGGCCGTTCGTCCAAAAGGCCGCCGCCAGCTACTGTTTCGGTGACTCCTCAGTCAGTTAACCACCGTCGAATGAACCGTTCGTTTCGATACTTCCTTCTAAATTGGACGAGTTTGCGGCTCGATGGCAAGGATTGAGTCGATAGTAAACTATTTACGAAAATCCTATAACCCGAGCGAACGATCATGATACTATGCGCCGGAGGATTTTCCCATGAGTACGATACAGCGCGACCCCGACGAGCGAGTACAGGTACTCGACGACGCGGGGCGTGTACGCGAAGGCGCCGAGGTTCCCGATCTCGACGACGAGGCGATGATCGAGATGTACCGGGACATGCGCCTGGCGCGTCGCTTCGACGAGCGAGCGGTGAGCCTCCAGCGGCAGGGCAGGATGGGGACGTATCCCCCGATGTCCGGTCAGGAGGGCTCGCAGGTCGGCAGCGCCCACGCGCTCGCCGAGGAGGACTGGATCTTCCCCAGCTACCGCGAGCACGCCGCGGTGATGATCCGGGGGATGGACCTCGACCGGACGCTGCTGTACTGGATGGGCAGCGAGGAGGGAACCAGAATCCCCGACGACGTCAACATGTTCACGCCGGCCGTCCCCATCGCCACCCAGATCCCCCACGCGACCGGGGCGGCCTGGGCCTCGAAGCTCAAGGGCGAGAATCGCGCCTTCCTCTGTTACTTCGGCGACGGCGCGACCAGCGAGGGCGACTTCCACGAGGGGCTGAACTTCGCCGGCGTGTTCGACGTGCCGGCGATATTCTTCTGTAACAACAACCAGTGGGCGATCTCGGTGCCCCGCGAGCGCCAGACCGCCAGCACCACGCTGGCCCAGAAGGCCGAAGCCTACGGGTTCGAGGGCGTGCAGGTCGACGGGATGGATCCGCTCGCAGTGTACAAAGTGACCCGCGAGGCGATCGAGAAGGCCAAGGACCCCGACGACGGCGAGTTGCGACCCACCATGATCGAGGCCGTCCAGTACCGCTTCGGCGCCCACACCACCGCCGACGACCCGAGCGTCTACCGGGAGGAAGCCGAGGTCGAGCGCTGGAAGCAGAAGGATCCGATCCCGCGCCTGGAGACGTTCCTGCGCTCGACCGGACGGCTCGACGACGAGCGCGTCGACGCCATCGAAGAGGAGATCGAGGAGCGCGTCGCCGACGCCGTCGACGTCGCCGAGTCCGCCGATCGCCCCGATCCCGAGGAGATGTTCCAGCACGTCTACCGAGACATGCCGGAACGGCTCGACGAGCAGCTGGCGTACCTCCGCCGGCTTCGCGAAACGCACGGCGACGAAACCCTACTGGAGGACTAATCATGGCGAGCAAACAACACTCCACCGAGACACCGGACCCGGGGAGCGTCGAGACCGACTCGCTGACGCTGGTCGAGGCGGTGCGCGACGCGATGGCGACCGAACTGGCCCGCGACGACGACGTGCTGGTGATGGGGGAGGACGTCGGACAGAACGGCGGCGTGTTCCGCGCCACCCAGGGGCTGTACGACGAGTTCGGCGAGGACCGGGTGATCGACACGCCGCTGGCCGAGTCGGGCATCGTCGGCAGCGCGATCGGGATGGCCGCCTACGGCCTCAAACCGGTCGCCGAGGTCCAGTTCATGGGCTTCATCTACCCTGCGTTCGACCAGATCGTCTCCCACGCGGCCCGCCTGCGGACGCGCTCGCGCGGCCGGTTCACCGCGCCGATGGTCGTCCGGGCGCCCTACGGCGGCGGCATCCGCGCGCCGGAGCACCACTCCGAGTCGACGGAGGCCTTCTTCGTCCACCAGCCCGGCCTCAAGGTCGCGGTCCCCTCGACGCCCTACGACGCCAAGGGGATGCTCATCAGCGCGATCCGCGACCCCGATCCTGTCCTCTTTCTCGAACCGAAGCTGATCTACCGGGCGTTCCGCGGCGATGTCCCACGAGACCCCTACGAGGTGCCGCTGGGCGAAGCCGAAATCCGACGCGAGGGGTCGGACGTCACCGCCTACGCGTGGGGCGCGATGGCTCACCGGACCGAGGAGGCCGCCGAGAACATGGCGGACGACGTCGACGTCGAGGTCGTCGACCTGCGCTCGCTGTCGCCGCTCGACCGCGAGACGATCGTCGACTCGTTCGAGAAGACCGGGCGCGCGGTCGTCGTCCACGAGGCGCCCCGCACCGGCGGGCTGGCCGGCGAGATCACGGCGATCCTCCAGGAGGAAGCGCTGCTCTACCAGGAGGCGCCCGTCGAGCGCATCACCGGCTTCGACACGCCGTTCCCGCTGTACGCCCTGGAGGACTTCTACCTGCCCGAGCCCGCTCGCATCGAGGACGGAATCAGGGAGGCGGTGGACTTCTAAGATGGTACGCGAGTTCAAGCTGCCCGACGTGGGCGAGGGGGTCGCCGAGGGCGAGATCGTCCGCTGGGCCGTCGAACCGGGCGACACGGTCGAGGAGGACCAGCCCGTCGCGGAGGTCGAGACCGACAAGGCGGTCGTCGACGTGCCCGCACCGGTCGACGGAACGGTCCGGGAGCTGCTGGCCGAGGAGGGCGAGGTCGTCCCCGTCGGCGAGGTGATCATCACGTTCGACGTTGCGGGCGAGGAAGACGCCGAAGCGGACGAAGCGGCCGCGGACGACGCCGAAGCGGACGAAGCAATCGCTGACGACGCCGAACCCGCCAAAGCCGGCGATCCCGAAACCGAGGCGGCGGTCGACGCCGATGCGGAGACGGCGTCGAGCGGCCGCGTGTTCGCCGCGCCCAGCGTCCGACGACTGGCGCGCGAGGAAGGCGTCGACCTCGGGAGCGTCGAGGGCTCAGGCCCCGGTGGCCGAGTCACCGCTGGAGATGTCCGGGCGGCCGCGAGTGGCGACGCCGAACAGGCTTCCGCGGGAAGCGACGCCGCAGGAACGGCGTCATCGACCCAAGACGGTGCGACGAGCGCGTCGACGGACGCCGAAGCGGCGTCACAGCAACCCGCGTCGACCGACGAGGCGGGCGGACAGGCCGCCCGGATCGACGCCGCCGACTCGGCCGACCGCGACCGGACGCTCGCCGCGCCGGCGACGCGCCGGGTCGCCCGCGAGGAGGGCGTCGACCTGAACGGGGTGCCCGCGACCGAGCAACGAGACGGCGAGGCGTTCGTCAGCGAGCGGGCGGTCCGCGAGTACGCGCAGGCCCAGCGCGAGGCCCAGCAGGCCGACACGCAGGCGCTGCAGGTGCAGGACGCCGACGTGCCGGCGGCCCAGGCTGCGGACGACGCAGTGGCATCGACCGCCGCCGAGGGCGAGCGCGAGCGGCGCCGCCCCTACCGCGGCGTCCGGCGGACGATCGGCGAGCGGATGAGCGACTCGAAGTTCACCGCGCCCCACGTCACCCACCACGACACCGCGGACGCGACCCGGCTCGTCGAGACGCGCGAGCGCCTCAAGCCCGAGGCCGAGGAGCGGGGCATCAGCCTGACGTACATGCCGTTCGTGATGAAGGCCTGCGTCGCGGCGCTGAAGGAGCACCCGATCGTCAACGCCCAACTCGACGAGGAGGCCGAGGAGATCGTCGAGAAGCGCTACTACAACCTCGGCGTCGCGGCGGATACGGACGCCGGGCTGATGGTGCCGGTCGTCGACGACGTGGACCGGAAGGGGCTGTTGCAGGTCGCCTCCGAGACGAACGAACTCGTCCAGAAGGCCCGCGAGCGCTCGATCGATCGCTCGGAGATGCAGGGCGGCACGTTCACGATCACCAATATCGGCGGCATCGGCGGCGAGTACGCGACGCCGATCATCAACCGCCCGCAGGTCGCGATCCTGGCGCTGGGCGCGATCGAGCAGCGTCCGGTCGTGGAGGACGGCGAGGTCGTCGCGCGCCACACCATCCCGCTCAGTCTGTCGATCGATCACCGAGTCGTCGACGGCGCCGACGCCGCCCGCTTCACGAACACGCTGAAAGAGTACCTCGAAGAACCGTCGCTGCTGCTGTTAGAGTAGCGAGGGCGCGACGCTCAGTAGCCGAGTTGCTCGCGGACGAGCACGACCGTCGTGCGACCCTCTTCGAGTTCCTTGCGGAAGATGAGCTGCTTGGCGATCGCGGACTCGACGCCGTAGGCCTCCTGCGCGCGCTCGTTTTCGAGGGGATAGGCGACGTCTTCGAGCCGGTCGAGCGCGTCGTCGAGCGTCGGGACGACCTTGTTGACGCCGCTGACGATCACGACGTTGCTCGCGGCGAAGGGGTACGCGCCGACGCGGCTGCCCGAGCGGTCGGCGGCGACGAGTTCGCCGGTCTGGGAGATGGCGTTGATGCCGCCGAGGAAGTAGTCGGCGGTCTGGGAGTCGCGCCGGGCGGCCTGGCGCTCGGCGTCGTCGTCGATGCTCCAGATCTGGTCGGGCAGGCTCTCCCACTCGTGGTCGCCCTCGCCGAGATAATCGACGAAGCCGATCTCTTCGAGCGTCGTGGAATGCCCGTTCATCACGGACGCTCCGGCGGGGATCTGGGACTGGACGGCGTCGAGCGCCTCGTCGCGCGAGTCGGCCACGACGACCTCGAACCCGTTGGCTTCGAGATTGGCGATCGTCTCCTCGATCGTCTCGTCGTCGGGGAGCTGGTCGAGCGTCGCGTCGACGTCGGCGTCGTCCGCGTAGTCGGATTTTTGCTGGGACATTGTCGTGCCAACTCGTTGCGCCGGCAGTCCCTTAACCTCTCGCGGACACCGGTGTCAGGTGGTTACACCGGTGTTATCGTCAGGGCGTCGCACGGTGCGACGCCGCGCTGACATCGAGTGTGGGCGACCCTCCGCGACCCCACCTACTACTTGCCCGGGGGCCGAAGGGCCACCCAATGGTCGTCGGAGACATCGCGACAGGGACGGACGTACTGGTGATCGGCGGCGGTCCGGCGGGCTACGTCGCCGCGATCCGGGCCGGACAGCTCGATCTGGACGTGACGCTCGTCGAGGACGACGCCGTGGGCGGCACCTGCCTCAACCACGGCTGCATCCCCTCGAAGGCGCTCATCTCGGCGACGGACGTGGCTCACGACGCCGCCAACGCCGAGGAGATGGGGATCCACGCCGACCCCGCGGTCGACCTGGGCGGGATGCAAGAGTGGAAAGGCGGCGTCGTCGACCAGCTCACCGGCGGCGTCGAGAAGCTCTGCAAGGCCAATCAGGTCAACCTCGTCGAGGGCCGCGCGGAGTTCGCCGGCGAGCACGAGGCCCGCGTCGTCCACGGCGGCGAGGGGCAGGGGTCCGAAACGATCGAGTTCGAGCACGCCGTCGTCGCGACTGGCTCGCGACCGATCGAGATTCCCGGGTTCGCCTACGACGAGGAGCCGATCCTCGACTCGCGGCAGGCGCTCGCGCTCGATACGGTGCCCGACTCGCTGGTGGTCGTCGGTGCGGGCTACATCGGCATGGAGCTGGCGGGCGTGTTCGCCAAGCTCGGCACCGACGTCACCGTCATCGAGATGCTGGATGGAGCGCTGCCGGGCTACGAGGACGACCTCGCGCGACCAGTGAAAAAGCGCGCCGAGGAGCTCGGCGTCGAGTTCCACTTCGGCCAGACCGCCAGTGAGTGGCACCACACCGGCGACGGCACCGTCACGGTCGCGACGGAGCCGGCCGGCGAGGCGGCAGCCGACGGCGGCTCAGCCGAAATGGAGGGGGCGGATGCCGACGAGGGGCTGAGCCTCCGCGCCGAGAAGGTACTCGTCGCGGTCGGACGAGCGCCGGTCTCCGAGACGGTGAACCCCGAGGCGATCGGCCTCGAACCGGACGATCGGGGCTTCCTGCAGACCGACGAGGAAGCCCGGACGGACGTCGAGCACGTCTTCGCGGTCGGCGACGTGGCGGGCGAGCCGATGTTGGCCCACAAAGGCAGCAAGGAGGGTCAGGTCGCCGCCGAGGTGATCGCCGGCGAGCCCGCGGCGCTGGACTACCAGGCCATCCCCGCAGCCGTGTTCACCGACCCCGAGATCGGCACCGTCGGGCTCACAGCCGAAGAGGCCGAGGAGGAGGGGTTCGAGCCGATGGTCGGGGAGTTCCCGTTCCGCGCGAGCGGCCGGGCGCTCACGACCGGCGAGTCCGACGGGTTCGTCAGGCTGGTCGCCGACGAGGAATCTGGCTTCGTGCTCGGCGGGCAGGTCGTCGGTCCCGAAGCCTCCGAGCTGATCGCCGAGATCGGGCTGGCCGTCGAGCTGGGCGCCACGATCGAGGACATCGCCGCGACGGTCCACACCCACCCGACGCTGTCGGAGGCCGTGATGGAGGCCGCGGAGAACGCGCTGGGCCACGCGATCCACACGCTGAATCGGTAGCCACCGGACGCCCCGGTCGGTGCTATCGTTTTCGTGGGACGTGACGTAGCTGTCAGGCGTCGAAGCGAGGAGTTATCAACTGCAAGTCAATAGCTACGATCATGTTTCTGGCGACGACGTTCGGCGTCTCGGACGCCACGCTCGGGACAGCCCTCGCGGTCGCGTGGCTCGGCACGCTGGGCTGGTTGGGCCACCAGTATCGGCGCGGTAGCGTCTCTCGTTCGAAGTTGTTCTCGGTGTCGACGATGGCGCTGCTGTGGCTCGCGTGGAGCCTCCTGCAGATCGCAAACGGAACGAGCGGCGGCGTCGAGACACTCGTCGAACTGCTCGCGGTGGGCGTGTTCGTCGCGGCGATCGTCGCGGCCATCCAGTGGCGGCGATCGTAAGCGACGGCCGCCGACTCCGTCGTCTGCGCTGGCGTCGCGATCGGGGCGATCGACGAGTCGCGGGACGCCACGATCCGGAGCGCTAGTATCCGGGACGTACGGTTTTACTCTGAAATGCCGTACTACCCACCCATGGAGACCGTCGAGATGGGTCCAGCGGAGGTGGAACGGCGAGAGACCTGTCCGGAGTGCGGTACGCTCGCGCTCCCCGGCGGCGAGAAGACAGATCTCGAGGGCAACCTGCTCGCGGAGTTCTACGAGTGCGGGAACCCCGATTGCGACTGCGTCTGGTGGATCGGCGTCAAGGACTGACGCCGAGGGAGGACGGCGGGCGGGAACCTGTCGCGACCGCGGTGTTTTTGACCCCGAGACCAGTACGAGAAGGCAATGAACGTAGTCACGCTGGGCCCCGAAGGCACCTACTCACACCGCGCGGCCCGGTCGATATCCGATACGGTCGACTTCCGCGAGTCGGTGACCGCGATCGTCGAGGCGGTCGCCGACGGCCAGTACGACCGCGGCGTCGTCGCCATCGAAAACAGCATCGAGGGCAGCGTCACCGAGAGTCTCGACGCCCTCGCGGAGCACGAGGTCGCGGTCGTCAAGGAAGTCGTGACGCCGATCCGCCACGCCCTGCTCGCTCAGGACGAGGAGTTCGACCGAATCGCCAGCCACTCGCAGGCGCTCGCGCAGTGCCGGGGCTACCTCGACTCGGAGTACCCCGACGCCGACCTGGAGGCGGTCGCCAGCACGGCCCGCGGCGTCCAGATGGCCCGCGACGACGCCTCAGTTGCGGGAATCGGCCACCCGGACAACGGCGGCGACGGACTTGAAGTGCTCGCCGAGGACATCCAGGACCAGACCTCGAACGCGACGCGCTTTCTCGTGCTGGCGCCGATCGAGGACCGCTCGCCGGCGGGCGGCAAGTCGACGTTCGTCGTCTACCCGAACGCCGACTACCCCGGCCTCCTGCTGGATCTGCTGGAGCCCTTTGCGGACCGCGATATCAACCTCACGCGCGTCGAATCACGCCCGAGCGGCGAGCGACTCGGCGACTACGTGTTCCACATCGACGTCGCGGCGGGGCTGTACGAGGACCGGACCGCCCAGGCGCTCGCGGAGATCGAGCACATCGCCGAGGACGGCTGGGTGCGGCGGCTCGGCTCGTACGACTCCGAGCACGTCGTGTAGGGCGCCGGGGACGCCGCGGCGACCGCGCCAACCGCGCCAACTGCGCCGATCCACCTCCTGACCCTGCAGCGAGGACAGAACTTATGAGCGAAACCGTCGAACTTTCTAGCGGGAAACCGATCCCGGATTCACCATGCGAGGGAACCCATTCGACGAGTTCGAGCGGATGCTAGAGCGGATGAACCAGCAACTCGGCCAGTTCGAGGGCGGCGCCAACGTCCAGGTCGGCGGGTCGTCGGCGTCGGTCGACGTCGCCGATCAGGGCGACGAGTTCGTCGTCACCGCCGACCTGCCGGGCTACGACACCGAGGACATCGACCTGACGCTGGCCGACGACACCGTCCGGATCGAGGCCGAGCGCGAGGAGGAGATGGAAGACGAGGACGAGCAGTACATCCGGCGCGAGCGGCGCCACCAGCACGTCAGCCGATCGGTGCCGCTGCCCGAGGCCGTCGACGAGGACTCGGTCTCGGCGTCGTACAACAACGGCGTCCTGACGGTGACGCTGCCCAAGCGCCACGGCGTCGACGACGGCCACCAGATCGACATCGAGTGATCGGCGAGCGGGTCGTCAACCGAGCAGATCGTCGATCCGACGGGCGCAGTCGTCCGCCCGACCTCGCCAGTCGTCGGGCCACTCGCCGCCGCGCTTCGGCGGGTCGAGATCGAAGTTTACGGGTTCGTAGGAGACCCGGTCGAACGCCTCGGCGGCAACCCGACCGACGAACTCGGCGTTCTCTCGCTTCGAGGAGACGCCGCCGCGCGCGAGGTCGTAGTACCCCGTAAAGACCTGACAGACGACGATCCGGTCGTGCTCGTCGAGCGCGCCGTCAGCGAGGTGGCGGAACAGTTTCGCGGAGTTGTCGGCCGGGTCGGCGCGGCGCCACTCCAGTTCGACCAGCGCGAGCGTTTTCGCTGTCGCCGATTCCCCAGCACCGCCGCTGTCGACGCCGGCCACGTCGACCGGCGTCGGGCCGACGCGGTACTCGGTCTGCCAGTCGAGCGAGGGCCGCCGCTCGGCGAGGCGCTCGCGAAGGCGCTTCTGGACGGCGTCGGCAAACTCGCCCACGAGCTCGACGTGAGCAGCTCGGCGTACTCAAGGGAAGGGAATCGGCAACAACTCCCGGTAGCATCGATCGCTCGATAGCATCGCGCGGCCGGGTTTTACGTCCGCGTTCGTGGTGCTCCGAGACGGGGGAGCAATGTCCGAGGACACAACGCCGACCGGAACGACGCGTCGCGCCGACGACCCGGAGTCGCTGTGGCTCGCGACGACGCCGACGACCGACTACGACCCGCTCGACGGCGGCCTGCACGTCGACGTCGCCGTCGTCGGCGGGGGGATCGCGGGGCTGACGACCGCCCTCGAACTGAAAGAGCGCGGCTCGACAGTCGCGGTCGTCGAGGCCGACCGGGTCGTCACCGGCGCGACGGGCCACACCACGGCGAAGGTGACGTCCCAGCACGGGCTTCGATATAGTACGCTGACCGAGAAGTTCGACCGGCGCACCGCCGAGCAGTACGGCCGGGCGAACGAGGCCGCGATCGACGAGGTCGAACGCATCGTCGAGAAGCACGGCATCGACGCCCAGTTCCGGCGGACGCCGTCGTACGTCTACGCCGAGTCCGAGGAGAACGTCAGCAAGATCCGCGAGGAGGACCGCGCGGCCACGCAGGCCGGGCTTCCGTCAGCGTTCGTCCAGGAAACCGACCTGCCGTTCGACGTCGAAGCGGCGGTCAAGTTCGCCGAGCAGGCCGAGTTCCACCCGCGCAAGTATCTCCTGGGCGTCGTCGAGGCTATCCACGGCGACGGGAGCTACGTGTTCGAGGAGACGCGCGCGACCGACGTGGACGCCGGCGCGCCCAACCGCGTCGAAACCGATCGCGGCGCCGTCGTCGCCGACGACGTGGTCGTCGCGACGCAGTTCCCGATCTACGACCGCGGGGGCTACTTCGCGCGCACCCACCCGCACCGCGCGTATCTGCTCGCCGTCGAGATCGCCGGCGAGGTGCCCGAGGGGATGTACTACAGCGCGGCGTCGCCGCCGGCGACGATGCGACCGTACCGATCGGACGGCGAGGAGTACCTGATCGTCGGGGGGCAGAGCCACGAACCGAGCCTCGGCGGCCCGCCGACCTCCGAGCGCTACCGGCGCTGCGAGGCGTACGCCCGCAGCCGGTTCGACGTCGAGTCGGTGGCGTACCGCTGGTCGACTCACGACTACTCGACGGTCGACGGGATCCCCTACGTCGGGGAAATCGGACCCGGCGCCGGCGACGTGTACGTCGCGACGGGGTTCGACGGCTGGGGGATGACCGGCGGCACCGCGGCGGGGATGCTGATCGCCGACCTGATCGAGATGGGCCGGAGCCACTACGCCGACCTGTTCGACCCGAAGCGCGTGACGCCGAAAGCGTCGGCCAAGAACTTCTTCGCGGAGAACGCGGTCGTCGGCGCGCGCTTCGTCGGTGACCGGGTCAGAACGCTGCTGCACGACCGCGAGGACCTGCCCCGGCCCGGCGAGGCGAACGTCCTGCGCGAACAGGGTCGGCCGACAGGCGTCTACCGCGACGAGGACGGCGCGGTCCACGCGGTCGACGCGACCTGCCCGCACATGGGCTGTCTCGTCACCTGGAACGACGCCGAGCGCTCCTGGGACTGCCCGTGTCACGGCTCGCGGTTCGACTACGACGGCGAGATCCTCTCGGGACCGGCGGTCGAGGGGTTGGAGCACCGCGAGTATCCGACCGGAGACGGAGCGATAGACCGCTGAACATCGGAAGACGGGACCAGCTTGCAGAGTCGATTAAAGACGTTCGACCCCATCATACGAAGAGTATACCGGCGATTCTACCAGCCGCGAATGTAGAGATAGTGGGGACAATGAGCGATACCGCCTAACAAACATAGTTACATAGGATCTGGCAGTAACAGGGGTCAGACCAGTGAATAGCGCTCACAGTCCGTAATAACCGCGGGGACCAACACTCCATAACTAGATAATAATACATACATAGGAAGTTATATTATGCCTCGAAGTTAGAAACTAAACGCTATGTCCAATAGCAATCAAACGAATCGACGCACTCTACTGAAGCAAACAGGTACCCTGCTGGGCGGTGGTTTGATAGCCACCACCACGGCTAGTGCTTCACATAGTGAACCGGACTACATCTTGACAAGCAAGGACTACGGCGCATACATTTACGAGGATGCAGACGTCCACTCAGAGATACTCGACAAAGCAGCACCGAGCGCAAAAGGTTACGTAAGTGCAACGGGATACGATCCCGATAGTGGTGTTGATATGTATTATGTAAACGAATGGGAAGTACTCGCTGATTACCCAACGGGATGGGTCGCAGAGTACGAGGTCGATACGTTCTAATAACAAGTGACGATCTTGATCGTCCCTCGTAATTGAGGGAAGCTGGACGTCAGGCAGCGACGGACACGTATCGTAGACAATCACCTACAGCTAATAATCATTATACTTGGTGGTGAGGTCAGAATACGGCAATCCAGAACAACAGGATATAAATAATATCTGAGATCCGCGCTTACTCTTCGATATCGATCCTTCACCTGTGGAACGATAGTGGAACGGGGAAATCCTGGCTAATCCCGATCGTTCGAGGACCGGCGAGTTTCAGTAGCGTGGTAGGGGCGCGGCGCTCTAATAGTAACGGGCGAATAAATCAACCAGCTCTCCATTGAATATTTTTGCACCTCCGACACTAAGTCGATCGTATGCGGCGGCGAGAACTACTCACATCATCGCTCATCGCGGTACTCGCCGCGGGTAGCGGCTGTACGAGCGGCGCTCTGGCCGGCGGTAGTTTCGGGGACGATAGCCGGGCGACCGACGACGGCGAAGGATTCGAACGAGCCGCTGACGTGTCGAACGTCGACGACCTCCCGGAGTCGAGTCCCGTTCGGATCGACGTGAGCGTAACGCAAGAACGCATCACCGCCGACCGGACGGCAGTATTCGAGGTTACGACGACGAACGAGAGCGACGGAGTAGTCCGCGTCCAGCCTCCAGTCTACAAGAATCTCAACGAGGACAGTGACGAGAAGGTGCTGCTCCTGTTCTCCCCCGACGCACCTGACACTCCCGACAGGGAGTACTCACCGAACTGTCCGGACAACCCGAACGGTAGCGATGTTATCACTTCCACGTACGAAGGGTGGCCAACCCATCGGCTCGAATCCGGGGAAACGGTCGATACAGAAGCCATCCCCGTCAACCACCTCGGCGTGGACGGCTGTTTCGTTCCGGGAGCGTACCGCTATGAGAGCAATGTGAAAATCACGGAAGCGCCGGACGGGATGTCCGAGGATGGGACCCTCGACTGGGGATTCACGATCGAGGTCACCGGCTCCTCGTGATCTAGGCCAGGATTTGATCAGGCGATAGGACGTCCAGACGAACGCGGAGAGAGCTACAGACGAGCGCCGTTACTCCACGATATCGATCGCGGGCCGTCCGGGCTCGGCCTTGTTGACCACGTCATCGTCGGCCTCAGCGGCGCGAACCACGCGGACCGGCGCGTCGAACTCGCGCTCGACCAGCCACGCGGCGGCCTCCAACGCCTCGTACTCGGCGTCGGGTGCGAGCGTCTTCGAGAGCGCCTCGCGCTCTTCTTGCAGATCCTGTCCGTAGCTGGCGGCGGCATCGCCCTGCTCGCGGATCTCGCCGTTCTGCATCAGTTCGGAGATCAGATTGTCGGCGTCGCTCTCGACGGCGATCTCCAGGGCGTCGTACTTCCACTCGGGCGTCACGACGACGTCGACGCGATCGGGGTCCTCGATCCCGGCGACGTCGACGATCTGGCGGACGTCCTCGCGGGTGTTCTCGACCAGGTTGCGGCGCTGCTCGACGGTCTCGCGGTCGACGTCGGCCTCGGGCCACTCGGCCTCGGCGACGAAGCCGTCGTTGCCCAGCTCGGTCCAGAGCTCCTCGGCGAGGTGGGGCGCGACCGGCGCCAGCAGGCGCACCGCGACCGAGAGGCCGCGCTCGAACGTCTCGGCGTGGACGTCGGCGTACTCCTCGTACTGCCGGAGCGTCCGGACCAGCGACTGGGCCTCGCGCAGCGCCTCGTTGAACGTCAGCGAGTCGTACTCGTCGGTCGCGACGGCGACGGCGGCGTCGATCTCGTCGGCGACGTAGCGGTCGATCGGGTCGCGATCGCCGGACTGGCTGCTCTCGAACTCGTCGACCACGTTCTTCAGCCGGTTCAGGAACTGGTGGGTCGAGCGGACGCCCTCCTCCTTCCAGTCGAAGTCCCGCTCGGGGCGGGCGGCCTGCATCATGAACAGGCGGGCGGTGTCGGCGCCGTACTCCTCGACGATGCGCTGGGGCGAGACGACGTTGCCCTTGGACTTGGACATCTTCTCGCCCTCCAGCTGGACCATCCCCTGGGCCAGCAGATTACTAAAGGGCTCGCGGTGCTCCAGGCCCTCGTAGTCGGCCAGCACCTTCGTGAAAAAGCGCGAGTACAGCAGGTGCATCACGGCGTGCTCGATGCCGCCGACGTACTGATCGACGGGCATCCAGTCGTTGGCCCGCTCCAGATCGAAGGGCGCGTCCTCGATGTCCGGCGAGACGTACCGCAGGAAGTACCACGAGGAGTCGAAGAACGTGTCCATCGTGTCGGTCTCGCGGGTGGCCTCGCCACCGCAGTCGGGACACGTCGTCTGTTTCCACTCCTCGGCGGCGTCCAGCGGATTTCCGGTGGTGTTGACGAACTCGGGCAGCTCGACCGGCAAGTCCTCCTCGGGCACCAGCACCGAGCCGCAGTCGTCACAGTGGACGACCGGGATCGGCGTCCCCCAGTAGCGCTGCCGGGAGATGCCCCAGTCACGCAGACGGTACTGGGTGGCTTCGTCGGCGCCCTCGGTGTCCTCAGTAATCCGCTCGCGGGCGGTCTCGCTGTCCAGCCCGGAGTACTCGCCGGAGTTGACGAGCACGCCGTCGTCGGTGAACGCAGCTTCCGAGACGTCGGGCGCCTCGGGATCCTCGCCCTCCTCGGGTTCGGGCGCGATCACGGGGCGGACGTCGATGCCCTTCTTCTCGGCGAAGGCGTGGTCGCGCTCGTCGTGGCCGGGGACGGCCATCAGCGCGCCGGTGCCGACGTCCGAGAGCACGAAGTCGGCGACGTAGACGGGCAGTTCGTCGCCGTTGACGGGGTTGGTCGCCACGAGGTCGGTCTCGACGCCGTTGGGCTCGTCGCCGTCGGGGTCGGCCTCGTGTTCGACGAACTCGTGGACCGCGTCGTCTTCCTCGGCCAGCTCTTCGGCGATCGGGTGGTCCGGCGCCAGCGCGAAGAACGTCGCGCCGTGAACGGTGTCGGCCCGCGTCGTGAAGGCGTCGACCGAGCCGTAGCTCCGGCCGTCGTCGCCCGCGGTGTCGATCTCGAACGGCAGGTGCGTACCGTGCTGGCGGCCGATCCAGTTGCGCTGCATCTGGCGGACCGAATCGGGCCAGCCCTCCAGCTCGTCGATGTCTTCGAGCAGCTCGTCGGCGTAGTCGGTGATCTGCAGGAACCACTGTTCGAGCTCGCGCTCCTCGACCGGGTGGCCGCAGCGCCAGCAGAGTTCCTCCTCGCCCTCGACCTGCTCGTCGGCGAGGACGGTCTCGCAGTCGGGACACCAGTTGACATCGGCGTCCCGGCGCTCGGCGAGGTCCTCCTCGACGAACCGTCGGAACAGCCACTGGTTCCAGCGGTAGTACTCGGGCGTGCAGGTGGTGATCTCGCGCTCCCAGTCGTACCCGAAGCCCATCGACTCCATCTGGCCCTTCATCGTGTCGATGCAGTCCAACGTCCAGTCCCGCGGGTTGGTGTCCCGCTCCTTGGCGGCGTTCTCGGCGGGCAGTCCGAACGAGTCCCACCCCATCGGGTGGAGCACGTCGTCGCCGCGCAGCCGCCGGTAGCGGGCGTACGCGTCCGTAATCGTGTAGTTCCGGACGTGGCCCATGTGGAGCTTGCCGGAGGGGTAGGGGTACATTCCGAGGACGTACGTCGGGTCCTCGACGTCGTCGGGCGTCCGATGCACGTCCGCGTCGTCCCACGCCTCCTGCCAGCGGGCCTCCACGGCGGCGTGGTCGTAGCTCTCCATACTCATCAGCTTGTACGTGATTCGGCGGGTCGGCGCCCTATACCTTTCCATCCGACTTCCGGGGCTGTCAGACCGCGATCCCGCCGGCCGGTCGCGGCGACGTGACGACGCCGCTGTGAAGCCGAAGCGACGAGCCCGTAGCGCCCCGAAGTGACGAGCGGTGCCCGCCCCGACGCCGACGATGAACGGAAAGATGTGCATTAACCGAACGCCGCTCAGAAATGAATAATGCGACGATAGATGGTTTTAACGGTCATTTATTTCAGAAAGATCGACGTATTTGTTAATGAGCGTTCGGAACGGTCGGGTTGTAACCGATACTTATGTCAACGACACCCACAGGAACGTCGACAGGCGAACGAAACCCGTTCGTCTACGTCATCGGCGCGCTGGCGGCGCTGACCGGGCTTCTCTTTGGCTTCGACACCGGCGTCATCTCCGGAGCCTTACTCTTTATTCCCGACACCTTCGAGATGACGTCGCTGTTCGGGATCGCGATGGACGAATCGCTCGTCGAGGGGTTCGTCGTCAGCGGCGCGCTGGTCGGCGCGATCGCCGGCGCGGCGGTCGGCGGCCGGCTCTCGGACCGGATCGGACGCCGACGCGTGATCCTCGTCGCCGCGGTCGTGTTCTTCGTCGGCTCGGCGATCATGGCCGTCGCGCCGACGATCGAGTGGCTGTTCGTCGGCCGCGTGATCGACGGCGTCGCCGTCGGGCTGGCGTCGATGATCGGCCCGCTGTACATCTCCGAGATCGCGCCGGCCGACATCCGTGGCGGCATGGTGACGCTGTTCCAGTTCGCCGTCACGTTCGGGCTGCTGACCTCCTACCTGGTGAACTACGCGTTCGCCGAGGAGTTGCTCGTGACGGCGGTGACGAACATCGCCTTCGAGGGCGCGGCCGTCTGGCGCTGGATGCTCGGCGCCGGGACGGTCCCCGCCGCAGCCCTGTTCGTCGGGATGCTGTTCATGCCCGAGAGCCCGCGCTGGCTGTTCGAGCAGCGCCGCGAGGACGAGGCCCGCGACGTGCTCGCGTCGGTCCGGACGAGCGAACAGGTCGAGCCCGAACTGCGCGAGATCGAGGAGAAGGCCGAGCGCGAGGACGCGAGCCTGCGGGACCTGCTCGCGCCGTGGGTCCGCCCGATGCTGGTCGTCGGTATCGGGCTGGCGGCGTTCCAGCAGCTGACGGGGATCAACACGGTGATGTACTACGGGCCGTCGATCCTCGAATCGACCGGTTTCGGCGCCAGCGGGTCGCTGCTTGCGACGGTAGTCATCGGCGTCGTCAACGTGACGATGACGCTCGTCGCGCTGCTGCTGATCGATCGCGTCGGCCGGCGGCCGCTGTTGCTCGTCGGGCTGGCCGGCATGATCGTGACGCTGACCGGACTCGGCGCGGCGTACTTCCTGCCCGGTCTCTCGGGCGCGGTCGGGCTGATCGCGGTGGCCAGCCTGATGCTGTACGTCGCCTTCTTCGCGATCGGCCTCGGACCGGTGTTCTGGCTGCTCAACTCCGAGATCTATCCGCTGAAGGTCCGCGGCACCGCGGTGGGGGTCACCACGGTCGTCAACTGGGCGGCGAACCTCGCGGTCGCACAGTCGTTCCCCTACCTCGTCGACACCGTCGGCGAGGCGGGGACGTTCTGGACGTTCGCGGCGCTGAGCGTCGCCGCGTTCGCGTTCGCGTACGCCTTCGTCCCAGAGACGACGGGCCGGTCGCTCGAGGAGATCGAGTCCGACCTGCGCGAGACGGCGCTGGGTGGCGGCTCACGCGTCGGCGATGCCGGCGGCGACGCCGCGGTCGAGAGCGGAGTCGACTCGAACGACGATTGAGTCGGGGCGGCATCGCGACCGCGCCTTTATCCCTCGGTCCGCCCAATCTACGGACATGAGCGACGCCGAGGATCCCCCGCTGCCGAAGAAGGTGCTGCGCACAGTGACGCCCGGGACCCGCGGGCACAAGGACCCCGGCATGGACGTCATCGGATGGAGCATTCTGGTCGGGATGCTGGTCCTGCTGGTGCCGCTGCTCCCCTTTATCGTGATCGTCTGGCTGATCACGAAGGTGCTCGACCGGTTCAGCGGCGAGTAGGCGCGACGCCGACGGCCGGCCGAGCGGATCGCCCGTCCCCTCAGCCGAGATCGATCATCTCGAACTCGTACCCGTCGCCGTTCTCGCGGGCGTTCTCGTAGACGACGCGAGCGGCCGCGACGTCCTGGATCGCCAGCCCCGTCGAGTCGAAGACGGTGACGGCGTCCTCGCTCGTCCGGCCCTCCTTCCCGCCCGCGACAATCTCGCCGAGTTCGGCGTAGAGGTCGTCCTCGTCGAGCGCGCCCTCGCTCCAGGGGACGTTGATCTCGCCGGAGTGGGTGCACTGCTCGTAATCGTCGATGACGAGTTTGGCGTCCAGCAGCACCTCGTCCGCGATCTCGTGTTTCCCGGCGGCGTCGGCGCCGATGGCGTTGACGTGCGTACGCTCGCCCAGGTCGTCGGCGCCGACGATCGGCTCGCGCACCGGCGTCACCGTCGAGAGCACGTCGCAGTGGCCCGCCTCCGAGATCGATCCGCCCCGCACGTCGAACCGGTCCTCGAAGGCGTCGACGAAGTCCGCGACGCGCTCGTCGTTCTGATCGGCGACGACGACCTCCTCGATCGGACGCACCTCGGCGATCGCGTTCAACTGAGTGTACGACTGGACGCCGGCGCCGACGATGCCGAGACTCGTCGCGTCGTCGACCGCGAGGTGGTCGGTCGCCACGGCCGCGGCGGCGCCGGTTCGTTTCATCGTCAGCGCCGTTCCGTCCATGACCGAGCGGGGGAACGCCGTCTCGGGGTCGGAGTAAATCAGCGTTCCCATCACGGTCGGGAGGTCGTGGTCGGCGGGGTTGTCGGGGTGGACGTTCACCCACTTCACCGCGGCGGCGTCCCACTCGTCGGTCTCGACGTACGCCGGCATCGATCGGAAGTCCCCGTTGTACTGCGGGAGATCGACGTAGGACTTGGCGGGCATCTGAACGTCTCCGCGTTCGTAGGCCGCGAACGCCGCCTCGACGGCCGCGATCATGGCACCCGTGTCAGCGTTCGCCTCGACGTCCTCCCCGTTGAGCAACAGCGTCTCCATGGCTGGCAAATTTTGCGGGATGGCACTTAATACGTGCTGCCGAACTGCGGCGCCGACGCCGCGGAGCCGAGCGTCGGCGTCACGACGCCGCTGCGTGCCCGCAACCGTCGTCCGAGCGCGAGCGCCGCCGCTGTCGAGCGAGTACGAAAGAAAAACGCGCGTTCGTTCGGCGAGCGGTGCGGATCGGCGCGGTGACGTAGCTGCAGGCAGATGGGCCGAGCTTACATCATGCCGCCCATGCCGCCGCCCATACCGCCGCCCATGCCGCCGGGCGCGCCGCCGGGGCCGCCCGCGGGCGGGCCGCCGGCGTCGTCGTCGTCGTTACCGACTTCGCCGCCCTTCAGGTCGCCCGCGGCGATGACGTCGTCGATGCGCAGGATCATCACGGCCGCCTCGGTGGCGGACTCGATGGCCTGAGTCTTGACGCGGAGCGGCTCGACGACGCCCTCCTCCTCCATGTCGATCACGTCGCCCGTGTAGGCGTCGAGACCGGCGGCGTCGTTGCCGGCGTCGTGCTCGCTGCGGAGCTCGACGAGCGAGTCGATCGAGTCGAGACCGGCGTTCTCGGCGAGCGTGCGGGGGCCGACTTCCAGCGCGTCGGCGAACGCCTCGACGGCGAGCTGCTCGCGGCCGCCGACCGAGTCGGCGAACTGGCGCAGCTGCAGAGCGAGCTCGGTCTCGGGGGCGCCGCCGCCGGGCAGCACCTTGCCGTCCTCGAGCGTGACGCTGACGACGCCGAGCGAGTCCTCGATGGCGCGCTCGATCTCGTCGACGACGTGCTCGGTGCCGCCGCGGAGCAGCAGCGTGACGGACTTGGCGTTCTCGACGTCCTCGACGAGGATCTGCTGGCTGCCGCCGACCTCCTGCTGGGAGACCGAGCCGGCGAAGCCGAGGTCGTCGGACTCGATGTCGTTGACGTTACTCACGACGCGGGCGCCCGTCGCGCGGGCGAGCTTCGTGGCGTCGTCGGACTTGACGCGGCGGGTCGCGAGGATGCCCTCTTCGGCGAGGTAGTGCTGGGCCATGTCGTCGATGCCGTCCTGGGCGAACACGACGTCCGCGCCGGACTCGACGATCCCGTCGACCATCTCCTTGAGCTGCTCTTCTTCCTGGTCGAGGAAGTCCTGAAGCTGGTCGGGGTCGGTGACGTTGACCTCGGCGTCGATCTCGGTCTCCTGGACCTCCAGGGCGTCGTCGAGCACGGCGACGTCGGCGTCCTCGACGAGATAGGGCATGTTCTCGTGGACGCGCTCCTTGTCGACGAGGACGCCCTCGACGAGCTCGGAGTTCTCGACGGCCGAGCCGACGATCTTCTCGACCTTGATGTTGTCAGTGTCGACCTCGCCGTCGTCGGCGACGCTGCTGACGGCGCGAACGACGAGATCAGCGAGCAGGTCCTTGGCGTTCTCGGCGCCCTTGCCCGTCATCGCGGTGGCGGCGATCTGTTCGAGGATCTCGGTGTCGTCCTCGTCGACCTCGATCGCGACGCCTTCGAGGATGTCCTTGGCTTCCTCGGCGGCCTGGCGGTACCCCTGCGCGAGGGTGGTCGCGTGGATGTCCTGGTCGAGGAGGTCCTCGGCCTCGCTGAGGAGTTCGCCGGAGACGACGACGGCGGACGTGGTGCCGTCGCCGACCTCGTCCTCCTGGGTCTCCGCGACCTCGACGATCATGTTGGCCGCGGGGTGCTCGATCTCCATCTCCTTGAGGATGGTGACGCCGTCGTTCGTGACGACGACGTTGCCCGTCGAGTCGACGAGCATCTTGTCCATCCCCTTGGGGCCGAGCGTGGTGCGGACGGCCTCGGCGACGGCCTTCCCGGCTGTGATGTTCATCGACTGTGCGTCCTCTCCGGAGGTGCGCTGGCTATCCTCCGAGAGTACGATCATCGGCTGGTTGCCCATCTGCTGCGCCATAATCGGTAGAGGATTGATTGTCGTTCTATATAAATCCTTCGTTCCGAGTGGTATGGTGAGGAATAACACGCCGTACGTGACGGCGTGCGGACGGCCACGGACGGGCCATTCATAAGCCACTCGTGGCGATCGAACCCCACCGCGGGCGGCGTCGTCGCTACGAGGAAGAGGAGTTCGTCGATCCCGAGGCCGCTTCTTCCAACTGCGTCGCGGCCACCAGCGACTGGGAGCTTTCGAGTTCCAGCGCGTCGATCAGCGCGCTCGCCGACCCGGAGATGCGGACGGCGCCGAACTGGTCGTACTCCTGTTCGACGGTGGCGGACGTGCTCGACTCGATCTCGTCGACGAGCGCCGAGACCGCCTCGGAGAGGATCTCCTGCTGGCGTGCCTGATAGTCCTGCTGAGCTTCCTGCTGGCTGACGTTGTCCTGCTGGGCCTGTTGCTGGGCCTCGATCTGGGCCTGCTGGAGCGCCTGCTGGTCGACTCGCGCGACCACGCCGGCCTCGCGGGGGCCGTCGCTGCCGTCCTCGGAACTCTGCCCGAGGCCGAGCTGTTCGGTACACCCTGCGAGTAGTGCGGTGCCGCCGGCGCCGGCGCTCTGGAGGAGTTTGCGTCGTCTCGCGGAGAAGTCGTCAGTCACGTACCGAGATTCGCGCCAGCCACGGAAAAGCGCGTTGCGTCGGGGTCGAACGGACGAATAGCGGTCAGCCCGTAAACTGGTGGTACTCCAGCCCCTGCCGTTTCAGCTCGTTGTGCTTGCGCTCGAGGAACGAGTACACCGCGCCGTGGGGTGCGCCGTCGATGATCATCTCGGCGGCCTCGCGGACGGCTTCGACCTGCTGGGGCCCGCCGATGGTACCAAGCGTCGTGCCGTAGATGACGACCGACGCGCCGGTCAGCTCCTCCATCAGCTCGCGCGTGCGGCCGTTCTCGCCGATGAGCCGGCCCTTCTTGCGCTTGAGGTCGTTCTTGTTTCGCGCCGCGGCGTCGATGTCGACCAGATCGAACATCATCATGTCGTCGTCGAGCAGGGTCATGGCGTCGTCGGGCGCGAATCCGCGACCGATCGCACGGACGATGTCGGGTCCCTTGAGCGCCGTGACGGGATCGCCCGTCTTCTCGATGCCGACCGAGCCGTTCTCGGAGTCGACGTCGAGTCGCACTTCGGCCCGCCGCTCGATCTCGCGCAGCGTCGCACCGCCCTCGCCGATCAGCACCCCAATCCTGTCCTGCGGAATCTTCACGTGCTGCATATTTGCCGGTAGTGGCTCGGGCTGTAAAAGCCTTCCCGAGCGCGGGAGTCGCCCTGAGAGCCAGTCTCTCGGGTGGCGTGCGACCGGAACGACCAAGGCTCGCGCGGCCGCCCGCCCGAACGTGGACAGCGCACCGCTCGACGCCGACGTTCGGCCGGCGACCGCGGATGATCGGCTCGCCGTCCGGCGGTTGCTCGACGCCGCCGTGCTGGCGGTCGACGACGTCGACGAGCGACTGGCAGCGGGCGACGTGCTCGTGGCGGTCGCAGACGGGCGCGTCGTCGGCACCGTCGTCCTCAGTCCTCGCGAGAGCCGCGGCGTCCGCGTCGCCGCGATCGCGGTCCGGCGTCGACGCCGCGGCCGCGGCGTCGGAACGGCGCTGATCGAGCGCGCCCGCGAGAACCACGGTCGACTCACCGCGGAGTTCGACGCCGACGTTCGGGCGTTCTACGAATCGCTGGGCTTTACGATCGAACCGGCAACCGACGAGAACGAGCGCTTCGAGGGCGTTCTGGAGTGAGGTAGCGGGCTCAGACGTTCGCTTCGACCAGTTCGCGTCCGTCGGCCAGCAGGGCCTCGACGGCCTCGGTACTCCCGGCTTCGGCGTACACCCGGAGCTTCGGCTCGGTGCCGCTCGGTCGGACGAGCACCCACGAACCGTCGTCGAGGAGCAGTTTGACGCCGTCGACGGTGCTCGTCTCGGCGACGGCTCGACCCGCAAGTTCGTCCGGCAGGGCGTCCTCTACCGCCGCCATGGCCTCGGCCTTCTGATCGTCGGGGCAGTCGACACTGATCTTCCCCGGAACGATGTCGCCGTGGGCGTCGAGCAGGCGGTCGACCCGCTCGTCGATCGACTCCTCGGACTCGGCGGCGGCGGCGAGCAGCGCCGTCAGCACGCCGTCTTTCTCGCGCACGTGTCCGCGGATCGTGAACCCGCCGCTCTCCTCGCCCCCGATCAGCGCGTCGCGGTCGGCCATCGCCTGCGCGATCCACTTGAAGCCGACCGGCGTCTCGACGACGTCCTCGCCGTTCGCCTCGGCGATTTCGTCGATCAGGAACGTCGTCGAGACCGACCTGACCGCGGGGCCGGACTGGTCTTCGAGGAGGTAGTCGTACAGCGCGGCAAACAGCAGGTTTTCGTCGAGGAAGCCGCGTTCGGGCGTGACGACCGCGATCCGATCGGAGTCGCCGTCGTTGGCGATCCCCAGATCGGCGTCGCCCGTCTCGACGGCGTCGACGAGTCCCGCGAGATTCTCGGCGTTCGGTTCGGGCGAGACGCCGCCGAACTCGGGGTCGCGCTCGCAGCGGCGCCGTTCGACGGTCGCGCCGGCCCGTTCGAGCAGGGCGTCGGTCGTCCCGCGGCCGCTGCCGTGCATCGCGTCGTAGGCGACCGTCAGGTCGGAGAGCTCGGCGTCGACGAGGTCGAACGCCTGCTCGGCGTGGGGCTCGACCAGATCGACCCGCCGGACGCTCCCGTGCTCGGACTCCGGTATCGGGTCGGGTTCCCGGAGATTCTCCATGATCCGGTCCGTAACCTCCGGGAGCGCCGGGGCGCCGTCCTCGGGGATGAACTTGACGCCGTTGTACTCCGGCGGGTTGTGCGAGGCCGTCACCATCAGTCCGCCCGCGAGGTCGCGGTCGACGATCGCCCACGCGATCAGCGGCGTCGGCCGGTCGCGCTCGGGCATCACCACGTCGTGGCCGCCGGCCGCGAGCACGCGGGCCAGTTGCTTGGCGAACCCCTCGGAGGTCTCCCGGGCGTCGTAGCCGACGACGACCGGGTCGTCGCCCAGCCCCGCTTCGTCGAGGTAGTCGACGACCGCCTGTCCGACCATCCGCACGCGCGGGGCAGTAAACTCGTCGAGCGTCGCTCGCCAGCCGTCGGTCCCGAACGAGATCGCCGTCTCCATACGCCTGCTTCGGGGGCGGGGGCGAAAAAGACGGTGGTGGCGCGACGACGCTCAGGCCTCGCTCGCGACGACGACCGGCACCGGCGAGCGCTCGACGATCGCCTCCGACGTGCTGCCGAACAGGGCCTGAGAGGTCGCCGAGCGGTCGCGCCGACCGACGACGATCATGTCGGCGTCGCGCTCGTCGGCGAGTCGGACGATCTCCGGCGCCGGGTCGCCGATCGTTCCGAGGAGATCGTGCTCGATCGCCGCGGCGTCCAGCGCGTCGTCGAGGTCGTCGACGGCGGCGAACTGCCCGACGACCTCGTCGCCGGCGTCGCCGTACCGGTCGGTCGACGTCGGGTCGCCGGGCCAGATTTTCTGGTACAGCGACGTCTGGCCGCCGCTGGGCGGCTCCTCGGTCGGCCGGTCGTGACCGCCCGACGAGACGTCGACGTCGAGTTGCTCGGCAGCGGTTTCGGCTTCGTCTCGCGTGAGCGCGTGCGCGAGAAGAACCGTCGCGTCGGTCGACTCGGCCAGCGGAACGATCGCGTCCGCGAGCGTCGCGGTGTCGACGCCGTCGTCGGTACCGACCGCGACCAGGAGGGTATCGATCGCCATACCGGACGATCCACGGATGCGAAGAAAAGCGCTGGCGTCGTTCGGCAGCCGATCGCGGGCGCCGGGAGCGAGCGGCCGTCGGAAGCGACTACTCGGCCCCGACGAGCCGTTCTTTCTGCCGGCGCGAGAGCTGCTTGAGTTCGTGCTCGCGGGACATCGCCGCCGATCGCGAATCGAAGCGCTCCCGGTGGACGAGTTCGACCGGCGTCCGGCCGCGGGTGTACTTGGCCCCCTCGCCGGCGTCGTGCTCGGCGACGCGTCGCTCGACGTCGGTCGTGTAGCCGGTGTAGAACGTCCCGTCGGCGCACTCCAGTACGTAGACGTAGTGGTCGCTCACGTCGAGTCGATCACACCGGAACCACAGAAAGGCTTCGCGTGGTGATCACGCGGCTGCACAACCCGATCGGTCCGACACTCAGCGGGCTCGCTGTCGCGCCGCCTCGGCGATACCCGCGTTAGCCGAGCAGCTCGGACACGCGAAGATGCGGCCGTGCTCGTCGGCGAACACTCGCTCGAACCGGTCGGAGACGTGCGCATCGCAGTGGTCACACGTGGGCATTGGGTACATCCGGCACGGTACGCGCCGGCATCCGTTACTACGTGATCGACCAATAAATATCCTTCCGAAATACCCCTTAGATTTCCGCAGAAAACAATCGTGGTTCGTAATTCGTGAAGAAATTTTCCGGCTCGTTCCGCTGGCCGGCACCGACGACGGAGACGCCGCGCCGGAACTGCTCAATGCCCGTCGATCGCGCGGGCGATGAGGCCTGCCTGCGCACCCGCGACGAAGCCGGCGTCGACGTTGACCGTCGACAGCACGGTACACGACTGGAGCATCCCGAGCAGCGCGGCCTCGCCGTCGCCGCCGTGGCCGTAGCCGCTGTTGGTCGGCAGCCCGATCACCGGCGTGTCGACGAGCCCGGCGACGACGGTCGGCAGCGCGCCCTCCCGGCCCGCGGCGACGACGAGCACGTCGGCCTCGCGCAACTTGTCGACCCGATCGAGCAGGCGGTCGATGCCGGCGACGCCGACGTCCTCTACCAACTCGACCGCGGCGCCCATCTCGGCGGCGATGGCGCGGGCCTCGCCGGCCGGGCCGCGATCGACGGTCCCGCCGGTGACGACCCGAACGGTGGCGTCCACGTCCGGCGGTTCGTAGTCGGGGGCGTGGAGGAGCAGCACGCCGGCCCGATCGCGCCATCGGACGTCGGCATCGAGCCCCGCATCGTCGAGCGCGTCGCGCACGGCCGCGGCCTGTTCGTCGCTGACGCGCGTCGCGATGCCTCGCCCGGTCGTCTCCAGCGATGCCAGCAGCATGTCGACGACCTCGTCGGCGGTCTTGCCCTCCGCGTACACCGCCTCGGGCACGCCGCGTCGCTGTTCGCGGGCGGCGTCGAACCGACCCGCGTCCGTCGTCGCGTAGCCCGCGAGACGGGCCTCCGCCTCGGCGGGGCTGACCTCGCCGCTCGCGACGGCGTCCAGTAATTCGCGCATACCGCCACTCCCGCGCGGACGCACTCCTAGATGTCGTTTTTCGACCGACGCGAGCGAGAATCGGCGCCGGTTCGGGGATAGAATTAAATACCGACCCCGTTCGATCGTGCCGAACGCTGTCATCCGTCCGACAGCGGGGGTCAGGATACCGTCCACAGGCCCGCTCTCCGGCCGATTTGGGAACGTTTATAAACGGCGGTTTTCAATGTCAGGTCGTATGGCAGACCTCATTGTCAAAGCAGCCGTGAAGGAAGCGCTCGACGACAAGAACGTCGCATCGGATTTCTACGACGCCCTCGACGAAGAGGTCGACGAGCTGCTCGAAGACGCCGCCCGCCGCGCCGAGGCCAACGACCGGAAGACGGTCCAGCCGCGCGACCTGTAAGCAGGGTTCCCTGCTCCGATTTTTTATCGACGCCGATCGACCAGCGACGGCGCCACATCGCCCAGTAGATGGTGCGTCTCGATAGTCTTGCTGTGCCGGAGCGGCCGCTCCACCCGGCGTCTCGACGCCGTAGTCAGATCGCTCGCGACCTGCCTGTCCGTCAGACGTAGTCCGACGACCGTGCTACGGCGTTCGGACGTCAACGCTGTCCTCACGACCGACGTGGATTTCATCGGCGAGGTCGACGAACAGGCCGTGCTCGACGATGCCCGGGACGGCCGACAGGTCGGCAGCCAGATCCGCCGGCGCGTCGATGGCGCCGAACTCGCAGTCGAGCACGACGTTCCCGTTGTCGGTGACGACCGGGCCGTCCTTGCGCTCGGCCGACCGGAGCGTCGACTCGCCACCCAACGCCGCGATCCGATCCTCGACGACCGGCCGCGCCGCGGGCAGCACCTCAACGGGGACCGATCGGTCGAGCCGGTCGGCGAGTTTGCCGGGATCGACGACGACCAGCAGTTCGTCGGCCGCGGCGTCGACGATCTTCTCGCGGGCGTGGGCCGCGCCGCCGCCCTTGATTAGCTGGCCGTCCGCAACCTGATCGGCGCCGTCGATCGCCAGATCGACGCCGTCGACCTCGTCCAGTTCGACCAGCGGGATCCCCGCCTCGATCGCGAGCTGTCGGGACTGGAAGGAGGTCGGGACGCCGCGAACCGACAGGCCGTCCGCGACGGCCTCGCCGATCGCCCGGATGGCGTGGGCCGCCGTGCTGCCGGTGCCGAGGCCGACGACCTGCCCGTCTTCGACTGCCCGGGCCGCGCTCTCGCCCGCGCGGCGCTTCGCCGTCGCCGATCCGCCGCTCGTCTTCATAGGTCTCTCTCGCCGGGGCGGGTGCAAAAAGTTGGCGAGCGCGCCCACCGTTTAGATACCGCTTATTTTTGTCGCCCCCTGCTCCCGTCTAGGGTATGTTCGGAACGAGCGGCATCCGCGGCCCCGTCGGCGACACCGTCACCTCGGAGCTCGCGCTGTCGGTGGGCCGAGCGGTCGGCGTCGACGCCGATCGAATCGTCGTGGGGAGAGACCCGCGAGAGAGCGGGCGCGTGCTGACCGACGCGCTCGCGGCGGGAGCACGGGAGTGCGGCGCGGACGTGATCGACCTCGGGCTGGCGGCGACGCCGACGATCGCCCGTGCCGTGGGCTGGCGGGACGCCGACGCCGGGGTCGCGATCACGGCCTCGCACAATCCGGCGCCGGACAACGGCATCAAGCTCTGGACGCCGAGCGGGCAGGCGTTCGACGAGGACCAGCGGACGACGATCGAGCGCCGAATCCGAGAGGCGGACTGGAAACTGGCCGACTGGACCGGCCAGGGCGAGCGCTCGCGCTGGAACGGCGCACGCGAGCGCCACGTCGATCGGCTGGCCGACGCCGTCGCGATCGACGAGCCGCTGTCGGTCGTCGTCGACGTAGGCAACGGCGCCGGCGGCGTCACCGCCGACGCGCTGGCGGCGCTCGGCTGCTCGGTCGAGACGCTCAACGCCCAGCCCGACGGCAGTTTCCCCGGACGGCCGAGCGAACCCACCGCGGAGAACTGCGGGACGCTCGCGGCGACCGTCGCAGGGACGGACGCCGATCTGGGGATCGCCCACGACGGCGACGCCGACCGGATGCGCGCGGTGGCCGGCGACGGCACGTACCTCTCGGGCGACGTGTTGCTCGCGCTGTTCGGCCGCGAGGCAGCAGAGGAGGGCGACCGCGTCGCGGTGCCGGTCGACACCAGTCTCGCGGTGGCCGACGCGCTGGCCTCGGTCGGGGCCGAGACGACCCGCACGCCCGTCGGCGACGTGTACGTCGCGGAGCGGGCGAGCGAGTCAGATGTCGTCTTCGGCGGCGAACCGAGCGGCGCCTGGATCTGGCCCGAGGAGACGCTGTGTCCCGACGGCCCGCTGGCGGCCTGCCGGCTGGCCGCGCTAGTCGCGCGCCGCGGGCCGCTCGCGGAACTCGCCCGAGAAATCGAGACGTATCCGATCCGGCGCGAGAACGTCGAGACCGAAGCGAAGGAGGACGTGATGGGGCGCGTGCGCGAGCTCGTCGCCGGTCGGTACGACGACGTCGCGACGCTCGACGGCGTCCGCGTCGATCGGGAGAACGGGTGGTTCCTCGTGCGCGCGAGCGGGACCCAGCCGCTGATTCGAGTCACCGCGGAGGCCCGTGACCCCGAGGAAGCCGACGCGGTGCTGGAGGAGGCGCTGGGCGTCGTCTCCGACGCCGGCGCCTGAGCCGCTGGGGCGGGTGTTCGGGGCTGACAGGCGGCGCTGTCCGGAGGTTGCGGTCGTCGACCCGACGCGGCGCACCGCGCACCCGCCTCGACCGCGCCGGGACCGTGATCAGGGCACGCCGGCTGTCGCCGCCCGTTCGATTATAAACGTCCGGGCGCCGACGCAGGATGCAGATATGGAGACGCCGACGCGCAGCTGTCGACGAGAGAGTGCCGACGCGATGACGCCGTCACTCCTCGACCCGATCGAGAATTTCTTCGGCCAGTTCGCTCGCCCGCTCGACGTGCTCGGTCGCCGCTTCGTCGCCGGCGTCGTCGACTTCCGCGAGCAGCCGCCGGACGTGGCCGACCCGATCGGCGACGACCGACTCGGGCGGATCGCCCTCCGCCACGTCGGCGGCGACGGCCTGAGCCTCGCCGATCCAGCGGCCGGCGGTCCGGTCGACGGGGAGTTCCTCGGTCGCCCGCAACTGCTCGTGGAGCCGGGCGACCAGCTCTGAGAGATCGCTCACGGACGCTCGTTCGGCGGCCAGCGGCGTGAACCTTCGGCCGCGCGTCGGAACGCTTTCGGGCGCCCCAACCGTTCCGGATCACATGACGACGATCGAGGAAAAGCGGATCTTCGCGAAGAAATCCGGTCGGACGCGCGCGTTCGTCGGCTCCGGCGTCGGCGTCGCGGCGGTGTCGGTGTCGGCCGACCTCGTGGGCGAGTTCGGCGTCGAGTACCGGACCGCCGCGATCGACGTCGCCGGGCGAGCCGGCCAGATCGCGGTCGCGACGGGCGAGGACGTCGTCCTGCTCGGCGACGAACCGCTCGAACTCGGCTTCGGAGCGGCGTCCGCGGTCGGCTTCCGCGACGGCGCAGTCGTCGCCGGCGACGAGAACGGTCGAGTAGCGACCGCGACGGATCCCGACGTGTGGAGCGAGATCGGGAGCGCTGGCGGCGCCGTCCGGGCGATCGACGGCGATCTCGCAGCGGCGAGCGACGGCGTCTACCGGCTCTCGGAACGTCTCGATGACCCCGATCTCGACGCCGCGGCGGACGTGGCGTCGGGCGCGGTCGATCTGGCCGCGACCGCGGCGGGCGTCTACCGGTATCAGGACGGCTGGACCCGCGAGATAGAGGGCGACGCGACGCTCGTCGCGGCCGACGCCGACGGTCGGGCCCACGCCGTCGTGGATAGTGTGTTCTACGCGCGCACGAGCGGCGGGGAGTGGAGCCCGGTCGAGCTGCCCGTCGACGCCGATCCCGCGGGCGTCGCATACGGTCCGGCGACGTACGTCGCGACCGCCGACGGGACGTTTCTGGTCGACGCCGGCGACGGGTGGCGCCACCAGCCGCTCGGACTCCGAGGGGTCGTCGGCTGCGCCGTCGCCGAGTGAGAAATGCGGCGGTGCTCGCGACCCGAACGAAAACGGGTTTACCGCTCGCCGGAGTTCGGTCGGATATGATCCTCAGCGGACGCCACTCCCAGTCGATCGCCGCCGCGCTGGCCCGCGAGCTCGACGAGCCCCTCGCGCCCGTCGAGTTCGACCGGTTCCCGGACGGTGAACTGATGGCACAGATCGGACAGACAGACGGGGAACGCGCCGTCGTCGTCGCGTCGACGCCGACGAGCGACGCCCACCTCGAACTGCTCCAGCTGCAGGACGCCGCCCGCGAGGCCGGCTTCGAGCAGGTCGTCACGGTGCTGCCGTACATGGGCTACGCCCGGCAGGACCGGGCGTTCGCGGCCGGCGAACCGGTGTCGGCCCGCGCCGTCGCGCGGGCGATCAGCACGGGCGCCGACCGCGTGATCACCGTCGACCCCCACGAGGAGGCGGTCTGTGACTTTTTCGAGCCGTCTGCGACCGCGGTGACCGCGGCCGATCAGTTGGCCGAGCCGCTGCCCGACGACCTGACCGACCCGCTGTATCTCTCGCCCGACGCGGGCGCGATCGAACTCGCCGAGACCGTCAGGGACGCGGCGGGCGGCGGCGAGGTCGACTACTTCGAGAAGACCCGCCACTCGGACAGCGACGTCGAGGTGACGCCGAGCGACGCCGCCGTCGAGGGGCGGGACGTCGTGGTCGTCGACGACATCATCGCGACCGGCTCGACGATGAGCGAGGCCGTCGGCGTGCTCGACGACCGGGGCGCCGCCGACGTGTACGTCACCTGCGTCCACCCGCTGCTGGCGAGCAACGCGGTCACGAAGCTCTCGCGAGCCGGCGTCGCGGCGATCTACGGCACCGACACGATCGAGCGGCCACAGAGCGAGGTCAGCGCCGCGCCGGCGATCGCGGCGGCGCTGGAGCGTCGCTGAACCGGACCGACAGACGCCGTTGCGGTTCGCCGGAACGCCGGAATACTTACGCGATGCTTACGCTTGGTTGACGTATGTACGGACGCACGCGATCGGGAGGACGGGACTGAACGTATGCACGGGATCGTTCACAAAACGCTCAAAGAGCACGTCGAAGAGGACATCGACGCGGTCGAGTGGGACGAAATCGTCGACCGCGCGGGGCTGGAGCCGAAGCTGTATCTACCGGTGACGCACTACCCCGACGAGGAAGTGACTGCAGTGTTCGAGGCGCTGGCGGCCGCGACCGGCGAGTCCGAGGCGGACGTCCAGCGAGCCTTCGGGCGCCGTCTCGCTCCGGAGCTGTTGAACACGTTCAAGGCTCACGTCCGGGACGACTGGGCGACGCGGGAGCTGCTGCTGGCGCTGGAAATCGTCTACGAGCGGGTCGGCGCCCAGGACGAGGACTCGGACCTGCCCGACGTCGCGACCGGGGCTGACGGCGGCGATGTCGTCGTTACCTACGACTCGGACCGGAAACTGTGCTCGCTGGCGCGCGGCGTCGTGCTCGGCGTCGCGGACCACTACGACGACGACGTCTCGATCAGCGAACCCGAGTGCGCGCGGGAGGGCGCTGACCACTGTACGCTCCGGGTCGCGTTCGCCTGACGGCCGGAGTCGACGACTACTGTCGAGTGTCACGCTTGCCTCGGGTACGTTCGACTATGTACAGCTGTAACTAATAATGTAAATAACAAACCCATTTACGTACACGAATAACTACAGGCAAATGTTAATCACAGACGCACCATTAAGCATGAAGAAAGATTACATCGTGTCGTGTCGACGAGGCGTTGGCAACGGTTGCGACGACCCGGACCGGCGATCGGTCCGTCGAACCGCGACACGGCACGGTGCCCGTTCGGTTCGACGCCGTACTCACGTCACGGTGAACGATCGTCAGCGACGGTGCCGTCCCGAACTGGACCCGCGTCCCGGCGGGTTCGATTTCGGCACTGCAGACCCACAGACGACCGCTTCGGACACCGAAGTAACTCATGAGCAACAACGATAATCTCACCCCCACAACGAATCGACGAAGCGTGCTCGGCGGCATCGCCGGGCTCGGCGCGCTCTCGCTGTCTTCCGGCTACGGTAGCGCGGAGACGCAGCCGGCGCTTCAGCAGGCAGCATCGAACGGCGCGGACTCCCATCACCCCGGCGAACCACGATTCGTCGAGGTCGGCGAATCGCTGCGCAACTCCATCTACGTCGACGGCAGCCACGTCTTCGACCGCGACAACCTCGCGCCGCGCGTCGTCGACATCGACGCCGATGCGGCCAACTACAGCGCCGACGACTTCCAGTGGTCGCTCGCCGAGTCGCCCGACGGTAGCAGCGGCGACGTGCTCGCCTTCGAGACCGACGACGAGGACGGCGAGCCGCGCTGGGACGACGGTAAAAAGAACGTCGCGGAGTTCACCGCCGACGCGCCGGGCACGTACGTCGTCGAGGTCGACGCCCCGGACGGTACCCACGAGATGACGATCCACGCGTTCCCCGCGACGCCCGACGGAGCGGGCGGCCCGCCGCGCCTCTCGCTGGACGCCGAGTTCGACAGCGAGGCCGGCGAGTTCGTCATCGAGTCCAACGCCAAGCTGTCGCCTAACAGCAACGCGAATCCCGAGGACCTGACGGTCGAGTTCCTCGCGGACGACCGCGACGCGCTCTCGACGAGTGACATCGTCGACGAGGGAACGACGGCGCGCGTCCCCGCGAGCGCGATCAGCGGCGACGCCGCGCGCGTCCACGCCGCGCCCTACGACGGCGACGTCCACGGGATGGCCGACACGGTCATGCTCGACGCCGACGGCGAGGTTCACCTGCCCAACCGTCCGCCCGAGTGGATGAAAGACGGCGTGATGTACGAGATCTTCACCCGCTCTTTCGCCGGCGAGCGCGGTGAGACCGACATGCAGTATCTCACCGAGCGAGTCAGCTACCTCGACGAGCTCGGCATCGACGCCGTCTGGCTGACGCCGATCTACCCCTCGGTGAGTTCGAGCAAGGAACTCGCGGGCGGCGGTCCCCACGGCTACGACGCCACGGACTACATGTCCGTCGCCTCCGACCTCGGGACGGTCGAGGAGTACAAGGCCTTCATCGAAGAGTGTAACGCAAACGACATCAAGGTCGTGTTCGACATGGTGATCAACCACGCCGGCCGCGACCACCCCTACTTCCAGGACACGATCGCGAGCAAGGGCGACGAAGTGCCCGCGGAGAGCTGGGAGTTCCTGCCGGTCGAGGAGTGGAACCAGGACTCGAAGTACTTCGACTGGTTCGACCGGATGGACGCCCCGATCACCGGTCCCGACGGCGGCGTCGTCGACCCCGCGCCGGGCAACACCGGGTTCTGGGGCCTGCGCCTGCAGCCCAACTGGAACTTCGACAACATGGCGCTGCGCGAGCACATGCTCGCAGTCGCGGACTTCTGGTCCGGCGAAGTCGGCGTCGACGGGTTCCGCTGCGACATCGCGTGGGGGACGCCCCACAGCTTCTGGAAGGAAGTGCGAGACCTCGTCCGTTCGAACAACAGCGAGTTCCTGATGCTCGACGAGTCGATCCCGAAGGATCCCCACTTCGCCGAGAACGAGTTCGACATGCACTTCGACACCTCGGAGTTCATGAACACGATGCGGGGGATCGGACGGGACAACGCGCCCGCCAACGAGATTCTGAGCTCGATCAACAGTCGCAAAGCCGAAGGGTTCCCGGAGCACACCCTGATCCTCAACACGACCGAGAATCACGACGAGGAGCGCCTTCTCAACCAGATCATCGAAGGCGGTACCCGCGACAACCCGAAGAAGGCACAGCGCGCGTGCTGGGCGGCCGGCGTCACGCTGCCCGGCGTCCCCTTCGTCTACTACGGACAGGAACGCGCGATCAGCGAGTACGGCGAGGGCCGACACATGGGCGAGGACGACCCGCGCAGCGGGGACATCTTCCCCGGCGGCAAGAAGCGCGCGTTCATGAACTGGGACGAGTACGACGAGGAACACCTCCAGTTCTACAAGGACCTGATCGGCACGTACCAGGAGATGGACGTGCTCAAGCCCGACGCCGACATGGCCGCCGAGTGGTTCGCGACGGCCGCCAAGGCCGAGCCGAACCTCCTCGTGTTCGGGCGCGACGCGAGCCACCTCGACGACGTCGAGGGCCCCGAGACGGTCGTCGTCGTCATCAACTTCGAGGAGGAGCCCTCGCAGGTCAACCTCCGACCGGAGGTCAGTACCACGGACCTGCTCAGCGGCGAGGACCTCTCGATTCCGAGCGGCGCCTCGGCGGCGGTCGCGGAGGTCGACACGATCGCGATCTTCGAGACGCCGTCGCTGCTCCCGACCGGGCAGACCGTCTTCGAGACGGGCGACCCCACGGGTGACGACATCGGCCCGGGACAGCCCGACACCGAGGACGGCACCGCGCCGTACACGTACCCGACCGGCGACGGCTACGCCGACGGGACGTTCGACATCGACACCTTCCGCGTCCACGAGACCGAGGACCACTACCAGTTCATCTACGGCGTCGACACCGAGGTGACGAACCCCGACGACCTGGAGTACGGTCTCTCCCACCAGCACCTGCAGGTGTACGTGCGCGACGGGAACGGTGACGGCGGCGCCACGAGCGCCCGAACGGGCGTGAACGCCGAGTTCGCCGAGCCGTACCACTACCGCGTCGTCGCCGACGGCGAGAACGGCGCCCGACTCGAGGACGCCGACGGCAACGAGCTTGCGACGGGGAACGTCAAGATCAACAACGCGGTGTACGAGATCATCGCGGAGATTCCCAAGCGAGAGCTCAACGTCCCGACCGAGAGCATGCAGCTGGCGCCCCTGATGCTCGGCTACGACGGGTCGGCCGAGGGCGGCGTCATGCCCGTCGAGTCCGAGGCGTCCGCGAACGCGTTCGGCGGCGCCGAGAACGGCAGCGCGCCCAACGTCATCGACATGGTGTCGAACGACAACACCACGCAGGCGGCCGCGCTGGCCTACTCCGAGGGCGAGCTCGCCCAGATCCCCTACGTCCTGGTCACCACCGAGTTCCAGGAGGTCGCCAGCTTCGACGACCCGACCGGCGACGGAATGGCCTCGGGACAGTACACGCTCCCCACGGCCGACGCCTACTACGAGAACGCGTGGGACATCGCATCCTTCAGCGTCGAGGCGTCCCGGAGCCGCGTTCGGTTCAACTACACGATGGCCGAGGAGCTCCAGAACCCCTGGAGCTTCGGCACCGGGTTCAGCCAACAGATGTTCCAGATCTACGTGGCGTCGCCCAACGCCGGCGGTCCGAGCGGCACGGAAGGCCGCGGCGGGACGAACCTCGGCTTCGCCCAGCCGTACCACTACCGCGTCGTCGTCCACGGCGAGGGCACTCTCGCGGTCGAGAACGCGGCCGGCGAGGCAATCTCGACCGACGTGAACGTCGTCACGGACGGCAAGACCGTCTCGATCGACGTGCCCCGCGGCGCGCTCGACTGGTCCCACGAGGAGACCGGCATGGCGCTCCAGCCGATCACCGTCCCCTACGACGGGTACGGCACCAAGGGCGTCCGCGGCATCGCCGAGTCGAACAGCCAGCACGCCATCGGCGGCGGCACGGGCACCAACGACCCGGCCGCGATGGACATTCTCACCCCCGAGGGCACCGACCAGGCGTCGGTCCTGAGCGACTACTCCGCCGACAGCACCGTTTCCCTGCCGTTCGTCACGGTCGGCAACTACGGTGGCGGCGGAAGCGGGAGCGGGAGCGGTGACGGCGGTGACGGCGACGGCAGCGGCGACGGCAGCGGTAACGAAAGCTCCGGCAACGAATCGCAGGAGGAGGGTTCGAGCAGCGACGGGCTGCCCGGATTCGGCGTCGCCGCAGGTGCGGCCGGCGTGGCCGGCGCCGCCGCGGCCGCCAGTCGGCTGTCCGACGACGAGGACGACGAGGAGTAATCACCCACCGCTCGCATCGTTCGCCAAGTACGACGTCGCGGATTTTTTGACTGCTACGCGCCAGCGGCGGCGCCGGCGGAGTGTGACAGCGGCGGCGGCAGGAGCCGTCGCGCGGCGACGCCGCTGGCGAATCGCGCTGGCGATGCCACTGGCGAATCAGTCGCTCCGCCGAACGCGGATTCGGCGCGCTAGAACATTCCGCCCATCCCCATCGAGTTGATGAGACTGGAGACGAGCGCACGAACGACCAGACCGATACCGGCAAGCACCAGCGCGATGCCGCCGGCGGCGACGAGACTGTGATACGCGATGAGCGCGATACCGCCGAGGATCGCCAGCAGGCCGACGATGCCGGTCGCGCCGAGTCGTTTGAGCATACGCTGAGAGGACCCGAACGACAGTTAATCCTTTTCGTTTAGCGGACGGACGCCCCGTGGCGGCCGGAAGCATCCAGCGTTTTTAAAACCGTCCGCCACCAAGGGGCGAACATGAGCGACGGACGGAAGGACCTGCGCATGCCCGAAGACGACGAGGTGTTCGCGGAGGTCACGAACATGCTCGGGGCGAATCGCGTGGAAGTGCGCTGCGCCGACGGCACGGAACGAACCGCCCGGATCCCCGGCAAGATGCAAAAGCGCATCTGGATCAGGGAGGACGACGTCGTGCTCGTCGAGCCGTGGGACTGGCAGGACGAGAAAGCCGACATCACCTGGCGCTACGAGAAGCAGGACGCCGACCAGCTCCGCGAGGAAGGCCACATTCAGTGACGACGACCGAGCGGCGCTGTCCCGACTGCGGCGTCGGGATGGAAGCCGGTCGACTCGCCGGCGCCGAGCGGTTCGTGCTCGACGAGCCCAGGGACGGACTGCTGGGGCGCGTCGGCGTCAAAGAGCAGTTCGACGTCGACGCCGTCGTCTGTCCGGAATGCGGACTGATTCGCGCGTACGCCGACGTCGACGAGTGAGAGCAGTCCCGATGAACGCACCCTTTTAGGGCTGGCTCGCCTAGCCCGTCGTAGATGAACGGCGAGTACGGCCTCCTCGATCCGGACGAAGCCGACGCCCCCGGCGACGAGTTCGAGGAGATCGACGTCACGGACACGGAGGCCGACAAGATCGCGCGCGAACGGGACCGCGAGTTCAGCCAGTGGCGCAAGCGCATCAAGGATTCCGAGCGCTTCATCGTCCAGGACTCGGCGTTCGACGACGCCACGTTCGCCGCGCTGTACAAGCTCGTCCAGGACGGCTACGTCGACGCGATGGGCGGCCCCGTCTCGACGGGCAAGGAGGCCAACGTCTACGAGGCGCTCTCGGGCGAGCGCGCTCGGAAGACGCTGGGCGAAGGCGCCGAGCAGGTCGCCATCAAGGTGTACCGCACGCGGGCGACGAACTTCCAGGACATGCGCGAGTACCTGGTGGGCGACCCGCGCTTCGAGGAGCTGGGCGACAAGAAGGAGATCGTGCTCGCGTGGACCCGCAAGGAGCTGTCGAACCTCGAACGCGCTCGCAAGGCCGGCGTGCGGGTGCCCAACCCTGTGGCCGCCGAGCGCAACGTGCTGGTGATGGAGTTCGTCGCCACCGACGGCGAGCGCGCGCGCCGCCTCGACGAAGTGTCGATCGAGAACCCCGAGACCGCCTACGGCGTCGTCCGGGAGTACGTCCGTCGGCTGTACGCCGCCGGGCTGGTCCACGGGGACCTGAGCGAGTACAACGTGCTGTTCTACGAGGGCCAGCTGGTGATTATCGACGTCGGGCAGGCCGTCACGATCCACCACCCCAACGCCGAGGAGTTCCTCGAACGCGACTGCGAAAACGTCGCCTCCTTCTTCCGCCGACAGGGGATCGAGGCTGACGGCGGCGAACTGTACGAGTGGGTTCGAGAGAACGCCGATCCGGACAAGTGAGGCGATCGGCGCGGCTCGGTGGAACTACCGGAGCGGCTCCGCCAACCACGTGAGCGCCGATTCGTGGCACGCCAGTAGCGCCGAGAGGTGATCTTCGTCGGAGAGCACCGACGCTTCGGCGTCGGGCAGCCGCGTCGCGAGGTACTCGGCGGTCGCCGGCGAGACGTTCTGGTCGTCGGCGCCGTGCCAGAGCCGAACGGACGGCTCCACGTCGGCGAGATCGAACGACCAGTCGCGAGCGCTGGCCCGGAACTCGCGGTAGATGCCGTCGTGGCCCTGCCGGAACGCCTCGCGCAGGTCGAGCGCTACGAGGGGGCCGATCGGGCGGTCGCCGATCCGGGCGTCCAGTGTCTCGGGATCGGCGTCGGTGAGTAGATCGAGCGCGTCCTCGGCCTCCGTCCGGTCGGCGGTCCGCGCCTGAAGTGCGAACAGCAGCCCGAGCAGCGGCGGCGCCCGGCGAGCGAGAACGTCGAGAAATCGATTCTGCAGACCTACTCCGTCCGTCGGCGCGTCCGGCGGGCCGTCCGCGGCGACGGTCGCGACTCGCGTCACCCGATCCGGGTGCTCGTGGGCGCACGCGAGCGCGAACCGGCCGCCGCCGGAGAACCCGAGGACGGCGAAGCGATCGACGCCGGCGTCGTCCGCCACCGCGGCGGCGTCGTCGGCCCAGTCCAGCGCGTCGGCGTCGGGCGCGGGGTCCGACCGGCCCTGTCCGGGGCGGTCCGGTGCGAGGAGTCTGATCGAGGCCTCGCGAGCCGTCTCGTGGAACGCCGCCGGGAGGATCCGCGACCCCGGCGTTCCGTGATGGAAGAGCACGGGATCGCCGTCGGGGTCGCCGTACTCGCGGTAGGCGATCGTGCGGCCCTCGGTCGTCGTCGTGGCGCCACTACCGACGGACAGGTCGTCGAGGTCCATCGTCGGCTGTTCGCCCGCTTGTAATTTCAACGCTTCTATACTACTTCGGGCGGAGACTATCCGCCCTTGATCAATCGCAGCACCGTCACCCGATCGGTCTCGACGGGCTGGTCTTCGGGGACGGGACTGCCGTCGACCAGCACCGACGCCTCGTGCGGACTGAGATCGACGGCCGCGAGGAGATCGGCGTACGTGGGCTCCTCGGCGTCGACCTCGTGGGTGTCCTCGCCCTTGACGTCCACCGTGACCTGCATGGGTTCGGGTTGTCGCGGGAGGTGCTTGAGCGTGTCGCGTCTGTGATGGCCTGCGCTCTCTCAAGCGGTAGCTACGACTGCGAACTTCCTGAAAGCCCCCGCCCCGCTCTCTTGAACAGCAGCTACGACTGCGAACTTCCTGAAAGCCCCCGCCCCGCTCGACCGGTTGCTGCTCGCTGCGGTCCTCGCCTTCGGCTGCGGTCCTTGCGTCGCTTCACCGGATCGAGCGCGGCGACCCCTTTCATTCCTCACCCGAACAGTAGCCTCGTCCTCCCCAACCGACTCGCTCGCTACCGCTCGCTCGTCCCTCGCGCGGCGCTGTCTCGTCACAAGGACTCGACAGCGCGCGCCACCGCACCCGTACGGCCGCGAGCGGGCCGAGGCTTCGAGGAATCACGGTCGAGACCGACCGAAGCGACCGGAAAACGATCGTACCGATCAGCTCACGCAGCAGTCCGTCGGCGATGCCAGAGCGACCACAGCATCGCGCCGCTCCCCAGCGTCAGCACCCCCAGAAACAGCAGGTCGAGCACGGCGTCGCGCGGGAGCCACGAGAGCGCGGCGGGGACGACGCCGCCGATCGCCAGCGCGACGTAGGGGCTCTCGACGCCCGCGAGCGATAGCACGCCGCCGATGACGCCGACCGTGACGTACACGAGCGCCAGCAGCGCCAGCGGGAGCCACACCAGCGCGAACACGACGAAGGGGCCGGCGATCCACAGTACGGCGAACGCGCCGACCGAGATCGCCGACACCGCGAGCATCAGGAGGAGCCCCGAAACCAGCGCGCGCGCCGGGCGGCGGACGACCGTCCGCGCGGCCGTCCGCGAGAACTCGGGCCAGAGCGTCAGCGCGAGCGCGCCGACGAGGTAGTACGCCGCCGCGGCGCCCGCCGCGCTGGCGACGGGTGCGGGCACCCAGTTCGCGAGCCCGGCCACGGCGTCGAGCGGCGCCGGCAGACTCGCCGCAGTCGCCAGCGCCACGTACCCCACCGGAACTACCATGTGGATCGCTACGACGGATGCGGCCAAAAGCGTACGAGACGCGCGCTGGATCGACTTCGCCGCCGACCGGCCGCCGGGGCGTCGACGCCGAGGATCGCACTCGGGGATTTTATCACCGTGAGGGGACTGGGGCAACGTATGAGCGACGCAGAGGGCCAGCCGGCGGGGGGCAGACAGGACGTCTGGACCGAGAAATATCGGCCCCGGACTCTGGAGGAGATCGTCGGCCAGGAGGGAATCACCGAGCGCTTGCAGAGCTACATCGCCCGCGACGATCTGCCGAACCTCTTGTTCGCAGGCGAGGCGGGTATCGGGAAAACGACAGCTGCCACGGCCATCGCCCGCGAGATCTACGGCGACGACTGGGAGCAGAACTTCCTCGAACTCAACGCCTCCGACCAGCGCGGGATCGACGTCGTCCGCGGCCGGATCAAGGAGTTCGCCCGATCGAGCTTCGGCGAGTACGACTACCGCGTCATCTTCCTCGACGAGGCCGACGCGCTGACCAGCGACGCCCAGTCGGCGCTGCGCCGGACGATGGAGCAGTTCTCCTCGAACACGCGCTTTATTCTCTCGTGTAACTACTCCAGTCAGATCATCGACCCGATCCAGTCTCGCTGTGCCGTCTTTCGGTTCGCGCCGCTGGGCGACGACGCCGTCGAGAAGCAGGTGCGCAAGATCGCCGCCGAGGAGGGGATCGACCTCACGCAGGACGGCGTCGACGCGCTGGCCTACGCCGCCGACGGCGACATGCGCAAAGCGATCAACGCCCTGCAGGCCGCCGCGGTGATGGGCGAGACGGTCGACGAGGAGACCGTGTTCAAGATCACCTCCACCGCCCGCCCCGAGGAGGTCGAGGAGATGATCCAGACCGCCATCGACGGTGACTTCGTCGCGGCGCGCTCGAAGCTCCGCGAGCTGCTCGTCGACAAGGGGATCGCCGGCGGCGACGTGATCGACCAGCTCCACCGGTCGGTGTGGGATCTGGACATCGACGACGACGCCGCGGTGCACCTGATGGACCGCGTCGGCGAGGCCGACTACCGCATCACCGAGGGCGCCAACGAGCGCGTCCAGTTAGAGGCGATGCTGGCGTCACTCGCGCTGGAAACCGGAGAGTAGAACGCTCCGACCTCACTCGCTGCGCTCGCGAGGAGGCGGGCGATCAGTAGCGCGGACGAGGAGACGGTCGTGCGGCGCCGGCGCCTTTTCGCGCGGGGTTCATCCGCGTCGAGCCCCTCCACATTGGTATGGAAATGCCTCCAGAACTCGAAGACGTCGCCGGACGCGACGAGCAGATTCTGGTCACCGAACGCGATCACGACGGCGGCGAAATCGCGGTGGACTTCGGGCCGACCGACGCCGACGCGACGGTCGACGTCGTGGGCGACACGGCGATCGTCGTGATCGGCGACCGACAGTTCGAGTTCCCCGTCCCCGAAGGCGCCAGCGACGTCACGGTCAACGCCGGCGTCCTCACGATCCGCGACTGAGACGCGGCGCCGCGCTCACCCCGCCGCGCGCCAGATAGCGTAGTTCAGCACCGCCGCGAACGTCACCCACGCCAGATAGGGCACCAGCAGCGCCGCCGCCCGGCGATCCACGCGGTCGAACGCCACGATCGTCGCGACGATGGCGACCCAGAGCGCGAGGATGATCGCCAGCCCGAGTCCCGGCGCCTGCAACCCGAAAAACGCCGGCGTCCACGCGACGTTCAGCGCCATCTGGACGCCGAAGGCGCCCAGCGCGATTTTGACGGCTCGCCGACCCGCGCCCTGACGCCAGACGAGAAAGAGCGCGACGCCCATGAGCGTGAACAACAGCGTCCAGACGACCGGAAATGCGATCGTCGGCGGGAAGAACCACGGCTCGTCGATCCACGAGGTGTCCGCGCCCGCGACGAGCGAGGGCGCCGCGCCGACGGCGTTGACGCCGACGACGAATCCCGCGAGAACGAGCAGGTCTCGGGCGTCGAGGTCGGCGAGGCCGGAGCGGCCCGTCGGTTCGGAGTGACTCACACGTGCGGTTTCGGTCGCGGCGGCCGTAGCCGTTTGGGTCCTGCACGGCGGCCGTAGCCGTTTGGGTCCGGCGACGACCGCGGGTTCCCGCGACGGCTGGGACAATCCTGCGACGGCCGACGCCTATCGTCGGGGCTGCAGGAACGCGTCGATTTCCGCCGCGACCGCGTCCGGCGCTTCGGCGGGACCGCTGTGACTGACGCCGTCGAACTCGACGAAACGACTGTGCGGAAGCGCCTCGTGGACGGCGCGAGCGCTCTCGCGGAGGAAGCCCGGGCCGTCAGTGCCGGTCAGTACGAGCGCAGGTGCGTCGACGTCCAGCCGACCGGGAAGCCGATAGCGCTCGACGGCGCGGTTCATCCGGACGACTTCCTCGGCGAGGTCGACGCAGGCCGGCCAGACCGGCCACTCCGACAGCCAGGCGTCGAGATCGTCGATCCCACCCGGATGGAGCACCTGCTCGACGTAGCGTTTCACGGCCTCGCGGCGATCGCCGTCGTCGATGAGCGCCTGCATCCGGTCGGCGAGATCCGCCTGCTCGCGATAGTTCTCGGGGAGGACGGCGGGTTCGTAGCCGACGACCGCTTCGACCGCCGCGTCGGTCGCGGCCTCGAACGCGGTAAGCGCGCCGAAGGAGTGACCCAGCAGGATCGGCGCCCCGTCCACGGCGTCGACGAGCGCGCGCACGTACTCCGCCTCGCGGTCGACCACGTCGTCGGGGCCGGTCTCGCCCGGATCGTCGAGACAGGTGCCGAACCCGGGACGCTGCGGGACGATCGGGGCGTACTCCTCGAAGTGGGGAACCACCGGCTCCCAGTACTGCCGGGGCGCCATCCCGCCGTGGAGCAAGATCAGCGGTCGACCGTCGCCGCGTCGTTCGTACTCGATGCTCGTTCCGTGGTCGGAGGTCACTGTTTGCATCGCTGGGTACACCCATTGGCCGGAGGTCCGGGTAGGGCTGTCTCTCAATCGTCCGGCATTTTAAGTGAACGCCGCGACCGGACGACCGGTTCAGTCGAGCAGCGGCGGCCAGGTCGGGGCGACCGTCTCCTCGACGAGTCGGGTCTGGGCGCGGCGCAGGCGCTCGGAGACCGACGACGCCGAGACGCCGAGTTCCGCCGCGACGTCCTCCAGCGAGGCGCCGCGGGGAACGTCGAAGTAGCCCAGCTCGTACGCCGTCCGCAGCGCCTCGTCCTGACGATCGGTCAGCCCGTCGCCGGGCGGTTCGGGCGCCCCGTCCCGAGTGAGCCGTCGCAGGCGGAACCCGGAGTTGCGCTGCCAGAACGTCCGGAACTCGTCGAACGTCGCCCGGTCGGCGAACCAGCCGGTCTGGGTCCAGCCGTCCGGGGTGACCTCGATGCGTTCGATGATCGCGTCGGCCGTGGCGAGCGCCGTCAGCCCCGAGAGGTCGTCGAGGTGTGGGCCGAGCTGTTCTTCCAGACTGAACGCCGGAATCGCCTGATATCGGCGGGTGTCGCCGGCTCGTCCGACCAGCGTGCAGTCGGTCAGGTCGTCGGCGTCGGCGATGGCCGCCTCGATCTCGTCCCGCGAACCGCCGGTGACGGTGAGCAGAAACACCGGGCGGTCCCCGTGGTTGAACTGCAGTTCGAGCACCACCGTCGCCGACGGAACCGACGCCGCGGCGCCGACGGCCGGCAGGTGTTCACAGGGGATGTCGAACTCCGCCACGAGGCCCATAGCCGACGGTACGCGACGGCACGGATATATGGGTCGAAGCGAGACGAGTCGCGCGTCGTCGCTCGCGAGGGAGAACACGATAGAGAGGCCCTCGGAAACGCAGCGAACCGAGATGCCCGTTCCCCGGATCCGGCCGGGCGTGCCGCAGTCCGCCCGGAGCGTTCCGGATCTTCGGAATCGCGAGTGAATAGCAACGAAACTGCGGCGTCGGGCACTGAGGCACGTTCAAATTTTGCCACCTGAATAGTTCGCTCGAATACAACCGAGTTCTCCCGTGTATATTTGAGTGATCGGCACCACTAGTCCGGTAGATAGTCGCAATGACACAACCGACCTCCCATCGGAGCACAGCATCCGCCAGTGAACGGGTAGTTGGCACCGTCGCTGACGCCGAAGACGCCGAACCGACCGAACTCTCACCGCTCTACGAAGCTATCGATCCAGACGCCCTCGATTCACTCGTGGAAGGGTCCGACGACGACCTGTGCATCGACTTCGAGTGTTGCGGGTACGATATCACGGTGAAAGGAAAAGAAACAGTCGAGTTGACGTCCTCCTCCGACTGACGCCGGAGGAATCTTCTCCACTCACGCACGATGACCGGTTTCGTCCGTCCGAGAACTCGCTCGGAGCCGCGCCGCCGTCGAGAGGTCGCTCACCGGTGGGCCACGATCGCGAGGTCGGTGTCGAGATCGTCGATGCGCTCGAAGGTCGGCGGCGACACCAGCCGGGAGGCGGTGCTGCGGTCGCGGCTCGCACCGACGACGACGAGATCGGTCGCGGGCGCGACCTGCCGGAGGAAGCTCTCGATCGACGCCTTCGGAACGCGCGTCTCGATGTCGTAGTCGGGCGTCTCGGCGAGGTTCGCCAGCATCTGGTCGGCCGTGCGCCGACTGGCCTCGGAGTCGATACAGTGGGCGACGCTCACGCGGCCGGTCTCCCCGGCGAGTCGGCAGGCGAAGTCGATCATGGCGTGGGCGGTGTCGCCGGCGCGCCTGACGGGCACCGTGATCTGCCGCCAGTCGGTTCGGCCGTCGCAGGATCGGTGGACGAGGACGTCCATCCGCGCCGCCAGCAGGCGCTCGACGTACGGCGTCACGTCGCCGTCCTCGGTCTCGTAGGGGGCGGCGATCAGATCGCAGTTGGCCTCGTCGGCGATCCGCCGCACCGTCGTCGCCGGCGACCCGCCGCTCGAGGCGACGATCACGTCGCAGGGGACGTCGAGGACGGTCTCGACCCGGTCGGCCAACTGCTCTAAGTCTGCGACCGTCGCTTCGAGCGCCGACACTGCCCCGTCCCCGCCCGCGTCGGTCTCGGCGTCGGTGCCGCCTGCGTCGGTCTCGGCGTCGGCGCCGCCTGCGTCGGTCTCGGCGTCGGCGCCGTTCCCGAGGAGCGCTCGCTCCGCGGTCGCGATCGAATCCTCTTCGACCACGTCCAGCAGGACGACTTTCCCGGCGTCGTGGGCGGCGGCGATCCGCCCCGCGATCATGGTCGTCGCCTCGACGGGATCGCCGCGGATCGGGACGAGCACGTGATCGGCGCCCGTAGTGGACTCGTAGAGGTAGCGCGCGCGCTGTTTGTAGAATCGCTGTCGCCAGACCGCGAAGACGACGGCGACGAGACTCGAACTGACGACGACGCTCGCGACGAAGGATGTCTGTCTGGCGGGGTCGACCAGCAGGCCGAGCAGCGCCGTCGAGAACGCGGCGGCCTCCTCGATATCCAGCGCCCACGTGACGACACCCGTGAGGAACACCGCGAAAGCGGCGCCAGGAGCGTCGGCCTCGATCGCCGACGCCGGCTGGTCCGGGTAGACGACGAACACCGCCACTCCGACCGCGATCCACGCGCAGACGGCGCCCGCGGTCAATCCCGCGACGAACCGGACGGGCGAGGCGGCCTCGTGCTCGGGGTTCGCGAACAGCGCGTACGTCCCGGCGGCCAGCGGCGGGAACAGGAAAAAGGAGAGGTAGTCCAGCCGCGTCGAGAGGTACGTGAGCAGTCCGACCACCACCGGGACGAAGAGCAGGATGGAGACGTGCACGAGGGTGGTCGTCTCCTCGAGACGGAGGCGTCCCCCGCGAATCGCTCGTCGGAGGCGTCGGCGAAGCCACCGGACGCCCGCACGAGGGCGGGTCAGCAACCTGTCACGCATACGTTCAGTAGCGAGAGGCTCACAGTAAAGCTACGGGCGCCTGAACGTGTAGGTCACGCCGTCGCCGTCGATCGTGAGCGTCCCGGCGTCGTGGTCCACGACGAGTTCCGCCGCGCCCTCGCGCTCGAAGTCGTGGAGCGGCATCCCCGTCTTCACGCTCCCGTCCCGCGATACCTCGACGCGTGCGGATCCGAAATCGATCCGGAGCCGATCGTCGTCGACGGTAACGTCGCCGGACTCGCCGAACCGGCGCAGCTCGTCGCTCACCGCGTTCCAGTCGTCGAGCCGAACGCGTTCTGTCACGGGCGAACGTACGGTTTCCAGGGACTAATAGCGGCGTGACGCCGCGGCGTCGTTCGCGATGGGGTGGCGCCGAGCGTTCGCGAGCGCCCCCAGCCGAACCCTTTTGGTAGATCGCGACCCACGAGTCTGTCGTGGCCGAAACCAACGGGTACATGCGGTTCTTCCCGTACGACGAGCCATACGCGAACCAGCGGGAGGCGATGGACCGCATCTACAACGCCCTGACCCGCGACCAGGACGTCCTGTTCGAGGGCGCCTGCGGGACGGGCAAGACGCTGTCGGCGCTGGTGCCCGCCCTGGAGTACGCCCGCGAGGAGGACAAGACCGTCGTCATCACGACCAACGTCCACCAGCAGATGCGCCAGTTCGTCCGGGAGGCGCGCGCGATCACCCGACAGGAGCCGATCCGGGCGGTCGTGTTCAAAGGGAAGGGCTCGATGTGTCATATCGACGTCGACTACGAGGAGTGCCAGGTCTTGCGGGACAACACGTACGATCTGGTCGACGCCGAACGCGATCAGCAGCAGCTGGAGCGACGCCAGCAGGAACTGCTCGAAGCCAGCCAGGAGGGCGACGAGCAGGCGACCGAAGCCCGCAGCGCGGTGATGGACGAACTCGACGCCGTCGAGGAGCAGGTCGACGCCTTGGAGGAGAACAACACCTGCGACTACTACTACAAGAATCTCACCGGCGAGACCGACGCGTTCTACGACTGGCTATTCGAGGACGTCCGGACGCCCGACGAGATCTACGAGCACGCCCACGAGCAGGGCTTTTGCGGCTACGAGCTGCTCAAGGACGGCATCGAGGGCGTCGATCTCGTCGTCTGTAACTACCACCACCTGCTCGATCCGATGATCCGCGAGCAGTTCTTCCGGTGGCTGGGTCGCGATCCCGAGGACGTGATCACCGTCTTCGACGAGGCTCACAACGTCGAGGGCGCCGCGCGCGAGCACGCCACGCGCACGCTCACGGAGAACACGCTCGACGCCGCCCTCGACGAGTTGCGCGAGTCGGACGAACCCCGAGCCGAGCGCGCGCAGAACGTGATCGGCGCGTTCCGCGACGCGCTCGTGAAGACCTACGAGGATTCCTTCGAGTTCGGCGGGCGCGAGCAGGTCGACGAGAACTGGGAGGACGTCTCGATCGCCAACGAGGAGGGCCGGGACGACCTCACCAGGAAGTTCCTGCAGAACTACAGCGGGCAGGGGATCGACGGCGACGTCGAAGCGGCCCAGAAGCTCGGCCGAACGCTCGACGAGCGCTACGAGGAGGCGTACAAGAACGGCGAGTCGAGTACCCGACAGGAGTGCCAGACGCTGCAGGCCGCTGCCTTTCTCGACCCGTGGATGTCGGAAGGCACCGAACTCGGCCAGTACCCGGTCGTCTCGGTGCGCCGGGACGCCGGCACCGGCGAGGTGTACGGCCGGGCCGAGCTGTACAACTGCATCCCCCGCGAGGTGACCGAGACGCTGTTCGATCAGGTCCACGCCAGCGTACTGATGAGCGCGACGCTCCGGCCGTTCGACGTGTTTTCCGACGTGCTCGGGCTCTCGAATCCGGTGACGCTGGCCTACGGGCTGCAGTTCCCCGCGGAGAACCGGCGGACCTACGCCGTCGGGACGCCGCCGCTGTTCGCGAGCGACCGGGGCGACCCCGAGGTGCAGGGCGCGGTGGCCGACGTGCTCAAAGACGCCGTGCGCTTCACGCCGGGGAACGTGCTCGCCTTCTTCCCGAGCTACAGCGAGGCCGAGCGGTACCACGGCCATCTCCAGGGATCGGACGCGACGCTGTACCTCGACAAACCGGGCGAGAGCGCCGAGGAGCTCCGGGAGACGTTCACGCAGGGCGACGACGGCGTCCTGCTGACCTCGCTGTGGGGCACGCTCGCCGAAGGCGTCAGCTTCGACGGCGACGACGCGAACACGGTCCTCGTGGTCGGCGTCCCCTACCCGCACCTGGACGATCGGGCCGACGCCGTTCAGGACGCCTACGACGCCTCGTTCGGCGATCGGGCTGGCGTCTCGGACGCCGGCTGGCGCTACGCCGTCGAGATTCCGACGATCCGCAAGACGAGACAGGCGCTCGGGCGCGTGCTGCGCTCGCCGGAGGACGTCGGGGTCCGCGCGCTGCTGGACGCTCGGTATACCGAGGAGAAAGAACGCGAACTCGGCAAGTACAGCGTCCGCGACGCGTTCCCGGCCGAGGAGCGCGAGGAGATGATCGACGTCGACCCCGAGAAGCTGAAGTTCGCGATGCTGAACTTCTACAACGACCATCAAAAGTACGACGGCGAGCCGCCGCGACCGTAGCAACGCTCGACAGAGAAAGTAGAACGATGACAGACGGTCCACCGGCACAAACCGCGACAATCGATTTCCAGTACGAGCGGAGCTATCGAGTGAGCGTCGAAGACGGAGACCCAGACAGCTGGATTGCCGTCGCTATCGCAATCGGCGATACGTACATCTGGGGCGGACCGAACAGCGGAGTGACCGGATTCGCGTGTGGCATCGTGCTGAACTTGCTCGAGACGGTCGATGCCGCCCTCTTGGACGAACGCTACGTCGTCGAGTTCGAGTGGGGACCGTCCTGGATGGTAGTCGAACCGCGGAACGACGCGTCGGTCACCGTGTCCAGGGCTTCGACGCTGAAGGGAGCGCGAAATCCGGACGAGCGGCTCGAAGTCGATACGGCTCGCCCCGTTACGAAACGGGCCTGGATCGAGGAAGTCGTCGATACGGCTCGCGAGTTTCACGGGACGATCCTCGAGATGAATCCCGACCTCCGAACTCGGGGCGTGATGCAGCAACTTCGAAGGAAGATACGCAGAGCCGAGCGGCTCAGCGCGGCGGACGACGACACCGTCAACTAATCGTCTGGGACGAGCACTGCGATCCGTTGTCCAGGGGTGCCAGTCTCGGCGAGCATCACGCCGGCAGCGAAACGGTCCGCACCACTTCTGCCTGACTCGCGTCCCAGAACTCTAACTCCGACACCGTCCACTCGATCGGCTCGATCTTCCGCTCGGCGAGCCGCCGCGCCGCCTCGACGTCGCCGCCGCGAGCCAGCGTAACGTGCATCGTGTAGTCCGGTCCCTCCAGTCCCTTAATCGCGCCCAGATCGTCGACGAGCGTGCGGTGGATGCGATCGAGTCCGGGGCTCTCGACGGCGAGGTAGACGACCGGTGCGGCGCCGTTGGGGGGGTCCTCGAAAACGTCGATTTCCGAGATGCGAGCCTCGACGGCCGGCGCGCCGGCGAGCGCGGTGCGGGCCTGCTCGGCGAGCCGATGATACCCGCCGACGCCGGCGCCGTCGCCCAGGCGCTTGACCAGAATCGAGTGACGCTCCCGGATCGAGTCGAAGCCGATCAGCTCGGGGTGGAGCCGCGAGGCGAGGGCGGAAACTCGACCGGGAACAGGCGCGTTCAGGCTGAACACGGTCGGTGTAGCGGACGGGGCGAAAAGAACGTAGCGGTATAGCGGCCGGGAGCCGGTGGCGAATCAGCGGCGTCCGACGCCGACGGTCGATCGGCTACAGCCGGTCGGCGAGCCACAGCACGAGCAGCGCCGCGATCGCGAGCATGAGGAACGGCTGCAGGAAGCCGAGCACCCCCAGCAGCAGGCCGAACAGTTCACCGACGATCTCCAGAACGAGCAGTAGGACGACCAGCAGGAGGACGATCCGGATCAGCCCGTCGACGTCCATGTCGCCGCGCGAGTCTATCATGTCGCTCCGTTCCCGCGCACGTGACAAAAAGACACCGGTGGATGCAGTCGGCGCGCGACCCCGAGAGCAACGCCTCGCCGTTCTGAGGGTCCTGCACTGCACCGAACACGTTCGGCGGGGTTGTCGGCGGTCGGGAACCGGAGCGCCGTAGAAAAACGAGGGGGCAGAACTATCTGGTGATGCGAGTCACCAGACAGACCCTCGCGAAGGCGCTGGTCGTCGTCTTCGTGTTCAACCTGGTCGTGATGGGGGCCGGCGCGGCGCTGGCCTACCAGCAGGAGCCGCCGATCCCCGACACCGTCGTGGGACCGGACGGCGATACGGTCGTCACGGCCCAGCAAGTACAGGACGGCAAGAAATCGTTCCAGTCGAACGGGCTGATGAACCACGGGTCGATCCTGGGTAACGGCGCGTACTACGGCGAGGATTACACCGCCGACGCCCTGGAGCTCAAGACCCAGTACATGAAGGAGTACTACGCCCAGGAGCGCCACGGCGCCGAGTACGAGGCGCTCGACACGGGCGAGCGGGCGTCGATCGACGCCGCCGTGAAGGAGGAGCTCGACGTCACCGGCTCGGAAGGGCCGATCCAGTACTCCGAGGCCGAGCTGTACGCCCACGAGCAGGTCCGCGAGGAGTACGTCGAGCGCTACAACGAGGGGTCGGCCGAGCGGGGTATCCCCGAGGGGATGATCGAGTCCGAGGAGGAGGCCCGCGAGTTCGCCGACTTCGCGATGTGGACCGCCTGGATCTCCCACGCCGACCGGCCGGGCACCGACCACAGCTACACGAACGAGTGGCCCTACGTGCCCGAAGCCGGTAACGCTCCGACCGGGTCGGCGATGACCTGGAGCGTCATCAGCATGGTGTTGCTCGTGGCCGGCGCGGGCGCAGGCGTGTACCTCTACAGATCCGTCGAACTGCCCGAGCCCAGCACCGAGGGGATCGACGTTCCCCATCCCGACGAGATCGACCTGACGCCGAGTCAGATCGCGGCGCTCGGGTTCGTCGCGGTGTCCGCCTTGCTGTTCTTGGCGCAGGTGCTGCTGGGCGGACTGCTGGCGCACTTCTACATCGAGCGCGACGCCTTCTTCGGGCTCGGGGAGTTACTCGGGTTCGAGATCCTGCAGTGGGTGCCCTTCGCGATCGCGAAGACCTGGCACATCGACCTGGGCGTGCTGTGGATCGCGGCGCTGTGGCTCGGGGCGGGGCTGTTCCTCGGGCCGCTGCTGACCGGCCGCGAGCCGAAGAACCAGCGCAAGTACGTGTACGGACTGCTCGGCGCGGTCGTCGTCGTCACCGTCGGCGGCATGACCGGCATCTGGCTGGGCGCCAACGGCTACCTGCCGGGCGAGCTGTGGTGGCTGCTCGGTAACGAGGGGCTGGAGTACCTCGAAGTCGGCCGCATCTGGCAGATCGGACTGCTGGTCGGCTTCGGCCTCTGGGCCGTGCTGGTCGCCCGGGCGTTCAAGCCGCTGCTGGACCGCGAGCCGCGGTTCGGCCTCGCGCACATGATCCTGTACGCGGGCGGCTCGATCGGCCTGCTCTTTATGGCCGGGATGTTCTACACCCCCGACACCAACATCGTCACCACCGAGTTCTGGCGCTGGTGGGTCGTCCACATGTGGGTCGAGGGCGCCTTCGAGTTCTTCATCGTCGCCATCGTCGGGCTGACGCTGGTGTCGATGAACCTGCTCTCGAAGCGCTCCGCCGAGAAGGCCGTCGGTCTCGAAGCGCTGCTGGTGATGGGCAGCGGCGTCATCGGCGTCTCCCACCACTACTGGTGGATCGGTCAGCCCGACGTGTGGATCCCGATGGGCAGCGTGTTCTCCACGCTGGAGCTGATCCCGCTGATCTTCATCCTGTTCGAGGCGATCGGCGAGTACCGCGCGCTGGCGGAGTCGGGCGAGACGTTCCCCTACAAGCTCCCCTTCGCCTTCATCATCGCCAGCGGGTTCTGGAACTTCGTGGGCGCCGGCGTCCTCGGCTTTTTCATCAATCTCCCGCTGATCAACTACTACGAGCACGGCACCTACCTCACGGTGGGCCACGCCCACGCCGCGATGTTCGGCGCCTTCGGCTTCCTGGCGCTGGGCATGGCGACGTACATGCTCCGGATCACCACCGAGTCCGCGAGCTGGAACGAGCGCAAGCTCCGGGCGGCGTTCTGGTGCTGGAACGTCGGGCTGGCGTTGATGGTGTTCGTCTCGGTGCTGCCGGTCGGCTTCCTCCAGCTGGAGGCCGCGTTCACCGAGAGCTACGCCGTCGCTCGGAGCGTAGCGTTCTACGAGCGCCCGCTCGTCCAGACGCTGTTCTGGGCGCGGATGCCCGGCGACACGCTGATCATCGTCGGGACGGCGATCTTCTGCTGGGACGTCGTCGGGAAGTTCCGCGCCGTGCGGGGCAGTAGCACCGACCCCAGCGAGCAGGTCGTCTCCGATCGCGTGATGGTCGAGAGCGACGACTAAGAGGAATCACGGACGGCGCCGATTCGGCACGGGCGTCTCGCCGGGTCGGATGCCGTACCTCAAACGCGCGTTTGACTCTCCACAAGACATGTAGGCTACAGTAGAGAAGACGCGGATATGCGCAGACGGACGTTTGCGGCGGCACTCGGGACGAGCGCGCTCGCGGGGTGTTCGTCGGTGTTGACCACGGACGACGGGAGAGACGACACCCCACCCGAAGACACGCCCAACGAGAACGAAAAGGGCGCAACGGGCGGGAACGAGAACGACGGCCCGGTCGAGTTCGAGGACGAACGATCGGCCGCCAGCATCGTCGACCTGGAGACGATCGATCGCACGTACGCGCTCTCGCCGCGGCGCTACCGAACCGAGGACGGAGGTGAAATCAGGCTGCGGTTCGCCGAAACGGCGACCGAGAACCATCCCGCACGCATCGTCGCGTCGCTGGAGAACGCGAACGACTACGAGAACACGTTCGAGCTACGCTGGACGCCGCCGTTCGGCCGGCTGGGGAGCGATCACCCCTATCCGATGGGCGGGGACCGCGGGGGCGGCGAGTACACCTACCGCCAGACGCTCGTGCTGGTCCCGACCGAGAACCACGATCTCTCGGACGCCGAGCCGCCCATCGAGCGGGACGGCGACGGTCACTGGCGGCTCGCCGGCGACCGCATCAGGCTGCCCGAGACGGTCCGGCTAGACCCCGGCGAGGTCGTCCGCGGGGAGTACGCGGTCGTCGGTCACGCCGACGGCACCGGGAGCGGCCGTCCCACGGGCGTCTACGAGTTCAGCAGGGGCCAGCGGGACGCGGTCCGGATCGCCGCCTGGAACACCGACGAGCCGGGCCCCGCGGCGGCGTCGCGGTTCGAGGGCGAATCCGTCCCGTCGACGCCGCGGGAGGACTCGATCGCGTGGTTCCACGACGCTGACGCGTCGACGCCGACGTTCGTTCGCCCGAGTACCGAGCGAACGGACCTCCCCGCGGAAGTCGAGTTCACGTTCGTCAACCGCTCGCGCGAGTCGACCAAGTGCGGCCACTGGAACCTCTACAAACTCGTCGACGGGCGGTGGTATCACATCGGACCGTACGTGCACACTGCCGACTGCCGAATCGTCGGCCCCGGAGCGACGAAGACGTGGACGCTCCACGCGTTCGGCGGCGAGTCGGTCCCCTGCGACGGCGCAACCGAATTCGGACACCTCGGGGGCGGGCGCTACGCCGCAGTGGCGGGATACGGTCACGAGACGGACCACAGCGCCGCGATGGTCAAACTGGTCGGCGACGCCGTCGCCCTCGAGCCGACGGCCGACGCGACGGCCGAAACATCGGGGACGACCGTCACGGTCACGACAGCCCGCCCGGAGGAGGGCGAGCACGCGTCACCCGCGACCCTGACCGCGACCCGGACAGACGACGCCGAATCGACGGTGATCACCGAACAGCTGTACCGGCAGCGGTACCGCGGCCTGCGGAACGTCCTGGCGTTCTTCGACGACGGGGTCGACCGGGTCGTCGTACACACCGACGAGCGAACGGCCGAGCGGGTCGTCGGCTACGACAGTGACGTCGCGCGGGTCGGCTACGACGGCGAGAGCTACGAAGCGCAGGTCGATCGTCGTTCCTGACCCTCCATTCGACGGGCCTATTTTGACGACCGTCAGCCCGTTCTCACGAACTGGAAACGGGTGTGAACATATTCGCTGGCGTCCCAGCGAGATGGGAACCATTTGCCCGCTTGAAGGTGGTCTACCGCCAATCTGTGCATGTAGGAGGACACACCAATGTTCGACACCAACCGACGACGCGTGCTCCAGGGCGCCGGCGCGATGTCCGGCCTCGCGCTGGCGGGCTGTACGGGCGAAGCACCGAGCGCTGAGGAACCGACCAACGAGACCGAGCCCCAGCCCCAGCAGACCGAGCCGACGCTCGACGTCGATCGCGTCGCGGCCGAACCGACCGACATCCCGGACCCGATCAACCGGGACGAGCCAAAGGAGGTCGACGTGACGCTCCGCCCCGAGGAGGTGACCGCCGAGGTCGAGGACGGCGTCACGTTCACGTACATGACCTACAACGGGCAGGTTCCGGGGCCGTTCATCCGGGTCCGTCAGGGCGACACGCTCAACGTGACCTTCGAGAACCCCGAGGAGAACAGCCTCCCCCACAACGTCGACTTCCACGCGTGTTACGGGCCGGGCGGCGGCGCCGAGGCGACGATGACCGCCCCGGGCGAGACGGCGAACCTGCAGTTCGAGGCGCAGTACCCCGGCGCGTTCATCTACCACTGCGCCGTGCCGAACATGGACATGCACATCAGCGCGGGCATGTTCGGCATGATCCTCGTCGAGCCCAAGGAGGGGCTTCCCGAGGTCGACGAGGAGCTGTACATCGGCCAGCACGAGCTCTACACTAACAAGGAGACCGGCGCCGAGGGCCACCACAAGTTCGACATGGAGTCCATGGCGGCCGAGGAGCCGACCTACGTCGTGATGAACGGCGAGGCGTACGCGATGACGCCCGACGGGTACGGCCACGCCGCCGAGGTCGAGACGGGCCAGACCGCCCGGGTGTTCATGGTGACCGGCGGCCCGAACCTCACCAGTAGCTTCCACCCGATCGGGAACGTCTGGAGCGACATCTGGGCGGAGGGGGCGCTCAGCTCCGATCCGGACCACGACGTGCAGACGAAGCCGGTCGCGCCGGGTAGCTGTGCGGTCGCGACGATGGACTTCCCGGTCCCCGGCACCGTGAAGCTGGTCGACCACGCGCTCAGCCGGGTCGCTCGGAAGGGCCTGATGGCGACGGTCAACGCCAAGGGCGAGGAGCGTCCCGAGCTGTTCAACCCTGAGCCGTAGTTCTCAGGAGACGACCCCGTTTCGGCTCGTTTTCGTAACGATCGACGCTTAGCCGCCGGTCACGCCCGCGACCCTTCGGATGACGTACCTGTCGGCTGAGATAGTGTCCGGTCGCGTCTCGGAACGTTTTATGCGACCCGGCGAGCAGTGGCCGTCGAACATGGAGTCGACCGCGGAGGGCGACCGTACGAACGAGCGCCGGCGCGGCGTCGCCGTCGGGACTGCCGTTGCAGTGGTGCTGCTGCTCGCGGTCGCCGGAGCGGGGATCGCAACGGCCGGCACCGTCGCGGACGGCGGAGCGACGACGACGGAACTCGACGCCGCGTCCGCGGCGACGCAGGCCGACGGACCGCCGATCGGCGAGGCCTACCAACAGGAGATCGACCCCGACAGCGTGCGCCTGACCCTCTCGGTCGAGGCCGACGGGGCGGCGCACTGGCGGATCGAGTACTGGACGGAGCTGAACGACGCCAACGAGACCGAGGCGTTCGAGCAGCTGCAGGACGACGTCGCGGCTACCCCCGACGAGTACGCCGCCAGATTCGCCAACCGGACGAACCGGACCGTCGCGAGCGCCGAGAACGCCACCGGCCGCGAGATGAGCGCCGGCGAGTTCGGCGTCAGCGCGACCAAGGAGACGATCCCCCGGGAGTACGGCGTCCTCACCTACACGTTCGAGTGGCGCGGCTTCGCGGCCGTCGAGGGCGATCGGCTGCGGATCGGTGACGCGATCGAAGGATTCTACCTGAACGACCAGACGCGCCTCGTCGTAGGATGGCCCGACGAGTACCGGCTCGTCTCGGCGTCCCCCGACGCCGACGAACAGCGGGACGACGCGGTACTCTGGCGCGGCGCCCGGACCGACTTCGTCACCGGCGAGCCTCGCGTCGTCGTCGAGGACGGCGGCGGTAGCGACGACGGCGGCGACGGCTCGCCCGGTGGCACCGATAGCGGCGGATCGCCGCTACTGTGGGTCGGCGCCGCGCTCGCGCTCTTCGCGCTGGCCGGCGGCGGCCTGGCGTTCCTGCGGCGAAACGGGGACGACGACGACGACGAAGCCGCTGCGGCGGCGGGCGGTACAGCGGCGTCGAGCGACCCGGAGCCCTCCGACGGAACCGCGGCCGAAGCGCACGACGCCCGCTCGGCGGCCGGCCGTGATCCGGATGCCGAGGACGCGGATGTGGGTGCCGAGGACGCGGACGGCGACGCCGAAGACGCCGCGGACGACGGGCCGCCGCCGGAGCTGCTGAGCAACGAGGAGCGCGTCCAGCAGGTGCTGGAGAACAACGACGGCCGAATGCGCCAGCAGGAGCTCGTCGATGAGACGGGCTGGACCGAGGCCAAGACGAGTCAGGTCGTCGGCGAGATGCGCGAGTCGGGCGCGCTCGAGTCGTTCCGACTCGGTCGCGAGAACGTGCTGAAGCTCCCGGACGACGACGGGGAGGAAGATCATATATGAATCCTTCGACAGTTCAGCGGGGGCATTCGAGCAGATTCGAGCGAATCGCACGACGTGGGCGGGTTTTAATCCGCGTTAATTCGGCGAGACGGACGTTGATTCGGTGCCAGCGACTGCCTTTTATATTATCAACCGGCCACAAGGAGGGGATGCGATGAGACGCACAACGACCCTGATGGTGCTGCTCGCCCTGATCACGGCCACGGTCGCGGTTCCCGTGGGCGCGGCAGGGCAGGCCCCCGCTCAGGCAAACGCGACGGCAGACGCACAGGCGAGCGCGAACGCAAGCGCGAACAGTAGTGTCGCCCCCGGCGAGCAGATGGCCGGCGTCGTCGGCGTCACCGAGGCCGAGTTCGAGGGCGAGATCGAAGAGCGCACGTTCGGCGTGCGAATCGCCCAGAACGCGAGCGCAAACGCACAGAGCGAGGTCGTCGCCGACCAGCTCGCCGAAGTCGAGCAGCGGATCGAGGAGCTCGAACAGCGCGAGGAACAGCTCGAGCAGGCTCACGAGAACGGCTCGATAACCGAAGGCGAGTTCCGCGCCGAGATGGCCGTCGTCGCGGCCGAGAAGAAAACCGCGACGCGGATGACTGCCACCAGTGAGACGGTCGCCCGCGGGCTCCCCCAGGCCGCACTCGACCGGAGCGCCGTCGACCTCGACGCCATCGTGACGCTGCACGAGCGCGCCAGCGCCGTCGGCGGCCAGAACGTCTCCGCGTACGCCCGCTCGATCGTCGGCACCGACGTCGGGATCGGCCCGACCGCACAGATCGATGTCGACGCCGAGGGGAACGTGAGCGTCGACGTGCCCGGCCTCAGCATCGGCGCCGAGGGCGAGGCGAGCGGCGACGCCGAGGCGGACGCCGACAACGAGTCCGGCGACGGCTCGACGATCGGCGTCGACTTGGAGACCGAACTGAGCGACCAGACCGACGGCGAGAACGCGACCGTCGGATCGGAAATCGACGCCGACGCCCAGGTTGACGACGACGGCGCCAGCGTCGACGCCGACTCCGGGACGAACGCGTCGACCGAACTGTAACACCGCCTTCCACTTCCGACGAGAACGATGTCATCAACACACAGAGCCGTAGCACTCGCGCTCGCGGCGGCGCTGGCGATCGGTGCGGTCGCCGGGCCCGCGGTCGCGAAGCCTGCACAGAACGAGAACGACGAACCATCGCTGGTCGTCGAGGTTCAGGCGGACGGTGACGCCGTCGTCACCCTGACCGCGACCTACGACCTGACGAGCGAGGCCGAACGGGACGCCTTCGCGTCTCTGCAAAACGACGGGTCGGCCCGGGAGAACGCCACCCGGCGGTACGCCGAGCGACTCGACTCGGTCGCCCGGAACGCGAGCGATCGGGTCGACCGGGAGATGCGAGTCCCCGTCGACGAGGCGAGCGTCTCGTTCGACGAGCGGGGCGACGTCGGCGTCGTCCGGTACAGCGCGACCTGGAAGAACCTCGCCGCCGTCGAAGGCGATCGGCTGGTCGTGACCGAGCCGTTCGCGAGCAACTACGACACCGACCGACCGTTCGTGCTGATCGCGCCGGACGGCTACGAGCTCGCGGGCGCGACGCCTGCGGTCGATGCCGAGGGCGAGACCACGGCCACCTGGGACGCCGGCACGTCGCTCGACGGGTTCGAGGCGACGATGGAACCCGGTGACTCCGGCGTCGCCGACAGCCTCCCCGGCTTCGGCGTCGGCGCCGCCGTCGCGTCCGTCGCGGGAGCGGCAGCGCTCGGCCTCCGACGGCGCCGATCGCCGTGATGGCGTCCCGCCCGCCCCGCGATTCGTCCCGACGATAGCCACCCCGCTGACGTTCGGCCCTCCCCCACTGATCGAAACTGCTGTTTTCCCCGTCGTTCGCGGGACGTGTTCCCACACCCTACACGCCCGAGAGGCGCTCTCGACGGCGTATTCCGCGTCGAACTCGGAAGCCTTTAATAGATCAAAAAGAGTAGATCCGATCAACATGGCGACGACTCCCCGCGTCTCGACGATCGCTTCCGTCGAGAGCCGCGAGTCCGCCGCCGCTTTCTCCCGACGACGACCGCGACGGGGCCTCTTTTAGGCCCACTATTACTCAACACCACGACCCGGTTGTTTCAGCGAACAACTAAGAACGGTTTTCTCCGCCTATAGGCTTCTCTGCGCAATTATTTCATGATCTAAAAGGAAGAATTTAATACCGTCCGAACGCTGGCTTCGAGTACAAATGGAACGCGTGGCACTCGCATTTTCGGGCGGTCTCGACACGACGGTCTGCGTCGGATTGCTCGAAGAGGAGTACGGATACGACGAAGTGATCGGCGTCACCGTCGACGTCGGCCAGCCCGAGGAAGAGTTCGAGGAAGCCGAAGAGACCGCCGAGGCGCTCGACGTGGAGACCCACGTCGTCGACGCCCGAGAGGAGTTCGCCACGCTGTGTCTCGACTCGCTGAAAGCGAACGCGACCTATCAGGGCTACCCGCTCGGCACCGCGATGGCGCGCCCCGTGATCGCTAACGCCATTCTGGAGACCGCGATCGAGAACGACTGCGACGCCGTCGCCCACGGCTGTACCGGCAAGGGCAACGACCAGCTTCGGTTCGAGGCCGTCTGGCGCGACTCCGACCTCGACGTCATCGCGCCCGTGCGCGAACTCGAACTCACCCGCGAGTGGGAGATGGAGTACGCCGAGGAGCGCGACCTTCCTGTAGAGAGCGGCAACGAGGGCGACTGGTCGATCGACACGAACCTCTGGAGCCGCTCGGTCGAGGGCGCAGACCTCGAAAAGCCGGACTACGTTCCGCCGGAGGAGATCTACGAGTGGACCTCCGCTCCCGGCGACGCCGACGGCACCGAACTGATCGAGATCGAGTTCGAGGACGGCGAACCCGTCGCGCTCGACGGCGAGGAGTACGGTCCCGTCGAGCTGATCGAACAGCTCAACGAGCAGGCGGGCGCCTACGGCGTCGGCCGCACGGACATGATGGAAGACCGCATGCTCGGGCTCAAGGTCCGCGAGAACTACGAGCACCCCGCCGCGACCGTCCTGCTCAACGCCCACGAGGCGCTCGAAGGCCTCGTCCTCACACAGGAGGAGCGCGAGTTCAAGGCCCAGGTCGACCAGCAGTGGTCGAAGAAGGCCTACCAGGGCCTGATCGACGCTCCCCTCGTGGGGGCGCTCGAGGGCTTCATCGAGGAGACCCAGTCCCGCGTGACGGGGACGGTGACGATCAAGCTCGAAGGCGGCAGCGCCCGCGCGGTCGGCCGCGAGAGCGAGTACGCCGCGTACTCCGAGGACGCCGCCTCGTTCAACACCGAGACGGTCGAAGGGCAGGGCATCACCCAGAAGGACGCCACCGGCGTCGCCAAGTACCACGGCTTCCAGGGTCGCCTGGCCAACTCCGTGATCGACGGCGTCGACGAGGACTGATAGATGACGGAGAGGACCCCAGATCCCGAGACCGATTCGGCCGACGTAGTGCGCAGGGACCGTTTCAGCGGCGGCCCCGCCCGGGAGTTCCTCTCCTCGATGGACGCCGATCAGCGGATCTTCGACGCCGACCTCGCGGTCGACCGCGCGCACGTCGTGATGCTCGCAGAGCAGGGGATCATCGAAGCCGACGTAGCCGGCGAAATCCTCGATGCCCTCGGCGACATCGAAGCTGAAGGCCACGGCGCCCTGCCCGACGGCGAGGACGTCCACGCGGCGATCGAGACGGCGGTGATCGAGCGCGTCGGCGCCGACGGCGGCAAGATGCACACCGCACGCTCGCGCAACGACGAGGTGGCGACCTGCATCCGCCACCGCCTGCGCGAGGACCTGCTCGACGCCGCCGCGACGACCGTCGCGCTGCGCGAGGCGCTGCTGGAGGTCGCGGCCGAACACACCAAGACGGTGATGCCGGGCTACACGCACCTCCAGCCCGCCCAGCCGACGACGGTCGCCCACTGGCTCTGTTCCTACGAGCAGGCGATCGCCCGCGACACCGAGCGCTTGCTCGACGCCTACGGTCGGGTGAACCGCTCGCCGCTGGGCGCCGCGGCGTTCGCCGGGACGACGTTCGACGTCGACCGCGAGCGCACGGCGGAGCTGCTCGGGTTCGACGGCATCGTCGAGAACTCGATGGACGCGTCCTCGACGCGGGACTTCCTGCTGGAGTCGGTGAGCGCGCTGGCCGCGCTGGCGACGACGCTGTCGGGGATCGCCGAGGACGTGGTGATCTTCGCGAATCGCGGGTTCGTCGAGCTGGACGACGACTACGCCTCGACCTCGTCGATCATGCCCCAGAAGAAAAATCCCGACACGCTCGAACTGGTGCGCTCGACCGCGGGCGACGCCGCTGCGGGGCTCAACGGTCTGCTAACGACGCTGAAGGGGCTGCCCCGCGCGTACAACCGCGACCTGCAGAACGCGACGCCCTACGCCTGGGAGACGGTCGACGCCGTCGTCGAGGCTGCTGACGTAGTCGGCGGGGCGATTGCGACGGCCGACTGGCCCGAGGAGACGCTCGCCGACGCCGCCGGCGAAGGATTCTCGACGGCGACCGGCGTCGCGGACCTGCTCGCGGCCCACGGCCTGCCGTTCCGGACGGCTCACGAGGTCGTCGCGGTGGCCTCCGAAAATGGCGCGGACCTGCAGGCCGTCGAAGACGCCGCGGAGGAGGTACTCGACGAACCGTTAGAGGAGTACGTCGATCCCGCTGCCGTCGAGGCCGCACTCGACCCAGCCGAGAGCGTCGCCTCGCGCGACTCCGTCGGCGGGCCGGCGCCAGCGACCGTCGAGAGTCACCTCGACCGAGCGACCGACGGCGTCGACGCCGACGCGACGGCGGTCGACGAGCGCCGGACTGCGCTGGCGGACGCCGAAGACGCGCTCGCCGCAGAGGTGGGCGACTATGTCTGAGCGACCGCTCGCTGTCCGACGGCGAGCGTCCCCGCAGGTCGGTCGACGACCACGGGAGCGATCCCCGCGAGGGGAGTGATAATATATTCCAGAACTGATACTGGATACGCGAACCGCGGCCCTGACGCTTTCTCGACCCCGTAGACAGTAGTCTGCGCGTTTGTTTTCACCGACACTTTCGGAGGATTTAAGTAGATAGGGGTACGAGTGGGGAGTACAATGGCAGAATGCGTCGAATGCGGGGCGGAGGTCTCCCTGCACGACAACCTGGAAGTTGGAGAGATCGTCGACTGCACGACCTGCGGCGCCGAGCTGGAGGTCACCGACACCAACCCACCAGTCCTCGAGAAGGCCCCCGAGCTGGAAGAGGACTGGGGGGAGTAACGTGCACGCCGGAACTGCACGCAGTTCCGAGCTCGCCCTCTCTTCGGGGTGGTTCGCGTGAACGTCGGACTGCTCTACTCCCGGATCCGCAAGGACGAGAAACTGCTGCTCTCGGAGCTGCGCGACCGTGACCACGAGGTCACGAAGATCGACGTGCGCGACCAGCAGTTCTCGCTCAGCGACGCGCCCGAGTCGTTCGAGGACGTCGACATCGTGCTCGATCGCTGTCTGGCGACGAGCCGCAGTCTCTACGCCACGCAGTTCTGCGAGGCCTACGACGTGCCGGTCGTCAACGCGCCCGAGACCGCGGAGATCTGCGCCGACAAGGTGAAAAACAGTTTGGCGCTGGAGCAGGCGGGCGTCCCGACGCCCAACACCGAGGTCTCCTTCACGAAGGAGTCGGCGATGCAGTCGATCGAGAAGTTCGGCTACCCCTGCGTCCTCAAGCCCGTGGTCGGGTCGTGGGGGCGCCTGATGGCCAAGATCGACTCCCGCAGCGCCGCCGAGGCGGTGCTGGAACACAAGGCGACGCTGGGCCACTACGAGCACAAGGTGTTCTACGTCCAGGAGTTCGTCGAGAAGCCCGGCCGCGACATCCGCGTGCTCGCGACCGACGGCGAGCCGGTCGGCGCGATGGTCCGCTCGTCGGACCACTGGCTCACCAACGCCGCGCAGGGCGCCGAAACCGAGGCCTTCGAACTCGACGACGAGGCCAAACGCCTCGTCGAAGAGGCCAGCGAAGCGGTCGGAAACGGCCTGCTCGGCGTCGACCTGATGGAGGTCGGCGTGGATGAAGAGGGAGAACCGACCGGCTACACGGTCCACGAAGTCAACCACACCGTCGAGTTCAAGGCGCTCGCCGACGCCACCGACGTCGACGTCGCCGCGGAAGTCGTCGACTGGCTCGAAACGAAGGCCGCCGAGGAGAGCGAAACCGAGGTGACCGCCTGATGAGCGACGGTGACGCCGAACTGTCTGCGGGCGTCGTCGGCGGCAGCGGCTTCACCGGCGGCGAACTGCTCCGCTTGCTCGCGGGGCATCCCGACTTCGAGATCGCGCAGGCGACCAGCCGATCCTACACCGGCAAGTCCGTCGGCTCGGTCCACCCGAACCTGCGGGGCACCCACTCGGATCTGCGCTTCTCGGACCCCGAAGAGTTAGAGAGCGTCGACGTCCTGTTCACGGCGACGCCCCACGGCGTCTCGATGGAGCAGATCGACCGCTTTCAGGAGTCCGCGGACACGGTCGTCGACCTCTCTGCGGACTTCCGACTCGACGCCGAGGAGCAGTACGAGGAGTGGTACGACGGGCACGACCGCCCCGAACTGCTCGCGGAAGCCGAGTACGCGCTCCCCGAGATCAACCGCGAGAACCTGCAAGGTGCAGAGCTGATCGCGTCGGGGGGCTGTAACGCCACCGCGACGATCCTCGGCCTGCACCCGCTGATCGAGGACGGCGTGCTCGACGGCTCCGAGCAGGTCGTCGTCGACGTGAAGGTCGGCTCCTCGGAGGGCGGCGCCGGCGGCGGCGACGCCTCCAGCCATCCCGAGCGCTCGGGCGTCGTCCGCCCCTACGCGCCGACGGGCCACCGCCACGAGGCCGAGATCGAGCAGTTCCTCGGTCTGGACGTTTCGTTCACGTGCCACGCGGTGGACATGACCCGCGGCGCCTCGGCGACGGCCCACGTGTTCCCGAACGGACCCGTCTCGAAGGGCGACCTCTGGGGCGCCTACCGGGACGCCTACGAGGACGAGCCGTTCATGCGCATGGCCGCGGGCGGGAGCGGCGTCTACCGCTACCCCGAGCCCAAGGCCGTCGCGGGCACCAACTACGGCGAGGTCGGCTTCGAGCTCGACCCCTCGAACAAGCGGGTGGTCGTGTTCTCGGCCATCGACAACATGATGAAGGGGTCGGCCGGACAGGCCGTCCACGCCGCCAACGTCGCGCTCGGGCTGGAGGAGACCGCGGGCCTGGAGTTCCAGGGGCTCCACCCGGTCGGCGCGCCGTAGGATCGGTCGAATCCGCCCGTCTGGCGGACTCGAATCGTCAGTTTTGATACCGACCCACTGTTTCACAGTAGCTAACAAGAATACTCATGACGACTGTACTCAAGATCGGCGGCGCGCGCGCGGTCGACCCCGCGGGAGCGCTGGCCGACGTCGCGGAGCTCGTATCGCAGGGCGAAGACGTGGTGGTCGTCCACGGCGGCTCGACGGCCGTCGACGACACGCTCGAAGAACTGGGCGAGGAACCCACCTACGTCGAGACGCCGGGCGGCGTCGTCGGACGGTTCACCGACGAGCGCACGATGGAGGTCTTCGAGATGGTGCTACCTGGAAAACTCAACACCGACCTCACCGAGGCCCTGCAGAATCAGGGCGTCAACGCGGTGGGCCTGTCGGGCGTCGACGGACAGGTGCTCTCGGGCCGCCGGAAGTCGGCCGTGCGCGTCGTCGAAGATGGTAAAAAGAAGATCAAGCGCGGCGACCACTCGGGGAAGATCACCGACGTCAACGCCGATCTGCTGGAGACGCTGCTCGACGGCGAGTACACGCCCGTCGTGACGGTGCCGATGCTCGGCGAGGAGAAGTCGGGCGGGTACACCGCCGTCAACGCCGACGCCGACCGCGCCGCGGCGGCGGTCGCCGGCGCGCTCGACGCCACGCTCGTCGTGCTGACGGACGTGCCCGGCGTACTCGAAGATCCCGAGGACGACTCGACGCTGATCGAGACGGCCGACGACCCCGCAGGCCTCGAACGGATCGAGGACGCCGCTGAAGGGTTCATGACGAAGAAGGTCATGGCCGCCAAGGAGGCGCTGTCGGGCGGCGCGGAAGAAGTCGTCGTCGCGGACGCCAACGCCGAAGAGCCGGTGCTGTCGGCCGTCGACGGCGGCGGCACGCACATCGCGGCGAGCGCGCTACCCGACGAGGATGCCGACGATGCGGACGCCGAAACGGACGCGGACGGCGAGGGCGAGAACGCGGACGAGGACACCGAGGAGGCGACACAATGAGCGGATTCATTTTCAACGAGAAGCCGATCCAGATCGAATCGGGCGACGGACCGTACCTGTACGACGACGGCGGGAACGAATTCCTCGACATGGGCGCGAGCTACGCCTGCGTCCCGCTTGGCCACGGCCACGACGCCGTCGACGCCGCGGTGCGCGACCAGCTCGACGACCTGACGTACGTGCAGGCGTCGTATCCCGTCGAGTCCCGGACGGCGATCTACGAACTGCTGGCCGAGACCGCACCCGAGGGCATCGACAAGACCTGGCTCTGTAACTCCGGCACCGAGGCCAACGAGGCCGCGCTGAAGTTCGCCCGGTCGGCGACGGGTGACTCGAAGATCGTCGCGACGATGCAGGGGTTCCACGGCCGCACGATGGGTGCGCTCGCGACCACCTGGAAAGACAAGTACAAGAAGCCCTACGAGCCGCTGATCGGCGACGTCGAGTTCGTCCCGTACAACGATCCCGACGCGCTGGCCGACGCGGTCGACGACGACACCGCCGCGGTGATCGTCGAGCCGATCCAGGGCGAGGGCGGGATCAACCCCGCCGAAAAAGGGTTCCTCGAAGCCGCCCGCGAGGAGACCGAGGCCAACGACGCCGCCTTGATCTTCGACGAAGTCCAGACCGGGATGGGCCGGACGGGGACGCTGTGGGCCGCCGAGCAGAGCGGCGTCGTCCCGGACATCCTCACCAGCGCGAAGGGGCTGGGCAACGGGTTCCCGATCGGCGCGACGCTGTGTCGCGACTGGATCGCCGAGAACTACGGCTCGCACGCCTCGACGTTCTCGGGCGGGCCGGTCATCAGCGCCGCCGCCGAGGCGACGGTCTCGACGATCGTCGACGAGGACGTCCCCGAACACGCCGCCGAGGTCGGCTCCTACCTGCGCGAGGAGATCGAGGCCGAACTCGGCGACACGGTGCGGGACGTTCGCGGCGAAGGACTGATGATCGGCGTCGAGGTCAAGCGCGGCTCGAACCGCCTGCTCAAGCAGCTCGCGCTGAACCACGGCATCCTCGCGCTGCCGGCCGGTCGATCGGTGCTGCGGCTGCTGCCGCCGCTGACGATCGAGCGCGAGCACGCCGATCAGGTGGTCGACGCGCTGGTCGAGGAACTGGGTGATGGCTCGTGAGCTCCGCACTCGCCACCATCTCGGCCGACGACGCGCGCGACCTGCTCGTCGACCTCGTGGAGATCCCCTCGCCGACCGGCGAGGAGGAAGCCGTCGCCGAGCGCCTCGTCGAGTTCTTCGAGGCCCACGACCGCGAGGCGTGGATCGACGACATCGGTAACGTGCGCGCGCCGGCCGACGACTCGGTGCTCCTCACGTCGCACATCGACACCGTTCCGGGCGACATCCCCGTTCGGATCGACGACAGCAAGTACGACGAGGGGATCCGCGCCGGCGAGGCGCTGTGGGGACGCGGGAGCGTCGACGCCACCGGCCCGCTGGCCGCGATGGCCGTCGCCGCCGTCCGCACCGGCGTGAGCTTCATCGGCGTCACCGGCGAGGAAGTCGACTCGCGGGGCTCGCGTCACGTCGTCGAGGACCGAGAGTCGGGACCCGACGCCGTTATCAACGGCGAACCCAGCGGCTGGGACGGCATCACGCTGGGCTACCGGGGCCTGCTCGCGGGCACCTACGTCGCGACGAGCGAGTCCGGCCACAGCTCGCGGCCGGAGAACAACGCCATTCAGGACGCCATCGCCTGGTGGTCGAAAGTCGAAGACGAGTTCGAGGAGGACGAGTGGGGCCCGGTCTTCGAGCAGGTGACGCCCAAGCCCACCGACCTCGATGGCGGCCTGACCGACGACGGCCTCTCCGTCGAGGCGACGATGGACGTCCAGTTGCGCGTGCCGCCGCGGCTCACCGTCGAGGAGGTCCGCGAGATCGCCGACGGTTACCTCGAAGGCGTCGGCAGCGTCCACTGGAACGACAAGGTCGAGCCCGTGATGCAGAGCCCCCGGACGAACGTCGCCCGGGCGTTCCGCGTCGCGATCCGGCAGGCCGACGGCGACCCGCGCCTGCTGCGCAAGACCGGCACCAGCGACATGAACGTGTTCGCTCAGCACTGGGACTGCCCGATGGTCACCTACGGCCCGGGCGACTCGGATCTGGACCACGCGCCGAACGAACACCTCGCACTCGAAGAGTACGATCGCTCGGTGGACGTGCTCGTCGATGTCGCCGAGCGCCTGCGGGGTGACGACGAATGAGCGACGCTCGCGACAGCCGGCGCGCACCCGGCAAGTACGGCGACTCGGAGGTACGCCACTTCCTCGACGTCGACGACCTGACGGGCGACGAACTCGACGACGTTCTCGACGTCGCCGCCGAGTACAAAGCCGAGTTCGAGGACGAGGGACCACACGACGACTTCGACCAGCAGACGCTGGGCATGCTGTTCCAGAAGCCCTCGACGCGCACCCGCGTCTCCTTCGAGACCGGGATGACCCAGCTGGGCGGCCACGCCATCTTCCTCGGCGAGGACGACATCCAACTCGGCCGCGGCGAGCCCCTGCGCGACACCTCGCGGGCGCTCTCGCGGTACGTCGACGTGCTGATGGCCCGCGTGTTCAAGCACGCCAACGCCGTCGAGCTGGCCCGATACGCCGACGTGCCCGTCGTCAACGGGCTGACCGACGACGCCCACCCCTGCCAGACGCTCGCGGACCTGCTGACGATCCGCGAGCACGAGGGCGGGTTCGAGGACGTGCAGGCGACGTGGATCGGTGACGGCAACAACGTCGCCCAGTCGTTCGTGCTGGGCTGCGCACTGACCGACATCGATCTGACCGTCGCGACGCCGGAGGGGTACGGCATCGACGACGACGTCGTCGAGCGCGCCCGCGATATGGGCGGCGATCCGACGATCACGTCCGATCCAGTCGAAGCCGCCACCGACGCCGACGTGATCTACACCGACGTCTGGATCAGCATGGGCCAAGAGGACGAGCGCGACGTGCGGATGGACGCCTTCGACGGGTTCCAGGTCAGCGAGGACCTGCTCGCTCACGCCGACGACGCCTCGGTGATGCACTGCCTGCCAGCCCACCGCGGCGAGGAGATCACCGACGACGTCATGGAGTCCGATAGCGCCGCGGTGTGGGATCAGGCCGAGAACCGCCTGCACGCCCAGAAGGGATTGCTGGTCTGGCTGCTGGATCAGGTGTAGGATACCCATGTGGCTGCTCGATCGGGTGTAGTCGCGAGCGCGCCCGGCCCCGTTTTTGGCGAACGGAGTACCTACCGCCTACCTTCGGAAACGTGCCAGTTACGGTCCAGTTAGCTGCGCTATAACAATGAATGGCTACGCGAAGACGCACCGTATGTCCGTAGATCGGAGCGACGACGCGGACGGCGAACGGGACGACGAAACGACCGCGGACGACGCCGACGCGGGGACGCCGCCCACCGAGACCGAGTTCGCGGGGCCGGCCGAACTGCGCTGTGGCATCGCTCTGGACGCCGACGACGAGTAGCCGGGCCCAAACCACTTGGTACGAACCGATATTGATCCATCGCTCGTAGATCGATCCATGATCGACCAGATCACCGCGAGGGAGCTGGCCGACAGGCTCGAGGAGGGCGGCCGGTTCACGCTCGTCGACACGCGAGAGGAGGACAGCTTCGATCAGTGGCACGTCCACGGCGCCGCGAACGTCCCGTTCGATCCGGACGAGGGGTTCGGCGACGAGCACCTGCGGCAGGTAGAAGCCGCGGTCGACGGCGATCCGATCGTCGCGATCTGCGGGAAAGGACTCACCTCGACGCCGTTCGCCCTCAACCTCGAAGACGAGGGGTACGACGGCGTGAGCGTCGTCCGCGGCGGGATGGAAGAGTGGGCGACGGTCCACGAGCACGTCGACGTCGCGGACGGCGACCTGCTCGTTCGGCAGATTCAGCGCCCCGCGACGGGCTGTCTGGGCTACGTCGTCGGCTCCCGATCGTCGGGCGAGGCCGTCGTCGTCGATCCGACGCGCCAGACCGACGAGTTCGCCGTCGCGGCCCAGGAGCTGGGGCTGGACGTGACGGCGGTCGTCGACACCCACGTCCACGCCGACCACGTCTCGGGCGGGCCGGGGCTGGCCGAGCGGCTGGACGTTCCCTACCGGCTCGGGATCGACGTCGACGACCCGACCGTCGAGCACGACTACGAATCGCTCGACGACGGCGAGCGGATCGATCTCGGCGGCGTCGAGGTGCGGGCTCTGCACACGCCCGGCCACACGATGGACATGGCGAACCTGCTGGTCGACGACGAGTACCTGCTCTCGGGGGACACGCTGTTCGTCGACTCGGTGGGCCGGACGGAGCTGAGCTTCGGCGAGGAAGGCGCCGAGCGCGGCGCCGAGTTGCTCTACGAGTCGCTCCACGAGACACTACTGGAACTCGACGACGACCTGACCGTGCTTCCGGGACACGTCTCGGTGACCGCCGACAACCGCTACGAGAGCGGCAGCCGCGGCGAGCCGATCCGGGCGCGGCTGGGCGACCTGCGGACCGACCTCGATCTGCTCGGCCTCGACCGCGAGGCGTTCGTCGACCGGATCACCGACGATCTCCCCGAGAAGCCATCGAGCTACGAGACGATCATCGCGATCAACGCCGGCGAGCGGTCGGTCGAGACCGAGGAGGACGCCGCCGAACTCGAAACCGGGCCGAACAGCTGCGCGGCGTGACCGAACGCTTCCGCGTCGCGTCGGCGGGCAGACCGCGCCGCCCCGAGTCGGCGGACTGACCGTATCGCCGTCCGCGATTCAGACGCCAATCAGGGGGTTCAAGAGCGACCCGCCCCACCTACCGCTAATGTCGAACGCGAAAGGCGACCGGCGCGAGCGCGAACTCGTCAACAAGTTAGACGAGGCCGGCTTCGCGGTGATGCGGGCGCCGGCCAGCGGGAGCGCGACCGAGCGGGAACTGCCCGATGCGCTGGCTGGCAACGGCGGGGATTTCTACGCGATCGAGGCGAAGTCCAGTGCGGGCGACCCCATCTATCTCACGGGCGAGGAGGTCGAGGCGCTGGTCTATTTCTCCCAGAACTTCGGCGCCAAGCCCCGCATCGGCGTCCGGTTCGACCGCGAGGACTGGTACTTCTTCCATCCCGCCGACCTCTACACCACGGACGGCGGAAACTACCGCGTCAAAAAAGAAACTGCGCTCTCGGAGGGGACGGACTTCGACGAGCTGACCGGCCACTCCAGCCAGGCGCGGCTGGACGACGTGGGGGAGTAGCCGAACCAACTGCGACGGGTTGCGACATCGCGGAAACGGACGGGCCGTCACTCCTCCGGGAGGAGTTTCGTGTAGTGCAGCGACAGCGATCCGTGTGGTTCGAACTCCGTGTGACTACTCAGACTCACGTCTCTCTCCCCCGTACCGATATCTCCGGAGAGCGTTTTCGTGATCGACTGGCCGAACTCGGGGTCCGAAATCACGGCTTCGTCCTGAAGCTCATTGTCCTCGTTGAACTTGAGTGTCATCCGAGTCGGTGTGAGATCCTCCGAGCCCCCGCTGAGCGTCGTCGTCACTCGGAGTCGAACGTATCCGTCGGTCTGCTCCTCGACGGTGACGTCGAACGTTTGATCGACGGACTCCGGTAGCGAGGACCTGACTTCCGTCGGCGGCCGCTGCGTCCTGTTCGACTGTGGGGCTGCCGTCGTTTCGAGCGCACTGCATCCGGAGATACCGCCGCAGAGAGCGGTTAGACACCCGAGGAGTGCTCGCCGTCGCATACGTGCAACGAGCGACAGCACGGTCAAAATAATGACGATAGCTAAAGAGGAGTTGTGCTTTGCGAGAGGCTGACACGCCGCCGTCGTTCGAAACGGAGTCCGTGGTTCAACGAACCGGACGCTTCGCACCGCTCTGTCGGTCGCGGAACGGGCGAGAGACTCTTGTTCGTGCAGACCAATATCCTGTGAGATGCACCCACAGCCGCCCGGACCCCAGGACCTCCCGCTGGTGGGCGCGACGCCGTACTACGCCCGCGACCCGTTCCGGTTCGCGACCGACATGCGCGACGCCTACGGCGACGCCGCGACGTTCCGGCTGGGTCGCCAGCAAACGTACCTGTTCACGACGCCGCGCGCCGTCGAGCGGGTGCTGGTCGACGACGCCGACCGCTTTAGCAAGCCCGACTTCCAGACCGACGCGATGGAGGAGCTGCTGGGCCAGGGACTCTTGCTCAGCGAGGGGCCGTTCTGGCGCGAGATGCGCCAGCTCGCCCAGCCCGCGTTCGCGCCCGACCGGGTCGCCGACCTGGCCGATATGATGGCCGAACGCACCGAGGACCTGATCGAACGCTGGGAGCCCGGCGAGGTGCGCGACGTCGAGGCCGAGATGGCGCAACTCACCGTCGGGATCATCGTTGACGCGATGTTCGGCGCCGACCTCGGGGAGGCGCGCACGCGCGTGGTCCAGGAGAACTTAGAGCCGCTGGGGCGGCGCTTCGAGCCGGAACCGCGGCGCGTGGTCGTCCCCGACTGGCTGCCGACGCCGGAGAACCGCGAGTACCACGACGCCATCGAGACGCTGGAGGGCGTGATCGACGACATCGTGGCCGAGCGACGAGATTCCATCGAGGACCACGACGACCTGCTGTCGATCCTGCTCCGGGCGCGCCGCGAGGACGAGATCGACGACAGGCAGATCCGCGACGAGCTGATGACGATGCTGCTGGCGGGCCACGACACGACGGCGCTGGCGCTGACGTACACGTGGCACCTGCTCTCGGAGCATCCCGACGCCGAACGGAAGGTCCACGAGGAGGTCGACGCCGTCGTCGACGGCCGGGCGACGTTCGCGGACGTCCGAGAGCTCACCTACGTCCGGAAGGTTCTCGACGAGGCGATGCGGCTGTACCCGCCGGTGTACGCGATGTTCCGCCAGTCCGACGAGGACGTCGAGATCGGAGGGTACGAGATTCCGGAAGATTCGCTCGTGATGCTATCCCAGTGGGCGACCCACCGCGATCCGCGCTACTTCGAGGATCCCGAGGCGTTCCGGCCCGAGCGCTGGGACGATTCGGACCACCCCACGTACGCCTACTTCCCGTTCGGCGCCGGACCCCGTTCCTGCATCGGCAAGCAGTTCTCGCTGACCGAGGCGACGATCGTGCTGGCGACGATCGCGAGCGAGTACCGACTCGACGGAGTCGGCGACGGAGAGCTGGAGCTGCGCGGGTCGCTGACGATGCATCCCAAAGACGGCGTCGACGTGAAACTCCAAAAGCGGTAAAATCGGTCGAAAAGCGGGGCGATCAGCGGACGACGCCGGAACTGCGCCGCTCGGCGTCGTCCAGACGCCGCTGCTCGGCGCCGCTGCCGTTCTTCTGGCGCCGCTGCTCGGCGTTGCCGCTGCGCTCCCGACGCCGCTGATCGGCGTCCTGCGACCTCGCTCCGGCGTCGTGACGCCGTTCCGAACCGGCCGAATTCTCGACCGGCACCTGTGAGAGCCGCGATCGCGGGAACGAGTAGACGGTCAGCTCCGAGGGGACCGTCCCGTCCTCGGTGATCCGGACCGCCTGGGCGTACACCGCGGCGACGACGGCGTCGTCCTCGGGATAGTCGGCGTTCGAGTAGTGGTCGGCGACGGTCCGCCCGTGCCGGATCGGGACCTCGTCGGCCCGGCCGGCGGGCGGCGCCACCACGAGCACGCGATCGCCGGTGTTGCGGTCGTAGGCCGCGTCGCCGACGTCGAACTCGTGGTCCGCACAGAGGTGCGGCCCCGGAGCCGTCTCGTCGACGAACAGCTCGGCGCCACAGACCTCGCAGTCGACGGCTACCTTCCCCGGCGGCGGGACCCTGCCCTCGGAAACGTCGATGGCGACGCGCCGGAGATGTTTACACCGCGCGCCGCGGTAGACGTGATCGGGACAGGTACACCGCCCGCCTTCGAGGTCGACCAGGTAGCTGTGGCCGCTCTCGCTGTCGACCTCGTACGTGCCGCCGCCGACGGGCGTCACGGCCATCCGCTCGGAGAGGGCCCGCCGCGTTCGCCGGTCGAACTCCCCGTTCGCGCCGCCCGCTCGCACTCCCCGCCGTCGCTCTGACGCGCTCGTGTGTTCGGTTTGCGTCATGGGTGACAGTAGGGGCTCCGGACGGGTAAGTCTTCCAGTCGAAATAGTGGCGTTAACGCCCATTAGCGGCACTAAAACGGCCAATAGCAGCCACTACAACTCACCCAGACTTCAGGTGCAGCCAGTCCCCGACCGTGCGAAATCGTCGTCCTCATCGAAGCGCTTTTTGCCGGTCCGGGGGTTTCACCGAGTATGGACTTAGATCGCGAGCAGAAAATCGATATCGCCGTCTCCATCGGGGCGCTCGCCCTGATGATCGGGTCGATGATGGCGATCGGCGCGACCTACTCGACGGATTCGGGCCTCACGACGCAGGGCGGACAGATGCTGGTCGGCGCGCTCATCGTCTTCATCTTCGTGATGGCCGCCATCGGCTACGTGCTCGCGACGAAGGTGACCGGAGCGGACGGCAACGACGACGAAACGCCCGAACTGGCCTGAGCTACTCGTTGGTCGCCGCGGCAGCGTCGGCGTCGTCGAGCCGCCGGTCGTAGTACGTGATCGGGTGGTCGATTTCCTCGCAGAGTTCGTCCGTATCGACGCAGAGACCGTACTCCGCCATGCTGGCGCAGCTGGGCGGCGCGTAGCCGGGATCCTCCTCGTCGCCGAGGTGAGCGGCCTGGTAGCGGACCGACTCGCCGGCGTCGGCCGCGCCCGCCGCCAGATCCGCCGCGGCGTCGGGCGCCATCCCGAGGCTCGTCAGGAACGCCGTCAACGCGAACCGACCGGGCTCGTCGAGCGACTCGCCGGCGTCGATCCGTTCGAGCAGCGCGCGCACGCAGGGCGGGAACAGCGACGGGACGACGGCGTCGAAGTCGTGGCGGAGCTCGCGGTCGGCCAGCGAGTCCTCGATGCGCTCGACGGCCTCGGCGAGTCCCTCGGCGATCGGCTCGGGCACCGACAGCGGGAGGCCGTCGGCGACCCGCTCGCGGATCGCCGCCTCCAGTAAGTCGCGGAGTTCGCCCTCGTCGACCGGCACCTCGCCGTCGCTGAGCGCGCGCGTCGCCAGACGCCACTCCTCGCCGTCGAGCCCGCCCGAGAGTCGGAGATAGGGACCCACGGCGACGAGATATTGGTCGTCGCCGGTCGATCGAACGTCGCCGGCGAGGTCGAACTCGGCGAGCAGTCGCTCGGTCGTCAACCGGCCGCCACTGGTGCTTTTGAGTTCGGCGTCGTTGTCGACGTCCGCCTCGAAACGCTCGCGGGCGGTCGCGGCCTCGGCGTGGGCGTACTTGCGCTGGAGCATCGGCTCGTCGACCAGCGAAACCAGCACGCGTGCGATGGGGTAAGACAGCAGTTCGACCCGCGCGCGCCGGTGGGGCTGGCCGACCGAGTCCTCCGAGAGCGCGGCGTCGACGCGCTCGACCGCCCGGTCGACCGCCGCGGCGTCCTCGCGAAGCACCAGCTCGGCGAGGTCGACCTCGGCTGTCTCGACGGCGTCCCGGGCCGAATCGAGGAAGGGGTACCGCGCGTGGAGCCGCTTCATCGGCCTGCCGTTTCGGTCGGTCACCGATAAAATGCCCGGTTGGTTCGGAGTACGTACCAGTCTGCTGACGGCCGCGTCCGGGCTCCACGGTGAGCAATCGGCATCCTTTTGATGCGCCGAGCGTAGCATCGCGTGTTGTGCCGTACTTCGGGTACCCCTGTCCAGGCTGTCGGACGACCAACGATCTCCACGAGCCGGGCTGCCGGTTCTCGGGGACCGACTGGGAGTCCGTCGAGAAAGCCTACACCGACGTGCTCGCCGTCCTCTCCGCCGAGCCCCGGCCCGAGCCGGCGCTCCGGGAGGCCGTCGACGGGCGCTGGAGCGGCCTGCACGCCGCCGCGCTCTCCCAGTTGCGTCGGGAGCACCGCGTCCGCGAGAGCGACGACGTGCTCGAACTGCTCACGCCCGAGGAGCGCAAGGAGCGGGTCAGCACGCCGACCCACGACCCGATCAAGACGATCTACGAGAAGGGCAGCGTCCCGGGCTGTCACGACAACAGCGTGTTCGCGCTGATCGCGTGGTACGAGATGGTCGGCCTCTCGTGGGACGAAACCCGGGAGCACGTCGTCGAGTGGCTCCACGAAACCGGGACTTGGGCCCGGGGCGGCTTCGAGGAGTCCAGTCCGGAGCAGCTCGTCGACAGCAAGCGCCACGTCTACGAGCAAGGGTACGGCTGGAAGGAGAAGGCGACCGCGGCGAAGTCGATCATCGACCGGAACGTCTGAGTTTTCGCGCGGCGTCGACGTCAGAACGCGTCGGCCGAGCGCACGAATTCCGAACTCACCAGCCCTTCGGCTCGACGGGGTTCTTCGGCTCCTCGCCCTGCAGCACGCGCCGGACGTCGCCGGCGACGATCTCGTTGAGATCCTGGTGGGAGTCCGCGGAGTACCACGCTGCGTGAGGCGTGAGGACGACGTCGTCGCGCTCCAGTAGCGGGGAGCCGGTGGGCGGCTCGTCGTCCATGACGTCGAGGCCGGCGCCGAAGATCTCCCGGTCGACGAGCGCCTCGTAGAGCGCATCTTCGTCGACGATGCCGCCCCGTCCGACGTTGACGACGATGGCGTGGTCGGCCAGGCGCTCGAAGGCATCGGCGTCGAACATCCCGCGCGTCTCCTCGGTGAGCGGCGCGTGGATCGTCACGGCGTCGGCCCGATCGAGCAGTTCCTCGAACTCGACGAGGTCGGCGTCGTACTCGTCGGTCGTCGCCTCGTCGACGTAGGGATCGTAGACGACCAGATCGAGGTCGAACCCCGCGGTGAGATCTGCGAGCCGCTGGGCGATCGTCCCGAAGGAGACGACGCCGAGCGTGGAGCCGTAGAAGCGGGGGAACGGACGGTCCGGCATCCAGTTCCACTCCTCGGCCTTGACTTCGCGGTCGTACTCGACGAGCGTGCGGCGACACGCGAGCAGTAAGGAGAACGCGTGAGTCGCCACCTCGTTCGTGGAGTAGCCGGGCACGTTGACGACGGTGACCCCGGCGTCTTGGCAGGCCTCGACGTCGACGTTGTCGAAGCCGGTGCCGGCGCGAGCGACGATTTTGAGGTCGTCGAGTCGGTCGACGAGATCGGCGTCGACGCCGGTGTTGACGTCGAGGACGAGCGCCTCCGGATCGGCGTCGACGATTGCTTCCCGGTCCCCGGTGGGGATCGGGACGAGTTCGTGATCGATCGGTGCGAGCTCGTCGCTGACGACGTCTTGCTTGACGAACGGCGTGTCGCTGACGGCGATTGTCGTGGTCATGGATGTATCAAGTCGTGGGTGCGGTGCGATCCCGCGGTGAGTGGTGGACCGGGTTACCTACCCGAACCTTGCGACGGGACGGTGATAAAGGGCGCTTCCGACCCCACCGAGTGAAAACGATCGAAACCGTCGGATCAGTCCGACTGGATCCGCGGCGCGAGCATGAACGTAACCGATCCCTGCCCCTCGGCGATGTCGAAGTGCATCTTGACGGGGAACTCCTCGCCGAGTTCCGTGGTGACCTCGCCGTCCTTGGCGATCGCCTTGTTCATGTCCTTCAGGTAGTCGAGGCTGAACAGCGAGCGAGCCTCGCCGGCCTGCAGATCGATCAGATCCTCGCGGTCGAGTTCGAAGTGGACGTCGTCGGTGTCGCCCTCGGCCTCGACGTAGAACGTCTCCGCGTCGGCGTCGACGCCCAGCGCGATGTGGTCGGACACCATGTCGGCGGCCGTCACCGCGCGGTTGATGTCGCCGCCCTCGATGACGATCTCGGCGGGCAGGTCGAGATCCGGGATGTCGGGCTCCTGGCGGATCGAGTCAGGGTCGATCAGCGCCAGCGTGTACTCCAGGCCGTCGATTTGGATGTGGAGCTTGCGCGTCTCCTCGTCGAGTTCGAGCTCGACGAGCTGACCGGAGTCGGCCATCCCGACGATGTCTTCGAGCCGGGAGAGGTTGACGCCGATGAGGCCGCCGTCGGCCTCGTAGGACTCGAACGCCGCGGCATCGAGCGAGAGATCGACCATGCCCACGTTCGCGGGGTCGACCGCGCGGATGGCGATGCCGTCCTCTTCGAGGTGGATCTTGCACTCGTCGACCAGCACGCTCACGGAGTCCAACGCCGTCCCGAGCGTCTCGGCGCTAACGATCGCCTTGAACATATTGATCGGATTTTTAGCGCCACGGCATAAAAACCCCCGCGTTCGCGCTCGCGCGTGCGAGGCGTCCGCAGTCGGGTCGGGGGCGTGGAAAGGCCTTTGGTGTCAGAGAATCAACTATTACGCATGAGAGTCACGCTCTCGGACGCGCGCGACTCGCCGATCGCGGCCGCGGTGTTTCTCGTCGGTGTCGCCGTCGCGGCGTACGCGGTGTACTACCAGTCACAGGGCGGTACGTTCGGCGCACCGGAAGGATCGCTCGCGTGGTGGATCGGCGTCGGTGCGGCGCGGTCGCGGTGATCGTGACGGCAGCACGCCAGTGGCTGTAGCCACCCCGAGTTGCGCGGCGGCGAGAACCGCCAAGCGAAGCGCGTAAACCCGCTGGCGGACAACTACGGGCAATCAGATGGCTGGAAAAGACCACTACTACAACAAGGCCAAGCAGGAGGGGTACCGCGCCCGCTCGGCCTACAAGCTCAAGCAGCTCGACGCCGCGGAGAATCTCATCGAGGAGGGCGATACGGTCGTCGACCTCGGCGCGGCGCCCGGCGGGTGGATGGAGGTCGCCGCCGAGAAAGTCGGCGCCGAGGGGACCGTGATCGGCGTCGACCGCCAGCGGATCGACGACGTCGACGCCGACGCGCGGATCGAGTACGTCCGTGGCGACATGACCGAGGAGAGTACGCGCGAGGAAGTCGTCGAGGTCGCGGGCAAAGTCGACGCCGTCGTCTCTGACATGGCGCCGAACATGACCGGCGAGTACAACCTCGACGCCGCGCGCTCGGCCCACCTCGCTCGGCAGGCGTTCGAGACGGCGCTGGAAGTGCTCGACAGCGGCGGCGACTTCGCGACGAAGATCTTTCAGGGACAGGACGTCGAACCGCTCCGCGAGGACATCGACGAGGAGTTCAAGTACGTCCGGACGATGGCGCCCGACGCCAGCCGCGACGAGTCCTCCGAGGTGTATCTGGTCGCGAAGGGACGCCTGACCGCGCCGGTCAGTCCCGGCGACGAGATCGAGGTCGAGATCGAGGACGTCGGCAGCGAGGGCGACGGCATCGCCAGCGTCGAGGGATTCCGGCTGTTCGTGCCTGACACCGAGACCGGCGAGACGGTGCGAGTCCGCGTCGACGAGATCAAGGAACGGTTCGGCTTCGCCGAGCGGATCGACTGACGGCGATCGACGGCTCGACCGCCGACACGGTCGGGGTCCCGACCGACGGCGATACCGCTACTCTTCGTCCAGCCGCCCGTGGCGCTCGTCGATCTCGTCTAAAATATCGAGATTCTTCCTGATCGAGGCTCGCACGGCCTCGCTGCGGTTGACGTACTTCCCGTCGTCGCCGACGTGCTCGTCGAGGTCCGCCAGCAGCTCTTGGGGAATCTCGACGCTGATCTTTGGCATACCCGAGGAGTACCTGCGAATCCGCATCAAACTGGCGACAGCGTTCGGAGCGGGGTGCGGGCGCGGCGATGCCGCGACGCCGCCGTCAGGCCGGCGAGCCGCCGCGTCCGCGCAGGCGACCGGGCAGGGTAACCGCCCACAGCAGGCCCAGCCCGATCAGGTACGCCACCGAGATCGGCGCCGCGAACAGCAACATCGTCAGGATGCCGTTGGGCGTCGCCACGCCGGCGACCGCGAAGATCACGAGGACGATGACGCGCCAGCGATCCATCATCGACCGGAACGAGAGGACGCCGCTGCGGTGGAACAGCAGCATGGTGACGGGGATGTTCGCCAGCAGGCCGATCCCGATCGTCAACGAGAAGATCAGCCAGAAGAAGTTGCGCAGCCGGTAGGAGACGATCATCCCGGCGGCCTTCGCGTCCGCGACGAAGTACGAGATCAGCTCCGGCGCGATGACGAAAAAGCCCAGCAGGCTGCCGCCGATCAGGCCGGCGACGAGACAGCCGCCCCAGACGAAAAAGACCGACCGCGAGACTTTGCCCTGTGCGACGAGCCCGCGCTCTTCGAGGGCCGGCCACGCGTAGTACAGTATCAGCGGGAGCGCGACGACCACGGCGAGGATCGTGCTGACTTGCACCTCGAAGATCAGCACCTCGACGGGGTGGAGCGCGATGATCTCGCCGGTGGCGTCGAGCGCCTCAGTGCTAGCGTCCTCCGGGCGGAGCGTCTCGGGCACCTGCGCGAGGAACAGGTCCCGGATTTTCCCGATCCCGCCGGAGTAGAGCCAGACGAACACGCCGACGAACACCGCGATCATCAGCCCGACGATGCGGAACAGCTTCGAGGTGAGACTGGAGACGATGAACTGGAGATCGTAGAAGTAGCCGCCGATCTCCTCCTCGGTCGTCTCGTCCTCGGTGAACGGGTCCATCATCCCCGCCGCGGTGCCGGTCAGGAGGCTGCCCGACTCGTCGTCCGAGTCGGCGCTTCCGCCTTCGGCGGCAGCGGCGTCGCCGGCGGCGCCAGCGGCGTCGGCGTCCTCACGTTCGGCGTCGAGCTCGTCGAACCGATCGAGGATCAGCTGGGCCTTGTCCGGCTGGTCGTCGTCCATCGCGCGCTTGGCGTGGGCCAGCGCCTCGTCCTCGGTCAGCGAGAGGAACGCCTCGGGCGGCGCCGCGCGGACGCCGGCGGCGTCGAGTTCGTCGAGGTCGAGGTCGGCGGGCCCGCCAGCGCTGGCGGGTGCCGGTTCGCCGTCGGCGTCAGCGTCGGCTACCGTAGTGGTCGATTGCCGATCCGCGCGCCGCGGCTGGACGGGCGACTGGAGCACCCGGACGGTGTTGTAGATAATCCCCAGCAGCGCGACGACCGCGGTGGCCTGAACGGCTACCCAGACGCGGGCGAGCGGATCGCCGGCGACGAACTCGCCGGCCGGCCGGAGCATGTCGGGCAGCACCGGAAGGAGATACTCGTTGGCGACGGTTGGGCCGCCGGTCGACAGGACGAGGACGGTCCCGACGAACGCGAGCACCAGCGCGAGCGCGAGGTTGCGGCCGCGGCGCCGGAACTTCCGCGACTCGACCGAGTCAGCCGCCTGCCCGGCGCGTTTGATGTTCGTGATGAGCTTCGCGAGACCCAGGCTGGCGCCGTACAGCGCCACCAGCGGGAGCGCCCACATGATCTGGGTGAACGGGTCCGGCGGGGAGAACACGGCGCCGAAGACGAAGATGCCCAGCACGGCGTACTTCCACTTGTCGCGAAACGTCTCGTAGGGGATGATCTCCGTGTACGACAGGACGGCCATCGCCATCGGAAGCTGGGCGGCCAACCCGAACGAGAGCGTCAACAGCAGGATGAACTCGGTGTACTCGACGATGCCGTAACTCGGCTTCACGCCGGCCTGCTGGGCGTTGCTCGCCAGGAACTCGAACATGTACGGGAAGAAGACCCCGTAGGCGTAGATCACGCCGCCGACGAACAGCGCGACCGAGACCACGGCGAACCCGACGACCCGTTGGGTGTTGATCGGGATCGACGAGTCGGCGCGGTCGAGGATGGCTTCGCGACCGTAGTACAGCAAGACGGGGACCGCGAACAGGATACCGACGGCCAGTCCGATCTTCACCTGCAGGAGGATGACGTCGAACGGCGTCCGGACGACGATGTCGGTCGCCTCGGCCGTCTTCGGACCCATCCGCGATTTGGTGTTGGCTTCGAGAAACTCCCAGACGAACGCGCGCATCGCCCAGATCGTCCCCATCATCCCGATCACGAACGCGACGAAGGCCTTCTGGAGATGCGTCTGGGCCGACGAGAGCACGCCCGCGATCGTCTCGCGGCCGGCCTGAACGGTCTGGACCGTGTCCTCGTCGACGGCCGAACTCATAGGTACTGAGGGGTAACGGACTGCCCGTTATCAATCTTCTTCTCCCCGTGCGGTACTGCGGTGCAGTAAAAAGGCCTATAACGCACGGTCCGCCTACATTCGACCAGATGGCCGAGGAGCCGGGCGACGGGGGCCGGGTCCCCGACGAGTACGACGACGATTCGGACGAGGAGCCGGCGGTCTCGTCCGAGCAGCCGTCGGATCGCCCCGACGACGCCGACGAGGTCGAATCGGAGATCGACGCCGAGGTCGAGCCGGACGTCGACGCCGAGGTCGGATCGGACGCCGACGGAGATGGGGGGAGCGCCGACGACGAGGCGTCGACGCCCGATTCCTATCGGTCGTACCACGACCCCTCGCCTAACGACCACAGCGGCGACGAGGAGGACGGCGAACCGTCCCCCGAAGACGCGCCGTCAGACGACGGCGTCGAGCGATCGACCGATCGGATGCTCCCCGACGAGGACGACATCGGTCCCGACGCCCCGGAGACGCGCGGCGAGGACGTCACGAAACCGGACGTGGACGATATCACGAACGAGACCGGAATCGACGAGGAGGCCCCGGGCGCGAACGGCGTCAGCGGGGGTTCCGGTGACGCGAACGGCGTCAACGACGAGCCGCCGGAGTCGGCCGCCCGGACCGACGGAAGCCACGCCGGCTCGGACGTCGGCGTCGCCGGCACCGGCAGCGTGGCCGACGAGACGCCGGGCGACGGATCCTCGGAGGTCGGGATCAGCCAGCCGCCCGACGACGAGGAGATGCCGCTGGCCGACCACGTCGAGGAGATGATCAACCGGCTGGCGATCGTGCTCTTTGCCGCGTCGGTCGTCACCGTCGCGGCGTTTCCGGTCGCCGAGAACCTGATCACGACAGTTTGGTACGGCGTGTTGCCGACCCAGGACGTCGCATCGCCCCACGTGTACGGCCCGCTGGAGCTCAAGCTCACCGAGCTGAAGCTCGCGAGCCTCGCCGGGCTGACGATCGCGCTGCCCGTCGCCGTGTACGAGACGTACCTGTTCATGCGGCCGGGGCTGTACCCCAACGAGCGGCGCTACTACCTCGCGGCGGTGCCGACCAGCCTCGTGCTCGCGCTCGTCGGCATCTCCTTCGCGTACTTCCTCGTGCTCCCGGGCCTGTTCACCTACTTCCTGTACTACTCGGACGTGACCGCCAACGTGGCGTTCGGGCTGCGCGAGACGTTCAACCTCATCCTGACGATGATGGGGATGCTGGCCGTCGTGTTCCAAATCCCGCTGTTCATCATGCTGGCGACGATGATGGGCATCACCTCGCGACAGTGGCTGGCGGACAACCGGCTGCTGTTCTGGGGCGCGTTCCTGGGGCTCGCGTTCCTCTTCAGCCCCGATCCGACGGGGATGGCGCCGCTGATCGTCGCCGTAACGATGGTCACACTCTACGAGGGGACGCTGCTGCTGTTGCGCTGGGTCGGGCGGTGACGCCGCCGGCCGGGCGAGCGCGGAACGGGATGCTTAAAAGAGGGCGGGACGCAACCACTCGATAATGGTCCTCGGTGGCGTGCTTCCGGATACGACGCTGGTCAACGTTCTCGTCGTCCTCGTCACGACCGGATTCATCTGGATCGGGAGCGGACTGCTCGAAGACTCCGCCGAACAGCTCTCGGCGTACTACGGGCTTCCCGCGGTAGTGCAGGGATCGATCGTCGTCGCCATCGGGTCGAGCTTCCCGGAGCTGGCGAGCGTCGTGTTCACCGCTCTGGGCGAAACGTTCGACATGGGCGTCGGCGCCATCGTCGGCTCGGCGATCTTCAACATTCTCGTGATCCCCGCGCTGGCCGGAATCGCGGCCGACGGCGAGCTGGAGACCAACCGCGCCATCGTGTACAAGGAGGCCCAGTTCTACATGATCGCCGTCTCGGCGCTTGTCGTCACGCTCGCGCTGGCGGTCATCTACGTCCCCGCCGCGAACGGCCCGGAACTGGCCGGTACTCTCACCCGGCCGCTGGCGATGATCCCGCTGTTGCTCTACGGGCTGTACCTGTTCATCCAGTGGCAAGACGTCGGCGATCACGACGCCCCCGACGCTCCATCGAGCATCTCCGCGGGGCGCGAGTGGGGACGACTCGCTATCAGCCTGCTCATCATCCTCGTCGCGGTCGAGCAACTGGTCGGCAGCGTCGAGTCGCTCAGCACGACGTTCGGCATCCCCGAGTTTCTCGCCGGCGTGACGATCGTCGCGGCGGCGACGAGCCTGCCGGACACGCTCGTGAGCGTCCGCGCCGCCAGAGACGGAAGAGGACTGACGAGTCTGGGGAACGTGCTCGGCTCGAACACGTTCGACCTCCTCGTCGCGATCCCGATCGGCGTGCTGATCGTCGGCACCGCCACCTTCGACTTCGCGGTCGCGGTGCCGATGCTCGGCGTCCTGACGCTCGCGACCGTGCTCCTGTTTTCGTTCCTGCGGACGGATCTGGAACTCACGAGCGTAGAATCGTACGTCCTGCTGATCGCCTACGCTTTGTTCGTTTCGTGGGTCGTTGCCGAGACTGTCGGCCTGACCAATCTCATCAAGGGCGCATAAGAGCTGCCAGCGCGGAGCGGATGCGCCGCCGAACGCGGGCCGGTGTCAGTCGCCGTCGTTCACGAGCGACGTGTCAGTCACGTCCGCCGGACGGGTGCGCTCCAGCGCGTACTGGGCGGCAGCCTCGACGTCGGCGGGGCCATCACAGGCACCCACGAACAGGTTCGCGAACGTCGAGACGATCTCGTCGGCGCGACCCTTCGTCGTGACGGTGCGTACTTCGGTTTGCTCGGAGAGTTCCGTGTAGGGGTACAGCGTGAGGAAGATCGTGTAGGCGCCGGCCTCGCCGGACTCGGCCTCGGGCATCGCCACGTGGAGGCGCACGTCACCCGTGTCGTGAACGTACCCCTCGTACGTCGGGGCGCGACCGGACCGACGCGCCAGCCGGTCGTACCGCTCGTCGCACTCCCAGTCCGCCGGTAGCTCGTCGTCGTCCATCGTGCTCAACAACAATCCCCCATCTAACGAACGTATAGGATGGCCCAATATTCGCCCGGCATCGGCAGTCTTCTCGACGAACGCCACCGTTCAGTGCCACTGACCCCCACGAAAACCGGTCGAACGTCCAGAGAGCGAGATCCCTCTGGCAGTGTTTGCCACGATCGGGGTGCGCTCGGCGTCGGGACGGCTGCACCAAGCTACTTTGGGACAGGGGGCGCAACGACACGACGATGGGAACCGTCGTCCTGGTGCGACACGGCGAGACGGACTGGAACGCCGAGCGGCGAATCCAGGGCTGGGCGCCCTCGCCGCTCAACGAGGAGGGTCGCCGGCAGGCCCGCGCGCTCGGCGAACACGTCGCGACGCGGTACGGCGTCGACCGGATCGTCGCGTCGGACCTGCGCCGGACGACCGAGACGACCCGCGAACTCCGGCGGTCGCTGCCCGACGCCGACGTCGAGTTCTCGCGGGCCTGGCGCGAGCGCGACTTCGGCGTCCTGCAGGGGCTGGCATACCGGGAGCTGTTCGAGGGGTATCCCGAGTTCTCGGTGCGCAAGTCCGGCTACCCCGCCGCCGCCGCCCGCCCCGAGGGCGGCGAGAGCTGGCAGGACGTGTACGATCGCATTCGGGACGCGTGGACGGAACTGGTCGACGAACTGGACGAAGCGGAAACCGTGCTGATCGTCACCCACGGTGGGCCGATCCACGTCGTGATCGGCCTGCTCAAAGGGTACGACGTGGCCGAGACGATCGCGGAGATCGATCTCAGCAACTGCGCGCTGACGGAGGTCGGCGTCGACGCGGACGAGCGAGACTCGCCGAACCCCGACTCACGGGATCGACAGGACGCCGACGGCGAGCTGACGCTACGGCGGGAGTGCGTAGCGACGTTTCTGGACGACGAACAGTAGCACGGGGCGGCTGTCTGGCTCCCTCATTGGAACTTCTAAGCAGTAGCTTGTGAGACTCTTTGTCGGAGGAGAGCGTTCTCCGCGGTTCGACGGCCGCGAGGCCGACGTGCTGATCGTACGCCCGGTCTGCACAAGAACTATACAGCAGAGGTACCGTCCCTTCGACTGTGCTGGTCGGTGTCGCAGTCGGATTCGTGGCCGCTATGGCTGTTTTTGCCGTCCTTATCTACACGAAAATGCTGTTGAGAGAAGTTCTATTTGGGGACTGGCGCTGAGAGGAGTGTGTACTATACTGCCCACGAATCTCGGGCCACTGTAGGCGGGAAATCGTAGTATCGGCTACTATCAACGGTCGCCGAGTTCGCGCTCCATCTCGGACGCCTGCTCGTGAACCTCGCGAACGGCGTCCTGTTGTTCGCCGCGCGAGACGGAGGCGCCCTGCAGCCGGTAGTCGCCGACCTGCCAGTCCGGCGTGAGATCCCAGACCGTACCGTCGTCGGACGCCGATTCGCCCGCGTCGTCGCCCGACTCGGCGTCGGCGCCCGAGCCGAACAGCCGGTCGCGGAACCACCCGATCATGCGCGTTTGTTGCACGCCGATCGTCATAAAACGTGGTGCGCGTGCGCCGAGGAGCGGCGTCGTCCCGCGGTGACGCCGAGGCGGCTCTCGGTGATCCCGCGGCGGCAACCGTGAGAGCCGGAAAAACTATGCCGACCGGACGTTCTCTGGGGGACGTGAGCGAGTACTACGTCACCCTGAACGGCGACCGGGTCGCCGGGCCGTTCGACTCCCGGACGGAAGCCAAGCAGTGGGCCGACGAAGAAGGAACCAACGAGGTCGGCCTGAACTACCTCGTCGAGCGGGCGACGTGACGCCGCAGCGGCGCGGCCGTCGCCGACCGTCCTACTCCGAGCGCAGCGCGCTGTAATCAGTCTCGAAGACGTTCTCGACGAGCGGTTCGTCGTCCTCCTCGGCCTCGTCGGTGGGGCTGACGCTGCCGGTCTGGTAGCCGTGCAGGTCGAGCGTGACGTGCTCGAAGCCCAGATCCGAGAGATGCTCGCGGACCGTCTCGACGAAGTCGGGATCGAGCGCGACCTCCAGTTCGTCCCGGCTGACCTCGATCCGGGCGAGGCCGTCGTGGTCGCGCACGCGGAACTGCGAGAACCCCCACTCGCGGAGGACGCGTTCGGCCTTCTCGACGCGCGTGAGTTTCTCTTCGGTGACTTCCAGCCCCGTCGGAATGCGCGAGGAGAGACACGCCATCGAGGGCTTGTCGGCGACCGAGAGATCGTAGCGGTCGGCGATCTCCCGCACTTCCTCTTTGGTGATGCCGTGTTCGAGCAGCGGCGAGTGGGCGTCCAGCTCCTCGACGGCCTGCAGGCCGGGCCGGTGGCCCTCCCCGGGGTCGCTGGCGTTGGTCCCGTCGCAGACCGTCTCGATGCCGAGTTCCTTCGCGTGCCCGAACATCTCGCCGAGGCGCATCGTCCGGCAGTGATAGCAGCGGTCGCCGTCGTTCGCGACGAATTCATCACTACTCAGTTCGCTGAACTCGACGATATCGTGCCGGATGCCGATCTCGTCGGCGACGCGGCGGGCGTCGTCCAGTTCCGCGTCGGGCAGCGTCTCGCTCTTGGCGGTGCAGGCGACGGCGTCCTCGCCGAGCGCCTCGCGGGCGACCGCGGCGACGACGCCGGAGTCGACGCCGCCGCTGAAGGCGACGAGCACGCCCGACCGCTCGGCCAGGTCCTCGCGCATCGCCGCCAGCTTCTCCTCGACGGTGTCCATGGACCGGCATTGGCGGTCGACGGGGAAAAGCACACTGACACGGCGACGAACGCGGCGGGCGACGGGATCGGCGTCCGAAGATGTTCGGCGTACACGTCCGGGGCGGCGGGCGGTGAGCGACCACCCGACCGCGCGATAAGACTATTGTGACTGCGTCGCAAGGAGCGGTCGTGAGCAGGACGATCACCGACTTCGAGCTGCCTAACGCCGGTGCGGGGCCCGACCCCCTGCGTCTCTCGGCGTACGCCGAGGACGCCGATCGCGGCGCCGTCGTCGTGCTGTTCCAGCGCGACTACCACTGCGGGAACTGCCGGCGGCAGGTCCAGCGGATCGCCGACCGCTACGAGGAGTTCCGCGAGCGCCGGGCCGCCGTGGTCTCGGTCCTCCCCGAGCCCGCCGAACGCGCCCGGGAGTGGCAAGACAAGTACGATCTACCGTTCCCGCTGCTGGCCGACGCTGACGCCGAGGCGGCTGAAGCGTACGATCAGCCGGTCCGCTTCGGCGCGTTCGGGGCCGTCCACGACCTCGTCGGGCGGATGCCCGCGACGGTCGTCGTCGACGCCCGCGGCGTCGAGCCGGCGATCGCGAGCGTCGAACGGGGTTCCCGGCCCTCGGATCGGCCGGACGTCGACGAACTCCTCGCGATGGTCGACGCCGCGATGTGAGAGCGCGGGGAACGACGGGACGTGACGCCGGCGCCCGGATCAAAGAGTGACAAAAGACTACTTGCCGACCCGGACCAGGACAGTAGCGGATCGGGTACGAGGTTCTGAGGCGCGGAGGCAGGCCGTCTCGACGTCGCTGCGACGCTACCGTCGTTCCTCGACGCCGTAGAGGTACGGACGAATCGCCTCGAACAGCGGCCCGCGGATCACCTTGTCGGCCTGGCGATCGAATCGGACGAACCCCGCGGCCGCCAACTCGGGGAGGTGAACGTGGTGAAGTTCGTACACGAGCGAAACGTAGGCCTCCGAGTCGAGCGACTCATCATCCCGGAGGATCGGGTCGGCGTCCAGCCGATCGGTCTCCAGCAGCGCGGCCAGCACGCGCCACTTCTGGGAACCGAGTACAAGCGCCTCGCTACTCGGCAGTTCGTGGCTACTCACGGTCCTCCCTCCGAACGAGAACGGATACCGTCAGGAGTAGTCCCGTTCAACTTCGATTGTTCCATCGTCGAAGACCGTCACGTCGAATTCGTCGTAGTGGAAGGATGCACTGCCGCCGCCGTCCGACCGCCGGAACAGTTGATCGAGCGCGTCGACGTCCGTTGCGGACTGCAACGGTGGCAAGTCGAGGGGATCGCTGCGCTCCGCGGCAGAGATCACCGCGAGCACGGCCATGCTGGCCCGATCGCACGAGTCGTCGTAGCTCGCCCGGAACACCCCCTCCTCATTGCAGAACTCGATGGAGTCCATCGACGCAACCAGATCGGCACCAATCGAATCGTCCGGGCCGCCGGGATCGTCAGGACCGTCGAGAGGGCGTATACCGCGGGCGGCCTGCATCCGGACAGCCACAGTCCAACAGTTCTCGTCGTTAGTCACCATTAGCCAAAAAATAGGGCGCTACCCGCTTGACGCTGGTTTTTGCCTGGGCAATCCCTTTTTATACCCGTCGCGATCGCTCAGTCGTTCATGACGAGCGTGCTCGCGACGAGCCGTCGGGTGCCGCGCTGTAACCGCGACGAAACGGCCTGGTGAGAGATTCCGAGTTCGTCCGCGAGCTCGCGCTGGGTGGCCTCGCGCGGCGAGTCGAAGTAGCCGCGAGTGTACGCGAGCACCATCGCCCGCTGCTGGCCCTCGGTCAGGTCGTACTCGCGGTCCGACCGGAGCGACGACAGGGCGTGGAGCTCGGTGAGCTCGATCGGGATGTCGCGCTTCCGGCAGTACGTCTGGAACTCGGAGACGCCCTTCTGGTCGGCGCTCCGGACCTCGAACGTCCACCGGCTCTCGTCGCCGATCCCCGAGATCAGGGTGACGGGCGTGTCGACCATCGCGGTCAGGACGCTCTCGCGGGAGAGGTCCCACTCGATACGGAGGAAGATCTGGTCCTCGACTTCGTCGATGATCGTGGCGTCGCGCACCCCGGCGTCGTCCGCTAGATCGGTCTTGAATCCGTCGATCCCCTCGGCATGGATCCAGAAGTAGGGAATGACGGCATCGTCCGTCGGAACGACCCGATCAAGTTCGACGGTCGCGTCGGGCAGCTCCTCGAAGATGCCGCTCAGCGGGAACTCGGACTGGTCGATCGTGAACGACGCTTCGATCGCCATACGAACGATAGGTGCCCAGCAGTTGTGAACGGCCGGGGTCGACGCCGCGCCGCCCGATCCGAGCTAGCGCTCAGCGGGAGCGTACTGAGCGAGAAACACGATAGGAGACAATCAACCGTTCATTGTCGCGTCCAGCTGAAAATCTGTCGAGCGTCGACTCGCACCGTTCGGAGCGAAAGCGTCCCCTTACAAGGTACGCGGGGGCGAGAGCGTAATCATGGTATCCCTGAGACCGCTGTTGATCAACGCGATCGTCGGCCTCGTGATCCTGGTCGTGGCGAACGTTGCCGGACTAGCCGTCCAGATATCGCTCGCCACACTGCTGATCTGTACGATCGTCGGCGTTCCCGGGGCGATCCTCGTGGTGCTGCTCGCGCTGTTCGACGTCGCCTTCGCCGCGACTCTTATCCCGGTGCTGGCTGGGTAGGGCGCTGGTGGGCGAACAGCGCCCAAGAAGCCGCGTCGTGACCGCGATCCGAGCGGAGTTCCGACGGCGGGACCTTTTTCTCGCTCGCATCGAATGGGGCGAGTAGATGGAGTTCGAGTCGATCCCGGGCGTCGGAGCGAAGACCGCCGCGGCGCTGGCCGAGCTCGACGATCCGGAGCGGGCCTTAGAAACCGGCGACGTCGCCGCGCTGGCCGAGGCGCCGGGCGTCACGCAGGGCCGGGCGGCCCGCATCGCGCGCGGCGCGATCCGGCGCGAGCACGACGACGACGGCGACTTCCTCGCGACCGACCGGGCGCGCGAGGTGTACCGCGAAGTGCTGGGACTGCTCCAGGAGCGGACCGTCACGCGCTACGCCGAGGCGCGCCTGGAGACGTTCTACCCCTCCGGCGCGCGCTCGCGGATCGAGGAGGTCCGCGAGTTCGCCGCCGAGGCGGTCGAGCGCGAGGCCGACGCGGCTGCGATCGACGCGCTCGACGGCGTCGAACCGCTGTCGGAACCGCGGGACGTGACGGTGCGCGATCGCTGTCTCGCGACGACCGACGCCGAGCGCTACCGCGAGGCGACCGACGCGATGCCCGAGCTGAGCGTCGAGGTCGTCGAGGACGCCCGCGGGCTCGCGGAGCTCGCACGGGGGTACGCGACGGTGATCGCGATCGACGAGGCGTTCGCCGGCGTCGACGTGGAGGGCGACGTGCGCGTCGAGCCCGACGCGCTCGACAAGCCCGCCGAGATCGTCCCCGAGCGCGCGTTGGCATTTTTCGCCGAGAATCGCGATCGCATCCGGGCGGCGATCGACGTCCACCGCGCGTCCGATCTCGATCCCGACGCCGACCTCGACGCGCTGGAGAGTGCACTGGAGCGGCTGGACGCCGACGGCACGCCGGCCGGCGACGAGGAGCTCGAACGCTTGGAGCGGGCAGTCGACGACCTCGACGCCGCGGCGGGGACTTCGGAGGGCGTTGCCAACGACCGGCTCCGCGAATCGATCCGCGAGCAGGACGTCACCGTCGAAGGGTCGGACCTGCTCTCGCTGGTCGAGCAGGGCGCCGGCGTCGACTCCCTGCTCTCGCGCGAACTGGCCGACGAGTACGCCGCCGCGATCGACGCCGCCCGCGAGAACCTGATCGACGCGCTCGATCTCGACTCGGGCGAGGCCGAGATCGCTCGCCGAGCGTTCCCCGAGGAGCCGACGTTCCCCGTCGAGCGCGACGAGGACGTGATCTCGCGGCTGCGCGAGGAGCTACAGGCCGCCCGCGATCGGCGCGCGACCCGGCTCAAAAAGGAGCTCGCGCGGGATCTGGCCGATGAGCGCGAGACTGCCGAAGGGCTGGTCCGAGCCGCGCTGGAACTGGACGTCGAGCTCGCCGTCGCGCGGTTCGCCGCCGATTTCGACTGCGCGATGCCCGAACTCGTCGAGCGGGCCGCTGCGGATGGCGGAGCGAGCGCAGCCCACCAAGAGCGCGAGCGCACCGGCGGCGTCGCCATCGCGGGCGGGCGCTCGCCCCTGCTCGACGTGCCGATCGAGGAGGTCGATCCGGTCGACTACGAGGTCGGCGGCGTCGCCCTGCTGTCGGGCGTGAACAGCGGCGGGAAGACGTCGACGCTGGATCTCGTCGCGACGGTCGTGATCCTCACGCAGATGGGACTCCCCGTGCCCGCCGAGGACGCCCGGATCGCGCTCTTCGAGGATCTCCACTACCACGCCAAGACCCAGGGGACGCTGGATGCCGGGGCGTTCGAGAGCACTGTCCGGGAGTTCGCCGACCTCGCGACGGGTGGGGCGGGCAGCCTCGTCCTCGTGGACGAGTTAGAGAGCATCACCGAACCCGGCGCGAGCGCGAAGATCATCGCGGGCATCCTCGAAGCGCTCCACGAGAACGGCGCGACGGCGGTGTTCGTCTCCCACCTCGCCGGCGAGATCCGCGAGACCGCCGACTTCGCGGTGACCGTCGACGGCATCGAAGCCGAGGGGCTGGTCGACGGCGAGTTGCAGGTGAACCGCTCGCCGGTCAAGGACCACCTCGCGCGCTCGACGCCGGAGCTGATCGTCGAAAAGTTAGCGGGCGAGCACGACAGCGAGTTCTACGGCGAACTGCTCGAAAAGTTCGAGTAAGTGAGACTGTGACGGTTCGGCGTCGCCGCCGTCCTGCCGTGCACGGTTGACATCCTCCCGCGCCTAAAGACGCGGGAATCCACGAAGTGGATATTCGGGTTGCGCGTTTCCTCGGTTCTCAAGGACGCTTTCGCGTGGAACGTCGAAGGTCGCCACCGAGTTGTGACCAACGGTGTGCTTTGCAGCGCGTATAGCCCTGTCAATGGGGCCTTCCTCCCCGCATACAGCGGGCGTCAACGACGACTGGCTATTCAACCAGCGAGGTAGCACGGTTCGACTCGTCCGAAGGCTACGGAAATCAGAGATTTCCGTGCTCCCGAAAACGCCGAGCGTTTTCGGAGACGTTAGCCCGTGCATGGTTCACCCTCCCGTTGTGCAATATTCTCCGAAGCGTTTAGGTCGGCATGGCGTCCCCGGTTGCACTCTGAACATGAAAAGTGGTCGTCATCACGAGTTCCCATCGAACCACACGCCGAACACTCCTGACTGGTATGGTACGCATCGACCTTCTCGACGCGGAGTCCAGCGCGTTCGGCCTTGTACGTGATGAACTGTTGAAGTTGGTGGAAGTGCCACGAGTGGACGCCTGACCACGAACTGTTCTCGCGGATGCCTTCGAGGTCTTCCATCCGAATGACGGGATTCTCGAACTGTTCCGCGAACGTGATGAGACGACGGGAGAGTTTGTGATTCTGGTCTTTGATTCGACGCTGTTCTTTGTCACCCACGCGGTTGCGTGCGCGAAGCGCACCCGCTTCTGACAGCGACTCGCGTAGGGAACGATATTTGCGTCGAACGTACTTCGCCTCACTACCCGACACTAGCATTGACTCGTCTTCACCATAGGCCGTCGCAGCGAGGATGTGCCGTTCACCAATATCGACGCCGATGGGTGTTTCACCCGACGTGTCGGTGTCGTATTCGATATTGAACGTACAATACCAATCGTCTCCGCGACGGTACACTTGAAGTCGTGTTTTCTTTGCGTTACCTTCGACCAGTCGGTCTACGGGGTCGGCAATGTCGTCGTACACTTCTATCGGCGTGTACCACCACTGGGAGACACACGGGAAACCAACGACGACCGTGCCGTTCTCGGTCGTGTCGAGTTCCCAGTTCTGGTTGTTGACGGCGAACGGTTGGCTCTCTCGGTAGCGAACCTCTCCGTCCTTGCTGTGGTCGGATTTCGCCTCTCGAATGGCTTGGTTCTGGATGGCCGAGTAGAGGTCGTTGTCAATGCTGGCTGTGGTCACGGATTTGTCGAAGTCGCCGTTTTCCCATCCATCAATACAGAACTGCTTGGTGTCACGGTAGAGGCGAGTAGCGCGTTGCCACTCTTTACGCCGTGAGAGGGATGGGTTGTGGAACTTCGCGGTGACAGTCACCGTGACCATTACATTTGTAATTAGATAGGATCTCTTAAGTATGTGTTGGAATATCTGGCTGTGCTATTGTCGGTGGACTGTGTCACTGAGTAATAGAGTTCAATAGAACTTGTCTTCCCACCAGTCGTCGCGCTCCTCGTCCGAGTCGGTCGCGGACACCTCGCTCGCGTCGTCCGTCGCACCGACGCTTGCCGAGAGTGCTTTTCCGCGGGCCAGGCCGTGAGCGTACACCGCAGCGGTCGCGAGCGTCTCGTCGTCCTGCAGCGCGAACGAATCGGTGACGTCGTCCGGAACCGAATCGGGGGCGGTGACGCGATCGCCCGCCGCGTACTCGGCGGCCGCGCGAAGCGCCGCCGGATCCAGTTCGTCGAACCGTTCCCGCAGGAACGCCGGAAGCAAGTCGATAGACGCGGTTTCCATACGCTTGCGGTCGCAAGCCCGCGTATTTAATGTCACGAACGCGATTGTTTCCGAACGAAACGTCGGCGAACGATGGGGAGACGAACCGACCGACGCCGGCTCGCCGGGCCCGTCCGTTTTTGATCGCTGTCGTGGTAGCTTCACGTGTCATGCCCGAGCAGTTCCAGTGCCCCGAGGACGGCTGTGGCTTCGTCGCCCGGACCGACGAGTACGACGAGGCGATCGCGCGCGGGGGGCGTCACCTCGAACAGCAACACGACGAAGACGTCGACGAGTCGGACCTAGAGAAGTACGTCGCGTCCGTGTCGAGTACCTGATACGGCAGGTAGGGAGCGCCTACCGGCGATCAGTAGGGTCGTCAGACGCGTAGCTGCCGAAAGACTAAGTGCCTCGGGGAGCGTGGTGAAAGTAATGGCCGACGACCCCGAGGAGGGGATGCTGTCCTGGGACGAGTCGGTGTTCCGGGACGAGCACGTCTTCGAGATCGACTACGTCCCCGAGACGTTCAAGCACCGCGAGAGCCAGATGCGCAGTCTCAAGTACGCGCTGCGCCCGGCGGTGCGCGGGTCGCGGCCGCTCAACGCGATGGTACGCGGGCCGCCCGGCACCGGCAAGACCACCTCGGTCCAGAAGCTGTTCGGCGAGCTGGCCGCCCAGACCGACGTGGCGACGATCCGGGTGAACTGCCAGGTCAACGCGACGCGGTACTCGGTGTTCTCCCGGCTGTTCGAAGGCGTGTTCGACTACGAACCCCCGACCAGCGGCATCTCCTTCAAGAAGCTGTTCAACCAGATCACCGACCGGCTCGTCGAGGACGACGAGGTGCTCGTCGTGGCGCTCGACGACGTGAACTACTTGTTCTACGAGAACGAGGCCAGCGACACGCTCTACTCGCTCCTGCGCGCCCACGAGGAACACAGCGGCGCGAAGATCGGCGTGATCGTTATCTCATCGGACCCCGATCTCGACGTGATCGACGCGCTCGACAGCCGCGTCCAGAGCGTGTTCCGGCCGGAGGAAGTGTACTTCAACCGCTACGGCGAGGGCGAGATCGCCGACATCCTCGGCGAGCGCGTGAAACGCGGGTTCCACGACGGCGTCGTCTCGACCGACGTGCTGGACGAAGTCGCCGCGCTGACCGCCGAGAGCGGCGACCTGCGCGTCGGCATCGACCTGCTGCGCCGGGCGGGCCTGAACGCCGAGATGCGCGCGAGCCGCACCGTCAACGAACAGGACGTCGAGGACGCCTTCGAGAAGTCGAAGTTCGTCCACCTCTCGCGGAACCTCCAGAACCTCTCGGAGAGCGAGACCGAACTCGTCGAGGTGATCGCCGAGCACGACGGCGATCAGGCCGGCGACGTCTACGAGGTGTTCCACGAGCGCACCGAACTCGGCTACACCCGCTACTCCGAGATCGTCAACAAGCTGGAGAAGCTCGGCATCATCGACGCCGAGTACGCCGAGATCGAGGGGCGCGGGCGCTCGCGCGCGCTCACGCTGGAGTACGATCCCGAGGCCGTGCTGGATCGGCTGGAGTGATCGTGGGATTGTATCGCCGAGAGGGACCCCGGGAGTAGTGTGACGGTACACTACTCTTATTCCGTTGGGAAACTACGTTTCAGATATGAGCAGCGATCGCATCGATGCTGAAAGCAAAGTCTCCGGGAATCAAGCGAATATTCCGGCGCGGATCAGACGCGAACTCGGAATCGACGATGGAGATCAGCTTCGCTGGCAGATTGAATCTGATGGTAGCGTTCGCGTCAAAGTCATCCAGCAGCAAACAGGGACGTTCGCCGACTTCGAGGGATACGACGGCGACACGGCGACCGATGCGACCACCGACCACGATGCCTGGGGCGTTCAGTAGATGCCGCGCTGCCGATCCTTCGCGGGATAGACAGCGGAGAGCTTCCGGAAGCAGTTGTCCTGGACTACGTACTTGCAGAAACGCTCAACGGGCTCACAACTCGCGCCGGACACGATGCGGCTGTCGACTTCCTCAATCGGATCGAAGAAAATGCCCGCTTCCACGTGGACACGCTCACCGCCGATGCGTTCACTACAGGGAAAGCACTATTCAGGCAACAGAGTACATTCTCCCTCGTCGACGCGTGCATCGTCGCGTACATGCAAACCGAAGGGCTCGGATACCTCTATGCGTTCGACGACGACTTTGATGCAGCGGATGATGTCTATCGGCTTGACACGGCGACGGATCCCTACAACCCTCGGTAGGCTTCTGCTCGCAGAGATCGACGCCGATACAAATATCTTACCCGTACTTTCCGCCCGAGTAATCAGTTGCGTGGATTAAGGGGGACAGCCCGAAAACGTCGAAGTATGAACCACACGACGACGCGACGCCGGTTCCTGGCCGGCGCCGCCGCGGCAGGACTCGGCGCAATCGGCGGGTGCATCTCGCTGGGCGACCGCCAAGAGACCGAGGAGACCCACACGTTCGACGTCACCGGTCTCTCGGAGCTGACGATCCGGAACGGCGTCGGCGACGTGCGCGTCGCCGCCGAAGACCGATCGGACGTGAGAGTGCGCGCGATCAAGCGCGCCGGCAGCGAGGACCAGTTCGACGCGATCAGCCTGGTCGAGCAGCGTTCGGGCGGGACGCTCGCGCTCTCGGTCGACAACGAGATCGACAGCACGCTGTTCGGCTCGCCGCCGTCGATGGAGTTCGATATCGTCGTCCCGACGGACCTGCGCGTCGCCGAGATCAGGACCGACACCGGCGACCTCGAGGTCGAGGGGACCAGCGGTGCGCTGAACGTCGAGACTGACACCGGCGACGCCGTCGTCTCGGACGTCGAAGGAACCCTCAGAGCGACGACCGACACCGGCGACCTGACGATCCGGAACGCCGCGAGCGTCTCCGGCGTCACGACCGAGACCGGCGACGTCGAGATCGACGTGGCGGCGCTCGACGGCGACGCGCGGATCGAGACCGAGACCGGCGACGTCGACGCGGCGCTCGCGGCGGCGCTCGACGCCCGCGTTGTCGTCCGAACGGAGACGGGCGACGTCACGTCCAGCGGGCTGGATCTCTCGGAGTTGGAGAGCGGCGAGCACAGGCTGGAGGGGACGCTCGGCCAGGGAACCGCGCGGTTCACGATCGAGACGGAGACGGGCGACGTGACACTGTCGGGGCTGTAGTGAACGAGCGGTGAACCCGGCGGCGACCGCCGAATCCGACGCTCGCCTTCCAGCCACGTGAGAATAACCGATCGGCTAAGTATCGACTGTCGGTTACTCTCGAATATGACCCTGTTCGTCCCGTTCGACGGCTCGGAACTCGCCGAAGCGGCGCTCGTTCGCGCGACCGAGTTCGGGACCGTCTTCGACGAAGACGTGCTCGCCGTGAGCGTTATTCCGGAAGGCAACGCCGACTACGCCAGGGAGCGCGGGTGGATCGGAGCGGACGATGCGTTCGACAGGGAAGCCATCACAGCGCGGTTACACGAGCAGGTGACAGACCTCTCGCCGAGCGCCGATTTCGGACACGAAATCGTCGACAGGTACGCGCCGGCGGGGACGGTAGCGAACCGCCTGCGGGACACCGCGAGGAAGGAAGCGACGTCGATGGCGTTCATCGGGAGCGAGAACGCCGGACACGTGGTCACTACCTTCGGGAGCGTCGGCGGCAGCGTCGCAGCGGACGATGCCTACGACGTGGTCATCGTTCGACAGCGGAGGCCGGCCAAGATAGCCAAGCTACGGAACTCGTCTCCGCATCGGAGCCCGAAGTCGGACTTCTACCGTCCCAGATAACGCCACGGAACCGACGCAAAAACGCCGCTCGGAGACAGGTGCAATGCCATTCTCCGAACCGGCGGATATGACGGGGAATCAGGCTGCACCGAACCGTTCCTCGCCGGCGTCGGTCAGCCGCTCGACGCGCTCTTCCGTCGGGGGATGGGTCGCCGGGAAGATGTCGCGGCTGAGCAGCGCGTCATCGTCGCGCTCGAACAGTTCGGTTTCGAGCGGAGCGACGTACAGCGCCTCAATGCCGCCGTCCTCCAGTCGGAGGTCCTCGTCGGGCGCGACCCGCATCTCCTCGTCGATCGTCTCGAGCGCGCTGGCCAGCGCGAACGGATCGGTGAGCGCCGCCGCGCCGCGGTCGGCGGCGTACTCCCGGTAGCGCGAGAGGATCCGGTGCATCAGGTAGCTCGCGGCCCAGAACAGCGCCGAGATCAGGAGCGTCAGCAGCGACGTGACGAGGAAGACGGCGACGATGCCGAGGATCGCGGGCCCGGCGTCGTCGTCGACGTCGAAATCGGCGTGGAGAAGCGCGCGCGGTGAGTGGATCAACAGGAAGTAGGCCGCCGCGGCGACGGCGTAGGTCAGCGAGGGCAGCAGGTACGCGACGGTCATGAGCGCGCCGTCGCGGTTTTTGACGTGTGCGAGTTCGTGGGCGAGTACGGCGTCGAGCTCGTCGCCGTCGAGCGTGTCCAGCAAGCCCCGGGTGACGACGACGGTCGAGGACCGCGGCGAGCGACCGACGGCGAAAGCGTTGGGAACGTCGTCCTCGGGGACGATCGCGACGTCGGGCGCCGGCAGGTCGGCGCGCTGTGCGAGGCGCTCGACGCGGGCGTGCAGGTCGGGCTGGTCCTCGCGGTCGACCCGGCGCGCGCCGCTGGAGCGCAGTACGAACCGGTCGCCGAAGACGAACTGGGCAACCAGCCCGGCGACCAGCAACCCGGTGAGCGCGAAATACGAGAATCCGAGCCCGTTCGCTCCCGGCGCGTCGAGCCCGTCGGTGGGGACGCCGCTGACCCACTCGGCGTACAGCGTCGGGACGACTTCGAGGAACACCCAGTGCATCGCGAGGCCGAACGCGAACGGCAGGACGACGATCATGCCCAGCGCGATCGCCATGCGCAGCGTGAACCTCCTGTCGGCAGAGAGGGCCATGCGGGACGGATTCGTCACCAGTCACATCACTTTTACTATAGTTCTGCGGCGGAGCGAACGGTGGGGGAAAACGAATGTGACGCGGCGCTCGGGCGGTCAGAACTCCGGATCGGGCTCGGGCGCGACGCCCTCGTCGTCCGTGCCGCCCAGATCGAACTCCTCGCGCAACTCGCGCATCCGATCGCGGATGTCCGCCGCGAGCTCGAACTCCAGGTTGTTCGCGGCTTCCTGCATCTGTTCTTCGAGTTCCTCGATCCGGTGGGCGGCTTCCTCCTCGTCGCTGGGCCCCTCGCCGGCGACGCCGCTCGTGTCGGTCTCGGCGCCCGGGAGGTTCGTCTCGCCGATCTCCTTTTCGATCGTGGTCGCCTCGAACCCGTGCTCCTCGTTGTACTCCTGCTGGATCTTCCGGCGACGCTGGGTCTCGTCGATCGCGGCCTCCATCGCGTCGGTCATCTCGTCGGCGTACAGGACGACCTCGCCGTTGACGTTTCGCGCGGCGCGACCCATCGTCTGGACGAGCGTGGTTTCGGAGCGCAGGAATCCCTGCTGGTCGGCGTCGAGGATCGCGACGAGCGACACCTCCGGGATGTCCAGTCCCTCGCGCAGCAGGTTGATGCCGACGAGCACGTCGATCTCGCCCTTGCGGAGCGACCGGATCAACTCGTGGCGTTCGAGGGTGTCGGTCTCGTCGTGCATGTACGCGACGTCGACGCCGGCCTCCTCGAAGTACTCGGTGAGGTCCTCGGCCATGCGCTTGGTGAGGGTGGTGACGAGCGTGCGCTCGCCGCGCTCGATGCGCTCGTCGATCCGGCCCATGAGATTCTCGACCTGCCCGGTGGCTTCGGATACCTCGACTTTCGGGTCGACGAGGTGAGTAGGTCGGACGATCTGCTCGACGATCTGGGCGGAGCGCTCGCGCTCGTAGTCGCCGGGCGTCGCCGAGACGTACAGCGACTTCCCGGCTTTCTCCTCGAACTCCTCGAACGTGAGCGGCCGGTTGTCGTACGCCGTGGGAAGCCGGAAGCCGTTCTCGACCAGCGAGTCCTTTCGGGACTTGTCGCCCGCGAACTGGCCCTTGATCTGGGGGATCGTCTGGTGGGACTCGTCGATAACAGTGAGAAAGTCGTCGGGGAAGTAGTCCATCAGCGTGTAGGGTGCATCGCCCGACTCCCGGTTCGCGAGATAGACCGAGTAGTTCTCGATGCCCGAGCAGTAGCCCGCTTCGCGCATCATCTCCAGGTCGAACGTGGTGCGTTCCTCGATGCGCTGGGCGGCGAGCATGTCGCCCTTGCGCTCGAAGTAGTCGATCCGATCTTCGAGGTCGGACTCGATCATCTCGATGGCGTCCTGCAGGGTGTCGTCCTCGACGGAGTAGTGCTCCGCGGGGTGGAGCAGGACGGCGGGCTCTTCGCTTTTGACCTCACCGTGCATCGGATCGACCTTCGTCATGCGGTCGATCTCGTCGCCCCAGAGCTCGACGCGGACGGCGTAGCGGCCGTACATCGGGTAGATCTCGACGGTGTCGCCCCGAACGCGGAACGTGCCCTGCGTGAAGTCGACGTCGTTGCGCTCGTAGTTCAGATCGACCAGCCGCGAGAGCAGTTCGTCGCGATCGATCTGCTGGCCGTCTTCGAGCCGAAGGCTCATGGCCTCGTAGTTCGCCGGATCGCCCAGCCCGTAGATCGCCGAGACCGAGGCGACGACGATCACGTCGTCTCTGGTGAGCAGCGAGCGCGTCGCGGAGTGGCGCAGCTTGTCGATCTCGTCGTTGATCGAGGCGTCCTTGTCGATGTACGTGTCGGTCTGCTCGACGTACGCCTCGGGCTGGTAGTAGTCGTAGTAGGAGACGAAGTACTCGACGGCGTTGTCCGGGAAGAGATTCTTGAACTCCTCGTAGAGCTGGGCGGCCAGCGTCTTGTTGTGGGCGATGACCAGTGTCGGCGTCTGAATCTCCTCGATCACCCACGAGACAGTGTTGGTCTTGCCCGACCCGGTCACCCCCAGCAGCGTCTGTTCGTCGGCGCCGTTCCGGTAGCCCTCGGCGAGTTGCTCGATGGCGTCGGGCTGGTCCCCCGCGGGATCGAAGGGCGCCTCGACTCGAAACGGGCGTTCCTGTTCCGGCTGGTCCGGCGACAGCGGCCCGGAGTTGGCGTCGCTCATCTGCGCTTCCGTAGGTGCTCGAAGCACTTTACGGGCGCGCTCGCAGAATGAATCGTCTATTTATACACCCTGTCGGCAGGTAAGTTAGCAACTTATATACGAAGAAAATTATAGTAGTGTTCTATGTTCGATCTCAAACAGCAGTGGAGCAAAGTCACGCTGGCCGGCGCGATCGTCGGCATCGTCGGCAGTCTCGGACCGTGGATCTCCTGGGACATCAACGAGGCGGTCGCCGCGCTCGCGTCGATCGAGCCGGAGGCGACCGAGTACGGTTTCCAGGGCGACGGACTCATCACTCTCGCGATGGTGCTGGCCGTCGCGATCCTCGTCGTCTACCGCGACGAGGAGCTGATCGACGCCGCCGTCAGCGCCGTGCTGGGCCTCGCGGTGCTGGGCTTCGGCGTCATGAAGTACAACGATCTGATCTCGATCATCGGCGACATTCCGTCCGAACTTCAGAGCGAGGTTCAGGTTTCGGCTGGGATCGGCCTGTACCTCGTGATACTCGGCGGCACGATCATCGCGGCCGGCGGCATCTACGGCGTCGTGCAGACGCGGCGCGCCGAGGCCGAATCGACGGCGGTCTGAGACGGCGGGTCGACGACCGAAACCGGCGGCTATTATATTCGGGCGTGGATACTCGGAGATATGGCACACGACAAACTCGGCGACGCAAGCGACGCGCTCCGCGACGCGAGCGAGGCCGCAGGGACCGACGAACTACGCGAGCGACTCCACGAGCGCTCGGACGCGCTGGCGACGCTGGCCGACAAGGAGCGAAAGCCCGACCACGGGCGTCTGGCGCGCGAGGACGGGATCCTGCGCGACGTGCTGGCAGACCACGACGCCACCGAGGAGGTCAGCGAGAACGTCGAAACGGCACGCGAGAAGATCCGGGAGTTCCGCGAAGACCTGCCGGGCGTCTAGGATCGAGGACAGCGGAACGGGCGTTCGCGACAGCACTTTCTAGACCGGCGCGGATCACGCGTCCTCGGTCGCAAGCTCACCGAGCACGCGATCGCCAAAGGCGAGAACCAGCACCGCGCCGACGAGATCGAACAGCAGATCGAGGGCGGTGTCGGTCTTGCCGTACGTCACGAGCACCGGTTCGACGCCGATCCGATTGGCCGTGCGGTGGATCGCGTACTCGACGAGTTCCCACAGGACGCCGAAGCAGGCGACGACGGCGATGACGCGCGGGCGGGGATCGCGCCCCCTGCGGCGGCTGATCGCGAAGACGGCGCCGCCGAGGATCGTCGCGGAGTGGGTGTGCGTGAGGTGGTCCCACCACCGGGTATCGTCGTAGGGGCCGAGCATGCCGACGGCGTGCGTGATCATCGCGGTATCGACGTACACGTGCTGCCACGGCCGGAGTTCGAGGCCGTACGCGCGTTCGACGAAATCGGAGACGCAGGTGCCGATCGCGGCGAAGACCGCGTTCGCGACGGCGCCCGGATCTCGCTGGCGGATACCGACGAGGAGCACGGTGAACAGCGCGTACCGGATGCCGCGTTTCGCCGTGCGATCGGTCGATGCCATGGTCGATACTGTTCAGTCGATCTACATAGAGGTGACCGTTTCGGCGAGAGCCTCACGGATCGGGAACGTCGGGTCAGGCTTCGCGATAGCGCTCTGGCACGTACGGGCGGACGGACGCCGGAACCAGGCTGGCGAGGTACGCAGCGAGCGCCGCGAGGGGCTTTCGCAACAGGACGTAGACGGCCGACGCCGCCAGCAGCGCGACCGCGACGGCGGCGGTGCTCCCGTCGCCCGCGACGATCAGCGGCGTCGCCGCGATGCCGGCGAGTCCGAGGTCTTCGGGAGCGCCGTCGTAGCGGATCCACCGACGGGGCGGAATCCAGCGCCCGTGGTGATGGCTGTACACCGCCCGCTCCGAACTGGCCCGCCACGGCCGCAACTCCAGACCGCCGCCCGCGGCGTCGGTCGCCGCGTGGAGCGCCGCAGCGGCAAGGCCGACGGCGAGTGCGACAGTCAGGGTTGACGGCGCGACGATCGCGAGCACGCCCGCCGGGACGGCCGCGAGTGCGCCGTACACCGGATAGTGGAGCGTCTTCCGGTGGCCGGCGTAGAGATCGAGATCGGGAAACACGCCGCCGACGAGTCCGGCGCCGAAGGCGACCGGAGCGAACTCCGGGGCGATCGCGAGGACGGGAAGCGCGAGCGCCATCCCCCAGAGCGCGTGTGTCGTGGCCATCATCGTGACCCACAGTAGAGGACGGAATGTCTTAGGCGTTTCTCGTGGTCGACGTTCGTCCCGTCAATCGAGCGATCGGGCGAGCGGGACAGTACGGCGGGTGCAGAACCTGGATCGACACCTCCGAGCGCGATCGTCCCGAACGACCGCGTCGAGCGCGCTCGGAGGACTCTCGTCGCCAAACGGTGAAGAGCGTGAGGCGCCTATGTGAGAACGTGTACGAGCGCATCCTGCTTCCCGTCGACGGAAGCGACGACGCCGAACGGGCGGCGAAGCGCGGCCTCGAACTCGCCCAGACCCACGACGCGACCGCCGAGGTCCTCCACGTCGTCGATCGCAAGGCGCTTGCACTCACTCGGACGAGCGACGAGAAACGACGGCTACGAGAGCGCGGTGAGGCGGCGCTAGAGAGCGTCGAGAGCCTCGCGTCGGAGCGTGGACAGCACGTCACGACGACGCTGACCGAGGGAAATCCCGCCGCCGAGATCAGCGAGTACGCGGCCGAGCGGGACGCCGATCTCGTCGTCGTGGGACGACAGGGGATGACGGGCGTAGGCAGGCGGCTGCTCGGCGGCGTCACCGAACAGGTGCTCTCCCGGGGCGACGTGCCGGTGTTCGTCGTGCCGGATGACGACCGCGATCCCGAGAGCGACGACTCGTTCTCGCGCGTCCTCCTCGCGACGGACGGCAGCGATCCCGCGGACAGAGCAACCCCGCACGCGGCGGCGCTCGCAGCGAACTACGGGGCGAGCGTCCACGTACTGAACGTCGTCGACCTCCAGGGCGCGGGCGGCGCGTTCGACGTCGGCGGGCTCGAGAGCGAGTTCGTCGACCGACTCGAGGAACGCGGCCGCGACACCGTCGACAGGGTCGCGGCCGAGATAGACGCCACCGCGCCCGACGTTCCGATACGAACCGCCGTCGAACGGACGACCTCTCACAGAGGCGCTGCCGACGGCATCGTCGAGTACGTGGCGGAAAACGGAATCGATCTCGTGGTGATGGGATCGCAGGGCCGGTCGACGCTCAAGCGCCAGCTGCTCGGGAGCGTCGCATCGACCGTGCTCCGGACCGTCGACGTGCCGGTTCTCGTCGCGCAGCGACGATCGTGATCGTCACCACGCCGACCGTTAGCCGGGCAAAAAGAGATTGATCACGGCGACGACCAGGCCGGCGAGGCCCATCCGGAGCGCCGACACGTACCAGCGCTGTCCCGATATCGATCCCATGTAGGCGCCGAAGACGGCGAGGACGGCGATCCCGAGACCGACGCCGACGACGCCCGCCTCCGCCATCGAGAAGACGGTTCCCTCGAAGAGAAACGGCGCGAGCGGGACGAGGACGCCGATCAACGGGCCGAGGCCGCTCGCCGTCGCGTGGATCACGCGTGCGCCGCGCTGCTCGCGCTGCACGCGGGTGTCGTCGAGGTCGGTGAGCATCGCCTCCTCGATCCGCAGGATCTCGGCTCTCGTCTCGGCGCGTTCGATCTCCCAGACGCTCCAGACCGCGGACGTTCCCAGCCCGACCGCGGCGCCGAGGCCGATCGTGACCACCGTGACCCCCTCGGACACTCCCGAGAGGACCGCGCCGACGATCACCCCGATGCTCGTCAGCGTGCCGTCGAACCCGTTCGAGACGAAGTACCGGCGCGATATCGAGCGAACGTCTTCCCGACCGAGCAGCGATCGCAGGAGACGGCGCGTCGAAGACACGGTTGTCAGTCGTCCTGCGGGGTGGGTCGATCTTCGACGACGTACTCCCCGTAGGCTGCCTGATCGACCGAGTGGACGGTGCCGCCGAGTTCGCCGACCGCTGTCTCGATTGCCTCGTAACGCAAGTCCTCGCCCTCGATCGTGAGCTTGACGTTCTGGACCTCCTGATCGAGTTCGATCAGCGACGCCGAGACGCCGTCGACGTTCTCCACCGAGGAGATGCGCTCTGCGAACTCCAGCAGTGACGGATCGTGCGGTTTGAGGATGTCGAGCGCGACGCGGCGAAGGGTACCCATTGTCGTTGCAATCGGTAGCCACTCGCTTAAACTCCGGTGCCGTCCAACCCCGTGGCTGACAGGGTTCGGTCGGGATGATGGCCGACAGTCGTCGTCCGTCCGTTAGCAGACCGGCTTGGGGTTGACGCCCATATCCTCCAGGCGATCGGTGTAGGACTCGTAGGCGGCCTGGATCGCGTCCGTCGCAGCGGCCGCGACTGCGTCGTCGTCGGCGTCGAGGTCGTCGATCAAGTCGAGCACGTCTTCGCGAAGGTCCTCGACGTCGCCGCCGTACCCGCGGAAGAGTGATGCAGTCTGGGGATCGGCGTCGCCGACGAAGAAGCCGGTGAACTGTTCGACGAGCTTGCTGGCGACGAGCGTGTGCCCGAGCAGGCCGCCGAGGCGAGCCGCGGTGTCGTCGGCGTCGCGCAGTTGCGTCTGGATCGCCGGCACGTCGGCGGGGTCGTGGTCATCGAGCTTGCCGAGGACCTGCTCGTAGTGGTCCGCGGTGAGTTGGGCCGCGGCGTCGTAGTACTCGGTCGCGTCGTCGTCGTCTTCCTCGGGGACCCACGCGGCGAACGTCTCGCTGGCGGCGTGGGCGCGGTCCGCCGCGGCGGTGAGTACGGTCTCGCTCTCCATCTCGCCGCCGGTGATCGCGTACAGCGCCTTCGAGGAGCCAAGCCGGGACAGAGCGGTCTCGTTGTCGTCGCGGACGTCGTCGAGAATGTCGGTCGCGGTCATACGCCGTGGTAGGTGCGGCCGGGGTTTGTAAGCGTCGTTGTGTGCGGCGGTAGTGGGGAAGTGCGGTTCGACAAGGGCACAACCACCTCGGTTCCCCGGGGTAGAGAGACTCGTCGTCGAAGAGTGTAAGTACACCAGCCGGGAGATGACCGAAGGCGATTCGGCCGACCTCGAGCGGAGTACAGCACAGATCCAGTGGTCACCGGACGGTGCGACTCGTGAGGATCGCTACTGCTGTTTCTGCCGTTCTGGGGTCTCCGAGGGGTTACACAGGTGGCGGCAGAGCGAGACGACGTGTCGCTGTTCACGCCTACCGATATCGTTACCCAAGTCATTTGATAGAGTATCTAGATTAGTATCTTGAATCTTCACTGTGAAACTATGCAGAGTTTGATTTGTGTCTTCCCGCACGCAACCAGTAGTGCGAGCACAAGGTTTAGTATGCGAGAATATAATTTCCTTTACAATGACTCTCCTGCCGATCGATACGGATATCCTTGAGGATGTCTGCCGAGACATTGCTCAGGACAACTACGGGTTTGTCTACGTCGCAGACCACAAAAAGGAGCTCAAGTCCGGGTATGAGAGTGCTGATATTGGCCTACTCAACGCACGATCCTTGAGTTCGAGCGATATGCGCGAGGCGCTCACTGAGATGACCTCGGACGAGTTCGTCGACCTGGAACAGATCCGCGACGGCGTCTTCTACGTCGATCCGTTCGGCGTGAAAGGAAACATGAAAATCACCGGCGAGCTGACAAACCTGTTCGGACAGCGTCTCGTCGTCACGGGCGAGACACTCCGATCCCGGTTCTCGCTCGCGATCGACGATCTCGAGTTCTTCGTCGACGAACTCGCCGAGCGAGATTACATCAGGCGGATCACGGCCGGGAAACGCGACTACTACACGATCGGACCGCAGCTCAAAGAACACGCCGACGACGTGGGATTGGACTCGCGGCTCGCCCGCGAAGCCTCGAACGGGAAGATCGCCCACGCCGACCTAGAGAGCGTGATCGATGTCGCTGCGACGTCCGACGTGATACGGTATCTCGACCGTGAGGGATACATCGTCGACCTCGATGGCGAGTATCTCGTCGAGGAAGCGATCGACGAGTACGCCCAGTACCTCGCCGGCGAAATCGAAAACGCCGTCGAATCGGAGTTCGAGGAGTCGAGCTACATCCTTCGCGTGGGCGAATTCGAGCAGGTTGTCGAAAACGAGATCACACGCCAGTTCGACGTGCTTTCGGAGGCCCGCAGCGTTCGGCGTGAAATCATCGACGGCGTCCGAGAGACTCTGGTCGAGCAACTCGGGCTCAACGTGGGCCGCGAGATGGTAGAAGCGTCCGAGCCGTTCGCAGCTGTTACCGAGGACCACGCACAGCGGATCCTCACGGAAGTGAAAGCCGACGCAAACCAGCTTCCGGGTACGCTACCAGAATGGGTCGAGCTGGGCGAAGAGCATTTCGAGGAGCTGCGAGTGAGCAGCGCGGAGTCGGTGAACGAGCACGTCCGGGACGCCGTCCGAGAGCAGTACAGAACGCTTGTGAACGAAGAGGAGTTCGGCGGAATGGCCGAGTAACACGGTATCAACAATGCCTCAAAAATACGAATTCGAACGAATCGAAAGCGACGGACAGGAGTACGTAATCGCCGATCCATTGAATCAGACTGACGATCCGGTTCGCCTCGATGCTCAATGGGTCGAAGGAGACGATGTCGATGGGGAGTGGGAACGAGCCATTCGAGCGATCATCAAAACCGATCTGCTCGGCTCGATGGAACTTAAGGAGGGCAACGGCCGGATCGATCGTCGGGAGGCGATCGAGACACTCGCTGCGGCTAGCGACGACCAAGGCGAGATCGTTACCAGCGAACAGCAGGCCGAAGCGTTGATCGAGTTTTTCGCTTCAGAAAACATCCTCGAACGTCAGGGCGGACAGGTCGTGCTCCTTCGCAACCCCAGCGACGACCCCGACGAGATCAACGGGCGGATGATTCTCAACTGGGCTGCTGCGATCGATGCTTGCGTCGAAAAAATCTCCGAAACGATCGACCGAGTCGACAGCGCGAAAGAGAAGCTCGAAGACCGGATGGACGGTATCGAGCAGGACTCGGGGCAGATCGACGAGTACCTCGAGGAGACCGCACAGGAGCTCAAAAGTCTCGGAGACGGAGCGGGCGTCCCCGAGGACCCTTCCAAGCTCACTGAGGAGGAACGCGAGCGGTTTCAGCAGCTCAAGCGCAAACTCGTCTATCACAAAAAGATGAAAGAGGCCGACCGCGAGAATCTCGCGAAGAAGGTAGAGACCGGCGCTGACCGGCTGGCAGACAACATCGAGATGCTGAAATCGGCCAGAACCACACTGTCGAACAAGCAAGAACAGGTCCGAACGAAAGCCCTCCAAGAGCAGTCGTTCCCCGACGAGGCGATGAACATCGTGGATAACATGGGGGAACTGACGACACAGCTTGCCGGCGTCGGCGGTATCGAGGAGGCTGTCGACAACACCGCTGACCACGAGGTCGGGTCGATGGTCGACGACGTGCTCGGCGATATCGAGAACGTCGGCGAAACCGCCCAACAGACCGCGGGCGAGGAGACCCAAGAGACCGAAACGAGCGGACTCGAGATGTAGTCGGATGCGCGCCAACTCGCTGCTTCAGGGGGTTCGCCGGGTCGACCAACAGGGAGCGGCGCTCCTGTCGCTTCGGACGTTCTCCGGAGCAGGCCCAACGTGGCGGATCGACGTCGCAATGAGCGCGCTCGTCGATATCGCGGAACTCCTGCGGGCCGCCGCTCCGTTCCCGCCACACCAGAGGTCTGCGACGGCGATCGACGACTACCGGTCCGACGGCGGGGAAGTAGTCGACGAAGCAGCGGTACGCCGTGACGACCTCGTCCCCGCAGTGCTCGACGCCAGCTACGAGCGTGGCGGCGCGACCGTCGAATCGCTCGAGCCCGACGTCGCGGAGCAGGTCGAAGCCAGCCGACGGCTCCGAACCGTCGACTCGTGGATATTCGTTCCCCTGTCACCGAGCGGGCCGTACGCCCGCAACTGGAAACCGGTCCTCGAGACGTTGCTCGCCCGACTCGACGACGTTCTCGACGACTTCCGGCGGATCGTCGGGCGCGTGCGGGCCGACGACAGCGACGCCGCCCTGACATCGGGATGTGACGCGATCGTCGAAATGGTGGAAACGCTCGTTCGGATCCTTCGGCAGGCCGACGCCGGAACCCGGTACGTCCGCGAGCGCACCGACCACCGGCAGGGCGAACTGCTCTCAGCGATCGAACGCACCACAACACAACTACGGAGTGACGATAATGCTTAATCTCACGCCAATACTGAAACGCGACCAGCCGACGTCCCGGATCAAGATCGGAATCCAGCATATTCGACCCGATACCAGTACTGTCGAGGTCTGCCATAACGACAAGCGAGCGTTCTTTTACGTCGAACCGATCGTCGATGGAAGCGGAAATAAGGCACGACTCAACCGCAACGTCGAGGGAGTGTTCGACGAGATCGACCGGAGCAAGGACTTCCTCGTGGATCCTGACGTGACGACACACGACATCGTAGACTGTGAGGCTGCGAGAATCGTGCCGAATGAGATTGATCCCGACGATCTGGAGCGATTCCTTCGGAAAACTGGCTACTTGTTGCACCCGACAGAAGAGGTCATTCCGCACGGTGACGGCCTGGCGACGTTCGAGGTCGCCGAGATGGAGCCGTCCGGTCATACCACCCTACGAATCACTCCAACCACGGACCTTGAGTTCATTCACGGCAAGGAATCTGAATCTGGAGAGGGAGCGACTGCTGACGAGTCCTCCGAGACACCTTCCGATCGGATGCAGTCAGAAGATCGCCTCCACGAGGGCGTCCGCGAGATCGAAAAAGCAGTCGAGGAGACTGCCGACCATGAGGTCGCGTCGCTGGTTGACGACGTGATCGGCGACATCGAGACCATCGACCAAGATGTACAACAAACAACCGATGACGAAGCCGAAGAGGACGGATCAGAACCCGATACCAGCGATCTCGAGATGGATTAGTATGTACGGGGATTGGTTACTACCACCGACTTGCCGCGTCCCTGATGAATCTGGTACGCTCGTTGACGGCTCCATGAAGTCACCGGTTAAAACGTCGTGGTATGCCGTCCAACGGGCCGACGCCCGGACCTGGTACGTCCGCGAGCGCACCGACCACCGGCAGGGCGAACTGCTCTCAGCGATCGAACGCACCACAACTACGGAGTGACGACAATGCTTAATCTCACGCCAATACTGAAACGCGACCAGCCGACGTCCCGGATCAAGATCGGCGCGAAAAAAGTCGGACCGAACACGGAAACGATCGAAATCCGACACAACGACCGGCAAGCGTTCTTCTACGTGGACCCGGTCGACGATTCGATCGTCGACGGGATCGGCAACAAGGTGCGGATGCACCAGAACGTCAAGACAGTGTTCAACGGGATCGACCGCGCGACGGATTTCCTCGTCGATCCCGACGCGAGCAAACGCGACGTCGTCGAGTGTGACACGGCGAAGATCCACACCAGCGAGGTTTCGCCCGACGAGCTCGGGGCGTTTCTCCGCGAGAACGATTATCTCCTGCATCCGATGGAGGAAGTCGTTCCGAACGGCGACGACAGTCTGGCGACGTTCGAGGTCGCCGAGATGGAGCCGTCGGGCTACACTACCTTGCGCGTCACGCCGGAGACCGAACTGGAGTTCATCGACGCGGGCGAACTCAGAGAACTGCGAGCGACGCGGGACGCTGCCAGCCGTGTCGGGTCGGGGGCTGGCGGCGACGATCCCGATGGAGACGAGGAGATTCAGGTTTCCCTCGAACCGAAGAAGCCCACGGTGAGCTTCGAGGAGGACGTCGCGGGATTGCCGGAAGTGAAACGGACCGCCGAGAACCTGCTCGCGCTGTTCGACCCCGATGTCCGGGACGAGGTCGTCACCCGATACGGCGACGAGTTCGCCTCACGGGGCAACAGCATGCTGCTGTACGGTCCACCGGGCTGTGGGAAGACGCTCATCTCGGAGGCGATCGCCTACGAGGCCAAGTACAACTCGAATATCGAGGACAGCTACGGCGAGGTGAAGTTCCTGGAGGTCAAGGGCAGCGACGTGCTCTCGAAGTACTCCGGCGAATCAGAGAAGCGCGTCGAGGCGATCTTCGAGAAAGCCCACGGGATCGCACAGGAAGGGTTCGCGGTCCTCTTTTTCGACGAGGTCGATACGCTGATTCCGGATCGCGGCGACGACTCACTGCAACGGCACGAACGTTCCCTAACGAACGCATTTCTACAGGAGATGAACGAGATCGAGGACAATCTCCTCGTGATCGGTGCAACGAACATGCCGTTTACGATCGACCCGGCGGCGACCCGCCGATTCCCGATTCAGCAGTTCATTCCCCAACCCGACCAGACGGTGATGGCTGAGGTGTGGCAGAAACATCTGTCCGACATGAACGGTACCGACGGGATCGATTACGATCAACTTGGAAAGGCTTCGGAGGGGTACACCCCAGCCGAGATCGCCGACCGCGTCCTCGGTAGCGAACTGCAACGCGAGTTCGTCGAAAGCGTCCATCTCTCCGACCGGGAACCGATCGATCCAACCACTGATTACTTCCTCGAACGGCTCAACGGCACCGAGCCAAAAACCGTCCGTCAGTACGTTGCAAGCGTCCGGACGAAGGTCGACGACCTCGAAGGGTATCCCGAGCTTCGCAGATACGTCGAGGAGCAGGCCGACAGAGTGGGAATGAATCTCGGGACAGAAACCGCGACACTAGAGGGTCTACTCGGCGACGCCGCCGCCGGGGGTGGTGACGATGAGTGATCTCCGACAGTCGGGGTCCTTCGAGAGTTCGCGTGTGGATGGCGTCGGCATCGACGCCGACGCCGTCGCGATCGGGACGGACGGACGCGTCGAAATCGTCACCGACGACGGACGCGCTGATATCGATCATGGCGAGCGAATTCTCGACGTCGCCCTTGCGAACCGTGTCATCGTACTCTCCGGCAACGAACTGACGGCCTACTCGCGAGACGGCGAGCGGATCTGGAGTCGGCCGGCCGAAAACGCCGAGTCGGTCGCTGCGATCGGTGCAGAGGGGCTCTGTGGCGTTCTCGGTCCGGATCGACTCAGGGCGGTCGATATCGCCAGCGGCCGGGAGCGATTCGATATCGAACGCCCCCGGCCCGGGAACGGCGACGACGACTTCCTGGCCGCCCCGAGTGGCTTCGTGATCGCAACGTGGTCATTCCTCACGAAAGTCACCCCCGACGGCGAGGTGGGCTTCGACCGCGATCTCACCGCCGTCGTCAGAAGTATCGGCCGCTGTGACGGAACGGTGGTCGCGGCGTTACAGAGCGACCAGCTCGTCGGGATCGACGAGTCGACGGGCGAGCCCGAATGGCGGACCGAACTCGAAGCCGATCACGTAGCCCCGGCCGGCGGTGAGAGCCTCCTCGTCAGTAGCGCCGCCGGCCCTCGACGGGTCGGTCTCGATGGCTCTACTGATGCGATCGATTGGCTTTCCCAGGGTGATGTGTACGAGGCGCCAGCCGACTCCGTTATCTGTCTCGTTCGCGAGGGCACCGTCTCGACGTACGTCCCCGATCGGAGCCGGATCAGTGTCGATGTCGTCACTGGCACGGTCGGAGTCGGCGGAGCGATCAGTGTTGAGGTGACGAATCCGACCGAGGAGGAGCGGACGGTCGTAGTTACCGCTGATCTCGAGAACTGTTCGCTCTCGGAGCGCGAGCAGACGGTCACCGTCACGGGAGGCGAGACGACACTCATCGAATTCGGCGTCGATTCGGTACGGACGAAAGGCGACATCGAGGTCGAACTCTCGGTCGACGGTACGCCTGCCGGAGGTGAAACTATCACCGTCGAAGACGCTGCAAGCGGAGGGATAGACGTCGAGACGGAGCTGTCACCGACGCGGATAGACGACGGAACTGTCGAACTCGAACTCACCGTCGAGAACCCCGGGGCTGTCCCAATCGAGACGGTCGAGTTGCTCGAAAAGGATGCAGGAACCGACGAGATCGCTCCTGGTGGGTCGTGGACCGCACCGATCACCCGGTCGTTCGAGGCCGGACGACGCGTCTCCGTCGGTATCGAGGTTACTCGTGGAGAACGACGACGGGAGTATGCACCCACCTGCACGTTACCGTCAGCACCGACGATTGACGTCGATACCAGCGGCGAAACGGTACGGACCACAGTCTCGGTCGACGGTGACGTGACGATTTCCGATCGGCTCGTGATCGAGCTACCGGGCGCGGGGCGCGTTCGTCCACCGGTAACCGTAGCGAACGAGGAGCTGTTGCTGATCGTCCCGCAGTACGAGTCCGGCACCGCGAGAATCGGCTTCGATGCCATCGATGTCGAAGAGCGATTCCGAATCTCCGAGGACGGGCCGTTCATGACGCCGTCCCGTACACACACACAATCTGATAATTTCGGTCGTGAACCGTCCACTCGGAAGGAATCCACTCGACAGGAAAGTCGATCCGGGAGAACACGTACCGAACCGCAGGACCAACATACTGACACGGAGCTATCGGGCGCCAGCTCACCGGAGCCGGAGCTATCGGACCAGATCGCTGAACCAGATGACACGCCCACTCTCTCGGCAACTCGTTCGACTGAGGTCGAGGGAAGCGTCGTCCGAGATCGGATCGAGATCGAGTGCGACGACGCATCCGCCGATGTGATACTTCTGATCGGCGACGACGAAGTCACTCTCGGTCCCGTGATTGGCACCGAGACGCGCGAGCGACTCGTCGCGAGTCCCGCCAGCGAGTCGCTCGCTTTCGATTCCGTCGACGTGATAGTCGACGGAGAGACCGTCGAAACGCTCCCGAGTCGCAGTGTCGACCTTTCGGAACGACGAGTGAACGTTGCCGCAGTCGCCGACCCGATCGCGGAGACTGTGCACGCCGACATCGAGAACCGGGATGATCGGCGCTGCCAACTGCTCGGGGTCGAAGCCCCGAACTACGGGATCAGTGAATCCGTCGACAAGCGGCTCGATCCCGGCGAATCTGCGATCATCACTATCGGAGGAAAAGGCGGGTTCGATGCCGATGCAATCGAATTAGACGTTACCCTCCGGTACGAGGGCGACACTGCAGACACGTTGTCTACTGTCGCTACGGTCACTGATGTCGACGATAGCACTGACGAAACCGGCGACGAAACGACTGCGCTCGCGAGTCGGATCAGCGACGAAACGATGGCTGCCGGGGAGTACGGTTCGGCAGTCCTCGTTTTGGAGAACGAGGTCGAGCAGGTGCTGTCTGACGTGGTTGTGACCGCCTCTGGCGAATCAATCAACGAAACATTCTATTCCAGCGCGCGTTGTGATCGACTCGAACCGGGCGACCGGATCGAACACTTCGTCGATCTTGATCCCGATGCCACGGATCCGAGCTTCGAGGTAACCGTCAACTATGCGATCGATAGTGTCGAACACGAGTTCTCCCTCCGCGCATCCGGGCCGTCTACTGACGCCGAAAGCGAGTGGACCGACGAGCACCTCAATCGGTGGTCGGTCGAACAGATCGAGGAACCGACGACAACCGCTTCAGTCCCCGACATCACCGATACACTCTCGACGCGATTCCGGCGGACGGGTGGGACCGAGTAGTCTGGCGAAACGGCTGTGGAACTGTACTGCGAGCCCAGGGGGATACAGCGTCCTCAGAAATCGGAGCTTTCTGATGTGCGAACGAGACGCGGAGCGTCTCGTGAACGCCTGTGGAGACTACACTCCCTACGGGGACCACTTCGGTCTCTGCAAAGCGCGTCGTGGAAACAGGAAGCCCGTCCCTCAAGCGCGAGCCGTCAGGCGAGGGATGGGGTATTCACTGTATCAGGAAGTCGCCGCTCACGGCTTCCCGAGCGTCTCGAACGTACCAGTACATCCGACGGCCCGTGCGGACGACGATCCCAAGCATAATTACCACGTAGACGCCTGTCGCGACGAACAAGGAGAGCTCGGCGGTTTCGATCGCCTCCATTCGATCCTGTTGTTCCGCGGTGATCGCTTCGGCGCGGCTGGTCTCACCGGCAGACTCGAATTCTGCCGCCGCTTCGTCGTAGGATTCGTCCAGTGAGTCGGCGCGGTTGGTGAACGTATCGTACTCGGCAGGATTCAGCAGCAGCTGCTGCCCGGCGATGGAAACGAACTGTTCGTCTTCCAGTGCCGACCAACGTTCGTTGGCAGCCTGTGCTGCGCGTTCTCCATTCGAGACGGCTTCGGAGTAGCTCGCGAAGGCCTCGTCAGCATCGGCTTCGAGCGCTTCCGCGTTCTCGGTGTCCCCTTGCAGGAGAGCGATCTGTGCAAGCTGGCGTTGTACGGTCGCTTCCTCGAGTAACGAGAGTTCCCCGGAGTCGAGTTGCGTCTCGTAGTAGCGTTCCTGTTCGTCGATGACCGTACCGAGCTCTTCGTCGGCCAGTGTGAGGACGTCTTGACTGCTCGCTCGCTGCTGCCCGTCTTCGATCCGATCGGCGTAGAGCGACATCGAGTTGTACGCCGCGGCAGCGCGGATGATCTGGGACTGGGCTGCCTCGTGATCTCCGTCATCGACGAGCGATCGTGCGTCCTCGATCGAACCAAGATACAGGGTCGTCGACTCACCGAACGTGAGGATCGTCGGGATGTCGTCGCCCGCAGTTTTGCCGGCTTGCATTCGTTCGTCCATTCGATCGACGATCGTGATCGTTTCCGCGGCGACCGGATCGTCGTAGGTCGAGAGGTCGTTACGGATCGGGCCGAGATCCAGCGGAACCGGCGACGCGGTCACGGCTACCGTCTTCGTTTCGACGCCGTTGCCGGTAACGGAGTACTCCCACTGATAATCGTTGCCGAGTTCGGCGTCGGTGTCGAAGTCGAGGGCGAACGCGACCGTCGATGAACTACCTGCGTTCACCTGCGAGGGCTGGCTATCGATGGTCATCCAGTTGTTCGGCCCGCTTTCGAGCCCGATGTCGACGTTCTCGATGTCGTTGTATCCCAGTTCTTCCTCGATCGTTGCTGTACCCGAGTCGGATTCACCGATCGGAACGTCGCCGATTCTGACAGTCGTAGGAGCGGCGAGACGGGTCTCGTGGATCACCTGAGTCGCCGCTTCGTAATCGGTTGCTTCGATCGTGTAACTGAAAAAGGAATCCTGAATGGTTCCTTCGTATTCGGTCTCCTCGATGTTGAACTCCCCGGGCTCTGGCATGACGGAGATGGTGTACTCGTCCTCGCTGAGATCGGTGTCAGCTGAGATTCCGAGTTCGATCGTTCCACGGGACTGTCCGTCAATCTCTTCGGGGAAGTTCTCGACCTGGACGTCGAGCTCGTCGCTGGACGCTCTCACGTCCTCAAGCGGGAGTGCCAGGTCGCCGTCGTTGTTGATCTGGAACTCGTACGTCCTGTCGATCGTATTCACCTCGTCGCGAGGCTCGTCGAAGACGATTTCGTCGTCGATCAGCACGCCTTGCCCGAACTTGGGCAGAGAGATCACGCGTGCTTCGACATCAACCGTTCTAGTCGCTTGCGGATGATCTACGCTGTTGAGTTCGACGGTCCACGAGAGTTCCTCGTACTGTGGAGTCCCATCGTCAACTTCGATCACCCACTCGGCCGTATCTTGTCCGCCCGGAGACGTCTGGATGCCCTCGGAACTGAACCCACCCTCCATGTCATTGAAAAAGAGAGTGGCATCCGGATCAGCGTCGACGACTTCCGCTTCGACGCCATCGAGTCCCTGGTCACCGCCGACTTCCTCGACGACGAGCTCTCCGGCTGTCTCCTCGCCGACCAATACGTCGCCGATATCAATCGGCTCGTCCTCGAATCCAGGCAGCGGTGGATTCACGACCTCTACGTTGAACGCGAACGCCTCTCCATTGACAGTACCACGGATTTCGCCGCTGTCGGCTGTCGCCTCGGCGGTGATCTCGATGGAGACCCGAGTCGTTGCCCCCGGTTCGAGCCTTTCCGCGCCGAGGTGATCGACGGTGACCCCCGTGGGACTCTCAGTGATGGTTACGTCCGCCATCGTCGCGTTTTCGCCAGTGTTCTCAACGAAGAGTTCGTGTTCGATCGTGGTCTGCTCGCCGTCGATCACGATCTCGGTGTCGGTGGCGTCGACATTCGTTATCTCCGCCGCCTGGGCGACTGGCACCGTCGCCATCCCCACCGCGAACAGGATCACGAGGACTCCGACGATTCGTCTAGACATCGGTATCACCCACCGAAACGACTGCTCCGATCTGTGCCCGGTCGTACGTTCGTTGCCAGGTGAACACTCGGCCGAACAGCAGCGAGCTGAGTAGGCCGACGACCACGCCGTAACCCATCAGGACAGAGACCGATGCCAGCGCTAGCGACGTCCGAGCGTTACTGACCGTCTCGCTCCTCGCAGCGAGCTCCTCCTCGCGTTCGGAGAGGCCATGACTTTCGGCTGCCGCTTGGGCGTCCTGTACGTCCGCGTTGACCGCCTGTGCGGTACGGTAATGCTCGAACAGAGCCAGTACGTTCGGGTTCCCGGCGAGAGCGGCTGTGGTTTTCGTACAGTCGGAGCACCCCTCCAACAGCGCCCCGGCGGCCGCTTCCGTCTCGTTGATTTGCTCGAGATCGTTCTCGTACTCGGCGGAGAGCTGCTCGGCTCGGAGATTGAACTCCGCTGCCTCGTCTGGCAAGTTCGCACGTTCGTACGCAGTGACCGTCATCGAGAGTAGTTCGAGCCGGTCCGGTGTGCGTTCGGCAGCCTCTGCGTCCTCCCGGAGGCCGTCACCTAACCGTTCGTAGAACCGAGTCACCGCGAGATCCGCCAACGTCGCCTGTGTCTCGTCATACGTCTCGAGTTCCTCTATTGCGGCGTCGACGTCCTCGACGGTGTCGAGACTCGCCTCGAATTGGCCGTCCTCGGCGTTATTGTAGGCGCTCTCGAACGTCCGCATCGTTTCGAGGACCGCAGCGAGTTCGGCCTCCGCTTCGGCGTCGAGCGTACCGATCTCCTGTGTCTGCGAAATGGCAAACGTTCGAAGCGTCTCGAACTCGTCGTACTCCTCGTAGGCCGCTGTCCCCTCCATCGTACGGAACGTCTCGAAGTACTCTTCGGCGGTTTCGGGATCGTCAACCGCTCCGAGCCTATTGCGTTCGTCGGCGGCCGCTCCGGTAGTGGCTATCGGCACAACCATTGCGGTTACGACGACGAAAGCGGTGAATACTACTGCCACTCGGGCAGGAGTCGGTAGCGGGTCGTCGAGATTCGTTTCACTCATGTTGTTAAAACACCGTCCGTGAGAGTCGTTCGTGGAGGGCGTCGTGCTCGAAGAAAGACGCGACTGCATCGAGCACCAATAGGGAGGCGTAGGCGGTAGCGATCGTCTCTTGGCCACCGCTGGTTGCTCTGACCAGTTCCCAGGCTCGTTGGTGCATCTCTTTGACCGGCCCGATCTCGGAGACGTCACCGCGGGAGCGCTCGATCTGATCGGCAACCTCCTCGTACCGCTCTTTGAGCTCATTTCGCTGGGCCGTCGGCTCGGAGTCGAGCCGTTCGAGGAGGTCCGCGATGTCGAACTCCCCATCCCACCGGACGGTCGAACTCGGCATATCCGTACAGGCGGCAAAGAGGTCGACGTTTCTCTTCGTCGTCATCGCGTCGTTGATCGCCTCGACGGCTCGTTCCGCGGCGTCGAGCGTCAGGTCGGCGGCCGTATCCGGGTCCGTGCTGGTTCCGACGAAATGGTGGCCGGCGTCGGGCAACGATTCGACGCCGTCTAGCATCGACTCGACGACGGAACCGTAATACTGTGGGATCGTCGTATCGCGTCGGGAGTGATCCGACAGCGAACGGACCTCCGTGCGGATTGCGTCGATGCGACTGCGCTGTTCTCGCGAGAGCGTCCAGGTGAAACGCGCGTCGACTTCGGCTGTCGCGGTGCCGCCTTCCCGTACTGTCAGTCGTTCCTCGCCGCCTTTGAACACATCTGAACGGCCGCCCGGCGACGGGATCTCGATCCGATACTGACCCACCATGACATTCTCACGTGTCGCGACCCCGTTCCGGCCAGTCGTCGTTCGACTGCCCTCGGAGCGGTCCCGCAGGAATCGTTCTCCGCTCTCCGGTGTCACCCGAAGCTCCATCGATTCGGTGGGGGTGCCATCTATCTGCGAGACGATGCGGATGCTACCGGTTCTCGGGCGGAGTTCGACCGTGTGGTCACGTTGCTGCCCGAAGGATACCGTCGTCGTCGTGGCCTGATACTTTTCGTGATCGATTTCGATCGTCTCACTCGAATCGTCTTCGGGAGACTCGACCGTTACCATCCCATCCGCCCCTGTGGTGACCGTCGTCCCGTCTTCGCGCCGCACCGTCGCGCCGGTGATCGGCTTGCCACTCTCTCCATCGGTCACGGTCAGATTCGTTGGGAGCGAAATCGTCAGCGTCGCCTCCACGTTTCGACCGCTCACCGGAACGATATCGGATTTGTACTTGCCGTCATCGGTCTTGACGACTGCCATGAGCTCCCACGAACCGCTCCCGGGAATCGTTACCGTCCCGCTCCCGTTTCGGATCACCCGTTTATCTTTCCAGGAGTTGGAGTCCGGCTTTCTGTATACGACCGGTATTCGCCCACTGTGCTTGCGCTCTCCGTCCGTGATATCCACGCTGACGGTTGTTTTCGTAGCGCCGCCGCCTGGCTTCGACCCCAGGAAACGATAGGCTCCCGACGACACGACGGTCCCGAGTAACAGACCGACCACTGCCGATCCGTGGACTGCGAGATCGACCGAGTTTAGATCGTTCCCCGTTATCACCAGTATCACGGTCGTCAGGACCAGCAGGGGCAGGATCGTTAGCCCTGCTGCGAGCACGAGACGCCGCCGCTTCGGTCTCCCACCCAACACGCTGGCGGCCACGCCGAGTCCACCTCCGGCGACGAGCGGAACGCCGAGCAGCGCTCCGATCACCAGATACGGCATCCCGCTCTGGCTTACGCCTTCGGTCGTCGCTTTTGCGAGACTGACAGTGGCAGTTCCGGCGTCAGTCGACAGCAGCAGTTCGTCATCGTGACTCACCCCATCGATCGCGAGCGTTCGATCTTCGCCAATCGTCTGTCTCTCGTCGAGCAGTTGCCGTCCGTCGGATGCGTCCATCGCGGCGCTCACACCGAGCCCTGAAACGCCCTGTTCGAACACCAGCCCATCGTCGGTTACCGTCGCGTTGAGTTCGTGGACGACGAGATCGGTCCCATTGAGGTCGAACGAGAGCCCTCCACCGTCGACGCTGATCTCGTTTCCGACGGCGGTGTGGTTGTCGATCCTGATTTCGGCGTCACGCATCGAAAGCGATTCCGCGTCGACGGGGTCACCATTCACCTCGACCGTGTACTCGTCGCTCTCCTGAATGAGGGGGTGCCAGACGGCGAGTTCGTCGTTCGGAGCCCGCAGCTCCGGATTGTAAGAGATCGGCGCTTCTGCGATCCGGTCGCCGTTCGATCGGACGTCGAGCCTGATCGTCTCGGACGGCTCGACGGCGTCGACAAGCTCTGCGTGATCGATCGAAAGCTGCGTACCGTCATCGGTCACGTTCGCGTCGATCGGGTCGAACGCAGCCTCATCTCCGCTACCCGATGTAACTCCGACCGTCGCACTCCCGCCGAAGCCGGTGGTTGCGTCGCCGTCCATGGGCACACGGACCTCGCCATCGTCGATCCAGGTCGGCGCCGACTCGTCGAACGCCGCGTAGCTGAGATCGACCGTGGCGTTCTCGGCAACTGTTTCGCTACCGTCGTTGGTTTCGACGGTGACGGTTACCGTCGCGGCGGTCAGATCGGTCCCCTCTATCGTGCCTTCGGCGGGGTCTCGAACGTCGATTCTGATTTCGTCGCCCGCGCCGGTCGCGTTTTCGACGTACCGTAACTCGTCGGTCGGTTCGGTGACGTTCACGACGACCTCGTCGGGAGCGTTTATCCCCGAGATATCGACGATCAGGTCGGCGCCGTCTCGCTCCAGATCGCCGGTCTCGCCCGCTGCGACATCCGCGACGAGCGCACCGGCGGTTACGGCGGCGACGAGGAGTACCGCGACGGTAGCGACTCGAATCAGGGGCGAGATCCGATCACCGGCTGTAGATCCGTGTGCGACCATGTCACTCCGCGTTCCGTTCGACGTACGTTTCGAGGTTGTCGACGATACGATCGAGTTCAGCGCTACTGAGGTCGGCTCCGTCGCCGCGGCTCTGCCCGGCGAGACTGTCGCCGAGCATCTCAAACTCGTCTCTGGAGTGTTCCAGCAGCGGGTTCAGATCGAAGCCGCCGAGCAACAGGAGCACGTCGACGTCGCTTCCGCGCCCCCGCTTCGGGGTGAGACTCGCCTGCCCCGCGACGTTGATGTCGTGCTTTCCGGTCCAGTCGCGAAACGCGCCGTACACGTCCGGTTCGGTGATGACCTCGTTTTCGATCATCTTCTCGGGCGCACGGACGATCGCGTACGCGGCAGATGTCGTTCCGATGTCCATCGGAACGTACGTGTTCTCCGCGGCCTGATCGAGCATGTACTCCAGTTCGTAGACGTCCCCATTGAGATCCGTCGCGACGGCGGGCGAGAAGTGATAGGCGTCCATCTGGGAGGGGATCGTCACGTAATCTTTCACGTCGATCACGCTTCTGGTCTCCCGCCCCGCTCCGATCATCAGGTCGATCGCGGTGATGATCGCCTCGTTGATCGAGTCGTAGTGGCGGCTGCCGCCGTTTTCTTCCTGATCGAGATGGGAGTTCGCCGCGAGCAACACCATATCGGCGTTTTGCTTGTCATCCTGCGTTCGGAGCAAGCGGGAGAGGCCACAGACGGCGTTGAAATGACGTTGCGGATTCTCGTAGTAGTATGGCCAGATGCCGAAGGCGGTGTGGATCACGCTGTCCATCCACTCCTCGGAGGCTCCTGCATCGTCGAGGTCGTCGAGCCCGCTTCGGAACTGGTCGATCGTGTAGGGGATCGAGCCGTTGCCGGTGCCCCCGCCCAGCGTCGCGACGTGCATGAACGCGTCGGCGGTGTTGAACTCCTTGATCCGCCTGACGATGCGGTCGAAGTCCTCTCGGGCGCACGCCTCGCCGTTAGGGAAGAAGTTCCCCGCACCCTGTTGGGAGCCGAACTCGAGGGCGTGTGATTCCATCATCTCCTCCTCGTTTCCGTTCGACCCCAGCTGATCGCTCAGCCTGTCGATGGTGTTCCGGAGGTCCGCCCGGTTCGTGTTCATCACCAGTATTCGATCGTCGATACCTGGGTTTTCCGTCCGGTCAAAGAACTGTGAGGCGACCCGGCCGCCGCCCTCCCCGGACGCGATAACGCTCCATCTGGTGAATGTGTCGCTTTGTGCCATTTTAGTTGACCTCGATTGCTGTCTGTGTCGTCGTTACGTCGTACTCGCTGTCGACTCCTGCGACCACGTCCCGAATGACGGCGACGGGGACCGGCGCAGAGAGGAAGTTCTGTTCGAGCTCGTCGTAGGGGAGCTGCTCCCCGACCTCGACGTTGTATCGAAGTACGTTGGTAAGCTCGCGTTCGAGCTGGTCGCCGTCGTAGACGACGATCTCGTCGCCGTCGCGGCAGATGTCGTAGCCCGCCTCGTCGCACCAGACCGCGAGCAAACACGGTGCGTGAGTGTCCCGAACCGGCAGTTCCATCGCAGTCGAGACGTAGCCCTGTTCCTCGAACAGCGACTCCAGCCGCGGACTCATCTCGGGGACGAGCTCCTCCATATCGGCGTCGACGCCTTCACAGAGCTGGTCCCGGAGACTCTGCTCGGTGAAATCGACGCTCGCCGTCGTATCGCCGCCGATCGTTACGTCCCGCTCGACCCGACCGAACGCGCTGTCGCCGGGATCCGCAGAAAGGGTGTGAGTTCCTTCCGGGACCGCCTCGAACGTTACCGATCCGGCGATCCGCGTCTCGACGGTCTTGGTCTCGTCGTAGCCGCCGCCGGTGATCTCGACCGTCGCGGTGCGGGCGTCGCCGCCCCGCTCGTAGGTGAGATCGACGGTGAGATCGTGCGTTTCGACATCGCCCCGCCTGAGAACGGGGACTGCAGGATCGAACTCGACCCCGTCGTTGCGTCGGAAGTAGAGGCCGAGGAACTGGTCGGCGTGACGCATCGGCAGGTCGTCGTCGGTCACCTCGCCCTCGGCGTCGAGCGTGTCCTCGATCGTCACCGCGACGTCGTCGTACGCGTCGACGACCGCCGCCTTCGTGTTGGCCGTCTCGAGGGCGTCGCTCAGCCGCGTCACGACTTCGGACCAGCGCTCGGTGAACCGACCGAGATCGTCGATATCGTCGAGTTCGTCGACGAACCGCTCGTCGACGACGGCTGGCTCCCTGTAGTAGCCCGAGGGAAGCTCCGTATTCCGGAGCGTTCGGACGTCATCTTCAAGCTCGCGCTCCATCGACGCGACGATGTCGAGACAGGTGCCCCGAAGCTCCGAGCGTGGACGGCTCAGTTCGCCGAGATCGAGCGCCGAGTCCAGTTCCTCAATCGTTGCTTCGATCCGATCGACATTGTCGAGATACTCCGCATCAACGTGGCTCGTGATGTCGGCCCGGTCGACGGCGTCGACCAGCTCCAACACTGCATCCCGTTCTTCCTCGAACGAGCCGGAGTACTGATCGCGAAGCCGGTCCTGGGCGTCGAGTATCGACGCGACGGCACGCTCGAACTCGTCGTCGTCGATCGCTCGCTCCGCCTCGTCGAGATCGCTCTCTACGGTGTCGACGCCGCTGGGGCGGTCCTCGCCGCGGCCCATTTCCCGGACGGCCTCGATCGCCGTCTCGACCGTGTCAGTCGCCTCCTCGCGGGCCAGATCGAGCGTGTCGCGGTACTCGGGGATCGATTCCTCGTCGGACAGCGAGTGGATCCGGTCGGCTCGAACGAGTCCGGCCTCTTCGAGCCGTTCGAACGCCGTTTCGATCGCCGTCAACTCCTCGTCGACGAACTCGCGGAACGACGACTCGACAGTCCCCTCTACGTCGTCGATCTCGTTTGAGAGTCGCTCGAACTCCTGAAGGTTCGCATCCTTGATACCGTTTCCGAGGTTGAACGATCCCGTTTCGAGGTCGAACGTGACCGATTGTGATCGGAAATCTCCCTCGATCGACTCCAGTCTGGCGTCGACGCTCGGCGTCCACTTCGGATACGCATCATCAAGGTCGTTCACCTCGCGCACGCAGTCCTGGAACTCCTCGGCGGTCGTCCGGGCCTGCGTCTCGATGAACTGTTGTTCGCTGGTCCCGCTGCGGGCGATGACGCCCCGAACGTACAGTGCGATCGCCGTAACGACGAGGGCCGGAATACCGATAATCACGAACCAGGTCGCCGCTTGCGAACCGCGCCAGACGAAGATGCCGGCGCCGAGTCCGGCAGCGAGGACGATGAGTCCGCCGATGCCGAGTGCAGTTCGGACGTTCGGATTCATCGGACCACCTCCAGTAGCTCCGCGCCGCCGCCGAGAACGATGAGAACAGCGATCCCGGCGAGTGCAAGCGCAATGCCGACCAGAACCGGGATCAGCACGACCTTCCGATCGTAGCTCACGTCACGGCTGAGCTTCATTTTCTCGGAAACGCGCTTTGCTGCCACGATTGGGACGGCCGCTCCAGCAACGATTCCGACGACGAGTCCGCCAAGCAGCGAACCAAACAGCGTCATCCGAACGGTCGATCGGGGGTCCGATCGCCGGTCTTCGACCGCGGTAACGTACGCGTCAGTCGATGTCGCCAGCGCAGCCGTCCGGTCCTCCTGTCGGTCGTTGATCGTTGCTATCGCGTCGAAGGTCCCCGTCGCGTTGCCTTCGCTCGTCGCTGTTAGTAGATACTGTCTGAGTTCCGTTTCCTGTGTAGTCATGTTCTCGTGTCGATCGTCGAGCCGTTCGAGCATCGCCTCCGCCTCGCCGAGATCGCCATCGTTGCCGCCTTCGATCCGGTCGATCGTCGCATTGAGTTCGTCGAGTTCGGTCTCGAACGCTTCGGTCGCCGCCCTGTACTCGCCGACGTGAGCGGCCAGCTCCTCGTCGTTTGCTACCAGATGATCGATCCCTTCGAGCCCGACCGCTTCGGTATCGGCGTTCTCGGCGCCGTTGCCGGCCTCGTTGGCGGCAACGGGTGCGCCGACAGCGGTGGCCCCCACGAGCAACGCGATGACCACCAACAGGACGCATCTCCGCCCAGTCATTGTAACCGCCTCTCGATCCGCCGATTCTTGAGCCAATAGGTGATCCCCGCCGCGGCCACGACGCCGACGCCGATTCCGAGCAACAACCCGCCGCCAGCGATGATGACCATCTGTTCGGAGAGCGACCGGGTCGAACGGAGCAGTTCCGTCGCATCGATCGCGGCACTGATCGTCGAGCCATCACTCGCTGCCATGGCGAGTGTCGCCCCAAGAGTGGCGATTCCCACCGCACTCAGCACGCTGACTGCGATACGGCGTGACCACCGAGAGCTCATGTGAGTAGCTCCTCCGTCTCCTCCTCGTAGGCGTCGGCGGCCCGCTCGATCTCGTCGAGTCGATCCAGATCTTCCCGCTGGTAGGTCAAAAGCGTCGTCACCGACGCGAGGTTTCTGTCGCTGAGTGCGACGCCGATGTTAACCTCGTTCAGGCTACAACTGCGCTCTAGATACTCCTTTACCGTGCCGATCTCGACGCTGTTTGCGCCGGCGGTCAAGTTGCCGCTCGGAGCACGCACCAGGGAAATGGCCTTCTGTGCGTCCCCGGCGTCTGCCCGCGCGAGCGTCTGCTTCGATGCCGACAGGCGGGAGAGTGCCGCGCTGTCGATCTCGCGGTTTCCGAAAAACGGCATCAGATAGCCGGTCAGGGATTTGGTCATGGTCACCGACCGGCCGATCGCCCCGTAGCCCGGTTCGGACTCGTCGTTGCCGATACCGAACGACAGCGACGTCATGATGTCACGAACGTCGATATCGGGGGTGTCGACGCCGTCGACCTGGCTGGCGTCGACACTACTTAGCATCGGCCCCGCGACCATATCGTGGATCGCCGTGGCGACGTACTCGTTGTACTCCCCGAACTCGCCGCCGGCGGAGTCGAGGTACGAGATCCGCTGATTGTCGACGAGCACGATCCCGTCGACGGCATCCTCGAGACGGTCCAGCCCGTACCGGGCGTTCCAGGCCTGGCGTCCGGCATTTGTCTCGTCCGAGTCGTCCTCTCCCGTGCCTCTGGTGTTGGGAAGCACGGCGACCGCAACGACGTGCGTCGACCCGTCGGTAAACTCCTTGATTTGCTGTGCCAGATGCGGTCCGATCCCACAACCCGTACCGCCGCCGAGGCCGAGAAACAGAAACGCAAACTGAATATTGTCGGAGTTCTCGACTGCGGACGCCCCGTCGTCCTCGTTCTCGTCCTCGTCCTCGAGGTCTAGGTCGAGCCCGCCACTGCCGAACCGCTCATCGAGGATCGCCTGCAGCTGGTCGGTGTGTTCGCTCATGACCTCGTCGGCGTCCACCGGGTTCCGCCCGAACCCGCCGGTCACCATCTCCTCGAACCCCGGCTCGGTCCCCTGGATCAGTCCGTGGTCTTTTGCCACACCGTACTGGTCTTCCTCGGGAACGTTCGACAGGTTCTGGAGGTCACGCATCGTCGAGTTGAACACCAGCGGCCGACCGAGCGTCGAGATGTCGGTCGATTCGAAAAGTCCCAACATCGAATCGTCGGTGTACTCGAAGATAGCGTCGACGATTGCACCACCCGCCTGGCCTGCCCCTACGAACAGGTACGTCATGTGAACATCAGCTACTGTTTTGTTTACTTTGGTTAGTGACTGTCAGACGATACATGGTTCAACGCTACGTAGTACTCTATTATTACCTAATAAAGATAGTGGGTTCGCTGACAGTTTTGCCAGCGCTACGCTGAATTCAACCGCGAAGGCGGCGCAGCATGACGCTGTACTCGTTGCGTTCGTACAACTGTTCGACGTGTTCGAGGAGTTCATCCGACGCCGATAGGATCCCAGCCGCTCGCTCCGGCCGGTCGTCGCTGACGCTTTTGGCTTCGGCACAGAGATTCCCAGCCAGTGACAGGAAGTGGTTCGGGATCGTGTGATTGTGGTCGGCCCTGACGGTAACGTACTCGTCTTCGATCCGGGAGCGTCGCGACTCGACGTCGTCGAGTAGACCTCGTACGTCGACCGACTTCCCGCCAGTATCCTCCCGAGAGAGCCGCGGAAGCAGCGTCCGGTCGTAGAACGTACACTCCTGGTAGATGGCGTACAGCTGGACGCCGTCGATGTCATCCCGCTCGACCATCGTCTCCATCTCGCGGATGCGATCCGCGAGATGGCGATAAACCGCACCCTCCTCGCGCTGAAGTTCGTCGTCGAGCGAGGTCAGCCGCCGCCGAACGTCTCGCTGACTGATTTCCGCGACTGCCGCCTGAAGCTCGTCGTGCTCGTCGAGCGATTCTACCGTCGAGCGCAGTACTTCGGTCAACTCTCCGTCGTCGTGCTCGTCGAGTGCATCGAGTAGCTCCCGAGACTGCTCGGTGCGTGGACGCGCCGATCGTTCAACGTCGTCGACGACGGACGAGAGCGGTGCCGACGACGTTTCGGCCGTCGCCGCCGCAGTTTCGACCGCTTCGGTCGCCTGAGAGGCCCGTTCCGCGGCATTGTTCGCTCTGATGCGTACGTCGTGTTCGCGTTCGACGGTATCACAGAGCTCTCCGGTCGCTCCCGAAAGTCGTTCGTGGCGGGATTCACACTCCGCTAAATCGCCGATAAGACTCGACGTGCCGTCGAGAACCGGCTCGATAGCAGTCGCGAGGTCACCCTCCTTGCTGGCTACCGACCGCTGGGCCGACTCCACCTGGGTCTGATCCGTCGGATCGGTAATTTGGTCGACCGCGTCGGTCACGGCCGCCGAGCGCTCGATCGCCTCCACGGCATCAACTAGCGCCGTCTCGACACGCTGGCGATCGGGATCATCGTCGGCCAGCGCTCTGCATAGCTCATCGGCGGCTCCGGACCGTGGTCGACGGTTCGTGAGCACGGATTCCGCGACTGCGGTTACCGGATGATCGGCAGTCTCCGGTTCGGCCGTCCGGGTTGCTTGCATTCCTTCGGCGGTAGTGGCGTTGGTGTCGTCGGATGTGGTGGTCCCGGTATCTTCGGACTGCGAAGCGGTGAACGGGTCCTCGGTACCGCACTCGGGACAGAAATCGACGTCGGCATCGACGAGCTCACCACAGTCGAGACAGCGGTCACGCTTTGCGACGGTCGACGTTGTCGACTCGTCCTGTTGTTCTTGCTGTTCGCTCCGGCTATCGGACGATGAGCTGTTGTCGGTGGTATTTTGCGCCTGACGTCCCTGCTGTTGGTTCTGGCGCTGGCCACCCGTCTGCGTTTGCTGTCCGCCTGCTGGTGCCTGTTGTCCACCTCTCGGCGCCTGCTGTCCGCCTGCCGGCTGCTGATACCTCCCCTGACCGGGTTGGTTGGCAGCCTGCTGTTGTTCCCGAAGCGTCCGAGCGACTTCTTCGTAGTTGCCGACGCCATCGATGGTGAACTGCTCGCGGGCCGAGTCGGTGACCGAAACGGTTCCCTTGCCGAACAGTGATTCAATGAACCCCGCCTGAGTCGAGATCCCGTTTAGCGTCTCTAGCCGGGCTTCGTTCGTTGACGTCCCCAACAGTCCGGATGTCTGCTTTACGCGCTGGTTCGTGACGATGTACCGGCTGGCCCGCCGGGAGAAGTATACGCTAAGAAAGAGCACCAGCGCCAGCATCATCAGGAAGCCCCCAGGACTGCCCCCGATACTGAGTCCCAGAACGAGCAGAAATGCCGCAAAAAAGAGCCGCCGCAGCCAGTTGACCCACGACTGATGAGCGTTCTGCAGGACGATCTCGCCGTCGAGGGGGTTGATTCCGGCCGTGCTCGCCTTGTGTCCCTGATCGTCAGACATGGCTACACCCCCGAACTGCCGCTACCGGGATGGCCGCATCCGCGACGGCCGCCGGTACGGCGACGCTCGATTCCCTTTCGGTTCGACCGTTGCTGCGTCTCCACGAAGGACGCGGCGGATGACAATATCATAGCACTGTCGTGTTTCATTGTCGTCCTTTATTTAGCAAGTAACTGTAATACTTTTCATTTAATTTCCTATAACTTCCGCCGGCATTTCGTCCACTGACGCGGCTTGCGGTCCTCCGGTCGCCTCGATAGAGAGCGATCGACTCCCCGCGACAACTATGCCATGTTTTCTCGCCCGAGACAGGCGAACAGCGACTCGACTTCGTCCCAGACCCCGCGGACGTTTTCGGCTTGCTGGGTGTTGCCCTCCTGTTTGAGCGTGCGAGCGTGCTCGTACATCCCGTCGAGCGACGGCATTTCGGGGTTCCAGAGCGTTCCCCAGAGGTACACGTCGTCGAGGTAGGGAGTAACGAGCTGTTTGAGGTGGATGTCGACGGATTCGATCCCCGAGGTCCGTTCGGCGTCGAGGAACTGCTCGTCGGCGATGATACTCGACAGCGTCCCGTCGGCGATGAACTCCGAGACCTCCTGCATCTTCTCTTCGGGGCCGTAGACGAGGAACGTGCCGCCCCAGGCGGTCGTCGGATCGAACTCGGCGAGCTTGTTCTGGAACAAAGCGTTTCTGACGAGAATCTCCAGCTTCGATCGGTTGAACGAGTTCGCTCGCGAACGGCCCAGTACCGGTGCGAGGATCACCGCCGGTGTGAACTCCCGATCGGGATCCTGCTGGTACTTGTCCTGCACCGGTCGGAAGCTGTCGGCGGGGTCGAACACGTCACCCATGATCGACATCGTCGCCTCGCGGTCGAGGAACTGCGGTACCGACGACATCGTGAACGCTTCGAGAAAGGCTACCAGCGGTTTGTTGATCTCCTCGTACTGCGGCGGGTTGTACTCTCCGAGCCGATTGATTCGTGGCCGGATATCGGTCTGCACGTCGCCGAGACGGTTGTTATCGAACGGGACGATCGCATCGACGGCCCGCGACGCTCGGGCGAGACCGACGATTCCGTTTACTTTCGCTCGTCCACCGAACTCCGAGTACTCGGATCCCTCCGAGGGAATGACGATGCTGCTAAACAGCGGCTTCGGGACGACGAAGTCGTCGTTGAGGACCTGCGTCCGGATCTTCTCGGCGAGGGGAGGCGTCGAACCACAGCCGGTACCCTTCGTAACGCTGTGAACGAACATCACCGCTTGCGAGTCCTGGATATCCGACTTCTTCATGTCCCAGCGCTCCTGAAACGGGTCAGCGCCGGACTCGAAGTCGGCTTCGATGAGCTCCCGGCCGATGTCCCATCGGTAGCCAGCACCGGCGTAGTCGTGTTTTCCCCAGCCGATGATGCAGTTCGGAAGCAGATCGTTGCGGGAGTAGCCTTTCTCCTCTTGTGCGTAGTAGGTCTGTTCGAGTTCGCTCACGTTCGTGTTCAACAGCCCGTACCCTGCGAGTCCACCCTGCCAGATCCGGGCTCGCCGTTCATTGTTTTCGGCTAGCGTCTCCCGGCGCAGTAGGATCGCATCGAGAATATTGTTCCCCGCGCCGCCGACGCCGATCATATACCACTTTTTTCCGTAGGAATCGTCCATCAGGTCGTCGCTGGGGACTTCCGTAATCGGCTCCGGTGAGCTCGGGTCGTCCGACGTCTCTTGATTCTCGGTATCACTAAACACTTCCTCCTGCAGTTCCGGATACACCTGTTCGACCGACGCCGGTTCGTCGCGATGGGCCGCACGGAGGTGGTCGACGAGCGTCCGTTCCTGCCACTCGTTTGCGCGACGCATACAGATTTTGCAGACGTTACTCATCAGTCGTACTATCCGTGCGGCCGAAGTGTCTAAAGGATTACGTGCGTGATGAGCCGTGGCCGTGTTGTTCGGCAAACCGCTCTCTGAGCGTTTCGAGTCCATCTCGGGCGTTCATCCGGTCGGAAAACTCCACCTCGAAAAAGCCGGGTGGCGCATCCTCCTGTAACCGGACATCGTCGACGAGATCCGTCTGACGACGGCAGAACGTCGCCAGTTCCGTCAACACCTCGGGGGAGAGAATACTCTCGGGGAGCCCTTCAGTCTGACATTCCACCCGGTTTCCGTCGTCGCCATCGAGTTCCCGGAGGACGAATAGTATCTCGTCTGCGACATCTTCCGGCGCAACCCGCGAACGGCTCTCTGATTTCTCGGCGTCCCGATCCGCCGGCTCGGTAGACGCTCTCCCTGTGGTGCCGTCCGATTCTGTCTTTTCCCTCGACTCTTCGACGACGACGGTTTGATTCTCGACTGTCGTCGAAGCGTCGTATGCTTCCTCGATAAGCGGAATGACCTCCGAGACGAATGCGACAGGAACCGCCGATGGGATATCAACCCTCCCCTCCCCGTGTTCGACGGTCCCAACCAGTCCGCCGAGGAAATCCACCGTAACGAGGAGTTCGTCGGCGTCCCGTTCGGTACTGTCGAGTTGACGGGTCGCGTCTTCGAACGAGCAGTCGTGGAGCGCATCACGGGCTGCTTCGAGTTCCCGCTCGATCTCGACGGCACCCGTGACTGAGCCGTGTCGTCCTTCTATCACGAACTCGCCGACGCGCTCGTTCAGCGAGTCCTCGAGTCTCTCCGTGAGGGAGCGAACGTCCTCCAGCGTCTGCTCTATATCCTCGTATTGGTCGGCAAAGGAGTCCTCGTGACGGCCGATGTACGTCTCGATCTCACGACAGTGATCGTATAGCATCGAGAGCGTCCTCGTCGCGTTCCGGAAATCGTCGTCGACGGTGTCGCTGGCGGCAGCCTCGATTTCCGTGATGTGGAGCGTCTCTTGTGAGGTAGGAAGCGTCACCTCACGGTACTCACTTGTGAGGTTCACGATTTCGTACGCGCCGCCGTAGCGCGATTCGACGCTCGGGTCAAACGTCCCCTGTGCGATGGCATCCTCGATGCCGTTACGAAGATCACGTTCTATCGCGTCGACATCCTGTCGAGTCCCCGATCCGTCGAGTGGCAGTCGGCTCCGAACTCGGCTGACCGCGGACGGTGCAATCTCCTCTATCCGTTCGATCGTCTCCTCGCCGATTCGGTCCTCGAAATCGAGCTGTGGGTCGTCTACTCGCTGTCCAGGGGACGTCGAATCGCCACTGGTCGCGGTATCTGTGTTCTTGCTAGTAGTTTCAGATGGGTCCCCTCCCCCGCCATCAGAGCGGCCATCGTCGACGACTAGCTTTCCGAGACCGAGTAGGCCCAGCAAACCGATAGCCACGAGGACGATCACAAATGTTGTGTTCTCCTGTAGCAGGAAGATGCTGGCTGGCCGGTCAAGTACTAACGCCGATGATTCTGCCGTTCCTTGATCGAGAGGAAAGTTCGATACCGCATACCGCTCGAAATCCATATACGACAACTGAACGACAAAGGCGTAAAGAGCTATCGACCTACTCGACAACGGTGTCTACTGTCGTTCAAATTCGCCGGTCAGACGCCGTTCGGCTTCGTCGCGATCCTCGTGGTAGCCGATGTCCATGCGCCACCCGTCCCGACACAACGCATAAGTCATTATTGCAGTAATCATTATCTAGAGTATGACCTTCTACGATCGGGACGACGAACTCGAGGCCCTCGAAACGGCGTACAAGTCCGCCGGGCACGATTTCTACGTCGTCTACGGTCGACGCCGCGTCGGCAAGACGGAGCTTCTCAAAGAGTTCTGTGGCGATCGGGCCCACATCTACTTCCTCGCGGCCCAGGAGGCCGAACACCGCCAGCGCGAGAAGTTCGTCGAGCAGGTCGCCGATCACTTCGACGACCGGATCCCCCGTGTCGAAGGGTGGGACGACGCGTTCGAGTATCTCGGCGAGAAGCTCGCCACCGAGTCACTCGTCGTCGTGATCGATGAGTTTCCGTATCTGATCGAGGAGAACGACTCGCTTCCGTCGTACATCCAGTCGTTCGTCGACGAGCAGCTTCAGGACACCGAATCGATGCTCGTGCTGTGTGGCTCCAGCGTGAGCACCATGGAATCGGAGGTGCTTGGTCACGAGAGCCCGCTCTACGGGCGCCGAACGGGACAGATCGATCTCCAGCCGTTCTCCTTTCGACAGGCTCGCGAAGCCATCGATGACGATCTCGAGGACGCGATCCGATCGTACGCCGTCACCGGCGGGACGCCGATGTATCTCACGCTCTTCGATTACTCCCGAACGCTCTCCGAGAACGTCCGCGAACAGATTCTATCGCCGACTGCCGTCCTGTACAACGAACCCGAGTTCCTGCTGCGAACGGAGTTGCGCACTCCCGCTCGGTACATGAGTATTCTAGAGGCGGTCGCGACGGGCCACACGACGCCAAACGAGATCGCGGGGGCGACCGGAATCGGCTCCGGACCACTGTCGAAGTATCTTCAGACGTTGCGACGGTTGCGCCTCATCGATCGCGAGGTCCCCGTAACCGCGTCGGCCAAACACTCGAAGCGATCGCGATACCGGGTCGCCAACGAATTCTTGCGATTCTGGTTTCGGTTCGTCGAGCCGGATCGTTCGAGTATCGAAGGAGCTCCGGGCGTTGTCTACGACGGGACGATCGAACCGAACCTTCCGGATCACGTCGCGACGACGTTCGAGGACATCTGTCGAGAAGCCGTGTGGGAAGCGATCCGACGCGGCGAGCTCGGCCCCTACTCCGAGGTCGGCCGGTGGTGGTACGGCGAAGACGAGATCGACATCGTCGGCCTCGCTCCAGACGACGACAGGGTGTTGCTCGCGGAGTGCAAGTGGACGACGGAACCGGTCGGCCGCTCGCTTGCGGAGTCGCTACGTGAGAAGGCCGAGCGAGTTCGATGGGGGCCGGACACGCGCAACGAGGAGTTCGCGCTCTTCTCGAAGAGTGGGTTCGTCGACGGGCTCGCCAACGAACTCGGCGACGACTGGTCGCTGTTTGACCTCGGTGAGATGGACGAGCTTCTCACGTAGGAGAATAGACGACCAGGAGCAGGAAATTGGAGGACGGTGTCGAGGAGAAGTAGATTAGTAAAATCGCAATTAGTAAAATCGTGATTTAGATAATCGTCAGCATTATCGTTGACGCGGTGCAAGATGGTGTATGGACCACCCGCGTTTCGTCAATCGTGACGAAGAGCTAGCAATACTTGACTCGAAGTTCGAGAGCGAGACGGCGGAGTTGGTGGTCGTGTACGGCCGACGACGGCTCGGGAAAAGCGAGCTCGTTCGCGAGGCGATTCGCGACCGCAATGACGCCGTTTACTGGCAGGCGACCGAAGAAACGCCGGACGCCCAGCTCGCGAACTTCGTCAAAACCGCCAGCGAAACGTTTCCGATGCTGGAGGATATTCGACGTGACTGGGAAGCGCTCCTTCGGGCGCTGGGTCGACAGGATGCGATCGTAATCCTCGACGAATTTCCGTACCTCGTGGAGTCGGACGAAGCGCTCCCCTCGAAGATTCAGCGCGTCTGGGACATGCATCTCCAAGATACGAACGCCTCACTCGTGCTCGTCGGGTCGTCGATCAGCATCATGGAGGACAAGGTTCTCAGCGGTGGCAGTCCGCTGTACGGTAGGCGAACGAGTACGATCGATCTCCCGCCGCTCGATCTCGAAGACGCCCGACAGTTCTACCCTGAAGACGAACCCGACACGGCCATTCAGACGTGGGGAGTCTTCGGGGGGACGCCGTACTACCTGCAAGCCCTCACTCCGTCGGCATCGCTCGCAGAGAACGTTCAGTCGCATGTTCTCTCGGAGCACGGCGTTCTCCACAACGAGCCCGAATTCCTCCTGCGAACGGAGTTCGGAATCCGCGAACCGCAAACGTACTACACGATTCTGCGGGCGATCGCGACCGGTAAGCGCGCGGCCAACGAAATTGCCGACTTCGCCGGCGTCGACTCCAACGCGCTTGGATCGTACCTCTCGAAACTCCGACGCCTTCGACTCGTCGAGCGCGACATTCCGGTAACTGCGGACCCGAACTCGACTCGGAAAAGCCGGTACCGGCTGAAAGAACCGCTGTTCCGGTTCTGGTTCCGGTACGTGTACGGCCAGCAGGGCCACCTCGCGCAACTCGGCGACGACGCGTACGACCAACTCGTCGCACCGACGTTCACCGAGTATATGGGGACAACGTTCGAGCGCGTCTGCCAGAACGCACTCCCCAAACTACGTCCGAAGACGTACCGGAGGATCGGCTACTGGTGGTACCAACATCACGAACTCGACGTCGTCGGCCTCGCGAGCGACGGGACGCTCGTCGCCGGAGAGTGCAAGTACACTACCCGAGAGATGACCGAAGGCGATCTGGCCGATCTCGAGCGTAGCGCAGCGCAGATCCAGTGGTCACCGGACGATGCGACTCGCGAGGAACACTACTGTTGTTTCTGTCGTTCAGGATTCTCCGAGGGGCTGCAACAGGTAGCTGCGGAGCGAGACGACGTGTCGCTATTCACGCCCGCCGATATCGTCGAGTGATTCGGTGGTATCCTCGAATGAACTGAAAATCTGCTCTCGATGAGGCCCAGAATGCGCAAGAACCGAGTTCAGTCACTGGTCGCCGCTACCGCCTCGTCCTCGGCCGTCTCGCCGGCCAGACGCCGTTCGGCCTCGTCGCGGTCCTCGGGGTAGCCGATGTCCAGGCGCCAGCCGTCGAGGCCGATCGCGTCGATCGTGCGCCCGCTGGCCAGCAGCAGGTCGACAGCCTCACTGATCTCGTACTCACCGCGATTGGAAGGCTGGACCAGGTGGCAGGCGTGGAAGATCGCCGGCGTGAACGTGTAGAAGCCCGTCATCACGAGGTTCGTCGGCGGCTCCTCGGGCTTCTCGATGACTTCGGTGATCTCGCCGTAGTCGTTCGTGTCACAGACGCCGTAGCGTGAGGCCTCCTCATAAGGGACCTCCTCGACCAGAAATGCGGCGTCGGCGCGATCTTCGTTGTGTCGGCGCACGACATCCTGAAGGTTCGCGTCGAAGATGTTGTCGCCGAGCATCAGCATGAAGTCCTGATCGACGTGTTCCTCGGCGGTCAGCAGCGCGTGGGCGAGGCCCTGCTGCTCGCGCTGGTGGGTGTAGGTGATCGGCACGCCCTGAAACTCGTCGTCGTAATGCTGGATGATCTTCTCTTTCTTGTACCCGACAACGACGATCAGCTCCTCGGCGCCGAGTTCGACGAGCTCTTCGAAACAGTGAGTGAGAATCGGCTCACCATCGACCTCGACCATCCCCTTGGGTTTGTCTTCGGTGAGCGGCCGAAGGCGAGTCCCTTCGCCACCGGCGAGAACAACGGCTTGCATACCCCATTGATTTCAATTGACCTATAAAATCTTTGCGTGTCATTGTGCTATAGCACAGAAAGCGACTGAGAACAGAAGACTACTGGACGTTAAGTACGGAACGTTAATGCGACCCGAGCAACCCATCTCGGATAATGAACATCAACGTCGTCGGCAGCGGCTACGTCGGGACGACGCTCGCGGCCTGTCTCGCGGACCTTGGCCACGACGTCACGGCGATCGACATTGACGAGGATGTCGTCGCAGAGTTGAACGCGGGACGGCCGCCGATCCATGAATCCGGACTCGACGAGCTGGTCGCCGAACATGCTGGCGAGAACCTTCGTGCGACCACGTTGTACGAGAACGTCGCCGAGGCAGACGCGACGTTCCTGGCGATCCAGACGCCCTCGCGCGAGGACGGCAGCATCGACGTCACGCCGCTGGAAGCCGCCGCCGAGATGACCGGCGAGGCACTCGCTGACGCCGGCGACCATCTCGTAATCGTCAAGAGCACGATCACGCCGCCGAGCATCGACGCGATCCGCGATGCCGTCGCCGAGGGTGCTGGCGACGTGACTGGGCGCATCGAGGTCGCGACGAACCCCGAGTTCCTGCGCGAGGGGACAGCGGTAGAGGACTTTTTAGCCCCACAGAAGATAGTCTTCGGGACCACCTCGGAGTGGGCGACCGAACGGCTGGAAGAGATCTACGCACCGCTGTTGGCCGACCACGATGCTCACGTCGTGCGGACGGATCCTGAGACGGCAACGATGATCAAGTATGCGAACAACGCGTTCCTCGCCACAAAGATTTCGCTGATCAACGATCTGGGGAACGTCTGCAAGGAGTTCGGCATCGACGCCTACGAGGTCGCCGACGCGATCGGCCTCGACGACCGCATCGGCGAGCGTTTCCTGCGCTCGGGCGTCGGCTGGGGCGGGTCGTGTTTCCCCAAGGACGTCGCCGCGATCATCGCCGCCGCGCGGGAGTCCGGGTACGATCCTGCGGTGTTGGAAGCCGCTGTCGAAGTTAACGACCGCCAGCCCGAACGGATGCTGGAGTTGCTCGACGAGCACGTCGACGTGGAGGGTAAGCGTGTCGCCGTGCTCGGCCTGGCGTTCAAGCCCGGGACGGACGACACCAGAAATTCGCGCGCGATCCCGGTGATCAAAGGGCTACAGGATCGTGGAGCCGACGTGGTTGGGTACGACCCGGTGGCGACCGAGAACATGCGCGAGCGGTTCCCGGAGATCGAGTACGCGGACTCGGCTGCCGCGGCGCTGGAAGGGACTTTGGGAGCGCTCGTCGTGACCGACTGGGACGAGTTCGCGGCGCTCGATGAGGAGTTCGACGCGATGGCCGATCCCGTCGTGGTGGACGGTCGACGTATTATTGATCGGCACGAAGGGATCACGTACGAAGGACTGACCTGGTAGCGACGTGAGCTGACCTACTCACTACACATCACGAAGCCCGAGACTGTACTCGAGTGCGGTATCGACCTCTGCCATCCGGTCATCCGGGATAGATCCAATTACATCGGAGATGCGCTGGTCGATGGAGACGGTCCGGATCTGACTGCAGACCGCGACCGAATCCTCCCGCAGTGCACACTCTTCGGCAGAGACCAGTACTTCGAACGGATAGCGTTCATCACTGAAGGATGTCGTGAACGGGATGACGATCGTCGTCGGGGCGTTCTCGTTGCCGACATCGTTCTGGACGACGAGACAGGGGCGTGTGCCACGCTGTTCGGATCCTCGTGTTGGGTCTACCTCGACGATGACAATATCGCCACGGTGAACGTGCATCGACGCCACCTACCACACCGGCACGTCACCGAGACTGTCATCAGCTTCCTGTGAGACATCAGCCATCTCGTCAGTCAGCGCTCGATGCTGGTCGGCGCGGCGACGGTACCCCTCTGCGAGATCTTCACGAGAGATGGGTTTCTCGATGATGATATGTCCCGACTCCTTCCGGATCGTAACCTCGTCGCCGCCGTGGAGACCGAACTCCTCACGGAACTCTTTCGGGAGGGTCACCTGGCCGCGTTCACCGACTGTACGTTTCTCTGCGCCGGCCATACATACTCATACCGTATTCATATCTATAACGCTATCGGCGCTGCTGATCTTCTCAGATAAATTCAATCTCCAGGCTGGAGTCTGAGACGGTATCTACCGAGATCACGATGGCTTGTTTCCGGAGGATGCATGGCGACGCCAGTACCAGTCCGTCGAGAAGACGGCTCGAATTCGAGAGCTGGAGACGATGCCACGTCCCGACGCCTGAGACAGCCCGGTAGACCGGTGGTGCAAGTAAGCGGTAAAGACACTATAACTAACCAGTTAATACCGGTAATCCCGTGTATGGCTGGAGCCGACCACGCCGCGGGGGGAGCATCGCAACGGAGTGCGGCGGCCCTGCTGTCGACGGCGACCGACCGGCTCGAACGCGCCCTCGAGCGCGTCGACCTAGAAGACGAGCCGGAGGTGGCGGACCAGATCATCGAGGCGATGGAGGCGGCCGACGAGGCCGAAACGTTAGCGTCCGAAACGGGCGACCAACGGCGTCGGGCGAAGACGCTCACTCACTAACACAGCGCGAGCAAGGGAGTACCGCGAATCGGACGCACCGATTGGTCTGAACACATAGGTGCCCCACAGCCGATCTGACGACCCGAGTGACGTCGATACTCTCAAGTCGGTCGTCCATCGAACGGACGGACGACAACCGTGAACCGATACGTTCGGATGCTGGCGTGCGGGCTCCTTCTTCTCGGCACCGTCGGTCTCTGTGTCCACTACGGAACCGTCTACGAGGACCGGTGGCCCCACCCGACGGCCGAGGAATTCGACGAGGACTTCGAGTCCTACAGCGGATCGGAGGCGCTGGTGTTCGGCGAAGTGCAGTCCGTCGACGGCGAACGGGCCGTGATCCACGTGCTTGATCGGAACGACGAGGTCGTCGCCGAGTTGACGGTACACGGATTTCGCGGCAATGTCTCACCCGGCGGTCTGATACAGGTGTACGGCACGCTGCACGCTGACCGGACGATGGACGCCAGCAGGACCGTCGTGGTGACGCCCGACAGCACGAGTCAGTACTACAAGCTCGGTATCTCCCTGGTCGGTGCAATGCTCGCGCTCGGCTACTTCTTCAGCCACTGGCGGATCGGCGTCAGGCGACTGGCAATCATTCCTCGCGAGGAGGGTGATCGTTGATGGCCGATCTACTCACGCACGTCCTCGTCGCGTACGCCACGTTCACGGTGATAAGCTGGTACGTCGAGCGGCTCACGCCGAAGTGGGTCGCGATCGGCGCCATCGGCTCGATGGTGCCCGACTTGAATCGGATCGGCATGTTCGTTTCCGAGGTATGGATCGAGTCGGTGCTCGGCGTTGGCTTCCGCTTCGACGCCCTCTCAACGCTCGGCGGCGCCGTGTTTCTCTGTGGCATCGGTGCGACGCTGTTCGCTCGCGAGCGTCGCTACGCGTTCGCAGTGCTGGCTGGCGGCGCCCTAACGCACCTCCTCATCGACGCGGTCAAGGCCTGGGCGGACTGGCAGGCCGCGGCGTGGCTCTACCCCGTGACGTGGTGGCGCCACGCGACGCCGAGCCTGTACGTCTCTGCTGACTGGTGGATGGCTGTCGGAGCGGTACTCGTTGCAGGGGCTGTGTGGTTCTGTGATCGGCGCTGGTTCGGGAATACGGACGTGGCGACGCAGTGAGCCGTTCGTTTGCGATACATCACCGTCGACGGATCACACTCCAAGCGAAAAGCCCATCACATCCGGCTATAACCAATTGTAGCAATGCCACCGGAGGCCGGCCAGTCGTCGACCGTTCGCGAGGCCGTCCGCTCATTTCTGGACGACCGCCCCAACACCGAGGATACCCTCGAAGCCGTACTGGAAGTTGATGCCGACCGAGAGACGTGGACGTTCGAGGATATTCCTGCTGATTCGGGGACCTTCGGCGAACTTGTCTCGCGGGGGGTCGTCGAGAAGGCCGACGGTGAGTACCAGCTCGCCGATCCGGATGCCGTCGCCGCGGCCATTTCGGGGGAATCCGTGGGGACTGACGAGGAGAACTCGTTCGGAGCGGACTTCGATTTCGACTTCGATATCTCAGTCGACCTTCGAGCGATGGCCGGACTCGCCGGCGCGCTCGCCTTCCTGTTCGTCATGCGGATCACGGCGTACGGGTCGGTGATGCGCGAGGAACACGTGATCTCGCCGGGGAACGATCCCTACTACTTCCGGTACTGGATGGAGGAATTGCTGGCGCGATCCTCCGGGCCGACTGACTGGGGCGTGATCGCGAATATGCCGGAGGAAATAGGCCATAAACGACCATTCACCCATGCCTCAAACTGGTTTATCGCAGAACTACTGGGTGGAGGTCAGACTGCTGCAACAGTCGTCGCAGCGTGGCTGCCGGTAGTTGCCAGCCTCGCTGTTGGCATCATATTGTACAAACTTGCGACAGTACTGACTAACGATTCCCGTGTCGGCATTGCGGCAGTACTTATATTGGCGACGACCCCAGCCCATGCAGTCTATACTAGCATTGGTTTCATAGACCATCAGACCTATCAGTATTTTTGGCTTGGCGTGATGGTGCTGGCGCTAACATGGTTAGCCGTTGATCTCCAAAGACACCGAAAGGGGGAGATGGCAGATAAAATCGCCCTTGAAAAACACCTAGCCAATAGGTGGATGCCCTTCGCGGTTGTCGGGCTCGGATTAGGCGTCAGTTTCTCAACGCATTCGTGGGGAGGTTCGCCGCTAGTGCTTATTCCAGTGGCGGGATATCTCGGACTTCGGGCTGCGATGGACGTCCGAGAGAATATCTCACCGATAGCAGCCAATCTCCCTGTGTTAGTGGGGCTGGGGATCGGGGCTGGACTCTCGTACTTTTTCCACGCTTGGTGGGGGTGGCACGAAACGTTCGTGGCGTACACACCAGGGCTGGTATTCGGAGGGTGCATTGCCGTGATGGTCTTGGGGGACCTTTGGCGCCGTTTCGAATGGCCGATTTCCAGTATGCTCGGTATCGAGTTGATCGGGACAATCTGCGGACTGGTGCTATTTCTAATGCTCCGTCCCAACGAAGTCATACAGTTGCGTGGGCGTGTCAACGACTTGTTCGTCCGTGAAGCGGGTACCGAGGCGCAGTCGCTGTTCGCAGCAGAGTATGGATTCATATTCGGTCCGCTAACCCAGACAGGATTAGCCTTCTACCTCGCGCTAGTACCGTTAGGTTGGGCGACTTTGAAAGCGTATCGGCACTACAAGCCCGGATGGTTACTGATAACAGTATTTAGCTGGTACTTCACAGTTCTCGCAGGTATCCAAATGCGTTTTACTGGACAGCTCTCGCTCTTCGTGGCGATATTGGGAGGTATCGGGCTAGTGTACGTACTGTCAGCAGTAGACTTAGCACGAAAACCGGGCCCGCTAAGAACCCAAAACAAGGACGGGATAGCGGCAACCTCATCACGACCTACGGTATCGATCGCAGTACCTGACGAACGAGGTAAAATCGTGTATCTTTCTGGTCTCTTCGTATTGTTTGCAGGGCTTGGAATGTTGTTAGTCCCGTCATTAGTGAGTCAGGTCACCTACAGCGATTCAGCATACGAAACGGCAGTCGCTATTGAGGAGCACTCAGATGATTTGGGGAGAGAATACCCCGAGAACTACGTTCTGAGCAGTTGGGACGATAATCGGATGTACAACTATTTCGTGAACGGTGAATCAAGCTGGTATGGATATGCGGAAGACAACTATGGAAGTTTAATAGCATCCGAGGACCCAGATGGACAGTACAGGGAATTTGACGGGCGAGTGGGTTATGTGGTAGTGACGGAGAACGATGACCCTGCCATATCCGGGAGTGCTTACGAGCGCCTGCTCAGAGGCTTTGAGAGAGGGAAAGATAGTGGTGAAGATCTGTCGCACTTCCAGCTCGTGAGTTTAGACAACGACCGGTCCACGGCAGCGTACGCATTAGTTCAGGGAGCAACTATCAACGGGTCAGTAACGACCAATGAGACGATGGTCGTCACGACTAACGTCAGCGTTTCTGGAACGTCGTTCACATACGATCAGGAGACCGAAATAGACGAAAATGGGCAGTTTGAGGTGGTTGTCCCGTACCCTGGCGACTATACTGTCGCAGACCAACAAGTGACCGTCACGGCCGACGACATAGAGAACGGAAGTGTAGTTAGAGTGAAGGAATAACAGTCGGGCTGGTACTCTGTGTCTCACCGTCCACAGTTTCGCTGTCGTGGCGAGTCCGTGAAACCTTACAGGAATACGGCAGAGGAGAGACTCTCATGCGGACAATAGTCCGGGCTCGATCGGATACGTTCAAGCCGTGAACCACCAAGCGGTTTTACTCAAATTACGATAGCCTGAATGCGGAACTGTTTTATTGGCCAAGAAAGCACAGAGAGTCAGAAAATGCCGCTCATCCCGTCATTCGATTCTTTCTCCGATTTCGTTGCGGAGGTGGGTGACCGACTGTACACTGACAAACACAAAGGGATATCTTGGGCAGGTCTACGGACATACCAGCGCCTCTGTATTGATAACTTTCCGGAGAGGTTTGACTACGAATGGACAAACGCGTTCGAGCGCGAGTGGGACATCCTCGTGCTTCTGGATGCGTGCCGCGTGGATCTCATCGAAGCAGTGGTGGATCAATACGACTTCCTCGAAGCGGCTGAGCGAGAAACAGTGTACTCTCCCAGTGGGGCCTCATACGGGTGGATGAACAGGACGTTGACCCGGAACGTCGCACCGGAAATGGGCAAGACAATATACGTTACGGGAAATCCACACACGGAATTCATCGAAACGGCCGACAAGTTCGCCGAGCTCGACGAAGTGTGGCGAACCACTTGGAACGACGAAACCGGGACAGTCCCGGCAAAAGAACTCACCGATCGGGGGATTTGGCATTGGCGAAGTTCGGATGCCGAGCGGATGATCGTCCACTACATGCAACCACACTTCCCCTCCGTTCCGTGTCCGGAGATCGGTTCTGGAATCGACATTGATCGGATTGGATCGAAATGGGAAGGAAATGTATGGGACCGACTTCGCCGGGGCGAACTCGATAAAGAACGTGTTTGGGAAGCGTACCGGTTGAATCTCGAATACGTGCTCGAAGAGGTGGAGGTGCTGCTCAACAACGTTGATGCAAAAAGGGCAGTTATCAGTGCCGACCATGGGAACGCGATGGGAGAGTACGGCTTCTACGGGCACGGGAAGTACCCACTGGAGAGTGTCAGGAAAGTACCTTGGTACACGGTGTCTGCGAACGATCGTAGAACTCGCGATCCAGAGAGACCGACGAGTGTCGATCGAGATGATGACGAGGTCAGGTCGAAGCTTCGAGCACTGGGATATATTGACTAAGTCTCAATGTCACTGAAAGTACTCCACCTCACGAACAACCTGAAAAGTGGCGCGATTCCGCATACCATTGTCGACCTCACCCGAGGATTCTCGGATGACGTTGACGTGTTCGCCGGAGGCCTGTTAGCAGGAGACGACAGTAGAGTTGACGACGAAGTGATCGCAGAACTAGAAACCGTCGGCGCGACGCCGATTAGATTCGAGTTCGACACGAAACCGACCAGAGTCGCTCTCAGAGATCTTCATCAAACACTCACCGATGTCGACGTTCTGAACACGCATTTGGTCCGGTCCGGCGTGATCGGACGCATCGTAGGGACGATCGCACGGACGCCGTGTATCGTGTCGACCGAACAGTCAGTTCACGCAAAGGATCAGTACAACCGAAAGCAGTTGTTCCTCAACCAGGCGACGCTACCCCTCGCTGATCACGTTGTTCCGATTTCATCTGCGGTAGAACAGTCGTTCAGTCGGTGGACGAGAGTGACGTGTCCAAGCGAACGACGCACAATAATACACAATCCGATCGACACCGAAGCGATAGTGGAACGGCGTGGAGAGCCCCTTCCCGACGAGATCGCGAGATTCGTGGCGAGTGCATCACCAGTTGTCGGGTGCGTCGGACGACTTGAACGAGTCAAAAATCAGGACCTACTTCTGGAGGCCATCGCTACGCTGTCGGACCGATATCCAGACATCGGACTTCTACTAGTGGGCGACGGGAGCCGCGAAGCGGCCCTCCGCAACCGCGCAACCGAATTGGGAATCGAAGATGCTGTCCTGTTTACCGGACGAATCGAGCGAAAGTCGGTGTACGCACTACTCCATGAGTTGGATGTCTTCGCTCTGGCATCGCTCCATGAAGGTCAAGGGGTCGCTCTGTGTGAGGCGATGGCTGCAGGGACGCCGGTGGTTGCATCCAAAATCCCAGCCTTTGAGGAGATACTCGGAGAGACAGAGTACTTAGTTGATTTCGAGGTGGATTCTTGGGAGAGGGGAATCTGTGCTGCGATTCACGATAACGAAATCGGTGATGATCTTCAGAAAATCGCCAAGAATAGATTCTCCTACGAAAGCGTATCACAGCCATATGTAAGTATTTATATGGACGAATTATCTACTTGATAATTGAGTACAAAGGGGAAAGAACAGCCTTTACCTCACTTCTATAAATCCCCCCAACTATATACAGCGCTATGAAATATATAACTGCTGCAGTTACTATTTCCAAGGGTAGAACTTGTACATCTATATAGAGAAAGATGGATAGCATAAGAGTCGATGAGAAAAGGATCTTAACGAGGTCCATAGGATCATAGTACATACCTAGACTATCAGTAGACAAATATAATATTATAATCATTACGGCAAAGTAAGAAGCAACTGTGCTTATTACTGCACCAAATAGACCAAATGCCGGTATCAATACTATATTCAAGAATACATTCAGTAACGCACCGAAGAGACGAAGAAGCCCGATCGGTTTTGTTATCTCAGCGGCGAAAAATAGGCTACTTTGTAGTCGTATAACGCCCCAGCAAGTAATACCAATACCAAGGAAAGGAACCAGTATCGCTGCATCACTGGCTTCGGTTGCAGGGATAAGATAATGGAGAAGATTGTTTCCGACTAGAAAGAAACCAGCGATTGAAGGGCAACTCAGAATGAGGAAATATTTGATACCTGAATTAAGGAAACTCCTCGCTTCACTCTTCTTACCAGCTTCCCAGAGGCGGCTAAATTCAGGGAAGAATGAACTATTGATAGGTAAGGCAAATAGGAGAATAGTATTTGCTAATTTATAAGCCGCAGTATACACGCCAACAGATGTTGGACCAAGGAAATATCCAATTAGTAACCGGTCAGCTTTGCTCAAAAAGTTACTAGAAACTTGACTAACCATAAATGGAATAGAGTATCGTAGACTCTTTTCGATAGTGGTAAACCGCGGTACATGAGTCCCAATACTACGTACAATATCAAACTGTATTATGAGGAAAAATAATCCCTCAACCATAACTAGCGTGGTTATTATACTGCTTAGATTTGCAGACTGGAATATGACGATATAGGAAACAATACCAATTATAGCATACGTTTTGATGCCATCGATGAGAGAATAGGCCTTGACCCGCATTTCCGCCCGGTAGTAGTTTTGGGACACCATTAGCCCTATTTTTATTGGAATGAGTAAAGCACCAAGTTGAAAGATAGAACTATATGTAGTTGTTCCAAGAGTCAGTGACGATATAAAGGCGGATGAGAAGTAAACAAGTAGGTAAAATAACGTGCTAGCACAGAGAGTGAACGAGAGGATATCAAAATAGAGTTCCGCTTTCTCAGAACGACCGGATGACTTTTGGAAATAGCGAATTAGCGCTGATTGCAACCCGAATGACAATAATCCGGAGAATAGATTAGTGATAACAAGAAGTTGCGTATAAACACCGAAGGAGCTGGTCCCCAGATAGAACGAAATAAGTGGGATAAAAAGCAGTCCACGTGCCTTTTTTGCTACTGCTATTATCGTAGAGACGATAGCATCAGATACAATTTTATCTTTTAGTTTCATCATTACTCATCCAGTGAGGATTCAATGTATCCCAGTACAAGTAGTGGAGATAGAAGTAAGAGATGATTTGAAATCATCCACAAGGAGCCATTCAGGAATCCTTGGGTTGCTATCGAGCTGAAAATAAATGCATAGAAGAGCAGGAAAATTGGCGAATGGCGATTCCTTCGAAGGAGTAAATAGAGTAAACGTAGTATAAGACCAAAAAGAAGGGCCCCAAGCAGAATCGCTACAGGTCCACCATCTAAGAAGAATCGACCGATCATCCCAGGAGGCCGACCGCCTGTCCCATCTGGGAGAAATAAGCGGCGGAGCAAGGAACCAGATGTTAGTACAGGTTTGTCAGACCAGATAGATCTAGGGATGTAATTGAGGGGCACTCGTAGTATGAAGGTACCCCAAAAGAATCCGGAATCTTCGGGGATGATCGAGAGCGTCACCAGAAGGTTATCCAAGTGGCTATTGTGAATCCCAAATGTTGCCATCTGGACAAGGAGATCTGGGTTAAATAGATTATCTGTATCGCGCCAGCTGCGGGCCAGTCCTGCAAAGACCGTCATGAAACCGAGTACTATGCCGGATAATGGTAGGAACGCTAGTTTAATATAGTCATGTAGATTGTCTGAAAGTATTCGGATATAGCGAGGCTTAGTTTCAAATATTTCAAATATATGTACATAATAGAGAATGGTGGCAGTCACAAGGACTATAAGAAGTACTTGTCCTCGTCCACCTAGTAGCAAGAAGAGGAATAAGATCGGTAGAATAGGAAGGAGATGTACAATGCCGGTACGTCGACCATCAAGAAGTGTTCCAGTCAACCAAACTAAATACCCAACATAGACTGCTCTAGAACCAAGCATAAAATGCGTTGTAGAGTCGAATATTTGACTTCTAGGTTCAGCTGTTGAATAAAGATATAATAGATCCCAGCTAAGTGATTCTTTAATAAGTAGCACATAGCAAACCATCCCAATAAAAACGTAAAGAAGTCCTAATTTCTTCAAAGTGTTCCCCGATAAATCATCAACCTGTGAGGGGATCTCTGGTATCATCATCCAACGTTCTATCTTAACATAATATCCCGCCAAAACAAACGTGTAGAATACAACATAAAGGACCGTGAGAATGAGAAATGCAGTTGAAGAATTCCATTGTACCCATTCAGGGTATAGGAGATATGGATCTGAGAGATAGACGCGATCAAAGATGGCGATAGAGGTCATAAACATAAACAGCGAGTGAAACACGATCGGTTCAAAAATATCGAATCGGCCACGATAGAGAGAGACGAGAGTCGGCGTGAGGCAGATCAAGAAGAGTACGCTCATCAAGAGACCCTGCAAGCCCGTCTTGGTGAATAGGAGACTACCGAGGAACGCGGCAAGACACACCGCCAGAATAGCAGATCGGTGTCTGATCCCAGTCTTCATCTAGTGTGTTATACCTAGGTTGGTCCGTATGTGCTTTTCGACACCGTTCGTGAGGTCATTCGTCGACGAGTGATGCAAGGAGAGATTCGTACCGCTCAACGTACGAGTCGACAGAATGTTCGCGAACAATGAGTTCATGACCGCTTTGCCCCATTTCGACTGCACGTTCTGGCTCATCAACGATCCGTTCGACCGCATCAGCGATCGCATTCGCATTCCCAGGTTCGACCAAAATACCAGTCTGACCGTCTTGGACGACTTCACTAGTACCACCGACGTCAGTTGCAACAACAGGACGTTCCATCGCTAAGGCCTCTCGAACGGCGCCAGGAATACCCTCCCCGAACGATGGGAGTACAAACACGTCAAGCTCGTCGAAAAACGACGGCATATCTTCGACCCATCCAAGAAGTCTTATAGAATCGCCTAAATCGTTCTTTTGAATCTGTGTCCGTAGTTTTTGCTCGTATTCGTTTTCGCTGTTGTCTGGTGACTCCCCCGCAATCCGGAGCTCAATATCTTTCCCGTTTTTCTGAAGTGTTGCAACAGCGTCAATCAGATATTGAAGCCCTTTCCGCTCCGAGAGAACAGCTGCCGTCCCAATGACGGTCGTGTCCGTACCCGGTGAGGGACTTCGAGTCGGCGAGTACGAACTCACGTCGATTCCTTTGTGGAAGAAGACAAACTCGTCGTCGAACTTAGAATACTGTCGTTCCGTGAACACTTGCTCTGCCTGCTCCTCGTATTCCATGAACACCACGTCAGCAAGCCACAATCCGATCTCGTTTAGATACGTAAGAACGCCATCTGACTCAAGGCCGAGGCCGATATTCCAAATGACTGGCGTTTGAGAGAGTATTGCATAGGGGCTAATCGTGAACAAGGCTCGAATATTGTGGCACCAGATAACATCAGCCTCAGATAAGACAGAAAATGCTTCTAAATTAAATTGGAGTAATCGCATGCTCGCTTTCGCCTGGTTGAACGTCGACATCTGGAGAAGTGTCTTATTGTAGCTATCAAGAATCCCTTTGAAGGGTACGATTTCAACGTCTACGCTGGCATTTTCGGCTTGATCAGAAAGTTTATCCTTCCGTTGAGTGAGAACTACTGGATCAAACTTGTCCCGATCAATACGTTGTAGTAGACGCCAAAGCATCTGGGAACCGCCACCGAAAGATTCGGATCCGATATGGAAGAAGACTGCGCGAATTGGCACTGAGACAAATTCACAGTTCGACATCAAAAAGTATTCGATTGCCTGTAGATCGTGCAAGAGAAGATTGGAGCAGTAGGGATTCTTATATGAATTCATCAGATGGCCCCAGATCACAGTACCGAATAAAAGATCTCCTTCCCCAATTTTCAAGATAGAATTAGACCAGACCAAGTAGTGGCAGCAATAGAATATTATCGAGGCGGTTCGATGGAATCCACAAAGTGAAACCATTCTTGAAATGAACTCCAAATTGAGATAGAGGTACGACAAACCCATATACGGCCCGGGGGAATATAGGCACTAAACACAATGCACAGCCTGGTGCAAATGAAGGGAAAGACATTATGAGACAATAGTTATGAATAAAAATAATGTTGTCGTCGTTGTAATGGATACCGCACGCGCCGAAGAGTTTGGAGAACAGACATCATTCGAGACCTATTCAGAACTTGCGAATGCGGGAACACACTATACTAATAGTTATGCCTCTGCTCCATGGACGCTACCCTCGCACGCCGCCCTGTTTACAGCAACCTACTCCTCTCGACATGGAGCACACGCTGGGCATAAACATCTCAATGAAGATCTAACACGACTCAGTGAGGCATTCAGTCAATCCGGATACCAAACAGTTGGTTTTTCGAATAATACATGGGTGAGTGGGGAGTTTGGATTCCAACGCGGGTTTGACAACTTTCTGAAAGGGTGGCAATATATCCAGTCGGAGAACGACTTGAGCGATATCGCAAGGGAAAAAGAAGGTCTAAATCAAGTACTGGCAGCTATGCCCCGGATTATTCAGGGGAATCCAATTGTAAATGTGGCGAACACTGTTTATGGAAAATTCATCCACAAGCAAAGTGATTATGGCGCAAATCGAACGAACTCGAGGTTCAAGAAGTGGCTCTCGAACCGAGAGACAGAACAACCATTCTTTACCTTTATCAACTATCTTGAACCGCATTTAGAATATCAACCGCCCAAGGCGCACGCAGAACGATATCTTCCGGAAGATGTGCCCTACGAAGAGGCATTGTCAATCTCACAAGACGCGTGGGCCTATATAAGCGGAAAAAATTCGTTGGATGAACGAGACTTCAAGATTCTCAAATCTCTATACCGAGCGGAAATCGCCTACGTAGACGATCGGATCAATGAGCTCCAGACAATGCTACAGGAAGCCGGAGAATGGGAAGACACCGTCTTTGTCATCACTGGTGACCACGGAGAAAACATTGGTGATCACGGCTTCATGGATCACCAGTACTGTCTCTACGATACCCTGCTTCATGTTCCACTCGTAATCCATGGCGGAGAATTCACGGGTGGCGATACGGTCAATGATCTCGTTCAATTGACTGATCTCGGACCAACATTACTAGATGCAGCAGGAATCGATGCACCCAAATTCCGAGAGCAGGCACAGGGACGATCACTCCATCCCGACGCTAACACGTCGGACAGGGAATTCGCATTTGCCGAATACATGGCGCCACAGCCATCGATGGAAGCACTCGAACAACGGGTAGGGACACTCCCGGAGTCAGTCCGAGAGTACGATCGATCACTCCGAGTAGTCCGAACAGAGAAGTGGAAATTGATTCGCGGATCCGATGGCCTCATTGAGCTGTACAACGTCGATGACGACCCGAAAGAGACCGAGAACGTTGCGGACGAAAATCCGGATCAAGTATCGACCCTAGAATCGAAGTTAGACGAGTGGCTCGCTTCCTTTGAGCACGCCGAGAATGACAAAGAGGTATCTATGAGAGAACAGACAAAGCAACGCCTCGAAGATCTCGGATATATTCAGTGAACGAGAGACCGAAGACTGCTTGTTGTCTCTTCAACGGTGCTTTCCCATTCGTACGTGGACTCGAATTCAGCATGTGAAGAACCGCCAGTGATCGAGTCGATAACAGAAATTGAGAACGCTTTCTTATCGTCAGGATCAACGAGTGCCCCACCGCCCGCAATAACATCGTGAAGCTGTTCAAGAGGTGAACAGACAACGGGAAGACCAGATGCCAGAGATTCTAAGACAACCCGTGGAACACCCTCCGCTCTACTCGGGAGGACAAGTACGTCGCTACTCCGATACACCGCGGGCATTTCGTCGTAGGGGACATGACCGAGAAACGTGACTGATTCCGCAATCTCCAACTCAGCGATGTCCTGTTCGAGCTCGTCGCGCAGAGGACCGGAACCACAGAGATACAATTCGGCGTCGGTGAACTCCTCCAGCACATCATCGAACACCTCGATAACAGCTTTCGGACGCTTCCCATCCACGAGCCGTCCGACGAACAACACCACTGGACCGGTACTGTCGATGAGATCACTTTCCGGTCCTTTAAGTCTAAACCGCTCCGTGTCGATCCCGTTCGAGACGACATCGATACGCGTTTCGACCCCAAGGTCGCGCAGGCGCTGCTCATCCGTCTCGGTGTAACAGAACACAACATCCGCCCGGTTGAATGTCCACCGACCGAGCGTCTTCAGATACAGATCGAACACCCACTCGGGTGCGGACTGCGAGTAGAGCCCGTGGTTCGTGATCGCCAACGGGATATCCCCTAGTCGCCGCTTCAGCGCGGCGAGGTTCGTCGAGAAGTACAGATGCGAGTGCGCGTGGATCACGTCGAACGACTCGGTGTCGACGCCCCACAGGTACTGCGCCACGGCGGGCGACACGTCGTTGCCCGCGATCGTCACCCCCGGAGAGACGCGAACGACCGTATAGCCGTGCGTTTCCTCAATCCGCGGTAGCGACTTGTCGTCGCGTGTCGTCAGAACGGTGACGTCGTGGCCCATCTCTGCCTGATCGCGACTCATCGCGTGGACGTGGTACTGTCCGCCCCCTTTCGTGTCGGGATAGAGCTTCTGGGCGACGCGGAGGATGCGCATCTACGAATCGGTAGTTAATGGACCCCTATGAACGCGTTGATGCCCAACCGGCCGCCTCTCGTCCTCGATAACGTTCAGGAACGACACCGACTGATAGAATAGCCAATACTTAGTAGTAGGCTCAACAGAAAAAGGGGTAAGAAATGGTTACTCTCGTCACGGGCGGCTCAGGATTCATCGGATCCCACCTCGTCGATCTCTATATAGAGGACACGGACGAAGACGTACTCGTCCTCGATGACCTCTCGACCGGCCAAAGAAGAAATCTCCCCAAGTCGGGCAGAATCGAGTTCGTCGACGGAGACGTTGCCGATTTCGACCTCGTAGAACAGCACGTTCGACGAGCCGATAGCGTCTACCACCTCGCAGCTGCCGTCGGCGTCGAGAAGATCGTCGACAACCCGCTCGACTCGCTGCAGACGAACCTCGTCGGGACCGAGAACGTACTCGAGGCGGCGTCAGAACACGACATCCCCACGTTCATCGCCTCCTCCTCGGAAGTTTACGGTAAGTCGACCGCGGTTCCGTTTTCCGAGTCTGACGACCGCGTCCTCGGCCCGACGACCAGCCCGCGGTGGAGTTACGCCTCCGCGAAGGCCGTCGACGAGGCCTACGGGCTGGCGTACCACGACGCCGAGGATCTCCCGGTCGTCGTTGGTCGGTACTTTAACATCGTCGGCCCGCGCCAGTCGGGCCAGTACGGGATGGTCATTCCGACGTTCGTCGAGCAGGCGCTCGCCGGCGAACCGCTGACTGTCTACGGCGACGGCACCCAGACGCGAAGCTTCACTCACGTCGAGGAAGCCGTTCGCGCGACCTACGAGCTCCTCCAGAAGCCCGAGACACACGGTGACGTGTTCAACGTCGGCGCGCCACAGCCGACCAGTATCAACGCGCTGGCCGAGCGCGTGATCGAACTCACCGACTCCGACTCCGAGATCGAACACGTCCCCTACGAGGCCGCTTACGACGAGGATTTCGAGGACCCACAACAGCGGGAACCCGACGTATCGCAGCTCGAATCGATGCTCGGGTGGCGTCCCGAGACAGAACTCGATCGGATTCTCAAGGACGTCATCGCAGAGCGGAGAGAGAAGACCGCAGTTCCAGAGGTAGCAGAATGAACGGCGTTCGCGACCGGGTCATCCGAGCAGATGCGACGATAGCGGTCGTCGGACTCGGATACGTCGGGCTGCCGCTCGCCTGTCACTTTTCGGAAGCGGGCTTCGACGTTGTCGGATTTGACATCGATCTCAACCGTGTCGAACAACTCCGCGATGGCACGTCGTACGTAGAAGACGTCGACGACGACGCAGTTCGACGAGCGCTCGATCAGGGATTCGAGCCGACGACGTACGCGAACGCGCTCGAGGAAGCCGACGCGTTCCTCGTCGCCGTTCCGACCGGCGTGGAACAGTCCGAACCGGACATGTCCGCCGTGCGCAAAGCGACGGAGAGCGTGGCGACGAACGCCCCCGATCGCGAGGTGCTCTTCGTTTGCTGTAGCACCGTCTACCCTGGTGCGACCGACGAGATAATCAGAACCACGCTCCGAGAGAACGGCCGAGAACCGGGCGAGGACGTGCTCGTCGCGTTCGCGCCCGAGCGCATCAACCCCGGCGGTTCGTACGACTTCGAGGACATCCCGATCGTCGTCGGCGCCGACACCGACGAGGAGCGGGAGGCCGCGAAGACCCTGTTCGAGGCCGTCGTCGACGACACCGTCCCGGTCGACTCGACCGGCGCGGCGGAGATGGCGAAAGTGCTCGAAAACACCTACCGGATGGTGAACATCGCACTGGTGAACGAAGTCGCCCGACACGCCGAGGCGATCGGCGTCGACGCGTGGGAGGCGATCGAAGCCGCCGGGACGAAACCGTTCGGATTCCAGGCGTTCTATCCCGGCCCCGGCGTCGGTGGGCACTGCATCCCGGTCGATCCGCAGTTCCTCTCCTGGCAGGGCCGTCGTAACGGACAACAGCTGAACCTCGTCGAGCAGGCGCACGCGATCAACGAGTCCATGCCGAATCACGTCGTCGACCGCGTCGAGACCGCGCTTGCTGGTCGCGGTGTGTCCCTTGAGTCTGCATCGGTATCGATACTCGGCATCACCTACAAGCCCAATGTCGGGGATATCAGGAACTCTCCCGCGTTGTCGATCTGTGAGTTGCTTGATTCACGCGGCGCAAATATCGACGTGGTTGATCCCTACGTTGACGAGGTACTCGTGAACGAAACGACGTTCGAACCGACTGACGAGATCGAACGTGACGCGATCGCCGACGCCGATGCCGTTCTCCTGCTCGTCGATCACGACGCGTTCGACTACGACGTTCTGAACGACGCCCCGATCGTCTTCGACGGACAGGATGGACTCCCGGACGATCTATCGACGATCACTATGGCGTTAGGAGATGGAACGACCGTGGAGCAGGATCATTCTCCGCACACGAGCCCGACGACGTCCTCGAACACTTTCCAGAGCTGACGGCAGAGAATCTTTACGTCGTACAGAAACGATTGATTGCGGATGTACTGAAGGTCGTACTGTAACTTCCGAGCGGGATCCTTACTCGTGGCTTCCTTGATCTGTGCGAGGCCGGTAAGACCCGGTTTGACGAACCAGCGTTGTCGCCAGCCGTCGGCCTCGTTCTCGAACTCGTCTTCGATCTCCGTCTGGGCAGGTCGGGGACCGACAACACTCATCTCACCGACCAGAATCGACCACAGTTGCGGGAGTTCGTCGAGATGCGTCGTTCTGAGGAACTGACCGAGCGGCGTGTGACGGTCCTCCTCGATCGTCGTACCGACCTCGCCCCCCGGCTCTGGTTTGAGCGTTCTAAACTTGCGAATCTCGAAGGTGTTGCCGTAGAGGTACGTTCGGGTCTGCGTGAAGAATACAGGGCCTTCACCCTCTAGTTTGATCGCGAGTACGATGAGGACGATCGCCGGAGAGAGGAACAGAAGTGCAGCCCCGGCAAACACGACATCAAACACCCTCTTGAAGAGATAATCCTGCGAGTCCCACGGCTCCAACTTGACATCGACCAACGTATCCACGGCATCCTGTGAGATCAGGACGGTATTGGCGTACTCCCGGTGAACTTTCGCGGCGACGCCATGGTCGTGACAGGCGTCGAGTGCCCCGAAGAACTCCGCGCGGTCCGGTTCGTGGAACGCCAATACGACGGTGTCGATGTCAAACTCTACGAGGACATCTTCGAGCCGAGAGAGTCCGCCGATGCGTTCTATTCCCTCGACGCCGCCATCCGCGAGAGCTGTAGGAGCAGTCGCGTCAGCAGTTACCCCGTTTTCAGCCCCAGCAGATGCACTCGTCGGACAGAGATACCCCAGCAGCGGCAGCGACGTTTCGGTCACGATCGTCTCGATCTGGTCGGCATCGTCACCGACAACCAGCACGCGCTCACCGGCGCCGTGTGGCCGTCGTCGAATCCAGACAAACCAAACTGGGACGACCACCGATAGCACGCCGAACGTCAGGAGAAGCGTCGTCCGCGGAACACGGTATGACCAGTCGAAAAATCCGACCGTCGCAAGCGCGAGTCCAGCGGCAACGATGCGTTTGAGCGAAATGTGAACTGTATCCAATATCCGCCGCGGCCGGGGTTTGTACAGTGGTACGAGGCTGACGAGAACAGCTAGAGTAGTCAGTGAGAGCATCCTGAAGAAGGGAATACCGCTTTGGGATACAGTGCCGAATCGATCCAGCAGCGGGACGTACGCTGTCGCAAACTCCTGAGAAACAGGGACGTTCGCGACGAAAATGGCCCCGATAGTGAGCAACAGCGCCCCGGTCGCCGCGGCGATCCGGTAGCGCCATCCAGTGAGCATTGATTAAGCAAAGCGTGTCGGGCTACTATAGCTTCTTTGAAACTATTGACCACTGCGTCGTACAGTGAAATCTACTACGATCGATACGGTCATGATATCGTTCCACAAAAGACCTCAAGCGCTCGCAACCAGTAGTCAGATCGGGAAAGATTTTACTCGCCCGGAAAAAGTCATCCCGCATGAACAACGTGGGTGAATCATGAAGATCATTGACGAGGACGGCGACCTCTTCGGCCTCGTCAATGTCGTCGACGCGCTCGTCGTGCTGGTAGTCCTTGCCGTAGCCATTGCAGGGGCGACCCTCGTCCTCGGCGCCGGATCCGAACCAACCGACAGCTCGGGCGACGGAACGACGCCGAACACCACTGTAAAATACGCAACGCTTGATCTCGGCAACCAGCCGGACGAGATCGTCGACGGAGTCCAGACCGGCGACGAGATGGACCTCGACGGGCCGGGCAATCTCACAATTACGGACATCCAGGCGACGCCGGTCGCCGGGGATGGCGACGGCGGTGACACCCGGATGATCGTCCGCACGCGCCTTACCGGTACCGAGAGCGGCGACGGATTCATCTTCGGCGAGAATCGCCTCCAGCTCGGTCAGAGTTTCACCGTCGACACAGTGGACTATTCGGTCGAGGGAAGCATCAAGGCGATCGACGACGAGGGAGAAGCTCTCCAGATCAATCAAACGCCTGTTGTCGTCGAGACTGAACTCGACGCCGCCACCGCCGAGGCGATTCAGGTCGGCGACGAACACCGTGTGAAGAACGAGACGGTCGCAACCATCCGAAACGTCACCGCGTACCCGATCTCTGAGAACACCCGCCGCGTGTTGGTCGGGCTCGAACTGGCGACGAGCGAAAGCGGAGATGCTTCGACATACGCCGGCCATGAGGTTAGTCTCGGAACAACCGTCGCGTTCCGGACCAGCGACTACGATCTGACGGGATCGATCACCCGCCGCGGGAGTACCGTCGAACCGGGCGAGCAGACGACGACCACCGCGACGCTGAAGCTCGAAGACATCAGCCCCGAGTTCGCCGAGAGCCTAGAGGCCGGACAGACTGAAACCGAGCGCAATGAGACGCTCGCGACGATCCAGACTGTCGATGTCCAGCCAGCGGACGTCATACTGAAGAGCGACGACGGAAACATCTACCTGCGCGACCATCCCACGCAGAAGGACGTCACGCTCACCGTTGACCTGGCGACGCGCCAGACCGACTCCACGCTACGTTTCCACGGCCGCCCGATCCAAGAGGGAGACACCGTCACGCTCGATCTTCCCGACCGAACGTTCGATTCGGAAATCACCGACCTCGAGTAATCAGCCATGACGGACACCGAGCGCACTGAAGAGACCGAACCGTCGAAGCCCGCGACAGGGATAGCGGATCGGGTGACGGAATTCGTGCCCGACGCCGTTGTCGAACGAGCGACGAACGCGCGACGGCGCGTAACCACGACGGTCGAGAACTCCCGACTCACAGCGGTCGCTGCGAAGTGCCGTCGGTACGTCGTATCGTCCTACCTCTATCGCTGGCTCACCAAAGAGCCAGATCCGGACGTGATTGTCATCGACCTGCGCGAGACCAGAACGGTTGGGCCGTTCATCCGACTGCTCGACGCCGTCATCGAATGGCTAATCCCGATTTGGCGGGAATCGCGGGCAAAGGCGCTAATAGAAGACATCAACGTAGCAATCCGGGATGCCCCGCTCCGCGTCGGCGGCGCCGCACTGGCCGCTGCCATACTCACTCATCTTCTGTTCACGCTCGTCGCCCAGTCGTTCTCGATCGCCAGCGCGGTCGTCCACGTTGGGCTACTGGGTGTCGCCGCCATCAGCATCCGATCGTCGGTGACGTTGGAAGAACTACTCGATACTAAAACGGCACAGTTCCTGCTCTCAACATTCGAACCGCCCGATCCGCCGAAAAGAGTCGATCTACCGGACGAAGATCAAAGGGGTGAAAATAATCATTGAGAGGAATCTGAAGAGATCGACGACTCCACCAACGAAAGAATGCGTCAGCCCTGAGTAAGCTCTTCCAACACACTTTTCTCGCCTAAGAGACACTATTCCCCAATGCAAATCCTCGTCACTGGCGGCGCGGGCTTCATCGGCGGCCACCTCGCCGAGGGCTTTGCCGGCACAGGCCACGATGTCACCGTCCTCGACAATCTCGACCCCTACTACGATACTGGGATCAAACAGCACAACGTCGAAGCGGCTCAAGAAGCCGCCGGAAATGCGAACGCAACGTACGAGTTCGTCAATGGCAGCGTCACCGATCAGGACACAGTCACAAATCTCGTCTCCGACGCCGACGTGGTCTACCACCAAGCCGCACAGGCCGGAGTCCGGACGAGCGTCGACAACCCCCGCAAGCCCCACGAGGTCAACGTCGACGGGACGCTCAACGTTCTAGACGCCGCTCGCGACGGAGACGTTGAACGCGTGGTTCTCGCGAGTTCCTCGTCGGTCTACGGCAAGCCGGAGTATCTCCCCTACGACGAGGATCACCCCACGAACCCGGTCAGCCCCTACGGCGTCTCGAAGCTCGCGGCCGAGCAGTATGCCCGAGTCTACAGCGAACTCTACGACCTCGCGACCGTCTCGCTGCGGTACTTCACGGTCTATGGCCCCCGAATGCGCCCAAACATGGCGATGACGAACTTCGTCTCACGATGTCTCAATGGAAAGCCGCCGGTGATCTACGGCGATGGCGAGCAGACGCGGGACTTCACGTACATCGACGACATCGTCCGGGTGAACCAGCAGCTTCTGACTGACAACAGTGCTGACGGGGAGATCATGAACGTCGGCAGCACGGACAACATCGACATCCAGACGCTCGCCGAGGTTGTACGTGACGAACTCGCACCTGATCTGGATCTGGAGTACGACGAGGCCCGCACGGGCGATGCCGAGCACACCCACGCAAACGTCTCGAAAGCCAACGAGCTGCTTGGCTATGAGCCAACCGTCGACATCCGCGAGGGTGTTGCGCAGTTCATCGACTGGTACCAGGACAACCGCGAGTGGTACGAGCCGCTCGTGCTGAATTCCTAAGTGAACTCCACTCTTCCCGTTTCTTTACAGCGCTGACGCAGTTGCCGCCTCAGCGAAGTTAACTGCCGACCTATGCCACGGTTACGAGCCCACCGCCGACGATTGCCAGCCCGCCAATCCCATAACAGATTGCCCAGAAGGGAACCCGTTCGACGATCCGTAACAGCGTGTCAATCGCAAGATACCCGACGACCACACTGGCCAGCAACGCGACCGCAGCAGCATCGGGACTCACACCGGGGAGGCCACCAGCGTCGGCCATCGTCAACGTGGCTGCGCCGAGCCCCGCAGGAATCGACATGAGAAAGGAGAGCCGAAACGCCGAGGGCCCGTCGTGGCCGCGAACCAACAGCCCGCTGGCAGTCGTTCCCGAGCGCGAGACGCCAGGGAGTACCGACAGCCCCTGCAGCGCACCCACCAAGACGGCGTCGATCCAATCCGGCAACTCCCGATCACCGAGCCCGACGGACTCACTGGTCTGCTGGAGGAGGCCGGTGAGCACGAGTAAGAGACCGATCAGTGCGACGAACGCACCGCCAGCGAGTTCGCTCGCGGCATCGAGTAGCGTGACGTACAGCGGGATGCCAACGACGCCGGTCATCGCCGTCGCGAGGACGACGAACGACACCTCGGCGTTCGACGAGGAAAACGCCGTCCGCGGGCGCCAGTTAGGGGCGTCAACGGCCGCCGACGCGATATCGTCACGATAGTAGATCGCCGCAGAGAGCGTCGTTCCGACCTGAAGGAACAGCGAGAGCTGGACCGCAATCTCTGGCGACGTACCCACAGCCGTGAGAAACACGGAGAGATTCCCCTGACTCGAGACAGGTAACCACTCCAAGATGCCCTGGAGCACGCCAGCGAGTAGCGCAACGAGCAATTCGAATAGATCCATCAAACCTCCGTTGGGAAAGGGCATCCAAAACAGATGTGATCCAAGCCGACGCGAAATTTGTTAGGGTAACGCAACGTTAAGGTACCCGTACTCGTAAGAAGCGTTCAATATGACGTCTCCAACGGCCGTCGTTCTGGCCGCGGGCGAGGGGGAGCGCCTGCGCCCACTTACTCGTAATCGGCCGAAACCGCTACTCCCTGCCGGACCAACCCCGATTCTCGAACACGTTCTCGACACGCTAACGGCGGTCGGCATCAAGGAAATTGTCGTCGTCGTCGGCTACAACGGCTCACGCGTACAGAACTACGTCGGGTCGACGCACGACGATGCCGATGTCACGTACGTCTCTCAGGACACCCAGCTCGGGAGCGGCCACGCGCTCTTGCAGGCCGAAGACGCCGTCGACGGTCCGTTCGTCGTCGTCAACGGCGACCAGATCGTTGCCCCGCGAATCGTTCAAGAGGTTCTGGACGCTCACCGCGACGCCAGCGACGCGACGGCGACGCTCGGCGCGCTCGATCGTGACGACGTTCACCGATACGGCGGGGTGGCAATCGAGGACGGCGAAGCGACTGATCTCGCAGAACGCCCCGGTAACGGGAGCGACTATCGCCTCAACGCCGGCATCTACGCCTTCGATCAGTCGATCTTCGGCGCGTTGCACGCCACTGAGTTCGAACAGGGCGATCTCCCGCTGACGAGCGGGCTTCAGACGATGATCGACCGTAGCGAAACAGTCCGTGCCGTCCGTACCGAAGGACTCTGGGCCGACGCGAATTACCCCTGGGACATCCTCACGCTCGCACGAGAGCTGTTCGAGCACGGATTCCTGTCGGGGAGTGACGATCCGGCGACCGGCATCGCTGAGTCAGCGCACGTCCACGAGAGCGCGGTGCTCCAGTCGCCGGTTGTCGTCGCTGACGACGCAGTCGTCGAGGCCGGCGCGGTGCTCGGGCCGAACGTCTGCGTCGGGCAGAACACGACTGTAGGCGCGAACGCGGTGCTCGAGAACGCTGTTCTCGACGCGGACGTGCGCGTCGGTCCGAACGCCACGCTCGAAGACTGCGTGATCAGTCAGGGCGGGTACGTCGGCGCTGGAACGACCGCGACCGGTGGGCCCGCCGATGTTCGCATCGGTGAGCGCGTCCTCACGGAGCAACGACTCGGCGCCGTCGTGGCCGACCGTGCTCGCCTCGAAGGTGACGTCACTATCGAGCCGGGGACACTGATCGGACCCGAAGCGCAGATCCGGGCGGGCGTGACACTCTACGAGAACGTGCCTGCGGGTACGGAGGTGCGTCGCTGATGTGTGGCATCGTCGGGTATATCGGACGCGAGGGCCAGGAGGATGCGCGTGACGTGCTTGTCGGCGGCCTCGAGAACCTGGAGTATCGTGGCTACGACTCCGCCGGCCTTGCGCTCTCGAACGGAGACCTCACTGTCGTCAAGCGCGAGGGGGAAGTCACTGAACTGGTCAGTGCCCTAGAGGAGAACAACCCGGGCGCCGCACCCGTCGGCATCGGCCACACGCGCTGGTCGACCCACGGCGAGCCCTCCGACGCCAACGCGCATCCCCACACCGACTGCTCGGACGACGTCGCCGTCGTCCACAACGGCATCATCGAGAACTACGAGCAACTCAAGGCCGAACTACGCGCCGACGGGCACCAGTTCGAGAGCGAAACCGACACAGAGGTCGTCCCGCACCTGATCGAAGCGGCCCTGAAGCGGGGCGCGGACCGAGAGAGTGCATTTCGTTCCGCGGTCGACCGGCTAGAGGGAAGCTACGCCATCGCAGCGGTATTCGAGGATGCCGACGACGTGTTCGCCGCCCGGCAGGACTCCCCGCTCGTGATCGGCGTCGACGAGGGAGGCTACTACCTCGCCAGCGACGTGCCGGCCTTCATCGATCACACCGATCAGGTGCTCTACCTGGAAGATGGCGAGTTCGCGCGGCTTACACCAGAGACGGTCGGCATCTCGGATGCCGACGGCCGACCGATCGAGAAATCCCTCGCAACTGTGGAGTGGGACGCCGAAGACGCCGGCAAGAGCGGCTACGACCACTACATGCTCAAGGAGATCCACGAGCAACCGCGCGCGCTCCGGAAGTGTCTCCGCGGGCGAGTCGATGGCATCGAGCGCACGGTCGATCTCGATCTTGAACTCGACGACGTCGGCGGCGTCCATCTCGTTGCATGTGGCACCAGCTATCACGCCGCGCTGTACGGCGCACAGACGTTACGGTCGCAGGGAATTCCGGCCCAGACGTTCGTCGCGAGCGAGTACACGCGGAGTTCGCTTGCAGGCCAGAGCCCCCTCGTGATCGGCGTCACCCAGAGCGGCGAGACCGCCGATACTCTGGGGGCGCTCCGGACGGCCCGCGCCGCCGGCGCCCGGACGCTCGCAGTGACGAACACGGTCGGCAGCACGGCCGCTCGTGAGTGCGACCAGGCGCTGTACGTCCGGGCGGGCCCGGAGATCGGCGTCGCCGCCACCAAGACGTTCGCCAGCCAGCAGATCGCGCTCCACGCGTTCGCGCTGTGGCTCGGCGAGGGCATGGTCGACAGCGATCAGATCGACGCCCTTCGCACGCTCCCCGATCACGTCCAGTCCGTGCTCGACGACTCAAACGCCCGTAACGTCGCGCGGGAGTACGTCGACGCCTCGGCCTTTTTCTTCATCGGACGGGGTTACAACCATCCCGTAGCGCTGGAAGGCGCGCTGAAGCTCAAGGAAATCTCCTACGAGCACGCTGAAGGCTTCGCTGCGGGTGAACTGAAACACGGGCCGCTCGCGCTGATGGAAGACGACGCACCCGTGATCGCGGTCGTCACGGGCGACGACGAGCGCGCACGGAAGACGGTCAGTAACGTCAAGGAAGTTCAGGCTCGCGGAGCACCGGTAATCGCCGTTACCGACGGGCGCTCGGACGTCGAGCAGTACGCGAACCACGTCCTGACGGTGCCCGAGACTGAGCCAGTGCTCGCAGCCGTGCTGGCGAACATCCAATTACAGCTCTTTGCCTACTGGATCGCCGCGGAACTCGGTCGTCCGATTGACAAGCCCCGGCATCTCGCCAAAAGCGTCACCGTGGAGTGAGCGAGAGGGAGCGACTAGCGGTTGTCGCGCAGCTCGCCGTAACGCGCCTCGATGTCGAGCATCGGTTGGGGATAGTCGACGCCGAGTTCGACGCCGTAGGTGGCCTGTTCGTCCTCGCTCAGGCGCCAGGGCCTGTGGGCGTACTCCGGCGGAAGCCCCTCCAGTTCCGGCAGCCACGTCCGCACGTACTCTGCCTCCTCGTCGTAGTACTCGGCCTGCGAGAGGACGTCGAAGAACCCGTCCCGGGAGTCGTTGCCGACGCCAGCCTGATACGCCCAGTTCCCCCAGTTGGAGGCAACGTCGTAATCGACGAGTTGGGCCTCGAAGTGGGCAGCGCCCCAGCGCCAGTCGATCCCCAGCGCGTCGGCGAGAAACGACGCTACGTTCTGGCGTCCCCGGTTGGACATGTAGCCCGTCCGTTCGAGTTCGCGCATGTTCGCGTCGACGAAGGGGACGCCCGTCTCGCCAGACACCCACCGCTCGAACGCCGCCCGGTCGTGACGCCACGACTTCTCGACGTCCCGGATGCCGTTCGGCCCGAAGAACGCGGCGCCGTGTTTGCGAAACTGGAACTGGAAGAAATCACGCCACAGCAGTTCGAAGATCAGCCAGTACGTGTCCTCGTTCGCAACGCGCTCTTGCTCGTAGCGGTTCACCTCGGCGTGGACCCGGCGTGGCGAGAGACAGCCGGCGGCCAGCCACGGCGAGAACTTCGAGGAATAGTCGGCTCCCAACAACCCGTTGCGAGTCGACTTGTACTCGCGGAGGCAATCCCGTTCCCAGAGGTACGCATCCAGTCGACGCTTCCCCGCTGACTCGCCGCCCGCGAAGGGCAGAACTGCGCGGTCGTCTCGCGGCGGGGCTTCGATGCCGAGATCCGACAGCGTCGGGATGGTGCCAGGTTCGAGGTCCGGCGTCGGGACTCGTTCCGGCGGATCGAGCGGCTCGCGGACCGTCGCGTCGCTCGCTTCGACGTCCTTTCGCCACGGGGTGAAGGTGTCCTGCATCCGGTCGGGTGGCGTTGGAAGGTCGTCGGGATGGTACAGCGTGTGGGTGACGCGAGTGTGGAACTCAGTGCTGTTCGGAAGCACCTCACGAACTTGCGCTTCGTCGTCCAGTTCCTCGGTCCCGGGCGTGGTCTGGGCGTACACCGCGTCGGCGTCGACATCATTCACGACAGTCGGGACGACCTCGTCGGCACGGCCCGTCCTGACGTGCAGGTCGCCGCCGCGGGTTCGCAACGAGGCCCGCAGGTCGGCCACGCTCTCACGGCGAAATCTGGCCCGGTGACCGCCGAGCTTTTCGGTACCGTACCGCGTCTCTCCCCAGCCACGCGGGTCATAGACGTACAGCGGGACGACCTCGTCGGCGTCGCTGAGAGCATCTACGAGCGTCGGATTGTCGTCGACCCGCAGGTCGTCCCGAAACCAGACGACGGCCGTGTCCATACCGTCGATAAGGGCTACCTTGACAAGTACGTCTGGACAGTCGGTGGTGTTCCAACAGTTCACCAGAACACTAACGTGAATGTCCCGTCCTCAACGAGCGAGCGGGTCTGTAGAGCCCGGGCGAAGTAGGGTAGGGAAGGCTAGGGTAGGTAGTTCACTCGTTCGAAGAACTGCCAAGGGCCTGTGCGAGTTTTCGGTGAGTCTGTTGAATGGATTCGAGTTTCTCTTGCAGTTTTGCTTGCCGGTGTCCGAGGGTTGTGAGCGCCGAGGTCACATCATCTTCGAGCGTATCAACGCGTTCCGTCGTCGCGTCGACGGTCTCGTCAGTAGCCGTGAGGTGTGATTCGAGCGTCTCGATGCGACGCCGAGCATCTGTGAGATCGTCCGATAGCCTGGTGTGCGTTTCGAGCCCCTCCTCGACCGTTGCGATACGGTCGTGCAGTTGGTCGTGGTCGGCGTTGTGCGCGCGCTCGAGATCGTCGAGTCGTGCGTCGATCGACTCGAGTTCGCTCTCGACCGATTCGAGCACCTGTGTGGCCGACCCGCGATCGTCGAGGAATGCTTCGAGCGCGTCGATGTAGGCGGTGAGGTCGCTCACCTGCGTTTGCAGATGCCGAAGGCGAATCTGGACGTTCTGTGGTGAGGTCACTCCCAACTCCTCGCGGAGATTTCCGACCGCCTGGTCGGACGCATCGCCCTCCGCTATTTCGGCGACTAACTGCTCGGTGAGCGAGCCACCGCTGTCGTCCGAACTGGCTTCCGACGACTCACGCCGCTCCGGTCGCTCATGCTCGTCTCCGTCCGAGGTGTCGTCCTCGTGGCTGGTGGTCGTTGCTGACGGACTCTCGTCGAAGAGCTCGTCGAACGCGATGGTATCTTCGGGAAACGCCAACTCGACTTCCTCACTGAACTCTTCGAATTCCACTTCCGCGTGTCGTTCCTCAACCTCTTCGAAGTCGGCTGCGACTGGTTCCCTGTCGTGGGTCCCCTCTTCCTTCCCCATGAGTGTGACTACCATATAAATGTAGTTAAAACCACCTATTCAAATGAAATTTTCTTATAACTTAGTGGTTTGGCCATTGCCAGTAGTATTTTGTAGGATCCAAAAGATCCACGCCACGAGGTGACGACCACAGACATGCCGACGCCGCAGAGACGCTGGGTAGTGTGATTCTTTCGAGCGAACGACCATCCCCAATAATCAACTACCAATCACGTTCGCTTCATGATCACTCGCACGTACCCGTAGTGGAAACCAGCCTTCCTCGTCAAGCCCCAGTAACGCCTCGGAGTACCCATCCTCATCGTTGCCCGCTTTGGACGTCCGAACCCAGTTCACTTCGCGCTCGCTCAGGCCGAACCACTCGGCTAGCTTCTCGGCCTCTTCGTCGACGCGATGCAACAGCGTCATCGAGCAAAGGCTCGCGATCGTCCGCGCTTCCGGCGTCAAGGAGAACTCGCCACCAGTCTGGGTGATGAAGTGCAAGGAGAGGTCGTAGTGGCGTGAGTGACGAACTGCTGTCTCCAGAAACGACAGCGACGTCGCGTCAGCCATCAGATAGTGTGCCTCGTCGATGACGAAGATCACGTTCTTCTCAGTCCCTTTCGCTCGTTCGTAGACGGCGTTGAACAGCACCTGCATCATCAAACTCGTCTCCGATCGCCCACGCGTCCCCTCGTCTTGATGCAGATCGAGGTAGATCACCGGCGAGTCGAGATCGAACGAGGTCTCCTGAGCGAGATTCGAGAGGTCGCCGTTCTCGGAGAACGACGGCCGGAGATCCTTCAACAGGGATTTGGCGTCGTGCTTGACGCTCTCGCGTTCGGCGTCGGTCGCGTAGCCGAACGCCGCGGGATTCTCGAGGAACGTTTCGAGGACGCCGATGACGTCTCGGATCGTCGGCGAGACCTTGCCGTGCGTTGCGGGATCACGCGTGATTCCCTGACGCTCGTAGGAGACCTGCACCGCCCGACGAAGTGTCTGCTTTCGCTCGTCGAGCGGATTCGTCGCGACGTGCGTAAAGAACGTCTCGAAGAACGTGAGCACCCACGAGATCTGTTCGGCCCACGGATCGAGGTCGGACACAGACTGGAGGACGTGCTTGGGCGTCGCCTGTATATCGAGCGGATTGAACCCTCGCGTCCCGCCGACGGTCACGCGTTCACCGCCCAGCGCATCATTCACACCCGCAAAGCCTGCAAGCGGGTCGAGCATGACGATCACGGTATCCGGATCGTACATTGCACGCCTGACGAGCTGGAGCTTCGTCGAGAACGATTTCCCAGCGCCGAGTTTTCCGATAACCATCGTACAGTATCCCGTTTCGCGATTAAATCGATCGAGGATCAGCGGGCTTTCGTTGAGCGCGTAGGTGCCGTACTCGATGCCAGGTTCTGCGAACGTCCCTGCGACGAAGGGGAACATGGCGCCGACAGCGCCGCTCAGCATCGGCGTCTTGGCGTCCAGCGAATGGTTCAATCGGTCGACGCCAACGGGACTCGCAGAGACGAGCGTATCGAGTTGCGTCCAACGGGGTGTCACAGGCGTGAGATTTGCCGGCGAGCTTCGCGCGAGCTGTTCGACCGAGCGCGTATCGACCTCGTCCGGGGAGTCTCCGCGCACCGTGAGATACATCGAGGCGTCGAACGCCCGCGTCGAGGTGTTCCGAAGGACGTCGTAGAGCTCGCGATAATCGTCGAGGTCTTTCCTGACGCCGCGGGCGCCCGCCCGGCGTTTCTCGCTCAGGTAGTCGTAGTCCGCTTCGAGGTCCTCGATTTGGTTCTCCAGAGAGTCGAGCGTGGAATGTGTCTCGCGCGGATCGAGGTGGATCGAGATGTCCGTCGTTCTGGTCTCAGGTGAAGAGTACAGCGTCTCGTAGAGGCCGTCCGTGGGGGCGTCCGGAAACTCCGAGATCCAGAGCGACTTCGTCCAGGTGTCGCCGGTTCGGACAGCGTTTGCACGTTCTTCGATACACGAAGGGGCGACGACCGACTGGTGGGTCGACGAGACGTCCGCGAGCGGGCGCTGGCTGGCTTCGTGCTCGACAGTGGCGTCGACATGCGATGGAGATGGTTCGGTGTGTTCACTCGACGCTCCCGGACCCTCCCCGTCTGTCAGGTCATCCTCTTCGACGACTTCGTCCGGATCATCCGTCGTGCCACTGGATCGAATCGACGATAGCAGCGAGCGGATCATTTGCCGGCACCTCCAACGAGGGGGCGCGTCCGTAGCGCCGACTGAAGATCGGCGTATTCAGTTGACTCACCGGCCCAGAATTCGCTGAGTAGCTGCGTCGCATCCTCGGCATCGATTCGGTGGGCGCCACAGCCGTCCATCTCACGGATACCCGACTCGACGCGCTGGAGCCGACCAGTCAGTGCGGTGAGCATCGCCTCGTGGCGTTCCTCGGCTCGCGGTGCGAACCAGGCTCTGACGAGCAATCCGAGGGCCGGAATGCGGGCCACCTTCTGGGTGAGACTCTCGCGTTCGAACTGCACCTCCTCGGGCGCGACGGAGACGATGATGTAGTGATCGCGGATCGTCATGCGACGCTCTTCGAGGTCTGTCCGATACCACTCGACGTACTCGTCAATCAGCGACTCCAGTTGTGGATTCGCCTGAACGTCCGGATCCGATCGCCGCTCCTCGTAGTGTGTGAGGTACTCCTCGACTGGGAACTCCCGTGTTGTCGAGTAGATCTGGATCGGGAACTCGACGACGGTGTCGAGAAAGTCCGAAAACGCGGCTGCCTGGGCGTGCCACTGCTCGCTCGTCGCAAGGGCCATCGACGGAGGGTCGACCTGAATCAGCCCAAAGAGCGTTCCATCCGTCCGTTCGAGAACGTCGTCGTCGGGGTAGACCCGTTCGAGATAGGAGTACCCCTTCGCTTCCTCGTGGGCATGGCGTTTCTCGCCTCGCTGGAAGCCGATGAACGTCGCGATCCAGTCCATGCTCGTCGTGTAGGTTGGCGTGAGATAGACGAACAGCGCGCCGACACTGATCGCGACGCCGGCGACCGGTAGCGTTAGCGTCTGGATAGAAATCCCCGCGAGGCTAGCTTCGGGCGGCAAGACGACTTGCGTGAAGAGGATCACCACGACGCCGGGGAACAGCCCGACCGCGAGATCGCTCAGCGTGTACTTGCCGAATAGTTTCGTGTCTGTGCCGATGGAGGACGGAATTCGTTTCGTTGGGTCGTTCGTACTCATTTCAATTCTCGTTGCGCTCGCTCGGAGAGCGGTCGGGGTCGTCTCGGTGTGAGGGCGAGTCGTTCAGGCGCTGCTCCCTGTTTCGCAGCGTGTCGAACTGTTCCGAAGAGGGTTCGATGGTGATCGGGGACTGCCCATCGGTTCTAGTGGAAGCGGTGCCCGCCAATGGTGAACCGGGACCCTGCCCCCCAGATCCCTGCCCAGCCTGTTCGGCGGGCGACTCGGCAGCAGTGCTGCCACCACCAACGCCGTCGCTATACGCGTCGTGGAGGTGCGTCCCAGTGGCGTTCAGTCGCGACCCTGCGGCGTGCGCTCGTGACTGGCCGGAGCCGAACGTGGTCTGCCCGTCTGGCGTCTGTGCGGGCTCGTCCCGGAGGCCGCGGGCAAAGTTCTGTCCACCATGAGCTGCCGTTTGGCCGTGGGATTGGGCAGTCTGGACACGCGATGCCGCTGTACTCCGGGATGTCCGGTGGGAGATGCGATCGCCGACGAAAAACAGCGCCCCCGCCTGCCAGAACAGGATGATCGGCGAGAGCAGCGCCGCGAAGGGAATCACGAGTGCGGTCACCCATGCGCCCAGTCCGCCCATCGAGAGGCCGAAGCTCTCCCCGAAGATCGCGCCAAGTCGGAACAACAGTGCGACCGGGACGGTCATGAACAGGAAGGGGACGTAGAACCCCGCGAGTCGCTTCATGAATCCGGACATGAGCGAGAACGGTCCGACGCCGGGAATCCAAAACACGATGAGCAGCGGCGTCAGCAGCACGAAGAGGTACAACACGACGTGGCGCGTGAAGTAGATCAGTGCCAACAGGAGAAACAGCGTCAGATCGACCAGTAGCGTCAGCGATAAGCCAAGAACGCCGAGCGCGCCGAACGACAGCGTCTCGAACAGCGTGATGTTGCTCAGGTCCGGCACCAGGAATCCGGCGAGGCCGCTCATGAACTGCAAGGAGAGCGCGGCAATCCACCACCACGAAAGGATACCCAACAAGCCGGTGACGGCTCGTTTCTTGAGTTTCGAGCGGTGGTAGTTGCTAAAGAGGTAGCTCATCGACTCCAGCAGGATGACGAGCCCGATCATCAGCCCCCACAGGAGCAACGACAGGGGGACGATTGCATCCCAGTAGTACTCGTAGATCCCCGGCCAGACGCCGTTGGTCGGTTCGCCGAACACGGCGTTAGGATGGGGCGTCTCGACGACCACCCGGACGAGGTCGTTCGCGTAGCGTTCGATGAGGCCGGTGATCGGTCCGAAGAGAACACGAAGGAACTCTTCGAGGGCGTTGACGATCGCTTCCGAAAGGGCACCCATCGGTCAGGGCCTCCGGGAGCGCAGGATACGCCAACCGGTCGTTCGTTCGAGCAGGTACACCGCAAAGAGGATCGATACGATCGGGATCGCCATCCGATAGAGCGTCTGCAGCACTGCGAGCGTCCCGCCTTCGACGTAGACGGTGTCCGTATCGCCAATATATGCTTGCGAGGTCCGCCACCACGACCCCGGCTCGTATCGCGCCGTGATTCCACCCGCTGTGCGGGGCAGTGTGAGCGTTGCAGTACCGGTCTCGTCAGTGTCGACCTGCTGGCCGTTGACGACGACAGTATCCACCTCGTCGGTGGTGTTGATCGGGGTACCCGTCGCGGCATCTTCGAGCGAGATGCTGACCGTGACGTGTTCGTCGGTCGTGTTCTCGATTGCGAGCGTGAGCGTGCTTTCGTTGGTCGAGACTTCGTAGAACGACTCGATCTGATAGTCGCCCTCGACGCCGCTGACTAGTCCAGTACTCGTCAGGGTTTCGGGCGTGCGATCAGCAGCGTCGATCCGCGCAACGATACCGTACGTCGCCGTGTAGGGATCGGTGACGACATCGAGTTCCACGTCTTCCGGAAGCCCGGGCGGATCGCGTTCGATGCCGTAGGTATCCAGCAGCGTACTCGTTGCGCGGGGCGTCGCGCTCGGCCCCGTCGCACTCGGGAACGCGCTGACCTGAAGCGGATGGATCGACGAATGACTGCGTTCATCGTCGCCGTCGGTACTGTGTACGAGGGTGTCCCAGGACGGATCACGAGCAGAGTAAAACTGCCAGACGCCCGTGACCGTCGTTGCTCCAACGTCGAAGCCACGCCACGGATCGCTCGTGAAGACGGCGACGCCAAGATCGCCGTTGGGATAGCGCGTCCGGGTGCCTGCAACAGTCGGCTCGTGGACCGCGACTTCAAAATCGGTGCTGACGGTCCGACGGTCGGTCGGGAACGTGACTGCTGTGCGTTCCAGCTCGCAGACGTTCGCATTGTCCCCGTCAGTACACGTTTCGATAGCCCGTCTGAGCGTCACCGAGATATCCGTCTCGACGGTCAGCGTGTGAGTCTGGCCTGGGAGTTCCGAAAGCCCGTCATAGGAAAGCGACGGCGTATGCGTTCCTGACTGTGTCGCTTCGAGCGTTCCGTCGACGTACAGGCGCGTTTCGTCGATCGCATGATCGCTGACCGACCACGTCGTTCGCGTCTCGTTGTCGAGACGCGTCGCCGGCGTCTCGACTCGGTAGTCGGTCGTTCCGAGTACCTGCCCTTCCGGAGCGACGTACAGCGGCATCTCATCAGGCGAGAGTCTCGCACGAGTCGAGGGCGAAACTGCGAAGACCTCGACGTAGGCGTCTTTCACGAATACGCCGTTCTCTAGGTTAGCATGTTCGGGATGGATGGAGGTCTCGCGTGACGTCTCGGGGAACGCCGCGTGTTCACCGCGATTCCACCGGTCGATGGCTTCGGGCGGGTCGGCGAATGGGATGTCCGTGTACGTCGCCAGTTCACCGTACGCGGAGGTACTTGTGCCACCACTGGTCGGTGTGCCAGTAGCGTTATCGACATCACCTGACCAGAGCAACGGGAAGGTGGTCTCGTTGATGCCGTGGCCGGGGTCGACGGGTGGGTGGGCGCTAGCGAGCGGAAACCCTCCGAGAGCCGCGAGCGTCCAGACGACGACACAGGCCGTGACGGCGCGTGCCATCCGCTCAGAACCCACAGCTCGTCGCGCCGACGACGACGTTGTTGAGCATGAACTGAACGATCGCCGTGCCCAGCGGGGCGACGATGATACCCCAGATGACGGCCTGGTTGCGCGCTTCTTTCATTTCCTTTTTCAGATCGGCGCGACGGACGGTCGTCATCGCGACCGTCGTCCCGAGCGCGACGACGCCGCCGATCAGCGGGCCGCCGAACTGGATGATCGAGAAGACGTTCTTGATCGTCAGCGCCATGTCCGTCTCGCAGAACGCTTCGCCGCTGGTCTGGGCGAGCACGGGATCGACAGCAAGGATACTCAAGAGGATTCCTGCACCGAGGAGCGAGCGCGTATTGAGGATGCCCCGAGAGTGAGGACAGTCTCGATCGTTGCTGTCGGAACTGGATCGGTTCAACTGCGGTTGTGGTGAGGTCGGAGCAGACATGTGAGTGAGAGAGCAGCCGCAAAATCTCGATAGGCGTCACAAAGACAACCGTGATCGGAGTGTACGACAGCGCTCGTACGAAACTTTGAGCAGCATCAAATAAGCGTTAATATTCTAATATCTATCCATAAATAGTAGTATACAGCATGGTTTCTAAAACTAGGTAGAAATTCAGGTTGACTATGGTAATTGCCAATGAGAGAACGCCGTGTATCACTTTGACCGCGTCATCGGGGTCATTTTAGCTGGAAATAGGCGCTAAGCCCCCTTCCTCAGCGAGCGGCGAAGCCGCGAGCAGTGAAGAGACAGCGTTCACAAGAGCGGAGTTCTTGTGCGCGAACGAGACTATCCGGTCTTGCTGGTATCGGGGGAACGGATCACTGAGTGACGGCGCGTATCCACGGCTTGAAGACCGAGGTTTTGCGCCTCTTCATCGCATAAAACTCTTGGTTCCAGTAAGGCCGAACCATTCAAATGTAACCGTGTTGATGATGCTACTAACTCACGACAACAATACGACATAGCCCTCTCACCCCTGCCCTCCACTCGCCAGTCGTCAGCCGATTCAGGGGTCGTCGCCACAACCGGTCCCATCCCATCTCGCCGCGCTCACGAATGAGACAAAGACTCGCCGGCGTTCATGGCCGTTTGCTGTCAGCGTTCGCTATCGGCCTCTGTATGCTACTGATCGCTGTCGTCGCAGCCACGCTCGAACCCTCTATTTCGGCAACCGCTACGCCGGACCCGCCGACATCCACGCCGACCACAGGCGTTTCGTTGATTGCGCTCTTCTACGGGCTCATCAACGCGGTTCTCGCCATTTTCGGTCTCTCTATTGACCCACCGTCTGGACAGATCTCCGGCGGCTCCGCTCTTGGGGTCATATTCCGGCTTCTCCAATCCATCTACCAGTACCGCCTCGCGATTATCGCGAGTGTTGTCCTCCTTACGGTCTGTGGGCTGCTCTACCAGTATCGCCACCGGCTTGCCGTCCCTCGCGTCCTCCAATCGTCAAGTGAGACGACTAACGCGAGCACTACACTCTCAACAACAGAACCCGCAGGCGCTGGCTGGCAGCCCACTCCAGACCCAGACTCAGTTCAGGAAGCCTGGGTTGCGATGATTCGTCGCATCGACGGCGAGGTCAGGACGCCGTCGTCACGAACACCAGCCGAGTGGCAAGAAATCGCAATTGCGAGTGGCCTCCCCGCTGACGCTGTCAAGACAATCACTTCGACATTCTGTGCCATCCAGTACGGAACGGCCACCGAAACAGCTGCACACCGTGAACGCGTCCGAACTGCGCTCGATGCGCTTGATGCTCACCAGGAGGCCGTCGATGAATAAGCACTCTCGGACACAAATCCGTCGCTGGGCCACGCTGATTGCACTCCTCCTCATCGCCACGGCAATCCTCATCACTGGGCTCGCTACCATCGAACCAGCACTTCTTGATGGACTCTCCCATCCCCGTGATGACGTCTTCGTCATTACTGGTTTTCTCATCGTCACTGTACTCGGCAGTACACTCTTCGCCCCGACGTACCTCGAGCCGAAAGACGACGACACGAACGACTACGAGCCCGAGGAGACACCCGACATCCCGTATGCAGGAACAGACATCGAGCCTCTCGCCAAGCACCCGTTCGTCGGGTATCACACGTCGACTAGCGAGCAAGATGCAATTCGTGATCGGCTTCGGAACACCACAATCACCATGATTCACCGGCAGACAGGGATCAGTACTGACGAGGCCAGCGACCGCGTCCGGCATGGTGACTGGACGGAGAACGCGACTGCTGCGTGGTTCCTCGGTGAAACACCACCGTCACGGTCAGTCCAGTTGTACGCACGTCTCTCCGAGAGACTCGCTTTCCGGCACGGCGCTCGCGAGGCGATCGCCGCAATCGTCGCCTACGAACAGCGCCACAACGACACGGAGGCCGACGCGCCATGACGTCGGTCGAACAGACACACCGTTGGCGTGTCGCCATCGCGTTCGTTCTGTTCACAACGACGGCCGGCCTGTACTTCGAGGCACCCGCAGTCTTCCTCGCATCAGTGCTTGGCATCGCGTACGCAGGCTATCCACTCCTCGTCAGCCCTCCTCCCCTCGAAGTCGAGTTATCGCGGACGGTGACGGATGCGACGCCCGACCACGGTGACCCAGTCACGGTCACGGTGACGGTCACGAACACCGGGCCGCGAACGCTTCCTGACCTCCGGATCATCGACGGCGTCCCAGCGCTTTTGACGGTCATCGAAAAAACGCCCCGGCAGACGGCCACGCTGCGACCGGGAGCGTCGACAACGTTCCAATATACTGTCACAGCGAAACACGGCAGTCACCAATTTACTCCAGCTACCGTCATTGCTCACGATATCAGCGGGGGGACACGAATCGAGACGGAAGTCGCAGCGGGCGAGCAGACGACCGTTTGTGAAGAACTGGACTGTACGGTCGACCTTCGGGAGTTCCAGTTGCGCCAGGAGGCCCGGCAGTACCCTGGGCAGACACCCGCGGATGCAAGTGGGGCGGGACTGGAGTTCCAGCAGACGCGTGCCTACCAATGGAGTGATCCGAGGAATCGGATTAACTGGAAGCGGTACGCTCGGACGGGTGACCTCACGACAGTCGAGTTCCGTGAGGAACACCGGACAGCGGTCGTACTCTGTCTCGACGTCCGACCGGCTGCAGTTCGTGCTGCCTCGTCGACAGACCCGCACGCGGTCGCATACTGCATTGCTGCCGCCCAAGAAGTCCTCGGGGCGCTCGAACAGCAGCACGAGCAAGTTGGTGTCGCCATCTTTGGAACCGACTTCGACTGGCGCGCACCACGCGCAAGCCAGCAGCAATACACCGAGATCGACCAACTTCTACGCGCCCACGAGTATGACCAGCCGACTCCCATCGACGAGACGACGACGTCCCCAACAGTGGATGTCCAGCAGTTGGTCGCACAGACGCAGGGAACGCTCGAGGTAGTGGTATTCTCACCGCTCATCGACGAATTCGGTGAGACGGCAGCACAGCAGTTAGACGCACGCGGACACGCCGTCACGGTTGTCAGCCCAGATGTAACGACGGGCCGAAGCGTCGGTGGGGAATTCGTCCGGGTCGAACGTGCGAACCGCGTCCAGATGCTACGGGAACGGGATATCTTGGTTGCAGATTGGTCACCGGAGGACCCGCTGGTCTGGCCGGTACGCACGCACGGGGGCGGTTCTGATGGATAAGTTGGCGGTTGTGCAGCAGCCAGCGTACGCTGGAAGTGCGCTTGCCGTCGTCGCAGCGGCGTGCGTCACGGGTGTGCTAGCGAGTCAGCCAGTCCAGCTGTCGATTGCTGGTGTCGAAGCAGTCGGCGCGCTCTTATTGCTGGGGAGTGGGTTAGTTCGCCGCCGTGGGCATCCGTGGGTCGGTGGTGTGCTCGTCGTCATCGGCTGTGGAGGAGTCTGTCTCGCACTCGTGATGGGACTTCTCGCGCCGAGTGGGTTATTCGAGCGGATTGCGTTTCTCGGTGGAACCCTCGCGACAGCGTTCGTGACACTTGGCGTATTTCCGCTTCGACAGTCGTGGGCGCGTGGATTCAACGGGTTCGCGGCCGTACTATTCAGTTGTAGTCTCGCCCTCCTGGCGTGGGTTTCGAATCCAAGTGATCTTCAGGTGCTGCTGGGGGTCGGGTTCACGATTATGGCGTGGGATATGGCCGAGTACGCGATTACGCTGGGGGAAGACGTCGGGCGGAGCGCGCGAACGTATCCAGTGACGGGTGTGCATTTTGCTGGGAGTCTCGGGGTTGGCCTTGCGGCCAGCATCGTCGCTCTGGTGGGGGGCAACATAGCGTTGCCAGCAATTCCGATTGCGACGCTGACGCTACTGTTAAGTGCTATCGTGGTCTTGTTGCTGGTTCTCTTTCTCGGGGACAGTGAGTGGTTGTCCAAGTCGTAGTAGGAGACTGGGGTCCCAGGCAGTTGCATCCCTCACGGGGAGTTGGCAAGTGTACTACTAGCGCCCAAATCCAGACACACGACCACCGAACGAGCTTCCTCGTAGTGATCGGTCACCACAAGAAGGCGGATCTCCGCACGAACAGACTCCGGTTTGTACAGATGTTCAAGTGCGGTGAATCCGAGACTGGAGGCCGTCCCGACAGTCAGCAGTCACACAGTGCCGACGCAGAGGAGCGACATAATACCGTCCCGCAAACACCCTAACTACTTTGGGGCTATAATTAACCAAATTCAGCACAACAATTGGGGCGTGATCAGTACCCGTGAGTCAGTGCTCCCGCCGATGTTCGAGGATCTGGATATCGGAATCGCCGTTCACGATCCCGAAACGGGTGCGATCGTCGACGTCAACGACTCGTTAGAGCAGTTGTACGGGTACTCGGCTGCCGAACTCCGGGAAATGGAGGTAGGCGAGTATACTGCCCCTTCACGCGACTTTTCCCACAAAGAGGCAGTTCGACGGATCCAGGCTGTTGCCGATGGAACTCCCCAGGAGTTCGACTGGCAGATCGAGCGTGCGAACGGCGATCTCCAGTGGGTCAGCGTGACGCTCAAGGCGACAACCATCCACGGACAGAACTACGTAATCGCCGAGGTCGACGAGGGCGCGGGGTATCAGGATCGACAACAGCGCATCCAGTTACTGCATCGAATCGTCCGCCACAATCTCCGGAACAAAATCAACGTCATCCAGGGCCATGCCGAACTGCTCGAAGCAGTCGTCGAGGACGACGCTTCGGTGGAAAGTGTCGAGGCGATTCTAGAGGCCGCCATGGACGTTCAAGGCATCAGCGATTCCGTCACGACGCTGGAAGAAATCGGTCGCACCGGTCCGACCCAACACACGATCATGGATCTCCCTCGGATCACCAGGTCGGTCCTCGACGAGATACGAGGGGGATATCCGGATGCCGACATCGACGTCGTCGTCGAGTCGGACGTTCGGGTCATTGCCGATTCCAGCGTCCGCTACGCGCTCGCTCACGCCGTCGAAAATGCGATCGAACACGACAACGAGGACCAGCCCTCTGTGACCGTTACCGTCACGACCGATCACGAGACCGATCAGGGCGTCGTCCGAGTCGTTGACGAGGGGCCGCCGATTCCGGATATCGAAATCGATGTCCTCAATGAGGACTTCGAACCGAGCAGCACGCGACACGGTAGCGGCGTCGGCCTCCCGCTCATGCAAGCGTGCGTGTCAACTCTCGGAGGGGAGCTCAGCTTCGCCGAAAACGACCCTCGCGGCAACGTCGTTTCGATCGCGCTCCCGCGGCCCGAACCCGTTTAAACCATCCGCCACCTAGCTCTCGTATGAGCGGGCGCGATACACACAGAGTGTCTGAGGGCACCTATAAAATCTCCATTATGGCTCAAAGACTAGTCGTCAAGTTCGTCCTGTAACGCCGTGTATCGCTTCCGGAGGGTCACCGGACTCGTCCCCGCAACCGACGCGATATCAGCTTGTGGGATAGAACGTTCGGCTTCGCTGCTCGCAAGGTATAGACACGCAGCAGCGACGCCGGAGGGCTGACAGCCGTTCGCGATACCGGACTCCGTAGCAATCTCTGCAAGTTCGGTTGCTCGATACTGCACGTCATTCGGGACATCGAACTCGGCGATGAGTCGGGGGAGAAGCGTCTTCGGCGTCGGCACGAGCGCTTTCAGGCTGAGTTCTTTGTTCAGTACGCGATATCCGTTTTTCATCGCTTCCTCTCCGCAGTTTGCCACGCCTGCGATTTCTTCGATCGTTCGCGTGTAGCCGCCACAGCGACACGACGCGTACACGCACCCGGCGACGATCGCTTCGATCGAACGTCCCTGAATCAGGTCTTCTGAGCTCGCGTCTCTGTAGAGTTGGCTCGCGCGTTCTCGGACCGAGTACGGCAACTCAAGCGCGCTCGTGAGTCGTGCGATCTCGAGACAGGCGGTCGCGAGGTTTCGCTTCTTCTTGCTCGACCAGCGTGCCCTGCCGTGTTCTCTCCGAAAACGGCTCATCTGCCGGCGCTTCTTCGAGGACAGCGCGTTCCCGTTCGCATCTCTGTATCGACCGATCTCGCTCGAAAGGCCGCGATCGTGTCTCGCCGGAGTGATCGGCGCACCCGTCTGCTCGCGTTTGGATTCCTCGCCTTCGAACGTCCGCGGCGTCGCTCCGTGATCGATACGACAGTCCGCTACAATCAATCCGCACTCGGTACACGCCGTTTCACCGCCTTCGGTTCTGAGGGAACCACCGCATTCGAGACAGTGCGTCTGGTTGATCGTCTTTCCATCGTCGTCGTCGAAACCACTTTCGTAGATATCTCTCAGCGACATGTGAGTCACTCCTCGCAGGACATTCTTCAGAACGCCCCGCACCCGTCAGGGGGCGATAAAAATTGGTATGCGAGTAATGAATTACACCGGAAATCGATGCCCCGCTCACCCGGCAACTAGTCGCAGTTACAGATGCCGCCTTCGCGAACCTGGTCGGTGACGTGTCGGTGGATTTCGCGGGCCAACCGATGTATCGTTTCGGCCTGCCGTTTCGTCGGATGACGTCCGCCGTAGTAGCTGTCCGTCCGATTGTCGCTATACAGATCTTTGAGTTCGTGCGTCAGCTCCCGCGTGAAAAGACCGAATCGCACTGCTCGATCGTAGCACCGTTCGTGGGAATCCGTCTGGAAGTCGCGCAACGAATCACCCCCTTCAGCGATAGCGAACGCCTCCAGCGAGCGCTCGATGATGCCGAAGCACAGTTCGACGACAGCAGTATAGTAGCTACTTCCCTCGATCTCATCGACGATGGCGAGAAGCCGACACCCTTTGGTGAGTTGTGTCTTCCAGTCAGTGTCCGTGTCGATATCCGGTTCTCGCGTCGGGATGCCGTGACCCTCCTGGTTGAACGCGTCGGCGGCTGCGTCAAGTGCCTCCCTGATGATGGTTGGGTCACTCATCGACATCACCGTGCAGAACCATATTGCAGACGGTATCGAACTCGTGCGTTTGGTGGACGGCGATGCTATCGCGAAGTATTTCTCGCAGTTCGTCCACGTAGTTTGGAACGGCTTGCAGGCCCTCGACGTCGATCTCAAAGGCGTAGCGATTACCATCGAACGTGTCCTCTTCGAGAGACTGTCTGACACGGTTTGCCCGCCGCTGGTTGCCCACTCTATCCTCTCGTACCAACACCCACAGGTCGATGTCGCTACGGCGGTCGGCCTCGCCACGGGCGACGCTCCCGTAGAGAACGACGGCAAGAACACCGTCAAGTTCGTCCAGGATCTCCTCTGTCGCACCTTTTACTGGAGCGTAGAACTCTGATTGCGGAATTTCGAGGAAGGGATCATCTGGTCGAATTAATCGGTCCCGGTTGATCTGCACGAGCCGGCGCGACCCGTCGCGTTCCTCGACGACGAGGTCGTTGTTGGAGAGAATATCGACCGTCTTGGTAATTGTGGGTCGCGTATAGTCGACTGCCTGGGCGAGATCCGTCATCGAAAACGCCTCATCGTAGTGGCGGGTTAAAAAGAGAAGTACACCATCTGTGGCTTCCCTCTTGAATAAGCGGCTGTCTCCGAGTGGTATATCGACTGATATCCGCGTTCCATCACTAGAATTACCGTTCGAGTTCGTTTCCATTGTAAAGTAATCGTTTGCATTTCTACTTAAAACTTATTTTAGTAGTGGAGACCGACTTATATGAGTAGTGCAGTAGAATTTTCTATCACGCCCCGCACCCGTCAGGGGGCGATAAAATTGGCGTGCGGGTAGCAAGGGTGATCACCGGGAAGTATCGCGGCTCACCCCGTTGGAGGGGGTCCAAAGAAGGGAACTCATTCCAGACTGAGCAAATACTATCAATGATCCTGGATTGAGGTTGATAGACCAACTACACGTTGCGGCCGAGATCCTCGCGTATCGACTCGATATCGTCTCCGGCAAGCGACCGCTCGTGGAACTCCACAATATCGTCAAGAGCCGGTTCGGGTGTGTGGCCGACATCGTCGTAGACCCGAAAGACGGCATTCACGTCAGCCTCCTCGTAGACGTCCTTGCAGTGAGGAAACCGCTCCTCGTGGATGTCCTCGCCGTAGGTGAGCACCGCGATCCCCCGGAGTTCCGGATCGGTCCACGCGTCCGGATACAGGAGCGCGTCCTTATCGTCCTCGCTGCCCATGTAAATAAACTGGTCGAGGTCGCGGAACGCTTCCCGGTCGAACGGTTCGCCGGTCAGCGCTTCGATGTTTGCGACGCCGACCGGGTAGTTCATGGGTCGTTCGCCGAACGCGCGTACGTCCGCTGTCTCCCGCGGCAGGATAGCCAGCCCGTTGATACCGCCAGCTGACACCGAACAGACCCGGTCGGGGTGTAGGGCGGCGAACCGGTTGACGAACGCCGCCTGTGAGGAGAACCCGTTGAGGATGACCTCCTCGGGAACCGAAATACCGTGTTCGGCGAGGCGTTCCTGGGCGTCCTCGATCATCGCCAGTAGTTGCTGGTCGACTCGTTCGAGCGGGCCCTCGTCGATCCGCATCGTCCGGGCACAGAGCATGTGGATCATGTGCGTCCAGTCGACCGGCTCCTCAAGGGGGCGCGGGAACACCGGAATCAGAATCGGGGCGCCGAGTTCGTCGGCGACGTATCGACCGGACTTCGTTTGGATACGCTTTCTTGCCAGTTCGAGGTGGCGGTCGAACTCTTCGACGGACTCGCCGACGTTGTGCGGTTCGACCAGTATCGGTCGTCTGTCGACGTCGCTCGACGCCGCATGCTCGTCGTCGAGTCCATCGGAAACCGCGAGATAGTACGGGTAGTTGAACCCGCGCTCGGGGTCGGCCTCGACCAGCGTCGGCCCGTCCGACGTGAGTGGCTGATCGCTCGCGTTGGCGCTCGTCACTGCATCTCTGTTGTCGGGCATCGCCATGTGATCCGAGGAGCGACAGCCGCATAAGTGTAATTTGAAATATATTTCTGTAAGACGAGAGATTGAAACGCGGTTCAATAGGTTGTCTGATAATTTTGGCCTCAATCGTCCGGTCCAGCATATTGACATCCTCCTCCGTGTAAACGCGGAGGAATCCCGAGCGGTGGGAGTTTCAGGTTCGCAGTCCAACCGGCAGACTACCAGCCCTTTTGGGCACGGGTAGTCCCACACCATCGGACTGGTGGACTGCTGGCGGTGCCAAGCCGCCGTTACCCCTATCCTCAACCGTGGGGGCGTCCCGGTGTTGTTGTTGTTGCCACAGGGACGCCGGCAAGCGTCAGCGGACTCGGGGGTATCGTCTGGGTCGCTTTGAGCAGTCGGCACGTCGGCACACCCTTCAAGGATGTGGCGTTAACCGACTGCCCTTTCGGATACTGCCTCGTTACGTGGGCGGCCAGGCCGCCTCCGCAGGACGGTTCGGAATCCGCTCCGTTCCGACCGATTCCTACCCCACGGTAGAGCGGCCTGTCACTTAAACATCAACGTGGGAAACTCGGAGAGGCGGTGGAACGGTGGTCTGTTGCCAGAAGTGACGGTGCGTATCCACGGTGTGAACGCCGTGGTATTGCGCCTGTTCAGCGTATAATAAAAGGTCGTGTCACCGAAAGAGAGTATATGATAGACGATGATTCGGCGGACGGCCTCGAAGCGACGTTCAGCCTCGTCGCGAACGACATCAGGTTAGACATTCTGCGGGCCCTCTGGGACATCTACACGGACGACCCGACCCCGGAGCCCGACCCCGTTCCATTCTCGACGCTCAAAGACCGGGTAGGGATCAGAGACTCGGGACGGTTTCACTACCACCTGGACGAGCTGGTTCCGCAGTTCGTCACCCACCACGAAGACGGGTACACGCTGACCTACGCCGGCGCACAAATTATCGGGGCCGGCTTCTCGGGGGAGTACACGAACACGGACGCGACGCTCGATGCGCAGCCGATCGACGCGTGCTCGAACTGCGATGGTACACTCGAAGTACGATACGAACGGGGCCACGCAATCGTCGACTGCGATAGCTGTGACGCGACACGTATCATGTCCGTACCGCCGATTCTCGTCGAAGCACACGACGCGGAGGCGAACCCGGGACTGCTCGGGACGTTCACGATGTCACAGCTCCAGCAGACGATCCGTGGCTTTTGTTATCTCTGTAGCGGCCCGGTCGAAGGAACGGTCGCTGATACATCGCTCGACAGCGAGACGGACACCGGCGAGGACGTCACGGTGGCCTACGAGTGTACGGAGTGCGGGGCACCGTTCTACACTACCGCCACGACGGCGGTGTTGGACCATCCGGCCGTCGTGTCGCTGTTACACGACGCCGGTATCGACTATCGCGAGATTCCGTCGTGGGGGATATCTCGGACACTCAATTCCGAGGAGCGCGTCCGCGACGTCGATCCCCTTCGCGTAGAGGTGACTGTGGCCGACGACGACGAGGAGCTGACGCTCGTACTCGACGAGAACCTCGACATAATCAAGTACAGTAGCGAGTAGTCCGCTGGCTGGGATCGACCGTAGATTTCACCGTTCAGGATCATGTCGTAGACAGTATCGAGCACGCCCGTTCGATGGACGGCGATGCTGTCACGAAGATTTTCTCGGTTCGTCCGCGTCGTTCGGAATGGCTTACACCCCTCGAGGTCGAAGAGATAGCGTCGCCGTCGAAGGTGTCTTTTTTGATGGATTGCCTGACTCGGTTCGCGTGGCGCTGGTTGCCAACCCTGTCCTCCCGCACCAACACCGAAGGTCGATCTCACTAGGGGTTGTCCTCGTCCCGGGCGATGCGCCCGTTGGGAACGGACGGCAAAACAGGGGTTGCCAAAGAAGATACTCTAGAGTATCATACTTTGAAGTACGATTATCGGGAGTATTGTTTCATGACCGACGGTATAGCAGATATGCCCGAGTTCGTGAACCGAGCGGAGGACTCACTCATCTCCACGACCTCTACGACTGAGCAGACGCCAAACTCGCGGTAATATTTGGCTGCCGTCACCTCGGAAAACTGTGCTGTCCGGGAATCGCTCAAAGAATATGACGACGCCGTCGTGTACCAGGCAAAGCAAAAAACGAGCGCTCTTCAGCTTCAGCAGTTCATCGATGCGGCCGCAGAGTCCTACCCCGGAGTGATGCGGATCCGGGAAACCTGGGATGAGGTTCTCGGGTATCTCGCAGAACAAGACGCAATCATCGTTCTCGACGAGTTCCCGTATCTCGTCGAACAAGACGAGAGTCTCCCGTCCGTGTTGCAGGCGATGTTCGACCACGAACTCGACGATTCAGCCGCGACCGTCGTGCTCGTGTATCAGTACGCCTACACCGCAGATGAGCAAGTGCTCACGTGGGGTATCTTCGGCGGCGTTCCGTACTACCTCAAAGAGGTCTCTTCCGATGCAACCCTCGCAGAGAACGTTCAGCGGACGATTCTCTGCCGACACGGCACGCTCCACGACGAACCCGACTACGTGCTTCGGATGGAACTTACGGAACCAACCCGGTATTTCTCGATTCTGGAAGCCATCGCCGGAGGGAACACGAGCCGCAACGAAATCGCCGGGGCGACCGGGATCGACTACAACCAGCTCTCGAAATACCTCAACCGACTGTCCCGACCGCGACTTGTGGACCAGCACGTGCCAATCACCGAGCAGAAAGAGCGGAGCAAGCGTAGCCGGTATCGCATCCGGGACCTCTTTGTCCGGTTCTGGTTCCACTTCGTCTACGGGACACGGGCGAACAGTACGACGAAGTTGGTGAGGACTCCTACGATGCGCTGATAGAACCAGATTTGGCCGACTTCGTGAGCCGGGCATTCGAGGAGCTTTGCTGTTCCGCACTCCGAACGCTCTACCCAACGTATACAATCACAGAAACCGGTCAATGGTGGTACGGCGAACACGAGATCGACGTCGTTGGTCTCACATCTGGACAGACGCTACTCGGTGGCGAGTGCAAATTCTAGCAGTCCTCTCTCGGGTACGACGCGCTCTCGAACCTCGAGAAACACGTCGACGAACTTCGGTGGTCTCCCCCGACCGGGAGCGATCGAATGGAGGAGTACGCACTCTTTTCGCGGAACGGCTTCAACTCATCCGTAGAAGAGGCCGCAGAAGAGAGGGAGGATCTGCATCTGTTCACGGTCGGTGACGCTGTGGAAGCACTCACGCGTGAGTGAGAGTGCTCTGGCCGATCATCGACCCATTGTCTCAAAACGTTTGACGACCAGTCCTGACACACTCCCAGCAGGGAAACCCCTCTGGGAGTCCAGCGCACTCACAGGAGTCCGCGTTGGTCTCAGTATCTTCGGGATTATCAGATGATGCTCCTGCTCCTGAGGAGCCTCTTGATGACGGATCGTCGAGAGTATCCGAGTCCTCTTCGTCTGTCGAAACAGGGGTTCCACCATCGGCGACAATCTGTCGATCGATAGCTGCATCGAGGATTGGCTTCCTGATCGCAACGGCAACGCGGTGTTTGCATGCGCCGTCGTAGTTCGCGTCGGCCGGACATTCGCACGCCGATGGAAGCCCATTCGTGATGGTCACCACGTACTCGTGGTCTTCTGGGTTCGCGTGACTGGCATTTCTGACGCGAACGCCGGTCGCTTCGATCGTGAACTCGAAGGCCTCGTACTGAGCGCGCTTGATGACTCTATTCGTCGTCTGTAACTGTGTTAATGGGGTACTCATGATTGGGTGGTGGAAACTGCATTGGGTTGGTTATCCGCCGGCAGAAAACGGGAAAGAGAACAGGAGATCAGGCAGGGACGTCAGGAGACCTCGTAGACAAGGATCTCTGTCTGATCGCAGTAAGGACACGTCGAGTGTTCATCGAGAACTGTCGTTCCACACTTCCGACACTCATAGACGTACGAATGGTGGCGATGCAGCCTCGAAGCGGGTCGTTGCAGAAACGAACTCGTCATTGTTCTCGCTCTCGTCTGCGGAATTGCTCGCCCTGATCGTCCGGGCCCCACGAACGCGGCACGTAGCCGATATGCTCGATCGTATCCGCGTACGTTCGAAGCACCTCCATGAGGGCGAGCTCTGGAACGCCCGCTTCGGCGTGGCTGCAGAGCCACCACTCGAGGGCTTGCTGTGCATCTCGTAGCTGACCGTTGGAAGTCGTCTTCACTGAATTCTCACGCAGGTACTCTGATGAGCGCCTGCACCCGTGCAGGCGCCAAGAAAATCTAACGGAAACTAAGCATGATTGATAGAAATAAGACAGCACTCTGATGAGTGCTACTACGTCTGTCAGGGCAACTGCACGGCTACTCTCGGACGGATCACGGCGCACGGATGCTCAAAAACAATCACACCCCTCGGTACGGAAACGCAAGCGACTCTGGTCGTTCGCTGTAGACCTCAACCGCGGATCAGCATAACGGTTATATCTGGTGTAAACCATTATATGTAGTGTAACAAAATGCGCGTCGAGATGCGATTACCCCTTCCGGACGATCAAATTTTCCGGTACGAGGCGATGGACGACATCCTCGAGATAGCCGCGCAGAACCCAACAGAAGAGTTCTCGAACCGCGATCTCCAGGATCTTACCGGCTTCGGGGGCCCGAGCGTCTCGAAGGCGCTTTCGTTGCTCGAAGCGCTCGGTCTGGTCGTTCGTCGTGATGTCGGCCGGAAGACGCTGTACCGGATCGACGAAACGCGGCTCACCGACGCCGACGATCCGCTTCTCGAGATACCCCAAGAAGAGTTCCGGATGCCACTTGGAGCGTTCGTCGAACGGGTCACTAACGAGGTACCCGGCGTCGCTGGGATACTCTGTTTCGGAAGCGTAGCGCGAGGCGAGGCCGACCGCGCAAGCGATATCGACGTGTTCGTACTCGTCGACGAGGACGACAAGTTGGTGAGCGCTCGTCGCACGATATCGGACATCAAGCGAGACCTCGAAGAGCAAACATTCGACGGACATCGGTACGAGTTCGAACCGTTCGTCGAGTCACCCGAGAGCGCACGGAGGCGCGGTGAGGATCTACAGCCCATCTTTCGCGAAGGAATTGTCCTGCACGCCACAGAAGCGTTCGACGAGACGAAACGCGAGGTGTTCAGAGGGAAGACGGAATGACATCGAAGAACTTCGAGGCGGCGCTTGGCGACGCAGAAGACGCGTTCCAGCGTACGCCCGATAACCCGGAGGTCGGGTTGGAACACATCGAAGACGCAGCGATCCTCCAGCTACGGAAAGCGTGTCGCCTTCTGGATGCCGCAGAGTTTCTGCTGGAGCGCAACGGTCACTTCACGGTGATTATAGAGGCATCGTTCGTGGCGATCGAGCGCTCGATCCAGTTCTATGTCGAGGAGAAGAACTACCACGTTCCCGGCCAACGGCACACCGAAGTCTACGAGTTGGGCGTCCGATCGGGGCTTTTCTCGCAGGATATCGCCGACCGACTCGAGGAACTCTGGCTCGAGAATCGATCAAAGTCGTACTACCGGACGGGAATCGCTGGGGAGTACCGCACCAGTACGGTGCACCGACTCGCCACCACGCTCCACAAGGAGATCGTAGAGGAGACCAGAACAAGAGACTGCATCTGCTAAACCAGAGGATCGTGTTCGTTTCGATCATACTCGATTGCGTCGACGATTTCCGTCGCCGTTCGCGAAATCCGACCGAGACGCTCTAGAAGCGCGTCCGTCTCATCATCCTGCCACGCCGCAAGGTAGAACGCGGAGCCAGTCGTATCAAGCCCGAACTGACGTCCGACGAGATATGCGACCGCTTCAGCTTCGACTTCACGTTTCGTCCGCTCGATCTGGTCATCGACGCCGGCGTGGAGCAACGCGTGTGCGTACTCGTGAACGAGCACGCCAGCAAGTGCAGCCGGATCATCCTGATCGAGAAGTTCGATCGTCGGCTGATCGTCGACCGGACGCTGTCGACAGATCCCATTTGCATCGCCGTAGGACCACCCAGTGGGATCGACGACGCTGACCGAGACATTGAGTTCCGACGCCGCCTCACGGAGTGCAGGAAAGAGAAACGCTGCATCCCCCTCCGCAGCGGTGTTGAGTTCCGGTAGTTCCTCGCCCTCAGTCTGAGAGACGTCGAAGACGGGCGCTGGACGGAAGCCGACGAGTCCCTTCGACCACTCCGCTGGTGGCGTCTCATCATACTCGCAGTCGCTCTGCTCGTGATACGACGACGAATTTTCGCATTCCGGACACTGCTTCGCGATGATCGGCGCCCAGATCCAGATCGTCTGCTCACCATCTGTAACGTGGCGATCGAACTCGGTCTGCCACGTTCGATACCCTGCGACACGCGTTGCCTCCGGACATTGGCGTTTGATCAGGAGCGTATTCCGATGAGAGTAGTCGTGGAACCGACTCTGGACGTCGAGCCACTCCTGGAACTTCTGGCTGACCGCCGCCTCGTCGACGAGGTTCTGGAGCTCCTCGAGCCACGCTTCGATCGTGCTGTGCATCTCCTCACGTCGGGTCTCGTTCTCGTCGAACGACAACAACTGATTCGTCGAGGCGCTGGAGCAATTGCGTGACGTAGGGACTATTCTCCCAACTACGATGTGGGCTGATCGTCGTGATCAGCCTTCGAGCCGCCTCGTGGCTCATATGTTCATTCCGAACGTAATCCACGATGAGCCGCGGCGTTGGGACGATACGCGGCCCCTGCAGCACGGCGTGAATCAGCGGGAAGTTCGTTCCACCGAACTCGTCGGTGAGAAAGCCGTCGACAGCGAGCGCGTTCGCAAGGACGATGCCATCGGTTTCGCCGTCGTCGAGGCCGAACGTCGGCCGCGAGTCTGGAGTGTCATCACGCTCGTAGGGGTCCTCGACTGTGTAGTGCCTGCGGGCCGCGAGAACGTTGCTCGCAGCTGCGGCATGAATATCTTGATACTGCGTGATGTCGCGGAGTTCTGCGACTACCTCCGGTGGTACGAACACGTCACACGAGGTGAGTAGGTACTCCAGCGGATCTGGAACGTCAGTCCCGATCGCTGCATCCGCACGGGGCACCGCGAGACTGACGAGGGCGCTCGTATCAGCGACGACTGTTTCCAGTCGTGGCCCGCTCATCGATCGCCGTCCTCGGCCGCAGTATCGACCGTCGTCACATCCCCATCATAGATGTCGACGTCGTCAGGGGCAGCGAGATCGAGTGGTTCGTCTTCGAGGTCGGCTTTGAGGAGGCGGAGTCGCTGGGCCGTTTCGGCGCCGACCAGTTGCTTCACCGTCTCGAACTCGAGTTGGTCCTCGTAGTACTTCGTCGCGACGAGTTCTTGGAACGTTTCGCTGTCGGCGGTGTCTTCGATGTACTTGCGGATGGCCTCGACGAGGAGATCGGTTCGATCCTTGTCGAAGAGGTCGGCGATCGCATCGAGCCGATCGACGAGGTACTCCGGCGACTGGAAGTGAACCCGTCGCGGATCGTCGCTTGCACCCATTCTATGTGCACGTTTTGCACATAGAGACATAACGGTTTCGGCGCATGCACAAAGCTTGCACATCAACGCCTGTGGGACAGGAGCCACTCACGCCGATCTCAGCGTGATCAACTTTATTACGGCAAAAAGACGTTCTTGGCTACTCCGACGCCTCGTCCTGTCTTATCCGTTCCACGCATGACCACCCAGTCAGTGCGACCGACACACGTCCTTGGTACCAGTTCTTCGCGACCGACCGGAATCGAACCGTTTCGCCCTCACGAACCATTTTCACGTTACTCGCCGCCCAAATCGTAAACTTCGTTTTCCCGCTCTCGTCCTCGATCAGCCCCACCTGTTGTATCTTGGAACTGTTGGGTTCCCACAACTGGGTTATCGTCCCCTCGATGCACACCTCACCTCTATCGACTTCTTCGACAGCCGCAATCGGAATCACCGTCCCAGCCGCCTGCTCTAGCTCCTCGAACACGCCCACGACAGCACCCAGAACTCCACAGCCATCGACGACGCGCTCGGCCAACCGCCGACTGATCGCCGCTCTCGACCAGCCCTCGAGTTTCGCCTCCAACCGCTTCGCCTGTTCGTTTACCATCGCCAACTCCTCCCTGTTCAACTGTGCTCTGGGATCGGGTGCATCCGGATCACACCGCGGATCCACGCTCGCCGCACGCCGCTCGAACCCCCGGCGTCGGTTCTCGCTCCCTGCACCCACCATGATTCGCGTCTGTTCTTCCCGCATCGAATACCGGCCCCGATCCCGCCGTTCGTGCGTCCGCTCGACTTCCCACTCTCTCGCTTCCAGTCGTTCCTGGGCTGCCAGTGTCTGCCCGAACAGCCGCCCCTCGATCTCCCGATCATCCGCGTAATCGACTTTTGCCTGTGCGTCCTGCTTGACGCTCGCCCGCAGCTCCACTTCTTCCTCAACCGCCCACTCATCCGCTGTTTCGCTTGCCCACTCGTCAACCGTCGTCTGGTACTCGCCCGTCTGTTCATCAACCGAAGCTTCATCTACCGTAGTGTAGTTAATACTCATTGGAGTTGACCTACTCCGAAGGCGCCCACACAGCGTCTTTTTCCAACACTACAACTCACCAGTCGTAGCTCTCATCGTCGACGACACATCCGCGCGCGCTGCTCGCGCCTTCGCGAGCGCCCCTGGGCGCGAGCAGCGCGCGCTATCGAGACCACCCACCCAGCACCGCGCGCCGTCTCGCCCGACGCGAGCGTCCAGCTTTAAGCCGGTTTCCGGACCGAGCCCGCGAGGACCGAAAGCGCGCTTAATGCTGGCGTCGAAGCCATACGCCCGGTACGCCGAGCGTGCTCGGCGCACCCGGAATGGTCAGCCGCGAGCGACGCGAGGCGTGACCGGAGGGAACGCCTCGATGCGAACGGGGAGTACGCGACCCGTGAGCAAGCGTCGGGCGAACGCGGCGAGCGGGGCGGGCCGCACTACAACAGCTCACACAACCGCCGCGGGTGGGACTAGAAGGGGCTGGCGTCTGTGTGAGCGAAGCGAGCACAGGATCGAAAGAGTGTGCTCTTTCGATGGATCGGCCCTCCAGGGCGACGTAAGCACCGACGCGAAGCGAGGCGCATGGTTCGAAAGACGCCTTTGGCGTCTTTCGTCATCCCGAAATCAGAGATTTTCGGAGACAGCGAGCCTCGGAGCGGTCGATCGCGCCAGGGGCTTTTGGAGTGGTCGACCTCGGATTCAAGCGCCAAGCAACTCCCGTAACTTGACGAAAGAATTGACGACATACCCACCGTTTCCGCTGCCCCACCAACACGAGAACGCTGCAAAGGCCAGCCCGAAGTGCCATCCTCTCCAGACTGTGGGATGTGAACTCCTCTGGCCGAGAGGTAGTCCCTACGTATTCGTCGAGGAGTTTCCAGTCATTCCCAACAGAGACACTCGTGTGACATCCGGCTCATCTCGACGAGGTGCCGATGGATGTCGTCGGCGAGCCGGTACATCGCCTCGGCCTGTTCCTTCGTCGCGATGCCGAGCCGGTAATAGGTCTTTGTTCGGTTTCGATTCCACAGCTCGGCGAGGTCGTCTCCGAACGCGTCGTCGTAGAGGCCGATCTCGGCCCCGCGTTGGTAGAGTCGTCGGTGGCTACTGATGACTTCCTCGGGGGACATCGCACCATCGTGGATCAACCGGAACTGGATGGTCCGTTCGATGGCGACAAAGGCCGACTCGATCACGACAGTGTAGTACCCCTGGTTGAGGAGGTTCGCGCCGACCTCTAATAGCCGGCAAGCACGGCGAAGTTGGACCAACTCCGCATCGTCAACATTCAATCCCTCTTCGATCGTTCCGGGGCTGCCCTCGAACGTTCGCTCGGCCTCCGCCAATTGGTCCGGATCTCGTTATTCATCAGCGTACACCTCGGTCCGGAGTTCAGAGAGTTGGTCGGAGCTGACCAACGTAATCCCATCCTCGAACTGCGGCCGGAGTTGATCGCCAATTCGCCGGACGCTGTCCGTCGATTCGACAAGCGACTGGAACGTGTATCTATTCCCCTCGAACCGTCGGTCTTCGAGATCACTGACGACCGACTGGACGGTCCGCCGGGTAGCCGCTTTGTCTTCGTCGACGATCACCAATAGATCGATGTCGCTGGCCCTATCCGCCTCTCCCCGCGCGACGCTTCCGAACAGGACGACCCCGACCAACCCGTCTATCTCGTCTTGGATTCGTTCCAGAAATACTCGTGCAGGTAGGTGAAACTCGCTTTGGGGGATAGAGAGAATCGGGTCCGGTTTCGTGAGCCGTTCACGATTGATCTGCACCTGGTGAGTCCGCCCATCTTGCTCGGTTTCGACGATACCGAGCTCGGAGAGCAGCCCGACTGCCTTCGAGATCGTTCCCGTATTTGCCTCGGTGAGGGTTGCGAGTTCGCTCACCGAGTACGCCGCGTACGGTTGGTCGATGAGAACGTCGAGGACGTCCTGCATTGCCTGGTATCGGAACACCCGCTCGTCCGGAAACGGATACTGCAATTCTATCGAGATTGACTCTTTCCTATTAGGCATACGATTCCTATTAGGAAACTGTGTGAAAACTATGACGGTGAACTGGTCAAATTCGGCTGTTGGTAGTCCGACTCATCAGCGACCCGGACCCAACCGGCGTCAATGGCGCTGTTAATCGGCGTCTGTCCCGGCGTACTTCGGTGACAGCGAACCCCGGAGCGGTCGACCACACTAGGGGCTTTTGAGTTGTCAAAAACAACCGAGCCACCTTGAATACGACCGTTTAGGACCTGGATAGTTTTAATTGAATAACTCTACCAATACGTCATGGAAGATCTGACTGGCTTCCAGCGCGACTGTCTGTACGTGGTCGCCGGCCTTGATGAGCCACATGGGTTAGGAATAAAAGACCAACTCGAAGCGTACTACGGGCGAGAGATCCACGCTGGTCGGCTCTATCCCAACCTAGACGAACTCGTAGAGAAGGGCCTCATCAACAAGGGACAAGCAGATCGCCGGACAAACGTCTACGAACTCACTGCCCGCAGTCGGCGTGAACTCGAGGCTCGACGAGAGTGGGAAGACCAATACATAGACGCTGCTCAGAAAGCGACATCCGCAGGCTGAGTGAACGGATCCATCGCGTGGTCGAGATTCTTCTTCCGGTATTTCAACCCGTGCTCCGCTCTCGATACCGTGCGGACGCAAAACCATTAGCAAGGTCATGTCATAGTCTCCGGTACTGAACGATGTACAAGGAGATTCTCCTCCCATTTGATGGGAGTGACGGCGCCGCAGCCGCCCTGCATCACGCTGCCGAAATCGCTCACTGGGGTGATGCCACGATTCATGTCCTTTTCGTCGCGGATACCACACGCGATTCAGTAACCGTCATCGAGGGGAAACCGATCGACGCGCTCGTCAACCACGGTGAGGACGTCGTCGAGCAGGCCGAAAAGACGCTACGGTCGCTCGGTGTCGACTACGAGACGGATGTCGTTCAGGGCAATCCGGCGCCGACGATAGCTGAGTACGCCGGGCAATACGGGTACGATCTAATCGTGATGCCAACACACGGCCGTGGGGGAACCTCTCGCTACCTCATCGGCAGTGTCACCGAGAAAGTCATCCGTCTTTCTTCGGTTCCAGTCCTGACGGTCCGGATGCAATCTGACGAGCGGTTGTCATTCAAATACGAGAAGATCCTCATTCCCACGGATGGAAGTGCTGGTGCGGTACACGCGGCCGAGCACGGCCTCGCGCTCGCCACAGCAGTTGATGCGACCGTTCACGTACTGTCAGTTGTGGACGATGCTCCACTCGGCTTGGACGTCCGCTCAGCAGCCGCTCAATCGGATGGTGATCAGGCCGCAACCGACGCTGTTGCTGACATTGTATCAGAGGCTGACCGAGATGGTGTTCAGGACACCGTTACGCAGACTGAACGCGGCAAGCCTGCAGAGAAAATCCTCGAGTATGTCGATGCAAATGACATCGACGCCGTCGTGATGGGTGCCACTGGCAGACGGGGAACGGAACGGATCCTACTCGGCAGCGTCGCGGGGAAGACAGCACGGTCTGCACCAGTTCCCGTCATTACGGTTTCTGACGAATCGTGACTCTCGGGGAGTGCGGATTCATCTGGTCGGTTTGAGCACGCGCCAGAGATACCCCGGACGCAGTAACGTGGACGGTGGTTGTTCCATCGTTAGTACCCGAAAGAACGCGCTCGACAGCGTGCTATCGGTGTGCGCTTTCCGCGTTAACCGGGAGAGATACCATCTACTGATGTCAGTGCCGCGTGGTTTTGGACCCGTCGTTTGCGAAAACGCGAAGTCAGCACCTGTCGCTAACATCCATGCCGTATCGATCACCGCTTCGGCGTCGTTGAAAAATCGAAGCGCGAGCCCCTCACGACCGCCCGTAGACAGCGTGTGATGAAGCATGAGTGCTTCGAGAGCCGCCACAGACATGCCCTGTCCGTAGATCGGGTTGAAGCTCGCAATCGCGTCGCCGATGACGACCAATCCCTCAGGGAACCGTTCAAGATATCCGTAGTGGTACCGTCTGTTGGTCGGGAACGGGTACTGCTCGATGTCCGCAGAGACCGGTTGATAGTCCTCGAGGAGGTGCTTTACCTCAGGGGCCAGAAGGCTCGCTGCGAATTCGACGAAGCCAGCAGAGTCCGTTGGTGGGTGGTCACCGTGGACGCCATGGACGCTCACCACCCAGCGATCCCCTTCGACTGGCGCAGCCATACCACCGCGTGTGTGCGGTGCAGATGGTGGAATAAGAAACGTGCGTAGGTCGTCGGCAGGTCGCTCGATAAAGGTCGTGCTGTAGGCCACGTCGATGTGTACCTCCTCGACCTCCGGTGGCGCGTAGCCGTGGCTTTCGAGCCACGCCGGCGTTCGACTCGTCCGCCCGGTCGCATCCACGACCAGATCGGCGGTGAGCTCCATATGCCCTTCACCGTCACGGAGTACGAGGCCTTCCACGGCCGTCGCGGTGTCGTCCAGGAGGTAGTCCGTGACTTGGCAGCCTGAGTGGATGTGGACGCCATCGAGATCGGAAACACGTTCTCTGACGACCTGCTCGATCAACGGCCGAGTTGCGGAGTACGTCTCCATCGGAGTCAGGCCGTGGGCGAGGAAGTCGCCCTCACCGTAGAAATTCACATCGCTGGCGAAATCGACGACAACGCCGCCTGCCGAGATGAGATCCTCGCCGAATCTGGGGAACAGGTCCTCCAACGTTGCCCGTCCGGCTTCGAGGAGTGCGTGGGGATGTGCGCCTTGTGGTACTCCCCGGCGAACGACTGGCTCGGTTGGCAGTTGGTCCCGTTCGATGATCGTCACGTCGGCAAATCTATCAGACAAAACGCGAGCTGCAAGCAGGCCGGCCATACTCGCTCCAGTCACTACTGCGGTCCCGCGTTTCTCGGCCGGTGGATTCGGGTTGTACCGTGGAACGGTTGCTAACGTCATACGCCTGTTCGCCTACTAGTTGCACTTCGCGGCAAGATGTGTTAACTGTTGCCACGCCTCGTGAGTGGTGCGTCTGCACTTGAAATACGCAGTTCGTTCGACTCGCTGTGGTGACGGGCCGCCGTAGCAGTCGCTGAGGCTCCCACGGCCCGACTGATTCAGAACGGCCCACCTGAAGAGATTATCCCGCTTGACCACCGAGGACCTGTATGCAGTGGTGTGACCAGCCAACGAGCCCATCCCGGAGCGAGGGTATGAGGGCCCGATGTCGAAGCTCGAAGGTGAAAGTGGCACGGGCGACGACCCACTTCCGGCAGAACACCTCTCGTCGCTCGCCACGCTCGTCGACGAGGTATTCGCGGACGTCGGCGACGAGATGACGACCGCCACCGACGACATCAATGACGCCGTCCCCGGCTACGGCGGCCTCTTCGACCCCGCAACCACCCAGGACGAGCTGCGTCGTGCGCTCGAATACCTGCTGAAGTCGGGGCTCGCCCGCCCTTCCAATTCGATATCTCGGCTCCGTCGATATTCTCAGATACTACTAGAAACCACGCTCGAATACAAGGCGCGTATCGTTCACTGAGTAGAACGACGCAGGGTTGTATCAGCGGTTCCCAACAGGTAGCCACCAAAGGCGAGGATCCAAAGAACGAGTGGATAGACGACCCAGCGCTCGATTCCCCCGCTACCAAGAAACGCCAGCGGATGCGGGCCACGGATAACGAGCCCATAGAAGAAGACGCTCACGAGGACGAGAAGGGAGATTCCACCAAAGAGGCCACAAAGAACGGAGAATGGTCTGGAGACAACCCGCGAAGAGAGGATCGCTGTGATCCCGCCAGTAAAGAAGGTGAGAAGTGCGAACAACCCGTGCCACGGCGTCACGTTGCCCGGGAACACGCCGACGCCGAAAATGCTGGCTCCAAAAATAGCGAGTGCGACGGGGAAGCCACGCCGATCCACGGTGCGATAGACGAAATAGGCTGCAACCAGCACAAGCGCCCCCGTCAACAGCATCGTACTATTGAAGATCGTTGCGGAAGGCTCGTGGATGATCGGATCTGGTGGTCGCGTCGAGCCGAGGTCACTGATGTCCTGTCTCGTCGAATAGTTCGGGTAGAGGACTTCTGCCGTGATGATCCCCATGAACGCAACGAATCCGGACAACACCATACTGAATCCCGCGATCGACAATCCTGAAGACCCGGGTCGTGCCGGAGTGTCGCTAGGGGGAGAATCACTCATGGACAATTAGACGTACTGCTGGTCTGGAGATAAGACTATGCGGGGGTGAGATGAGTGCATCTCTGCTGACGGTGCCTTGTATTCGATAGACCTGTCGGAAACCAAGCCGTAGCGTCGTCGGTGGGAGTGTGGGCTATTGTCTGCTTGCCCCTGCCTAAAGACGGGAGATTGCGCTCGTATCTGTATCAGGTGGCCGGGTGCGGTGGGTGAGGCACCTCGTCAGCAGCCGTCATGGTCGTTGCTCCCCAGATTGCGACGATCGCTCCAGCGAGTACGAACCAGAGGGCATAGTACACGAGGTCCGGCACGACGATGATTTCAGCAGTGAAATTCACCCACCCGTGTAGGATGATGATGCCGAGGATGCTGCGGTTCGTACTGTTGTAGATCCACGTGAACGCGACAGAGAGCGCTACGATGCCGGCCATAAACAGCCAGAATCCTGTGGTCCCAAATCCGACCGCGTCGTGTTGATACGACCCCTGAATAAAGAACAAGGGGAGATGCCAGAGTGCCCAGACGACGCCCAGAATCACGCTCGCACTCAACGCCGACCACTGCAGTTGCAGCCGGTCCAGTGCATACCCTCGCCATCCTAACTCTTCGAGAATCGGTGGTAGAGTCGCAAAGAACAACGTGGGGAGTACGGCGAGAGGGTTTGTACCGAATTGGGTCACAGCTTCCCCCCACGATGGCCCGGTTCCACCGAGGAGTAGATCCACGACGCCGGCGAAAACGCCGATTCCCAGGGGCACCAACAGAATCACGGTAAGCCAACGGAGTCCAAACCGTCGCGGCTGGGTGACGCGATTCCAGAAGTCAGTCCGCCCGGGGTCGTCATAATAGAGGTATACGAAACCGATACCGGACACGCCAGGGATGGCGAGCCCGACGAGGAGCAACCCGAGTCCCACGGCGCTGTCGAACCGTACGCCGAGAACAACCGCTGGAAGCCAGAAAACCCACGTCCCCGCTACCGCGACGGCAAGGTACACCCACCAGCGTCCGAGAACGTCAGAGGTGTCGTTTGCTCGCTTTTTCGCACCTCTTTGTGGATCCACTCCAGTCATAGTACCAGTACGCCGGATGCGAGCGTGAATTGGTAGGGTGCTTCTCGGGGGACGAGAACAGAGACGGACGTCAACCAGTACGACACCCCCTCCAAATGTTCCGATCGCTGGACACGTTTTCCGTACTCAGCAGGCCATATCGGGTAAAGTACTCTTCTAACTTATATATGTGCGTGACGTATAATTTTACTAATGGATAAAAAACGTCATACGAATATTGAAGCTGCGGATGACACCGGCAGTACCCCTCTGATGACGCGCCGAGCGGTCCTCGCAGGGGGTAGCGCTCTTGCACTCGGGAGCCTCGCTGGCTGTACTGCACTCGATGGACTGGTAGCCCGCGCCAGCGACGAGGCCGTCGGGACCACGGAGGCATCGCCAGCCGCCTTCTACGCCGGTTCCTCCTCATCCCTCACCAGTCGTGACGCTGGTGAGATGATCAATCTTTACCGAAGCGACCCCGACGACGTCCGATACGTCCCTCCAACCATCCGGGCCGCCTCACGAGACATCGAGATCGACGGCTGGAGTACCAGCACGCCCACGAAAGCACAGGACTACAACTCCTCACGCTCGAACAAACCAAGCTCTATCTGGGTGCCCGATCCCCACGACGAGGATTCTGACGACGACGGTATCGGGACGCTCGTGACGGTCCTCGATATCGAGCGGGCGCTATTGGTCTACGCCGACGCTGCCCTCGAAGCAGTTGACAGCCGGTCGAACGACGATGCGAAGGTGTCTCTTGATGCGTTCATCAACGCGACTACGAAGGTTCGGAGTGAACTCGAAGGCTGTCCCTCCGAGACTTGCACCACAGTCTACGAGAACGCCGACGGACGGAAGGGACTCGCTCAGGATGCGATCGATGCCGTGGACGCAGGCGAGTGGGACAGCGCGAGGAAGTCCATCCAGCAGGCCCGCCGCATCGTCCAGGGCGATATCGACCGCATCTTCGACGACCTCGACAGCGACGACGATGGACTCGTAGACGGAACGGAGCCCCTCTATGAGTACCTCGCTGGGGAGCCCACGATCGGCGAACGCTTCGTCGTCAGCCTCCCCGACGCCCGCGTGCGGGGCGACGGCCCCGCACTGGCCGACAAACTCACGCCCCAGCGGGTCCTGGAGTACGTCACCGGCGAGCGCGACGCCGAGGGATGTGCCGACAGCGACGGTACCGTCGCCGTCCATCGAGACCTCTCGTGTCGAGACCTCCTCTCGGCGACGCTCAGAGCGCAGTCCGCCGACGGTCGTGGTATCGACAAAAAAGACATACGACGGGGTGTCGTCGCGTTCGAGACGTCGGGCGGCGTCGTCGTTACAGGGGCGTCACCCGACGCCGACGGAGCGGAGCCGTCCCTGTTCGTCTCGGAGAACGGATCCGCAACGGCACCGGAGCGACTCGACTCGTGGGGCGACGAACGGAGTACCGGCGAGGCGACTATCTCGTCGACGCTCGTCTGTCCCGTGGCAGCGCAGCCGCCCGAGTGCCCGTCTCCGATGCCCGCGTTGTTGTACGTGCGGCGGATTCTCCACGACGACCAGCTCCTGTACGCCGGCGGGTGGCTGATCGACGATGGCGCACTGTACGAGGACACTGCGACGCTCCTCGTCGGCGACGGTCCGAACGTCGTCTCGAGAGTCACACGCTCGGATGTCGAGGAGGGAGGTGTCGATCTGAAGTCACGGGTCACGGGGCGGAGAAAGCCTGGGCGGACCACGTACGGGACTATGACACTCAGGACACCGTACGACGCGAACGCGGACTACCTTCCTCCCGGTGCCCATCCAGTGTGCAGAGACGATGGAGACATCTACTGCTGGGGGGTTCAATCGCGAGAAGCACTCGCCACGCATACTGGCGATTGCGACGATGATGATCGTACTGAGTCTCCGTCGTGCGTCGTCACAGCATTGGATGCACCGGTCCTCCATCTCGCAGGAGCTGCCGACGCATCGAATGACGTGAAGTTCAAAGCAGGCGCGGAGCTGTCGAAATCGGTTAATTAGATAAGGAGCAGTGAACCGCCTTGACCTGTTCCACCGGTAGTGCTCTAGATGAGCGTGTTTTGAAATAGAGGGAGATCAGCTACCGACAGATCACATATCAGATTTGTTGAATCGGTAGTACCCGACGGCGAACGGAATGATGAGCCAGAGGCCGAGTATTAGAATGCCGACCTCGGGGGACAGATAAAACGGGTCGGCTGCAACGGACGATGCACCAACGTCCGCGCCGGCCTGTGCGGGCTCAGCGTTCGCAGCGTCTGCCAGATCGGGCAACAGAGCGACAATCGCCGAAAAATACGCGGCAGATGGGGGCACCTGGGTAACGAGAAATATCCAGTCGGGGAGCTCGGTTGGAAGGGTAAATCCCTCGACAACGTAGAGAATCCCCATCGGTACGACATCCCAGAACAGTTCGAAGATAACGAAGAAGCCAAGCGCCAGTGTCGTCGCCCGTGACGTAGACCCAGTTGTAGCCGAGAGACCCACCATGATCCCGGCGTAAATGGCTGCGAAGGCCATTGTCACGAGAACGAAGATCAGCACCGATAGTACATCAACCGCGCCAAGCAGCACGGACCCGACTCCGAGTCCAATCAAGAGCCCGACGCCCAGACCGAACGCGAGTACTGCCGCTCGTCCGACGACCTTCCCAACGTAGACGTTCAACCGAGTCGTCGGTAACGAGAGCAACAGCTTGATACTACCCAGTTCACGCTCCCCGGCGAGGGATTTATAACAGACCACGATGGCCGCGAGCGGGACGAATAGTCCAGTAACGCCAACGAGGAAAAAGATCAGCCCGCCAAACGTTGCCCCTGCTGGAGCGCCAAACATCTCGGGAACTTCAACGTATGCGTACGCGGAGATCACGGAGAACAAGACGAACACAGTAACAAGCGCCCACAACGCCCGTGACTGGACGGCGTCTCGGAAGTCCTTCTTCGCAACGGTAAACCAGGTCATGCTCGCACCTCCTGTTCGTCAGTGGTATATCGGACGAACAGATCCTCAAGAGAGGATTCGACGACCGAGAAGTCCTGAATGGAAACGACGTCAGCGTCGATCGCGTGCAACACGGCGAACTTCGAAACGCCATCGACGGTGACACGGAGTCGACCATCGTGGACTGAGGCGTTCCCGACCCCGTCAATTTCAGACACTCGTCCGACAATCTCGTCGTTGAGGTTGGTGACGTAGATATAGAGGGTTTCCCCCGTCTCCGTTGCGTTGCGGAGTCCGTCAATTGTATCCACGGCAACGAGTTTCCCCTGGTCGATAATTGCCACCCGATCGCAAACCGCTTCGACTTGTTCCATGACGTGACTCGAAAAGAACACCGTCGTTCCACGAGCGTTCTCCTCTCGAATTATTTCACGCATTTCTCGCGCTCCGTTAGGATCCAATCCGGTCGACGGTTCGTCAAGGACCAGTAGATCGGGGTCTCCGACCAGAGCCATCGCGAGGACGAGTCGCTGGCGCATCCCCTTCGAGTAGCCCCCTGCTTTTCGATCTGCGGCGTCAGCGATGCGGACTCGCTCGAGAAGTGCCATCGGATCTTGATTAACTTCCTTCATCTCCAAGACAAATTCGAGATGTTGGCGGCCAGTGAGTCGATCGTAGACGTGATATGCGTCTGGAAGTACACCCATGCGTCGTCGGACCGTTTCTCCCTCACTCTGCGCATCGTGGCCGAGGACGGTCACAGTACCTTCGGTCGGTCGGATAAAGTCCAACAGAATATCGATCGTTGTCGATTTCCCCGCGCCATTCGGTCCGAGAAACCCGAATATTTCTCCCTCCTTGACCTCAAGATCGAGGTCATCGACGGCCACGACATCGTCGAACCGTTTTGTCAGCCCCTTGATTTTAATTGCAGCCACTTTGCCACCTCGAACCGCGAGCAGTTGTGTACAGGTCCAGTCTGGAGTGAGTCATAGAGGCACGTATACATCGGGGGGAGATAAGTATTGTTGTATATTCGACATATTGGCAAGTATGTAACTCAAATAAGTTTGAGGGCGCCCAGCAGATCTCAAAAGGTGGTCAAAGGGAGATCACACCAGAAGGGGAGAGACAACTACTGAGTAGATTGGACGTTGCTACACTGTATCGGCGTGACTGTCCTGGTGTCATCCATCGAGAAACAACGTGTCGTATCATCCAGTGTGATCTCGAAGTGGGCTTCAAACGGATCCTCGGAGACGATAGTGGTCGTAATCGTATCTGAAGTCATGTACTCGAATAGCTCCCACAAGGGAGTATCCGGTACCGAAATATCGTGTTCCCAGAATAGATGGAGGGCCTCCGGGTGAAACAGAATCGCTACTTCAATCGGGATGCTGATAATGTGCTGACACTCACGGCAGGAGCTAACGTGAAGGTGGATTGCTTTCCCGTCGTGTTGATACAGGTCAACAACCGTATCGACGCGGCCAAAACACTCCGGACAGACGTTCCCCCGTAGCTGTATATACATACTCCAGATGCGGTAGCCAAAGCTTTGGATGACTTCTGCAGAGGTCCGCTCGCGCGTTTGGCTCTGTGGAAAGAAATCGGTTATGAGGATCGCATCACACGAGGTGCAGCGAATGCGGAATTGTTCGGCATCAAGCGTCGCCAGAAGAGACGGTTCTGCACAGAAGAGACAGACCCCAGAGACCTCGCTGTCCTCAAACGTTGACGTGCTATCGTAGACGTCAGAGATGATCACACGAGCGATTTTTGAACCACTATACGTGAGTCTGTATCCATCAGAGGTCTCGCTGACGAACTGTCCGACGAGCTTATCGAGGTGATAGGAAAACTGGGAGGAGCTGTCGATATCTACTGCATCGTAGAGCTCAGTAAAAGACATCGTGTGCCACGGTTTCTGATGCTCTTGGTCCACCTCATCTAACGCGAGTAGTATTTGCAGTCGTTGGGAGTTTCCGAGCGAACTGATCGCGTCAACCACTTCCTGATCAATCTGACCATTTTGATCCGCTACCATGGGTAGTCCACTACCGTCCATCTGGAGCCCTACCAAGATAAGAATCATCGAGTCAGCGCCTCTCTGTTCGAGCTGAAAATAGTGCTGAACGCACCGCGCGAATCTCACGATGGCTGGTTGTTTGGTCACCAACTCGGCGTAGTTCTTCGCTTCTACCCATGTCGGTGAGATGACTCACCGAGAAAGAGGCGTTGGACAAGCGCCGACCCGAACAATTGCCGAGCGAGCGCGATCACAAGGGCTACGAAACGCTTGGACGTCCTGAGTTACTCGACGACCGGTTCGACCGTGATCTGTTTATCGTCGATATGTGCCAGACAGCCCGCGTACTCGAACACTGCAGTGATCCCGCTCCCGCCTCGAACGATGACGTCCAGCGCCTCCGAGTCCACGGTGTCATTGAGCGCCGGTAACTCCAACACGGGTCGCCCGGTCACCTGAGCGACTAGCTCAAGAACCTGAACGTCGATCGCTATGTCGAGATCGATCTCCACCGTCTCGGCGTCGTGAGAAACGTCCATGGCGGAGATACGCGTGCTATCGTCATCACCTGTGCGTTGATTCTCCCGTTCAGGGAGCCATCGTCGGAAAAGAGGTCTCGTTCACGAAGACCAGTGGCATCGATGCCGAATGGGTCGACGGCAACTCCGTTGGACGACGCCATCGACCAGCGTACGAAACTGCCTTGGAGATCATCGACGACGAGTACGACAGAGACATCGACGCGTCCCTCCAGGGTACGATAGACGCAGACGGATCGGTGCGAGCGACAGTCCGGCCGAGCGGAACGGCGAGTGGACGGACGGAGCGCACACAAGGGACGTACACGACCGACAGTAGCCCACCCTCTCCACGGGGTAGGATCGAAAGGGGCCGGCGTCTGTGCGAGCGTCGCGATCACAGGCTCGAAAGAGCGTGCTCTTTCGGCGCGCTCGGCCCGGTGTAACGACGTCTTCGCGAACACAGTGAGCGAAAGCCGGCGAGACGCGTTGCGGCTCGTCTGGTAAGCACCGAAGCGAACGGAGCGAGCGAGGCGCACAGCGAGTTGCAACCGGTCGAGAGGGACGGGGGTTTTCAAGCTGTTCGAGGGCTCAGCAGTGATTTCAAGTACACAACAGCGCCGTGTTTCGACGCCGACTGCACTTGTACAACTCCAGTATCCTCGGCCCGTTTCAGGACCTCTTGGCTCACTCGGAGGCGACAGCATCGAGACCGGCACCTGCTTCTATGTGTGCGCCGAGGCGCTGGACGAACCGCGTGGCCGGGGCACCGTCCACGACGTCATGATCGAAGGAGACGGTGAGGCTCAGGAACTCACGGGACTGGAGTTCACCATCGATCAGACGAGGTTTGGTTCCGATGCCGCCGACAGTGAGCTGAAGAGTGTAGTTCGTGGGAGTGATGGCCCATCCATTTCCGGTACCGAACATGCCGACGGAGGTGACAGCGACGGTGCCAGCGAACTCTTTCCACCGTGATGGGAACCACTGCGGGAGGCGCCAGATTTGTCTGCGGAGGAATCCGGGCAGGCGACGAGCGAGTCCGGCGGTTCCGGTCTCGGGAGTGGTCGAGGTGTTTGACTGGACGCGTCGAATTTCGTCGTGAATGGACCGGACTGTCCGCCGATTCGCTGTCCGGATGATGTGGGGAACACCGATTCGCTCGCCCTCTCCCTCCTGTTCGACAAGAATGTTCACATCCACGTCCTCGAACTCGTGGATTCGTCCCCGCCAGTCGTGGTATCGGTGGACCTGTGGCTGTTCTTCCAGAGTAGTTGCCAAACAGAAGACGATGAACGCTGTAAACGAGAGGTTCGTTCCGGTTTCTTCCTTGATCGTCCGGAGTTGCTCTCTGGCCTCGGTGACGTCGATCTCGACGAGTCCGTGGACGGTACTCCGATGTCCCGCCATCCGCATATACTCCCCCGTCAACTGCTGTTGTGAAGACACGTGCTCGCGTTCAGGGCCCTGATTGCCCATAGACTCATATACACGGCACGAACCAAATCCGTATGCACCGACCCACGGTGGCCCCCCGTCGATACGCGATTGGAAGACAACCGCGGAGGGTGTCATAGAACTCTTGCCAGGAGGATTATTTCAGTGGAGATATAGATAGAAGCATTCGTTAGTCAGGTGTGTGAACTGAACACTGGAGCGTTTGCCGGATGATACTGTTTGTCAGGGCAGGTGGCAGAAGAACCGCCCCGTACGCGAACTTGCACGCTATTCGTCGCCTTCGTCGACGGTGTACAGGTATTTCATGGAGTACGCCAGCAACATGAGCGCAGCACCGACCAGGGGAATGTGGTCTATTGCATAGCCGTGGGTTTCGACGGCCAGTATCCAGAACAGGACCATCAGGCCGCCCACGAATCCGAGGAGTCCCTGCGCGACGAAAATGCCCGTAACGATGCTGTCCTCAAACCTCCCTGTGGGAAACGCCGATATGCGTCTTGCACCGGCTTGATCTTCGGGCATAGTAATCGAGAATGACCAGGTAATGATAAACGTTGTCACGCCGCTATCGAACTTCGTCACTGTATGTGAAGCACGGTACTGTCTCGTTGATTTTCCCTAAGAGCGGTTTACAGGCTGGTGTACGCTTGCTTGGCTCGTAGTATCAGCGGACGGTAATAGTCGTCAAACAGTATATACCTCGACGATTTAGTTGCAATTTATTAGCCATTCGGTCAAGGATAGCCTGCTCAATACCGGGTCGCGACGACGAATACTGCCAAATCCACGATCCGACGATAGCCACTCTCTCATGCCTACGACAGATAATACGAATTCGAGGTCCGAGACACCATTTTCGGACACAGACGCGCCTGATTCGCCGACCAAAGAGGGCCCCACAGATTACCTCGAACACACTGGTTCAGAAGAATCGAGCGAGGATCCCGAACAACTCACAACTGACGCTCCTCGGGAGTACATCCAGGTCACACCCACCGACACAGCACTGCAACCACACTCCGCGCCGGCGCAGTTCAAGCGTCTGCACAGACTCACCACAGAGGATGATGACCACGGCTTGCTGGGGCGGCTCCGCACACTATCCGCTTCAAAGCCAGCACCGACGGTCGAGTGTCTCCTTCTCGCCGATGGGTCCGACAAGCGCCCGCTTACGTACTGGTTTGGCGTCGACGAGCCATCGGCAACGTCGGCGCTCGAAGATATCCTCCGAGGCGTCTTTCCCGATAGCTACGAACTCGAGCGCGTCGAGATGGAGGCAGGACGCCTCGAATCGATCATCAGGGGCGAGCCGTTGCACGAGGAGAGTGAATCAAAAGAGGCCAGTGATGAAGCCACACTGACAGCCATCGAGTTCCTGGGCGAGCCAGTGCGGCCGAGGGACTGGCAGACACAACTCACACCGTTCGACCACTTCCAGACCGACGACCACGCGCGAATCCCGCTGGCGTCGGTCGTCGAGACGATGACGGCCCATCCGGGACCGATCGCCTACCAAGCGCTCTTGGCGCCAAAGCCCGACTGGAGCACCGAAGCGGAGGAACGAGTCCTCGATATCGAGGCCCACAGCGACACGATGGGCGATCAAGTGGTGAATACGCTGTTCGGGCCGCCCGATCCGGAGACGGACGTCTCGCTTCCGGCAAGCGATGAAGCCCGTCTCGAAGAACTGCGAGCCAAGGACACGCGTCACTCGTTCGTCGTGAACGCTCGAATCGTCGCCAGTACACCAGCAAACGACCCGGATGCAGACACGACGGTTCGTACTCTCGAGACGGCGTTGTCACAGCTGAATCGAACGACCTACGAAATCGAGGGGCGCTGCGGGAACGACACCAGAGCGGAGGTCTGCTTGAATGACCTACTCGAACGACGAGTGTATCAACCGGATCACGGCACGCTCCGGGCACGGCTTCCGTGGCATTCGAGGGCGAGTCGTGGGATCGTCGCCGACGTACACGAGGCGCCGAGTTTCTGTCTCGTTGATGGACCCGCACTCACCGCCGCAGGATCGCGCGCACTCGCACAGACGCCAGGAGAGCGTAGCGCGCTGCCCAGACCGCCAGCCGAACAACTCGCACAGTATCAGGGTGATGGCTTTGCACTCGGTCACCCGCTCACGCAGGATGGAACTGCTGATGACAGCCCACTTGCGCTGCCACCGAGCCTGCAGCCATTACACGTCGCCGTGTTCGGCAAGACTGGCTCCGGCAAATCATCGGTGATAAACACGGGAATTCTCGAAAATCACGCGGCGACCGACGGCGCCGATATTCTCATCGACCGAAAGGGAGATGGCATGGGACTCGAGTATCTCCGGGCCCACTATGCGACCTACGGCACGCTGAAGAACGTCTACTATTTCGACTGCGCCGAGACGCTACCTGCACTGTCGTTTTTCGATATCACCGACCAACTCGATGCCGGAATCAGCCGAACTGCGGCGGTCGAGGATATCGTTGATCACTACATCGAGATTCTGGAGGGGATCATGGGTCGTGACCGCTTCGAGCAGGCGGTCAGATCGCCGGACATCATCCGCTACCTGCTGAAAGCGCAGTTCGATCCGGTTCACGGTCAGGACGCGTTCTCACACGGAACGTTTCAGGAGGCGGCCGCCCACATGCGAAGCAGCCAGGACGCCCCGCCGGTGAGCGACCCGGAGCTACAGGCGATGCTCGGCGGCGTCGTCACGAACTCCCAGCGATCGTTCGACAAGCTGATGCAGGGGGTCGCGAATCGGATCGAGAAAATCCCGATCGACGATCGCCTCGGACAGTTGTTCAATCACGTGTCGACGGATGAATCCGATGCCGGAGATGCTCCCGGCGAGACCAGGCAGTTCGACTTCCGAGAGATCATCGACGAAGACGCCGTCGTCATTTTCGATCTCGGCGGCCTCCGCTCGGAGAGCCAACGAGCGCTATCGCTCGTGCTGCTTTCACAGTTGTGGACGGCACTTCGCCGACGAACGCTCGAGGAGACGGGCGAGTCCATTCGTGCTCGGTCCCACGCTGAGCGATCGACGAGCAGTTCTGATGATCCTGTTGCGGACACGACACACGATTCGGGTGGCGAGACTGCTCTCCCGTTGGTCAATCTCTACATCGAGGAGGCAGCGAGCGTCGCGTCCTCGTCGCTCCTCTCGGAGTTGCTGGCCCAATCACGCGCGTTCGGGCTGTCGGTCACGCTCGCGATGCAGTTTCCCGCACAACTGCGGAGTGCAACGGGCGACGCCTACGCGGAAATTCTCAATAACATCTCGACGATCGTCACGGGTAACGTCGCCGTCGATCGAGATCTCGCGACGCGTATCGCGACGACCGATATGGACCCAGCGACAGTCGGCGCGAGACTCCGGGCGATCCAGCGCGGCCAGTGGCTGGTGAGTCTCCCCGCGCAGTTCAACGCGCCGGAGCCGCGACCGTTCATGATCGAGTCGATGCCGTTGCCTGCTGGTCATCCAGAAGGTCCCGATCCATTGTCTGGAAGTACTGCGGTGGCGTTCGAGGGTGCTGTCGACGTGTGTCTCGATCGGACGCGACTCACCAGCGGGCTCGACGTCTCGACGCCGCCGACGCACTCAACCGAGCGATCGTCGGACACCTCAACGACCGAGGCGACGGCGTCGAGAATCGATTCTGCGCTCCCGCTTACCAGCCGGTTCCCGTCGGTCATCGAGTACGACGAGCACGCGAACGCGGTCATCTGTGGGGCGTGTGATGCACGCTACGAGCCGACGGCCGTCGGTGTTCGACACGCGATCGGGTGTTGTCATACCCTCGATGATGTCGATCGAAACGATGTCCCGGTCGCCGACGTTCACTTGATGCTCTCACAAGCAGAGCGCCAGCGGTCTTCGTATACAGATCGCCAACTCGCGTTTCTGCAGATCTGTTATAATGCCCACCAGCAACAGTACGACCCCGATCTCGAGTACGACATCAGGAGAGACAGCATGGTTCGACTCCAAGAGTACGCCGGTGTCGACACGGAAGCGGTCGAACAGTTGCTCGACGATGGGCTTCTCAGAGAGGACTGTACGCACCCACACAAGCTCCTGACGGTCGCTTCGGAGGGCCGAAGCGAGCTCCAGATCGGCCATAAGGAGGGAGTCGCACACGGACACGGCAAGGGCGACTTGAGCGAATCGAGTCTCCACGTCGCGATGGTCATACTCGGGCGAGACTATATCGAAGCGGCCTTTGTTCAGAATCCTGCGTCCGAGGCCACGGAAGCAGTCGTGTATCACGAAGTCGACGGGCACCGCCTCGACGCCGCTGGACTCGACGAGAACGGCGAGGTCGTCGTCACGCTCGAAGCGGAGCGGCTCAACAACGACCGTCACACTGCCGTTCCGAGTGACTTCGACAAAATGGCGGCGCTCGATCCCGAGGAATCGATCTGGATCGTCCCGACGCGGGACGATGCCCACGACATCCTCGAGATACTCAACGACCCGCTGGAGGGTGAGCCACGCGTCGAAAAGACCTACAGTCGGAACTCTCCCCCGCAAGCGTTTACGATCGACGAGCCAGGATTGAGCGAGATCTACACGCTGCGGTACGTCCGCGATTCGTTGCTTGGGTAGGGACACCTCGTGTTCAACCGTCCCCCGGACGTGCGATTGGTCGTCTCGGAAGAAGTCCGCGTAGGCGGTGTCGGCTCTATTGAGACCCTCAATGGCTAATAGATTCTAGCGTAGATTAGTAAATACAGGTGAAATCCTTCACAGATAGACACCTGGGATTGGGAAAACATTTGACGGTTCATAATTGAATAGAACCCATGAATCGCCGTTCTCTTCTCCAGTATTGTGGGGCCAGCACGCTCTTTTTGGGAAGCGGCTGCTTCGATTTATCAAAGAAGTCAGTACGAATCTGCGAGATATTCGCATGGACTACATACGAAACAAGCCATGAGATACAGCTACGACTCTCTGACGCGGAAGAGATAGTCTACGAAGAGACGTATGAAATCGGGCCTCAAGGAGGATTTGAAATTAAAGGGTCTGACCTTCCAGAGCGCGAAGGTCGGTTTACCATTCAGGTGAAGATAGACGGATACGATTGGAAAGAATGGTTCCTTCCAGAATACGCTGAGGAGTCTATCTCTGTGGAGCTTCGATTTTTAGAGAGTTCACCTACTGTTGGTCTGGGATACTCCACAAATTGTTAGATACGCACACCTATCTAACGGCTATTTCACCGAGAAGTATATCTGACTAATTAGGTTTGAATAGAGTCAGAGTGTCACGAACTCTTGCGAACACATGCCACTCACGTATTCTGGTTGATTCAACTGAAATAGCGCTTGAAACGCCTCCAGAGCGAGTGCTGCCCAGTCGATTCATCGTCGCGTTGGCGTTCAAGCCGGCGTCGCTGCGCTTGCTCCTCGGCGATTTGGGCTTCAAGGCGTTCGGTTTGTGCGGTGAGCTCCGTGACTTCGGTTTCTAAGCGTTCGATCGTCCGCAATCGCACTCGCTCACGTGCTTCGATCCGCTGCAGTCGTTCGTCCGTGAGAACGATCTGATTGTCGGCGTCGTCGAGAGGTGTGGTGGTATCTGTGGAGTGTTCTGTCCCTCTGGGAGTATAGTACTCCGTCGTTCCGGCGATGGCACGCTCGACCGTCTTTTCGCCGTAGGTGGCGCCGTCGCGGAAGTGGACCTCGTCCCACTTCGTCCGGATCAATCCTGATCGTCGAACGAGTCGGTCCACCTGTGCCTGATCACCACCGCTCCAGAAGGCAAGCATCGAACACAGTGCGAAGTCCGCTTCCGAGTGGCTCTCGTACCCACTCGTCTCGCCACGAAACAGGCGATCGAACTTCTCGCCGTTCGCAGCGGCCCGTGCCTTCTCAAGGAGTTCTGCATCACTGAGCGGAGACGATCCGCCCGTTGGAGTAGCAGCTGAATCGTCGGTGGTCGACGGTATGCTCTCAGATTGTGGACCGGTGTCTGACTCCGACGTTGCGTCCCCGTCTCTCACACTGGAGTCGTCCTCGATAGCACTGTTATCTCCGGGTTCTGCCGTCGTGTCACTGGAAAGATGCTCGCGATACACGACGTCTAGCCCGTGGGAACGCGGGTGTACGTCGGGCGGCGTCGACGCGACCCGGTCGCCAGTGACGGTGAAAAAGCGCGCCGTTTCGTACACTTCGAGATCACCGCGTCGGTTCCTGTCGCCTGGAAGTGTTCCTTCGATGAGAACGTGGAGTCCGGTTCCGGACGGGCTCACTTCGGTGTACGATTCGAGGATCTCGACGACCGTTTCGGCCCACGCGTCGAGCGCGTCGGTGTCTGGGTCACGACAGTCATCGAGGTCGACGCCGACGAGTGGATCATCATCGGTGAAGACGAAGCCAATCCCGGCCAGTTCGCCGTCGAGAGCGGCATCACGGGCGTTCTCGAATGAGGTCCACGTCGAGGGATCGGTGGCCGAGGCGAACTGCCCAGTCGCTGGAGTGACCGGGATTTTCGTCTGTTTGCCGCCGCGTTCTTGGGTACGCCAGCAGACCCACTGCTCGCGCTCTGTGAGCGCCGTTGGGAGTGCCGAGCGGTCGGGAAGGGTATCAGTAGCCATTACGAGAGAGTTGCCTGAGAGGCGCCTGAATCCCGCATAGCTATTTCGCTTTGGTCAGGGCGTGAGCTCGCCCGAAGCGACGCCTGTCAGCGGCAATATTGAGACCTACACCGCATTTTGCCCGTGAATTCCGCAGAATCCCCGGTTTCGAACTCGTTTGTTGACAGCTATGCGGGACGTACAGGGCGTGACCTACCCGGAAGAATGGCTGTCTATGTGGTGCTGTAGCGGTTGTGGTGGCTGGGGTGGCTTTCGGAAGTCTTTCTATTTGGTGGTCAGTTCGTCATTCGTCGTTCTCAGGCCTCTCTCGGCTGATTTCTCTCAGAGTTACTAACAGCCAGCTGTCTCGTTTGGACAACAGTAGTTATCCCAAAACCGAAGTACTGCGGCGGGATGTACGTCACAGCAGGAGGGACATGACGGTAGACGGTTTGTGTGTCAGTATGACCGTTTTGCTGTCGAGAGTGGCGAATATGAACCTCTCAGACGACAGGACGCGGAGATGGCGATATAATAACTGGAGGGTAGACCGCGATCGAGAACGGCAGAAACCGGATAGAGCGCCGCTCTGTGTGGGAGTGTATCCGAATGCGGGTGTCATCCCGATTGCTCGGGCCGAATAGGCGTCTTTCCGAAAAGCTGCCAGGAGTTGTATAGTGATTGTTCTGGACCGGGAGGTCCTCTATAGCCCATTCAGCCGTATATCGTGTTCGATAGTAATCGGTGGGGTCGTCAGCAATGTGACTCAGAGTGAGCAATAGCCTACGCAGTAGTGGTTTTCAATATATTTTCCGGACGGCCAAAGAGATGTATCAGTGCGCGAAATCCAAGATCTGCATCCGGGGTTCCACAGACGAGAGTGTGACGCCGCTGTTAGTCGGTTACCCTAGTCGCGGAGTCGGCTAGGGTCAACTACCCCACCCTACGCGCCTTCGGCGCTTTGAGGGTGGGGCTTGTCCGTGAACTCGGCCTCGAACCCATCAGGGTAGGCGGTAAATCCGCGCTTTGGCTTCACCGTTCCAGACTTTAGGGCGAGCTGACTGTCGCCCGTCCGCCGAGACGACTGTTGGCCTCGACGGACGTACCGCATACCGATGTTCTTCGCTGCGTTGTAATCCGCGTTCGCTTCCGACTCGCACTTCACACATCGGAAGTCAGTGCGAGTCGGGCGATTCTCGTCTGCCGTGAATCCACACTCGGCACACCGCTTCGACGTGTACGCCGACCCGACTTGCGTCACCGAGATTCCGACCGATTCGGCCTTGTACTCGACGTATTCGTAGAGCGTTCGGAACGCCCACGTGTGCCCCCACGACGCGCCGGTATGGTCGCGGATGTGGGTTAAGTTCTCGAACGCAATTACGTCACAGTCGTAGCGGAGTGCTTCGTCTATCAGCGTGTTCGACGCCCGGTGGAGAACGTCGCGGACGTAGCGAAGTTCCCGACCACTCGACTGAACGAGGGTCCGATGGGCGCTTCGCGTCCCGGTCTGTTGGAGTCCAGCGCGTACCGTCTCGAATTCGCGGAGGTCGTGGGTTAACTCCCGCCCGCTGACAAAGGAGGCGGTGCTGGTGACGGCGAGGTTTTCGATGCCACGGTCAACCCCGAGAACCGTTCCGTCCTCGGCGGTGTTCCGCTCGGTATCGTTCTTGTGTCGGCGGAAACCGATATGTAAGAAGAACTCGCCATCTCGGGCGGTGAGCGTACTTTCCGTAACGCTCCATTCGTCCGAGTCGAGATATTGACGCTGATAGCCATCATTGGCGTCGGGAAGGTCGAGCGGACACCGGACCCGACTCTCCGTTGTAGAGAGGGAGACGGTGCCGTCATCGAACACCGTCATCGTCCGCGTATCGTATTTCACGGTCGGTGCGGTGAACGTGGGCTTGCTGACCTTGTTGCCCTTCGACCGGCGTTCGATACAGCCGGTGATGGCTTGCGCGGCTTGGTGGGTGGCGAGAATCGCGTGCTGGCTCCCGAGGTCGGTGTCTTCGCGCACAGAATTGTAAGCGAGAGGTTGCACGTCACTCTTGGTGTTGCAATGCCCCCACGCGAGGTCTGTGGCGATTTGGCACCCCCGTTTCCACTCGGTGATGGTGTCTTCGAGCAAGTCGCGTTGCTCGCCATCTACCGAGAGGTGGGTGATTGCCGTCCGACGCACGTAGTCGTCTGCCACATGTTCAATGTAGCTCCGTGGCTATTTATAGATGGCAGAAATGCCCAGCTATACGAACGCGCTCCTCCCCTCCCTACCGCTCGCTTCGCTCGCGCTTGAGGAAGGGGACTCCGCGCTACCGCATCAGCTGAAACAGAACCGCGAGTCGAGAAGACGTACGCAGAGACAACAACTCTCGAAGCCTCGTTTCGAGTGCATCTGGGATTCGCCAAAGGATGCCGACCGGTCCGCGATTACGCTGCTTGGATGAGGCGGCATCTGGCTGCGCCCATTCGTGACGGTGCCCGTCAGACGTCAGCGCCTCTAGCGCCTACCGCCCTGCCACTACGCCGGAGTCGGTCAGCAACGCGTTCGGGCGTCTGGACGTACGCGAGCGTCTGCCGGTACCATCCGTAGGGCGACGGTTCGACGCCCGAATCGGTCCGGTCGAACGTGACTGTCGCCGCGCCCGTGCCGGGCGGTCCCGTCCAGACGGTTCGTTCGACGGAGACGTTTCGGATCGCGTTCGATGGGACGCGCCACTGAACGGCGTCGAGTCGCGCGTCGTATGCGACCAACTCGTCGTCGTACAGGCGGTACTCCATCGCTCCGAACGCCAACTCGAAGTGAACGATCCCCGCGAGCCCGAAGCTGATCGCGACGACGACGAGTGCGATGCCGGTCGCGACGACTGACGCCGCCAGTCCAGCGGTGTAGGCCACGACGAATCCTCCGACGGATAGCAGAGAAAGGGCTGCGAATCGAGAAAAGACGTTGAGCACGTCCAGCTCGATCCGAGGAAGGATTCCGTCGATCATCCCCGCGATCCAAACCGCACGCCGGTCGGGCCGAAACCGTTCGATCGGTCGTCCCGCCGGCTCCGGAAGTACGACCGAGTCCGCGCCAGTCGGCGTCGCATTCCGGCGTATGCCGTACGCGATCCGTCCCACGACGAGCGCGATCGCCACCGCCGAAAAGCCGGTCGAGGGGTCGAAGTCGGCGCCGGCATGAACGGCGTCGACAGCGACGACCGGAAGCGCCATCAGAAACGTTATAGGCCATCGTACGCCCGGGAGGACCCGCTTGGCTGGCGGGCGGTCCGAACGGACAAACCGCCGAAAGAGCCAGCCGTGTTTCACGACGACCGCAAGACAGCCGGCAGCCACTATCGCGATCGTCGGCTGCGACCGAATCGTGAACGGCGGATCGAGGAGAGTTGTCGTCAGACCGACGACGAGGCCGGTCAGAGACACGGCGGCGACGCCAATCACGCCCGGTTTGAGATTGTGCACCGCGACCGGCGGCAGCCAACGAACCGGCTGGACGGTCCCGAGCTTGGGGGTCAAAAATCGCAACGGGTTCGGGTCGCCGTTCGGGAACATTGCCGGTGGTTCCGTCGGCGAGTACTCCTCGCGCGGAGCCGCAACGACCGTCTGACAGAAGCGCCGAACCGTCCCGCCGATCAGATCACCCCAGTAGAGCACTAAGACGACGTACAGCGGAAACGGGGCGACCAGAGCCGCCACGAGCGCAACGAGGTCGACAGCCAACGTGATAGGTCGGAGAGAAATGTCGGTGATCCTACCACACATCGTATAGAATCTGCTTTCAGGATTGTAAAAATCTACTGTAACGATCCGGGCGTCGTCGGCCCGAGAGAGTACAGTCGATAGCGACCGCATCAGGTTCTCAACCACCGCACACCGGCTGAAGAGGTCCGGAACTGGGCCGTGATTTCGAAAGTATTATTTAATTGTTTTATTTCAATCCGTTTATGATGGCCCTCCAACATCAACTCGCGGGACGAGACAGGCGCTGTTCTGGAAGCGCTCTCGACGAGCACTTCTACGACCAGCTCAGCAGTAAAAGACTGTCTCGCCCAGATGATCGCTTATGAAGCTCAGTGTCGAAAACATCGGAAAGCAGTACGGCGAAGGGACGTGGGGAATCCGTGACGTTTCGCTCGACTTCGAGGACGGAATCCACGGTCTGCTCGGGCCGAACGGAGCGGGAAAATCGACGTTGATGGGCATTCTCTCGACAGTCGTGACGCCGACGACGGGAACGGCGTACTGGAACGGAACCGACATCGTCGAGTCGCCCGAAGTCGTCCGGTCCGTGCTCGGATATCTCCCACAGGAGTTCGGCGTCTACCCGGATCTGACGCTCGAAGAATTTCTGGAGTACGTCGCCGCCCTGCGAGGTCTCGACAGCGAGACCGCAAGCGCCCGTATCGACGAGATGATCACGCTAACGAACCTCGTCGACGTCCGCAAGCGGAAACTCAAGACGTTCTCCGGCGGGATGAAACAACGGGTCGGAATCGCTCAGGCGCTGCTCAATGATCCAGACCTGCTCATCGTCGACGAGCCGACGGTTGGTCTAGATCCAGAAGAGCGCGTCCGCTTGCGGAGTGCGCTTTCGAACACCGCGACCGACCGGATCGTGCTCCTCTCGACGCACATCGTTCCGGACGTCGAAGCGACCGCGAACAAGCTCGCGATCCTTGAGGACGGACGGTTGGTGACACACTCAGCGGTCGAACAACTCATCGAGCGAGTGTCCGGGAGAGTTTACGAGTGTCTCGTTTCACAGTCGGAGGTCACCGACCTCAGGGAGCACTATCAGGTGTGTAGCACCGTCCAGCGTTCGGACGGCGTCAAGGTCCGGTTGATCGGCGAGACACCGCCGACAGACGCGGCCGAGTGCGTCCCCGCTACGCTCGAGGATGCGTATCTCGACGCCGTCGATCATCCGACAGAGGTGTGACATGCGTCGAGTGTATCACGTCGCCCGGGCAGATTTCCTTCAGCGGGTACGGTCACGCCGGCTCGTCGTCGTTCTCGCGATCGTCGCGTTCTTCGGATATCTCGTCAACGTCGGGCAGATCGAACTCGCGTACCAGATCGAGAACGGCGACGCCCTGACGAACGTCCGCGGCGCGAACACGGCAGCGTTCGTCGGCCTGAAGGCGGGGATGACCGGGTCGATGGTGCTGCTGTTCGGCGGCTTCTACTTGATGAAAGGAGCGGTCGGTCGGGACCGAACGTACAACGTCGCTCGGTTGGTCGCGAGTACGACGGTGTCCGACCGGACGTATCTCCTCGGGAAGTGGGTGAGTAATATCGGTCTCGGCGTCGTCGTTCTGGTCACGCTCGCGATCGCGACGGTCGTCAATCACGTCGTCCACGGCGTCGGACCGACGAAGCTGGTGGCACTGGTGGGACCGATCTTCGTGCTCGCGCTGCCCCTGAGTGCGCTGGTCGGGGCGGTCGCGGTGCTGTTCGAGTCGGTCGATCGGTTGAGCGGCACGCTCGGAAACATCGGGTACTTTTTCCTCGCGACGTTCGCACTCGCCGGGCTGCAGTCTGCGGCGGGGCAGCTCCCGAGCGAGATGCCACTGTGGGTCAAGTCGGTCGATCTTATGGGTCACCTCAGCGTCTACGCGCTGACCGCAGATGCACTGCTCACGGCGGTCCCGGATGCAGGTGGCGTGCTACCGTCGTTCGGAACGCTCACCGGCGACGGACCGACGTTCCGCTACGAGGGGCGATCGTGGCCGCTGTGGGTGTACGCGCAGCGGGCTGGACTCGTGCTGCCCGCCATCGGGACGATCCTCGTGGCGACGCTACCGTTTGAACGACGACCGTCCGAGGCCGATTCCAGAACGGGAGGCTGGCGATCCCGGCTCGCAACGCTGGTGCCGACAGTCGACCGTGGTGGCGACGCGACGACGGAGGCGTCCGATCCACCGGCGGTCGAGTCGATGTCGTTGACGCGGGTCGAAACCCGAACGGCCTGGAGCTTCTGGCGACTCGTCGCAGCGGAGACCCGCCTCGCAGTTCGCGGACGACGGTGGTGGTGGTACGTCGGCACTGGGGCTCTCATCGTCGCGCCAGTCGCCGTCCTCGCGACAGCAGCGTCCGGCGACTCGATCGACCTCGCCCGACGGGTGCTGGTACCGCTCGCGTTCATCTGGCCGATTTTCGTCTGGTCCGAGTTGGGCGTACGAGTGACAAATCACCGTATGACCGATCTCGTACTGTCGTCGAATCATCCGATCGGACAACTCCTCGCGGAGTGGGTCGCCGGCGTCGTCGTGGCTGTCGGGGTGAGTAGCGGGCTGCTCGCGTTGTTCGTCGCTACCGGCCAGATCGGCGCGCTGGTGGGAATCGCAAGCGCTGCGTTGTTCGCGCCGTCGCTCGCGGTCGCGGCGGGCGTCTGGAGCCGTTCGTCGTGGCTGTTCGAGATGTCGTATCTGTTGGTGTGGTACGTCGGGCCGCTCAACGGCGCCGAACCCGTAGATTTCGTCGGAACCACCGCCGCGAGCGTCGGTACGGGCGTACCGTTCGTCTTCATGGGTCTGAGCGTCGTGCTGGTCGGGACTGCGCTGGCGCACCGGAAGATGCTGCTCCGGCGTTGAGGAGCACAGCTTCGCGAGTTGTCGACGCGCGCTGCGATCAGGGGCGTCGATCACGAGAGCAAGTCTTCGCCGGTATCAAACAGAGCGGCTCTGTTGAAATCCTCAGAGAGGTACAGATTCGTCCGGTAGTCCGACCGAATGCAAGTCCTCCCAAAATCGCGGTTGCTCCAGTTCGTTGAGCAGGCATTTCACTTGACTCGTCGAGCTGTCGCTCGCTACTCTTCGAAGTTCTCGAAACGGCGGTACACACTTCACCAGCACATCGTCCTGCTTTGTCTCAAGGTGCGGAAGAAGACGACGTACCGAACCCTGCTTGACGAACTCATCGAGATGCCTCGGATTCGGAGCGCCATCGATCTCGAGGAACTCCTGTCGCCCTCGACGTTGTGTAAACGTTCAACCGACTCGGTATGGCGGTTTGGCGTGTCCTGCTCAACCTCTCAGTCACGCTTCTCCCGACCAACGGTGTCGCCGGGATTGATGCCTCCGGATTGACCGCAATCACGTCTCAAAACACTACACAAAGCGTTCAAAGTTGACGATTCAGCAGTTGAAAGTCACACTTCTCGTGGAGACGAGAGCGAATGCTACTCTTGATATTCACATGACGACCAGAAGGTTTGCACGTTAGCCCGTGATGTGGGTGTTCGTCCGCTCCCGACACTGGTGGAAGCAATTCCGAGAACGTACCATCGTATCCCTCACACCCAACTTAGACCGGAGTCCTTGATTGATTCTTGAGCCGAACGGTACCGGATTACAGAGTTCACAGTGGACTACAGACCAGTAAAGTTATACCGACAAAGAGTAAAGGTACATTTACATGGTCCTCTCAGACAATGGAACAGATGACACAGTCGGTGTCCTCCGTCTCGGCTTCGTTGCCCTTCTTGCACCCGCGGGGCTGTTCGGTGGAACCGCACTTGTGTGGTTTGGAGAGACTCTCCTTGGGGTCGGAGCAATCGTCATCGGTCTCATAATGATCGGCGGAGGCTATCGACTCTACCGTGCGATCGAGCGACCAGATGTCGTCCGCGACGAACGCCAGAAGGAGGCGCAGTACCGCGCAGGATTTAACGCATTCTGGTCAATGGTACTTATACCGTCACTGTATGTCGCGTTCGCCATGTTCCTCCCCGAAGTCATCACCGATCAAATTACACAATGGGGAGGATTCGAGCTTGCGTGGCCAGTGAGCCTCACCTGCGGTTTCGTAGTTTATTTCGGATCAGTAGCGTATTATCAATTCTCTGGGTTGTAGATGTCAGTCAAAAACGATCTGAAGGTCTACCGTGCGAAGCACGATCTCACGCAAGAGGAGCTAGCAATTGAGATGGACGTTTCCCGTCAGACAATTAACGCTATTGAGACAGGTAAGTATAATCCGAGTTTAGAGTTGGCCCTGAAAATCGCTGATCACTTTGGTGTCCAAATTGAAGAGATATTTTGGCTGACCGACCGCTGAGAACGCGCAGCTGTAGGGCGGCTGATTTGATGACCCACACCGAATGTTGTCGCTCAAATAGTATTTCAACAGAGCCAACAGAGCAGGTACAGTCACGACGTTCGATGCCTGTTTCGCCGTCTGAGACACGAGGTCGGACTTGAATACGAGCCGGCACGACCGGCCGAGCATGAACCACCTCACCTCCCGATGCGCCGATATCCAAACAGACCCCGCTCACGTTGCACAGCAGTTGCGAGAAGAACGGGCTGTGAGCACCCGATACCAGTGAGCGGTGTCGAGAAATCGCTGGCAAACGCCACACTGTACGTCGAGTGGATCCGGCTGAGACACGTCGATGGCAGCTGAAACGCGCCTCGATCGGCGGTCGATCCTCGTCGGGTTCGTCGGCGCCGGACTCGTCCTCTCCGCGCTGCTCTGGCTCGTCGGTATCGACGGGATCGTCGCACAGTTACGCCGGGCGCGGCCCGCCGTCATCGCGATCCTGCTTGGACTCATCCCGCTCTGGCTCGTCGCCTGGGGGCTCTGTCTGCACACCGTTCTGCGCGCGATGGGGACGCCGACCTCCCGACGACGGTCGGTCGTCGTGTTCACCGCCGCGACCTTCGCGAATCAGGTAACCCCGTTCGGACAGGCCGGGGGCGAACCGATCAGCGCGTTCCTGATCTCCGAGGCTGCCGACACGGAGTACGAGAACGGATTGGCTGCCATCGCGAGCGTCGATACTCTGCACTTTTTCCCCTCGATCGGGATGGGGGTCGTCGGGATCGGGCTGTTCGTCCTGCGCGGGCTCGACTTCGGCCGGAACCTACTCCTCGCGAGCGTCACCGTGGCGGCGCTCCTCGCCGGATTCGTCCTCGCGTTGACGCTCGGATGGCGGTTCCGCGACCGGGTCGAAGCGACCGTTCTCTCGGTGCTGCCGCCGATCATCCGTCGGGTTGGACGGACGGTGCCCCGCGTCAGCGCGCCGACGCGCGAGGAAATCAAACATCGCGTGGACGGCTTTTTCGCTTCGATCGCACGCATCGCCAGCAACCGTCGACTTCTGATCGTTGCCGGCCTGTTCTCGTGTGCCGGGTGGCTCACACTGGCGATCTGCCTCTGGATCTCTCTCGCGTCGATCGGCGTTACGGTCCCCTTCGTGGCGGTGCTCGTCGTGCTCCCCGTCGCGAGCACCGCGGGAATCTTCCCGCTCCCGGGCGGGATGGGCGGCGTCGAAGGGGCGTTTATCGTACTGGTCGTCGCCACGACGGGAGTTGCGACGACTGCTGCGACGGCCGCCGTCGTCATCTATCGAGGGGCGACCTACTGGCTGCCGATGCTGGTCGGCGGCGGCATCGCCGCCGTCATCGTGGACAACCTGTATCGCGGTCAGTGATCGCTGCGAGTCCTCAGCGACCCCGACAGTCGTCGTACTGGACTCCGCTTTGGTAGCGTGGAGCGCCGACGGCTGGGGAGAGCTGTGACGCTAGTCGTGCTGGTCTGTACGGCGTGTTTCTGGCCGTGCGACACTGGGTCCGGGGTTATACGATCATCGTGACAACCCGGGTGTATGCCCTCACTGCACCGATATCTTCTGACCGCCGGCATCGTCGCCTTTGCGCTCGCCGTCGCTGCGATGATGCTGCTAGACGATGTCCTGGGATTCGGGGCGCTGCTCTCGGTTCTCGGTACGATCTTCGACACGCGCGTGTGGCTCGTGATCGGCGTCGCGGTCTTCGCAGCCTCGTTGCTGTTGTACGTGTGGTCGCTGTTTCGAGAGGACCCCGATGCGCTGGTCCGTTCGGGCCGGTCTGTCGAGGCGCTGGTCCCCGTCTACGGCGAACCGGAGATCCTGCACCGCTCGGTCGAGCACCTGGCAGCCTCGTCCTACGAGGACCTGACGATCACGATCATCTGCGAACCGGATGACCAGCCCTCGATCGACCGGGCGGCCGAGTTAGCGGCCGACAACGAGCGCGTCCAACGTATCGTCAACCGTCGTCCGGGATCGAAGGCAGGTGCGCTCAACGACGCCATCGAACGCAGCGACGCCGACGTGATCGCGATGTTCGACGCCGATCAGGAGCCCCACCCGGAGCTGATCGCCCACGGGATGGCCGCGTTAGAAGCGGACGACATCGCGCGGATCCGGAGCCTTCCTCGGCCTACGGGCCTCCTGGAATCGATGGCGTACTACGAGTATCTACTGCTCTTTTTCCTGCCACAGAAGCTCGCTCGCTCTCTGCTCGGACTCGGCGTCGTTGGCACCCGCAGTGTCCTGATCGAGCGGTCGGTCTTCGACGAGGTGGGGCAGTTCGACGAGGGCGCCCTGACCGAAGATATGGACTTCACCCATCGGTGTCACCAGGCCGATCTCTCGATTCGAGAGCTGTCGTACTACCCCTGTTTCGAGGAGGCGGCCCACACCCTGCGGGACTGGTGGGGCCAGCGAGTTCGCTGGATAACCGGCCACGTCTCCGTTTGCCATCGTCACATCCGCGACTGGCGCAACCTACGCGACCCGGCGTACCTGAGTTCGCTACTAACACTCGTGGGGACGTTTGTCGTCGGGGTCGCTCTCTCGATGACGGTCCCGAAGCTCGTGCTCGCGGCCATCGCTCATCCCGCATTCGTGGCCGCGGGTCTGGGCGGCATCTACGGCAGTACACTCGCAACGCGGGCACTCGACAACTACGCCGCCGGCACTGATGGGCTCGATATCGGGTGGGTTCTCATCCCGGCCGCGCTGACGCTGTTCGGACTCGTCGTCGTACGAGTCATCGCCAGCTACGCCGTCGGTCGGAACACCACCTGGTATCAGGTCGACAAACACGCCTGACGGACCGCTAACACGGTTCAAGCGACGGATGCCGCTTCACCCGCAGAGTCCGCCCACCACGCCGTCGACGCCGCTCGGCGAAGTAGAAGCCGACGTTTGAAATCATATCTAAAGTATCATTAAACTTAAGTGATTGGAGGGAGATCATTTTGATTGGATCATGGACTTACAAGAGTTCACGGAGTCCAACGCCCCCGATGACGGCGGCGATGGATTCCAGAAGGAGAACAACCGGCTGCTGGACATCCCGCTCGACGGCACGGTGATGGTCAAAGCGGGGTCGATGGTCGCCTACACCGGCGACATGACCTTCACGGGGAAATCCTCGGCAGAGGGCGGTCTCACCGGGATTGTCAAGGAGGCCGTCAGCGGCGAGGGAACGCCGATCATGGAAGCGGAGGGACACGGCCATCTGTATATCGCCGAGCAGAGCAAGAAGGTGCAAGTGCTCAGCCTCGACGAGGGAGAGTCGATATCAGTCAACGGAAACGACGTTCTCGCGTTCGAATCGAGCGTCGAGTACGAGATCAACACCGTCAGTAGCATCTCGGGGATGGCAGCCGGCGGGTTGACGAACGTGTATCTCTCCGGTCCCGGAGAAGTCGCGATCTCGACCCACGGCGATCCGCTCGTGATCACGCCCCCGGTCTACACGGATCCCGACGCCACGGTCGCGTGGAGCGCCAACCTCTCGCCGTCGTTCGAGATGAACAAGAAACTGGAGATCGGGCAGACCTCGGGCGAATCAATCCAGATGGAGTTCACCGGCTCGGAAGGGTTCGTCGTCGTCCAGCCGAACGAGGAAGGGTCGGTTACCCAGGCCTGATCGAGTCGAAGCACGGACGTGCGTGCGCAGAACTGCTCGATGCTACTGGAGATCGGCATCGGCCACCACTCCGAATCGCGACCCGGCGGGTTCGAGACAGCACTGCCCATCTTACCGGGACATCACCCATTATTCTGATATGTTTCACGTCTCTCGCCGAGATGGCGAAGGACACACAGTCACCGGAGGTAAAGCGGTTGGTGGTGTTGAAATTCCAGTAGTACAACGCCGTCACCACTGAAACAGCTGTTAGGTGAGTATGCGAGTGTATCATCTACCACGTTAATCCCCAATATTATACGCCGAACCGACCAATGGGACTGTATGTCAGATGACGGGACAGGGTCTCGCGGCGGTGTCTATACCCGACTGCCATGGAGTGTACACCTCGGTCTCACACTGCTTGGTTTCGTGTATATGGTGGCGATACTGACAGACACCATCAAAGACCCGATTCCGGGCGATGTCTGGGCAGTCGTGTATTTTGCAGTGGCTGCCGGCCTGCTCGTGCGCGCAGTACGTCTACACCGACAGGCGTGAGAGATACACTTCCTGTACCTACCACATTTCTTGACTTCTTCCAGTGGTTGTGTGATTCAGAATACGGAACAGTAGATCGGCGTGTGTAATGTTAGCTAACTCACTCCGGACCAATCAGTCTCCCGTGACTGAGGTCTTATCTGCATCAAATACGTTTTATTAGTAAATACTCAATCGGCATCCACCGAGATGACTGGGAAACGGCTCCGACTCTTCGCCGTCGTCCTCCTCTCGAACCTTGTTCTCTTCCTTGGAGCACTCCTCTCTCAAAGCCAGTACGTACTCGCTGTTCTCATCGCTGTCGACGCAGTATTCGGGATTGTTCGCATACTCTTCGAACGACTGGCGGCCGGTCGCCCGCGCGGTGACGTCGTACCGGCCATGACACCATATCGATTGCTAGAACCCCTCTACGAGAAGGTACTGGACAAACGAGGATGGTTTCGGATCTCCGAGCACCTGCCGCCGCTGTACCCACGGAACCTCCCATTCGTAATTGACCAGTGGGTCGTATTCTTCTGGTTGCTCCCGATAGTTGTATTGACGGGAGTCGGGTTCAACCCGCTGGAGAGAGGTCTCTCCCTCTCGATGTTGCCTGCGCTCTGTCTGTTTGCTACCAAGCACTACCTCATTGTAGACACGTGGGAGTCGCTGGGAGTCTACGAGGACGCCACAGCACGGACAATCCGCCGTAGTCGAGATCTCTTCTTCACCGGGCTCTTAGCGTGCGTCGCTGTCTGGATGCTCTCCAGAGCGACCCCAACTGCCGCATATGTCACCGCCACAACACTGATAATCCTCATCCCGAAGTTTCTTTTTGACTGCCGCGAGGCCGGTATCGGTCCGTGGCCACTTACGTTCGACCCCAGCAGCGATACCGTCGCGCAGTCGTTGGTGACGCCGGACGACGAGCCTCACCACGTCTTCAAGAATGACGGACGGGTGGTCCGTAATTGGGGGATCCACGACGGTATTTCGTACACCGTTATCCTAGGGATCTATCTTGGCGGGTTTCTTGCGCTGATTGGCGCGTGGGTATACGTGTCCGCGATGATGATGTTCCTCGGCGTCGCCGTTGCCGTCATTGTAGCACCGCTGATCGCCGTCCCGACGACGCTCGCCGTCTTCTGGCTGGGACGCGCCAACATCGAGTACCGGATCTACGATGACGCACTCGTTGCGTACGACGCCCATCTCGATGCACCACAGTGGGTCGTTCCCTTCGCAGATGTTCGGTCCATCTCGATCGAAGACAATACACTTGGCTGGACAGTTCTGGGTGTGTGCAACTCGATCCATTGTGAGAAGTACCCGGTCAAGATCGAGTGTGCGGAGAGTGAGGATCTTCGACTGAGGTGTCTCGAGGACCCTGAAAGATTTGTACGAGTCTTCCAGGAAGTAGATCAGACGCATCGGGAGCGAAGGGCTACTAGCGCGTAACGTTTGAACTGGATGGCTCTGTTGAAATCCGTAGTGAGTTACAGATTCAATCGAAAGTTTGGGTGAACCGCCTCGGGGTCAAGCCCCGAGGCTTCCCGTGGATTAGTCGGACACTCCCATCCGACCATCGGCCTGATAGCCTCGGGCGGTCGGGTGGGTCACGGTCGGGGCGTCCACGGCCCCCGATGCCTGCCGTCGTCGTCCGAAACAGCAAAGCCGTTTCGTGATCACGAGAGACTCCGTCTCTCGGTTGACACCTTCCGAACTTGGGGAAGGCTGTTGAGAGCAGGCACATTCCAATCGAGTTTCTTCATACATTTCACGGCGATATTGACGCTTGCACCACGGTCGCTGTGGTCTTGATGCCCACAGTCTCGACACTTGAACCGCTTCTTATTGCGGTTCGCACGCTCCGTGTGCCCGCACATCGGACACCGTTGACTCGTGTACTCGGGGTTAATCCACGCGGTCGGAATCCCCTCGAACGACGCCTTGTACGACGTATAGAACTGAAGGGAGCGGAACGGCAGGTGGTGCAAGCGTCGGTTCATCCGCGTGCCGTAGTCGATACTGTCGCGCATCTCTTTGAGGTCTTCAAAGACGATACACGGCTTCTCGAACTGACGGCTCCACTCCACGATGTGTCGGGACACCTTGTGGAGTCGGTCACGGACAAACCGTTCCTCACGCCCTTCCAGCGTATCGTGCATACTCAACTTCCCCGCGTTCTGCACGCGCTTCCGCATCGTGAAGTAGCGGTGACGCTCGAACTTGATTTCGGGAAAGTCGATAACGAGCGTGTCTTCGACGCCATCCTCGGAGAGCGCGGTGAGAGCCACGTTGTCCTCGTTCACGTCCACACCGACGACCGTCCGTGAGTCCTGCTTGTCTCGAACGGTCTGTTCGGTGTTGGTGACGTTGACGTGCAACTCGGCGTTATCGTTGTGGAATAGGGCTTCTGCCGTCCCAATCTCCCACTCGTCGCTTTCGAGAGCGGTCTTGAGAACGTCGAGGTGGGCGTCGTCGCCTTCGAGAACGCCCTTGACGTGCTTGTAGGGCTTCGCGCTGATACGGAATGCCACGTTACCGTCGTCGGTGAGCGACAGGTTGTACCCCTCTTCGTAGTTCGCACGAAGCGGGTACGCGCCGTCTTTAGTGTGGCTCGGTTGACCGAAGTCGTCGTACTCGTAGTAGTTCTCCATCGCTCCGAGTGCTTTAGCGACGACGCGCTGAGTCGTGTTCTTCACGAGGTTAGCGTCGTCAGCCACACGGTCAGGAATCGCGTCCCAGTCCACGCCCTGCTTGGCGAGACGGATTGTTTCGTTGTACGCCCACCGAGATTCGAGCGTGGCGTCTTTCAACAGACCCTCGTTGTCACTCTGGATGTCAAGTTGGAAGTCCAGAGTTTTGACGAGAGTCTGTGAGTCGGTCATTCTTCGTCCTGTTCGGTGGGTTCTGAGGTTCGGACGACTTTCACGTCGGCTCCACGCCAGCGTTTGGGGACGGTGACGTGGGCACTGTTCCCGAACGGTTTGACTTCGCCGTCGAGAACTTCCTCGCCGTCGATTTCAAAGCGATTCGCCATACCTGAGTATATCCTTTGGATATACTTAATTGTGTTGGTGGAGTTTGTTCGATATGGGTGAGAAGCGGTCGAACCACACGGTGTACAACGTCAACTGCCACTTCGTGTGGTATCCGAAGTATCGCCACGCGATTCTCGAACCAATCGAGGACTCGCTGGAAGCAAGTTTCCGCGACGTGTGCGACGAGTATGATTACGAGATACTGTCGCTCCACATCTCGCCTGACCACGTACACCTGTTCCTGTCATCCCATCCGAAGCACGCACCGAGCGAGATTGTACGGACAGTCAAGAGCATCACGGCACGGGAGATGTGGGAACAGCACGAGTCGTACTTGGAGGGGTATCTATGGGGCGGTGGATTCTGGGAACGGTCGTACTACATCGGGACTGCGGGAACCGTCTCAACGGAGACGATTGAGCGGTATATCGAACGTACAGAACACGTTTGAGTGTCGGCTTCACCCTCGGGGTCAAGCCCCGAGGCACTCGCCTTGTTCATCTGTAGACACAGCGAATTCTTTGGTCAGGTTTATTCGACTTTCTCGAAATGGTACTTCTTATGAGTGAGTCCTCAGAAACGGACCCTCCTGAATCTGGTGTGCTGATGCTCCCCTCAGTTATCTCACGCGATCTGATCGGAATCGTTCTGAGTGTCGTTGGCGCATATGGTACCTTGGTACTCCCCGGTCACTTCTGGGTGATTCCAGCCGTGATAAATGGGGGTAGTGCGATCCTGATCTTCACCTCAGATGCGACAAACTCAACAAATGCTGCGGGCTATTTCGTTGTCCTTGCATCTTGGTCATTATTGGCATTCAGTGGGCTGACAACTCGCGTTGCAATTCCAACAATGCTCACTGGTTTCTGGTTCGGATTCGAAGCAGAGCGAAAAATTTACGCGGAGCGACTCAACTCGTGAGATTCGAGTCACCCATTAGTAAATAAACACGTGAATTGAATGATGTAGATCACCCGACTTCTTTGTCGGAATAGCGAACTGGCCGCTGATCCAGCCGATAGTAGTTGTATGGATGACAAGTCATTTATAAAGATCCCCTCAATAGAGACTCATGGATACTGCTCAAGGGGAGACACACATTGCTGTGAATCATGCCGTTTCGATAGTCATTTTTGCGAGTGCTATCGGAGGATCAGTTGGATATCTCTTTACTGTTCATCTCCTCGAGTCGGTCGCATCAGAGCTCGAGGCAGTGTGGCTGACTACTGTTTTGTTCGCTGCGGTTGGGTTGTATCTCTGGGGCTATCTTCGATCGTGATCTGCTGATCCACGGGAGAAACTCTGTCGCGGAGGTCCTCACTCCTCGATTCCGCTGGCAATCCTAAGAACGCTGTCACTCATCTAATACTCGGATACCATTCGCTAGCTGTAAGTACGTCACCTGTATCGTTCACTCCTCTACGACAGCATCAACTGCATCGGGGCGGGCGATCATTACCACACCGAGCACTCCCAACAGAACGCCCGAAATATATATGTCGGCTTCAGAACCGCTTTCGACACGAAACACGAGCCACTCGAGGACAACGAAACTACTGCCGACAAGAATAGCTACCACGCCCATCGCTCTTGTCGAAAGGTCGATGTACGGCGACACGAGGAGTGCACTCGCATAGAGAAGAAGTACCCCAAACGTAGCGAGCAATTTGTTCGAAAACGGAGATTCGACAAGCACGATAAGTATCCCCGCAGTAACTGCGCCGACGAAGATGAGTAACGCACCGCTCTCCGGATTTTGAAGGTTCGGACTCACGATCCTGTAGCCAAAGAGCAGACACAGAACCACTATCCCGCCGACTGCTCGGAGCATCTCGGTGAACGAGGTGGCGTCGATAAGCGTCCTAAGGAACATCCCCGTGATAATGACTAAGATCAGTACGCCAGCCACACGTTGTGACGTGTCAAGCGGTTCCCAGGGCGGCCATTCCACTGTACCGGACAGGTAGCAAACAGCTGCTAAAAATAGTTGTGACTCCACCAACCGATGAGTTGAGTAGTGAACAGAGAGCGTCCAAACTTCACTGGTGCGTCGATGATCTGTGCTCACCGAGACCCATCAGGAGCTGTTCGCCGGTGAGGATTTCAACAGAGCCAAGCAGTTTATATCCCGATAGTCGAAGAGTATCGCCCCTCACGACGGGACAGAGGTCACCAATCGCCAGTCTCCGAATCAAAGTCGATCGTCGGTTCCTCCCCGGTCTCCTCCGTGATATCGGTGACCGTTCCGGCCGCCAGATCGACCGAAACGGAGTATTTCAGATCGGTCGGCGCGTCGCCGTTCGAGTGACGAACTCTGACGATCGCCTCGTCATCGACGTAGGTGGGGTCGCGATCGACGACGACGGCGTCGTCACGCTCGGTGAGACTATCATCCGAGAGGTTGATCTTGAAGATGCCCTCGGATTCGTTCACGGTCGAAACGTCACCGCTAATCTGCGTGGTGCTGAGCTCGTCGATTTTGTGGATCGGCTCGACGGCGAGTTCGTACTCACCCATGGCGTCGAGCGCTCGGCGAACGGTGTCGTTGCCTCGCGCGATCGCTTTGGCACGCTCGCGTTCGGCGTCCGTCAGGGGTCGGTCGCGCTCAGTGGAGACCGTGAACCGACCGTCGGTCGACTCCTCGATCTCGATCGTCGTCACGTTCGACAGATTCCGGACGACGGTATCCTCCTGACTCTGCGTGGAGAAGGTGACGTTCTGGTCGGAGACGACGAACTCCCCGCTGGGATCGTCGGCCGCGATGGGAGCGGTCACGCCGAACGCCGTCCCGATCCCGGCCAGCGCGATGCCGAGGACAGCGAGGCCGAGCAGGAAGACGAGGCGGGAGCGAACTGCCCTGATGCTCATGGACTACTGTTGGTCGAAAGACCTCATCAACACTGCGATGAAAGACGTTGGGAAGGAGTTGGAAACGCGTTTCACAGGCGTTTCACGCCGTGAGAACGGTAACTGTTAAAGTAGAGTAACAGATACAATCGCGGTATGGATCGAGGCGCCCTCCACGGAAAACAACTTCTCGCTGCGGTCGTCTTCGTCGGCGCGATTCTCGTCCTCGCGGTACAGTTGATCAACCCCTCGCCGGTGATGGTGTCGATCGGAGAGAACAGCGCCGAGGCGAATCAGGTCGGGGAGTATTTCACCTACGGCGACGTTGCGACGATCGTCGTCAGTTCGGCGCTCGGGAGCGCGAGCGGGACGTATTTACTACTCGGAGATTTCGCCCCGTCCGCCCCGCCCTCGACGACCACCGCGCCCGCCGCACCGACGAACGAACCGAACGGGGGTGCCCTATCGAGTACGGAGAGCACGGGGAGAGAACGCGAACAGCAGGATGAGCCGAACGTCCCGCTGAAAGACAACGAGGAAACGATCTATTCGCTGCTCACCGACGCCGACGGCGAGCTCCCGCAGCGCGAGATCGTCGAGGAGACCGCGCTCTCGAAAGCGACCGTCAGCCGGACGCTCGACGCGCTCGAACACAAGGACCTCGTCGAGCGAAAGCGACGCGGGATGGGAAACGTCGTCCGATTACAGTAGTTTCAAATCGTCAGAACGCGTTCCGAACGCGTTTTCAAAGGATTCCTAACTGTTACCAATAAACACCTTTCAGTTCTTTCAAACAACGACACGACGAGGCGCTTCGGGCGCCGGGACGGCGCCGCTGGATACGCAGATGCGCCGTCTCCGTGCGCTCCGAGTCGCCTCGGATAGCAGAAACTATGCGCTACAAAGCAATCGCACTCGCGGCTGCGGTGATGCTCGCTTTCGGAGCGAGCGGCGCCGTCGCCACGTCGATGACGAACGGTCCGACGGCAGAAACGCTCCTGTCGTCGGACGACGCACAGCCCGCTGACTACACCGGCGACGTCGTCGATCCCGACGACAAGCTCAGTTCGCAGGACGCCGAAGACGCCCGGGAGATCGCGTGGGCGAACGATGACGTCAGAGATCGACTCGACGACATCGAGTCGCCGTATCTCGAAGTTCTGGCGCCCTCGGACGGTGAAGAGCACGTATCCGTCCGGATCGCCGAAAACGAGACCGCACCGACGCAGGTCGTCGTCGACGTCGACCTCGAATCGGGGACCGTCGAGTCGATCGACGAAGTGGAGACGATCACGGCCGATAAGTCCCAGAGCATCGACTTCGACTCGGAGGACGTCGAGGTCGTCCCCAACGGGGCGGAGATTGACTTCGAGGACGGAGACGACGAGCCGGTGATCGAGATCCCCAGCGAAGAGATGGAGGTCGAGAACCTGAACGGGTCCGAGTACACGGTCGTAGAGGAGGGGGAAATCGAGTTCTAGGGGACGCCGCTGCAATCGATCACACGTCTCGTCGCCCCTTGATACCCGATTTTATTTTTTACCAACACGCTCGGCCGTGTTGTACGTGTAGCAACGGTCACTCCAGACAGGAGGATTCATTTATGATCATTCCGAACCCGCAAAGAGAGGCTCAACGAATGAAGATTTCCGAACAGTTGCTCTGTCTGTTTTCCGGTAATATCGAGGAACAGGACGGTAGATACGTCGTCGAGATCCCCGAACGGGAGATCGAGCTGGGCGAGGTCCGAAACGGCGAGAACTATCGAGTCGCGTTGCTCCCGCAGACGGGACAGTCGAACGAAAACGAGGAGCAACAAACGACGACTCCGGAACCGACTCGCGAACACGATCCGTCGGGCCCGCCCGTCGAGGAAGGGGAGGTCCGTGACGTGGAGATCGAGGACATCGGCGAGCAGGGCGACGGCATCGCGCGCGTCGAGCGCGGGTACGTCGTCATCGTCCCCGACACGGATACCGGCGAGCGGGTCAGCGTCGAGATGGAAACCGTTCGGGAGAACGTCGCGTTCGGCGAGGTCGTCGAACGACTGAGCTACTACGAGTAGCGCCGATCGAAGCGAAACCGCCGCACTGAGCGGCGACGATACCGAGTCATTTTCAGCGGCCGATGGTCCCCTGACGAGTGACCGGCGCGTCGGGATCGACGAGGAAGGCGACGAGCACCGAGTCCTCTCGCGCAGTGATCGTCACGTCGTCCTCGCCGACGAGCAGTCCGCTTTCGGTCCGGTCGAACGAGACGTCGTTCGCCTCGACGGCGCCGTCGAAGACGTAAAAATAGGCGTCCCGGCCCTCGATCTCGGGGAGTGCGACGCTCGCACCCGCTTCGAGGCGAGCGTCGTAGAAGTTGACGTCGTTGCGCACGTAGAACGGCGCGTCCGATCCCTCGGGGCCGAAGAGGTGGCGCCACTCGTTGGCGACCGGATCCTCGATCGAGCCGTGCTGGATGTCCGGCTGGAGATCGAGGCTGTGCGGGCGGACGAAGATCTGTAGCATCCGCAGCGGCGGATCGTCCGCGAGCGTTCGTTCCTCGTGCCAGAAGCCGCTGCCCGCGTTCATCACCAGCAGATGCTCGGAGTCGGTGACCAGCTCGTTGCCCTGCCGGTCGTCGTGACGCATCACGCCGCCGGGCACCCAGGAGATGATCTCCTCGTTCTGGTGGGGGTGCATCGAGATCAGCGTATCCGGATCCATGAACGACTCGACGACGGCCGCGAGCGGCCCGTAGCCGTGGTCGTCGTGATCCGGATGGTTCCGGCCGGGGTGGTTGAAGTGGATCCTGAACTTCCCCTGATTCTGCGAGAGCTCCGTGCGGGGCGCGTGGTACAGTCCCGCCGTAGAAGCCGAGTTCACGATACGTATACGTCGCCGCAGGAGGTTAAAGCTCGCCCGGACGTGCGTCGCCGGTGCATCGCGGGCTGGAGAGGCGTCGACAACGCATTGGGGCCGGGCAGGCGTCGACAGCACATCGCGAACTGGACAGGCGTCGACGACGCGTCGCCGGGGTCGCAACGCCTCCGGGGGATGATCGCAATCGAACGGAAACCGAAGTGTCCATAGTACGGACACGAATAGCGCTGCACAGATGATCGAGAACGTCGCGGGCGTGTACTCGGAGGCGTTCACTCCGGAGTACTTCGTCCTTCTCTGCACGGTCGGCGTCCTCACCTACGAGTTTCGGGCAGCGAGTGAAACCGAGCTCCGGCGGCTCGCCCCGCGTTTCGGCGTCGTCGCGCTCGGCTGGGGCGTCGCGTTCGCGATCTACGAGGGCGTCCCGTCGCTCGTCGGGACCGTGCCGTCGTGGGGCCTGGACTTCGCGGGGAGCCTCGGACTCGGTGCCGGCATCCTCTTCATCTGGGGGCTCTGGCGCCGGCAGCAGTGGGGCCGGCGTATGCCCGAGTTGTCGCTCCTGCTGATCGCGGCGACGGTTCCGCATCTCCTCATCACGCCGTTCTGGGACGTTTCGAGTCACGTCCTGTACGCCGCGGTGCCCGCGGGCTATCTAGCGTTTGTTGACCGCCGGTTCGTCCCGGTGCTCGTGGTTCCGATCGGGATGGTGTTCGCGCGGCCGCTGGCGGGCGCCCACACGTGGCCCGAGTCGATCGGCGGGTTCGTTTTAGGAGGGCTCGTTCTCGCCGGGGTCGGATACCTCCGGGACCGCGGACAGGAAGGCGCGGGACGGGAGACGACGGACGTCGAGCGGCTCTGATCGACGCAACGGGGCGTCACAGCTCTGCGGTCGGGAGCCGCAGTCTCGATTCGAGCGACCGACCGCGGAACGACCACAGCTACATGTACCGCGAGGGTTGGATTATGAACCATCCATGTTCCCACCGGCTGCGACGCGGGCGTCCCGGCGTCGAGGACGCCGACGCGGTACCGTGAACGAGCGCGCCCACTCGCGAAGCCGATCGCTCCGATGACTGCTTCGACGTCCATCCTGCAGTCGTCCCGGCTCCTGCTCGTCGGGCAGTTCGAGTGGCTCGACCGATTCGCGGACCGGCTATCGTCGGACGTCGACGCGACCGTAGAGACGGCTCGAACGGCGACGGAAGCGCTCGCCACCGTTCGCCGGGGAACGATCGACGGCGTCGTGAGCGAGCACGCGCTCGCGGGGACCACGGGCGTCGAGTTGATCGAACAGATTCGCGCAGAGACCGAGACGCTGCCGGTCGTTCTCGGTGCAGCGTCGGGCGACGATACCGTCGCCAGCGCAGCGATGGGCGCCGGCGCCACCGATTACGTCGCCGTGGACGATCCGAGCGAGGAGACCGTGACCGAACTGCTCCGCCGGACCGAACGCGCGGTCCGGTCAGCGCGTCGAACCGCGACCCGACGCGACCGCGCCAGGCAGTTCGAGGCGATGTTTCAGGACGATCGGACGGCGACGTGGGTGCTCGACGCTGACGGATCGCTCGTACGCGCGAACGGTCGAGCGCGTGAGATGGTCGACGAGGAGATCGCGGCCCTCGCGGGCGAGCCGTTCTGGACGCTGCCGTGGTGGGGAGGAACCGGCGCGATCCGCGACGACGTCCGGCAAATCGTCGAGACGGCGCTCGACGGCACGTTCGGCAACGCAGTCGTCTCGCAGCCTCGCGACGGCGACGATCCCGCTGTGATCGACCTGTCCGTACGACCGGTCGAGAACGAGCGAGGCGAGCTCACCTCGATCATCGTCGAAGGCGTCGACATCGGTGATCGTGTGGGCCTCGAACGCGAGCTCCGGCGCTCCGAGGAGCTCCATCGCGTCACGCTCAACAACATGACCGACACCGTCCTGATCACCGACGGGGACGGTGAGTACACGTACGTCTGTCCGAACGTGCACTTCATCTTCGGCTACACCGCCGAGGAGATCCGCGAGCGCGGAACGATCGACGACCTGCTGGGCGGCGATCTATTCGATCGCGAAGAACTCGCCGAGGAAGGCGTCCTCAAAAATATCGAGTGTACCGCGACGGACAAGGCCGGGCGCGAGCACACGCTGCTGGTCAACGTCCGCGAGGTCTCGATCCAGGGCGGCCGGCTCCTCTACAGCTGTCGGGACATCACCAAGCGCAAGCAGCGCGAGGACGCGCTCGCGACGCTACAAGAGACCGCCCGGGAGTTCCTCTACGCGGGGACCGACCAGGAGATCGCACAGCACGTCGTCGACAGCACGCCGGAAGTCGCCGACGTCGACGCGAGCGCGGTCTACCTGTTCGACGGCGAGGAAAACGATCTCCGACCCGCCGCGCACTCGCCGGCGATGGCGGAGCTGAACGGCCCGCTCCCGACGGTCCACGTCGACGGCACCGCGCTCCCGAGCTACAGCTTCGTGGAGGACGAAGCACTGTTCTTCGAGGACGTCCACGAGGCCGACCGACTCGAAAATCGGGCCACGGACCTCCGCAGCACGGCGTACATCCCGCTGGGCGATCACGGCGTGTTCGTCGCGGGTTCGTCGACGGTCGACGCGTTCAGCCGGGTGACCAGGGAACTGGTCGACCTGCTCGCCGCGACCGCGGAGGCGGCGCTGGATCGGGTCGCGAGGGAGTCCCGGCTGCGCGAACAGGAGCGAACGCTTCAGGAGCAAAACGAACAGCTCACCGCGCTGAATCGCACGAACGAGACGATCCGCGAGATCGATCACGCGATCGTCCAGGCCGAGACGCGCGAGGAGATCGACCACACGGTCTGCGAGCTGCTGGCCGACGACGACCGGTTCAGCTTCGCGTGGATCGGCGCGGTCGACCAGGCGAGCGAGACGGTCGAGCCGCGGGCGTGGGCCGGCGAGGGCCAGGGCTACCTGGACAGCCGGTCGTTCGACGTGACGCCGTCGGCAACCGAGCCCGCGGCCCGCACCGCGGCGACGGGCGACGCCACGATGGTGCCCAACGTCGCTGCCGATCTCCGCGAGGAGCCGTGGCGCAAGGAGGCGCTCGTCCGGGACTACCTCTCCGCGCTGAGCATCCCGCTGCGCTACAACGAGATCACCCACGGCGTCCTGACGGTGTACGCCGAAACCCGGGACGCGTTCGACGACACGGCCCGGGCGGTCCTGGTCGAGCTCGGCGAGACGATCGCGTCCGCACTCAGCGCCATCGAGCGCAAGAACGCGCTCCTGACGACGTCGATGACGCGCGTCGAGCTGGCGGTCGACGATCCCTCGTTCGTCCTGTCGCGGCTCGCGCGGGACGCCGAGTGTACGCTCTCGTATCACGGCGGCGTCCAGCAGACCGCCGAGGGCAGTTACGTGTTCGTCACCGTCGACGACGGCTCGGTCGAGGCCGTCGCGGCGGCCGCCGACGAACTGGTGGCCGTCGAGGAGATCCGGACGATCAGCGCCGACGGGACGGGTGGCGTCCTCAGGCTCGGACTCGCGGAGCCGTTCCTCGCGCTGGAACTGGCCGACCACGGCGCCGTCGTTCGCGAAGTGACGGCGGACCCGGCCGCGACGACGCTCGCCATCGATGTGCCGGGAAGCATCGACGTTCGGACGGTCACTCAGATCGTCCGCGGAACGTTTTCGGACGTGGAACTGCGGGCCAAGCACTCGATCGATCGGGCGTCCGAGCGCACCCTCTACGCCCGGTTCGTCGACGAGTTGACCGACCGCCAGCTCGAAGTCGTCCAGACGGCCTACTACAGCGGGTACTTCGAGTCGCCGCGTGACAGCACTGGAGAAGATGTCGCCGCGATGCTCGACATTTCGCCGCCCGCGTTCTACCAGCACGTCCGCGCCGCCCAGCGGAAGCTGTTCGCCGCGCTGTTCGAAGGGAGCCACCGACCGGTCGCCGCTGCCTCCGGCGAGGTTCAATAACGAACCATCAAGATATCCGAAGGTTCGGTAACAAACAGCCGAATATTCCCTTATACAATGATTATTCTCTGTAGAGCGACCGGGGACGAACGCCGGCGCTCGTGAACAACAATGAGAGACGTGAAAGTCGATCCGGACGAGCAGAGCCCCTACGAATGCTTCGAGTGCGGCAACATCGTCCGGTCAGCGGACAACCCGGACCACTGCCCCGACTGCGGCGGCGAGATGCGAAATCGTCGGACACCGATCGAGTGACTATGGCCGCCGACTCGGGAACTGGCGACGACGGAGCGACGGGATCGTCGACCCAGACATCGGCGTCGAACGAGCCGGAGTCAGCCGTCGAGACGGCCCGTCGGCAGCTCGGGCGCGCCGCCGACCGCCTCGACATCGATCCGAACGTGGTCGAACGGCTCAGACACCCGACGAAGGTCCACGAGGTCACGGTGCCGATCGAGCGCGACGACGGGACCGTCGAGGTGTTCACCGGCTACCGTGCCCAGCACGACAGCGTCCGCGGCCCCTACAAGGGCGGGCTCAGATACCACCCCGAGGTCTCCCGCGACGAGTGCGTCGGTCTCGGGATGTGGATGACCTGGAAGTGTGCGGTGATGGATCTACCCTTCGGCGGCGCGAAGGGCGGCATCGCCGTCGATCCGAAATCCCTCAGCGCCGAGGAAAAGGAGCGACTCACGCGGCGGTTCGCCGAGGAGATCCGGGAGGTCATCGGACCCACGATCGACATTCCGGCGCCGGACATGGGGACCGACCAGCAGACGATGGCGTGGCTGATGGACGCCTACTCGATGCAACAGGGCGAGACGATCCCCGGCGTCGTGACGGGCAAGCCCCCGGTGATCGGCGGGAGCGAGGGGCGACAAGAAGCGCCGGGCCGTAGCGTCGCGATCGTTACCGAACGCATCTGCGATCACTACGACCGACCGCTGGAGGAGACGACGGTCGCCGTACAGGGGTACGGAAGCGTCGGCGCGAACGCCGCTCGCCTGCTCGACGAGTGGGGCGCCACGATCGTCGCGGTGAGCGACGTGAACGGGGCGATGTACGATCCGACCGGCATCGACACGCAATCGGTGCCGTCCCACGACGAGGAGCCGGAAGCCGTCACCGAGCACGCCGACACGGTGATCCCCAACGACGAACTGCTGACGCTCGACGTCGACGTGCTCATCCCGGCGGCGCTGGGCAACGTCATCACCGAGGCGAACGCCGACGCGATCGCCGCGGACATCGTCGTCGAGGGGGCGAACGGCCCGACGACCTCGACGGCGGACGCGATCCTGGCCGACCGGGGCGTCCACGTCGTCCCCGACATCCTCGCGAACGCCGGCGGCGTGACGGTGAGCTACTTCGAGTGGCTGCAGGACATCAATCGACGCTCGTGGTCGCTCGAACGCGTCAACGACGAACTGGAGACGGAGATGCGCGCCGCGTGGCGCGCGGTTCGCGACGAGTACGAAAAGCGGGACGTCACCTGGCGCGAGGCGGCGTACGTGGTCGCGCTCTCGCGGATCGCGGAGGCACACGACACCAGAGGGCTCTGGCCGTAAGCCGATCGGTTGCGGCGAGCTGACCGGGCGCTCCGAGATTCAGTGCCCGGCTGCAGGCGGACGACTGCGGCCGCCGGCGCCGGCGAGCCAGCCGCCGACGCGCGCGACGACGACGCCGAGCGGCTCTGAAACGCCTCCGGACAGACGCACGTACCGAACACTCGGCGTTTTTGGGCAGCCTAAATTCCAAAGCTGTTTTATGTTCTTAGGCAGGCCTAAACCATATGGCAGACGACGCCAACGACCGCGAGGTACTGACTCGACGCGACTACGTGAAGTACGGCGGGGCGCTTGTCAGCAGCGGGCTGGTCGCTGGTTGCACCGGTGGGGGCGCCCCCGATTCTACCCCGACAACGGGAGAGAACTCGTACTCCGTGACGATAGAGCCGGTCGGCGAAGTGAACTTCGAGTCCGTGCCCGAAACGTGGGTCGCGGAGAACGCCAGTTGGGGCGACATGGGCGTCGCGCTCGGACTGGAAAAGCCGAGCGCGGTCGTCCTCACGGGCGAGTACCGGACGTGGCCCTATGAGGATATTCCGGGGCTCTCCACCAACACGGAAGACATGGTCTCACTCTGGCAGGACGGAATCTCCAAGGAAACCCTTCTGGAGATCGACGCCGACGTCCACTTCATCGACCCGAACTACATGATCAACCTCATCCCAGACTGGGAGCGTTCAGACGTTATGGAGATGTCCGAACGGATTGCTCCCTTCTGTGGCAACACGAGCTTCTCCACCTATCCGTGGCACGAAGACTACCCCTACTACTCGCTGTACGAGGCCACCGAGAAGGTCGCACGGGTATTCCAGCGGATGGATCGTTTCGAGGCGTTACAGACACTCCACGACGAGACCATATCGGGAATACGGGAGCGACTGCCGCCCGAAAGCGAGCGCCCGTCCATCGGACTTCTCTCTCCGGCGTCAACCGAACCGGAGAAGTACTACCCCTACCGGCTCGGCGACACGACCGCGTACAAGCACTGGCACGACCTCGGCGTGACTGACGCGTTTGAGGGCTCGGACATCCAGAGTTTCACGTCCGACCGTGGTACCATCGACTACGAGACGCTCTTGGAGATCGATCCCGAGGTCATGATGTTCTACACCGACAAGTACTGGACGCCTTCGGAGTTCCGCGAGACGTATCTCGAGTTCCTCCGAGACCACGGCACAGCAAGTCAACTGAGCGCGGTCCAAGCGGGCGAGGTATACCCGGCAGGCGGAATGTATCAGGGACCGATCAGCAATCTCGCGAAAACGGAGCGCGCCGCAAAACAGTTGTTCTCCGATATCTTCGACCGAGACGAGCAACTATACAGCCGGCAGCGCATCGCGGACATCCGGAACGGAGACATCTGATCGGGAGACAGGGGTGCCGGATGTGAACTACCCTACTCGCTCATCGAGGACACGTTAGCTCCGGTCGAAACTGTACTTCTCGGGGGAGTTGAACGGTGCCGCCTCACCTCATCCGCTGGCCGCGGGCGGACGACTGCGGCCGCCGTCGCCGGCGAGCCAGCCGCCGACGCGCGCGCCGACGGCGCCGACGAACGCGGAGAGGGCGAACGCGAGCACGCCGAAGACGGCAGCGGCCCCGATCACGAGGACGAGTCCGCTCGCGACGAACCACGAGGGGCCGGACAGGCCGGACGACGCCGCCAGCAGGTCGACGAGCATCAAGATCACCGGCAGCCCGCCGACGAGGCCGGTCCGGACGCCGACGCCGCGTCTCGTTCCGGTCTTGCGCTGGGCGAGGAAGCCGGCGAGAATCGCGCCGAAGAACACCGGCGCGATCGACATTTCGGAGCCCGTTTGCCAGTAGCCGAAGGCCGTGAACGGGATCGATGCCAGTCCGCCGAGGAGGGCGTACCGCCACGCCTCGCTCAGTTTGTCAGGGAGGAGGTCATTCAGGACCATATGAACAAATTATGTTTTGCTAACGTATAGCTGTTGGTCGGCAGCGTCCCGGACAACGATTGGTGATACTGCAGCACCGGGTGGAATCCCGAGCGAGACGCCGACGGTCGGCCGCTCGGGGCGACTACGCATGGTATCGTTCGCGGTGGATCTCTTCTGTCTCGCCGCCGTCGGTCAGCGTCACGACGACCTCGTCGCCCGCGGGATCGATGCCGACGGTGAGGTGCGTCACGGTGTCGGCCGGTTCGACCGACGTTTCGTCGCCCCGAACCGTCGAGGCGACGGCGAGTCGGTCGCCCGTCTGGCCGCCGCTGAACTCGACCCGGGCGACGGCATCGAGGAGGGCATCGTCGCGGTCCGTGTCGAACGTCACGTCGTCGACGGCCCGATCGGACGGCGGGTACTGCTCGCGGTGGACCGGACGCGTCTCGCCGTCGATCGTCGCGGTCACGAGCACCTCGTCGCCCGCGGGATCGAGCGAGAGGTCGAAGTAGGTGATCGCCTCGGGCGTGCTCGACGACCGGGAGGAGTAGGCGGTCTCCGCCGCGGCGGTTACGCTGTCGGCCACCGGCGAGTCGACGAAGTGGACGCGTGCGCGATCCTCGTCGGGGTAGAACGTGACCTCGTCGACGACGCGCGCGTCGAACGGCGACGGGTCGGCCGGCTCGTCGCTCGGGTCGCTGGCGTCGTCGCTCGCTCCGAGCGCCCGCGCGAGAATCGTCCACTCGCCGTCTGCCGTGACAGTCGCGGCGCTGAACTCGGTCGTCACGCCGCTCTCGTCGGTCACCGTTACGTCGACGACCGCCGTCCGCTCGCCCTCGAGCGCGTCCGCGATCGCGTCGCGTTCGACGCCCGAGGCCTGCAGGACCGGCGCCGAGAGGACGGCTTCGAGCGTCACGTCCCGGTCGACGGTCTCGGTCTCGATCTCCGCGACCGAGTCGTCGTTCAGCAGCCACTCCTCTGCGTTGTCGGCGTCGAGATTGTCCGGGTGGAAGGGGTGGACGGGGTGGAAGTACGCGCCGACCGCGGCCGGATCGTCGGCCTCCGCACTGGCTTCGACGTACTGTCGAAGCGTCGCCGCGGGCGACCCGGACGCGTCGTCGGCGTCGTCGTCTGACGAGTCTTGCTCGCCATCGCCGGACTCGTTGCTCGGCGCGTCGCCGCCGTCGGCGTCGGGGTCGTCGTTTTCTACGGCGTCGCCGAGACAGCCTCCGAGGGAGGCGCTGGCCGCGATCGCTAGTCCGCTGAGGTACCGTCGTCGCGTCGTACGGGGAGCCATTTCAGTTCGGGATTGCGGTCCTACGGGTATCAAACGGGACGCGGAGTTTCCGGGCCAGAAACACCGGGAGCGCTCGCTACGATGCCGAGAGACGCCCGAGGTGGTTACAGAGCGCCGAGAGCGCGAACACGAGCGCAAAGGTGGTGCAGAAAATGATGCCCAGCCGAAACGGAAGGCTGTCGGTCAGCGACGCTGCGAGGATCGCTCCCGAAAGCGCGGAGAGCCCGCCGATGGCACCTCGCAACCAGGGCGACTCGACGTAGACGGCCGAGTACAGTCGGCGGTACCGTTCGATCGCGGAGACGATCACGTTCGGGAGCGGTGAGTCGGGAGTGTCGGTCACGAGTCGTTTCCTCAGTCCGCGAAGTCCGAGAGGCTCTCGCCGACGCGGAAGTCGATCGGGTCGTCCATCTCGGCGGACCCGAGCGCGACGGCGAGCATCTCCTCGTCGGGAGCGTTGATCGTCACCGTCTCGCTTGCCTGGGATTGACCGTCGATCTCGGTACCGTCTAGCTCGACGGACACCTCGTACGATCCCGAGCCCGTCCACACGTCGTCGTACACAGCGATCCCTTGGCCGTCTTCCCCGGAGTTCGACCCGTTGTCGCCGCCTGAACCACTATCGTCGTCGTCGGAAGGGGCGATATCGAACGTCTCGTCGAGCACGGTCTCGCCGTCGGGATCGGTCACGACGATCGAACCGGCGACCGGTCGATTGATCTCGTTGAACACGTTGACCTCTTCAAGCAGGCGGTCGCCGATGAAGTCCACAACGGCCGTACAGCCGGCCGTCGCCGCCAGTACCGCCGTTCCGCTCGCTGCGATGAACGATCGTCTGGAGGGTCGAGCGCGGTCGTCGGGTGTCTTGGCAGTCATGAATCGCTTGACAGACACTCGATCCGGGACGGCAGTAAACGGGCGGGGCGGTTCTCCGGACGGGAAACACCGCGGGGCCGGTACGCGATCGTTCCCTCGGGCGCGACCTCTCGCGCTCTGAAACGAGGGGCTGTTTCTGACGCTGAGACCCTGCCTCGGGGGCTATGTGCCCATCGATCCAGCATCCCGACATGGAGGTGAGCAAGACGAGGATTGCGAGCATCGTTGCGGTCACGACCGCTCTCGGATACGCGCTGTATCGGCGCCGTTCCGTCCATCCCTCTGACACCCATGGCGACGAATAGTGCCCCTGCTGACGATACCGGACGCGACGCACAGGTGATCGCGGACAAATCAGTGCCCGTGGCGATCCTGCTGGCGCTCGTGCTCTCGCCGGTCGCGTACTACTACGTCGGCCGGACGAAGCTGGCAGTGATCAACCTCCTCACGCTCAACTACCTGATGTTGGGCATCGTGGCCGTCCCGGTTCACGTGTACAAGATCATCAGCGACGCCCGAAACGAACGAGGAGGTGGGACCGAAGACTGGTAACGAACGCGCTCTACCCGTTCCGCGCGTCGCCGCGACGCGGAACTGAACCCCCCAGTTGACATGGACTCAGTCGCGGCACCCCTTTTTCGACGATTCACGCGTCGTACTCGGCGTCGTACAGACGGACAGTCACGACACTGCCCGCAGGATCGTTCTCGCGGAAGGAGAGTTCGCCGCCCAGTTGCGTGACGGCCCAGGAGACGAACCAGAGCCCGATGCCGCTGCCGTGTTCGTGCTGGGTCTCGGGGCCGGCGTCCAGAATCCGCTGCTCCCGGTCGGGGATCCCCGGCCCGTCGTCGGCGACGACGAGGTCGGCGCCGCCGTCGGGGCCGGCCCGAACGGTCACCTCGACGCGGGGCGAGTCGGCGTGTTCGATCGCGTTGTCGACGAGTTCCGACAGCACCTGCCGGACGACGGAGCGGTGCGAGGAGACGACCAGTTTGTCCGGGCAGGAGAGCGCAATTTCGGCGTCGGCGTCCGCGGCGCGGTGCTGCTCGACCACGTCGGCCGCGATGGCCGCGAGGTCGACCGGCTCGGGCGAGCCCGCGCTGGCGGTCATCACGTCCTCGGCCTCCCGGGCCTTGTCGCTGAGATCGACGAGATCGGTCGCGCTCTCGCGGATCCCGTCCCGAACGGCCTCGTCGTCGATGCGATCGGCGTACGCGAGGACGACGTCGAGTTCGTTCCGGACGTTGTGCCGGAGGACGCGGTTGAGCACCGAGAGACGCTGTTCGCGCGTCTGCCGGTCGGTCACGTCGCGCAACAGCACGGTCCGGGCGACGGGGTCGGTCCCGCTCTCAGCGTCCACAGCGGGTCCGGCGTCGGCGTCCGCATCGGTTTCAGCGTCGGCGTCCGGGGCGGCGTCGGCATCGCCCCCGACAGCGGCGGCGGCGTCGGCATCCTCACCGGCGTCGTCGTCGACCGCCGAGACGCTGAACTGGAACCGTCGGCGCCCCTTCGTCGTCTGGAGGGTGACCGTTCCCGTCGCGCCCGCCGAGAGGTCGGTTCCCTCCAGCCCGTCGACGATCGAGTGGATCGGTTCGCCGATCATCGACGCCGGAGCGCGGTCGAACAGCTCGCCGGTCGTCGCGTTGGCGTCGAGCACGTGATCCTCCCAGTCGAGCACGACGACGGCTTCGCGGAGCGCCTCGACGACTCGCGTCCGGGCGACGTAGTCTGCCTTGGGGAACCCGGTCATCACCGGGTAGCGATCCACGGCGACGGCGAACAGGACGCCGGAGACCAGCAAGCCGACGGTCACGCCGTCCGCGATGGGCTCGCTGGTCCCCTCGCCGCCGAAGAAGTACGGCGCCGTGACGGCCGCGAGCACGACCGCGATCTGGAGCTTCGAGATCCGCGCGTGGTTCCAGCCGTGTCCGATCAGAAGATAGGTTCCGTACACGTACAGGCCGAACAGAAACATGATCTCCGTGCCGAGAAGCCACGCGAGCATCGGTTCCATGACGGACCTGGGAAGCGGGGCGGCGATGACGGCGGCGCTCAGGACGATCGGCACCGCGATCCCCAGAAACATGGCGACGCGGGGCCGCGTCAGCCCGGTCCCCCGACCGGTGTAACTGAGCGCGTACACGACCCACACTGCCGGAACGATCAGCCCGACACCGAACTGGCCGAAGTCGACGATCGACGGTAGAAACGGCACTGCCGACGTACCCGGAAGCTCCGCGAGCACCGAAAAGACACCGAGAACCGTCAGCAGGGCGAGTATCGCGACGAACGGTGGCGCGCTGGGACGATCCCGAGACTGGACGGCGCGCCAGGTGACCCAGCCCAGCAGCGCGACCGCTACGGCGTCGAGGCCGACAGACAGGACCGTCCCGAGGAACGACATCGTTCTAGCTCTCCCGCAGTATTGACAGTCGTCTGTAATGAACGCGGCGGTCTCCGGTCGCCGAAGCGTCGATCGGGGCGTCCAACCACGACGTCGGCGAGGGCTGGTGACCGACCGTGTCGATCACAGGTCCCCGCTCCCGAACCGCCGGTAGCCGATCGCCAGCGGCACCGCGATCCAGAGGGCGAGCACGGCGAGCGCGGCCCACCAGTCGACGAACGGCGGCGTTCCCTCGCCCACGTAGCGGCCCGCGCGCCCGATGTCGAATCCGACGCGCAGGAGACGGGCGTACGCCTGTCCGGGCTCGACGAGCTGGAGCAACAGCGCCCAGTCGGGCATACCGAGACTGGCGTTGAAACGGTGGAGGACGGCGACGACGAACGAGACGAGCGTCCCCCACAGAACCACCAGCAGGAGGTACGCGCCGACGGCGCCGTAAGTGATCCGCCGATCGACGGTCGTCGACGCCGACAGCCCGACGCCGACGGCGACGAACGACGCGCCGTAGAGGACGGTCGCGAGCAGGAACAGCGGGTACGCGAGCGCCCCCTCGGTCCCGTACTGCAGGGCCGCGTAGATCCCGGCGATCGACAGCCCGAGCAGCGTCGGCACCAGCAGCACGATCGACCGTCCCAGCGCGGTCCCGACCAGCAGGTCTCTGCGGGACTGCGGGAGCGACAGCGAGAGCAACAGGCTCCCGTCGGCCCGATCGTCGGAGATCGACCGGTAGCCCAGCACGATCCCGAGGATCGGAACGGCGCCGTCGACGAGCCCGACGACGCCGCCGACGAATCCGACGAACGACCCGTCGCCGACGTAGGAGTACGCGGCGGCGTAGCCCACGAACAGGATCGACAGGAATCCAAAGAGCGCCCAGAGCGTCCGCGATCGCCCGGCGTCGCGGACGTCCTTGTACGCGACGGTGCGCCAGCTCACGACAGATCACTCCCCGCGAAGCGACGGTAGGTCAGCGCCAGCGGTCCGACCAGCCAGACGAGAAAGACGGCGAGCGCGACCCACTCGCCGAGATACCAGGGGCCGTCGACGGCCGCGCTCGGGTCGAAAAAGCCCGCGGTCACTCGCTGAAAGGCGGAACCGGGTTCGAGATCGAAGACGAACTGGACGGGGCCGGGCAGGGCGCCGTCGACGATGCCGGCCCGGTTCAGCCCGAACTGGAGGCCGCGCGCGATGCCGTCCCAGGCCAGCACGAACAGCGCGAACAGCCCGAACGCCAGCGCGAACGCGCGCTGCTTGGTCGCGGTCGCGAGTGACGCCGCGATGCCGAGGTTGGTCCAGAGCGCCCCGAACGCGACGGTCGCGACGACGAACCCGCAAAACGGCGCCGCGGCGAGACTGCCGAACGGGTAGACGACCAGTCCGGCGCCGACGACCATCGCGGCGAGGACGGCGCCGCTCAGCAGTCCGACCCGGCTGGCGACCTTTCCGAGGACGAAGTCGTCCCTGCCGTGGGGCAGCGACAGCGAGAGCAACAGGGCGCCGGACTCGCGCTCGCTGACGACCGCATCGTAGCCGAGCAAGACGCCGGCGAGCGGGACGACGGTCGCGAGCCAGCCGTCGACGAACCCGGTGAAGCGGGCGGTCGTGATCGGGTCGGCGCCCAGTATCGGGTAGAGGTACGCGGCGACGAGGATCGTCGCGGCCGGCAGCCCGAGCAGCAGGTGGGTCGACCGGGGTTCGGCGGCCAGCGCGCCGTCGGTCCGCGCGATGACCCGCCAACTCATTCTCGACCGCCCCCGGTGTACGCGACGAACATGTCTTCGAGCGACGCCTCCTCGGTCCGGAAGTTCACGACATCGGCGCCGAGGCCTTGGAGTTCGACCATGACGTCCATCTTCGCGTCGTTCGTGCAGGTCACTTCGAGCGTCGACCCGTCGCGGACCGTCACCGTCTCGACGCCGTCGACGCCGCGGACCGCTGCGGTCGTCGCGTCGTTCAGTTCGTCGACGTCGATCAGGAGCTTGGTGCCGCCGCCGATCGATTGCCGGAGCCCCTCGATCGTGTCGACGGCGACGAGTTCGCCGCCCTGCAGAATGGCGACGCGGTCGCAGATCGCCTCGACCTGTTCGAGGATGTGGCTCGAAAAGAAGATCGCCGCGCCGCGGTCCCGTTCCTCGCGAAGGATCGACCGGATCTCGGCGGCGCCGTTGGGATCGAGCCCGCTGGTCGGCTCGTCGAGGATCAGCAGATCGGGCTGGCCGACCAGCGCCATGCCCAGCACGAGGCGCTGTTTCATCCCCTTGGAGTAGCCGCTGGCCGGGCGGTCGGCCGCGTCCAGGATGCCGACGCGGTCGAGGATCTCGACAGGGTCATCTTCGGCATCCTTCGACCGGACGGCGTACTCGACGTGCTGGCGGCCGGTGAGCCGGTCGAACACCGAGTACCCCTCGGGCAGCACGCCGACGCGATCGCGGGCCGCGACGCCCTCGCGCTGGCAGTCGTTGCCGAACAGCGCCGCCGATCCGTCGGTCGGTCGCGCGAAGTCGAGCAAGACGTTGATGAACGTCGACTTCCCGGCGCCGTTCGGACCGAGAAAGCCGAAGATTTCGCCCTCTTCGACGGAGAGGCTGACCCGGTCCAGCGCCGTAACCGTCGCGTACCGTTTCGACACCTCGTCGGCGGAGATAGCCGTCATAGCCGCGGCTTCGGAGACAGGTGGGAAAAAACCAGCCCCGGATTGCACGCCGAGAAACACCGTCGGCCGGACGCCGCCGACGACCGAGGCCACGCGGGAAGATCGGCGTCGTGTCGAACAGTCGAAACACGTTTCAGATCGGTTTTCGGTATTACTAGGGTGTGGGGCTATGCATGCGGGGCCACAACCATGACAGCATGACCTCGACAGCAGTCCGCCGGCCCGCAACTCGGACGGCCGACGCGACCCGGGCGGCCGGCACGGCGCGTCGTACGGGTCGATCCAATCGCGTCGCCGTCTCGCGGGGGAACCGGTGATCGCCGTGACGGAGCAGGACGACCGAACGGACGACCGGGCGGACGCCGCCGACGCGGTCGGGATCGACGCGGTGCCGGCGCCGGTCGTCGGCTACGCCGTCGCGGACGGGACCCCGAAGATCGCGGCGACGAACGACGCGTTCGCGGCGACGTTCGACGCGGCGTCGAGCGGAACGAGCCTGCGCGAGTGGCTACTGCGGAGCGGCGCCGTCGACGAGACGGCCGTCGCGGACGCCTGTACCGCGCTCGCCGACGGGAGCGCTATCGACGCCGAGATCGGCGTTCGACCGGACGACGGCGCCGAACGCCGGCCGATCCGGGTTCGGAGCTTCGACGGATCGAGCCGCGGCGCGGCCGGCGAATCGAGTCCCGACGCCGTCGACGGGTACGTGCTGGCGACGGAACTGGCGCCGACCCGCGACGACGGCGTCGGTCACGACAGCGTGACGAGCGTGATTACCCACGACTTGCGGAACCCGCTCGACGTGGCGAACGCGCATCTCCGGGCGGCCCGCGAAACCGGCGAGGACGGCCACTTCGACCAAGTGAAAGAGTCCCACGATCGAATGGCGCGGATCATCCAGGACGCGCTCACGCTGGCCCGCGGCGAACGCGCGATCGACGTGCGCGAAGGTGTTGAGATCGACGCCGTGGCGTCGGACGCCTGGGCGAACGTCGACACGGGCGCCGCGTCGCTCGACGCGGGCGGCGAGTTGCCGACGATCGACGCCGATCCCGATCGGCTACAGCGGCTGTTCGAGAACCTGTTCCGGAACGCCGTGGAACACGGTTCCACGAGCCCGGACTCGCACGCTCGTCAGGACGCGATCGAGCACGGGTCGACCGGAAATCGGGGGGCGACCGACCCGACCCCCGAGGAAGCGGTTCGCGTCCGAGTCGGCAGCGTCGACGGCGGGTTCTTCGTCGCCGACGACGGGCCGGGGATCCCGGCCGACGACCGCGATCGGGTGTTCGAGGCCGGCTACTCGTCGACCGAGACGGGCGGCGGAACCGGTCTCGGGCTGACGATCGTCGAACGGATCGCCCGCGCGCACGACTGGACCGTCTTGCTCACCGAGGGATCGCTCGGCGGCGCCAGATTCGAGTTTCGACCGATCCAGAATGACTGACCGAGCAGACGACGCCGACGTTGAATCGGGCGTCGACGCGGAAACGGCTGTCGACGGCGCCGACGCGGAGCCGGCTGTCGGCGACGCGATGGACGACCGACTGCGAGCGGCCCCGATCGGAGTCGTCGAGACGACGAGCGACGGCGTCGTCGTCGACGCCAACGACGCCGCGGCGACGCTGCTGGAGACCGATCGTGCCGCGCTGCGCGGGACGGCCATCGAGGAGAGCTTCCCGAAGTCGGCCGCCGGAACGCTGCGCGAGGCCTTCGAGGGCGCGTCCCCGGACCCCGCGTCGTTCGAGGAGTACTACCCGCTGATCGAGCGGTGGCTCGCGGTCGACGTGCGCGTCGGGGACGGCGCGCTCGTGTACGTCCGGGACCGCACGCCGCGCAAGGACGTCGAGCAGACCACCGACCGGCTCGACCAGCAACTCGACAGGGTCCAGCGGATCAACGCGCTCGTCGCAACCGTACTCCAGCAGGTCATCGGCGCGTCGGACCGCTCGGACGTCGCTCGAACGGTCTGCGAGCGCCTCGGCGGGACCGACCTCTACCGGTTCGCGTGGGTCGGCGACCGCGAGTTCCCGCGGGAGCGCCTCCGGTTGCTCGCCGCGGCGGGCGAGGCCGACGACCTGCGCGAGCGGATCGAGGAGAGCCTGGGCGGCGAGAAGCGCCTGCCCGGCCAGACGGCCGTGGCGTCGGGCGAGACGCGACTCGTCGAGGCGATCGCCGAGGACGATACCGTTCCTCGCGGCGTCCGGCGCTCGGCGTTCGGCGGCGGGCTCCAGTCGTGTCTGGCGGTCCCGCTCGCGTATCAGGGAACGATCTACGGCGTCGTGACGGTGTACTCCGCGCGGGAGGACGGCTTTAGCGAACAGGAGCGGGTCGGCCTCGAGACGCTGGGCAGCGTCGCCGGATTCGCGATCAAGGCCGGGCGACAGGAGGACCTGCTGGTCGCCGACACCGTCACCGAGGTCACCGTCGAGGCCCGCGACGAGACGCTCCCGTTCGTCGCCGCGGCGCGGGAGGCCGACCGCACGCTGTCGCTGGACGGCGCGGTCCCCCGCGGCGACGGCGCCGTCGTCTGCTATCTCGCCGCCGACGGGCCGGTCGGGGAGTTCGACGAGGCACTGGCGGACCACGAGGCCGTCGCCGACGTTCGACAGATCCGGTCCGACGAAGAATCGCTCGTACAGGCGACCGTCGTCGGGGAGACGCCGGTGACCGCGCTGGCCGCCTGGGGCGCGACGGTCAGGGGCGGCGAGTACGGTTCCGAGTTGGCCCGACTCGTCGCCGAAGTCCCGGCCGATGGCGACGTTCGGCGGGCGGTCGAAGCCGTCGACGCCGCCGTCGAGGAGACACGGCTCGTCGCCAAGGAGGAGGCGACCCGGACGCCCGAACCGGCCGAGGCGTTTCGGGACGGCCTCGGCGAGCGCCTGACCGACAGGCAGCGAACGGTGCTGCGGACCGCCCACCTGTCTGACTACTTCGCGTCGCCGCGGGGGAGCACCTCCGCGGAGGTCGCCGAGACGCTCGACATCGCCGGGTCGACGATGCTGTACCACCTCCGGCGGGCCGAACAGAAACTCGTCGAGGCGTTTTTCGAGACCGACGCGACGTCAAAGGCGACGGATTCGTCAGACGAGTCGTAGCAACGGCGTCAGTGCCGCCCGCGGTCGATGCCGGAGAACTCCGACAACAGTTCCTCGGCCTCGGGGAGCAGTCCCAGAACACGCTCCTCGATGGCTGAACGGCGGTCCTCGATCTCGGCGAGCCGATCGTCGGCGTCGAGTTCCTCGGCGGGGACTTCGGCGTCGACGACCGCCCGCGTCGACTCCAGGCGAAAGTACTCGCCCAGCAGTTCGTACGCGAGCACCCGGCACTGCTGGTCGACGGCGGCGTGGAGGTCCTCGCGCTCGACCGGCTTCGAGAGGTAGTCGTCGAACGGCATGTCGACGATGTCCAGCCCGGGATCGATCGCGGTCACCATGACGACCCGCGTCGTGACGTCACGCTCGCGGATGCGATCGAGCACCTCGTCGCCCGAGAGGCCGGGCATGTGTCGGTCGAGCAGGACGACGTCGGGCGCCGGCCCCTCGTCGACGGTCGCGAGCGCCTCCTCGCCGCCGTAGGCGACGGTCACGTCGGCGACGCCGTCGAGGCGCAGCGCGTACGCGTCGGCTACCTTCTTCTCGTCGTCGACCATCAGGACCCGGGGATCCTCTACGCGCATCGCGTCACCCATGGATACCGGCCGGTAGGCCGTCGCCGTACTAATATCCCGGCACGAGCGGGACGCCGCGGTGGCGGCCACGCGTGCCGATAGCTAGAGTGGGGCGACGACGCGGTTGGGCATAGTAGCACCACGGTACAGGGAGGCCCCGACCGAACCGACAGGTACAGATGTCGAAATCAGAGCCGTCCCGCTCGGGCGTTCGACCGACCGGGCGACGCGGGGGTCCGTTCGAGAGCGACGAGACGACGATCGACTCCGAGGAAGCGATCAGACTACTAAGCGACGACCACGCCCGGCGCGTGCTGGACGAACTCAACGAGGCGCCGCTGCCCGCGAGCGAACTGGTCGAGCGTCTGAACAGTTCCCGCGCAACCGTGTATCGGCGTCTGGACAGCCTCGAATCGGCGGGGCTCGTCCAGAGTTCGATCAGCGTTCGGACGGACGGCCACCACAGACAGCAGTACAGCGTCGCCGTCGATCGCGTGCGACTCGGCGTCGGACGCGATGGCGTCACGATCGAGGCGAGCGATTGAGCCGCCCGCGGCCGCGGATCGCCGACGCCGAAACTCTCTGACTCTGCATAGCTAGAGTGGGGTGCCGGACGGGCCTGCGAATAGTAGCATCACACTACACGGACGTCCGGGCGGTACAGGTGAGTACAGACGATGTCCGACAACACCTGCGCGGTCCGATCCGGTAGCGCATCCGAGAACACCTCGACCGACACGACGCCGACGTTCGATATCGACGAACTGCTGGCGGTACTGGCCGAGGAGTACACCGAGAAGATCCTCGCGGCGCTGTGCGAAGGATCGGCGCCCGCCCGCGAGATCGCGGAGAAAACGGGCGCTTCCCGGCCGACGGCGTACCGGCGCCTCAATCGACTCGAAGCGATCGGCGCCGTCGAGATGGCGATGGTTCCCTCGCCCGGCGGGCAGCTCCGGAAGGAGTTCCGGCTCGTTCTCGACGAGGTCGAATTTTCCGTCGTGCGCGACGACGCCGCCGGGTCCCGTTCGGCGGACGCCGACGACGCCAGTGTACGATCGCTCGCGTCGGAGGACGCTGCGGCGCGACAACCCGCACGCGCGTCGCGATAGATCGCGTACGGCGCCGGACTGCGTTCGGCTCGATATCGATACCAGCGGTCGATCGGACTCAGATGACCGTCACCAGTGCGCCGCCGGCGATCGCGATCCCGCCAGCAAGCAGAGCGACAAGTAGTTCGTGACGATCTATGGCTGACCGTCGTCTCATACGATGTAAAAGGGAGCTAATCCACCGAGAAGCGCAAAAGTGGTGGACGAAACCATACCGTCGCGTTAGTTGAAAGCTGAAACCAGCATGACAACACCCGCGGCCGTGATACTGGCCGCCGGCGAAGGGAAGCGGCTCCGACCACTCACCCGTAATCGCCCAAAACCGTTGCTCCCAGCGGGCCCGACACCGATTCTCGATCACGTTCTCGACACGCTGACCGCCGTCGGCGTCGACGAGGTCGTGATCGTCGTCGGGTACAAGAAATCGCGCGTTCAGGGTCACGTCGGCTCGACGCACGGCGGCGCCGACATCACCTACGTTTCTCAGGACACCCAGCTTGGCAGCGGTCACGCGTTGCTTCAGGCCGAGTCGGCCGTCGGTGGGTCGGCTGTGGTCGTGAACGGCGACCAGATCGTCGCGCCGCGGATCGTCCGCGAGGTGCTCGACGCCCACCGCGACGCTCCGGACGCCTCCGCGACGCTGGCGGCGCTCGACCGGGGCAACGTCCACCGATACGGCGGCGTCGCGATCGAGGACGGCCGCGCGGTCGACTTCTCCGAACGGCCGGACGACGAGGGGAGGTTCCGGCTCAACGCCGGCGTCTACGCGTTCGAGCAGACGATCTTCGACGCGCTGCGCTCGATCGAACCGGAGAAAGGAACTATCCAACTCCCGAGCGGCCTGCAGGCGGCCGTCGACCGCGGCGAGACGGTTCGGGCCGTCCGAACCGAGGGGCTCTGGGCGGACGCCAACTACCCCTGGGACATCCTCACGCTCGCGCGGGAGTTGTTCGAGCACGACGTGGTGCCGGGGAGCGACGAGCCGGCGACCGGCATCGCGGCGTCGGCGCGGGTCCACGAGAGCGCGGTGCTCCAGTCGCCGGTCGTCGTCGCCGACGACGCCGTCGTCGAAGCCGGTGCGGTACTCGGGCCGAACGTCGCCGTCGGCCGGAACGCGACCGTCGGCGCGAACGCCGTCCTCGAGAACACGGTGCTCGACAGCGACGCCCGCGTCGGGGCGAACGCGACGCTGGTCGACTGCGTGCTCGGCCAGGGCGCCCGCATCGGGCCAGGAACGACTGCGATGGGCGGGCCGGCGGACGTCCGGATCGAGGATCGAGTGCTCGAAGACCAACGACTCGGCGCCGTGGTCGCGGATCGCGCCCGACTCGGCGGCGGCGTCACCGTCGCGCCGGGGACGCTGGTCGGGCCGGAGGCCGAGGTCCACTCGGGGGCGACGCTCGACGCCAACGTCTCGGCGGGCGCGGAGGTGCGCCGCTGATGTGTGGCATCGTCGGCTACGTCGGCCGCGACCGTCAGAACGACGCCCGCGACGTGCTCGTCGGCGGGCTGGAGAACCTGGAGTATCGGGGGTACGACTCGGCGGGCATCGCGCTCTCGAACGGCGCCGTCACCGTCGTCAAGCGCGAGGGCGAGGTCTCCGAACTCGTCGCCGCGCTTGAGAGCCAGGAGACGCTCGCCGCACCCGTCGGCATCGGCCACACGCGCTGGTCGACCCACGGCGAGCCCTCCGACGCCAACGCGCATCCACACACCGACTGCACGGGCAATCTCGCAGTCGTCCACAACGGGATCATCGAGAACTACGAACAGCTCAAGGCCGAGCTCCGGAGCGAGGGCCACGAGTTCGAGAGCGAGACCGACACCGAGGTCGTCCCACACCTGATCGAAGCGGCGATCGAGCGGGGAGAGAGTCGCGAAGCCGCCTTTCGCTCCGCGATCGAGCGGCTGGAAGGCAGCTACGCGATCGCCGCCGTGTTCGATGACGCCGACGACGTGTTCGCCGCCCGGCAGGACTCCCCGCTCGTGATCGGCGTCGGCGACGACGGCTACTACCTCGCCAGCGACGTGCCGGCCTTCATCGATCACACCGATCAAGTGCTCTACCTGGAGGACAGGGAGTTCGCGAGACTCACGCCCGAGACGGTCAGCATCACGGACGGCGACGGTCGACCGGTCGAAAAATCCCTCTCGACTGTGGAGTGGGACGCCGAGGACGCCGGTAAGAGCGGCTACGACCACTACATGCTCAAGGAGATTCACGAACAGCCCCGGGCGCTCCGGAAGTGTCTCCGGGAGCGGGTCGACGGGATCGAACATACCGTCGAACTCGACCTCGGCGATCTGGACGACGTTTCGTCGCTCCACCTCGTCGCCTGCGGCACCAGCTACCACGCGGCGCTGTACGGCGCGCGGCTACTCCGGGAACGCGGAATTCCCGCCCAGACGTTCGTCGCCAGCGAGTACGACCGGGCGACGCTGGCGGGCGAGACGCCGCTGGTCGTCGGCGTCACCCAGAGCGGCGAGACCGCCGACACGCTGGGGGCGCTTCGGACGGCCCGCGCAGCTGGCGCTCGGACGCTCGCGGTGACGAACACCGTCGGCAGCACGGCCGCCAGGGAGTGCGAGCAGGCGCTGTACGTCCGCGCCGGGCCGGAGATCGGCGTCGCCGCGACCAAGACGTTCGCCAGCCAGCAGATCGCGCTCCACGCGTTCGCGCTGTGGCTCTCCGAGGAGCCGATCGCACCCGACCGGATCGACGCGCTCCGGGCGCTGCCCGACCAGGTCCAGGCCGTGCTCGACGACTCGAACGCCCGACCGGTCGCTGCGGCGTACGCCGACTCCTCGGCCTTCTTTTTCGTCGGGCGGAAGCACCACCAGCCGGTCGCGCTCGAAGGCGCGCTGAAGCTCAAGGAGATCTCCTACGAACACGCCGAGGGGTTCGCGGCGGGCGAACTGAAACACGGTCCGCTCGCGCTGATCGAGGACGACACGCCCCTGATCGCGGTCGTGACGGGCGACGACGAGATCGCCCGGAAGACCGTGAGCAACGTCAAGGAGGTTCAGGCCCGCGGCGCACCCGTGATCGCCGTCACCGACGGCCGATCGGACGTCGAACAGTACGCGAACCACGTGCTGGAGATCCCCGAGACCGACCCGACGCTCGCGCCGGTGCTGGCGAACGTCCAGTTGCAGTTGCTGTCCTACTGGATCGCCGCGGAACTGGGCCGGCCGATCGACAAGCCGCGGCATCTGGCCAAGAGCGTCACGGTCGAGTAGCCGCGGATCGGACAGCCGCCGGGGCGAGTCTTCTTTCCCGCGTCGCCTCACGCACCAAACATATATCCACCTTCTGAACAAAGTCGGGGGCGACGCCATGAAAAACGTCCTCGCCAGCATCGGTATCGGCAACGCCAGCGTAGACACCGTCCTCCCCTCCGAGACCGTTCGACCCGGCGAAACGGTCGACGCCGACGTCAACATCACGGGTGGTAACGTCGAACAGGAAGTCGGGACGATCCGGTTCGAGGTCGAGACGCGCTACCGCACCGACGACGGCTATCGAGAGGTCGACGTCGACCGGTTCACGCTCGCGGACGGGCTCACGATCGAGCCCGATCAGGAGGAGACGCGACAGGTATCGATCGACATTCCCTACGGGACGCCGGTGACGGTCGGCGGCATCGACGTCTGGATCGAGACGGAACTGGACATCGACCTCGCGGTCGATCCCGAAGACAAGGACTACCTCGACGTGCAGCCGACGCCGCGGCTCCAGACTGTGTTCGACGCGATGGACGAGCTGGGCTTTTCGTTCTGGACCGCTGAGTGCGAGGCCGACCCCTACGGACGATACACAGCCGGTCGCTCGTTCATCCAGGAGTTCGAGTTCCGCGTCCAGTCCGGCCCGTTCCGCGACGCGCTCGACGAGGTCGAACTCGTCGCCCAGCCCGGCCCCGACCAGCTCGATCTGTTCCTCGAAATCGACCGCCGCGGCGGCCTCCTCAGCGAGATGGCCGACACCGACGAGAGCAAGACCCGCCTGTCGGTCCAGTCGACCGACGTCGCGCAGGTGCGCGACGACCTGAAACGGGAGCTCGAACGCCACAGTTGAGACCCGCGAGACATCGCTGCCGGTCGCCGAACGCTATCGGTCGCCGGTGATCGCCACCGGCCGGATCGTCGACAGACGGTCGACGGCGGCGTACAGCGCGCACGCCGCGGCGCCGCCGACCGCGTTCGCCAGCGCGTCGATCGGATCGAGCGCGCGCTCGGGGACGAACCCCTGTGCGACTTCGACGCCGACGCCGTAGACCACCGGCACCGCGAAGACGACGGCGAGTCGCACAGGGAAGGGCCGCTCGGCGTCGAGAACGGCGTACGCGACCGCCAGCCCGAAGCCGAAGTAACCGCCGGCGTGGTAGAACTTGTCGACCCCGATCGGCCCCGTCTCCGGACCGGCGGGTGGCGACGCCAGCACCGACGCGTAGAAGATCACCGCGGCGGCGACGGCGACGAGCGTCCAGCGCGCCCACGTCGGCAAGAGCGGAACCGAAACCTCTCGTTGCATCTGCTCGGAGACGAGCCATCGCAGTCGCAAAAAACTCCCGCGTTCGGGGTGGCGTCGATCGACAATCCCACACCGTGACGACGGCTCGATCCACCGGCACGGGCGGGGCTGAAAAGGGGCTGGCTTTCGGGCTGTCAGTGTCGACGCTACTCGCGGTGAACGCACGAGAGACTCACAGGTCGATCGGTACGCTATCGCAAAAAACTGCGGAGTCTAAGCGACGTTATTCTCCCTTCTCGATCGGCACGCCCACGAGGTTGCCCCACTCGGTCCACGAGCCGTCGTAGTTGACGGCGTCGTCGTAGCCGAGCAGTTCGTGGAGCGCGAACCAGGCGACCGAGGAGCGCTCGCCGATACGGCAGTAGGCGACGGTCGTCTCGTCGCCGTCGATGTCGTACTCGCCGTAGATCTCTTCGAGTTCCTCGGGGGTCTTGAACGTCCCGTCGTCGTTGGTGACGGCAGCCCACGAGATGTTCTCGGCGCCGGGAATGTGGCCGCCGCGCTGGGCGGTCTCCTGCAGTCCTGGGGGCGCAAGAACCTCGCCGGAGTACTCCTCGGGCGAGCGGACGTCGACGAGCGGCAGGCCCTTGTCGATCGCGTTCTCGACGTCGTCGCGGTACGCGCGGATGGACTCGCGCGGGCCGGACGCATCGTAGTCGACCGCGGAGAAGTCGGGCGCCTCGTCGGTCGTCTCGTAGTCGTTCTCGAGCCAGTACTCGCGGCCGCCGTCGAGCAGCTTCACGTCGTCGTGGCCGTAGTACTTGAACTGCCAGTAGGTGTAGGCGGCGAACCAGTTGGAGTTGTCGCCGTACAGGACGACCGTCGAGTCCTCGGAGATGCCGTGGCTACCCAGCAGATCCTCGAACTCGTCCTTGTCGAGGATGTCGCGCGTGGTCTGGTCCTGAAGCTGTGTCTCCCAGTTGAAGCCGATGGCGCCGGGGGCGTGCTCCTCGTCGTACGCCTCCGTGTCCACGTCGACCTCTACCAGTCGATACTCGGGATCGTCGCTCTGGAACTCGTCCAGATGCTCGCTGACCCAGTCGGCCGAGACGAGCACGTCCTTTGCGTAATCAGTCATACAGTGCCTTCGTTCGCACCCCACCAATAAAGTACCTTCAGCATCGGCAGTAACGGCCTTTCGTGGCGATTGCCGACAAATGTTGCCACTGGTTCCGAGAACGCCCGCGCGCCGACGCTCAACGGGGAGACTCTCCCCACCGTTCCGTCCCTGACGCCCGGGGCGCGAGCGAGATCGGCGCAAGTATGTCCGGTATCGGCGAGTCGGTCGTCGAGCCCGTATCAGCGCGTTCATACAGGTTCGACCACAACGGCCGCCAATGATCGAACTCGTGTCGCCGGCGTGGCTCGACGCCAACGCCGACGAGGTGCGGATCGTCGACGTGCGCGACGCCTGGGAGTACGACGGGATCGGCCACGTACCGCACGCCGTAAACATCCCCTTCGACTCGTTCCGGAGCGCGGACGACGACGACGCCGGCATGTTGCCCGGCGCCGATCGGTTCGCCGAGTTGCTGAGCGAGGCCGGCATCACCCCCGAGGACCCGATCGTCGCCTACGACGACACCCACGGCGTGTTCGCCGCGCGCTTTCTCGTGACGGCGCTGTGTTACGGCCACGAGGAGCTGTACCTGCTCGACGGCGACTACAGCGCCTGGAATCGCGAGTACGAAACCACGGGCGAGGCGCCCGAGATCGAGCCGACGACGTACGAAGTGAGCGAGCCGTCGTCGACGCCGCTGGTCGACATGGCGACCGTCGAGGCCGCGATGGACGATCCCGAGGCCGTGATCGTCGACACGCGCCGCGCCGAGGAGTTCGCCGAGGGCCACATCCCCGGCGCCGTCCGGCTGGACTGGAAGGAACTCGTCGACGACGAGACGCGCGGGCTCAAACCCGAAGACGAAATCCGTTCGATCCTCGAAGACCGCGGCGTCACGACCGACCGCCGGATCGTGCTGTACTGCAACACCGCCCGGCGGATCAGTCACACCTACGCCGTGCTCTCGCATCTCGGCTACGAAACGGTCGAGTTCTACGAGGGGAGTTTTACTGAATGGACCGACGCCGGCGGGACGGTCGAGACGGGAGAAAAGTAGGCAGCCGAGGAGTAGCGAGTTGCTGGGACAGTAGAGTGAGTTCGGCGGATCGGTCCAGAATTTTAAATAATCGCCGCGCAAATACGTCGCGCATGGCCACGACATCGGGACTGTCACACGGGTTCTCGGCATTCGGAACGCTGATCGTCGGAACGTTACTGTCGAAATTCATCTGGGATGTCGTCCCGCCGATCGGCGAACTGTCGCTACTGACGATCGAGACGATCCGATCGACGACGGGTGCGGACCTGCCCGCGAACGAGCAGTTCGCCGGGACGATCGTCGTGATGGTCGGGCTGTCGTTCCTCTGGGGAATCATCTACCACGTCGGTCGCCACTCCTGATCCGCGCCGTCGGATCGACATCCGACCGGCCCACAACCCCTCGGTCGAGGCGGCGCCGTCGAGCTCCGGCGTCAAGACGCCGCTGCGTATCACTCTCCTTATCACCACTCGGCGAAAACACCCGGTGATGAAACGGCGCCAGTATCTCGCGGCGGTCGGCGGCGCGGCGGGGCTCGGGCTGTCGGGCTGTATCGCCAGCCCCGGGAGTTCCGGCTCCGACGACGGAACGCTCACGGTCGCCACCTACGACTCGTTCCTTGAGCCGCAGGGCGAACTCGACGCGCCCGGCGCGTGGATCAAAGACCGATTCGAGAGCGACCACAACGACGTTGAGATCGAGTGGAAAACCCCCGATAGCGGGCTGAACCACTACGTCCAGCGCTACCAGCAGGGCGTCGAGTTCGACGCCGACGTCTACCTCGGCGTGAACGTCGACGACCTCATCCGGGCCGACGAGACGCTGGACGACTCGCTGTTTCAGGATCTCGACCGCGGTAGCGTCGGGAACGCCGACAGCGTCAAGTCGGAGCTAGAGTTCGATCCCCAAGGTCGCTTGCTGCCCTACGACACCGGCTACATCAGCATGGTGTACGACGAGGGCGCGATCGACGAGCCGACGACGTTCGACCAGTTGACCGAGCCGGCCTACGAGGGGACGCTGCTGGCCCAGAACGCCCAGCAGAGCGACCCCGGGCAAGCGTTCTTGCTGTGGACGATCGACCAGTACGGCGAGGACGGCTACCTCGACTACTGGCGAGCCCTGCAGGACAACGACGTGCAGATCCTCGGGACGTGGTCGGACAGTTACAGCGCCTACCTCGAGGGCGAGCGGCCGCTGATTGCCTCCTACTCGACCGATCAGGTGTTCGCCAACCGCGACGGCCTAGACATGTCGCGCCACCAGCTCGGCTTCCTCGAAGATCAAGGCTATGCCAACCCCGAGGGGATGGGCGTGTTCGCCGACTCCGAGCAGTCCGAGCTGGCGCAGGACTTTTTCGACTTCGTGCTCTCGCCGGAAGCACAGGGCCAGATCGCGACGCTGAACGTCCAGTTCCCCGCGACCACGGACGCCGATCTGAACGAGGAGTTCGACCAGTACGCCCACGAACCGCCGGAAACCGTCTTCTACGGCTACGAGGACCTGCAGGGGAACCTCGACGGCTGGGTCGAGGACTGGGCGCGAGAGATCGCGGGATAGCATGGCGAGCGGAGGGGACGACGCCGAAGCGAGTGCGGGGACGCAGGACGCGCTGTCGGCTGCAGTTCGACGAACGCGACAGTGGCTGGAACGGCGCACGCTCGGACTGGCCACCGGCGTCGCGGTCGCCGTGCTCGCGGTCGTGTTCGTCGTCCCAGCCGCGGTCGTGTTCGCCGAGGCGGTACTCGTCGACGGCGCCCTCTCCGCGGCGCCGATCCGCGGCGTCCTGACCGACCCGTTCTACGTCGGCGCCCTCGCGGAGGTGTTCGCCCGCCCGCTCGCGGTCGGCGAGCACCTGCGCGGGCTCGCGGGCTGGGCCGAGCGGGGCTTTCCCGTCCCGACGTTCGGGCTGATCGGGTTCACCGCCTACCAGGCGCTGCTCTCGACGGTCGCCAGCGTCGCGCTCGGGCTGCCGGGCGCGTACGTGCTCGCGCGCTTCGAGTTCCCCGGTCGCGACTTGCTGCGCTCGCTGACGATCCTGCCCTTCGTGCTCCCCGGAATCATGGTCGCGGTCGGCTTCTTCGCGATGTTCAGCGCCGACGGGCCGTTCAACCAGCTGCTGGGACTCGTCGGACTCGGCCCGGTCGACATCCTGTTCTCGCTGGAAGTGATCGTGCTCGCCCACGCGTTCTACAACGCGCCGCTAGTCGCCCGACTCGCGACGGCGGCCTGGGAGAGCGTCGACACCCGGACCGTCGAGACCGCCCGAAGCCTCGGCGCGAGCCGGCGCCGTGCGTTCCTCGACGTGATCGTACCCCAGATCGCGCCGGCGGTGCTGGCCGGCGCCGTGCTGACGTTCGTGTTCACGTTCCGGACCTTTCCGATCGTGCTCGCGCTCGGCGGGCTGGACCTGGCGACCGTCGAGGTGTGGATCTACAGCCGGATCCGCCAGCTCGATCTGGCGGGCGCCGCGGCGCTGGCCGTCGTCGAGACGGCGCTGTCGGTCGCGGTGCTGGCGATCTACCTGCGGTTCGAGTCGCGTCGCTACGGCACCGGTCGGACGCCGGACCCGAGCGAGCGGACGCCGCTGGTTCCCTCGCTGCGCGCGCTCGCACGACCGAGCAGGCTCGCGATTCTCGCGTACGGCCTCGTCGTCGCCGTCGTGTTCGTCGGGCCGATCGCGAGCATGGTCATCGAGAGCGTCACCGGCGCGAACGGGCTGACGCTGCGCCACTACGCGTTTCTGCTCGACCGGCAGGCCGAGGGGGCCTCGTTCCAGGTGAAGCCGTGGCCCGCGGTGCGCAACTCGCTGCTCTTCGCGGGCGCGACGCTCGCGGTCGCCGTGCCGACCGGCGTCGTCGTCGCGGTGCGGCGCGTCCGCGGCGGGCGCGGCGGCCTCGTGCTCGACGCGCTGGCGACGGCGCCGCTGGCGGTCAGCGGCATCGTGCTCGGCGTCGGCCTGTTACGAGGGCTCGTCTTCGGCGTCCCGCTGCCCGGCGGGTTTCGGCTGCGGGTCACCGGCGTCGTCGCGATCGTCGCCGCCCACGCCGCCGCGGCGTACCCCTTCGTCGTGCGCAACGCCGCGCCGGCGATCGGCGGCGTCGACCGATCGCTCGTCGAGTCCGCCCGCTCGCTCGGCGCCTCGCGAGCGCGGGCGCTGCTCGACGTGGAACTCCCGCTCGCGATCACGGGCGTCGTCGCCGGCGCCGCCTTCGCCGCGGCGATCAGCATCGGCGAGTTCAACTCGACGGTGATCCTCGCTGAGGGCGGCGACTCCTACACGATGCCGGTCGCCGTCGAGCGCTATCTGGGCGACCGGACGCTCGGCCCCGCGACCGCGATGGGCACGGTGCTGCTCGCGGTGACCAGCGCCAGCTTCGTGGTGATCGAGCGCGTCGGCGGAGGCGGGTACCGATGAGCGACCTCGAACTGCGCGGCGTGACGAAAGCCTACGGCGGGGCGACGGCGCTCGACGGCGTCGATCTCCGGATCGAGGACGGCGAGTTCTTCACGCTCGTCGGCCCTTCGGGCTGTGGCAAGACGACGACGCTGCGAACGATCGCCGGCTTCGAGGCGCCCGACGAGGGCGACGTGTTGATCGACGGCGAGTCGACCGCCGACGTCCGGCCGGAGGACCGCGACGTCGGTATCGTCTTCCAGAACTACGCGCTGTTTCCCCACATGAGCGTCGCCGAGAACGTCGCCTACGGGCTGCGCTTCCGAGATCCGCCGAGCGGCGAGACGACGGACGAACGCGTCGCCGACCTGCTCTCGCTGGTCGATCTGGAGGGATTCGCGGACCGCGATCCCGACGAGCTCTCGGGCGGCCAGCGCCAGCGCGTCGCGCTGGCCCGCGCGCTGGCGCCCGGCCCCGACTTGCTCCTGCTCGACGAGCCGATGAGCGCACTGGACGCTCAACTACGCAAGCGACTGCGCCGCCAGATCCAGGAGATCCAATCGAATCTCGGCGTCACGACCGTCTACGTCACCCACGACCAGTCGGAGGCGCTGGCGATCAGCGACCGGCTGGCGGTGATGAACCGCGGACGCGTCGAGCAGGTCGGGACGCCGCGCGACGTGTACCGGCGTCCGGCGACGCGGTTCGTCGCGGAGTTTCTCGGCGACAACAACGTGTTCGCGGGGCCGGTGAGTGTGGTCGAAAACGGACGCTCGACGCTCGACGTCGACGGCGTCGACCTCCGGATCCCTCGCGTCGACGCCGAGCGCGCGACGGTTTGCGTTCGACCGGAGGCCGTCCGGCTGCTCGACGACAGGGACGGCGAGAGCGGCGCCGACTACGCGGACGTAGCGGCGAACCGGTTGCGGGCCGACGTCGTCACCACGGAGTTTCTCGGCGGCGCCGTCCGCGCCGGGCTACGGTGGCGCGGTCGGGAACTGGTCGCCCGCTTCGAGGACGTGCCCGACGCCGAAACGGTAACCGTCACGTTCGACCGGACCGACGTGCACGTGGTCTCGACCGACGGAGCGACCGAGAAAGTCGAGTCGTAGTATCGGTTCGATCTCCAGTTGAAACGAAGGGGTTAGAACTGCGGGGCGTTCGATCGGCCGTTGCCCTACAGTGGTGTATTGATCGATATAATGTCGTCGGTTTCCGTCCCGATTACGCCACTGTTCGTCACCGCAGATACGGACTACACGAAATGGAACGTATAATAGAAACTAGTAGTTTGTGAAACTATAAAACCCATATCATATAACTAACTATCGAAATAGCCCATCAGAAAACGTTATTTGACTGTTTGAAGCATTCTATCGACAAAATATCGAGTCTATCCCATATCAGGTAGATAGAGCCACGAGATAAAAATATAGGACAATATTATTGCCATTCTCAGTACAAAAAGAGCGTGTTTCTAACTGTCTGTTCGTGCTTTTTCCAGAAATCGTGGAAATAAACTATATTGTTATATTCTGCTATTCGGTGATTGTCATTGAGACATACATAATTTTCACAATACCCATAGACGAGCGTTCTGTTAGAGAATGAGAGTTTAATTACACACATACCTCTGTAATTCCCTGCGGGTGCGGCGTTCCCTACGACCGGGCCTGAGTCGGCAACTACTGGCGTGGCGATCGCGCCGAGTTACCCAACGGGACACCGACGTCTACAGAAGCAGACCCGAGATAGAACGAAAGTGAACGATATCGAGAGCGTCACAGACCACTGGCCAGTGTAGATAAGATATCTGTCTGTTAGAGCACTACATGAGAGTATTTTGGTGATTCGGAAGCCTCCACGTCGTCTCATTTATAAATACCACGGCAGAAATTATGAACGTACAACTTTCTTATCTATCACCGTCGGTGCCGCCCTGCGGGCGACCGACGGATGACCGTTCCCGAAGACTGTCGGAAACGGGGCGCACGACCGACGAGGGGGAACCGCAGAGAAGTTCGACGGACCGCAGTCGGCCGTTCGGGCGTGGAAGCGATCGGTACGGTGGACGAGAGTCGATAGGTGCCGAAGATTTTATCAGGCCGACATTTGAAGAGGAATTGCTTCAGCAGATCGACGCTGGCGTACGGCCCAGTGCCCAGACGGCCAGCGAGACAGCCCGCGGCCCGTGCGTCGGCGTTCGAGCGTCGAGGCGGGATCGCCAACCAGACAGACGAATGCGAGCAACGAGAAAGATGCCGATCACACGAAAACCGGAGGGAAAGAACCGATGACGCGCACAGATGGCGATGACGACGGACAGCGTTCGACCGGCAGCTTTGCGGCGATACGACGGCGACTTGCGGCGATCGTCGTGCCGGACGTGATCAAACGACGGTACGCGGCGAAGTTCGTCGTTTCGATACTGGCGGTCGTTCTGGTGATCGCCGCCGTCGGCGCCGTCGGCTACGTGCAGGCCGGCGAGATCGTCGAGCGCGACGCACAGAACTCGCTGAATTCGTCCGCGACGATGCAAGCCGACGCGCTCGGCGAATGGGCCGAGGGAATGCGCGTACAGACGCTATCGGTCGCTCGATCGGAGTCGGTGAGCGGCGACGGCGGGGAGCGGTTGAACAGTCAGCTGGTGACGGAGCGCCAGCGGTTGTCGACGGACGTACGAGCGATTCACTACGTCGGCCTCGAATCCGAGACGGTGCTCGCGAGCACGTACGCTCCTCTCAACGGCAGTTCCCTCGACGACGTCGACGAGCCCTGGGCGGAGACGGCGGCCGTTCAGGGTATCCGCGGCGACGAGATCCGCACGTCGGACGCGTATCAGCCGTCTAATCTGGAGGACAAAGTGATGGCGTTCACTGCGGCAGTGCCCGGCGAGGACGCCGTCATCGTACTCGTCGGGACGATCGAGTACAGGGTGAGTTCGCTGCACCAGCCGGAGGCCGGGCATTCGACGATCATCCTCGATACGGGCGGGAACGTCGTGCTCGGCGACGAGAAAGGCGCCGTCAAATCGTTCGGCGACCGGCGGGAACGAGAACTGCTGGCCGCTGTCGGCGAGACGGGAGCGGTCGAGCAGGAACGGCGCGACGGGCTCGTGCTGTCGTACGCTCCCGTCGAAGGGACCGATTGGGTGGCCGTGACCGCTGCCTCGACCGAGCAGGCGTTCGCGGTGCGCGACGCGATCGGTCGCTACGTCGCGGCGATCGCCATCGTCAGTCTCGTCGCGCTCGGCGCCGTCGCGATCGTGCTCGGGCGACAGACGGTGCCGCCGCTGGCGCGGTTGCGCGAGCAAGCCGAACGGATGGAAGACGGCGATCTGGCGGTGAACCTGGAGACGCATCGGGAGGACGAGATCGGCCGACTCTTCGTCGCGTTCGCGAACATGCGCGACGCCTTGCGCGAACAGATCAGCGAAGCCCAGCAGGCCCGTGAGGCGGCCGAAGCCGCTCGCGCCGAGACCGAGCGGATGAACGAACACCTCGAGGCCAAGGCGGCCGAGTACCGAACTGTCATGGACGAGGCCGCCGAGGGGGATCTAACAGTCCGTATGGATCCCGAAAGCGAGAACGAGGCGATGAGCCGGATCGGCCGCACGTTCAACGAGATGCTCGGCGAGTTGGAGGTGACGACCGATCGGCTGAAAACGTTCGCCGGCGAGGTCGCGACGGCGTCCGAGCAGGTGACCGCCTCCAGCGAGGAGGTCCGCTCGGCCAGCGAACAGGTGACCGAGTCGATTCAAGAGATTTCCGACGGCGCCGAGCGCCAGAACGACTCGCTCCAAGCCGTCTCCGACGAAATGGACGGCCTCTCGACGACGACCGAACAGATCGCCGCCTCCTCGAACGAGGTCGCCGACATCGCCCAGCGGACCGCCCGGACGGGTCGGGACGGCCGCGAGGCCGCCCAGCGGGCGATCGAGGGAATGAACTCGATCGAGGCCGAAAGCGAGGAGGCCGTCGCAGAGATCGAACAGCTTCAGGAGGAGGTCGCCCAGATCGACGAGCTACTGGAGTTCATCACCGAAGTCGCCGAGCAGACCAACATGCTCGCGCTCAACGCCAACATCGAAGCCTCCCGCTCGAACAGCGGCGACTCGGGCGACGGGTTCGCCGTCGTCGCCGAGGAGGTCAAGGAGCTGGCCGCCGACACCAAAGACGCCGCCGAAGACATCGAAGACAGGCTCGAGGGCGTCAAGAACCAGACTGACGCCGCGGCCCAAGAGGTTCGCAAAACGTCGACCGAGATCGCGACCCAGACCGACGCGGTACGTGAGTCCGCCGACGCGCTCGAAGAGATCGCGGGCTACGCAGACGAGACCAACACCGGCGTTCAGGAGATCAGCGCGGCCACCCAGCAACAGGCCGCCTCGACTCAGGAGGTCGTCGCGATGGTCGACGAGGCCGCCACGATCAGCGAGGAGACCACCGCCGAAGCCGAGAACGTCGCCGCCGCCGCCGAGGAACAGACCACCGCACTCACCGAGGTCTCCCGGTCGGCCTCGGACTTGGCCACTCAGGCGTCCCAGCTCTCTGAGGCGCTCGACCGCTTCGACACCGACGCGTCGAGCGGGCGCAGCAGCGAACGTCCGCCCGCCGAGTCGATCCCGGCGAGCGATGCGGACGAGAGCGACGCAGCACGGACGCCGCCCTCCGGCGACGAGAGCGACGCCGATCGCGGCTTCGACGACGGGGACGACTCGGCGTCCGAAGTCGAACCGACGGTCGACGACGCGGCGGACGGGACGGGCGCCGAAGGCGCACCGGTCGACGACGGCTCGGGGGACGAGATGTTCAGGTTCGTCGGATCGGAAGCGGGATCGGACGCCACGGAGGACGAGTAGATCGACCGGCGGTCAACTCCGGACGGGTATCGCCGCCGAGTTCGCGGCGGATGCGGATCGACGATATCGGAAGACGTATGTTAAATATGGGTAACAGTGCGCACGTCGGGCGAGAGCGACCGATCTCGGTGGGGCCATCGTCGAAGAGGATCGAGCTAACCCACCGACGGCGCCGTGCCGATCGGTCCGATCGTCCGGCCCGAAGACGGACGCGACGGCTTCGGAGGCGTTCCGTACCTCACTTTGCAAAAGACTGATTAGTTGTTGTTCCAGTTGTGAGGCATGGACAGGGACCCACTCGGGAGCGCGCTACAGGACGCCGGGTTGACGTCGTATCAGGCCGACGCGTACATCACGCTACTCGAACAGGGGATGACGCCGGCGGTAGATATCGCAAAGCAGTGTTCCGTTCCAGTCTCCCAGATCTACGACGTGCTCCGCGCTCTCGAGCGAATGGATTACATCGAAACGGTCGACCAGGACAAGCTTCACGCTCGGCCCAAAGAGCCGATCAGCGTCCTCAGAGAACTGCGCTCCCGGGGAGAGCGAATGAACGAGGCCGCGGACGCGATCGAGAATCGCTGGCAGCGACCGGCGGTGAGCGACCACAAAGTCAGCGTCGTCAAACACGAGGAGACGGTCGTCGATCGGGCGCGGGACCTGATACGAGACGCGGAGAGCTTCATCGAACTGTCCGCGACCGTCGACCAGTTCCGGAGCCTGACGAACGCCCTGGAGGACGCGCACGAGCGCGGCGTCGTGACGAAGGTCGCGGTGTTCGGGGGCGATCTGGACGAACGGCTGGCCGATATCGATCTCGAAGGGACGGTGACGGAGATTCGCGCCTGCCGGATCCCCGGGCCGTTCCTGCTCATCGCCGACCGCACCCGGACGTGTTTCACGCCGAACGACTGGGCGAACAGGCCGTTCGGCGTCCTGATAGACGACTACATCCTCTCGTTTATTTTTCACTGGTACTTCCAGACGGGCGTCTGGGCGCTCTGGGAAACGGTGTACGAGGACGACGAACCGCCGTACGTGTACATGACCCTCGAGGAGTTCGTCCGGGACGTCGCGCCCCTGTGGAAGGACGGTGCGACCGTTCTGGTAACGATCGACGGGTCGTGGGTCAGCACGAACGAACCCTGCGAGATCACCGGAGCCGTCACGCAGATCGACTATCCGAGCGTCTACCGGTCCGAGGGACGCCCGTCGTTCGAGGAACTGGCCGGATTCCTCCAGTTGGAGATCGCAGCCGGCGGAGAGCTGTACGCCGTCGGCGGGTGGGGTGCGGTGTACGAGGATATCGAAGCCGTCCGGATCGTCCTCGAAGACATCCGGTTCGAGGACCCGACGAGTGCGGGCGGCGTCGACGCCGACGCTCGGGACGGCGCCAGCGGTTCGAACGTCGACGACGAACCGTCGGAGATGAGCGGTGCGTCGAAACACGATTGACCGTCGGTGGATCTCGTCCTCGGGTCGTTCCCGCGAGAGATCGAGAACCGGTAGCGCCGTCGCTCACCTGGTCGCCATCGCACCCGGATCCACGACCAGTTCCGTCCCGTCGGAGAACGTCACCGTGCGGCGTTCGTCGCCGGTGTTGTACGCGACGTAGGTCAGTTCACCCTCGTTTTCGAAGGCGGCCGCGAGCGCGTGATCGGCGGTGATCGACTGCTCCGGGCTGCCGAGGGCACGCAGTGTGCTGATCCAGTGGTACGTGTGAGCGCGCGAATCGCCGAACTCGACCTGATACTCCTCGCCGCGCGCCTCGAAGCGAGCCGCTGCGTCCGCCGGATCGGAAAACGCCCGGTACTTCCAGATCTGGTCGGGCCAGTACGAGAACGCCGCTCCCTCGCCGGCGTCCGCCAGCCGCCCGAACGTTCGGTCGGCGTACGCCTCGTCGTGGCCGAGGTAGAGCGAATGGCCGCCGATCGGCAGCCAGTTGATCCCGTAGATCGCCTCCGGATTATCGGTCCACCACGTGGTGAAGTGATAGCCGTTCCCCCACACCATCGGTGCGTACTCGTGGGACCAGCCTTCGAGTTCCGGGAGGTTCTCGTCGTCGACGTCGAACCAGTACTCGCGGGCGGCGATCACTTCCTGGGTGTACAGGAACGCCCCCAGATCGCGTAGTTCGTCGTCGTCGGTGTACTCACCCCACTCCAGGAGGGCAGCGTACGCGTTGATCGCTTCGGAGCTCGACTCCTGGTTGTTGCCGGCTGCGAAGCCGCCGGAATCGCCGCCGGCCCACGAGTGCCCCTCGTAGGGGTCGAAGGTTCGGAGGAACGGGAACATGTCGTCGTCTCGATCCGGGCAGGCAAAGTCCCGGACGAGCAGGTCGACCATCCCGCCCCAGGCGGATTCCGCAGCCCAATTCGGATCGTTCCGCGCGATCGTCGCGGCCGCACCGACGAAGTAGCCGTAGTGGAAGTGGTGATCGTTCAGGTTCTCGGTCGCGCCGAAGCCGGCCGGATAGCCGATCACCGTCCCCCAGGTGTCGTTGTAGTAGAACACCCGGGCGTTTGCCGGAGTTCCGCTTCCGTCTTCAGCGCTGAACCACGCCTCAAGGTCCGACCGCAGCGCGTCGAGGAACTCGTCGGCCGCGTCGGCTGCGCCGGCGTGACGAGCGAGGGGAACGAGTTCGGCGGCCCGATTGTAGTTTTTGCCCCGCCAGTAGACGCCGTTCCCCTCGGGGTGGGCGCGGACGATCTGCTTGTCGGCCTCCGCCCGAACGTACGACCGGAGGCGGTCCCGGTCGAACCCGCCGACGTCGGGGAGGTACGGCAAAAGCCCGGGGAACGGCTGCGCGATCGAAACGGAGTCGGCGACGATCGTCTCCATCCGGCCTCGCGGCGACGGGTACGCGTGTCCGAGACGATCCGCGTCGGTGTACTTGTGCTGGTGCGGGTACAGTCCGGCGACTGTCTTCGAAACGTCGCCCTCCCTGGATTCGGTGTCGAACGAATACGTCGTCCTGACCTCGCCCGCCGAGCGGTCGTACTCCCAGTCGACCGTCGTGTCGACGACGTGAGCGTGGGCGTGCTCGGCGAACGTCTCGAGCGCAGACTCCCATGACGCCGAGGGCGGGAGAGCGGCGACGGAGAGATAGCCGCCGTCACCGAGATCGTTCGTGAGCGTGTCGGTGCCGACGCCCGACCAGCTCGCCCCGGACGGAGCGAACAGCCCGTAGCGTGTCCCGTCGACCGTCACGCCGAGTGTCGCCCCGTGGTCGGCCCAGACGTCGGGTGCAGTGTCGAACGATAGCGTCGCTGGACCGCCGTCCACCTCCGCGAAGACGTACGGCGACCCCTTGACGAGCGTGACGTCGGCCGTCACGCTCTCGTCTCGCAGGGCGAACGACACCGACCAGTCGCCCCAGTCGGTCACGAGGGTCTCGTCGAACTGCGCGCCTTCGACGCCGAGAGTCATCTCGAAGGCGGGTGGGAAGCGAGCGAATTCCGGGCCCGCGGGCCCCTCGTCGGTCAGTTCCCACTCGTCCGGTCGACCGATTCGCAACCCGGCCGGTTCCGGGTCGGTGACGATCGGATGGCTCCACAGCGTCTCGCCGAACTGCGACCAGACGAGCGTGCTCCACCAGTCGTTCGTCGGGATCGGATCGTCGCTGCGCTCGTTCGCGACGTACACCTCCGAGGGCGGTTCTTGCTTCGATTTCGGTCTCGTCGTCCGATAGCTTCCCTCGCCGACCGCGACGACATCGTCGGCTCCCGAACCTGCTGGAGATTCGTCGTTCTCTCCGGGCGATGTCTCGTTCTCGTCGGGCGACTCGTCACTGTCGGACGAACAACCGGCGAGCGCAATACTCGAAGCGACCGTACTCGACGCCAGAAGCTGGCGGCGACTCCACTGTCGGTTCACAATTATTCCGATCCGTCACGGATTGATAATTCTTCGGGTCGTGATATCGACACGGCTCGGCCGGCAGATCCGGACCCGCGAAACGCGGACGAATCCTCTCCGCCGTCGTCGAGGAGCGCCGGAGAGGAGACGCACGGAAGATTTATCATGACAAAGTGCCACGTTACGCGTGGATTGCCGAGCAGCAGCGACTCGAGAGCCGTCACCGGTTCGTTGCGATCTATTGGCAATCCTCTCATGATCGTAGTACGCGGCGTCACGCCGCGGGCGGGTGGGAACCCGCCGTTCGTCTCGACGCCGGGGGCGCTCGCCCGAATTCCGATAGCGGTTCCGAGAGCGGCTCCGGCGGACCTGCGAGCGCCGCAAACGTGCGTTACCGGCGTCCGCGTCGATCCGTCTGACCGGTACATCTAAGTACCAGTATACGATCAATTCGCTCGATGACCAACACGTACTCGGATCGCTTCTGGAACACGATCTGTGAGTACCGCTCCGCCGTCGTCCTGCTCCTGGGAATCGAAGCCGTATTGCTGGTGCTCCTGTTGCTCGCGCTGTGGCTGCAGCCCGACGAAGCCGGGACGAGAACCGTCCTCGTCGCCGATTTCGTCCTCGTCGGCGGCGGCTTTCTCGGCGCGGCGTACGCGCTGCATCGCTGTCAACGGCGCCGCGGCTCCGCGTGATCGATCGCGCGAGGTCGACGGCGGCTCGTGACGGCATCGCGGTACCGGAGATCGACACCGAGAACCTGCGGCTGATCGGGTCGGTCGAGAAGCCGTGACGAACGACGAACTGGCGGGAGGCCCGCCGAGAAGCTGTCGCGCTTACCGCTCGTCGGCGTCCAGGCTGGCGCCCTCGAGCGGATCGCTGCGCCAGTAGTCGCTGCCATCGTCGAGGCGGAAGCAAGACGCCTGGTGAGCGGCCGCGCCGATCGAGTGCTGTTCGGGCGTCGCTTCCTTGCAGTGCTCCGTCGCGTACGGGCACCGCGTGTGGAACCGGCAGCCCGAGGGCGGATCGACCGGATCGGGAATGTCGATCTCTCGGACCGGCGGCTCCGCCGCGCCCTCGTCCGGGCTGAGCGACGGCGTCGCCCACTTCAGCACCTTCGTGTAGGGGTGCTGCGGATTGCGGAGGACCTCCTCCGCGTCGCCGAGTTCGACGAGCTCGCCGAGGTACATCACGCCGAGTCGACCGTCGGCGTGCTCGGCCAGGTACCGAGCGTTCGAGAGGTCGTGCGAGATGAACAGGAACGACGTGTCGAACTGCTCCTGCAGGTCCAGCATCAGATCCATCACCTCGACGCGCAGCGAGACGTCCAGCGCGCTGACGGCCTCGTCGGCGAGGATCAGATCCGGATTCATCAGTAGCGCCCGGATCAGCGCGACGCGCTGTTTCTCGCCGCCGCTCAGCTGGTGGGGATACCGCTGCGCGTAGTCGTGCGGCGGCGTCATCCCGACGCGCTCCAGCATCGCAAGAATGCGCGCCTCGCGGTCCTCCGGCCCCAGTTCCGACTCGTACTTCTTCAGCGGCGCGGCGAGCGACGCCTCGACGGTCTGGTGAGGGTTCAGCGAACTCCCGGGATCCTGGTGGATGATCTGGAGCGACCGCCGAATCTCCGAGTAGGGGATCGACGGGTTCGAGAATCGCTTCTTCGCCGTCCAGATGTCCTGCCCGCGGAAGCTGACGGTGCCTCCGGTGGGCTGCTGGAGGCCGACGGCGGCCTTGCCGAGCGTCGTCTTCCCGCTTCCCGACTCGCCGACGATCGCGACCACGTCGTTCTCGGGGATGTCGAGGTCGACGCCGTCGACGGCCCGCACCGTTTCCGGATCGGCGAAGGGGTTGACGCCGCCGTCGTCCTGGAAGTGGACGTCGATATCCCGCATCGAAACGACCGGATCGTCGGCGCTCATCGATCCACCTCCGTGGTCAGATCGATCTCGTCGTCGACGCGCTCCCAGTGGTGGCAGGCGACGTCGTGGGTCGCGCTGGCCGCCTCCATGTCGGGCTTGATCGTCGCGCAGTCCTCCGTCGCCATGGGACAGCGCTCGTGGTACGGACAGCCCGACGGGACGTTGACCGGATCGGGCGCCGCCCCTTCGATCGGGCGCATCTCCTCGAGCGGCGAGTCGATGTCGGGCGTCGAGTTGAGCAGCGCCCGCGTGTAGGGGTGTTTCGGATCGCTGAGGATCTCCTCGGTACTGCCGACCTCCGCGAGCTCGAACGCGTACAGAACGCCGATGCGGTCGGCGAGTTTCGTCACGAGCGGCAGGTCGTGGGTGATGAACACCATCGTCAGGTCGTACTTGTCCCGGAGGTCCGAGAGCAGGCTGACGATCGACCGTTGCATCAGGAGGTCGAGCGCGGCGGTCGGCTCGTCCATCACGAGCACCTCCGGTTCGAGGACGAGCGAGAGCGCGATCAGCGCGCGCTGTTTCATCCCGCCGGAGAGTTCGTGCGGGTAGCTGTCGAGCACGCGGTCGGGATCGAGGTAGAGATCAGAGAGCAGTTCCCGCGTTCGCTCCAGCCCGGCCTCGACGTCGTAGTCGTGGGCTTCGAGCGTCTCGACGAAGTGGCCGCGGAGCTTCAGCGTCGGGTTGAACGACGAGAGCGCGCCCTGGAACACCATCGATATCTCCTCCCAGCGCAGCTGCCGGAGTCGATCGTCCGAGAGGTCGAGGACGTCGACCGACTCGCCCTCCGACGGTCGGTAGGTGATCTCACCCGAGGTGACGCCCGGCTCGACGACGGCGTCGAGCAACGCGGACGCGAACATCGATTTTCCGGAGCCGGATTCGCCGACGACACCGATGATCTCGTTGCGCTCGATGTCGATATCAAGTCCGTTGAGGACCCGCGAGGTGCCGCGATCCATCCGGAACTCGACGGAGAGATCCCGACAGCTGAGGACGACCTCGGACTCGGTGTCGGTCTTCGGGACGGTGGCCGCGTCTGCGCGGCCGCTCATCGGACGACACCCCCGGTCGTCGCCGCCGCGTCGTCATCCGTCGGCTCGTCGTCGGAGCCGGTCGTCGTGGAGTGACGGGCGCGAACGCGCGGGTTGAACATCCGGTCGGTACCCTGCGAAAACAGGATCAGCCCGAACGACAGGAGCGTGATCGTCGCCAGCGGCGCGATCAACCAGTGGGCCATCGACACGACGTGCATCGCACCGCCGCTGACCGCCTGGTCGATCATGACGCCCCAGTTGACGACGCTGTCGTAGGGCAGCACACCGAGGAAGTACAGCCCGATCGATGCGAAGATAACCTGTCTCGCCGCGTTGACGAACGTGATGAGTACGTAAGGCATGATGTTCGGAAGGATGTCTTTGACGATGATCGTCGGGGTCGACAGCCCCATCGCTTTCGACGCCTCCACGTAGGAGTGGCGGCTGATCGAGAGGACCTGCGATCGGATCTCCCGGGCGAGACCGGCCCAGACGTTGACCGTCAGGATGAGGCCGGTGACGATCGGGTTCTGGGGCGCGAGCAGCGCGGCCAGGATGACGATGAGCGGGAGCCCGGGGATGGTCATCACGATATCCGTGATCAACGAGAGGACCCGGTCGGTCCGCCCGCCGGCGTAGCCCGCGGTCGTCCCGACGGTCACACCCATGATCGTCACGAACAGGCCGCCGGCCGTAATCATCTGCAGCATCGACGGCGTCGCGTGGATGAGCTGGGCGAGGATGTCCCGGCCGAGGTTGTCGGTTCCGAGCGGGTAGGCCAGCCCCTCCGAGAGCGGCGTGACCGATCGCGGTCCCTGATTGACCCGCGGCGCCTTGTAGAGTCTCGGCCCGAACAGGCCGACAAGCACGTACAGCAGGATGATCGACGCGCCGATGCGGGCTCGGAGGTCGTCCCAGACGATCCGCCCCGGCGCGAGGATCAAACGATCGAACAGTCGCCGGTATCGCTCTTCCCGACTCATCGTGGTGTCGGAGACGGCTTCGAACGCCTCGCCGTCGTCGATCGCGTGGAGTGACTCGGTGCGTTCGCTCATCAGTGCTCACCTCCTCGAGTCTGCGCGCGCGGATCGATGAGCCCGTACGTGAGGTCGGCGATGTAGACGCCGAGCACGACCGCGATCGTCATCACGAGGAACACGCCCATCATGAGCGGGTAGTCGCGAGCCTCCAGCCCCTCGATCATGTAGTAGCCCACGCCGGGGTAGGTGAACACCTGTTCGAGGATGACGCTGCCGCCGAGCGCGAATCCGATCGCGATCAGCAGCGCCGTGTACAGCGGCAACACCGCGTTTCGTCCGACGTACCGGGTCGCGATACGGCGCTCGGAGAGCCCGCGGAGCCGCGCGACGCGCAGATAGTCCTCGCCGAGCACTTGGATGCTGTTGCCGCGCATCCGCAGCGCCCAGCCCCCGGACGCGACGATCGCGTACGACAGGATCAGCAGTGCCGCGTGCCAGAGCGCGTCGCCGAGGAAAGCGAGCGTCTGTATCGGTTCGAGAAGCCCCACGGTCGGTTCCATCTCCGTCGAGTACCGGCCGCCGGTGGGGAACAGCTCGAACTGGTAGCCGAGGAACCAGATCAGCAGGATGCCGATGATGTAGTTCGGGATCGAGTTGAACAGGATCGACACCACGGACGCCCCGCTGTCGAAGTAGCTTCCCTCCTTGTAGGCCATCACTGCACCGAGCGAGATGCCGATCGCGAACGAGATCAGCAGGGCGATCGACATCGTGAATATCGTCCAGGGGAGCGCCTCAGCGATGATCTCCGAGACCGGGACACCCTCGTTGATCGACTCGCCAAGATCGCCGCTGAGCAGCCCGGTCACGTAGTTGAGGTACTGCTCGTGGAGCGGCGCGTCCGGGAGCACGTTGAGCTTGCGCTCGACGCGGTAGTCGATCTCCGCCTGGGTCATTTGAGGGTTGTTCTGGATAAGTTCGGCCCGGTACGCGTCCGCAGGATTTCCGGGCATCAATCGAAGGAGGAAAAACGCGAGGCTCATCACCGAAGCGACCGTGACGACCGCCTGTAGCGTACGTTCGAGGTAGTACCGTTGCATATTGTGTTGGGCTCACGAAGACTATTCTTCGGCTTTCGCAACGAGCTTCCCGACGCGGGGAAGGTACGTGGTCGCGTACTTGACCGAAGCGTCCGGGTCGGAGTCTTCGACGACCTTGAAGTTCTTCGTCGAGATGAAGCCTTGGTCGACCTTCTCTTGGATCGGAAGCTGCGGGAGGTCGTAGTTGAAGACCCACGCGAGTTCCTGAATCTTCTGACGAGCGGCGTCACCCTGCGGGTCCATGCCGACGAGTTCCTCGATCTCGGGCGCCAGCTCTACCGTCTCGGTCTCGGCGTCGGGCTGTCCTTTCGGCGGGACATCGACTGACTCGGGGTAGTTGTAGACGTTCTGTGCGTCCCAGCTGTTGAGGTTCCAGTTGAGGGTGTGGTAGGGGTACGTCCAACCGTCGGACCACCAGAAGCCGGCGGCGTCGAAGCCGGTGTCACCGTAGAGGTCCTGACCGAAGTAGACGCCGCCGTCGCGGGTAATGAGATTCGTCTCGATACCGAAGTCCTGGAGATGCTGATTGAGCGTGATCGCGGCGTCGACCCACTCGTTCCAGCCGGCGGGTACTTTGAACTCGAAGGTGAGCGTGTCGCCGTCCTCGTCCACCCAAGTGCCGCTCTCTTTCGTGAAGCCCGCGGACTCGAGCAGTTCGGCGGCACGGTCGGTGTCCTGGCCGGAGTAGTCCTCGAACGCGTCCGGACTGTCGAGCCAGTCGTTCGCCGAGTCGTCGAAGTTTCCGACGATTCCGGTTGGCGTCTCCACCGGCGACTTGGCGTCGCCGCCGCCAGCCGAGTTCTCCGCGACGATCTCGCGGTCGATGGCGTGGGCGATCGCCTTCCGCACCTCGCGCTGGCCGAAGTGCTTGTGTTCGTGGTCGAACGCGATCGAGAGCCCCCAGTTGGCGGGCTGTTGCATCTCGACGACGTGATTGGGGAACGACGCCATGATGTCCGGCGTCGTGAAAATGTTGTGCAGGGCGTCGACCGTTCCGCCGCGAATCGCCTGCCAAGCCGTTTCGTTGCCGTCGATGAACCGGAACCGGTACTCGGCGAAGTTGACGTTGTCCGCCCAGTGGTAGTCCTCGAACTTCGTGGTGACGAGTTCCTGTTCGCCGGTCTGGTCGAACTTGAACGGGCCGGTGCCGATCGGTTCCTCGGGCGCGTAGTCCGCCAGCGCCGTCGATTCGGAATCGCTCTCCATCTCGGCGAGGATGTCGTCGTACTGCTCGCCCGGCATGTCCAGTTCCATGTTCTGGATCGAGTTGAGGAAGATGGGCTCGGAGACGTCGGCTTCGAGCCCGACCTCGACGGTCTTGTCGCCGGCGGCCGTGACGTTTTCGACCGAGGTGAAGTTCCCGATCGGGTGGTTGTCGTACAGCGAGATGTGCAGCTTTCGCACGAGGTCCTCCGCGGTGGCATCGTCGCCGTTGTGCCAGGTCAGGCCGTCCTGGAGGGTCAGCGTCGCCGTGTCGTCGCCGACCTCCCAGTCGGCGAGCGCGCCCTCGACGAACTCGCCGGTCGTCGCCCGGAAGTACACCAGCTGGTCGAAAACCACGAATCCCGGACGATCGGGGTAGTTCGAGTCGTTCGCCGCGTTCCACTGCATGTCGTCGGGAAGCACCGACGTCGGCGCGGTGAACGTGCGGTCGGTCATCGGCTCGTCGCCGGTGATCTTCTCTCTGGTCGGGTTGCCGTCATCGTCGCCGCCGAAGCACCCCGCGATCCCCGCCGCTCCCGTCGCCCCGGCGAGTTGCAGGAATCGGCGTCGTGATGCCTCTACGTCCGTGGGTAGCACGCTGTCTGGTTGCATTGCGCTACCACCAGTTGATCGTCCCCTTGTAAATAATTTCCGGAATTCATAACGAATTGCAATTTTCATAATTGTATCACAGATCGTGCGCGCGAGAGCGGACCTCCTCGCGTCGTTCGCTGCGGGCGCCCGGCGAACGCTGACCGGTCAGCTAGGGATACACTTATTAACTACCTCCCCAGATAATCAGAGACATGACGAGCATAGAAGACAGCGAGCCGTACCTAGATCCGTCGCTGCCGATCGAAGAACGCGTGTCGGACCTGCTCGACCGGATGACGCTGGAGGAGAAGATCGGCCAGCTCGCCGGATCGTACGTCGGGATACTCGACGACGGACCGCACGAAGTCGACGACGTCATCGACGAAATCGAAGAGTACCACGTGGGCTCCGTCGCCCCCTTCGGCTGGGGCGGTTCGCCCAACGAATCAGCCGACGACGCCGTCGACGCCGCCCGCCGGCTGCAGACACACGCCGTCGAGGAGACGCGCCTCGGTATCCCGCTTTTGTTCGCCGCCGACGCGATCCACGGCCACGCCTACATCAAAGAATCGACCGTCTTCCCGAGCAATCTCGGAGCGGCGGCGACGTGGAGTCCGGACCTCCTCGAACGGGCCGCCGAGATCACCGCGGCGGAAATGCGGGCGACCGGGGCCGCCCAGAACTACAGTCCGACGTGCGACGTGGTTCGCGATCCGCGGTGGGGACGGACCGGAGAGACGTTCGGGGAGAGCCCGTTTCTCGTCGGCAAGCTGGCAGCCAGTGAGGTCCGCGGCTACCAGGGCGAAGAACTCGACGAGAACTCCGTGCTCGCGACGGCGAAGCACTTCCCGGCCTACGGAGCGCCCACGCGCGGCGAGGACGCCGCGCCGGTCGACGTCTCCACCCATACGCTCCGGAACATGCTTCTCCCGCCGTTCGAGGCGGCGCTCGAAGCGGGCGTCGGCAGCGTCATGCCGTGCTACAACTCGATCGACGGCGAACCGGCCCACGGATCACACAGGTTCCTGACCGGACTGCTCCGGGAGGAACTGGGCTTCGACGGCGTCGTCGTCTCGGACTGGAACGGGATCTCCCAGTTGCACGAGGAACACCGCACTGCGGGCGGACCGGTCGAGGCGGCGCGACAGACGCACTTCGCGGGGCTCGATATCGGCTCGGTCGCCGGCGGCAACCACGCCAAGCACGTTCAGGAGTTGGCCGAGCGGGGTGAGCTATCCGAACAGCTGATCGAGGATAGCGCACGACGAGTGCTGCGGGCGAAGTTCGCGCTCGGGCTCTTCGAGAACCCGTACCCCGACGGTGAAGCCCACGATCTGCTGGGTGCACCCGAACATCTCGACACTGCACGGGAGGTCGTTCGGAAATCGCTCACGCTGCTGCAGAACGACGGAGACCTGCTTCCGCTGGAATCCGGCGTCGACGAAGTGTTCGTGACCGGCCCGAACGCCGACGAAATCGTGCACCAGAACGGGGGCTGGAGCTGCAACGCGGACGCCGGCGTGCCCGGGACGACGATCCGTCAAGGCATCGCCGACGCCGTGGACGAGGAGACGAGCGTCAGCTACGAGTCCGGCAGCGGAATCGCCGAGGCGACCGACGTCGGTGCCGCCGCCGAGCGCGCGGCCGAGGCGGACGTCGCCGTGGTCGCGCTCGGCGAGGACTGGTACCTCCACGAGTTCGGCCCGTCCGCGGAAACAACCGGCAAAACCGGCGAGTTCCCGACGCGCGGCGAACTTTCGCTCCCCGACGCGCAGCGCGAACTCGTCGAAGCGATCTCGGAGACGGGGACCCCCATCGTCGCAGTTCTCGTCTCCGGTCGACCGCTGGCCGTCGAGTGGCTGGCAGAGGAAGTGTCGTCGATCCTCATGGCGTACTACCCCGGAAGGGTCGGCGGCGAGGTGATCGCCGAGACGCTGTTCGGCGACGCCGAACCGGGCGGGCGGCTCCCGATCTCGATCCCGCGGTCGGCGGAGACGCTTCCGACGTATTTCAACCACAAGCCACACCCACATCCGATCGGCGCCGACGAACACCCGCCGTCGTACGATCCGCTGTTCGAGTTCGGCCACGGACTGAGCTACACCTCGCTGGACTACGAGTCGATCGAACTGTCCGAGGAGACGATCGCTCCGGGCGACGCCGTAACGGTCCGCACTACTGTGGCCAACACCGGTGATCGACACGGCAGCGAAGTCGTCCAGGTATTCGGCCGGGACGAGTTCAGTTCGGTCGTAACGCCGGTCCGCGAGCTGTGGGCGTTCGAGCGCCTCGAACTCGAACCCGGTGAACGTGCGACCGTGGACCTGGAGATCGATCCGGACGAGCTCGGACTGTTCGATCGGTCGCGCGACGGCCGCGCCGACGCCGGGAGCGCCCGGATCACCGTGATGGATCGAACGTTCGAGATCGACGTGCGTCCGCAGGACCGCTGAAAGCCGACGGCGCGCGGATCCGTCGCGACGACTTCTTTTTTAGCCGCCTCGACGATCGGGACCGGTACATCGGCGCCACACTGCGTTCATCGAAAGTCGCCCCGAAGGAGTCATCGGACAATCGCGTCTCGAACGACCGATACGGAATTCGTCACTTCGCGCATAAACGTCAATATTCGTATCTGTGTTTTATTCTTTGTCGCAACAGCCAAAATGGTGGACGTGGGGACCCCATTGTTGTCAAATATATGTTCGTTCGGGATGGAAGAGACAAATAGACGGTATATATCTCTCGAAGAGACGACTCTCGCGAGGTGCGACCGACGGGGAGCTCGCACGATTGCATTACAGTCATATCGTTGTAAACCATCGCAGTTGTGCCGGCTGACAACTCTTTCCGCGGGGATCGAGCGAGGTAGACAGCACCTCACAGAACGACGTAGAACAGTAAATTTTCATATAGTATGTGCTAACGGCCACAGTACCATAAGTGATCCTATATTCATATTTTAGTGTTATGTGATCAATTCGTAAAGTGAAGAGCAAGTTGTAAAACCGAATTGAGACCACGGTATAACGCTATAGAAGTGGATACCGACGTATCAGTCCGCACCTGACAACAAAATCAGCTATTCACTTACTCAGTGATTATTTATTTAGACAAATAATCTCTTATGTCGTAGATTATCAGCCATTCAAATGATTTGAGGAGAGTATTTCGGCTAATATATAGATCTCTTTTTGTGAGACAGTAAGTTTGGACATATTGTCTATTGAAAATACTCATAAAAATTCTATCACTAGAATCTTCTGATCGACTATCGGGAAGGTCGGCGTAATACAGATCGGAGAGGCGACCGACGACACGAGCGGTCCGCGCCGGAACTCGGTCCGGAACGGACCGGACAGGAGTCTCCCGCTTCGGCAGGACGAGTGAATTTTCGGCCCCGTACACTTCCGCTGGGTCGAACCCGAACGGCGAAGACAACGGCTGTACAGCCCGATACAAACGGAGACGGCTGTCAGGTGCCCGGCAAGTAGTTGGTGAATATGGACTATTTCTATCGGATTGAACTGACAGTGTGATCGTCCAACTAGTGTCCGCAGTTCGTCCAGCCCAGATCGACCCGCTAGTCGAGGAGACGCTGTCGAACTCGGCAATGTCCAGTTCGCTGTGGTTCATGATCGCGCTGATGGGCATCGCGACGGTACTGTTCGTGTACATGGGTCGGGGCGTCGAGGACCCGCGCGTGCGGACGATCTTCGTGGCGACCATCGGCATCCCCGCGGTATCGCTAGCCAGTTACTTCGGTCTCGCCAGCGGCCTGACGATCGGGGTCGTCGATATCGCGGGCCGGGGCGAGGTCGTCGCCATGTGGGGTCGGTATCTCACGTGGACGTTCTCGACGCCGTTGATCCTGCTGGCGCTCGGACTGCTCGTGGGGTCGGACCGGCCGACGCTGTTTGCCGCCATCGCGTTCGACATCGGGATGTGCGTCACCGGTCTGGCGGCGGCGTTGACCCGACAGGCAGTCTGGATGCGCTGGGTCTGGTTCGGCATCAGTTCGGCGTTCTTCCTCGTCGTCGTCTACGTCTTGCTCGTCGAGTGGCCGCGAGACGCCGCTGTGCAGGGAGACGACGTCGAGAGCCTGTTCGGACTGTTGCGGACGCTGACCGTCGTACTGTGGTTCGGATACCCGATCGTGTGGGCGCTCGGCACCGAGGGGCTGGCGGTAGTGGGTACCGGCGTCGGCGCGACGGCGATCACGTCGTGGGCCTACAGCCTGCTGGACGTCGGCGCCAAGTTCGTCTTCGCCGTGCTGTTGCTCAGGTTCCTCGCCGACGAACCCGCGTCGGTGACCAGACGGCAGCCAACGGGTGCACAATCACCGACCGAAGACTGACCAGCGCGCGGATGAACCGTCACCGACCCGACCAGAACCGCTCCAGGCCGAACGAGAGCATGTCCGTGCTCACTGGCTGAAACTCCTCGCCGGGGATGTACTCGCGGACGCTGTCCCAGGAGTCCCGGGCGTAGCGGGCGTCGACGAACACGCGAACGCCGACCTCCTCGGGGCTGCGGATCACCCGGCCGATCGCTTGGCGGGCCTTGCGGACGGCGGGAACGGTCAGCGAGTACTCGAACCCGTCGCCGAAGGCCTCGTCGTAGGCCGTCCGGATCGCCCGCGTTCTCGGGGAAGTGGTGTCGACGATCGGGACGCCACAGATCACCGCCGCCGACAGCCGGTCGCCGCGGTAGTCGACGCCCTCCGTCAGGGTGCCCCGCAGACTGGTGACCAGCACCTTCCCCCCGCCGGCGAAGAAGTCGCTCTTGAGTTCCTCGGTCGCGTCGTCGCCGCTGGACTCGTCGATCAGCACGGGCTTGTCGACGGCGTCGCGCAGCTGCTCGGCGGCCCACTCGGCCTCGCGGTAGCTCGGCATCCCGACGAGCACGTTGCCGGGGCTCTCGGCAACCTCGCGGATCGCGTCGGCGTACGCCCGGCGCGTGGGGTTGTCCTCGTGGGGGCCGCCCCGGTTATCGTACGTGAACTTCGGGGCGTCGACCGCGAAGCTCTCGCGGTTCTCGGCGGGGAACGTCAGGCCGTAGGTTCGGGTGACGACCGGGCGATCTTCCTCGTGTTCGAGGTGGTCGAGGCCGGTGACCTCCGCGAACACGTCCAGCGGCTCCAGCGTCGCGCTCATCAGGACGCCACCGCCGAACTCGGCGAGGCGCTCGCCGATCACGTCGCCGGGCACGCAGTTGTGGATCGCCAGCCGCGCGTTGTACGCTCGGCGCCAGCTGTCGGGCGGTTCGGCGTCGTCCCAGGTCCGGTCGAGTTCGATCTCGCGGAAGTGGCCCTCGTGGTCGGCGCGGTACCAGCGACCGAGCACGCGCCCGACGCCGGGGGCGGCCCGCTGTTTCGCGTCGTCGTCGGCCTCGTCGAGAATGCGCTTGACGACGGCGCCGACCGTCTCGGCGCGGCTCCACACGCGGTCGTCGTAGCCGGTCCGCTCGGCCCACTCGGTGATTTCGTCGACCGCGGGCACCTCCGGGTCGCGCAGCGGGATCTCCTCGTCGGGCAGGCTGTTGAGATCGCTCCTCCAGCCGCGGTGCTCGCGTTCGAGGTGGGCGGTGACCTGCCGATCGAGTTCCTCGCGGAGGTCGCGGACGAACGAACGCAGCGTCTCCAGTTCGCGCTGGGCCACCTCGGCTTCCTGTAGTTCGGCCCGCACGAGGTCGGCGTCGGCGCTGCTGGTCCCCTCCTTGCCGTCGAACTGCAGGGCCTGCAGAACTCTGGTGAGTTCGGACTCGGCGTCCCGCAGCGATCGGTCGGCGACGGTGTCGCTCACCAGGTCGCGCACGCGCGGTTCGAGCATGTGGGCCTCGTCACAGATCACGAACGTCGACTCGTCGAGCAGCGCGCCAGTGAAGGAGCCGGTCGTCGTGGGGTCGAACGCGTGGTAGTAGTTCCCGAGAACGAGCTCGGCGTGGGGCAGGATCGCGCCCATCATCGAGTGCGGGCAGGTGCCCGCGCCGACGGATCGGCGGACCAGTTCCTCGGGGTCGATCAGCCCGGCATCGGTGAAATCGAACGGGACGGCCTCGGCAGGGTCGCCGTCGCCGTCCTCGGGTTTGTCGTCGAGATATCGGGCGTAGAACGGGCAGTACTCGGCGTCGTCGCGCATCGGCATTCCGGTGGGGTACGGCGAGGGCTCGCCGGCGGTTTCGAGGTAGTCCGCCCCACCGTCGGCGCCCGAGTCGGCCAGCCCGATCTGCTGGCTTCGGGCGTCGTCGACGAGCGCACCCGCGCTGGCGGGGCCGTCGCCGGTCAGCGCGCGGGTGGTGTCGCGCAGCTCCTCGCAGCGGTCGTAGACGGTTGTGTCGTCGATCCCCGCGGCCTCCTCGCGGCTGTAGGGACAGACGTCGGCCTTGCCGACCAGCGTCAGCGCCGAGAACGGGCGCCAGTCGTCGGGCAGCTCGTCGTTGATCCGCTCGACGTCGGCCTCGAACTGCCGGAGCTGTTGCTTGACGCTGGTCAGCGCCAGCACGCGCTCGAAGTCGCTATCGGGGTCGCGAACGAGATGGAGGCCCGCCGAGAGCGCCAGCATCGTCTTGCCGGTGCCGCAGGCACCCTCCAGCGCCAAGAACCCCCCGTCGCGCGCGGCGTCGATCGCGGTCTCGACACCGTCGATCTGCTCCTCGTAGGGAGCCTCGTGACCGAACACGTCTCGCCAGGAGCCGGGCATCTACACGTTCTACTCCCGGCTCCCCGTTTAGGGTTGTCGGATAGAACGGGGCCGTCAGCTATTGCGGTCCGGGAGGATCGACAGGTAGCAAGTAATCGGTGATTACTCGATGGTAACTAGACATTAACTGGTAATTAAGCATGCAATTAAATTCTGAACAGTAGAAATAATTAATAAGGGAAACGGAGTAAATTACGTCGAGAATGATCGCGCAGATCGTGCTAGCGGGGTTTCTCGCCGTGGTGGGGCTCGTCTGGGGGCTGCTCCGCTACGAGTTCGGGATGCCGCGGGGCGTCGCACTCGCGTTCGGCGGGACGCTCGTGCTGCTGGGCGTGATCGCCGCCGGAATCGGTCAACTAGCCGGAATGGGGCCGGTAGCGGGCGTCTCCGGCCTCGCGCTGGGCGTGACGGCGACGCTGTCGGTGTTGCTCGCGCTGGTCAGTTGAGTCGTCGGCAGTGCAAACCGCCTTTGGTGCCCGAGCGAGAACTACGCTCGTGACCGACGACGCCTTCGACGCCGACGCGTGGCGCCGCGAACTGACCGCACAGCGCGAGGAAAAAGACGAGTTCTTCGCCGAACACCGCCAGTCGCCGATTCCGCCCGAGGAGCGCGACGCCTTCGACGGGCTCGACTACTTCGATCCCGACCCCGACTACCGGATCGCGGCCGACGTGACCGTCCACGACGACCCCGAGGGTGTCACGATGGACTCGACCGGCGGCGGCCCCGAAGTACGCTACCTGCGCGAGGCGACGCTGACCTTCGAGATCCGCGGGACCGAACAGACGCTCTCGGCGTACCGCCAGGAGGGCGACGAGGCGTACTTCGTCCCGTTCCGCGACAAGACCACCGGCCAGCAGACCTACCGCCAGGGTCGGTACATGGAACTCCACGCCGACCGCGAGCTCTCGGACGGCGACGAGATCGTCGTCGACTTCAACCTCGCGTACTCGCCCTTTTGCGCGTTCAGCGAGACGTTCGCCTGCCCGCTCCCGCCCGAGGAGAACTGGCTGGACGTCGTGATCGAGGCGGGCGAGCGAGCGCCCTGAGCGTCCAGTCGACTCGAAACCGGCGACCGCGCATCGGCGTCGAGACGCCGCGTCCGAACTGCCGAGCCGGCGCGGTGACGGTGACGAGTTACGGCTCGACGCCGACGGTCAGCAGCGTCCCGTACTCGCGGTAGCGCTCGACCATGGCCTCGCGCGTCTCCCAATCCTCGGTGGGGAACTCGCTCGCGGGCGGGATTTCGGTCTCGCGGTCCGGAATGTTGTCCTGCTCGGCGACGTGCAGGCCGGCCTCTCGGAACGCCTCGCGGTACTCCCGGGCGCTCCAGCGAGTCATCTCGATCTCGATGAACTCCTGCCACTCGTGGGAGTGGACGTTCTCCTCGTAGTAGTTCACGGCGCAGTAGACGGTGCCGCCAGGCCGGAGCACGCGCCGGATCTCCCGGAGCGTCTCGTGGGGGTCGGCGGCGTAGTAGAACGCCTCCATCGTAAAGACGTGATCGACGCTGTCGTCCGCAAAGGGTAGCGACCCGAAGTCGCCGACGACGTAGCCAACGTCCTCGTCGTCGGTGTAGGCCCGGGCGTTGCGCGTCATCTCGGGCGAGCCGTCGAGGCCGTACGCCCGCCCAGCGCCGGCGGCCTCGCGCAGCGCGCGACCGGCGTACCCGCTCCCACAGCCCAGATCGAGCACGACGTCGCCCGCCTCGACGGGCATCCGCGAGAGGACGTGCTTGGCGGTGTGCCAGTGGCGATCCTCCATCCCGCGGTCTCGTCCCTCGGCGGCCCACGCGTCGAACTCCTCGCGTACGCTCATGTGCGCGACGTGGGGGCCGCGGGTGAAAACCGGTTCGGTGAGTCGCCGGGATCGGTCGGGCGATCGAGCGTCGGCCGAGGTCAGAACTCGCCGTTGACGATGTCCGAGAGCCGCTGACGGTCGAACAGCTTCGCGTCGCTCGTGACGTCGCCGAATTCGTCGGGAAACAGCTGCTTGGCAGCCCGTTCGGTCAAAAAGAGGTTGTGAATCGGCCCCTGGCGGAGGTAGCCGCCACGATAGACGCGACCGTCCTGAACGGCCGTGAGCTCGCTCCCGACCGGGTGATCTTCCATGTTCGCGAGTACCGTGTCTCGGAACTCGGTTGCCGACTTTTGCTCGTGGCCGCGAATTAGAAGCACGTCGGGATCGACTTCCAGCAGGTTTCCATAGTCGAGTTCACCGCGGTTGTTCGTGCTGAGGTTCTCGGTACCGGTACCCGCGAGCGCATCGGCCACGCCGAGGTCGGACCACTGTTTCTTGCTCGTCCCCTTGTCGTTGAGGCGGTACGGAGAGAACGTCTCCGGATCGTTCATTCCCTCGAACGTGAGCATCACGCTCGGACGTTCACTCGCCGGGGGAAGCCGTGTCTGAACGTCCGCGATGAACTCGTCGTGGAACCGCTTGAAGGCCCTGTAGCGGTCTCGCTCTTGAAACAGTTCAGCCATCTTCTCGAAGGCTTCGTACAGGGTATAGTACCGGTGATCGTGCCACCCGTCGGACCGGCGGAAAATCATGTTCCCCACGAAGGGCGCAACCTGATTGTGGATCTCTTCGATGTCGGCTCGGCTCCAATCGAACCAGTGTTTGAGCATCTCCGTATCGATGAGGTGAACGTCACTGTCCATCTCGTAGAACAGTTCCATCGACATGCTGTTCTCGACCAGATCGTTCTCGGCGATCCGATCCGTGTCGACGCTGACGCCCGGGAGCTCGTCGTAAATGTCCGTGTAGTACTCGCTCGTTTGCCCGATACCGATCATCCCATCGGCCTGCCCCAGTGCGACGCCCATGTCGGCGTAGTCTCCGCCGTAGGGCACCCACTTCTCTGGGGTCGTATCGAGCGTTATCTCCCCGTTCGGAGCCATCGACACCGAGTAATCAGAATTCCCAGTTGGTCCGGTCTCGCGCTCCGAATCGGTCATCCCCGTACAGCCCGCCAGCAAACCGCTACAGATGGCAGCTCCGCCGTACTTGATCGTGTCTCTGCGCGTCCGTGTCAGGCGCTCGGTTCCGTTGTCCGCCATGGTTTTAGGCTTGCCTAAAGTAACTAAAACACTTTGATTTGGTCAGTGACAGATGACGGTTAGTTCGGGGCTCCACAGCCCGGACACACCGGCGGTCCGCCCTTGGGCAGCGTAAGCCCGCAACGCGAGCACTCCTCGTCGTCGGCAGACAGCATCGACTCGACGACCGCCTCAGTCTCACTCCGAAGAGCGGCCAGCGTACCGACGCCGTCCGCGGTCGCTGCCGGCACCTCCCCGTCCCGTGCCGCGTCGAGGAACTGTAGCCGCGACGCCACGAACGCCGCGGCGTCGTCGTCGTCCGGTTCGGTGCGATCCGGCGACCGAACGTCCACATCGCCGACCCGCACCAGCAATCCCAGCGCCTCCGCAGCCCTCCCGCGGACGTACGGACGCTCGTCGTCGAGCAAACGAGCGAGCGAGTCGCGCGCGTCCGCCAGCTTCGAGGGGTGCTCACACCCGATCGCGACCAGCGCCGTACAGAGGTAATACCGCACGAGCTCGGAATCGTCGTCGAGATGCTCGGCCAGCGAGGAGACCTGATGGCGGAGCCTGCTCGGGTCGCCGATCGCGACGTACGCCAGCGTCTTGGCCAGTTTCTCTCTCACCTCCGGCTCGTCGAACGACAACCTGACGCGGAGATCCGCCAGTAGCTCCGGGTCGCTGACCGCGTCGGGATGGTCGAGCGCCACGTAGCCGAGCGCCTCGGCACACCGCGCCCGGACGTAGTAGAACTCCTCGTCGTCGGCCGAGCGGGCCGCGAGCGCGTCGACGACCGGTCGAACGACGGCTGGCCCCGATCGGGCGAGCGCGACGAACAGCTTGGCGGTCGTCAGCCTGATGGCGCGCTCCTCGTCGTTCAGGAACGTCGTCAGTGGCGTCGCCAGCCCGTCGAAAGCGGACGACTCCGTCTCGGCGAGGTCTCGAAGCGTCCGGATCGCCCGCTTTCGGGCATCCGCGTCGGCCGCTTCGAGTCGGGTCAGAGCGTCGATCGCTTCCTCGCGAGATCCCTCGGAGAGGAGTTCGGACGGCCGGTCGGGCGACGGCTGGCGGTCGGGATCAGTCATCGGAGTACTCGAGTTGATCCACGGTTCTCCTGTCAGTAGTTATAGGTCGGTGATGTACGCGTCGAATCGAACGGGGAGCGGCCGTCCAGTCTGGCCCACAGTTGATCGTAAGTCGTGGAGAACCGAGCCTCTTGCGCCGCGTCGGCATCGATGCCGCGCTGCAAGCGCCACAGCCGATACGCCTGCCCCGCCGTGTCGGCCTGACTCAGCAACCGCTCGGGAACGGCCCCGTCGACCGCCAGCAGAATCCGCGCCGTCGCGCGGGCCTTCCCCGCTTCTTTGGCGCTGTCGATCCGCGAGAGCGCTCGCGCAACGCCCCCGTATCCGAGAGCCGATCGGCGATATCGCCGACCGTGACGGTCTGCTTGATCGCCGTCTTGGCGGCCTTCCCGACGCCGACGCTGAAGTTGAGGTGTGAGCGTGCCGCCAATGAACTATCTGCTAATCACTGCGTTTGCCGGACCCCGAAAGAGGTTTCAGCGACTTTATCACTCACGTTTGTCCGCGTCGACGGCGGCGAGCGTCGTCCGGGCCAGCTCCGAGAGATCGTGCTCGCGGTGCGCCCAGTCGTGCCGACACACTTCCACGGGGATCGCGTCGCTCTCGATGGCGACGTCCAGCCCGCGCCGACGCGCGAGTGCGAGGCCGGCGATCGCGTGGAAGCTGACGAGCTGACGCCCGTGTGCGACTGGCGGCTCGAACTCCCGCTCTGCGATCGCTGCGAGGTCCGCTGCGGCGTCTTCGATGGCAGCCTCGTCTGCGGCGGCGAGCCCGCGGTAGAGGTCGAGCGCGGGTTCGGCCGTGGCGAAGTCGACTACCTCAAGGTGTTCCGCCGCAGCATCGAGACTCTCGAGTGCTCGGTCGTCGGTGCCGTCAACCAGCGCCGCAAGCGCGCGGACCCGATTATACCAGTACTCGAAGTGCGGCCTGGTCACGTCCTCGTCGGTATACTGTCTGGCCTGTTCGACGACGCGGGCTTCGAGGACCGGATCACTGCCGAGAATTGCCGTTTCCAGCGTTTCCTCGGCGTTTTGAAGGTGCACGTTCCAGTCGCCGCCGAGCCGCTTCCCCTGCCGGTGGGCGGTTTCGACGATGTACAGATACGCCGTCTTGAACGCTGTTCCCTCTGCGAAGCACTCTCGCGACCCCTCGTACCGGCCGAGATGCAGCTCCGTGGCGCCTTTAGCACTTTCTTTGTGCCAGACGGTCTTGTGCTTGCTGACGAGATTGAGTGGATCTTTCCGACGCAGTTGACTATCAAGGTCATCTCTGTGGAACCGAAGCGCATACTCGTCCTTATCGTACCTATCCTGAAGCTCCTGTTCTGTGAATTTCATGATTATGCAGTGCTCGAACCCTGTTGTCAACTCAGTACATCTTCGTCTAGGTATACGTGGTGGGTCCCATCGAGGAACTCGCTGAGATCCGACCCCAGCCACGACGCCGACGCTGGCAGTACACGTAGTGCCGAGTAATCGTCGCAGGTTCTGCGTCTCGGCTTTGCTCGCGAGCGAGACGCCGGCGGCGCGCTTGCTGTTGTCGTTCTCGTCGGTCGCCCGCACGTAGACGGTCGTTCCCAGCGCGGCGTCGCCCGCCGCGCCCGTGACGTCGCCCGCGGCGTCGCGGACCGAGCTCCCGAACGAGACGGATGTCGATGTGATCGACCTGATGACCTCTTCAGGCGGGGACGTCTGATTGGCCCACTGCTTGCGAATGTCGCCGCTCACGTCCTCGCGCGTTGAGGTGTGGCCGTGCCTCGGATGAACTACCTGCCAAAGAAGAAGTCGCCAGAAAGGTTCGCAACGCTACAGTTCTGATTCTTGCTTGAGAACCCACTTGACCCAAGATTCTTTGATAAAGTCCTCGTCTCTTCCGGGGGCGTCTTTGACGAAGACTGCTTCGTCATCGGGGTAGTGTACCGTGACCAAGAGAACGATTCTGTGATATCAGTGATTGTTTGCAGGCCGTGTTTGAATCGCTCGATAGAATCCATGTCTCTCAGCGAGGTCTCAAACGCGCTCTGAAGGGGCGCTCGTCATACGTAATATAGTCGTAGTCTTTACTTCTCATTGTTTGCCTCCTTATAGATCTCCCTAATATTAAATTGGCCGACAACGACGATATTTCCATCACTATCAAGTACTTTCACAGTCAGATCTGGGTTGCTAATCACTGCGGTTGCCGGACCCCGAAAGAGGTTTCAGTGGCTTTATCACTCACGTCTGTCCGCGTCGACGGCGGCGAGCGTCGTCTGGGCCAGCTCCGAGAAATCGTGCTCGCGGTGCGCCCAGTCGTGCCGACACACTTCCTCGGGAATCGCGTCGCTCTCGACGGTCCACTCGGTTCAGGACTCTTTGACGATGTTGTCTTCGTCGCTGGGAACGGGAACGACCTTGCGGTCGTCAACTGTAATTATTCTCTGACCATGCGAACTCCTCAAAGGCGTTCCTGTACTGGGATTCAGCGACCATGTTCAGACAGGACTCGACGAGCAGCCGCACGCACACGCTCAGTGTCGTCTTCTTCGGCTATGATCGCGAGAGTGTCGGCTACATCGTCGTCGATGTATGTCGCGAGTTCGTTCACCGCCGTTTCGCGGATCCGTGGTTCGTTCGAGAACTCCAACGTGTCTAGAAGCGCGTCTCGTACGTCGGCCCCGCCTGACTGGGCAGCCGCTCCCAGGGCTAATGGTACTATTTCAGGATCGTCTGCCCATCGCTGATTGATGAGTTGCTGTTTCGCACGGTCATCAGGGTATTTTTTGAGGCTTTGAAGTACCCCACGTTTGATTATGTCACTCTGGTGGGAGAGAAGCATCTCGTATTTCGTCTCTACGTCCTGGCCGTCTCGTTCCCGTAACTGGCCGACTATTTCTCGAAGAGTTCCCGTTTCCACCAGGAATCTCGAAAGGGCAGACTCCTCGTACTCGGCATGATAGAGGTACTGCTGTACTCGATCAGAATCTGGATTCAACTCAAATCCCGTGGCTGAACCATGTTTCTCGACGTAGTTACGTATCGATCGCCCATCATCAAGCAGAGTAACGAGCCGTTCGTCGCGCCATTCGTCGGGCCAGCATTTTCGTACGAGAGAGACGTACTCGTCCGCTGCTGCGACGATTGAGGAAACGAAGTGTTCGACATTAACTTCGACCGTAGCCGACAGGTGAGACGGCTCCCACGCGGGGCGACCGTGTTCGTCGGTTCTCACGTCGTCTTCGGTGATTGCAATCACGACGGTGTCTTGGCTGGGCTTCGCGAGGGGTGGATAGGTCGTATTATGCCGGAATGAGTTGCCCCCACGCTCGACCACGACTGTTCGCGGAGATGGTAGCGTAAAGACACGAGCGGCGGCGAGTCCGTAGAGCGTAGTCAGCATCTCCCTTACAAACACGGAAGCCAAATCCTCATACTGTAACTGGATCCGATCTGCTCGTGTTTCCGCTTGATCTAACAGGTCAATTTCGGGATAGCAATACGAATCCTCGGCTGCCTGCGCCTGCTGGACAATTTTATCCTTGCTATCGATTGATAGTTGAACGGAATTCATAGGATCAACGATATTATTACGGTTGGTAGGTATTCCACTCTACCCAGCCACTGTCCCATTTCTGCCACTCGTCTCCGTTCCACCGCCTTACTAACGGTCCGGTTGAGGGATATACACTTCGAACACGCTCGGCGTTGACGTTAACTTCCACGGATTCGATTCCGTGTCGTGATATTCCCTCATAAGTTATGCTGCCACCGTTTGAATTGCTATTTTTGATGGATCGGTACGCCATGTCCTGTATCTCATTACGTAGTTGTCGATTGGACATCCCCATCGTGTTCGGAAGTTTGGCCGGACCATCGATTCCGGCCCGATCAATGACATTCCCCGTCGGATAGAATGTGGTAACGTCTGAAGAACCGACGTCTTCCCCGAATATGTGCCGTTCAATGGCGTGATCAGTTGCTTGTTTCGTCATGAACATCCCGTTCCCATTCGGTTGTCCAGCGATTACTCTTACGTCGGCAAAGCCTGCCTTAGATCCGTACTCGTTTTGTTCAAACTTTCGGGCGATTTTGACAACTTCGTCACCAACAATCTCGTCGTGAACGAATCTGGATTTGCCTCTGATTTCCCCATCAACGAGAATGTTTCGCGTGATTTGCTGATTCTGATCAGACAGTTTGAGGACGGAGGTGTAACTTCCTCTAGAGAAGCGGTTTTTGATTAACCAAGATGCATGGCCATCGGAATTCCGGATGAATCGAGATAGGTCGGTATGATCAAGACGCACATCGCTATCGACTTGCCCGAACAGGGCCCGGAGTTCCTGCTCCGGCATCTCGTCAATAAATTTCAAACCGTGAGCGCCGGTGTCGGCAACAACTTCCTTTGCAATCCGCGAATTTTCGAGTCTGTCTATCTTTCTAACGGCCCTATCGAGTTGATCATAGGAGTCTATAATATCTTGACGAGAAGCTCGAGCAACAGCGGTTCTATACGCCGCATCAACATCTCGCCCGCCGTCTGTGATAATCCGGGTGGTCTCCGGGGAGACCTCGTCCACGAACGTGGCACCATCTTCATCAGTTCGTGCGAGCATTCGCCCAAGCTTCGTCTGCTTGGCCTCCGGCAACGCGTCGATATCGGCGTCGATCCCGCGCTGCAACCGCCACAGTCGATACGCCTGCCCCGCCGTGTCCGCCCGGCTCAACACCGGTTCCGCGGCGCCGTCGACCGTCAGCAGAATCCGCGCCGTCGCCTTCGCCTTCAGCGCGTGCTTGGCGTCGCTGATCCGCGTCAGCGCCCGCAGCGCCCCCGTGTCCGAGAGCCGCGAGCCGATCCGCTGAACTTGCTTGCTACTTTTCAGCGCCGACTGGGCACTGCCGCCCAGCGTCAGCTTCGCAAGGAACCCCGCCGCGTACCCCGTGTACCAGTTCTCGCGGAACGTCTTGTACAGCTCCGAATGCTCGGCCTCGCGTAACGACCCGTAGGGGTTGTTCTGGGCCTGTTTTTGCTGGAACTGCTTCACGTAGCTGTCGACCAAGATCTGGACGGTGTTTGCCCCCTCCTGCTGGATCAGCTCGAACAGCGCGATCATCCCCTCGACGATCGCCTCGGGTTCCTCGATCAGCATCGAGACGTCCGCAAACACCTGCCCGACGCTCGCCGAAAAGCCCGAGATCTTGCCGAACTCCGCGGCGATGGCGCCGTCGGCGATCTCGTTGCCCGTGTAGAGACTGCCCGCCAGTGTGCCGTAGAATCGGACGGGTCGAAATGGCCCTATCAGTCATCCGCCACCGGGTCGAAAAGCGTCCGGGATCGGTTCTCGGAATACGATCAAACGCCATAGACACGGCGATCGAACCTACGGCATCTGCTCGTAGGCCTCCTTAGCGCGGTTAATGTCCGACCGTAGGCCCTGATAGGCGCTTTTCTCCGCGAGGTCTGGGTTCGTGCCGAGTGCAAACTCCCAGAACTCGGACGCGGTCCCGATCAACAGAGTATCACGATAGTCTGTATCCTAGCACGTCTGTGCGGCTGGTTACGAACCGCACAGATTCGTCCACCGTGACAGCTCGATCGGTATCGGAAAGGTCGAGCAGCATCGATCCACATCCGAGAGAGATAATTGCCGAAGATTGATCCTTGAAGGACGCCAGATCGATCTCCTGTCCTCGATCACCCTGTTCAAATCTGTCTACGAGCTGTATATTTTCCAGCAACGTGGCAGTATCGTCAACGACGGCTTCGACAGTCCCTTGAAACACGTGATCCTGCCATCCAGTAGGATCATCTGTCGATGGGACGATCGAACGGTTCTCGGATTCAACGGGCATCAGGTCTGTCGCCATCGTCGCCATAAGCAGTACTTCCACGTCGCTCTCTTCGAGCCAGTCGGCAGTTGCGACCTGAAGAGCACCGCTTTTAGTCTGCTTGTAGCCGTCGAATACGCCAAACTTCGTTCCGTCTGCGGAGATGATAATGCGTCGCTGTCCGTTTTTCGAACCGACTGTGTCGATATGTGCGTTGATGAGTTCCATCGTGAGGATTAGACCGCACGGGAAGGGTTACTGAAGGTGTTCGTCGGCAACTTCGCGGACTTCGTCGAGGTCCGCGTTCAGGTCCCGAAACCACTCACGCTCAACGACACTCTCGTTCACGTGCTCGATGCGATCAAGCAAATCCGCCACGGACGCGATCACCTCGTCGACGAGGAGCGGCAGTGGAACGACGGCATCCAGCGACCGTTGATCACGAGGAACAACTCGTTGTTGCGGATCTTCGATCGCGTCTCGACTGTAACAGAGCGTGACGTGACCGAGATGTTCGTCCTCCAACTCGAAGATCAAGTATGCTTCGTCATGAGTAGACACACCACCGTGGCCGTCTCGGAGCATCACCAGAACGGCGTCTAAGACTTGTTCAACAGAACGCGTGAATAAGGTCAGACTGTATTCTTCCACTCCCTTGCTCGTCGAGATACGCACAGATCCTCCGCTAGGCGGCCTCCCGCTTTGCACGTCGTTGTCGGCCGACGATCCTAAAACGAACTCCATGGTAAACAAGTACCTATCGGTCATATAATATATTATCCGTCTAGCTGTTTTCGTAGTTTCTCTTCCAGTCCTCTAGATTTTCGATCCATCGATACTCATTAGGTCCGTCCATAGGGTTTGCTGACGTGATGCGTCCACCATCCTCGACACGAACGTGTATAGTTTCTATCCCAGTTTTCTCCGCCTTATTTTCAGTCAGACCATAGTAGATGTCGTCGCCCTGATCGGGCTCGATACCGTCAGATTCGTCGATAGATTTGAAGATCAATCGTTCGATGGCGTCTTCACTCATACTATCCGGGATCTGTCCATTCGTGTCGTCTGGTAGCTTCTGCTCCAATTTGTCAGGAAGATCCTGCCCAGTTGGCCAAACGGTTGTAACAGCCTTCTCGTCGAACTCTTCTGCGTCTATATGTCTTGATTCTAGATATTCCTATCCGTGGTTATCGTCAGCTCCCGGTCTGTATCTCCCACTCTCGAACCAAAGTGGTTCGCCATCGTCTGTTTTTCCCACTATTCGCGTCTGGTCAAGGTCCGATTTATCCGATGCGGCGAGATTAATTAGATCACCAGCATCTATCTCCTCATCAAGCAGCGGATCATCTTTCTTGGTCTCTAGCATCCCCATCATCCGCTGGATGTCTGCCTGATCCATCTCGCTGTTCGTAAGCAGTGTATTTAGCTGTCTGAGATGGTCTGGGTCGAGGTCGCCCTCGCCGTAGCGCACGAGCAGCCGGGTAGCGGTGGCGTCGTCGACGCGCTGGAGCACCTGCCGACTGTCGGTGTCCGTCGCCCGGAGGAACCGATTCGCGTCGAACGAGTCGCTCCGCCGGTGGGCGATCGTCAGCGAGTCCTGCAGACCCGAGTCAGCGTCAAGGAACGCCTGTCGTCGCGGGGCATCGAGATCGTCGAGAACGTCCGCACCGTCGCTGTCGGTTCGCGCGAGGTACGCACCGAGGCGTTGCTGACGCGGCTCCGGCATCGCGTCGACATCGGCGTCGATCCCGCGCTGCAACCGCCACAGCCGATACGCCTGCCCCGGACTGGCTCAGATCAGTTCCGCGTCGTCGCCGTCAACGAAAAAGAAAGGTGCGAGAACTCCTTGTCACGTTCCGCCGACAGGATAGTGTTCGGCGTCATTCAGCGCATCGGGAATGAGTTCGTGGTCGACGGTGATAGCCATGCCGTCACGACGGGCGAGTGCGAGCATCGCTGTCGCGTCGAGGGCGAGGGCTTTCTGGACGGCGTCAGCGTCTCGGGCGCTGGCGACGTGGTTCCGGTGGAACTCGAGGAGGCCCTCGATGCCGGCTTCGACCTCGGAGACGTCGCCTGCGTCGAGTCCCCGAAGGACTCGTGCGTAGGGTAGATACCGCGCGACAGCCCACGGCTTGTTCCGCTCTTCGACGGCGTCTTCGAGCGCCGTCGCGTGTTCCGCAACCGTTCCGGTGTCGAGGAGATAACTGCTCAGGGCGCGGGCCAGATCGATGCGGTGTGCTAAGGACCGGTTTTCGAGCTCATCAACGAAGGGTTCCATCGTTCTCTCCAGTACTGTCTCTGCCGTCGGCTCCACAGTATTGCGGCCGAGTACCGCACAGTAGATGGCGTTGATATACGCCTCCCAGGGGCCAAGTTGCGCTGATTTACTCGGCTCGCTGCCGTACTTCGCGTCGAACTTGTTGTTGGCATCGATGACCCACTCGTCGGCCAGTGCGTCGAGCCAGTCCCAAGCATCGGCGACGTCACCGAGGGCCAGCAGTCCAATTGCGACCGACTGTGCTCGACGCGCGAAGGTGACGACGGCGTCTTCGATACCGTCTTTACCATTAAGCAGGCTCTCACGTTCTGACGTGACCAACTCTGCTAGTGTTGTGCTTGACATGGTCTCCTATATTCCCTTGAAGACGTCTCCGATTTTCACTATTTCGACGCTATCGAGTGTTGGCTCCTCGATATCGGTCTGGCTGAGACCCCTAGCCGCTAACTCTCCAGTCTGATCCCCGTCTTGATATGTGAAGAGCTCCTTCTTGAGGTTCTCATTGTTCACGTCATCGAGACTTATTTCACCGTTTCGCTCGCTGATTTCGATTGCATCTGGGCCATCCTCGTCGGCAAGGCGTCTAATGAGCTCCTTTCGCACCTCGGTATCAGCATTGTCTACCAAGCGTTGGAGCCTGTCTTCGATCCAGACATCACTCATCTGTCTCTCGCCATCACTGAGGGTATCACCGAACACGCCTGAATTCGTCACGCGGCCGTTCGAGTTCGTCGTCTTCGTCTCGATAATGACGAGGTTGCCATCGTTATCGATGGCGAAGCCGTCGAAGCCCTGGTTTCCAGCGTCCAAGTCGTACGGGATGTCCTCTTCGGGAATGTATCCTCGATCGAGCGACCCGGAGTCGCCGTCGAACTCGAAGCCACCGCGGCCGTACTTGCTCCTCGCGAGGTCCGGCTGCAGGACCTGCTCACCGAGCTGGCCGCGGATGTTCACGGGATCACCATCGACTGTTTCGTCGAGGTGTCTGATCGTGTCGGTGCCGTACTCCTCGTAGAGATCGTCCGCGTTGTTCCGTCGGAAGACGGCTTCGACCTCGTCGGCGTTGCGTTCGAGGCGGGTGTCGACGTACGCGTCCCCGTCGCGGATGAACCGGCCGTTGACGTCGATGTCGCCGCCGTCCTGTCCGCTGACGACACCGCGGACGGTGGTGCCACTGCCAGTGCGGTCGACACTGTCGACGCGCTCGAACCCACTGTACGTCTGCACTTCTTCGGCGATGTTGTTCTTATCTCCAGTCTGGACGTCGATGTCGCCGCGGGCGTAGCCGGCTCTGAGGCCATCTCTGACGTCCGCATCGAGGTCGTCGGTCTGGTCGACGAGCTCGCGGACGGCATCGCGCCCGTCGGCATCGAGATCCGCGTACCGCGGGGCGAAGCTGGCACGCGTCCGCGGATCCACATCGAGGTCAGTGTAGTCAGCGAGTGTCGCGTCGTCCATCCGCTGAATCGCGTCCCGCGAGTCGGCGTCGGCCCGCGAGAGCACGTCGCCGAGTCGCGCCTGCTTGGCCTCGGGCAACGCGTCGACATCGGCGTCCATCCCGCGTTGCAACCGCCACAACCGATACGCCTGCCCCGCCGTATCGGCCTGACTCAGCAGTGCTTCCGCGGCGTTACCATCGACCGCCAGCAGAATCCGCGCAGTGGCACGGGCCGTGCCCGCTTGTTCGGCGCTGTCGATCCGCGAGATCGCTCGCGCCGCGCCCGTGTCCCAGAGCCGCTTGGCGATGTCGCCGACCGTGTCGGTCTGCTTGATCGCCGTCTTGGCAGCCTTCCCGACGCCGACGCTGATGACGAACTTCGCGAGGAAGCCGGCCGCGTACCCCTCGTACCAGCTCGCCTCGAACGCGGTATGGAGGTGTTCCTCGTCGGGATCCGTCGGATCGTACGGATTGTTTTGTTCTTGTTTCTGCTGGAACTGCTGGACGTACCCGTCGATGATCGCCTGGACGTCGACATTACCCTCGGTCAGCAGCTTCAACAGCGCCTTGATCCCGTCGACGAACGCCATGGGGTCCTCGATGAACGCCGAGAGGTCTTTCAGGAAGATCCCCATGCTCGCCGAGAAGCCGGAGACCTTCCCGAACTCATTGGCGACGGCGTAGTCGAGCAGCGTCCCCGTGTAGAGGTCGCCCGCGATGTAGCTGTAGAAGTTCGCCCGCTCGACGCCGACCGCGCGTTTGCTGTTTCCGTTCTCGTCGGTCGCTAGCAGTATGCAGGCGGCGACGCGCGCTTTCGCGGCATCAGAACGTAGCGAGAAATCAAATTACCAGCAGAAAGTTAGTTGGTGGAACTGAACTCCTCAAAGGCCCATCATTACTCCCCCGACAGCGTTAGCAGGAGTTATTCTCTTGTCCCTCTCCGAATCGTTCTTTTGCCTCGTCGATAGTAGCGTTGAGGCGGTGCAACTTCGACTGGTCGGAGTCGTCAATCACTGCCGCGACGTGCCCACTGACCTGTTCTGCCCCATCAAGCGCTGCCTGCGCCACCTGAGTAAACTTTGCAGTCGACTCCGCTCCGATTCCGAGACGCTCATTCGGATCATCAATCGCTGCTTCGCTATATCGATGCGCGACAGTTAATTCGTCGCCGTCACGGTGGAACGCTAAATAGGTCTCACCGTAAAGCCGAATTTGCCGGTCCGTCGCGCCCTCGGCTAACTCATCTAGCGCGGTGAGCAATTGCGTAAAGAATCCGACGGCGCGTACTTCACAGTAGACCCCATCACCGGAAATCCACGTCTCGCCGAGGCGGATTACGAGCTTCGAGATGGGGTCAAACAGCCCGTCGTGGCTCCGTAGCTGACGGTCGAAGCTGTCATTGAAACTGACACTAATATCGATAGATTCTCTCATTTTTGATCACCCAGACTCCATATTCCATTCATCTGCACTCCCATAGTAGGTATCGACTGCCGAACCACTCTGATCGGGATATGAAGATATTACACGTCCCGTTTGTTCATCCACTTTTACAATAACTTCGTCAATTCCTTCTACATCGACGTTGTCATATCTGTACGTTATTTCTGTGCCAGTATCTGATGCATCACCATTCTTTAGTGCTCTATAAGTGAGCCCATCGATATCTTCGATATCTATGGCGTCTGGGAGCGTACGTCCACCGACAGTCTGGCCAACAGGCCAGAAATTAGTAATTGGCTTTTCGGTCCGTTCGGCACCACCAACATGACGAAGTAATAGATGTCTCTGGCCTGTATCAGCATCGCCAGTATCCAATTGGACCGTGTCGACAGTTCTCCCGTCTTTCGTCACAGTGTCATCTGGCTCGACGACAGCCACTGTGTCTGATAGTTCATCGTTATCTGCTAATTCTATGAACTCTTCAACACTCACGTCGTCATCGTACCGGAAGTTCTCACTCTCGTCAAGAACCTCAGATATCCGACGAAGCTCTCTGGTATCAATTTCACCATTATCGAGCGCGTTCTCTAACCGATTGAGATCACTTGTATCTAACTTACCAGACCGCTTGAGGTCGGCAAGGCGGTCGGCGGTGTCGTCGTCGACTCTGTCGAATCGTTTGATGACTGCAACGGCGTCGTCGCCACCGTCGGCTACCACCCGTGCACCATCGTCGCCGTTGCGAATGAGGAACTCACCGACGGCCGACTGGTCAGCTTCTGATCGCGAGTCAACGTTCAGGTCGTTGTTCTGCTGCAAGCGCCACAGCCGATACGCCTGCCCCGCCGTATCGGCCTGACTCAGCAGCGGTTCAGCCGCATCGTCGGCCGCCAGTAGAATCCGAGCCGTCGTGCGAGCTTTCAGCGCTTCCTTGCCGTCGCTTACCCGTTCGAGTGCCCGCAGAGCGCGGGTGTCCGAGAGCCGCTTGGTGATGTCGCCAACGCGGTCGGACTGTTTGACCGTCGACTTGGCGGCCTTCCCGACCCCGGCGCTGATGACGAACTTGGCGAGGAATCCGGCCGCGTAGCCCGTGTACCAGTTCCGCTCGAACGTCCGGTAGAGATCCTCTTGGTCGGAGTCGTACAGCTCGTAGGGATTGTTCTGGGCCTGCTTTTGCTCGATCTGCCCGACGTACGCGTCGATGAGCGCCTGCACGTCGATATCGCGCTCGGTGAGCAAGTCCACCAGCGCTTTGATGCCGTCGACGATCGCTAGCGGATCTTCGATCAGCTTCGAGATGTCACGGAACGGCAGCCCGACGCTCGCCGAAAAGCCCGAGAGCTTCCCGAACTCGGCGGCGACCTCCTGGTCGAGGAGCGTCCCCGTGTAGAGGTCGCCCGCGGCGGCGCCGTAGAAATTCGCCTGTTCGACGCCGACGACGCGCTGGCGATGCCCGTTCTCGTCGGTCGCCTTCACGTAGACGGTCGAGCCGATCGCCACTTCACCGACCTTGCCGGTGATGTCACCTGCCGCGTCGACGCTGGACTTGGTAAACGAGACGAACGTCGACTTGACCGAGCTCGTGTCGACACCCTCCACCGAGACGAGCTTGTCGGTGAACTCCAGCCGATCGTCGATTTCGGTGTCGTCGTAGCTGTACCGATGCGCATTTCGGCCCTCTGGCCGCTCGTAGGTCTTCGTGACCCGAGCGGAGCCGCCCTTCCACAGCGACGCGCTGTCGACGCCCGCGTCGTCGGTGATCGTAACCTCGACCCAGTACGTCGTGTCGAGGCTGGTTTCGGGGATTCTGTATCCGCTCGGCCCAACGTCGATCTCGGGTGGCCGCACGTCGTAGAGCGTGGGATCGTCTCGACTCTCGACCTCGACATCGTCCTCGATACCGTCGCCGTCGGTGTCCCGTTCGGTCGGGTCCGTCGCCAATTCGCGTTCGCGCGCATCGTCAAGCCCATCGAGGTCGGAGTCGGGCCGCCACGGATCGGAGGTCACTTCGCGCGTCTCGTAGTTGGCTTCGAGTACCTCCGTGGACGGTTCGCCCTTCTCGAGCACGTTCGCGGTTGCCTGCTTGTCGGGCGTGTACGCGACCGTCGTCGGCGACCGCACCTCGGTGTAGTCGTCGACGCCGTCGGAGTCGGTGTGGACCTGCGTCGGATCGCTCACCGGCTCCAGATAGACCGCGCCGGAGAGGTTCTCGCGGTCGTACCCGGCCCGTTCGAGCGTCTCGACGAGCTGGTCGGCCCGGTAATCGGATTCGATCTCTTCGTCAGTTGCGGCGTCGCCGAGCTCCTCGCCGTCCGTGAGCCCGTCGCCGTCGCTGTCCTTACTGTAGGGGTCCGTCGTGATCAGGCCGGTCTCGGGCGTCACGACGCCGCGGCGCTCGACGGCGTCGGGGATGCCGTCGCCGTCGGTGTCCTGCGCGCCGACGTCCTCGGAGACGCGCGAGAACACCTCGGGGAGGTCCGCCGCGTCGTCGACGTAGGTGTAGTTCCCGCCCGTGATATCGGCGATGTCCGAGAGCTTGTTCCCGTTCGCGCCGCCGAAGCCTATCGTGTAGATCGTCGTCCCGCGCTCGGCGGCCGTCCGCGCTTCGGCGCGCCCGCCGCCGCCGACGCCGTCGGTCAGCAGGATGGCGACCTGCGAGCGGGAGTCGTTGCTCGCCGCCGCGAAGTGTTCGTTGGCCGTCCGGACGCCGTCGCCGATGTCGGTGCCGCCGTTGGCGTCGAGTTGCTCGATCGAGAGGTTGACCTTCCCGAAGTCGGTCGTTAGCTCCTGTGAGACGTGCGCGTCGCCGTCGAAGTCGATCACGCCTGCACGGTCGTCCTCGACGAGCGCGCCGACGAACTCCTTGGCGGCCTGCTTGCGGAACTCCTGTGGGTCGTTCCAACTCATCGAGCCCGACGAGTCGATGATCATCGTGACGTCGATGGGCTGGAGTTCCGACTCCGCCGGAGCGTCGTCGGGGCGCTCGGCGACGAAGTTCGACGCCCAGTTTTTCACGTCGAAGACGACGAACCGGGAGAACTGGTCGGTCTCGCCGGTGACCGTGTTCGTCTCCGGATCGACGGTCGTGTTCAGCGGTTCGAACACCCCGACCGACTCGTTGTACCGGAACACGACCAGATCGGACTCGTTCGTGTCGCCGAGCCGCGACTCGTCGTAGGTGAACGAGACGTTCGCCGACTCGAACGACCGCTCCGATTCGAGGTTGACGAACTCGGTGACCTGCGCGTCCGCGATTTGTTCGCGGTCGAACCGTTCCTGCGAGCCGTTCTCGATCGTGACGCCGTCGGCGACGTCGCCGGCGCCCGTCAGCGAGACGTTCACGCCGATCGATTCGTTGGCCGTGTGGGTCGTGTACGAGGCGTTGCCGTCGACGACGCCGTCACTGTCGGAGTCCGCCGACAGCGGGTCGGTCCCGAGGCGCAGTTCCTCGCCGTCGGGGATGCCGTCGTCGTCCGTGTCGGGATCCTGCGGGTCGGTCCCGACCTCGAGTTCGCGCCCGTCGTCGAGATCGTCGCGGTCCGCGTCGGCCACGACGGGGGTCGTCCCGGCCGCGAGTTCCTCGCGGTTCGTCAGGCCGTCCTCGTCGACGTCCCACTCGCCGTCGGGGACGCTGTCGTCGTTCGTGTCGGCGCTCGTCTGATCGAGCTGCGAGTACTGGATCTCGAACCGATCGGGGAGTCCATCGTCGTCGCTGTCGGCGGCGAACGGATCGGAGCCGAACCGGCCCTCGTGGTAGTTCGTGACGTTGTCGGCGTCGAAGTCCTCGAGACCGTCGATGACGCCGTTGTCGCCCACGTCAGTCTCGACTTTCGTGGAGTCGCTATCGGGGTCCTGCGGATCGGTGCCGAGCACTTCGGTCTCGAACGTGTCCGGGAGCCCGTCCCCGTCGAACAGGACCGTGTCGGTGTTGCTCGGAGTATGCCGATCGTCGTCGCGGTCATCGTCGTCATCCCACTCGTGCTCGTCGTCGCGGTCATCATCACGCCCGCGGTCATCACGATCGTCGTCCGACTCCCACGGATTTCCGTCCTCGCCGCGTCTGTCCGGCGGGCCCGCGTGATCTGGCGGACCGGCGTGGTCGGGCGGACCGGCACTCGCGACCGGGATTGCGGTCGCGGATGGGCCAACGAGCGACGGCGGACCCGCGTGGCCGGGCGGACCCGCGTGCGACGGCGGCCCGCGGCGTTCGTCGTCGCCATCCTCGTCGTCTGCGTCTTCATATGTTTCGTCGGCGCCGTCCTCTTCCCAATCTTCCCGGTGTTCGTCGTCGCCGTCTTCTCCCCAGTCTCCTCTATCCTCGGCGTCGTCATCGTCGTCACGCGCCGGCTCGTTCTCGTCGACCGTGACGGTCACCGACGTGATCCGCTCCTCGAGCGTGACGTTCACCGCGAAGCTGGCGTTCGCGCGACTGCCAGTCGCGTCGAGCGGCGTCGTCACCGTCCGGTTGTCACCGACGGTGACCGTGGCGTTCGTCAGTTCGTGCGGCCGGACGTCGAAGACGGTCCCGCGGATCTGTCCCTCGATCGGCTCGCTGCCGTTCCGCTGTGGATCGCCCCGAGTCGTGATCGTCACCTCGGGCTCGGTAGCGGCGTCGACCGCGTCGAGCGCTTTCGTCGCCTGCTTCCAGGCGATCCGGAACTGCTGGACCGCTTTCGCGCGGGCCTCCAGATCGTCCGAGTCAGCGGCGTTCAGTCGCTCCCGGCCGCGTTCGTAGGCGCGTTCCGCGTTCCGGAGGTGCGCCTCCGAGCTTCGCTGGGTGCCGGTGTGAAGCTCCTCGCGGGTGTGGTCGAGCGCCCAGCGTGCGTCCTCGATGCGCTGTTTTGCGCTCTCGTTGTCGGCCGACGCGATCAGCTCGGCCGACAGAACGGTCAGCTCGTCGGTCCGCGCCTCGCCGTCGAGCGAGAGCGACTCGATCGCCGCTCGATCCCGCTCGAACGCCCTGATATCCGAGACGCGATCGGGACCCGCGGCGTACTCGAGCGACTCGTTGAGATGTTCGAGCGACTGCCGGTAGTCTCCGTCGCCCGTCGAGTGTGAGAGATTTGCGACGAGCAGTCCGGCCCACGTTCGCTGGAGGGTGGGACTACCGTTGAGTAACGTTTCGGCCCGTTCGCTCCCGAGAACGGACTCGACGTACTCGCGGTCGTCGGCGCCGGACGATTCGAACAGCCCGGCGTCCGAGCGGGCCATGCCGGCCGCCATCACCGGTGACACGGTTCCTGCCACCAGAAGGACCGCCAGGACGATTGCTACCAATCCGTTGCACGCGACGGTGACCGACCACCGGCCACCACTTCGTCTTTTCATTGAACTATGAACTGAATAGATCCTATATTAATTCTACGATACGAAGAATAATTAAAGAGTGTAGTCAAAAATTCTATTGGAGGAGAAGCCGATCAAGCGTTACCATCGCCGATACCCATCGCAGACACTCAGAACCCGCGGCCAGTGCATTCGCTCGACCCGGATTCGCGCAGTACCGCTAAATTTCGATCCGAATCCGCAGCCGACAGTCAGTCCGAAAACAGACTCGTGTGGACGGGCGCGAAGTCGGAGTCGTCGCGGGGGTCCTCGTCGGTGTCGGTGACGGCTTTGCCGTCGACGCCGGCAGAGAGGAAGTCCGCGAGCGGCGGGCCGACGTTGTCCGGTTCGACGAGGAACGCGTCGTGGCCGTGGTCCGACTCGATGACGTGGTGGGCGACCGCCACGTCGGCGTCGCGGAACCCGTCGGCAAGCGATTCGGCCTGCTCGGTCGTGAAGTGCCAGTCGCCGGTGAAGCTCATCACCAGCGCCTCGCCGGTGAAGGCTGCCAGCGCGTCGGCGTCGTTCTCGTAGCCCGCCGCGAGGTCGTAGTTGTCCATCGCCCGCGTCAGGTAGAGGTAGCTGTTGGCGTCGAACCGGTCGACGAACTTCTCGGCCTGGTAGTCGAGATACGACTCGACGTCCCGGTAGGGGAAAAACGCCGCCGCGGCGTCGGCCGGGAACTGCTCGCCGCCGGTGTCTCGACCCGCGGCGCGTCGGCCGAACTTCTGGGACATCGACGCCTTCGAGAGGTACATCACGTGGCCGATCTGGCGGGCCAGCGCGAGCCCTTCGCTGGGGGGCTCCTGATCCTCGCCGTAGTAGTACCCGCCGTTCCAGTTCGGATCGGCGCGGATCGCCCGCCGCGCGATGGCGTCCAGCGCGAGGCTCTGGGGATCGAGCCGCCCGGCGGTCGCGATCGGCGCGAGCCGGCGCACGTCGTCGGGGTAGCGCTTCGCCCAGTCGAGGACGTTCATCCCGCCGACGCTGCCGCCGACGACGGCGTGGAGCCGCCCCACGCCGAGCGCGTCGAGCGCACGGCGCTGGACCCGGGTCCAGTCGGCGACCGTCACGGGCGGGAACTCGGTGCCGTACGGCTCGCCCGTCTCGGGGTTCTCGCTCGCCGGGCCCGTCGTCCCGTAGCACGACCCGGGGATGTTGACGCAGACGGCGTAGTACTCCTTCGTGTCGATGGCCTTGCCCGGCCCGACGATGTCGGACCACCAGGCGTGGGCCTGCCCGCCGGTGGGTTGGGCGTCGGCCGGCTCGTCGTCGAGCCGGCGGTGGGCGACGTGGGCGCTGCCGGTCAGGGCGTGACAGACCAGCACCGCGTTGTCGCCGTCGAACTCACCGTAGGCCTCGTAGGCGACGTCGAGTTGCGGGATCGACTCGCCACAGTCGAATTCGAACTCACCCAGATCGAGCACGCCGGCGTCGGCGTTCATCGCCGGTCACCTCCCGCTCGACGCCGATGCTCGGCTTCTGACGGTGAATTCGTCGCCCGATTCGCTCGTGTCACGGTCGTTCTAGAGCCTCGGCGTGTCATGATTCTTGTGCGTTACTCGCTGGCAGCCTCGATCGCCCGCTCGATGTCCGCGAGGATGTCCGCGGGATCCTCGATCCCGACCGAGAGCCGGACGAGATCCGGCGTCACGCCGGCTTCCTCCTGCTCCTCGGGCGTGAGCTGGCCGTGAGTCGTGCTCGCGGGGTGGATCACCAGCGTCTTCGCGTCGCCGATGTTGGCGAGGAAGCTCGCGAGGTCGGCCGCCTCGCAGAAGCGCTTGCCCGCCTCGAACCCGTCCTCCAGGCCGAACGCGATCATGCCGCCGAAGCCTCCCTGCAGATACTCGTTCGCGTTCTCGTGGGTCTCGTGGCTCTCCAGGCCCGGATACGACACCCAGGCGACCTCGTCGTGATCGGCCATGTACTCCGCGACGATCGCGGCGTTCTCGCAGTGTTTCTCCATCCGGATCGGTAGCGTCTCCAGGCCCTGCAGCGTCTGCCAGGCGTCGAAGGGATGCTGTTGATTGCCCAGACTGCGCAGCGAGCGGAACCGTGCCGCCGCGGCGAACGGCGCGTCGGCGAAGTCCTCGCTGAAGTCGGTGTCGTGGTACGCCGGGTTCGGACCGGCGACCTCCTCGTAGCCGCCCGCTTCCCAGTCGAAGTCGCCGCCGTCGACGAGGACGCCGCCGATCGTCGTCCCCGAGCCGTGGATCCACTTCGTCGTCGAGTTCCACACCACGTCGGCGCCGTGCTCCAGCGGGTTACAGAGCGCCGGCGTCGCGAACGTGTTGTCGACGACGACGGGGACCGATCGCTCGTGGGCGATCTCGGCGATGCGCTCGAAGTCCGGCGTCACCAGCGAGGGGTTACCGATGGTTTCGAGGTGCACGTAGGCGGTGTCCTCGTCGATCGCTTCCTCGTAGGCGTCGTACTCCAGCGTCGGGACGAAGCGGGCCTCGATCCCGCGGCGCTTGGCGGTGTGAGAGAGATAGGCCGTCGTCCCGCCGTAGGTGTCCGTCGAGCAGACGACGTTGTCGCCGACGCTCGCGAGCACCAGCGTCGCGGCGTCGAGCGCCGCCATCCCGCTGCCGGTCGCGACGGCGCCGGTTCCCCCCTCCAGGTCCGCGAGGCGCTCTTCGAGCATTTGGACTGTGGGGTTGGTCATCCGCGAGTAGATGTGACCCTCGGCCTCCAGCGCGTACAGATCCGCGGCGTGGTCGGCGTCCTCGAAGACGTACGACGTTGTCTGGTAGAGCGGCGGTGCCCGGGCCCCCGTCGCCGGATCGGGCTCCTGGCCCGCGTGGAGGCTGCGGGTCCGGAACTCCGGCTCGTCCGAGTCGGTCATGTATACGACGCATATCTCCCCACGCGGAAATAACCGCCAGTTACGGCAAGATTCGCAAATCTTGCCAGTATTTGCCATGGGTGAGCGTCGACCCCGGCGCTGCTCGGACCCTCGCGATGCGAACCACTTCACCGAGACGCAACCGACTTCTCCCGGACGGTCGACTCCCCGCCCGTGGACGTGATCCACACCGCGCTGTGGGTGTCCGACATCGACCGGACCCGGTCGTTCTACGTCGACGCCCTCGGCCTGGAGGAGAACTGGTCGTTCGAGAGCGACGGCGTGCAGAACGTGTATATCGGCGGCGACCACGGCGAGTTCCAGTTCAAGTACGATCCCGAGGGCGTCCCCGAGAGCAACGCGAGCGGGGGCTCGTCGGGGAGCGAGCAGGGAGAGCGGACCGACGGCGGACAGGAGATCGACGCCGGAACGATGGCCCACGTCGCGGTGGGCGTCCCGACGAGGTGAAGCCGAGTCGGGGCTCGTGGAGCTTCGCTCCACGGCGTCGACAGCGTCGACGAGACGTTCGAGCGACTCGTCGAGCGCGCCGACCCGCCCGTTCGCACGGAGCCGACGACGATGGACGACATCGATCGGCGGGTGGCGTTCGTCGAGGACCCGGACGGCTACGTCGTCGAACTGGTCGAGCGACTCGACTAACCGCCGTTCCGTCCAGATTCAGCAGCCGTTAACACGCTCGACGCCCAACATCCTGCAACCGTGAGCACCCACCGCGATCGGATCGCGCTCGCCGCCGTCATCGCCTCGGTCCTGCTCGCGCAGGTCCTCCTCTATCCGGGGATCGGCGGGCTCGTGCGGGCGCTCGGCGCGACGACCGAGCTCGACGCCGGCATGTGGTTCCTCGCCGCCGAGTTCGGGGCCTTCGTCACGTTCGTCGGCGTCTGGGGCGCGCTCAGCGACGCCACGGGCCGTCGGGTTCCCTTTATCGCCGCGGGCGCGTTCGGCGGCGCGATCGGCTACGCCACGCTCGGCGCCCTGCCGGCGGTCGTCGCCCCCAGCTTCGGCGCCGTGCTCGCCCTGCGGGTGGTCCAGGGCGCCGCGACGATCGGCGCGTTCTCGCTGGCGATGACGATGCTGATGGACTTAGAGGGCGGCCACGGCAAGAACATGGGCGCGGCGGGCATCGCCATCGGCACCGGGACGGCCGTCGGGGCGCCGCTGGGCGGCCAGCTCTCGGAGATCGACCCGCTCGCGCCGCTGTATCTCGCCTGCGCGCTGCTGTTCGCCGCCGGCGGGCTGGTCTGGTTCGTCGAGGATCGCGCCCCGTCCGGCGGACGGAGCGCCCGCCAGGCGGTGGCGTCGCTCCGCGCGACGCCGACGCTCGGGATTCCGTACGCGTTCGGCCTGATCGACCGGCTCACGGCGGGCTTTTTCGCGCTCGTCGGTACCTTATACTTCCAGGACCAGTTCGGGATCGGACCGGGGGAGACGGGCCTCGTTTTGATGCTGTTTTTCGCACCCTTCGCGCTCCTGCAGTACCCGATGGGCAAGCTGTCCGATCGGATCGGACGCCGCGTGCCGATCGTCGTCGGGTCGGCGCTGTACGGGCTGGGCGTGATCGGCGTCGGACTGGCGCCGACGCTGACGCTGGCGGGCGTCGGGATGGTCGTCGTCGGGGTGCTGGGCGCGCTCGTCTCCCCGGCGACGATGGCGCTGGTCACCGACGTGGCTCGCGACGGCGACCGCGGCGTCGCGATGGGCGGGTTCAACCTGTTCGGCAGCGTCGGCTTCCTGACGGGCTTTCTCGTGGGCGGCGCCGTCGCCGGCGAGTTCGGGTACCTCGCGGCGTTCTTCGTCGCCGGCGGGCTGGAGGTGCTGATCGCGCTCGTGACGATCCCGGCGTTCCTGCGGCTGGACATCGGCGGCGTGCCGACGCTTCCGGAGTCGAGTGCGGAATCGGACTAACCGTCGCTGATCGTCATATTACCGACCGGATAGTAACTGGTAGTCCTGTCTGCGAAACGAACAGTCTCTTTCGTCTCGAATTCCCGGAGATATTAAGCTACAGTGGAGCGTGGTACGGTCGATGACTCGTCGATCCACGCGGATCGTCAGCGACGACGTGACCGGTGGCCGGCCCCGAGTCGCGGGCAGCGACCTCACGGTCGACCGAGCGCGAACGCTGGTCGAGGAGGAGGGACGAGCCGCAGCCGCGATCGCCGAGCAGTACGGGCTCGGTGTCGCGGACGTCTACGCTGCGCTGGCGTACGCCCACCGCGACGCTGACGGCGACCGGAACGAGACCGACGCGGGTGGAAGCTCCAGCGACGGGACCGATCGAACTGTGGAACGAGAGCTGCTCTGGAAGGCCCTCGACGAACTGGACGACGTGTTCTACGTCTACGACGACGACCGTCGACTGCTCTACTGGAATCGCCGCCTCGCGGACCTGTACGACCTGGCCGACGACGAACTCGCGGGGATGCGACCGGCGGAGTTCTTCCGCGACGAGGATCGTCAGTGCATCCGCGAGGCCGTCGACGAGGTGTTCGAGACGGGAAGCGTGGTCGTGGAGGCGACCACAGAGACGGCCGACGACGAACTGCTGCTCCAGTTGACCGGTCGCCTGCTCGTCGACGACGACGGGACCGTGCTCGGGTTCAGCGGCATCGGCCGAGACGTCACCGATCGGCGAGACATCGAGCGGCGACTCGAACGGCAAAACGAGCAGTTGGAAACCTTCGCACGCACCGTCAGTCACGACCTCCGAAACCCGCTGGCCGTCTCGAAGGGGTTCCTCGAACTCGAACGCGAGGAAAGAGACACCGAGAATCTCGCGGAGGTCGCAGCCGCGCTCGATCGCATGGAGCGGATCGTCGACGACGTGCTCGCAGTCGCACGGCAGGGCCACGAGGCGACCGACGTGACGCCCGTTTCGCTGGCGGCGATCGCGGAGTCGGCGTGGTCGACGACCGACACCGGCGGTGCCACGCTCGCTCTGGAGACGGAGCGGACTCTTCGGGCCGACGAGGAGCGACTCCGCCGGCTGCTGGAGAACCTCTTCCGGAACTCGGTGGAGCACGGCGGCGATGCGGTCACGATCACAGTCGAAGACACGCCGAAGGGGTTCGCGGTGGTCGACGACGGCGTCGGAATCGATGCCGACGATCTGGAACGAGCCTTCGAGGTCGGCGTCAGCGGCACGGCCGAGGGGAACGGGCTGGGACTGGACATCGTCCGGACGATCGCGGACGCTCACGGCTGGACCGTCGCGGCGGTCGAGAGCGACGACGGCGGCGCCCGTATCGAGTTCGACGTCGGGGACGGGCCGGACGCCGACGGCGGGCGCTAGAGCCCGTACTGCTCGCGTACGAGGTGATCGATCCCGCGCGCCTCCAACGTATCCATCGGCGCCAGCATATCGAGCTGGACGACGCCGGGGAGCCGGCCGATCTGGACGCCGCCGGTGAACGTACAGCGTCCCCGGACCTCGCCCTCCGTCATGTCCAGTAGCTTGCCCGCCCGATCGAACGCGTTGTCGGTCGCGTCGTTGATCGTCGCACCCGAGCCGATTACCTGGATCGGGCCCATCTCCTCGGTCAGGTCGGTGTCGTACTGCTCGGCCAGCCCGCGCCCGGCGTCGAGCTCCTCGTCGCTGTAGGGCTTGCTGATAAAGGGCAGATCCGCCTCGTTGGGCAACAGAACGGGCCCGTCGATATCCAGATCCTTGATGACCTCTACCTCGACCTCGGTGCGCCCGCTCACGTCGGTCGTGTGCAGGGAGAGTTCGCCGTCGCCCTGGTTCGCGTGGAGGTCGCCGACGTAGACACCCGCGCCGTCGACCTTGACGGGACAGAGCAGCGTCGCGCCGGCCCGGACCTCCGGAACGTCCATGTGGCCGTCGGTACGGGCCACCAGTTCCGATTCGTCGTCCAGTCCCCACTCGTGGTCGGCGCCGATCAGGAACTGCCCGAAGTCGCCGGCGTTGTGCGAATCCGGCAGCTCGATCGGCGGCGTCGTGCCGATGTTGCCGGCGAAGGGACGCAGGCGCCCGAGCGTCCCCGGCATCTCGTCGGGTTCGTACAGCAAGATGGGGTGCTGGCGGGAGTGCTCGGGGATCGCCATCGCCTCCTCGGCGCGCTCGGCGAGGTCGTGCGCGCCGTCCGCTCCCACTGTGATCCCCACCGAGCGGTCGTCGTCGAACGCGACGGTGTAGCCGAACTCGAAGCCGAAGGCGGAGGCGTTTTCGCCGCACTCCTTGCACTTGATCGCGTCCTCGCCCGTCCCCTCGACGACGCTCTCGGGCCACTCGGTGCCGCAGTTCGGACACCGGTGGTCGACGAATGGGTCGCTGTCGAAGGCGCCCTCGCGCTCGCGCATCGATCCAGTGCTGGTCGCGACGCTGGTCACTTCGATGTCCTCGATCTTCAGCGCGACCGCGTCGCCGACTTCGGCGTTCTCGACCCGGATCGGGCGCGTGACCTCGTGGCCACCGCGGAACTCGGGCGTGATCATCGGTCCCCAGCACGCCGGTGGCGTGTGGGTCTTGATCGTCCCGCCGTCGGCGACCGTGCCGGCCCACTCCTGGTCGGGGCCGACCAGTCCGAGCGTGTACCGATCGACCTCCAGTACGTCGCGTACTTCTCGCTGTGCCATGGCGTTCGAAACTACGCTATCGTTCATGATAAACTCGACTGGCAGGAGTCGAGAGGCCCGCGCGGGCTTGCCATCGCAAACCTGCCCTTTTCGATGCCACAGAACGTACGGACGGACGCGAACTTCGGGGGATTCAAACTATGACGCCAGGACCGGCGGACGTCTCGAATCACGTACAGAGCGGCCTCGAAAAGGGGCTCGAAGCGTACTTCGCCACCGACACGATCACGCAAGTGCTCGACGCGGTCGACGTCGACGCCCTGCTGTCGGGCGAGGGGCTCGAAGAGCCCATGGAGTACGAGAAGATGGGCGAACTCGTCGGGCAGATGACCGGGCGACTGGTCGTGCGTAACTCGGTGGGCCGGTACACGCCGGGCCAGACCGTCGAGCAGTTCGTCGGCTACGCGGTCGGCGGCGTCGTCGGCAAGCGCGTCGGCCAGCAGCTCGAACGCAGCCAGATCGAGCGCGTGCTCCGGGACATCGCGCGCGACGCGAACGAACGCGACGTCGACGATCTGTTCCCGGATCAGCGGAACGGCGGCGGGCTGCTGCCGTTCGGCGGCGGCGGAGACGACGGATCGGAGCCGATTCGGATCGACATCGAATCCGGCGGCGAGGGTACGAGCATCGACATCGACGACGGCAGCGAAGACGGCGATACCGTCGAAATGCGGCAGGACGAGACGGACGTCGAACCGGAGGACGAGGGGAGCGACAACGAGGGCGGCGACGACGACGACCCGCGACAGGACGAGACCGATCCCGAGTAGAACTGGGGTTCGACACCGCGCCTGCGGCCGGAAACGTTCGAGCACGCAAAGATTATCACCTGTGAGGAAAATTCAACGCAGTAGACGATGCTCGGTATTTTCCCCGGCTGGATGGAGTCCAAGCCCTTCGAACAGCAGGTCCTGATCTCGGCGCTCGTGCTCGACCCGATCGGGTTTCTCACGGGCTACCTGGTCGGTCCGTTCGTCGGTCTCGAGCCGCTGTACGGCGGCGTTGCCGGGCTGGTCGCCGCGAGCATTCCGCTCTCGCTGCTGGTGATGCAGGAGGCCCAGAAGCAGCAGTAGTCGGCGGGCGCCGCCGACGCCGAGGGCACGAGGTGGCGCCGGTGCGCGACGCCGACGCGGAGACGCGAGCCCCGGCAGTGCTCGGCTTCGAGTTATTGATCCACCGGAGAGCCATCAAAAGTACCATACCGCCGCGCGACGCAGGAGGCAGTATCAGGTGACATCCGTGACCGAGAAACGCGAATACAGAGACGACTACACCGACAAGACGCTGTACATCCCCGGCCCGACCGAGGTCCGCGAGGACGTCGTCGAGGCGATGAGCCAGCCGATGTTCGGCCACCGGATGGACCGGATGACCGACCTCTACACCACCATCGTCGAGGACACCAAGGAGTTCCTCGGCACCGACAACGAGGTCGTCATCCTGACGGGGTCGGGCACCGAGTTCTGGGAGGCCTCGACGCTCAACCTCGTCGACGAGAACATCCTCGTGCCGACCTGCGGAAGCTTCAGCGAGCGCCACGCCAACGTCGCCGAACGACTCGGCAAGGACGTCGATCGACTGGAGTACGAGTGGGGCGAGGCGATCAAGCCCGAGGACATCCGCGCCGAGCTCGAAGCCAGCGACAAACAGTACGACGTCGTCGCGACCGTCATGAACGAGTCCTCGACGGGCGTGCGCAATCCGATCGAGGAGATCGGCGACGTGATCGCCGAGTACCCCGACACGTACTTCGTCGTGGACGCGGTCTCCTCGCTGGGCGGCGACTACGTCGACATCGACGACCACGAGATCGACGTGATCTTCGCGTCGAGCCAGAAGGCGTTCGCCATGCCGCCCGGACTGGCGATCTGCGCCGTCAGCGACGAGGCCTACGAGCGCGAACTGGAGAAGGATTCGGCGTCGTGGTACGGCGGCTTCCAGCGCACGATCGACTACTACGACCGGAAGGGCCAGACGCACTCGACGCCCGCGATCCCGATCATGCTGGCCTACCGCCAGCAGATGAAACACATGCTCGAAGAGGGCCACCGGGGGCGCGACGAGCGCCACCGCGAGATGGCCGAGTACACCCGCGAGTGGGCCCGCGAGCACTTCGCGATGTTCCCCGAGGAGGGCTACGAGTCCCAGACCGTCAGCTGCATCGAGAACACGCAGGGCATCGACGTCGCCGAGACGATCGAGACGGTGTCCGAGGAGTACGACTTCGCGTTCTCGAACGGCTACGGCTCGGCGCTGGGCGAGAAGACGTTCCGCATCGGGCACATGGGCGAGCACGACGTCGAGTCGATCAAGGAGCTGACCGACGCCATCGAGGACGTCGCCGGGCTGTAAACCGGCGACCGACGGCTCAGATTTCTCGGACGTACACGTATTCTTCGCCGAGCTCCGACGTTTTCTCGCGGATCCGCTCGAACCCGCGGGCCTCGTAGAACCCGACCGCGGCGTCGTTGTCTGCGAACACGCCCAGCCGCAGCGTCGCGGCGCCGCGCTCCCTGATCGCGCCGATCGTCTGGTCGAGCAGGCGCGTGCCGATTCCTTCGCCCCAGCGATCGGGGAGCACGTAGATCCGGGCCAGAACGTACGTGTCGCCGGTGTCGTCCTCCGGCGTCGGACCGCTCCCGTCGTCCTCCGGCGCCCGGCCGGCCTGGACGAACCCGACGACGGCGTCGTCTTCACCGGTCGCTCCGTCCGCTGCGAGGAGAAAGACGCCGTCCGGCCGCGCGATCGAGTCGGCGAGCTCATCGACGGCGTACCACTCGTCGAGCTTGCGCTCGATCGTCTCGGCGTCGAGGATGTCGTCGTAGGCGGCCCGCCAGCTCTCCCGAGCGACGGACCGCACCGCGCTGGCGTCACTCTGTCGGGCCGAGCGAATCCTCACGTTGTTCATACTCGCGTACTGATGTGACGGAACTATAACGGTTGGGTGGCGTCGACGCCGAGGGCCGGTTCGTTTCGCGCGGACCGTCAAGTACTACAGTTCGCCGGTCGACTCGCTGGTACGAGTGACCGACGCGAACGAATCAACCGCCCCGGTCGCGCTGATCACCGGCGCGGCCTCCGGCATCGGCGCTGCGACGGCCGCGGCGTTCGCCGACCGCGGGTGGCGGGTGTACGCGACCGACGTCGAGACGCCGCTTCCCGAGGCGCTACGGGAGCGCTGTACCTGCCGCGAACTCGACGTGACCGACGCCGAGCAGTGCCGGACGGTGGTCGAACAAATCGTCGCCGAAACGGACCGGATCGACGCGCTGGTCAACAACGCCGGCTACGCCGTCCCGGGGCCGGTGGAGGACGTCGACCCCGAGGACGCCCGCCGGCAGTTCGACGTGCTCGTCCACGGCGTCGCGACGCTCTGTCGGGCGGTGTTACCGGAGATGCGGGCGGCCGGTCGGGGACGCATCGTCAACGTCTCCAGCGTGCTGGGCATGTCGGCGGTTCCCGGCCTCGGAACCTACTGCGCCGGAAAAGCGGCGCTGGAATCGCTGACGGACGCGCTGCGGATCGAACTCCGCGGCACCGGCGTCGACGTGAGCCTCGTGGAACCGGCGTGGGTCGACACCGGCTTCGCCGACGGCGCTCGCGAACGTCTCGACGGCGACCGGAACGACGCCTACGAGGACACGTACGCGGCGCTCGAACGCGGGTGGGTGCTGGAGGGCGGCCCGCTCGCTGCCGATCCCGAGGCTGTCGCGGAGCGGGTCGTCGCCGCGGCGACCGCGGCGTCCCCGCGAGCCCGGTATCCGGTCGGGGCTTTTGCTCACTTCGTCCGGTGGACCCACATTCTCCCGGCGCGCGTTCAGGATCCGATCCAGCGGTGGTTCGGCCGGGCCAGCATCGCCGCGAACCGGCTCTACCGACTCCTCGGGAAGACCTGACGCGCTCGTAGATAGAGTCGAGCCGGAAGGCTCACATTTTTTGCCCGTGCCGCCCACGAGAGAGAGTATGAACTATCGGGAGGTCACGACCACGGGCGAGTATCTCGCCCGCCTCGAGACGGGCGCCGATTGGCGCGCCGAGATCGAGGAACTCGCCGCCGACGTCGACGCCGACGCCGCGTGGTTCGCCGCGATGGGGGCCGTGCAGGACGCCGAACTCTGGTTCTACGATCAGGAGTCCTGCGAGTACCAGTCGATGACCTTCGACGAACCGCTGGAGGTCGCCAGCTGCGTCGGGAACGTCTCGCTGCTGGAGGGCGAGCGCTTCGCCCACACCCACGCCGTCCTCTCGCGGCCGAGCGGGCAGGCGCTCGCGGGCCACCTCGACGCCGGGACCGTCTGGGCGGGCGAAGTGTACCTGCGAGCGTTCGAGGACGAACTGGAGCGGGAGTACGACGAGACCACCGAACTGGACCTCTGGTTATAGATGCGCGAGGTTGACGAGCGGTACTTCGAACGGCTGGAAAACCCCCTCGAAGACGCCTTCGAGGTCGCCCAGGAGGCCAAGCGCCGCGGCGGCGACCCGAAACCCGAAGTCGAGATCCCGACCGCGCGGGACATGGCCGATCGGGTCGAAAACATCCTCGGGATCGACGGCGTCGCCGAGCGCGTCCGCGACCTGGAAGGCGAGATGAGCCGCGAGGAAGCCGCGCTGGAACTCGTGACCGACTTCGTCGACGGGGAGGTCGGCGACTACGAGAGCCGCGAGGGGAAAGTCGAGGGCGCCGTGCGGACCGCGGTCGCGCTGCTGACCGAGGGCGTCGTCGCGGCGCCGATCGAGGGGATCGACCGCGTCGAGATCAACGAGAACGACGACGGCACGGAGTTCGTCGCCGTCTACTACGCCGGGCCGATCCGCTCGGCGGGCGGGACCGCGCAGGCTCTTTCAGTCCTCGTCGCCGACTACGCCCGGTCGCTGCTCGACGTCGACGAGTTCAAGCCCCGCGACGACGAGATCGAGCGCTACGCCGAGGAGGTCGGCCTCTACGACAAGGAGACCGGACTGCAGTACTCGCCGAAGGACAAGGAGACGAAGTTCATCACCGAGAACTGCCCGATCATGCTCGACGGGGAGGCCACCGGCGACGAGGAGGTCTCGGGCTTTCGCGACCTGGAGCGGATCGACACCAACAGCGCCCGCGGCGGGATGTGTCTGGTGCTCGCGGAGGGGATCGCGCTCAAGGCGCCGAAGATCAAGCGCTACACCGCACAGTTGGACGAGGTCGAGTGGCCCTGGCTCACCGACCTGATGGAAGGCACCATCGGGAAGGAGAGTAAGGACTCCGAGAGCGACGAAACGGACGCTGACGACGCCGAAGACGCCGCTGCGGAGGGCGACGACGCCGACGGCGCGGACGCCGACGCGGAGGACGCCGAGCCCGACGGCCCGCCCCGCGTCGACCCGAGCGAGAAGTTCCTGCGGGACCTGATCGCCGGCCGTCCCGTCTTCTCGCATCCGAGCGAGGAAGGCGGCTTTCGCCTGCGCTACGGCCGCGCGCGCAACCACGGGTTCGCGACCGCGGGCGTCCACCCCGCGACGATGCACCTGGTCGACGACTTCCTCGCGACCGGCACGCAGATCAAGACCGAGCTCCCGGGGAAGGCGGCGGGCGTCATCCCGGTCGACTCCATCGAGGGGCCGACCGTCCGCCTCGCTAACGGCGAGGTCCGGCGGATCGACGACCCCGAGACCGCCCTGGAGCTGCGCAACGGCGTCGAGAAGATCCTCGATCTGGGCGAGTATCTCGTCAACTACGGCGAGTTCGTCGAGAACAACCACCCGCTCGCGCCGGCGTCGTACACCGTCGAGTGGTGGATTCAGGAGTTCGCCGAGACCGACGCCGACGTGCAGGCGATGCAGGACTCGGTGGGCGTCGACCTCTCGGATCCGTCCCCGGAGGAAGCGATCGAGTGGGCCCGCGAGTACGACGCGCCGCTGCATCCCGACTACACCTACCTCTGGCACGACATCGACGCCGAACAGTTCGAGGCGCTGGCCGACGCCGTCGCGGCGGGCACCGTCGACCCCGAGCCGATCGACCACAGCACCGCCGGCGGCGGAACCGGCGATCACCTCGCGCTCGAGCGCGACGAGGCGGTCCGCGACGCGATCGAGTCGCTGATCGTCCCCCACACCCAGACCGACGGGCGCCTGCGGATCCCGGTGTGGCGTCCGCTCGCGCTGACGCTCGGCTTCGAGATCGACGAGGGAGTCGACGCCGGCGCGGGGGCCGGCGAAGCGACGCCGAAGGCGGATGGGGGAATCGTCACGGCAGACCCGCCGACGCTCGATCGCACCTGGGACGAGCTCTCGGGCGACGCACGATCGTGGCCCAACGCGATGGAGGCCGTCCGCGAGGTCGCGCCGTTCGACGTTCGGGAGCGCGCGCCGACCCGCGTCGGCAACCGGATGGGGCGGCCCGAGAAATCCGAGGAGCGCGAGCTCAGCCCCGCCGTTCACACGCTGTTCCCGATCGGCGAGGCCGGCGGCAGCCAGCGCGACGTCGCCGCCGCGGGCAAGCACGCCGACACAATGGAGGACACCCCCGGCATGATCGAGGTCGAGGTCGCCAACCGCGAGTGCGTCGAGTGCGGCGCCGAGACGTTCAAGGCGGCCTGTCCCGACTGCGACGGCCAGACCGAGCCGGTCTACCGATGTCCGGACTGCGAGACCCGGCTGACGCCCGACGAATCCGGCCGGGTCCACTGCAGTCGCTGCGAGATCGAGGGGACCTGCGTCGAGGACCGCGTGATCGACGTGAACGCGGAGTTCCGCGACGCGATGAAGACGGTCGGCGAGCGCGAGAACGCCTTCGACATGCTCAAAGGCGTCAAGGGGCTCTCCTCGGCGACCAAGACGCCCGAGCCGATCGAGAAGGGGATTCTCCGGGCGAAACACGACGTCTCGTCGTTCAAGGACGGCACCGTCCGCTACGACATGACGGACCTGCCCGTCACGTCGGTCCGACCCGAGGAACTCGACGTCACGGCCGACCAGTTCCGCCAGCTGGGCTACGAGGAGGACATCCACGGCGACCCGCTCCAGCACGACGACCAGCTCGTCGAGCTGAAAGTTCAGGACGTCGTGCTTTCGGACGGCGCCGCCGAGCACATGCTCAAGACCGCCGACTTCGTCGACGACCTCCTTGATCAGTACTACGGGCTGGACCGGTACTACGAGGTCGACGAGCGCGACGATCTGGTGGGGAAGCTCGTGTTCGGGATGGCGCCACACACCAGCGCAGCTGTCGTCGGGAGGGTCGTAGGATTCACGAGCGCGGCTGTCGGCTACGCTCATCCGTTCTTCCACGCTTCGAAACGGCGGAATTGCTTTCATCCGGAGACGAAAGTCTGGTACGAGGACGAAGGCGGACAGTGGCATTACGAGGAGATCCGAACGCTCGTAGAGGAGCGACTGAACGATCCTGAAGAGGATGACTTCGGCACGCTCGTACAGAATCTCGACGGTGAGGTCTACGTGCCGTCGATTGACGAAGACGGGACGTTGGAACGCAAGCGTGTCGAGGCAGTATCGAAGCACGAGGCGCCGGAACATCTCGTAAAGATCGAGACCCGAAGCGGACGAGAAATAACGGTAACGCCCGATCACGACGTGCACGTCTTCGACGGAGACGGGATCGCATCCGAGCGGGCCTCAGAGCTATCAAAGGGCGATTCAGTCGTCAAACCGCAGCATCTCGACTCGATAGATCCGTCAGAGACGGGACGAGTGTTCGACCTCCTCGCGCAAGGCATCGCGATCGACGAGATCGAACTGGATCGCCTCATGGTCCACGGTCTCGACAAAGACCGAGTGTACGACCTCTTCGAGAATGCGTTCGCTGACCAGTGGGACGGGCAGTTCTACCCGCTCTACTCAACCGCCGAACATCTGGGAATCAACAAAAAGACGCTCAGTAACTACCTGTACCGAGAGAGCATCCCTGTTAGCATTCTGACGGAGTGTTTCGAGTCTCCCGCAGAACTGCTCGCGTGGGTCCCCTTAGACGTCGAACTCGGGATGAAACGCGATTCGACGACCATCGATCGGCGGATCGAGTTGAACGCTCAAGTCGCAACGCTGATTGGATACTACACTGCCGAGGGATTCGCCCGCGCCCAGAAGACGCCAAAAGGCACGATCCACCAGACGACGATCTGCGGCGTCGAGTCGGAGGCCAGAGAGTTCTTCAAGAGCGTACTTAGACAGGAGTTCGGCGTCGAACCATATGAGGAGAACCATGCGAAGATAACCGCATCAGGCAGACTTCTGCGGATGTTCTTCGACACGGTGCTCGACGCTAGTGCGTCTGCGGACACGAAACGCGTGCCGCAGTGTATCTTCGATGCTCCTGACGAGACCGTTGCAGCGTACCTCCGCGGGTACTTCAGCGGCGACGGCACGGTCGACTCGAACGCCCTAGTGGTCTCCGCGACGACGGTTAGCAGGGATCTCAAGGAGGGCATCATCGCGTTGCTGAGTCGACTCGGAATCACTGCTCGCGTCGACAAAACGGACCCAGTACCTCTCTGCGAGAAGTTTCCCGAACACTACGAGATAGACGATCCGGAGATGTCTGCGCCAGGATACGTAGTGAACATCACGTCTGACGACGCGGTCGCATACGCAGACAAGGTCGGCTTTCATCTTTCGAGGAAATCCAAGCTGTTGAAATCACAGGTTGACAGCGTCAGTACCTCCGCCAGACGCGTCTTCGATGGCGGCGATGGTGATTATCTCGTCGAGTCAGTAGCGTCCGTCGACATCGTCAAGGCGGACGTCGACTCGACATACTGCCTGACCGTGGAAGATACGCATTCGCTCATCGCGAACGACTTATCAGAAAAGCAGTGCGACGGCGACGAGGACTGCGTGATGCTCCTGCTCGACGGCCTGCTGAACTTCAGCAAGAGCTACCTGCCGGACCAGCGCGGCGGCCGGATGGACGCCCCGCTGGTGATGTCCTCGCGGATCGACCCCTCCGAAATCGACGACGAGGCCCACAACATGGACGTCGTCGACCGGTACCCCCTGGAGTTCTACGAGGCGACCCGCGAGTTGGCCGACCCCGGCGAGGTCGACGTCGAGATCGCCGAGGACACGCTCGGCACCGATCTGGAGTACACCGGCTTCCGGCACACCCACGACACGAGCGACATCGCGCTGGGGCCGGACCTCTCGGCGTACAAGACGCTCGGGTCGATGATGGACAAGATGGACGCTCAGCTCGAAATCTCCCGGAAGCTCCGGGCGGTCGACGAGACCGACGTGGCCGAGCGCGTTATCGAGTATCACTTCCTGCCGGACCTGATCGGGAACCTCCGGGCGTTCTCCCGACAGGAGACGCGCTGTCTCGACTGCGGCGAGAAGTACCGCCGGATGCCCCTGACCGGCGACTGCCGGGAGTGCGGCGGCCGGGTGAACCTCACCGTCCACCAGGGGTCGGTCAACAAGTACATGGACACCGCGATCCGGGTCGCCGAGGAGTTCGGCGCCCGGGACTACACGAAACAGCGCCTCGAAGTGCTCGAAAAGTCCCTGGAGAGCATCTTCGAGAACGACAAGAACAAGCAGACCGGCATCGCGGACTTCATGTAGGCGCGGTCGGCGATGACGCTCAGACTCTGTGTTCGGGAACGGTACGAGACCGACGGCGAAGAGCGCGTGCGGTTCGGCGTCGTGACGCGGGTTCCGGTATCGGCGCGCTCTGCCCGTTCGCGAACGAGCGCGGCGCGGTCGCTTTTTAGGGTATACGACGGGAGAGTTCGGTCCGCGAGCCGTTCGGGCGCTCGACGCCGGCGAGAGCGGCGCCGACGTCGTCCCGTCGCTGGTCGCTGACGCCGACGCGATGGCCGAGCGACAGGCCCACGGCATCGACCGCGGCGAGACCGTGGCGGCAGAGAGCGACGTTCACAGCGCGGCGGTCGTCGTCGCCGACCCGGGCGCACCGGTCGCCGACCTGTGCGAGACGTTCCGGCTGGGTGCCCGCGGACGCGAGGAACTCGCGGATCGTCCCGGCTGGTGATCGATCGTATTCGCCCATCGCGTTCTCGAGAGCCACGAATCCGGACCGCCGGCGCGTCGACCGTACGGTTCGAGTCTGATCGTTCGTTAGTTCCGTCGGCCATCGGTATTTGTCAGCACGGATCGCACAACTGGGGAGTACGAGGAAGGGATGTTTCTGGAGCGCCCCCAGTTCGTGAAAAGCCGGCGATTCGATCGCCACCCCGAACTACTATCAAGAAGACTATGGAAAAACGAGACCATATCTCAGGTCAGTTTTATCAGATCATCTGAATTAAAACTCATACTATTGTTCTCCGAGATATTGGACTGATACCACGAAAAACACCGTCTGAATCAGTATACAGACCATTACCGATTCGTGGCGACGGGTAAGTACTCGTACTTTTTCCTCAGTTCGGCTCACGACAGGAACGCAGTTGACGTTATTATCCATTATGAATATAGGCAAACATGTAAAATATACCGAAGGAATTAACCGGATCGCACTGACATCTTCAGACACAGCATGGCAAAACGACGCACGTTCCTTGAGACGGCCGGGACAATCGGAGTCACCGGTCTACTGGCCGGGTGCCTCAGCAGCGGAAACGACGGCGGCGACAGCGACGGCGGCGACAGCGACGGCAGCGACGGCGACGGCAGCGACGGGGATTCGGGACCGAAGTACGGCAACGGCGAGATCAACTTCGTGATGTCGCCCTCCGAGCCCCAGCAGAAGATGCGCCAGCAGTATCAGCCGGTAAAAGAGCACCTGAGCGAGGAGATCGGGATGCCGACGAAGCTCAAGTACGCGCGCAACTACAGCGCCGTCCTGCAGGCGATGGGCTCGGGCACCTCCGACATCGCCGAGACAGGCCCGTTCGCGGCCGCTCTGGGCGTGCGTGACGACAAGTGTAACATCGCGCTCCAGCGGAAGGGCTACGGCGCGTGGACGTACTCCTCGGTCATCGTCACCAAGGAGAACTCGGACATCGAGTCGCTCAGTGATCTGGAAGGCAAGCAGATCGGGTTCGCCGACCGCCTGTCGGCGTCGGGCGCGCTCTACCCGCTGTACATGCTGCAGGACGCTGGACTGGACATCGGCGGCTACCCGATGGAGCGCGGCAGCGCCGACTTCCGGGGCACGTTCTCCGGGCACGAGCAGGCGTTCCAGCAGTTGAAGACCGGGCAGGTCCCCGCAGTCGGCGTCGGGAAGTTCATCGCGCTCAACGACAACCGTGAGCTGAAAGATGGGTACCGTTACGTGGAAACCGAAGACGGCATTCCGCGCGCGCCGATCGTCACCAGCCCCGAACTCTCCGATAGCGAGCACGACGACCTGGTGAACGCACTCAAGAACGCGCCGGAGTCAATGTATCTCGGCGCAAACGGCGAGGAAGGCGGCGGCGACGACCTCTGGTTTAGCGACGTGCGGCCAGCCTCCAGAGAGACCTACGAACCCGTCGTCAACGTCGCCAAGTCGCTCGGAATCGAGACCGACCTGCTCGACGGCGGTAGCAGCTAACCGCACACGACCCCCGTTTTCACCCCTTACAGCACGACCACCACAATGTCAACCGTATCACTATCTGACGTTACGAAGGTCTACGGAGAGGATACCGTAGCGCTCGACGACGTCTCGTTCGAGATCGAGGAGGGCGAGTTCGTGATCCTCCTTGGCCCCTCGGGAGCGGGCAAGTCGACGCTGTTGCGCGTCCTGAACGGACTCACCACGCCGACCGACGGCGAGGTGCTGATCAACGGCCATCAGCCGGGAACCCGGTCCGAAGTCGGGATGGTGTTCCAGATGCACTATCTCATCGAGTCGATGTCGGCCTACAAGAACGCCCTGACGGGCGCTCTCTCGCGGACTGGGTGGGGCCAGTCGCTGTTCACGCTCTACCCGAAATCGGACAAGCGGGCTGCCCTGGAAGCACTCGACACCGTCGGGTTGCTGGGCGAGGCCGAGCAGCGCGCTGGGTCGATGTCCGGCGGCCAGAAACAGCGCGTCGGCATCGCCCGCGCGCTGGTCCAGGACCCCGAGCTGCTGCTGGCCGACGAGCCGGTCTCCAGCCTCGACCCGAAAGCGGCCCGAGATGTGATGAGCTACATGAAGCAGGCCGCCGACGAGCGCGGCCTGACGACGGTCGCCTCGCTGCACCAGGTGAACATCGCCCGCGAGTTCGGCGACCGATTCATCGGCATCCGCGACGGCGAGATCTTCTTCGACGGCACGCGCGACGAGTTGACGATGGACGTCGTCGACGACCTCTACTACGGTGAAGACGCGAGCGGCGTCCTCACCGACGACGGCGATTCGGAGCCCGACAGCGACGCCGCGCCGGAGGATCGCGCCGTCCAGCGCGATTCGACCCCGAACTCCGAGGGGGTGACACAGTGACTGACGACGAGCGCGCGGCGCCGGACGACGCCGATCGGGATCCGTCGGCGCTCCGATCCGACGGCGGCGCCGCAGCCGCCGGTCAGGATGCCGAACGTGGAAAGATCGAGGGAGTGCTCGCGTCGATCGAGCGAAAGACGTGGCTCCGGCGCGGGTTCTACGTCTTCTTGCTCGCGGCGATCGTCATCATAGCGTACGCCGGGATCGGCTACCTCGCGGAGAGCTCCGTCTCACGGTTGCTCCGGGATCTCGGCCGGCAGATGCCGACGTTTCTTGAGAACGTCCGCGACTTCCTCGCGCCGAACTTCGTCGACTTCACCGCCTACTCCCAGGAGAATCAACTCACCGGGTGGAACGGTCTCTTGCAGTCGTTCGCTCATCCGTCGACCTTCATCGAGACGATCAAAACCGGGTCAAACACCTACATCGTCTCCGGCGCCGTCGTCACCATCGTCATCGGATTCACCGGCACCGTGCTCGGGTTCCCGCTCGCGCTGCTGTTTGGGGTGCTCGGTTCCGAGCGCGTGACGCCGTTCCCGTTCAACTTCATTTTCCGCGGTACGATGTCGACGATCCGGGCGGTACCGGCGCTAGTCTGGGTTCTCATCTACATCCCGTTGGCGAACATCTCGCCGATCTCCGCGATGCTCGCGGTCGCCACCGACACCGTCGGCAATCTCGGTCGACTGTTCACGGACGAACTCGAGGAGACCGAAGAGGGCCCCATCGAAGCCATCCGGTCGACCGGAGCGAACCGTCCGCAGGTCATCAGCTTCGGGATGCTCTCGCAGGTGTCGTCCTCGTTCATCGCGTGGACGCTGTACATCCTCGAGATCAACACCCGAATCGCCGTCTCGCTGGGCGTCGTCGGGGCGGGCGGTATCGGTCAGTACCTCGACCTCCGGCTCGGGTTCCTCGCGTTCGACAAGGCCGTCGCCGCGCTGATCATGGTGGTCTTCATGGTGCTCTCGGTGGAGATGATCTCATCCCGCCTGCGCGCGCGGTTGCGGCCGGGCGAGGAGAGCAAGAGCCTGATCGAAGCGGTCCAGAGCCTGTTCGACGGCCGGAAGTGGCTCGGCACGAACCTCGGCAAGAACTGATGACGTCGAGAACGGCCCGGGAGGACGACGAAGCGCGCGAACGGGCGGCAATAGCCGAACGGGCGGCCGCCGCGGGCGCGGCCGTTGCGGACGCGGCGTTCAGGACCGGAATCGACACCGAAACCAAAGACGGCAAGACCGACGTGGTCACTCAGGCCGACCGGGATGCGCAGGCCGAGGTCGTCCGCGTGATCCGCGACGCCTTCCCGGACGAGGCCGTCGTCGGCGAAGAGGGCGATGAACTCGAGTCGGTCCCCGAGGCGGGCCCGGCGTGGGTCGTAGATCCGATCGACGGGACCAACAACTTCGTTCGGGACATCCGAATCTGGACGACCAGCGTCGCCGCAGTCGTCGACGGCGTCCCCGTCGCCGCGGCGACGGTGCTGCCCGCGCTGGGCGACACGTACACCGCGGGACCCGAAGGGGTGTGGCGAAACGGCGAGGCCGCAGCAGTCAGCCGTCGCACCGATCCCGAGACGTTCGCCGTCTGTCCCACGATCTGGTGGGACTACGACCGACGCGAAGAGTACGCCGTCGCGACGCGCGAAATCGTCGAACGCTTCGGAGACCTGCGGCGCCTCGGGAGCGCACAGGCGGCCCTCGCGATGGTCGCGGCCGGACACCTCGAAGCGGCCGTCACCAACGTCGTTCCCAACCCATGGGACACCGTGGCCGGCGTCCGGATGGTCCGCCAGGCGGGCGGCACGGTGACTGACGTCGACGGCGATCCCTGGCATCACGACAGTCGCGGCCTGGTCGCCTCGAACGGCAAAGCACACGACGAAGTGCTCGCCGCCGTCCGGGAGATCGAAGCGGCTCGTCGCGGCGAGTGAAACCCGACGGCTACGTCAGGTCACCAATCACGGCGAGCGCAACGACCTCGTGGAGATTCGACCGAAAGCTCGCAGCCGTCTCCGCGTGGACGCCGAGTCAGCACGACCGTCGGCGGCCCTGATCGTCTCGAGTGTAGTCTCGTCTACGAGTTACATTTTTTATTAATTCTATTGGCTAACGACTCGTGTTGGCACAGCCCACACGGCAGGGAAAGTACGACGAGGGGACTCCGGGATCTGTATCGGAAGGGACGGCTGATCCGGAAGTTCGAAGATCGGGTACAGGAACTGGTCGGGGACGGTAACCTGTTCGCCGACGGACGGGCGTCGCTCAGAGCCGTGTGCGCCCGCGAGCGCACTCTCGAATCGCCCGCTCGATCATCTGCTCGATTGGCGGTAGGCTGTTGACACGCGACCCGCTGAACGTCCGGCAGACCGCGCGCTGGAGCCACTCGTGGCGCTTCTCTCCGTACCCCAGCGCCTCGCGGATCGCCCGCTTCTCGGCGGGATCGAGATCGACGACCAGACGCACCGGCTCGTCCGACGCCTCCGCGCGCTCGCGCAGACGCTCGACCTCATCGCGCGAGCGGTGCGCGAACAGGTCGTCTCGGTCGCTCAGCCCGCCCTCGACTTCGCGGTCGAGTTGCCGCGCGGCCTCCTCGGGGATGGCGATCACGTCGCGGACCATGCCCGGGTGTGCGACGAACCGCAACGACAATCTTTCGGTCGCGATCCGGAGTATCAGCCGGTCTGAGTGGTCCGTACGGTTACTCTTCCGGGGCCCCGACGACCGACGAATCCTCGTCGTTGGCGCGCCCGACGTCGACCTCGTGGCGCGTGTGGCGGGCGTGGGTTCGGGCCCAGCGTCGGGCCGCCTCGTCGGAAAGCCGTTCGACGCCTTCCGGACAGTTACGGCAGTCCGCGAGCCACGGTGCGACGCCGTCGGGGTAGTGGCCGGTGTGGCGCTTGTGATCGAGCGCGAACTGCTCGATCGCCTGGTTGCCGATGCCCAGATCGTCGAGCTCGTAGCCCAGATCCCACTCGCGCCCGCAGCGCGTGCAGGCGATCGTCGGCGTGTCGTCGATCTCGCCGTCCGGATCGAGCGGGTCGAACTCGTCCTCGTCGAAGCTGTCAGGCACGCCCCACCGTACGTCGCGGTCGGGTTTGAAGCTGGTCCTCGCGAGCGACCCGAACGAGCGACAGTAACCTGAACACCTGTCGCGGTTGCTCCAGCTGATGGACGCCGACGGTCCCGACGTGACGCTGAGCCGGACGGGAACTGGCAGCCACTACTGAGGAGCGCAACCGAGATTCGATATAGCGTTCGATGGTTTATTGTATGATCGTCCGCTCTCTCGACAGACACCGAAGTGAGAGCATCTATCGTCCAGAAACGTCGAAATCGGTGCCAAGAGATGGCAGGAAACGACAAGCGGGGTTTATGCCAGCTCGTGACAAACAATAGCACATGGCACAGACCGAACGAGCGGACGTCAGCCTGGGGGTTCCGATCTACAACGAGGACGGGACGCGGCTCGGCACCGTCCGGGGGTTCGACGACGAGGGGTTCTACGTCACGCTGGCCGAGGATGCCGTCGCCAAGGAGACAGGGCGGATGCAGGCGGGTGGACAGACCGGCGAAATGGACCTGATGTGGCGCTGCTGGCAGTGCGGCGAGATCGGTAAGATCGCCGAGATTCCCGATAGCTGTCCGTCCTGCGACGCTCCAAGGGAGGACATCTACTACTGGACCGAGGACTGACCACGAGGACCAGAAGCGCCCCGCAACCGACGTTTATACCGATATTCGTGGTAGGCCCGAGTATGGTCGAAACCGGCGAACGACCGGACGACGTCGACGAGGACGAACACCGAAAACTGGACCTCGGGATGGGCGTCTACGACGACGAGGGCGAGCGCCTCGGGGAGATTCGGGGGTTCGACGAAGGCGGGTTCTACGTCACGATGCGCGACGGATACGAAGCGTTGTCGGTCGAACACGCCCGATCGGGGCAGGGGTTCGGCGAGGCCGAGTTGATGTGGCGCTGCACGAACTGTGGAGAGATGGGTGAGATCGACAAGGGGTTTCCCGAGCAGTGTCCGAACTGCGAGTCGCCCAAGGAGGAGCTATACTACTGGACGGAGGACTAACCAAGCCGTTTTGTCGGGAGCGACCGCGGAACGCGTATGGAGATCGTCGTCTTCGGAGCCGGAAGCCTCGGTAGCCTGTTGGGTGGGCTCCTCGCCCGCGAGCACGCGGTGACGCTGGTCGGACGCGACCCGCACGTCGAGACGGTTGCCGAGACGGGGCTTCGAATCTCGAACGGGGTCGAGGCCGTAGTCGAGCCGGGAGCCACGACCGACGGAACGAGTCTCGACGCCGATATCGCCGTCGTGACGGTCAAGTCGTACGATACCGAGCAGGCCGCGACGGCGCTGGCGACCGGGTCGTTCGACGCCGCGCTGTCGCTCCAGAACGGGTTGGGCAACGAGGAGACGCTGGCGGATATCCTCGAGTGCCCGGTGCTCGCGGGAACGGCCACCTACGGCGCCCGCCTCGTCGACCCGGGGCACGTCGAGTGTACGGGCGTGGGCGAGATCGTTCTCGGCGCGCCGACCGGCGGCGCGTCGACGCGCGCCCGGCGAATCGCCGGGGCGTTTCGAGACGCCGACACCGAGGCGAGCGCATCCGAGGCGATGCCGCGGCGCCTCTGGGAGAAAGTCGCCGTCAACGCCGGGATCAATCCCGTGACCGCGCTCTCGCGAGTTCCGAACGGCGCGCTCGCAGCGGCGCCGGGCCGCGATATCGGGCGGCGAGCCGCGAGAGAGACAGCGCGGACCGCCCGAGCCGACGGCGTAGCCCTATCGGACGAGGCAGCGCTGGCAGCCCTCGACCGCGTCGTCGAGACGACCGCCGAGAACCGCTCGTCGATGCTCCAGGACGTCGCCGCGGGACGCCGCACCGAAATCGACGCCGTCAGTGGGGCCGTCGCCGAGCGAGCCCGCGACCGTGGAGTCGACGCGCCGACGAACGAGCTGCTGGCTGGGCTGATAAGAAGCTGGGAACGGGAACGAGGATTGCGTAGCGAGACCCACGGTAGACCGGGCGGTAACAAGTAACAACGATCGAAGAGAACGGGTCGACCGCCGACGAGACCGACCTCAGAACGGCGCCTGAGGGCCTTCGTCGGAATCGGCGTCGTCGTCGCTCGACTCGCCGGGGAACGAGGGGCTCATGCCGCCGCCGCCGTGGCCGGCCGACTCGCCCGTGTTCGCGTGGACCTGCTCGATCTCGGGGATCTCCTTGACCATCCGGCTCTTGATCGCCTGGATCGTCATCGGGGAGATGCCACAGCCGCTACAGGCGCCGCCGAGCTGGATCGACACCTCGCCGGTCTCCCGGTCGAGGTCCTGAATTGCCGCGTTGCCGCCGTGCATCTGAATCTGCGGGAAGTTCCGGCGGAGGAAGTTCGCGACGCGATCTTCGAGGTCGTCGCCGTCGTCGGACGTGTCCGTGCTCATGGAGCGAGATAGGTGGTGGCCGGTCTTAGGCCTTTGGTCTCTGGTGTTCGGGCTCGCGGCCGTCAGCCCTCGAACTCGAAGACGCGCCGAAGCTCGGCTTCGATCTCGTCGAGGTACCGGTCAAGCACCGTCTCGAACTTCTCGCGATCGACGACGACGGCGGTCAGCCGGTCGTAGGGCTCCTCGGGAAGTTCGATCCGGAACTCGCCGTCGCCCTCGTAGAACGGTTCGCTCTCGTTGAGCACCTGCTGGTCGATCCCGTGGATCAGCTGGGAGTCGTAGGCGTCGTTCATCGTCTCGAAGGCGTTCTTGTACGCCCGCTGGAGTTCGGGGAAGTAGTTCGCGTACTTGTCTTCGAACTGCTCGGCGTCGAACTCGGTCATGTGGGACCGAACGGGAGTGGCATACAAAAGTCGGCCGAAGAGCGGCGGCAGGCGACGCACGAGGCGGTCCAATTTTCGACGCCGACCGCGAACCCGACGCGAGTCGTCGATAGACGCGTTCTGGGCGCCGTTCGTCGGCATCCCACGAAAGTCGGTGAGCGTGCGGTGTGCGATCTCGTAAATCACATGTTGCGATATAGAACATCACGCATTACGATATCAGAGTTTCGGAGGATAGGTCAGTTTTAGCCTAAATTCACTCTGACTGGCGATACTCTTCGTCAGTAAGAGGAAAGTTTTGAACGCCTATCGGCACGATGAGGGGACATATGTGAGAAAAAGAATAGATTTTGACACTGCTAAATAGCGTATCCACTCCCGCACAGCTACCTCGGCGAGAGCGTAGCCGATTAGTCAGGCGAAATTAACGCCGAGGCGATGAGCTCTACACACTCGCCGGCAGTCAAGATCGGTGCGTAGTCCGTCTCTCCGTCAACATCAGCTTTCAGCAAAAAGTCGGTGAGCCGCCAGATGTTATACCAGTCTGCCAGTGAGGTGCTGCGATCTCTATCCAATAATATATGGATCGGCCTATATCAGAGAATAGGTAGTATCTCAGGAGAATGCTATCGCTGCGCGTTCGAAATGAACGAACCCCCACGAGCGCGGTGCTCGTGGGGGTGAGTATGAGTGGCAGGCGGCGAGGCAGTGTTCCCAGAGGCTCGCGCACTCCAGTACTTGCTGCCACGTGGGTGAGCTTAACTTCCGTGTTCGGGATGGGTACGGGTGTTACCTCACCGCTGTGGCCGCCTTAACGCCGACCAGCGGAATCGAACCGCCGATGATGGTACCAACCATCGGAAAGACGATGTTAGTGTACGTGCGATCCAGTTAACGCCTGGACTCATTCTCGAAGACGACGATCGTCGTCTCGAAACTGAGCCAATGCGGTATGACTGTGTGGCGATCTTGATTAGTGCTCGCGGACTCAACGTCTCGTTGCCT
>NZ_JANHDP010000004.1 GCF_024494695.1 Natronoarchaeum rubrum | reverse complement strand
GTGTTGCCTCTCGCTCCATAAAACCTAACTCGATTCGGTCGATACTACCACTGAGGCGTGCGTTTTCGGGCATAGATCACTTTGAAAACGCTACGCCTCACCCTTCAATCCTTATCTGAACACCGCCTTCGCGTTACTGCCAAATTATATTATCAGTGAGTCAGTTGTTTGACTTCATGACCGGGGACAGAACTCCCGAGGATGGGACTGAGGAGGACGATCCCGATGGGTCGGTCGAGATGGACGACTTCGAGTTGTATGGATCGCCGGCGCCGATGTCGAACGGCGTCTCGAATGCCATCGAGAAGCTCGGCCGAGATTCTATCGTCGAGAAAGAAGACGGGCCGAGCGCGATACGACTCGACCCTGACGTTGGCGATAATCCCGTCTTCATCGATGGCGAGAAGTGCTGGCGACGATACCGGTTCGGCGGATGGATTACGCGTCGCGACGACCACGACTGCAGTTCGATCGAAGAGTTCCACGAGAAGCACAGGGACGACTTCTGAATCGATGACCTCTGAAAAGACTACCTCAACCAGCATCACTGATCACTCCGGGCTTGCGGAGCAGCTCCTTCGTGTCTACGAGAACTTCGCCGACGAGTTCTCTCGCCGCGACGTCCCGGTTCATCTCTCTAACGTCGCTAGAGAAGGGAAATACCTGAAGGGAAAGAAGCTCGGACAGCACCCAGAGCGATTCGTCGAGCAGTATCTCATCTGGCCGACGCTGGAACTCCTCGACTACGAGTTCTGGGCACAGCCGTATGGCTACCCGAAGTGGGATAAGACGCGTCCGGACTTCGCGATTAAGAACTTCGACTGTGGCCTGGACTGTGCCGTCATCGGCGAGGTGAAAACTCCGAACAAATTCGAATACGGCAAAGAGCAGATGGAGGACTATCTGAAGAGCGACTTGGGGGAAGCCACGGTCGGGATTACTACCGATGGAGTGCGGTGGAATATCGAAGCAAGGCCCGAGAAGTCTCCTGAAATTCTGGAAGTCGTCGACGTGAACTTCCACGATGTCGTCCGGAAACTCCCCAGCCGACACGAAGAACGGGAGTCGTACCCGAGTCACCGGACTCGACAGGAGATGGAGATGGTCGAGTTACTCAAACGAGAATCAGTCGAGGAAAAGGCCGCTAAAGCGTTAACAGAAGCGGTCGGAGAGTGACTGTTACAATCGACCAGTCACGCGATCCAAGAATCCGTGAAGTTCTGTGATTTCTTCGCCTTCTTCGTACATCGCTTCGACGATTTCTGCGCCCCGTTTCTTATCGTATTGCCTGCCAGCGTCAGGAGCAGCAATACTACCGCACGCGTCACACTGTCGTTCCTCTACGGATGCTCCCTCCTCCCCAATGTGTGTCTCTGCAATCTCTGAATGGAGCTTCTCTGGAATGTCGTCGTAGCCTCCAACAAAGTCTGGCCCCACTTCGAGTCCAAGCGTCTGGTTGATTCCAGTTGAGGAAAAGTAGTTCTCTATCTCCCGCTTTTCCAGGATATGCACGAACGCTCGAAGTCCTCTACAGTCGTCTCGAATCTGTTGTACGGCATCTGAAGGCGCAGCATCCTCGTGCCGGCGGTCGCTGTCCAGCAAGAAGCAGAAGTTGTGGTTGATTCCTTCCAAGTCCTCCGGGTGGCAGCTCTGAATGTTCCCTGTTCCGCCGAGGTGCTGAATTGTGATGTTTTTGCGCTCCCAGTCCTCTACGTACTCCCGCGCGATGGTTCTGAGAATGCTTGCGTCACTGGGGCCTTCAGTGTAGATGACGAAGTCGCTCTGGAGGATGTCGCTATTCCGGGCCCCGAGTTCTTCCACTGCGGAGAGATAGTCTTCGTCGACCATCCGAACCGATGTTTTTCCGTCTTCCCGCTGTACGAGATGGAGTTCGCCATGACCCCGACGATCGATGAATATGGGCGAGTGTGTGGAGAGCATTATTTGTCCTCCAGATTGGGCAATCTGTTTAAGCGAACCCAGCATCTCTCGTTTCGCTTCAGGGTGGAGCCACACTCCGGGCTCTTCAAAGAGGAGAAAGTACCCCTCGTCGACGTGCCGTTCTCGATAAGCCTCGACCAGTGAAAGAACGAACATGCTCCCCACTCCCGATCCCCGTTCCCCAACCGGAACTGACGTTTCCGTGGAGTGATCTTTGACAGTAATCGAGGGGGTGAACGCCTTTCCTAAGTCGATTGCACCTGGGTCGACCTCCACTTCACTGATCGAGTCCATACGACTCACCAGTCGGCCTTCGATGAGGTCTGAGAGGTCTCCCATCTCGTCTTGAAGCTCCTCCTCAAGTGATTCGCGCTTTGCGCTGAGCGACTCGCTATCGTTGAGGAGCGGGCTAAGTAGACGGTCGATCCAGGTGTCAGACTTGAACTTCGTCTGCTCGGAAATATTTCGTTCTGCGGGGATGTAGATGGGTTCGGGGAGATACGACCAGATTCGCTCGCGTGACGGTACCTTGTTGAGGTCTTCGCCATCTTCCACGATCGTGCCTGACCCCAGAGTTTCCTGCTCGTCTTCTCCCAATAGCGTCGTTCGAGATGGCGCTCGTTCCCCATTTTTGCTGTACTTTCGGACGATTCTCAGAGTTCCGTCTGACGTGTCGACGGCGTCCGTGACCTGTTCCGAGAGTTCGTCTGGCACACCCTCGAAACGGCCAGAGAAGACAATCTCCTCAGCATCACGCATGTGGAAATGGTTGGGTTCGGGCTTTCCTTTCTCTTCGAGGAAGATTCTAACCGCTTCCAAAAACGACGATTTGCCGGCGTCGTTCTTCCCAATCAGTACTGAGAGTTCTTCGATCGACTCGAAGCCATCCTCTTCTATCGGCTTGAACGTCTCGACGTGAAATTCTGTTAACTGCATTAGAGAAAGTAGTGGAGTTAGTAGTCGCTCAGGCGCGATTCTAGGATGTTCCGGTAGGTGTCGTCGCCGGTCGCGTCGGCCAACCCTTCGCACAGCCCGCGGAGATCGTCGGTGATCTCCCACTTACCGAGGTACTCGGAGACGGATTTGCCGTGTTCCCAGCGATAGCGGAGGAACTGAGCTTTGTCAAGGTCGGTGACTTCCTCGTCGCTGTCGACGCGTGACTGGATGTAGGCGATGCGTTTCTCGTCCTCCCACGTGCCGAGTGTGAAGCCGTCGTCCATTCTGTATAGGCGCATGTCCTCCATGCGTTCGGGCGTAGCATTCGTGCCACGGCTGAGTTTGTTGAGGTCGTCGTAGGACGCGTCTGGCGTCTCCAGCAGATCGAGGAAGACATCGATTTCGCCGATGTCGCTTCCGTGCTGGATAACGCCATAGATTTCGTCGACGACTTCCTTCGCGGTCATCGTATCGCCGGCGCGTTCGACCTTGCCATGGTGCTTCGAATACTCGTGGAAACATCGGCCCATCTCGACCACGCCGATGTCACCGCGAGAGAGGTCACGGTTCTCTTCGAGGCGCTGTCGGGTCTTCTGGGCAGTTCGGTAGATATTGCGGCGGAGGCTGTTCCACGAGATGGGCTGGCGGTCTTGAGCGGGGCGAGCAACGATGATAATGTCGAAGTCTACCGACTCACCTTCGTTCAGTTTGTACGTTGCACGGTTTGTGTCCGCAGTTACAGGGTACGTAGCTGTGACCTCGAAGCCCACCTCACAGAGGGCGCCCAGCAGTTCACCCCACGATTCGGCGTCACTGTGGTGATACGTGAACGCAAGTACGCCGTCCTGCTTTAGCGCCTGATGTATCTTCGAGAACGACTGGAACAGTTCTTCTTCGAAATCGGTCTCGTCTTTCCCCTCCGCAGGATTGGCAACGATACTATCAGCTCGTGGGGTCGTATCCGGTTCGAAATACTCGTATTCGTCTTCAAGCAGAATGCGTTGCCAGACGTAGAAGAAGTTGGATAGCTCGGAATAGATGACGTTGTTGTAGTACGGAGGATCAGTAAGGACAGCATCGAACTCGTTCTCGTACTCCAACTCCCGCATGTCTCCGCAGTGAACCTCGTGGTCCTCTCCGACTGGCTGGTTGAACGGTTCCGTCTTCTTCGTCGACCCGTCCTCGATGTAACGCTCAACAGGAGATTCTGCCCATTCGACGCCAGCAAGCACTTTCTTCCAGCTTTTCAGGAACGTCCCTCGACCGTACTCCGTCCCCCAGACGTTATTCTCGACATACTCCTTTTGGGGCTTGAACGAGTTTGTTTTGAATATACCTTCTATGTTGTGCCTCTGCCGGTTATAGATCGTGAAGGTATTGCTGAACATCAAGGAATCAGAAAGCGCAAGCAATAGGTACTCCTTGGCGTTCTGATCCTCGACATCGTCGATGGCACTGATGAGTTTGGATAGACAAAGAAGCTGTCTCTCGTCGAAAATATCTGTCCACTGATCGTAGCCGTGGCCAAGCAGATTGTGGCCTCCACCGATGCTCCCCTCGAATGCGGTGCTGTCTGTCAGAATCCCCAGCGGTACCTCTTGCGAGGGGACGTATGATTCTAAGTCGTCGCTCTCTTCCCACTCCTCAACCGCTTCTTCGTACTTCTCTATGTCCACGTCTTCGGCCTGCTTGTACCCCTTGTAGACGCTACGATCGCGGCCTTCATCGTCACAGTGGGCGCAGTAGTACTCGATGGCGTACATCCGAGAGCCATAGCCGCCCTGCTCTTGGCCGGCGTCCATTACGCTGTACTGCTGGCCACAGCTTGTACAGGAGTACTCGGCACCCTTTGCTGGCCCTTCTGCAGGGACGAATTTGTTGCCACAATCGCACACACACTCGCTACGCCAATCGTCGACGAGAAAGATGGACTCGCAGTCGGGACAGAGAATGTTGTACTTCCCTTTGTTGCCGTAGCGCCCCTTCGCTACCCGATAATCTTTGAATAGCGAGACAGTCTCGGAACAGGAGGTGCAGTCCAGTTCCGTGACCCAAAGATAGTACATCACGTCCGCGGTTCTCTCGCACTCGGGGCACTCAGTACTGTAGTGGTCAGTGAGTTCCTCCTTCACCTGACTCTCGACTCGGTCAAAAGCCGTCTCAAGGTCGCCAATGTCAGTTTTTCCAGCCTCTAATTCTTTCTTTGTCACAAACCAAGCAACTGGATTAAGATCGTTTCCAACGACTGAGGCATCGAATCGTGATGCCTCAATTAACGAAGTCCCCCCTCCCATAAATGGGTCAAGTACACGCTTGTCTTCCACCCGAACATCCTTGTTATAGAGTTGCCAGAGGGAATCTGGATCACCTAGGTCGACATCGTTGACGAGATCTCGGAGTGAGTTTTGATCATCCAAGAAATCGCCGAGCTTCTGATTGTCGCTTCCTGCGTCGTGTATAGACATCGAACCGGGGTCATCAATTAGTGTATAAAGAGAAATTGTTCGGAAAACCGACCCGAGTCGGCGGGCCCACCACTTGTGCATGGTGTATAGTGGTCGATAATATCGCTTCGACTGGTTTTCTCTATCGACAATGTCATTTACCTGTTCAATAGGATACCCTTTCTCAATGGGCAGCGTCTTCCGCTCCCCTTCTTTAGACTCACCGATTTCCTCAGACATTGATTGTCTCCTACGTGTTCCCGGGAGGGTTGTATAGCTTTCCGCTTCCGGCTGGTGGGGACGCGTCCACAGTCTGAAGGGGAATCTACGAGAAGACCACTATGAGCAAGGTCGAGATCACCGAGGACTGGTTCAGTAGCCTATCGTCTAATCGGTAAGGAGAGATGGGCGAGGGAGTTGCGAAGACGCATCTCCGTTCGGTCGTCGAAGAGCGCCTGCAGGTATTGTTCCCCGCCTTCGAATCGGGCACCCCGTCGTCGATTTACACGCAGGTTCGCCATCGCCGGCACTTCACGTACGAAGACATCCAGCAGGACGGCTCAACCGAGCGTATCCAGTGGCAGGCTGACCTGACGATCCGACTCAGCAATCTCTACTCGGATGCCGACCGCGAGGTCTCGCGGACGGTCGCACTCGAAGTGAAGACCGGACAGTATGCCCAGCTGGAACGCGACCAGCAGAAGGTGATGGGGATAGTCAACGAGAACGACGACTATCTCATCCTCCGGGCGAACGTCCGATTCGATGCGGAATCGGTCGCCGAGATTCAGTATGCCCAGCTGGAACCCGCTCCGTCGACGAAAGCAGGGCATCGGCTGAGTTCCTACGACCTCTAAGTTCGAGACGAGAAGCTACCACCCGCTCACACAGAATCGACCTCCTGGTAGCTATACAGAGACATTGCTCTTGGGTGTCCCCAGAGTCTTCAGTCAGGTGTTGCAGGCCTGATTTCGGACAGTGGCTGTCTTTCAGCGGTTTCCAGACTCCATCGCCGCTTCGCAAAATCAACGATGTCGTCTAACTGTTCTGCGATCTGACCTTCTCCCCACTCCTTGTTCTCTCGGGCAATCTCTCTGGTTATCGTGAAGTCGGAGTTCAAGTAGTCGGAATCGTTCTCTTCGTCATCGTCCATCCGGCTCCGCTTCTTCGGGTACGGCAGGTTCTTCCAGCCGGAGTTTCGCGGCCCCGTCGTCAGCGTGAGATTGCCGAGGCTGTGCTTTACCTCTTCGTGGACTTCTTCCTCTTCTTCGCTCAGGTCGAGTTTCTGAGTATCGTTCGGCCAGATGTGGTCGAGCGTGTACTCGTTTCCAGCGTTTTCTGCTGCCTTCTCGATACTCGACACGTCGCCACCCTTTGCCTCATCCCTTCGATAGATTTCGTACGAATACAGGAGGTATCTAAGATCCTTGTATCGAAGCGAATTGTACGCGTTCTGGTTCCGGAGCGTCCCCTCGAAGTCGTTTTCCTTCGACCGAATGCAGTCTTTCAACTCCTCGATTATCCATGCGGCATCCTTATCGCCTGTTCCAATATCGTTAGCGACGGAATAGAAGCGATTCCGACCGGTATCGGAACGGCTGACAGTCGTGTAAATCCGGAAAGACGCTACCTCGATCAACTGAAGCATCTCGTAGAGTTCGTCTTCCGAGATGCTATCGCTATCGTACTCATCCCAGATCGCTAATAGAATCGGATAGAAGTTCCCGAGCCTGTCGAGAGCGAAGATTTTCCGCAGTTCCCAGTCGATGTCGGGATTGTACTCCCCGTCCTGTCCGTACGACCCGATTGTTTCCATATGCGAATAATATCGGCGGAGAATCTTGGTGTACGAGTCAATTTCATCTGGACAGTCTCGTGGGTACGAGTTGTAGATCGAGAGGTCGTTCTCCTCGTGAAGATTGGTGAAATGCCATTTCAATGCCCCCAGATAGACTGTCGCCCCCGAGCGGAGGGTTTTGTTCCGACGGTTCGTCTCCTGACGGAGATAGCTGCTGTTCACCGTCGTGTTGATAGTCGAGATGTAGTGGTACCGCTGGATTTGATCCTCACCAATATCGGAGACACGGTCGGTTTCGAGGATGTCTTGCATCCACCGATAAATGCGTCCAAATCGCTTTTGGACACCGTTGACGCTGACTCCTGAATGGGGATTCTCCCCCTGAGTGAGGTACACCTTGTGCATCAGAAAACTCTTCGTCTTATCCAGATTGCTCAGACCGATCCCGCGGTCGTTTATCGACTCGAATATCAGGGTGGCTTGCTCAGAATTGTCGACGGTGTACACAATGAAATTGAGCGACCGGATAGCGGAAAGCAGCTCATCAAGATGGCTGATGAACTGTCCGTGTGAAAGCTCCTCTTGCCGTTCCTTCAACTCCTCTCGATAGAACCTATAGGCTTGTATCAATCTGTCCTGGGATGGGGTCTCAGTCGCCGTCTCGTCAATATCTTCTTCCAAAATGCCTTCAAGCGTATTGTTGTCGTCATCCTGGAGTCGCAGCTTGCACCGACTCTCTCTATTAGCTAGCCTGATTTTCCAATCTTTCAAAAACCTCTTCCGGCTCAATTTGACGCTTTCCTCTGTATGTTTCCCACTCCCCTCCTCCGGTGCCTCTTCTGAGCTGATTGTTGTGTAGACCGAGGCTATTGCCTTTATGAGTATAATGAGGGTTGTGAATCGCTGTTGTCCATCGACGATTGCATAATTCCGGTACTGATTGGTACCCTCTTCAGTCAAGATCGGGGTTGGCTCTTCCTTGCAGATGACCGTACCCATGTAGTGTTCCCGATCATTCTTAGCCATGTTAGACAGGTCGTTCCAAAGATCGGCCCATTCCGATCTCTCCCAAGAATAGAACCTCTGATACCGAGGAACATGAAATACATTCTCCTCGAACAATTCATCAAACGTATAATCGGTGTTGCCGAGTTCTTCGATTATATTTTCCCCTGAACTCGTGGCGTCCATGTCACCAACAAAACCTCTTCCGCAACTTAACGTTTGGTAGCACATGACGACAATACAAGTTCGGCAATCCTCGAACCGCCCTATACATCTGAAGACCTTGATGGGCGAAACCCAGAGACAACCTTCCTGCCCCCGAAAATCCAACTCAAGTCCCTACTGCAAGGTCTATCGCACTCGAAGTGAAGACTGGAGTGCTGTCCAGTTGGAACGCAACCAGCACAAGGTGAAGGGAACCGTCAATGAGAACACCGGCTAACTCGTCCAGCGGGAAACCATTCTCTACAGCTATACCGAAAAATCGCTATCGCTCTGCCGCCATTCGGGGACGATATTCTCCAACTCTTCGGACTGAATTTCCCCCGGTCGGTTCCCGAACACCCACTCTAAATCGTCGAGGTTCAGGTACGGTTCTTGGAGCCGCATCCGGAGCAGCTCTTGGAGGACGCTGGCTTTGAGCAAGACGATGTTGTCGATATCGGTGTTCGTTCGCAGGTCACGGAGGGTGGACTCCTCGGTGTCGCGGAACGAACTGGAGACGATGGCGAAGTAGATGTGGCGCTTACCCTGGTCGCGAAGTCGACGCGTGTGGGTCTCGATGTACTCTCGAATCGTTCGGTCATCCCGACCGATCCGATAGCCTTGCTCCCGCTTCTTCGCGTCGTAGATGACTGCGTAGTCGTTCCGAACTGCCTCCGCGATTCCATCAGGATTGCGGCCGGAGCCCTGCCCCAACACCTCAGTATCGAACCCAAGCATCTCGAACAGGACGCCCAGCTTTCGCTCGAAGATGACTGGAAGATCAGTGTCGACTGGCGCGTATCTGTTCACGGCCTCGTCGATGCCGGCGGCGACCGCGTCTAGATCGGCGACGGCCGGTGGGAGATACGGTGCATCGACGTCGACGAACGCTTCAGCTTCGTCAGTTCCTCCTCCGGTCTCCTCCTCTTCGATATCGGACTCATCCCACTCTTCGTGCCAATAGATTGCATTTGCGATGTCGCGGTATTCGGCCGGACTTTCTAACCACACATCGGCTGCTTCTCGCAGCTCGTCAAGCGTCTCGGCGAAATCCGCGTACCGCGACCCGTACGGGGCATCCGTGTTGAGCAAATCCTCATCGCCCAGATACTGCTCCGACGTCGGGTAGAAGATCGGCCACTCTGTGGGCTGCTGGATATGCCAGAAGTAGCTGAGGAAGAAAATCGTGGACTTCGGGAATGGATCCGAGTCAATATCGTTGTCCTTCAGCCGTTGCGTGTACTCGGCGAACGAGTCGACCTTCGTTTTAGCCTCCTCCACTGATTCGGGCGCCTGAATCGCCTCCCGAAGCCGGTCGCCGAAGTCTCCCTCGTCCGGCGCAGCGTTCAATAGCTTGTTGAAGTGCATCTGGCCGATGAAACCATCGAACCCCCAGAGCTGGTTTCGCTTGTTGAGCCCGTCGATCCTGCTTTTAAATTCGACGACGTCGACGTCACCCGTTTGGAAGTCTTCGATGAGGGATTGGAGCTTCTCCTCGGAGACTTTGTCTCGCTTCTGGTTATGTTCCTCGTAGTGCGATTGGGCTTCCTCGCTAGCCTCAAACTCCTCAAAGACTTCCTCTGGAGCAGCCATCTCTCTCTGTGTAGAGTCATTTAGCTCGGTTAAATCTAGGCCGGACGCGTCATTCAGGTGTTCCGGAGGAACTGTAGGGGTTTCGTTCAGACCTCAGCTACTCCCTCTACCGGATTCACGACCGATTTGCGAGCGACACCACGTCTTCGAGCGACGTTTGTTCCAGAATCAGTGTCCGATACCCGTTGTCAACCAAGTCGGTCGGGTTCGTCGTCGCCAGTTCGGTCACGTAGTCCGTTAACTCGGCGACATCGTGTGCGTCGAGGCAGATGCGGCGGTCATCCCACGGAATTTCCGAAAACCCGTCGTCGATGTCGGCATACTCGCTCTCTCGCTCCCAGACCTCTACCTGCTCCATGAACGATTGGCGATTCTCGATCGCTATCTGTTCGATGTCCCGCGCAAGATCGCGGAGTCGCTCGGTCAACTCATCGAACTGGATGAAGTTCGGCACTTCGTCACTGTAGAACGCGTGCAGCGTCATCCCGGCTTCGTTGTGCCCAGAAATCAAGTCTTGGCGGATTCGAGACGTGTCCATCGAGTCCAGTTGTCCCTCGAACTCCGAATCCTGAAGGCGGCCAATGTGGTCGAAGATTCCGTCTGCAATCTCTTCGGCGAGACTCGGTTCTCGATTCAGGTATTCTGAGACTACGGTTTCGGAGACGAACAGCTCGAAGTCGTGGTCATTGAGATACTGTCGACAACGGTGATGGTGCGAGTCGTCACGGAAACAGAACCCGAGTACGACGCCCGTGTCTAGAAACGACGCGTCCGACATCTATTCCCGGCCGAGTAGCCGTTCGATTTGTTCGTCGACTGTCTGCGAGTATGCATCGGAGACGCGGTCAAGTTCCGTGCTTCGGGGGCGGTCCTGGAGGAGTTCGGAGCGTACGTCCTTGAGGTTCGTCGTGAACTCCTCCCGCTCTTCGGCGGCGTCTTCTTCCCAGTCTATCAGCCGTTCCTCGGAGATGTTCTGGTTGTAGACGAACCGAAGCACTTCCTTGCTGAGCACCAGAATGAAGTCGTCGAGGAACTCGGCTATCCGGCTGTATTCCGTGGACTGGTCAACCATGAGTCGGATGGTGTCGTCCCACCGGAAGTAGAGCGTCTTCATCTCCTCGTAGCGCTCCTCGTCACCCGGATACGCTGCCATCATCTCGTCGAGCTGCCGCTTGAGGAACTCCTCGTTCGACTCCCCGCCGCTTCCGTAGTTCTGTAACCGCTCCTGTCTGCCTAAATCGATCGTACTCAGGAGCCACCGGAGTTCGCTGTACTGCCGAATGAACTCGTTCTCGGCGTACTCCTCGTACTGATGCTGCTTGATCTCCTCGACGTTCTTTCGACCGAACTCGCGTACCGTCCAGTCGACCGCATCGGGAATCACTTCGAGACCGGCTTCTGAGACCTCGAACGCATCGACTGGCAATTCCTTGGGAATGTATTGCTGGCCGTCCCAGCCGATGGCCAGCGGCGCGTTGTAGAACCGTCCCGAGAACTCGTGTTCGTTCGCCAACTCCCCATACATGTACCAGTACCGGGGGAGACCGACCTCGTACTCATGAGATTCGGCGAGATGTCGGTCGGTGATGCAACAGAGTTTCAGGAACTTCGACCGGGAAATCTGGTCATCGCTCTGCTCCTTCAATCGCTTCAGCAGGAGCCACCCCAAGAACTCCGGCTCGCCGAACTGAGAGTCCTCTTGGGGCATTGCTTCTCTGAATATCCGACTGATAGGTTGTTAACTTTTGCCTCTCGTCGTTCGTCCCGCACCACAGGCTCAGGGGATTATGTACACAAGCCGTGGTCACCGATTCACTGTAAACCAGTTACTGTTAGAGCAGCGAGACCAAATTCGGTAAGATTCCTGGCGCCGTATCGCGAAACAACCGAATGTTCGACGATTGCTGACCACAGTACTTATGCGAATAACATACGGAGTCTATGACATCAAATGGCCAGCACGGAATCTCTCTCACGAACGATCGCGGATACCGTCACGATAAGCCGCGAACTCCGAGAGGAAGGCGAGATTGACGGCCAAGTCAAGCTCTACAACGTCGAAGACGAGGACGAGTTCGAGGCCGACGCGTCCACGTTCTTCGACCGGACGCTGATGACGCAGGGACTGCGCGAGGGATTCGTCGACCTCCGAGACACGCTCTGCGGGGGCGAGAACTACGGCACGCACATTCTCTATGGGCCGTACGGGAGCGGGAAGTCCCACCAAATGGTTGCGATGTATCACTGCTTCGCCTCTCCCGACGCCGCCGGCGAATTCGGCGACCGCCACGTCGACGGCTTCGCCGACGCGCTGCCCGACGCAGAAAACTCGGATGCGGTCACCGTCTCGCTACAGCAGCGCCAGCCGGACTACCTCTGGGAGCCGTTCTTCGATGTCCTCGACTACGAACCAACGGAGAGCGACCTCGATCCATACCCGGATATGGAGACGATTCAGGAGGCAGTCGGCGATCGAACGATTGCGTACCTGATGGACGAACTCGAAGACTGGTTCGAGCCACTCAGCGGTGACCGCAAAAAGCGCAACCGCGGGTTCTTACAGGCCCTTCTCGAAACTGCCGACCTCGACGACAGCGACGTCTTCGCCATCGTCTCCGTCCTCCGAAAGGGCTCGCAGGTTCACAACATCCTCGACCGCGAAAGCGCCTCCGAGGTTAACATGAGTAGCAAAGTGAGCAAGCAGGAGGTCATCCGCCACCGCCTCATCGACGATATCGACGAGAGTGCGGTCGAGGAGATCGTCTCGGGGTACGTGGACGCGTACGCCGACAACGACCACGTTCCCGACTCCGACATCCCGAGCGACCTCGCGGGGAAGATGCGCGATACCTACCCGTTCCATCCAGTCCTCCTGAACGCGCTCGAAACTCGCTACTACGCGGACGAGGGCAACCAGAACACGCGCGGGATGATCTACCTCTTCTCGAAGATTCTGACGACGGCCGCTGACTCCGAAGCCGAACCTGACGACGAGGACGCAGCACGGCTCATCGAAGAGACCGACCTCGTCACACACGGTGACATCGACGCCGTCCTATTCGACGACGAGCTGACGCGGATCAATATCGACCGGCCGAGCGTCTGTATCGACGACATTCGGAATCGGGTCGACCCGGAGAAGCTCCCGTACGGTCGGCGTATCCTCAACACGATCCTGCTCTACAGCCTGAAACCCGACGAGAGTGAGGGAGCAAGCGACTCCGACATCGTGATGGGAACGTACCAGACGGGCGATCTCGTCTCGGACATCATCCTCAACCGCGAGCAGCTCTACGGCGTTGCGTGGTACCTCCACAAGCTCAACGGTAAGTACGCTATCCGCGATCGACAGAACCCAAACGCACTCATCCAGAACAAGGCCGAGGACGTCGACGAGAAGATCGCTCTCGGACAGATCGCTGACACCGTTGAGCAGGTATTCGGGAAGGACGCGTACCCGGTCGGATTCACCGATGGCGACCTCAAGCAGGTTCCCGACAGCCGGGAGGTCAAGGTCGTTGTCAAAGCGAACGAGTGGACACAGGACGAGGTCAAGACCGTCATCAAGAACGCCGACGGAAGTCCAGGACGCGAATGGCGAAACACTCTCGTGTTCATCCAGCCCAGCGGCGACAAGAAGATCGAATCGGGGACGGGATTCATCGAGAAGGCTCGGTACATCGAAGGGGCTGAACGCGTCCTCGACGACGAATCCCTCGACGACGAAATTCGTTCCTCGGTCAAGCGACAGCGCGAGGACGAGCGGCGCGAACTCCGCGACCGGATCGAACTCGCGTACGGGGAGATTCTCGACGGCGACGATCTACTCAAGGAGTTTGACTTGGCCGCCGAGATGGATCTCGACGTGTTCGTCTCCGAGGGGGAACCCCTCAACGCCGACGACATAGGAGACAGCGTCTCCGCTGAAGGTATCGACCTCCAGCGCCACGTCTGGGACATCGTCGAAGATCTCCTTGACCGACGGGGGGAGGCCAGTATCGAAGACATCTACGAGCAGTTCCTCCGCCAGCCCACCTACCCCATCCCGGGCAGTCCGACAGACGTATTGGATGCAGCAGTCGATGCACTCGAAGACAAGCCCGTGGTCACACATGGCTCGAATGGGTTCTCCGACTCGCTCGCGGGGAGTTCGCTCGACACAACGATACTCCACGAGCGTGATGTCCAGCGGTGGACTGCTGAGGACGTCGAACAGGAACTCCGCAAACGATTTGGTAGCGGCAGCAAGTCCATCGACATCGGGAACTTCGAACTCGAACTTCTCGAGGACACGGAGATTTGGCTCGAGGGCGATGGGCACGACACAGTGATGACGGCCGCAGGTCGACTCGCCCAAGACGACCAGTACGTCCTATACAGCGGCACTGACATCGTGACGAAGGCCCAGTCCGACGCAACTATACGCGACATCTCGGGGGCCGAGCGTATCGGCACGTCGGAAGTCCGAGATCGAATCCGCCAGACGCTAGAAGAGAACGGTCGAGCCAATACCCACCGAATACTCGAAGAAATCAGGCGGGACGAAACGGTCTACCTCTCCGAAGGTGATACCGATCGATCGTTCCGTGAAGCGGTCACGGACTTCCTCGTCGACGAGTATCTCATCGATGCCGATCGCGAGTACAAGGACGGCCTTGGTGATCGCGACCCGACTGATGTTACGCTCGTGCCAACTGTGCCGTCCGATGTCAGTGACGAGATTCTCGAGTACATCGCTGGACTTGACGGCGACGACAAATTCACCGTCGGGAGTGTCGCAGAGCGGTTCGATTCGTCTGTGTCCGAAGACGCCGTCCAGACGTTCCTCCTCCAGAATCTTGGTCGTGAAGCCGATCCCGAGTACGTTGTCGGTTCTGGGGCCTCGGATGGTGCGGGCGATCCGTCGCGCTGGTCGCCGGGATACGAATTCCGCGTCCCGAGTGGGGGCTGGCGATTCAAGTTCGACGGCGACGACGTTGCGGGATTGCGTCGCAAGTGGCGTAAAGACGAGCAAACGGGCGAAGTTACCTACGGTGAAGTCAGGTTTGTCCTGAGCAATCGAATGGGAATCCCCGGCCCGCTACAAGGCACGGCGAATGTCAAGGAAACCATGACCAAGCTGACGCTCGAATCCGGTGAAGACTACACGAAGATTCGCGACCTGTTCGAGAGAATGCCCGAGGAAGCATCGAACATCTCCGTCGAAATCAACTTCGAATAACGATGGTCGAACACGGCAAACTCTCTGGCGAGTACAACATCGTCGACGGGGACGAGTACGACCTCTTCGACCACCAAGTCCCAATTGAGGAGTTCCAGAACATGCTCCGAGAAGATGACGTGCCCGATGAGGTATGCGTCGTTGGACTCGGCGCCATCTTTGATGATGATGACGCCGTGAGCGAACTGTCGAAGCTGATGGATCGTCAGGCAAATACCCTCGAAAATCGCCGTCCGCTTCCGGCGATCCAGTTCGCAGTCGAAGGAACGTTCCAGCGCCGGCAACGGGACTTCGAGTTACAGACCGGCGGCGACCTCTACCGGTTGAGCCGTATTTTTGGGCCACAAATCGAGCGTCGAAGCAGTGGTTGGCTCACAGCTCCCTTCTAAGCGTTCGTTTATAATAACCGGAAGTCGTCTGCGATCGTAACGTCGACAGGAACTCCGTCTTCTCCACGCGTTACGAAGTACAGGTCGATACGTTCCCTGTGGTCTTCTCGGCGGAAAACCGGCACGCAGGTCGTTTTCTCGGGCAGGTAATCCTCGCATTGTGTCTCGATCTGCCGACGCGTCCACTTGCCTCCCTGTTCGAGATCAGACCGCGACCGATACTGGTTCGACAAGGTGTCTGCCGCAGCGTTGACGACGCGTAGCGAAAACTCATGGACGTTGCTGAAGTCGAATGGGCCGTCGGGTTCGGTCAAACGGCTCAGATCGGCTATTTCGTGCTGGTCGAGACACAGTGCGTGTTCCCCGACAGCCTTGAACAGTTTGAGGGCGGGATATACCTCTCCGAGGGCTTCGTACAGATAGTCCCGGATACTGCCGTGATACTCTTCGAGAGAGAACCCATCGGTCGCTGGGGAGACAACCTGTAAGTTTGCTCCTGTTTGCGAGACCGTCCGAGTCCGGGGTTCACCGAGTGGCGTCAGGAACCCCATCTGGGCAGTGTCCAGAAGATACGCGTAGCTGAAGAGGCGTGACCGTGACCCGCCGCTCTTCACTGGATCCTTTCCCTCGGCGTAGTACTTCGAGTCGAGGACGGTGAGCGTCTGGTCGCCTTCTTCGACGGCGTGATCCGGCTGATGGTACACCTGCGACTCCCTGTCGAAGGGTTTGAGCGTCGGGGAACGAACCGCGGAGACGTTCTCGGTCTGGCCGATGTAGTCGTTCGCTTTGATTGCGTCAAGTTCGTCCTCGATAGCGACCTGTGAGTATTGCTCGAACAGCGACTCCATATTGAGAACGTAGTCGACGACCAGTTCGCGGTCACCCTCCATTGCCGGCGTTCCGAGTGACGATGCAACCACCGCCTTTGCGACCTCGGTAGCCTGGCGATAGTAGTGACGCTGCTTCGGAAGGTCGTGCAACGAAAACCGCCTGTACTCTGGAATCCGCCGGCGACCACTTGTCACGTCCAACTGCTCCAAGTGCCGTACCTCCTCATGTATCTGCGAGAAGATGTGGTAGTATGCCTGATGATCGTACTTGTCCTCGTACTGCCGAAAGAGTCGCAGAAGGTGCGTGCCGGCGTAGTGGAGGAGCGAGTTGGCTGGGTTGTCGTAGTTGACCTCCTTCAGCAGGCAGTGCTGCTTTGCACGGCCCTCGGCCTGATTGAGAAGCGACTGCTCGATGTCGATGACGCCTCTGGGCTGTTCGAGATCGGCCCGCCGGGTTTCCAGCTGTCGAACGAACCCGTTTCGGTGGATGTTCTCTAGTCCGTTGAGGTAGTTGATCGCGAGTATCAGGAAGACGTCCTCTAAATCGACATCCTCTGTTCGAAATTCGTCGAGTGGGATGCCGTGGTATTCGATCGAGCGTTTACGACCGTGAACTGCCAGCAGCATATCGAAGATGTCATCCCAATCGATTTTCGGCTCGATTCGGAGTTTCGACCTGGGAGTGAGGGTAACGATACCCACGTTGTCCCGCGCAGTCACGTGCATCACTGGGCTGTCGACTCGGACTTTGACAACCCGGTACTCCTTGTCTCGGTCGTCGAGCGACTCCTGAGTCTTCACGAAGACGTTAGCGGACTCCTGCTCGAAGGAGGCACGACGCAGTTGATCACCGATCGAGGGAGGACACCCTTCGATCCGGATTTCACCTCGCTCCGGGACGCTAAACGTACCGGGTTGGTAGGTGTACGATTCGTCAGGGTCGGAGATACTCATTGCTCGTAGGAGCCCATCCGGCGGCGCTCGGCCTCGAGTTCTCGGTTGGCGAGATCGGCCGCTGGCGCGAGGTCGAACATCTCGAAGGACTTGTTGAGTGCCCGATAATGCTCCTCGATCTGCTCGATTTGCGGGAACGCCGCCGAGTTCAGTAGCCGAGGGACGATGAACGTGCGAAACGCCTGTCCGACGGCTTCCTCGGGTGCATCCATGTACAAACTCTCGTCTTGGAGGGCTTCGCGGAGGAATATGGTCACGTCACGGTAGTGCATCGGCCCGAAGCGCATGATTGGGCCGCGCGAGGCCTGCTCGGAGCCGTTGTTGATACCCTCGTAGTCGGCCTCGAAGAGTTCCAGTAGGTCGTCGTTCCCGAGGAGGGGGATGTCTCCGAGGTTGCTCTCGAGCCATCCTTCGAACAAAGCCCGGCGGTCGTCGTCTTCGTACTCGTCGAGTTCGACCATCGCGAACCGACGCGTGATGGCGTTGTCCAGCTCGTTGACCGTCCGGTCGGACATGTTCATCGTGCAGATGATGCTCACGTCCTCGTCCAGCTCGATGGTCTCGCCGTCGTCTGTTTCGATCAGCGTCTGATTGCGGTTTTCGATGGCGGTGTAGAGTGGCCCGAATATCTGCGAGATGTCGGCTCGCGTTATCTCGTCCAGGATGACTGCATAGGGAATATTGAAATCACGAGCCCGCTTGACACCCTCCGAGACGGCGCCGAGTTCGGTCTCGTAGTTCAGAGACCGATAGCCCGAAGAACCTGTGAGGCTCGGCCCGATTCCGCCGATGATGTCTTTGGCTGTCCATGATGGTGTTGCCGTATGTAGTGAGTAACCGACGCAGTGACGTAGTGCGAGTTGCTTCGCGAAGGTGGTCTTCCCAGTACCTGTCGGGCCGTAGAGGACGACTGGCTTGCCTGTCCGCAATGCGGTTTTGGCGTTCCGTTCCACCTCGTCGGGAACGAGGATACTCCCAGGAGTGTCGTCGCCACGCGTGATGACGGTTCGCTTCAAGTCCTGTGAGGCCTTCCCCGACTCGAGGACTGCTCGGCGGATACGCCCGACGCCCTGATCGCCCTCGTGGTGGAGGTCGAGCTGCTGTTCGCGGATGAGGTACTCCAAGACATCCGCGCCCTCGGCCCCTTCGATGGCCTCGACGACCCTGTCATCGACGGCCCGGAGGACGTCGAGGTCGCCCTGCACGTCCTCCAGTGAATAGCTGTCTTCAGATGAACTGCTCATTTCTTGACTGGCTTTTCATACTGGGGGGTTAAAAACATGGCTTCAGTCCAACTGCTTTTCACGATATATTGGATGATACCAAGCAGTTTCTAGTTCCTTTTACTTTGTTGTAGAGGGATACAAGCGAGTAGGACCCAGACTGTATCTCCAGAATAATCAAATCAAGTAGGTTTCCTCATTTGACAGCCACGCACCATCGTGTTTAGTTACGCGAGTTCCACCAGACGGCAAAGGCTTGGAGCCACGATTCGGCGGTTGCTGGTTCAACGTGGCTAAAACTATTACTAAACGAAGACGTTCGTCGTTTTACTTCCCGAAAGATACGTTCGACAGCATTCCGATTTCCATGACGAACCGGGTGAACTCGGAGTCCTGCTCGTTGCAGTGCTGCTGCTAGATGTTTGGCGTGATCAACGAGAAACACGGTGTTGTCGAGATCGTGTTTCTCACGAAACTCTTGCAAGAACTGTTGCGTCAATGCCGTCGTAGTCGTGGTAAACAGCCGCATATGCAGAAATGTGTTCGTCTCTGGATCGACAGCAGCGTACAGCCAGAACTGCTGGCTGTTGATTCGGATCACTGTTTCGTCGAGCGCAATATGATCCGGACTCACTCAGTGGCGGGCTGTAGATCGGCTTTGTGTATCCAGTCGTGAACGGCTTTCCGCGACCGTTCGACACCGAACTTCTATAATTCTGAAACGGTATTCGAAAGTGATAGTCCAGCCAAATGGAGCCGAATACCGAGCTCCATCAGCTCGCTCGGTGTCCGCTCTCGCTCCACAAACACCAAGTCAATCCAGTCGCTACGACCGCTGAGGCGAGCAATTTCAGCCATCAGCCAGCCGAAATTCGTCTCGCCTCACTTTTCAGCCTTAACTAAACACGACCGCGAGCGGACGCCGACGCCCGTCAGGGCGTTCGGCGTCCGGCTCACCGCTGTCGGTTTGTCGATCCGGGAAACAACCGCGGTGTTACGGCTCCTCGGCGTGGATCGTTCGCACGGAGCGGTCTGGCAGTGGATTCACCGGCTGGCCGACAGCCTGGTGGACCCGCCGACGGCGACGCCGTCGCGGGTCGCTGTCGATGAGTTGGCTGTCCGACTCAACGGTGAGCTCCACTGGCTGTACGCCGCGATCGACACCGAGACAAAACTGCTGCTCGGTGCTGAGCTCTTGAAGAGCGCGGGACGGACGCCGCAACAGCGTTTCTGCGCTCCCTCGACCGGAAACACGAGTTTTCAGACACCGTGTTTCTGGTCGATGGCTACGGCTATTTGACTGCCCTCGCACGTCTCGATCTCAGCGGTCGGCTCGACTACTCATTTCGAAACCACTGATCTGATTGCTAGTATAAAGTCATTGTTGACTTGTTCAATTGGACGAGATAGTTCTGGGCCGTTACGTCCTCAAAAGGGGTGATCTCACGGGATTCTAAAAATCGGGCATGTCGCTGAAGTACCGCTCGTACACGCTTTCAATCTCATTTGACGAGTTGAGTGCATCTGTTAGTAATCTATCCACTACCTCTTTTGTAACTATTAATAATTGAGGACGCGTAAGGTATTGATTTATATACTCTTCCTCGCCTCGACCCACATTGCGTATCTCTTCATGTAAGTCCCGTTTCTTGAATTCATCAGGCTCGAATAGAGCATAAATGATGCTTCTGAAATCACCACGTATTAGCTCAAGTTCGTTCGAGACTGTTGCTGCCAAGTAAGCAGACATAATCATAGCGAGAGCATCAGCGGTGAAAATAACCAAGTGTGTATCTTTGCCATAGAATACATCCATTTTGTCGAAGAATTCAATCTCTGCTTGTCCTTTGAATTCGAGTATCAAGAACGTGTGGGCAACTCTGTCTACCTCGATCTTCTCGCGCTCAGCACGTTCCAAATATTCATCGTGTTTTCCACGTGCTTCTTCTTTTCCGAAATTTGCATAGTTTCCTGATTTCGCATCAACAACACCCAAGATCGACGCGGGACGGTCACCCGCAGCGAGTTGAGGAATCCAATACAAATTGTCCGGCAAACTCTGTCCACTACTGTCTTCACCACCTTCTCCAGGATAGGTCGAAAATAGATGTGAGAAGGCGAGCTCTGAGATGGTCTCCAAACGGTCCCCTCCAGAAAGTCTCCCGGCTTTCCTGAGTAGCCGCATATGGTTCAACTCTGTTAGGATATATCGGGGGTTGATATTCACCTGATGGACGAGTTCTGCATCATCCTCGTCGTATCGAGAGCTTATGAACTCCTGTTCGAGATCCTTAATTGACCGGGCAGTGTTCGCCATTGTTTGAAGGTGGTCAGTCATCTCATGAAGCCCACTAATTGGAGCAGCGTACACTAAACTACCCGTAGACAGTAGGGACGCAAGGTCAAGCAAATCCTCCAAACGATCTTCTGGCGTTATCAAGAGAGTCGGCTGCTCTAACTGTAAAGCCGTCGCGTAGACCTCCATCATCTCACGGTCAAATTCACTAGGTGCGACTGGCAACACCACGCGAAGGCCTGACTCGGTAAACGCCGTAACTTGTCGTGGTAGATCCCTGTCAGAATTTTTTATTTCCTCGTCTAAATGGGAAGTAATGGTCTCTAAAATCGAGCCAAAATCGAGATCGTAAAAAGTGAAATTAGATGAGTCTACAGTAAATTCGTGCGGGTTGAGTTCGCGCCTACACTGCATTACGACTTTGCCGTCCTCGCGACGTGTCTGCGCACAGGACTTTCGACAGCCAGGACGTTGACATCGGTTAGGGAGGCTTTCTGTACCATTCACGTAGTCACTCCCCTGAAGTTCCGCAGGAACTTCACCGAGTTCAAACCGCCCAGCGTCACTTTCAGAAATCGCCGTATCCAGCGCCTCTGCAAGATTCTCGTTCATATTGATGTGGGATACCCGAAAAAGTGTTTTAATGCAATTTGTGATTCGCTTCCCAGCCGGGAGCCGTCAACTGGTTGTGGCCCCGTTGTCCGAGCTGTTACGTGTCGACCATCAATGTTCATTACTAATGCCAGACTTTCTTCGTCAGCACGCTGCAAGAATCGAAGGAAACTAGTTTCAATATCGACTCTGACGAAAACTTCGTCAAGATTCGTTCGACCAATCAGGCGAAATTCTTCTGTTTCTAGATTAGGATCGTCTTCAATCTCAGACCCCGAGAGTTCAATGTTGTCGAGTTTCGCCTTTATCGCATCTTTTCTGGCCTCACTATAGTCAGTGTTTTCGACTGCCATTTTCGCCTCTTTGGATCGGTCACGAATCAGTTCAGTCACTTGTTCGATCGGTTCATCATCAGCTGAGATCGACTCGGCCGCTTCCTCGTGTAGTTCCTCTGCTTCAACAACCGTTTCTCGTTCTAAAGAACTCGTGACGTTTTCAATGTTGAATACCGTGTCGAATAAAACGTCTAATACTCGATTCCAGCCCAATGAGTAGTCGTCTGTAAAAATGATTTTCGTGTCGTCGTTATCTACCTGTAATAACAGGCGAATGTCTTTCACCTCACGGTATCGAATTTCGGTCAGTGAAGGATTAGTCGGGATCTCGTCGTTGCTCTCGCCCTGCCGGAATGAAAATGTGTTCTTCTCTGTTACTCCCGCCCCCTTTTCGATGAAAATATGGAGTGATGCCGCAGATTCCCCCGCAAGTTCTGGTCTCACAAGCACTGCTTTCGATTGTTCCTCACGGTTGTTCCATGTCTTATGAAAATCCTCAATACGAGACTGTAGATTTGTCAGGTTCAGCGATTGGTCGATTGTCCACGTTCGCTTGAGTTCGTTCTGCCGAACGCGTGCAGCGACGATAATCTCGGTTAATGACTCACTCAGACCTAATTCGTGGATCAAAATAGCCAATTCATATAAGGAGTCCGGATCTCGAAGTTCCTCATCGGGTTCGTAATTCTCGTTCAGATAAGCTGCGGCATGTACACGATCTACGCTTTCCCGGCTAAGCGTGTCTCGGGTTTCCAACCACTCGCGTGCCGCTTTCGGGATGTTCCCTGCGACAACCCGTCTCCAGCCATCTGAGCTGTATTCTGTCGGGTCCCGATCTTCATTCTGTTCACCGAAGTGATTGAAAACCCGACAGAGAGTGCCTGCATCTCGCTGTTCAAGCACATGGTAAAGTTCAGGATCTTCGATTTCGGAAACGGCTGGCGCTCCCATTTCATATAAGGGTGTCTATACAAACATATAATAATTCTGGTTGGGTAGAAACATCTCACAACAAAATTTGAGCCGAAACCGGTCATATAGCTTTGTCAGGGTCTAAGCGGGTGACCGAGGCTAAGACAGAGGAATACGGCACTTCTAATGCCGCTCGTTGACAAAGACGAGAACACTCTACTCTATCATCAGTTAGAATCATCGTCAAACAATTCATCAAGTGGCCGGGGCCCATCCGTCTCAGGAGGGTCAACTGGCTCGGAATCAAACAATGTATCAGGGCCAGAAGGATCCTCAATTCCGTCGGCCAATGCGTCATCAAGCCTCTCGACCGCATCCTCCGTTGTTTCGCGCAAAGACTCATCAAGGACTGGATCCCCTGCTACAGCGGCCAGGATCGCGTGCACGCGGCGCGTTCGTTCCTCTAGTGATCCATCGAAAGTGTCCATAACTGAGATATTTATCGCGAAGGAGATGAGATTGGGGTTATATGCCAATGCACAACTGTTCTATCTTCTCTTTCTCGGTACACTGGTTGTAGTGTCGTTCGATACCATCGGAGCTGATGGCTATCGGATTGAACCCCCAACCATAACCATGATATTATCACGGCTGAATCTTTCTCCAATATGAGCACACGGGAAACGGCAGTATCGAAGTCGATTGAATATGAAACCGCGAAATGCACCCACTGTGATGAAGATGTGTTCGTTGATTCAGACGTAGATAACGTCGACAGGCTTCCAGAGGGCGTACCAGTTGTTGTGACAGGCGGTGACAACATGACGGTTGACACGACCAGTTTCAGCGCCGCGGCGAAGAACTACCGCGTGCCGAAGGTGGTAGTCAAACTCTTTGGACTAGAGGTGACGGCCAACGTTGAACGATCGTATCTGTGTCCTGCTTGTGCAAACTCTGTGTATGATTTTGAGTCGGATCAATGAGTCGGGAAAGTGCGGTCACAGAGTCGGTCTCGTATCAAGTCGAAGCGTGTCAGGTCTGTGGTACGGAGGTCGGCCTTGTCGAAGACATCCCAGAGGGGGAACTAGTCAAACCGGGATATGCTGTGCTCGTTGGTGAGGGCACGGTGTCAATCACCGACGAACAAGCAGGAAACTGGAGTGCAAAAGTAAAGTTTGCAGGTGCGCAATCGGACACGAACCCGCCATCTGTGGAAGGCCATATCCTTTGTGAAGAATGTGCAGAAGCAGTCCATGACCATACCACAAATACCAAACCTTATCGCGGGCCACTTCCGGACGTGTTGACCACTGGAACCAGTAGTCCAGAACTCCCTATTTCAGACCGTACCCTAGTTGCAATTGCTCTAATACTGTTGTTGCTGATTATCGCTCTACTTGTCTAAATCTGGTTTAGGAGTGACTCCTTTTTTTCTTGGAATTCATCCTCGGTGATGACACCGTCGTCACGGAGGTCACCAAGCCTTTCGAGCTTATCTAGCGGATCTTCCTCATCTGAAGTGTCAGATGTGTCTCCAGACCCAGACGAAGAGTTGCTCAACTCGGGATCCTCGCGGGTCTGCTCTCGGACAAACTGTGCCATGTCTTGTACCTCTTCTTTATCGAGCTTACCGACACCAATCCCGAAAACCTTCGAATCTGTCTCTAGGTTCAGCCGCTTCTGCACCATGCCGAAGCTGACCTCCACCGAAGAGATGTCCTTGTAGTCGATCGAGGTCTGTGTGGAGCCAATCATTTTCGAACCAATGAACAATACCCGACGGTCAGTCACCACTGTTCTGACATTGAGGATACCGTCTTCTTTCTCCCCATCGATCTTCAACTGTCCGCCCCCATCCTTCGCTAGGAAATGGACCTTCTCCCCTGGCTCAAGGTACTCGTCGACCTTCTCGACACGCTTTTTCGACACGTACTCATTTTGTGGTTCACAACCAAGATCGGCGTTCTCCAGGATAACGTCCTCTTCATTTTTCCCGTCAAACAGTCCCATACACCTCCTTATTTCGTAGGGGATGATAAATTGTCTGGACAACAGAAATTACTCAGCCCATAGTCCCGATCTCGTATCGATTTCGTTTACCCAATAGTTCCACCGCTTAATTTCCCTCGTTATGTTCTACAATGCTATGGCCTTACGATCACTCAGGCACTGCGGGCCTGATTTTCGACACCGGCTCTCGTTTGCCACTATCCAAACTCCATCAACATTCGGAAAATTCAACAACGTCATCTAACCGGCGTTCGACTGATCTTCGCCCTATTGTTCGTTCCTACGGGCGACCTCCCTAGTCATAGTAAAACCAAACATCTGGTAATACACGGTCACTAAGGGTTTTTCTGATCTTATCTGTGGAGGAGAAAGAGTCGGAGAATGAGTCTACAGGGCTAGTGGGCCCTGCTATAGTCGATCTAGGTAGTCCCGCCGCTGTTCCATCTTCTCTTTCTCAGTACGCCGGTCGTAGTGTTGTTCAATGACTGCGGGGCTCACGTTCGCGCGATCACTGACGACGTTGTCGGGAAGGTCACTGTTGAGCGAGTGTGTGATGCTGCCCCTGCGAATGGCGTGGGGGTTGACGTTCGCGGGACACCTGAACGCTTCCTGATCGTTGACAGCAGCCTCACACTCTTCTGGATCCCGATCCTCGGGGCATTCTACCCCACGGAAGCACGGCCGGGTTGCTTGATAGACGTACTTCCTGAGCGTAGTCTTGTTCGCGCGGCCCTCCCTCGTCGCGACGAGCGGTTCACGGCCGAAGTCGTCGGTCACATTCGGTCGCTTCTCTTCGATCCAGTCGTCGAGCAGCATGCAGATGTCATCTGACAGCGCGACCAGGCGCTCACCGTCTTTCTTGTTCTTGATTGGCGTGTCAGTCTCCGGACGGTGGTGGACCTCGATATACTGCTCGCCGGGATTGTAGTCGTCGACGTCGAGGGCGTTGACGCTGCTGACACGCATCATCGTGTGCCACATCAGCGCGACGGTGACGTGCTCACGGGATGCGTAGTCGTACTTGGCGAGGTACGAGAGAACCGCTTCGGCTTCTTCGGTCTCAAGCATCTCGTCACGGGTGTTTTGCTCTGGCGTCATCGACGGCGAACGGACCTTCGTCGAGAGGTCCTGCTCGACGGCGTCGATCGACTCGGCCCAGCGGATGAACACGCGCAGCGTGTCCATCTGGGTCTTCTCGCTGGCGACGGAGAGGTCACCGTCGTCGCGACGCCAGAGGCGGTACTGCTGGATCTTGCGACCGGTGAGGTCGTTGAGGTTGTCGATGTCCTCCATCTCGCACCAGCGCAGGAAGTGCTTGAGGCGGTACCTGTGCGACTGAATCGAACTCTCGGCGAGTTCGGCTTCCTGTCCGTGAGGTACAGCTTGAGTGCTGTCTCCGGATCGATTGGCTCGAGACTCATAGTCGTGAGTCGCGAACCGATAACGGGTCGATCTGAAATCCGCGATTTCCCTCCGTTCGTCAGACTGAACGAGAGGAATCCTGAGGGCGTTTGAGGTCCTGTGAGCCTGCAGTGCCCCTTCTGAACCGGGTTGATTAGGATCCGATTGCTTACTCTGTTTTACGGGAATACACCAATCTATCTCTGTATCCTGTCTGTCGGTGGCTCAAGCCGAGAACCGGTGCATGAGCGCAGGGGTGACTATTGCGCATCCGCATTCCGATTCCACTATCACATCCTCCCGATTCGTGCCATCTCTTCTTCAGAAAGGGAGAATCAAGAATGAATGAGGACTCCGGCATTAGATTTCTCAATGCCCGTTCTGGTAGTACAAAACGATTTTCACGCCCTCATGGGTGCGAAGCGCTCGATATCCACGTCTCTCATACCAGACCAATGGCGACAGAGAATCAATGAGATTACTGGCCCAGAAGACGACTGAGGAAGCCTCGATTGGAGGAATCCTTCTTTGATTTCCTACTATCAAGCCAATCGTCGAAGTCGTCGGGGTTCTTGATAATGATCTTCCGCCCGCTCTTTTCGGGTCGCATCTTGGTCGGAAGCGTCTTCCGGAAACTGTAGAGTTCGTGTGGCTCAAGATCGAAATCTGCGATTAGGTGATCGTCACGCCGCTCGAAGGTAACGTCGCCTCGTTCGCGCGCCTGGCGCCACTTTCGCTTTCCAATATTGTACTCGCGGTTCGCAGGCTCTTTGGGGAAATATCCAGGCAGTTCGCGTCCGGACTGCTCGTAGAAATCGAGGAAGGTCCGCCTGACATCGTCGACCGTCCCTCCTGCGTCAGTATACATCACATCACCAAGGATGCGTCGCGAAACGTACGAGAAGATCGGGTTCCGAGCGTCGATAATCGCGTTCAGGTCCTCCTGTGCTTCATAGAATCCTTCGTCTTCAGGATTCGAGGGGAAGGCGACGTCGAAGTGAAGCATCTTCGTCCGATTACGGAACCAGTCGTTCGGACGAGAATCGTTACTTGTGAAGATAATCGTCGGGTACGAGACGTTGTTCGAGGGATGCCAAGAATCTTGCCAGAAGTTTCGCAACGTGTCGATCCGTTCTATTTTCTGTTTCGAGATGTCGGAGACAACGTATGGGAAGACGGTATCAATATTTCTGAGAGAGCGGATCTGATTCTTCCCAACGTCGTCGGCGTCGGCGCTTCCTCGCACAAGATCGTCGGAGATGAGACGCAACAAGAACTCGGTGAACTTGTCTTTGCCGGCGTCTGATTCGCCGAAGATATACAGATACTGGAGGGCGTTGTCAAGGGTTACGTTGCCGAAGAACTGCTGAGCATACAGGTTAACAAACGGCGCCCATAGTCCATAGAGAACGCCCTCGTACATGTGGGCCATTACCGCCTGCTCGTTGTTCGTTTCACCCCACTTGTCGACCGTCTCAATGTACGCTTCGATGTTCGCCAGCGCACTATCGAGAACCTGGGGATCCGGGTCATGATCGGCCGTCAGGATACGGTGGTGTTCGCCGTGTTGGAGATGGATGCGCTCGCGATCATCATCGATCCACATTTTCGGCACGTCGTACTGCGTTTGGAGATAGTTCGTATACCCTTCGACGGGCGTCGTGATAGCGTCGGCGCCAACGTCTGCTCCGCGCCGTTTCAGGTCGTTTTTCATCTGGTCGACGTAGCCATCGTTCTCGAACCCCTGGGTCGAGAGAGTAATTGTGTATTCCGGCGTTTTCGCCGCCTTGATTCCTTCCGACGTCCCGCTCCCGTCGGCAAGTTCTTCCTCTCCGTTACGACCTGTTGTGTTCTCGGGCTCGACCTCCTCGTGTTGGATCGTGACGACTTCGTCTGCCGCTTCGGGGTCATCAGTTACCCCAACAAATTTGTCGACTTCCCCACCGAGCTCTTGAAGTTCTTTGCCGACTGTCGAGTGAACCTCACCCTGTTCGGTCAGCTGTGTATCGCGATTATCGATCCACAGTTCAATGCGTCGTTCTTTCTCTTCTTCGTCATCAATCTCCTCTAGCTCTTCAGCCAGATCCTCCATGAAGATTTCATTAGCGTAGTTCTCGCGGTGGTCATCGATCCACTTCTGAAACTTCGTATCGAGCTGGCTATCGACCGATGTCTCGAACACTACGATACTGTTGGTCTGGTTTTTCCAGCTGTTGTACGAGAGATTGGCGCTTCCCGAGATCAGCGTCACTTCATCATCGGGTTTGACGATCCGGTAGAGCTTAGAGTGGACGACCTTGCGATTCTTGAGGCGGACAATTAGCTTCTCTTCCCGGTAGTAGCGTTCGAGCTGCCGAGCAACGGTTGCATCGTCGACTGACGATTGGTACTCTTCACGATTTCCCACGAGGACATCCATCGTCTCGAGTTTGCCACTCTGTTTGTCGAATAGATCGAGCAGGAGCTCTGGCGACTCACAGTAGGTGACCGCGTCAATGTGGACCGCGTCTTCGAAGAAGTCAGTAAACGAATTCCAGCTCTTCACCGTTTGCCACTGCATTTCCGCTGGATTTCCAAACCCACCCAAATTGATGTCTGTCGTCCATTGCATGGCCAGACATCGTGTTGGGAGTAGGATAAGTATTGATAGTTGATTTGTGGACAGGGTGCCAGCTCTGATTATAGAGGCCACCCCTACCGGAGAGAATTGGCGTTGGTGATTGTTAGCGGGAAATGTCTGGTCTCTGGTTACGTCTCAACCTCTTCTGGACTCGCTGTCAGCAACACTTCTCCGAGTTGCTTGTCGAGATAACGGTTCGCGTTGCCACAATGAGGAGAGTGGATGCAGGAGGGACATCCACTCGCACAATTGCATTGTGTCACAAGTGCCTGGGTTTCCTCAAGCAGGGAGTGCAGGCTCTCGAACGCGGCCCGGCAGTAGCCAGCTCCCCCCTCGAATCCATCGTGAATGAAGACAGTTCCGCCGGTCGTCTGGGAGTGTCGTTCTATCGAAAGCCCACCAATATCCGCACGGTCACATAGTACCTCCCGTGGGAACAGGGAGATCATCGCGTGCTCGACTGCATGAAGGGCGTTCCCCCAGCCCTCCGAATCGGTCGCTCGTTTGCGTACGGCAGTCTGAAGAGGCTCTGGGAACTCCAAGGTGATGCCAGTTGTCATATACTCGGAGGGTGGGAGTGGGTCGTCGATCGAGCGCTCGACGGGGCTATCGTCCTGCGGACTGTTGTGATAAAGGTAGCTCTCGACCCGTTCAGTGACAGTTACGGTAGCGAGCGTCTTCTGCACATCAATCCCGTTCCAGTCCAGGGTCCCCCGTTCTATTGTTTCCTCGACGATGACTTCTTTGTCAGTAATTGCCTCCGTGTAGGCTTGTGTCTGATTCGATTCCAACCGAGCCTCACCAGCTGCTAAGTCAAAATCAACCACCTCATAGGTGCGTTTCTGGTGCGTGTAGAGTGCGCCGGGATGGGCGTCTCGCATTGCCGACTGATACTGTAGTTCCCCTAGGCGGTCGTTGCTCAATCGATCCCGGAGCGTGATTTGCTGGCCTCTGATGCCGCGAATGTCCGTGTTCATTTGCGGACTGTCCTCATCGGTGTCCCAGAGTATCGGATCTCGTTCATCCACAGGCTGAAGTCGCCCCTCTTCCTTCAGTCGACGAACGATCGACGGAAACGCCTCTCCGAAATGTGCCTTGTCGTCTGGTTCGAGCCACCAATCATCGGCCGCACAGACGACGTGATCAGGAAGAATTGCCTCGTTCTTCGGGTTCACCATCGCCGACTCAACGCCACCGTCGAACAGTTGGTCTGGATCACGCATCACATACTGGTCGAGCGGGTCGTCCCCACCGACGAGGATGACCAGTGAGTCGTCATCCCCACGGCCCGCACGCCCGGCCCGTTGGAACGTCGACATCCGCGTCCCTGGATACCCGTCCAAGATAACGACGTCCAATGTCCCGATGTCGACGCCCAGTTCCATTGCTTCTGTGGACCACACCCCGCGAGCGTCGCCGTTGCGAAGCGCCTCCTCCAGTTCGACACGCGGGCCATTATCAAGCGCACCGTGATATGCATGAACACTCTCTGCAAGCTCCTCGTGGTTGCGGCCACGCAGAAGGCGATCTGATTGCTCGGCGTACTGTGCAGCACCCTGTCGAGAACGGGTGAATACGAGTGTTTGGTACCCACGCTGGACCAGATCCGTGAACAGATGGATCGACTCTTGGTGATGTGAACGTCGCTCCCCGCCTTGGACGCTGTCTCGATGAGGAATCGCTCGTGGTTTGGGTCTGCGGTTGTTCGTGTCTGGTGTTGCCGGTGCTTCGGCGTTGTTTCGATCTGGAGCCTCTTCGTCTACCCCTTGTGGCCCCTCCGGTTCATTCTCGATTGAACGTTCTCTACCGGGTTCATCATCCGACTTCAGTGGAGGATTCCACAGCAGCCAATGTTCATCACCGGACAGTGACGCATCCTCGTCGATAAGCGTGAACGATTCCGGCGGCTGGTCGGTGACGGTCGCAGCGTGCTCAACAGGATTCCCGATTGTCGCTGAACAGCAGATGTACGACGGATCCGCGTTCAGTCGTTCACACAACCTGTTCAGGCGACGGAATACGAGTGAGGTGTGACTCCCAAAGTGACCACGGTTCATGTGGACCTCGTCGATGACGACTGTGCCAAGCTGGTGGAACAGCCATTTCCAATTCTGACTCGAGTTCCCGTAGGGGGCGACCGAGAGATGGATTTGATCGATGGTCGTGAGGACGATATCAGGCTGTTTCTCTCGCTTTAGTTTCTTCCTTTCAGACTTATCAGTCCGCCCGGTCTGAACACCGACTCCGACATCGATGTCGAACCCAAGATCATCAGCATACTCTTGGAAGGTCTTCGCTTGGTCATTGATGAGGGCCCGATACGGTGCGATATAGAGCGTCTTCTCGTTCTGCTCCACCGCTCGCTCTAGTGCTGGTATTAGATATGTTAGGGACTTTCCGGACGCCGTGGGGGTCGCAATCACGGTGTTCTCACCGCTTCGAACGGCTTCGATCGCCCGAACCTGATGGTCGTACAGCTGGTCAATTCCCCGACGGTTCAGGGCGGCATTCACGACCGGCAGCATGTCCAAGGAGGATTTCGATGCAGACTGCCCAGGCAGCGTCCGATGGTCGACAATCTGTCCAGCGTAATAGTCCCGATCTCGCAACCACGATACCGTCTCGGTAATCGAGGGACGCTCCGGCATCGTTCGAAAAATATTGTCGGGCCATTTGAATGTTCGTCTCGTTTTCCAACCCCCATCCAACATGTTACCAACAAGCCCCAAAATACTTAAATTAGTGACATTATCTATGCGTGATGGCTTCGGAGACCTCTACGATGCGGGAAGGCTGGAGAGCTTCAACGGATCCCGGTGTCTACCTCTTTCACGTCGAAGGGAGCTCTCGCCTCCACGAGATCTCGGTGAACCGCTATCGTCTATCCGTCGACGGCGGACTTGACAGAGAGCAAGACAGGCAAGCGTTCACGCAGTCAGCTGCGTACTGGCTGGATAAAGAACACGGCACACCAGTTGGTGGGTCCGGAGAGATGCACGTGATCTCTCCGACAGAACTCTCTCGATCTGTCACAGCGAAAGAATACAATGTTCGACCTGAGAAAGTTGGTGAGAGGACCCTCTGCACAGACACTCACTCAGATCGGGCCCAAATCAAGGGTCTCGTGCAGTCTTCACTTCGGCGTTCGATCCCGGACTCACGGTATACTTTCCAGTTCCTCGATAAAGTCATTCGACGGGACATTGAGTTTGGTGGCGGAGAGTATGATTTTGGTGCCCGTCGGAAACACAGTCTAAAAGTCCACATTACTGCCGATGGCATCGTCCTGCTTCAGGTTGGTGTAGGGTATAGTCTCGCCACGCTGTCACCCCTCAACGAGATGATCACCACTGGAGAAGAGCTTCCATCGTGGCGGGTCGAACACAACTCCGAGGTGTACAGCAATTCGGGAACAGGGTGGCTCAGAGGGTGGAGTGAGCTACACTATACTGACTATTCTAATTCCCTCGGCGAGGTTATTGCTGAGTACCAGAAAGGGGTAATCGACGAAGACGTCCGACAAGAACTAATCGAAGAGAACCCCCGACTCGTTAAAGTCGATTATGGGGATTTCACTGGTGACCAAGTACCTCGGGCACTCACACTGAGTCCTCGAACCGAGCAAGTAGAAGAACAGGACTGGGACTTTCACGACCTGTTTACAACGCGCCGAGCAATGGAGCCGGACGAACGTTTCGACCTCGTCGATGATTTGGTCGACGACCTTGGCACCCTTCCTGGCCTTGATATCGAATTTGAGTCGAACCCATCGAACAATGCGTTCAACTACGTTGATATGCGGGAGGGCGAGTCCAGACTCGCGTACGGCGACGGAAAACATGCATCCAAACCGAGCTCCGGACTCAAACGCCATGGAGTGTACCGTTCACCCGGGAAGTACCGTGTCGGCGTCCTATTCCCTACCAACTTCAAGGAAATCCATCAAGGGCTCATTGATCTCATTGCAAAGACGCTCGCACAGTGGAATGCGCCAGCAGGAACGTCCGGATACAGCTACGAACTCGGGAGCCTTTCGGAATACAGTGACGTGTATCAGCAGCTACGCGACGAAACGGATGTGGTTATCGCAATGGTGCCCGACAAAGGTGCCGCAGATGACTTCCCCGGCGTCGAAGATCCTTATGACGAACTCAAGCGGACGTTGATGCGGCAGGGAATTCCCTCTCAGATGCTGCAGAAATCGACCGCACAAGATATCATAGCTACGTCTCGCAAGGCAGCAAGCGACCAACTTGTGAACGTACTGAGCGCTGTCATCGCAAAGGCAGGTGGGACTCCGTGGCAGATCAACGAGATGCCAGGAGAGACACAGGCCTTCATGGGGCTGGACGTAACTCGCGATCAAGAAACTGGACAGCACTCCGGTGCGAGCGCGAGTATTGTGATGCGGGACGGCTCAACGTTCGCTGCTGAGTCTACGACACAACAGGCGGGTGAGAAATTTGTCTCCGATCAAGTGGGCGAATTCGTCAGGGACCTCGTATTCGACTTCGCTGACGAACGTGACGAGCCACTTGATCGGCTGACTATCCTGAGGGATGGAAAAGTTCACGAAGACATTGAGGCGATTAGAGAGGGACTCAGCGCTGTTGATGCAGAAATAGACATCGTCGGCGTCCGCAAGCGCGACCAGACTCGTATTGCCGAGTTCAATGGGCGAGAGTTCCGAATCGCACAGAAAGGAGTTGGATTCGTTGATTCAGACCGTGATCAAGCGATCGTTCACGCATTCGGGAAACCAGAGATTGACGACGACAACCACGTCGGTACCCCACGTACGTTCCGTCTGATCAAAGACTCCGGGCCCACAGACATCGAAACCCTCGCTCGGCAGTCGTTCTGGCTGTCGGAAATTCACTACGGAAGCCCTGCCCGGAGCACTCGCCTCCCTGTGCCTATCAAGTACGCCGACCAGGCTGCGAAATACGTAAGCGACGGCTACGTCGATCCTGGTCGCGTCATTCGTGGCCCCGCGTATCTATAACACATCACTCTTCCATAGGGGGATGTTGATACTGATGGCCGGTCGATACAGAGCTAACGAGGACAGGTAATCGCGGTAGCGGTACTCGGTACGGATCATTCTGATCAATGTATTTGTCTCAGAACCGGTCGCAACGGACCCATAGGTGCAGGTTCGCTGGCGTGATAGTGTCTCCTATCCTCCCAACTGTTCTAACTGCACGGTCAAAACAGCAGATATCTTCCGAAGTTAGGATTCCAGATCAGGAGCTGATTTTTCGGGCCTTGTTTCCCGAATCTCATCCTTAATCGACTCCACTGAAAGTGGATCAATCGTCTGTCGTACTCCTGAACTGGTGTAGAGGATGCTCACCGAAACAGCACGCTCAGGATACTGTGCGGTCACGACGTGGTAGTAGACGCTGAGTTGCTTCCGATATTCGTCCTCGGCGTGGCGTCCACGGTCAGTCTTGTAGTCGACGAGTTCCACTTTATCAGACGTGACGTGAACGAGGTCAACGATGCCCGAGATTGTCACTTGCTCCCCGTCGACGGTTAGCGGGAGATACGCCTCCTCTTCGATCAGCAACTTACCATCCAGACTGTCGAGGAAACGCGCAACAGTCTCCTCATCATCGTTCTCTGGGTCTACATCCTCCCCCAGAGCGTACGCCTCTGCGAAGTCGTGGACCTTCGATCCGAACTCGATACCCTTCCCGTCGTCGACATCCTCGAAGACGCTGTCTTGCATCAAGGTGTGAGGCGTATACCCAGTCGGGCCATCTGGCGTGGGAGTATCGATCTGGAGTTGTGTTTGCGTCGTCGTATCGACTTCTGGTTCCTCTGGGTCCGGAACAACCGACTCGATGTCCACAGGCAGCTCGTCGAGGAACGTATTCGCCTCCTCGCCTGAGGTGAAGACGACGTGGCTCTCAGCGCGCGTGATCGCGACGTACAGTAGCCTGCGCTCCTCGTCGTAGTCTCGAGGAAGGCACTTCCGTAGAATATCCGAGCGCCAGTTATCGTAGACGTGGGGCATGCCGTGAGCGTCATCTGAATACTCTTTGCGCTGGCGCAGCCCGACCGGATCTTGATACGAGATCGTTCCACTACTCCCGCCACCTGGCGGGAAGCGACCGCTGTTCATATTCGCGAGAATGACGATCGGATACTCCAGGCCCTTTGCAGAGTGGATCGTCTGGACCGTCACCGAGTTCTCCCCAGCGCTCGCGCTCACCTCGTGCGTGGCGCCGTCCTCGATACCGCGTTCGATGAATCGGATCAGGTCGCCCCGCGTCATCGTGGTCGCATCGTGGACTGACTGGATCGTGTGCAAGATGACGTCTGCCGTTGGCCCGGTGTAGCCATACTGAGTGAATACACGTCGTGCAACAGCGCCGAGCATCTCCAGCTCGCCCAGCTCATCCCGGAAATCGACCATGTTCTCGGGATACGTCCCCTCTTCGAGCACTTGCTTGATCTCATCGAGCGTGTAGCCCGCTTCTTCGAGGACGACTGCCCAGCCACGGTCGAGATCGTCGTCGAGGATCCGAAGCCACGCGAGCAGCAGTTTGGCTGGATCAGTTCTGAAGAGTTCGATCCCGCCCTCGTATGCCATCGGGAACTCGAACTCGTCGGCTACCTGCAACAGCTCGCGACCGAAGTCACGCGTCCGCGTCAGCACTGCGATGTCGCGATACTCCGGCGTCCGAAGTGCCCCATCGTCGGCTTCGACCTGATATTCGTCGTTCCCGACGATCTCCTGGATCTTGGTCAGGATCGCCTCGTGTTCCTCCTCACTCTGGATCGCCTCGATCTTCGATTGCTCGTGGTCACTGTTCGATTGCAGGGAGACGATTCGATCGCGGGTTTCCTCGACGTCGACGTCATCGCTGCTGGTCGCAGGAACGAGCAGGCCGTGTTCGGAAAAATCCAGAATCTCCTGAGTCGATCGGTAGTTCTCGATGAATTTGATGGTCGTCACGTCGTCCGTATCGAACGCCACCCGATCAGCGTCGTGGTTTAGCTCCTCTGCGAACCGGTCCAGCCGATCCTCGAATTCGACGATGTTGTCCACTTCGGCGTACTGGAAGCCGTAGATACTCTGTTTCCAGTCACCGACGACGCAGACGTTGTCCGTACCGGCCAGCAGGAGCGCGAGCTTGAACTGGATCTCGCTGGAGTCCTGGAACTCGTCGACCATTACGTACTCGAAGCCGACCTCCTCGCGGAGGTCGGGATCCTCGCAGAGCAAGACGAATGCGAACAACTGGAGGAAGCCGAAATTCAGGTAATTCCGACGCAGTGCGAACTGGAGGTACCCGTGATAGATGTCGTGGACGAACTGCTTTAGCTCGCTCCGATCTTCGTCGAACGCGTAGCGTGCAACCGTCTCTGGGACTTGCTTCTCATCCCCTCGTATCTCGTCCTTTTCGGGCGCGTCCGGGAGATACAGCTTGTTTTTCCCGTAACGATTCAGCTTCGATCGGAGTTTTGATTGCTTGCTGCCGCCGTTTCGCGGTTCGTTAACCTCGTCGAACAGCGTTTTGAACGCCTCGAAATCACCGTCGAGGTGGCGTTCGCCATCGCGATACCAGCCATCGTCCGTCGGAAACACGCCCTTTGCGGCGAGTTCCTCGATGAGGCCTAGTAGCTCGCCAGGATCGGACAGCGCCCGAAAGAGATCGTCGTACTCGGGGTGTTCGTCGCTGAACGTGTCGATGAACTCGCGAAAGAGCGCGCTCTCGACAATGTCGTCGTCGACGAGCCTCGTCGAGCCGGTGATCGAGTCGTCGATCCCGAGGTACTCGGGCGCCCTGTGACCGTGTTCTTGCAGAAGATCGTGACACAGCGAGTGGAACGTCTGGATCGGCGCGTCGGCGAGCTCACGCATCCCGTAGTGGCACTCGCCGACGATCCGCTCTTTCATCTCGGTCGCCGCGTTGTTCGTGAAGGTGACCAGCAGGACGTCCTCCGGTTCGACGCCCGACTGGTTGACGATATTCGCGTACCGTCGCGTGACGGCGAACGTCTTTCCAGTCCCCGCGCCAGCGTCGACGAGGCAGAGGCCCTCGGTGCTCTCAATCAGTTCTCGTTGCTGGTCGTTTGGAGTAGGTTCAGTCATCAGTTTCGAGCAAGAGATCGCGGTTGTCTACGCGGCGGTAGTTCGGTTCACCGGCGAGTCCCTCAATAGGGAAGCGCTCCTCGCCCCGTCGTCGATGATTTAGCTCGTCGATGCGTTCGTCGACGAACTCCTCGAACGCGTCGAGGTCCTCCTGGAAGTAGTTGTGTCGGCGAGTGTTGATCAGCCCGCGCATGAGCTGTTCACAGCCCTTCGTGACGTACTTGTAATCGCCAATTTCGTCTTTCATCCGAGCGACCAGTGTCTGGCCGAATCTCGATTCGATGAATTCGTCGCTGTCTCGCGTGTCCGGTAGTTCTGCTGCCTCGAAGACGGCGCTGTAGTCCTCGTACTCGATCTTTCCGAGGATCTTTTGGCACTTGCTGTAGCCGTTCTCTCGTAGGTCCTCGAACGTCTCACGCGACCAGGCGAACGACTCGAAATCGCCCGGATAGTACGTAACCGTGGTCAGCGTCTCGTCGAGGTCGGCGTCGCCGGCGACGACATCGTCGAGCGTCTCGAGGAAGTGGAAGAACGTGAACTCCAGTTCCTCGTGGGGCTGTTGGGTTCGCCAGTGAGTGAGATACAACAGCGCCTGGAAGTTCGGCGTGTCGCTCGGCGGATCGATCGCCGAGTTCTTTACGACTTGGGAGGCTCGCTTCAGGCTCCCGCTTTTGTGGTCGACGAGCCTGTGTGGGCCGTGAACGAGGTCGATCTTCCCTTTCAGCCCGAGGTCGTCGTTCTCGAACCAGCGCTCGGTGATCGGCGTCTCGATCTCGCGGTCGAAGTGCTCGGCGAAGATATTTTCTCCCCAGCCCGTCTCGGCCGTGAGGAACGACCCATCTGCAGGAACGTTCTCGTCCAGGAAGTCACAGATCGTTTCGAGGCCGACGCGATACTTCGTCCGCCGCGTCTCACGGTCGACGCGCCTGACGAACGGTCGGGTCTCTTTGAGCATCATGTCCACGACGTCGTCGATCATCGATGCGTCAACGGCATCGGAATGTGCGACGTAGAACTCCGCGAAGTCGTGGAACAGGTTTCCCTCTTTGAAGTAATCCTTGTCAGGGCCATCGACGATGCGGCTGAAGAAGTAATCGCGCGGACTGTTGACGTAGGTGCTGAGACTCGATTGGCTCACCGTCTCGATTTCGGTCGTCGTCGCGTCGATCGACTCCTTTTCGAATCCGTCCGTTCGGCCCCACGATGAGCGCCCGTTCCGTACCGAGTTGAGATCGCTAAACTGGTCGAACTCCTCGTCGAGGAGTTCCTCGAAGTACAGACACGGCGTGACCGGAGAGCCACCGGACGTATCCTGTACGAGGTAGTACTGTTCGGCACCGCTCTGGAGCAACAACTGGAACTGCTGGATGTTCCTCGTATACTGTGCGTCACGGTCAACCCACGGCCGACGAGGATCTGCGTGCGTCCAGTCCTCGTCGAGTCCGAGGAAGAACACGGTCGGTCGATCGACGTAGGCAGCGGACTTCGCATCGGCCAGCAACACGCCATCGTTCTCCCGATCCACTGGAACTTCGTACGACTGCAAGTAGAACTCGAGCCGATCAACGGCGTCCTCCGTGACGTGTTCGTCATCAAGGCATAACGTCGCTAGCTCGTCGCGGAACGCATCGAGTGATCGCTCAGTGCGTTCTTCGAACGCGTTGATCGCCTGGTCGAACGTCTGGGATTCGACCGACTCACAGAACTCCAGTACCCACTCGACGACAGGACTGTCGAGGTCGTGCAGCCGTTTCTCATCGTGTTCAACGTCGAGATCGATACCAAGTTTCCTCAGCACGGGTTTGACGTCACGGACGCGTGTATCTCTCCCGCGGTGTGCGAGGCGAAGTAACTGGCAGAACGTCCGATGGTCCGGATCGTCGTTGAAACCTGGCCCACCGTAGAAGGGGATATCGGCCGCTTCGAGTGCAGATTCTACCAGCGTGGAGTACGCACTGCCGCGGTCGAGTACGACGGCGATGTCGTCCGCATTGTCCATCGTGATGCTGTCGACAAGCGTCTCGATAATGGCTGCCGTCGAGTCGAAGAGTCGGAACGGCGGATACTCGAACGCTTCCTCACAGAAGGGGCTAAACGTATCGTACGTCTCCGGGAAGATCGACCGTTCGAGCGTCGTGAACTGATCTTCTCCGACGACTGCAACGTCCTGCCCGTCTTCGATGCGGTACTCGGTCAGCCGTTTCGACGTCGTTTCCAGCCCCTCAATGTACGTCACCGCTTCTCGGGTTACGTCGTCGGCATAGCTCTCGTACTCGAGGACGGAATCGACCTGTCCCTGGTGCTCCCAGCACTGGATGATGTTCCCGATAGCGTAGGCACTCCGTTTCCAGTCGAGATCGCTCCGCTCGACTAGTTCGAGAAAGGCAGTTCGATCCTCCGCCTTTTCGATCCTGCCGGCGGCGAGCCGTCGTGGCGTCGTCGCAAAGGTTCCCAGATGCGGCCGATCGAGTCGCCGGTTCAACGCGCTGGCAAGCGGCGCGTCAGGAACAAGAACGAGATCGTACTCGGCGACCTGCTCGTACAGATCGTCGAGTGGTTTTGCCCGCGTGATTGACACTCTGTAAAGAGACAACCAAACCCAAATAAAGGTATCTGAGGAGATTTTCCGCGGGCCTGATAGCTGAGACTTTTACCAGAATTGAGGCGAGAATGCCCCTTCCTCAAGGAGACACACACCTCATTCAGAATGAGATTTCTTTTGGAGTCGCTCTCTAAGGGCTGCTCTGCTCCCATTCACGAAGGTCTCCGCATGGTGCCCCAATCGGAGGTTGCTACAACAAACTTCCGTCAATCCCAGTAACGGTACGATCACCAGCCATTCAGTACGCTCACAAGAGCCGGGCCAAACTACATTACCGGAACCATGGTTCGTTCAACCATGGCAAAAATATTCGCATCTCCCGCGAACTACACACAAGGCCGTGACGTCGCTGCGGAGATCGGAACACATGCGGAGGATCTCGGGAACAGCGCCGTCCTCCTTGCCGACGAAATTGTGCTGGACATCGTGGGTGATCCCGTCACGGAGAGTCTCGACGACCACGGATTCGCCACCGAGACGATGGAGTTCAGTGGCGAGTGTTCGGAACAGGAGATCGAACGCGTCGCCGACCAGACGAATGAGTACGGGAGTGACGTTATCGTCGGCGCCGGCGGGGGCAAGGCACTCGATGCGGCCAAGGCGGTCGCAGAACAGCTCGATATCGCCATGGTCTCGATGCCGACCATCGCGTCGACAGATGCCCCTACAAGTTCGCTCTCGGTGATTTACACTGAACACGGAGAGTTCGAAGAATACTGGTTCCACTCGACGAACCCGGAACTTGTCCTCGTCGATACGGCAATCATCGCGGCAGCACCGACCCGGACGTTCCGGTCAGGTATCGCCGACGCGCTTGCAACGTGGTTCGAGGCCGACGCGACCTACCGCTCGCACGGGGAGAACATCCTCGGTGGGGCCTCAACACGGGCCGGTCACGCGCTTGCCGAACTCTGCTATGATACGTTGCGCCGACACGGTGTTTCGGCCGTCAATGCAGTCGAGAACGACGCCGTGACCGAAAGCGTCGAAGCCGTGACCGAGGCGAACACACTCCTCAGTGGCCTCGGATTCGAGAGCGGCGGGCTCGCGGCAGCCCACTCGATCCACAACGGACTCACGCAACTCGAGGCAACCCACGACGCGACCCACGGTGAGAAGGTCAACATCGGCACTCTTGCCCAACTTGTCCTCGAGGGTAAGGACGACGAATTCGTCGACGACGTCATCGAATTCTCGCTCGACATGGGGCTGCCAGTCACGCTCGTGGACATCGGTCTTGACAATCCCACGGAAGAGCAACTCGAGACGGTCGCCGAGGCGGCCTGCGTCGAGGAAGAGACGATCCACAACGAGCCGTTCCCAGTCGAGCCTGCGATGGTCCGGGACGCGCTGGTGACCATGAACTCGCTCGGCGAACGCCACAACTCTTGATGGAACGTGAATAGGTCCTGCACAGTCGCGCAAGATACAGAGTGCGACTGTACGAGATTCGGCTCGATTTTCATACAGTGTGCTCGTTCAGTACAGGGGAAGCACACAGCAATGTAGAGCACCGGCTAACGACATCGTGTCAGAAACCGCCTGCGAGATACCGAAGACGAGTATCGAATATGGGTTATGGTTTCAACGGGAGGCTCGTTCTGCCGTTCGATCGCATGACTTCTCTGTTGCGGTCGGGCCACTCCAGCAACCGATCACGTAGTAATTCCCCGTCGGCTGTTTCCGGATCATACCCACCGACCGTAGCGGTGATCGTCAAAACCACCCAGCCGCCGTACCCGAGAACTACAGTCACACCGGTCAGTATGATAACCGAGACGCACACCCTCACAAAGCGCTTTCTGAACCGCACATCTGAACTACTCGCTTCGTCCATTGTTGTCACATTACTAACTATATTGACCAGTGTCAAAAATATATCGTTTCTTCTCTTGATGAGACAGTGCCTCATTCGCGTGGGATCTCTCGCACGACTATCAGACCTCCTCATTGAACTGAGAGAGTTCTCGACGGTCGATACGCAGTTCTAACACACGACTGTTCCAGCGGGAAAGGTGTCGAACTAACAGGGTTTCAACAGAGACAGAATTTTCGAGAATTCGGATATTCACCACTTAGACGTCGCTCAAACCCAGTCTGAGTGATTCACGGTTCGAGGACAACGCGGAACCGGGCCTCGTTTTCGATCATTCGGTTGTACGCTGCGGCGACATCATCGAGTGGGTAGGTCTCGATTTGCGGTGTGATATCGCGCAGAGAGCTGAATTCGAGTGTGTCTTGGGAGTCACGGGCATGACCCGAAGCCCATCCTTCGACACTCCCTCGCGTCCCGACAAGGTTCTGGACGTCGACCGTGACCGGTTCTCCGGGGACACCGACGATAACGACAGACCCGTCCGTCCCGATACCACCGAGAATCGACTCGATTGCGTCACTAGATGGTGCAGTCCCGAGGATGACATCTGCACCACCGAGATCTTGCAGCCGTTCGGCTGGGTCTTCTTTGGAGGCGTCGACGAAGTGATCGGCTCCCAAATCTCGTGCGAGATCCTCTTTGTCGGGTGACCGCGAGAGTGCGACAGTCTCGAATCCAGCCGCGTGGGCGTACTGAATTCCGAGATGGCCGAGACCGCCTACACCTTGAACGGCGACGAGATCCCCCGGCTGAGCGTCAGTGTTGCGTAGCGCGTTGTACGTCGTCACGCCGGCACAGAGCAACGGTGCAGCGTCGGCAGCGTCGAGATCTTCGGGGATTGATGCTAAGGCTTCTGACGGGACAGTCGTGTATTCAGCGTATCCGCCATCATAGGTGATACCGGTGACTTCAGCGTTCTCACATTGCTGGAAATCCCCACGGCGGCAGGCATCACAAGTAAAGCAGTGGCCGCCGTGCCAGCCGACCCCGACGCGATCACCCGTCGACCAGCTCTCAACGTCGTCGCCGACGGCATCGATCCGTCCGGCAATCTCGTGCCCCGGGACGTGGGGATACGAAAGTCCTGGATATGTGCCTTCCTTTGCGAATGCGTCACTATGACAGATTCCGCAGGCTTCGACTGCTACTCGAACCTCATCAGGAGCTGGTTCGGGAACCTCGCGTTCGACGAGTTTGAAGTCTGCGCCCGCTTCCGGAAGGACAGCTGCACGCATGGTGTCTGGCATCAATACCATATGGGGGCTGATTCAGGATAAATCGGGTGCCCTCGGTACCGCCTGTTGACACTCTTGGAGATCGCTAGTGCCTCTTTAGCTGAATACAGGCGCTAAGCCCCCGTCCTCAACGCCCGAGCGAAGTGAGGGCGTAGGGCGGGGATACAGCGCCGTCATCATCTGTTCATACACTGTTCTGTTGCAGGACCACAGGCCAACGCGATCGTCAATCTTATACGCATAAATGCGCATAGTGTGTATGTGGTGAGACGGAAGAATATTACCATCCGAGAGGACCAAGCCGAGTGGGTAGAGGAAAACCATCTCAACCTCTCGTCGTTCGTCCGTGACAAACTCGACGAACTCATCGAGAAACGAGAGTAACGGATGTACTACGCCTACAAATACCGCCTCAAGCCGTCCAACGCTCATCGAGAGGAGTTGGACCGCCACCGCGATATTTGTAGGCAACTCTACAACCACACGCTCTACCGCCTCAACGAGTACCAAGATGAACACGGTGAACTGCCGTCCATGACCACGCTACGGTCGGAGCTCCCCGACCTCAAGCAGTGGTGGGACGGCCTCTCGGGCGTGTACTCGAAGGTTCTCCAAACCGTCGTAGAACGGCTGTTCGACAACCTCAATGGACTCTCCAAACTCAAGCACAAGGGCTACGGCGTGGGCCAACTCAAGTGGAAGCCACCACGGGAGTTCCGCAGTTTCACGTATAGTCAGTCTGGCTTCGAGCTCGACAAGAAGGGCGGTCAGACTGTGCTGTCACTCTCGAAAATCGGAGACATACCGATTCGGCTCCACCGCGCCATCCCTGACGACGCGACACTCAAGCAAGTCACGGTCAAGAAGGAACCGAGTGGCGAGTGGTTCGCCACGTTCGGCGTCGAAATGGACCGCGACCCGCCCGAACCGCCCGAGAATCCCGAGAAATGTGTCGGCATCGACGTAGGGATACGCAACTACGCCCACGACACCGATGGAACGGCGGTCGGGTCGCTTGACCTCACCGACGAGCGTGAACGCTTGGAACGCGAGCAACGGAAGCTCTCGCGGAAGCAACACGGGTCGAACAACTACGAGACACAACGCCGACGAGTCGCGGAGTGTCACGCCGACCTCCGACGGAAGCGCCGCGACTTCTTGCACAAACTCTCGAACTACTACGCTCAGGAGTACGACCTCGTGGCGGTCGAAGACCTGAACGTGAAGGGGATGATGGAGTCGCCGTCGAACAGCCGCAACACGGCGTCTGCCGCCTGGCGAACGTTTCTCTCGTTGCTCGAATACAAGTGCGAACGCGAAGGGACGCACTTCGTCGCGGTCAACCCGAGAGGGACGACCAAGGAGTGCGCGTCGTGCGGCGTTTCGACCGACAAGCCATTGTGGGTCCGTGAACACTCCTGTCCTTCCTGCGGGTTTGAGGCAGACAGGGACGCGAACGCGGCGTGGAACATTCTTTCTCGCGGCCTCGAAGACGTAGGAGTGGGACACTCCGAATCAACGCCTGTGGAGACTGCGCTCCTTACGGACACCGATTCGGTGTCTGCAAAGCGCGTCGTAGAAACAGGAAGCCCCACCCTCAACGAGCGAACGGCCTCAGCCGTGAGCGAGTAGGGTAGTTCACCCGTGAAACGCTAGCCACTCAATCTATAGCGTCCCTCGGTTAATTATAGGAGTTCACTACTCTCCTTCACTCCGCGCTACCGCATCAGTTGAAACACGGGCACCCGCGAGAGTTACCAGTTCCTCTGAGGGCCGGAACGCAGAGGCGATGTGACTCCGGGGCTGGCCATCGCGACCTGTGTCCTGAAACGAGGGGGATAAAATGACAGATTGCAGACATACTGATCACAGTTTGCAGTTCGGTCGTATAACATTGTGGCGCGTTGCCTATTTTTTCGGCGCCTGCACGGGTGCAGGCGCTCATCAGAGTGCCTGCGTGAGAATTCAGTGACGACGACGACCAACGGTCAACTGGGAGATGCACAGCAAGCCCTCGAATGGTGGCTCTGCAGCCACGCCGAAGCGGGCGTTCCAGAACTCGCTCTCATCGAGGTGCTTCGAACATACGCGGATACGATCGAGCAAATCGGCTACGTGCCGCGGTCGTGGGGCCCGACCGACCAGCCCAAACAATTCCGCAGGAGGAATCGAGAACAATGACGGGAGCGTTCTTGCAACGACTCGCTTCTCGGCTGCATCGCCAACGATCGTACGTCTACGAGTGCCGTAAGTGCGGGACGTCAGTTCCTGATGAACATTCGGCGTGCCCGTACTGTGAGCAGACGGAGATCGTCGTCTACGATGTCTCCTAACGCTCCTGTCTGATCGCCTGTTTTTCCCCCAGTTCTACCAGCGGAAAGCCAGTCTAGAGCAGTTCCCACCATCAAATCATGAGTTGCCCATTAAAACAGTTAGAGACGACCAGTAGAGTGATCAAGCGCGCCCAGTACGAAGCCTTCGAGTTCACGATTGACGGCGATGGCGTTCTCGTCAGAAATACCAGTCACGCAAATCCCGACGAACATGAGTACGTCGTGAGCATCGAGAACGGGCTTCCAACCGAGTGTGAGTGCCCAGCCAACGCGAGCTACGACGGTGCCTGCAAACATCGCGTCGCTGTTGCGATCCGAAGGCCGATTCCCACTGCAGCCGTTGACCGACAGCTCGCTGCTGATGGCGGACCATCGCTTTCAGCAGATCAACCACAGGGGACGGACGAGCTTGGAGAGAGATCGAGAGAGACACCGTCGGAGGACTCCGCAGTTGAGTCTTCACAGGCATCAGAGAACGAGCAAGTCGATGACGATGAGGCGTGTGCCGAGTGCGAGAAGCTCTCCACTGACTTCCCATGCTGGGAGTGTGTCCGTACTGGTCGTCGTAGCCTTCCCAGTGGCGACGTATAGACCGACTCTCCAACAGCTATCCAGACCGCACGCCAGTTTTTATCGCCCCCTGACGGGTGCGGGGCGTTCTGAAGAATGTCCTGCGAGAGTGAATACAATGTCACTAAGAGATGTCTACGAAACTGGCTTCGACGAAGACGACGGAAAGACGATCAACCAGACACGCTGTGACGAATGCGGTGGATCCCTTCGAACTGAGGGCGGCGAAACGGCCTGTACTGAGTGTGGATTAGTCCTGGCAGACAGTCACATCGACCACGGTGCGACGCCGCGGACGTTCGAGGATGGAGAGTCCAAACGCGAGCAGACGGGGGCGCCGATTACTCCGGCGAGACACGATCGTGGCCTTTCGAGCGAGATCGGTCGGTACAGAGATGCGAACGGAAACGCACTGTCGCCGAAGAAACGACGGCAAGTGAGTCGATTCCAGCGAGAACACAACAGGGCGCGCTGGTCGAACAAGAAGGAGCGAAACCTCGCAACGGCCTGTCTCGAGATCGCGCGGCTCACGAGCGCCCTCGAGTTGCCGTACTCGGTCCGCGAACGCGCGAGTCGCCTCTACAGAGACGCAAGCTCGAAGGACCTAATCCAGGGGCGATCCATCGAAGGGATCGTCGCAGGTTGTCTGTACGCGTCGTGTCGCTGTGGCGGGTACACGCGAACGATCGAGGAGATCGCAGGCGTGGCGAACTGCGGAGAGGAAGCGATGAAAAACGGGTATCGCGTGCTGAACAAAGAACTCGGCCTGAAAGCGCTCGTGCCGACGCCGAAGACGCTTCTCCCCCGACTCATCGCCGAGTTCAACGTCCCGAACGACGTACAGTACAGAGCAAACGAACTTGCAGAGGTTGCAACGGAGTCCGGGATCGCAAACGGCTGTCAACCGTCTGGCGTCGCTGCGGCGTGTCTCTACCTCGCGAGCAGGGAAGCCGAACGCTCGATATCCCAGGCCGACATCGCGACGGTTGCTGGGACGAGCCCGGTGACACTCCGGAAGCGCTACACGGAACTCGAAGACGAACTGGCCTGAGAACCAGATTCTCTGCGGGATGGATCGTCGAATAGTCGACGATCCTCATGGACTATTGGGATAAAAATACGAATATATGACTATTGGTTTTCGAAAGCGAATAAGATTATTCTACTTGCTAGAAGATGATAGAATAGGAATGCTTATTCCGATTTGCTCTTCGATATGAGTGGGCACTGTCGTCTGATTCGATCCGTGGCGTCTCGGTGACGTCCGTATCAAGTTTCTGCGGCTCTCCGCCCGTACGCATGTCTGCTACGACCTCCCCTCAGCCACAGCTGAACCGATCCGGAACCGACGGCGACGATCAGGACCGTCCTCGCTCTCGACGCGCCCTCAGTGCCCGCTCGATCATCGGCGCCGGAATCCTATTGAGTATCATCGCCGTTGATCCCGTGCTCGCCCAGACCAGCGGCGAAGCGTTCTGCGAGACGGACATGGCGCTGACGATCAAGAACGTCTTCTCGATCATCCAGTTCGGCGGCCCGCTGATCGGCGGCGTCGTCGCGCTTGGCACGACGGTCGCGATGACGACCGTCCGGCGCGCCGATCTCAAAAAAGAGATGAAGGAAGCGCGCAACCAGGCCGTCGTCTGGGGCATCATCGTCGCCCCGCTCGGCACGGCGATCGTCCAGTTCATGCTCAACAACGTCGTCGTCGGCGCGACGAGCTGTGGGTTCTGACCCGATGGCTCGCGCCGTCACGGCCTGTGTCGTCGTTTGGATGCTCGCGGCCCTCGGAGGAATTCCCCTCGTCAGCGCCGACCCGCCCGCGGAACCCGACCACGGCGTCAACGAGACCACTTTCCCGTTGCTCTGGTCGGGTGACACCGACGGCGAGATAGGCAATACGACGGATGGGGACGTACCCTCCACAGCCGAGGGCGAACTCGCGGCGTATACCGATATTCCGTTCGCAGAACCGCCCGAAGCCGTCGACCCGTGGAACCGCGGTGAGCACACCTCGTTTCCAGAGACGTCCCGCGATACCTCGATCCACCCTGAACATGCCGACCTAGAGAACGGCGTGTTCGTGAAAGACGCCTACGTCGAGATATTTGCAGTCGTTCCATCAACTCGAGCGAGGCTCGACCCCGACGAGACGTCGCTGTACGTCGCCCCCGAGGGACAGGTGCTCGCGACGACCGACTACAGGGTCGAGATGCCAGCGACGCGTATCGACAACGAGACGCGCACGACGTGGTCGGTCGGCGATCACAATATCGACGAAACGCGCTTGCTCGTCGACGGCGCTGTCGAGTCGACGCAATCCGGAACCCACACGCCGACGCTCTCCTTCGACGACCTCGGCAAGTACGAGGGACAGGAGCACACGCTGACCGTCGAGACGGATATCTCCGTGACGCTCAGTCGTACGACCGAGACGTGCATCGATGGGGACAACGCGAGCGTCTGTGAGCTAGAGCGTTCTACTATCGAGTACCCCTCCGAACGCCGGACTGTCAGCACCGACCTCGACGTTACGGTCCATAAGCCCTCCATCGCGGGAACGCGTACGCGCTACCCTAACGGCGACCTCGGCGTCGCCGTCTTCACGAGCGATCCGTGGCGCGGCTTCACCGTGGGAGATACTACGGTTACGGGCGTCTGGCAGTTCTACTCCGCACGCAATCCGGCCTGGGATCGGCTCGTCCACAGCACCGACGGCGCCGATCGAGTTCGACACTCTCCGATCCATCCTCTCCAGGTCAGCGCGTTTCCGAGTGCGACCGGGCCGAGTGCGACGCCCCGAGCGACGAGTACGCTGCTGGATACCTACGGCATCGAACGCGATCCCCCCGAACTCTCCGAAGACGTCGCCCTCGACGTCGTCACCGACCCCTACACGGCGAGCTACGGTATCGTCGCGCGGATCGAGACCGACGAGGACGTTCCCGAGACGCTCACGAGTACCGGACTTGTCAGTGGCGTCGAAGTGGACCACTCGATCGATTCGTTCTACGAGGTCCCGACTAACGAAAGCGCGCTCTCGCTCGCGGTCGAGAACGCAACCGACGAACAGGTCACGATCACCGTCTCCCTCGAGGACGCCGCGACAGGCAGACCGATCAACACTACCGACGAGAGAGATACGATCGTCGTCAACGGCCAGCAGGTCGATACGGATGCAGACGGCACTGCGACGCTCACGATGCCCCGCACAGCGGGCGGGATCACGGCTCGATACGAGCCAGGTCCGTGGTGGCGAACGCCTCAAGCCTACGTCAGCGATACGGACACCGTCTACGTCGAGGGCGGCGCGATTGCGCTGCTCCAGATACTGTATCGAATGGCGATTCCGATCGCGTCGATCCTCTTCGGCGTCTACCTGCTCGAACGAACACTCGGCTGGCGAATCCTGCGCTCTCGGAGGCCCTGAGGATGAGCGCCCTCTCCGAAGCGATCGTCAACGCCCTCGAAGAGTTTCTTCGTGTGCTCTTTGGGCCGATCACGGGCCTCATCGAACGCTACGCCAACGACCTCGTTCGCGTCGTCGTCGAGACACCCCACCCAAACGCCGTGTTCGGCGAGCCGACCAACGGCGTCTGGCCGGGGATCTACGAGTACTACTGGGACGCGATTATCCCTCTTTCCTTACTTCTGTGGGGGCTGATGATCGGGCTCGTCATCCTGCTCGAATCGATGAGCTACCTCTTCAGCAATTACCACCGCTCCAAGCTCAAAAAGCGAGCCGTCACCGGGTTGTTGGGCATCCTCTCGTGGTGGTGGATCGCGGCGCTGTCCCTGCAGTTCATCAGTGGCCTCGCCGGATTCTTGGTGCCCGACCTGAGCAACATCACGCTCTTCGAGACGCTGTCGTTCGGTGCGCTCGGCGTTCTCGGCCTGTCGCTGACGCTGATGATCGACTTGGCGTTGTTCCTCATCCTGGCGTTGATCTACTTCACGCGCCACGTCGTGTTGTACCTCTTCGTCCTGATGATGCCGCTCCTCTTGGTCTTCTGGATTCCGGGCGTCGGCCCCTTCTCGCTCATGTCCGGGTTCATGAAGCGACTCGCCGGCTTCTACGTCCCCTTCCTGTTCATGACCGTCCCCGTCGCACTGTTGTTCCGACTGGGATCGATTTTCGGCCAAAACTTCGGTCTCTCGATGGGCGGCCTGGGCGCGTGGGTGACCGCACTCGTGATTCCCTTCGCGGCGCTGGCTTCGCCGATCATCCTGTTTTGGCAAGCAGGTGCGCTCTTTTTCGCTGGTAACCAGATGGCCCATCGAACGTCCAGACGCAAAGCGGCGTCCCGCGTCCAGAGTGCACAGGGTCACGGCCAGACCGCGGTCCACGGCGGACAGAACTTCGCCCGCGGCCTTCGTGGTGAGCCAGCTCGACAGCCGGACGGTCAGACCACCTTCGGTTCCGGCCAGTCACGAGCACACGCAGCTGGGTCGCGATTGAATGCGACTGGAACGCACCTCCACGACGCGTATAGCGCTCGGCGCTCTGGGGGCGGCTCTCCGTCTGGGTCGTCGTCAGGACAGAGTGTACAGGGCCCGGATGCGCACGACTCTGGGTCATCACCGAATAGCGCCGCTTCCACTGGAAACACGCAGCGTGACCGACTTGCCCTCGAGCCGCCATCGGAGCACTTCGACACACTGCGGAACAGGAACCAGCTCCCAGCAAAGCCGTCCTCGCAACGAGACGAGACTGATCGCTCCCCGACCGAGCGCAGAGACGATTGAAATGAGTACGAACGATCCAACGAAACGAATTCCGTCCTCCATCGGTACAGACACGCAACTATTCGGAAAGTACACGCTGAGCGACCTCGCAGTTGGGCTCTTCCCCGGCGTCGTGGTGATCCTGTTCGCACAGGTGGTCTTGCCACCCGAGGCGAGCATTGCTGGCGTCTCCGTCCAGACATTGACGCTCCCGATCGCCGGCGTCGGGATCGGCGTCGGCGCGCTGTTCGTCTACCTCACGCCGACCTACACGACGAGCATGGACTGGATCGGGACGTTTCTCAGCTTCCAGCGAAGCGAGAAGCAACACGCCCACGAGGAAGCGAAAGGCTACACCCACCTCGAACGGGTCTATCCCGACGAGGGCGTCCTCGAACGAACTGATGGGGCGCTGTTCGGCCTGATTCAGGTCGACCCACCGTCGATGGCGCTCGCGACGAGTGAGCAGTGGCACGAACAGTCGCGAGCGTTTTCGGACTTCCTCGATACCGTGGTTGAGTTCCCGATTCAGATCTACTCGACGACTCGGGAGTTCCCGGTCGAGGAGTATCTCGCCCACTACGAGGAACGCCGCTCTGATTCTGACGTCCAGGCGAATCCACAACTCGAAGCGCTGATTGAGGAGTACGTCGAGTGGTATCGGACTGACCTCCAGGAGCGTCGCATGACGATCCGCGATCACTACATCATCGTCTCCGTCGCACCCGAGGAAGTCCAGTTCGAACGTGAGAGTCTCACCCAGAAGGTCGCACGCATTCCTGTGGTTGGGCTTCTCGTCAGAGCGTGGTTTGCGCCCCGAACCGAGGAACGTCACGAGGCGATGCTCGCCGCGCTGTCGGGACGACTCCAGCGCGTTGAGTCGGGCATTCGCGAGATGGACGGCTGTGGTGCCCACCAAGTCGACGCCGATGATGCGACGCAGCTTCTCGGCGAATTCTGGTCCGGTGAGTCGATCGAATACGATGATCTACACGCGGCACTTCGGACGCGCCCCATCGTCGGAGGTGCCGGCGAATGATCGGATCGCTGCTCTCAGCGATCCGGCAGAATGGATCGGAGGACGACTCGGCCGGTGTAGGTGACGGCGGCGGCGAAGACGACGGTGCTGCCGAGGAACACCAGGAGGAGTCGGACGAGAATGCGGCAGGTTCTCCGTCAAATGTTGATGCCACGGTCGAGTACGACCCAGGACAGCGTCCGCTCGCTGATGTTGCTTCGACCCACCAGTCGATCGTCTCGCCGTCGAGCATCGAAGAACGCGCGAACGCCGTCAGGACGGGTGAGTACTGGACGAAGACGCTCTGATCACCGAGTTCCCGGACGCTCCTACTGATGGCCTCTACGAGACGCTGTACTCTTCGCCCGAAACCAGAACGACGGATATCTCGATCCATCTCGACCCGCGGGAGACGCACGCGACGCTCGATTCCCTGGAGAACCAGATCGAGGACCTCGAAGCGGACTACGACTACCTGAGCGAGAAACGTCGGGCGGGCGCCCGCGGCGTCAGGAAAGACCTCGACGATTATCGCGAGCTCTACGACGTCCTTCGGAACACCTCGACGCGGGCGTTCGACGCCTCGATGTATCTCACGGTACGTGGGGACTCTTCGGACGAAGTCGATACGCGCTCGGTCGAACAGCTCGCGCGGAGTTCGCCGGCGAACCTCACGCCCGTGACGCCGCGGTGGTCCCAACTCGACACGCTCGTCTCCGCGAGTCCGGTCGGATTCGACCAACTGCATCACTCGGTGGACACCAAGACGCCGATGCTGAGCGGCGCGGTCGGCGCGATGTTCCCCTTCGTTGCGGGGACGTTCGCCGAACCGGGCATCGAGTACGGCACCTACGCACTCAACGAGAGTCCGTTGATCCTCGACCGGTTCAATCGCGAAACCGGCTACTGTACGATGGTCATCGGGAAACTCGGTGCCGGAAAGTCGTTCTCGACGAAACTCCAGCTCGTCAGGCGAGCGATGTACGACCCGGACACCGTGATCGTGATGCTCGATCCCCTGGCCGGGTTCGCAGGCGTCAACGACGCGCTGGGCGGCGAGCGCGTGACGGTTGGCGGGACGCGTGGATTCAATCCGCTCGATATTCAGGCGACGCCCGATCACGTCCTGCAGTCGGTGTCCGACCTCGATCCGTGGGCCGAACAGATCTCGTGGGTGCTCACGTTCTTCGAGACGTTCTTCACCCACGTCGCGACCAACCCGCTTGACGAGCGAAAGCAGACCCTGCGCCGGGCGGTCCAGGTCGCCTACGAGCGCCGTGGGATCACACGCGACCCGGAAACCCACGGGAACGACTCGCCGACGATCAGAGGTGTCATCGACGTCCTCGAAGCGTTCCTCAAGGATCCCGCGGAGTTCGGGTATGCGACTGATGCCGAACGCGAGAGCGTCAAGCACGACGCCAAGTCGCTGTTGAAGGATCTACGACCATCCTTTTCAGAGAACGGTGATCTCTCGAACCTCGCTCAGGAGACCTCGTTCGATCTCGGCTCGCCGGTGATCTACCTCGACCTTCACCAAGACGAGGGAACGCGCGGTCGCTCGGAGACGAGTCTGATGATGCAGGTGCTGTTCAACGCCGTCTACGAGCGCGCGAAGGGCACCGAGAAGAACGTGATCTTCGTCATCGACGAGGCGCACTATCTGATGGCCGATGCCACGTCGCTTTCCTTCTTGGAGACCGCCGTTCGGCATTCACGCCACTACGACCTCTCCTTGCACTTCATCACGCAGACCGGTGGCGAGTTCTCCTTGACGCCGGAAGCGCGGACGATCGCGAGTCTCTGTTCGATGACGCTGTTGCATCGCGTCGACGAGGAAGCCGAGAAGTTAGCCGAATGGTTCGGACTGAGCGAGCGCGAAGTGAACTGGGTTCGGACGGCTAAAGCGGGCAACGATGAGGACGGCTACTCCGAGGCGCTACTGGGCATGGATGAAGAAGGCTGGTTTCCGCTCAGGATTCGTGCGAGCGGGTATGAGACGGACGTGATAGGCGGGATATAGCTGTACGCGTTCACTAACCGAGGAACTAATACTAAACCCTCCGCCACGAATCTCTGATTCCGACGAAGCACCGTACGTGTATTTCGTGATCGAATTTGTGAGAAATTGATATTTTTCTAGTATAAGTGTGACAAGAGGACCGGGCTATTGATGCCTATCTTGACGGCGACGATATCCCCAAGAGCCTCGTGTGGTGGCATGGCTGGAAAATACTGAATTTAGAGACAAGTGGGCCGAGGAGATGATCAGCGGCTTCAACCGATAATTCGGGAGCACACAGCATTCTGCTGTACGTGAATGACCGGGAAATAAACGTTGACGATTTGGATGAACGCTTGTCGAAGTTTCTGAGTGCACTGTCAAAGAGCGTCACGAAGGGCGGTTTACTCGGGTATACCGGAACCTAAGGGCAATGATGTCCATCTGTCCAACCTCTCGTGGCACCTGAAGATACACGGTGTGGATCCGGCCATTAGATGAGATAGAACCTGTAGTAAATAAACAAATGGACTAGTATACTATATTATATCACGGCATTTACTAATTCTGCAGGTATGAAGTCACTATGGATTTCAATATTGAATCCAATATTTTCAGCGATAATGAGTAAGGCAGTAGCCTCAGATGCCATAATCAGATCGATCACATTGTCCTCATGACGTTGTTGATCATGATATTTTAACGCAAATTCAACTCCTTGCTTAACCAACTGGTCTTCTTTAGAAACTGACCCAGATGTAAACTTGATAATAGATTTCCCATACATCTTATCGAGGCCCGTTTTTTCCTGATTAATGTTGTTAAGTTCGTTGATATCTTTCTCCGCAACTTGATCAAGAACTACACCCGCCAAACACTGACTCAGGAAATATTTATCACGCTCGAAGAGAATGTCGTCTTGGGCTTTATCGCTTCCTCTTTCAGGATTGAGTTTATTAATTGACTTCGAATTTTCGGAGGCCATTTCCATTTCTCCCGCAAGTGATGCCGCGTACAAAGCTTCGACAAACGTCATTGGTACACGTTGGAAAGACGTTGCATATGGTGGTTCTTCCAACGCTGTTTCTGCGGCTTGTCGATACATCTCTGCAGCCTGCATGAACTGCTTCCGTGCAGCGTGAATATCGCCTTTGTATACGCGAGAGATTGCAACATTCTCATATTTCATCCCAACACTTCGATAGGACGATGGGATTTTGTGGGTGACTACATCGCCTTTTTCAAGACGTTGAAGCCGTTCTTCGATTTGATTCCTTGCCGAACTCTCAATCCCATCAAGCTGCTCGCGTTGACTATCAGTCAGTTCAGTCATTGGTTTGCCTCTGTTGCCTGTAATTCAACGATCGTAACCTGATCAACACCAACAACTCTGTCAATACTGATGTCGGTCCTGTCTCCCAAGGGTTCTGTCAGAGTTCTATGTCCTGCCCCATTAACATCCCTTACAAGAACAACCTCTTTTCTGACATTTCCTCTGTCAAGCGCTTGTTCAAGGTCACTCACGAACCCATCATCTAACTTACCATTACTATTTAGCTCATTCAAGCTATTTTCAATCCAGTCATCCGATAGCTGCGGTGAACCATCATATGCATCGGTATTCAATAATCCGATCCCCACGGCATCTGTACTCGTTGTAGTTTTTGCTTCAATGACTACCCACTCATCATTTTCTTCATCATATGCAATAATGTCAGGCCCAATCTCCGAGGCGTCGCCTTTCTCAAAGCCACCTTCTGGCCATTTAAGCTCATGGCCTCGTTCCCGAACGAATTCAACGGAGACATTTTCGCCAATACTTCCATCTGTAATGTCTGTTGGGTCATCCGCATATGTCTGAACTACTGAGTTAGGATCTATTGCACACTTAAGACGGGTTTCAACAGGGTCTTTTGTCTTCTCGAACGTGCCCTCGAACTCCTTGTACTCAGAACCAGCGGATGCGAATGACCGATCAGATACAGAATCAACAGACATGTCTATATCATCTGCATTTAGAGCGCACTGACGGTCTGGATCTTCGTCATCATCTTGAATCTCGATATGCCACTGGTATACTGCTGAAGGTCCGTACTGGATCGTAACTCTGACTGCTTTAGAGATTTGATACGTGTAGGAGTCGAACAACCCTTTGAAATCTCTGAGGTGGGGGTTGCCATCTTGGATTTCCTCTTTGACTTCTTCACGGTCGATTTTCTCGGTTTTCTCACTTTCCTCAGTCCGTTCCTCAACCTCTTCTGCAATTTCCTCTTCTTCCTCGGTAATTGTCTGACTGACTTCCGTGCCGAAGATAATCGTTTCCTCGTGGATCCAGAGAGCAGTTTCCTCATTCAAAAGGACATCGTACTCACCAAATCCGGGATGGCGCTCACCGTCTTCGATGACTTCACCGACATCTTCTTGATCGTTGATTCCGGGTAGATCTTTGATCTGTTCCCAGCCATGGCGGCGATTACGATCGAGAACTTCCTCGTCGTACTCTGCGCCACTGGGTAGCGTGATTTCTACACCATCCCGTTCCCAACTGTTGATCTCACCGGTGGCTGGAACAGGCTGATGGATCCGCCGCTCAAGTCGCTCCCCCTCAGCTGATCCAGCCATAGTTTCCGAATAGACAAGATATCCCCCGCTTGCAGCGGCCGTTCCACCGAGTACATACGGGTTCGCTCGTAGGGGGAGTGTATACCTACTCGCAGCCCGCGCAGGGGCACTTGCCACGAGGCTACCGGTCAGTACCTGTACATCTGCTTGATCTTCAGTAACGTCATGGTTGATCCGAACTTGATTCCCATCCTCATCAGTGACTCTGATTATGACCCGATCTGGGTTCGATCCCAGCTTACCGAAGCTCGTTGTACCATAGAATACTCCATCTTCATCTGCTTCCTTGATGTCCAACGTTCGGTTATACCAACCTGTTCTCCCAGGGAAGCGTGAATCAACATACTGATCGACCTTAATGGACTCAATCTGGTCTGCTGAGCCAGTGGGTTCTGCTTTAACTGTAAAGCTATCAGTTATAGTGATTGCTGTCGTTGGATATTTGGTCAGATCGTTAATATCCCAGGAGGCATACCTAACGACCGGTGGACGGGTTTCCTCAGTCGGTGATGGGTCGGCCAGGTCAATCAGGCCATCACCGGATGTGTCTGGACTCATTGGGTTCGTCCCTAACTGGACCTCCTCATGGTCAGACAATCCATCCCCATCGCTATCCCACCGAAGTGGGTAGGCATCCATATCGTCGATTTCCGCTTCCAACTTCAGTTCACCATCTTCCTCGAATACCCGATGGTTATACTCAATCGACTCATTGTCTAGCAGTCCATCACCACTGCTATCCGTCATAATCGGATCAATCTCAACTGAAGCCTGTTCGTATACGGCGGGCCCAGTGGAGATTGGCGGACTTGCCTCTGCAACAGCATCGGGGATTCCGTCATCATTGGTGTCGCGAAGTTGCGTGCTAGTCTGTTCCTCCGCGACTCGCTGGAAGACATCTGGAAGGTCCCCGGAAGACACTGCGTGATAATAATCTCCTCCAGTTCGATCTGCAATTGCTTGAAGCTCGTTCTCGTCAACTGAATTCCCTAGACCGACAGTACTGATCTCAATACCCTTATTAGAAGCTTCCTTTGCGATACCAACTGGATCAGGACCAAGGTTAGTTTTTCCATCTGACAGAAGAATGATGACTGGCTTCCGGTCGCTCTCTCCATTGGTTTCGATCTCTGTTAGAGCCTCTTTCAGTCCGGCCCCTGTGTTGGTACTCCCACCGGCCGACAATGAATTGGCACTCTCGTTGAGTTGGTCGTGGTTCGTGGTAAGCCCGTGGTGTAGGGTGGATCCATACGAGTATCCTACAAGTCCAACTCGATCGTCCTCTAGAAGACCACCCACAAAGCGTTTGCTGGCTACGCGTGCGCTGTAGATTCGCGATCCGCCCATTGACCCGCTCTCGTCGACGACGAGCATCAGATCTAGCGACTTTGCTGTTCCACTGCCTTTGGAACCATCACTTTCATTAACAAGATGGCGATCTTCCAGCGTAATTGTTGACGTAGTATATCCGTTCCACTCATCAATGCGGAACACGGAGAAATAGGAGAACGAGCTTACGTTCGCAGTTGCGGTTCGATTCTCGGAATCAATTGTCGTGTTGATCTTGGTCCATCCAGAAGAATCGTCAGGATCCCATTTGTATACCGAGAGTTTCTCCGATGGATCAACATCTTCTGCGAGGGGGATAGTAACTCTCGCTTCGTCAACATCCGTCCGGTTTTGAATACGGACCATTGGACCCGCCTTGAAGTTCGGCTCAGCACGAGGTGTTTCATTTGTCACCTGGATATCGGTCTCACGAAGGCCTTCTCCACCGACATCCACCGAGACGCCAGTTTCCTCATTGCGAACGCCTACCTCGTTGTATTCATCATCTGCAGGTGGCTCGGAGATGATGTCGTTCTGGCTGACGACGACCTCAAGTTGGGATTCAGCACGTCGTTCAAGATCACCTTCTGTCGTTGCTTCGACTGTTACAGTCGCGTTTGTTGGCTCAGAACCGAGGGGAATGACCACCAGCCCTGACGAAACGGTCACATCAGTTGTTTCTGTTCTAAGGCTTACCGGACTAGCGTTGAGACTCGTGCCATCTTCTGCCGTTGCTGTCACCGTCGCGTTCCCATATCGGTAGGTCCGAGCATCCGAAAGATTGGCACGAACGAATGCGAAAATTTCGCCATCCTTCTCGAACGCCCCCTTCTGGGAGAGGGAGAGCCTTGGCTCAGTTGCGTCTTCAACAGCATTGAAGACCTTGTTTGCTTGGTGGACAGCAGTCCGATGATGGTTGATGGCGTTCTGGTGCGATTGAATTGAAGACTTCAAACTGCCACCAGACCGACCCCGTTGGAGTGCACCTTTTTCAACCGCATCGTTAGCTCGTTTGAGGGCCCGAATAGCGTTAGCGAGATGGCGTTCGGCCTGCCGCCGTTGCCCAGGGTTGTCGAACTCATCCTCATGTTTTTCAAACGCGTCTGCTGCGTTCTGGACTGTTAGCCGGGCACTGAGATTGCTGGTATCATAGATGAGTTCACTTGTGTTCTGAACGACATCCTCCTCGTCAACTTCGTGTTCAACGCTGAGTGTTTTTAGCCCTTCCTGAGCCCTCTTTTTATGCTCAAAAGCAGCGCGGGAATCAACGTAAATTTGATCGTGATATACTGCTGCTGAGTCATTCAGGTTGGTGATGATATCATCGATTGTTTTCTTAGCACCATCCGAAGTATCCAATTCCTTTAGATTATCAGTAGCACGCTGATGAGCATCGACCGAGGAGGTTACATTATGATCGTACTTTGGCAAGACGATGTCGGTATCAAGATCTTGCTTGGGAGGGCCATTGGCCTTGTCAGATGGCCCCTTGCCGTTATTCCCCGACTTACCCTTATCCTGCCCTGGCGGACCGTTGCCTTTACTGGGTGGCCCATTGCCAGGATTTCCCGGCTTACCCTTATCCTGTCTTGGAGGGCTATCGCTAATCCCAAAAAGGTGATTTTCGCCGTCCGGAGTGGTTGTACTGTCGACGGAAGTTCCGTTTGGTGAATCTCCAAGAACTGGCATCGTAATCAGCGATACGACCATTAGGATCGCAAATAAAACTGCGATAAATCTTTCTATTATGTCTCTTGACGGATTTATTTTATCTATCAAATTCATGCTTATTGCCTCCACAGAGCGGTTTTCTATTTTTAGAACATAATATTTTCCATTTTGGATGGAGAAATGAACAGTTCGTTGAATCAGTTCCCCCGAATATGCTGTGAATAGCAATGACAGCGAACTGCTTGACAGCATAACTGGAGCAAGCGCCACAACGAACCAAACGACAAACCGGACAGCAGCCATAGCTATCATCGCCGATGACTTCAATATCCGAACCGACAGTGGTCCTACGCTGATCTGGATCGACACGATCAGCGGCCAGCGCTCCGAAGTGACGGTGTGTCCGGGCGCGAAAGAGAGCTAACGATGTATGGTTCTCCAGACTGGTTTTCCGCAGTGCTGCTTCTCGTGATCGCAGGTCACGATGATCTACGACCGCGTGTCTACAGATGAACTGGAAGACCACACCGTTGTAGTCGCCCGCGTTCGACGGGCCGTCAGCTGGCGTGAGAGGAACGTTCGCGCCCGATCGCGGACGAACGCGTTTCGATCGTCAACCAATCCGTCGACGTTCGACTCCCAGATCCGATCTTTGCACTCCTCGATGAGGTTCTCATCGCCGGGCAGCAAGTCGGGTTCCTGAACGGCATACTTTGTCGTGAACGTGTCGCGACCGAGCAGGTTTTCACGGTATATTACGACCGGGATCTCGAACTCCTGGAAAGAAACAGTGTATGTCGTCAACCGCTCACTGACGAACCGATCGAGATACGAGGGGTCCGTCTCGAATTTCGTCTTTGCCGGTGCGTAATCCTCAGTGTGGACGGTCAGCCTGTCTTCGGCGACATCGGCGACTTCTATCCGATCGTCTAGCGCCAGTGGCGTCAAATCGCGAAGGCAGCGTAATTCCCGAAGTGCATGGTAGGTTATCCGTCGCCGAGCTGCCGAGGAACACTGGAGTAGTCTGTCCAGAACCTGTTGGTACTTTGGATCGAAACCGGCTGCCATGCGCTCGACAGTCCCTTCTCGAGTCAGGGGTCGCGTCAGGTTCGCATCACTGAAGTGGCATTTGATATCTGCCAGTGCTGTTGCATCGGATGACGATAGCATCGGCTCGCGAACCTCGTATTCGAACGCCTTGTCGCAGTCACGGATTGTTGCGACTACGCCGGGGTGTAACTCATACTGTTCACAGATATCTGGTGCGTACCAAGCCTCTGGGTCGTCGGGCGGCAATGGTGGCGGAACGATCCCCGAGTCCCGGTCGTACGTCTCTTGCGGGCCCGTCGGTATCTCTAGTGACGGTCCGTCGGTCATGGGGGAAATAGATCCTGCATTCCTACTTAAATTTGTCTATAGTTATATGGAATATACATCCTATAGACAATCTCATAGCTCTGCTGATGTTTTCTCCTTGGAGGACGGTGAGTCATCAATTACTCATTAGAGGTGTCTACCTAGCGCCGTATTTTCTCCCAGAAATCTCTGATGCTCGTGATCGCGTGCTGAATCAGGTGACGTTCATCTCTCGATAGAAGGCCCAGGTTGCGATGGCAGTGAGGATGCCGAGGTAGAGGAGCGTCCATCCGATCGACGCAATCTCTACTGTTCCAGTGAAGCCAGCTTCCATTGCGACACGGAGCGGGTAGTGGCCGGGGAGGAACTGGGCGGCGGCTGGCGGGTCGGTTGCGAGGGGATTCTGGAAGATGAAGAGGTCGATCATCGAACCGAAGAGGATGAGGTACACGCCAGTGATGCGCGCTAGGAGGACGCCTGCGAGCACGCCGACCATTCCGTAAACGAGTGCTGTGAGACCGGCACCCACGACGAACCAGCCGAGGTGTTCCGGTTCGAACGCGGTGAGCATCACGCCGACGGAGACGCCTGTCGCAACGGCCGCAACGCCGAGCAGGAGCCCGAGTCGAGCGAGGACGACCTGGTGGGCGCGGTAGCCGGCGACAACGAGCCGCGAGTCCGCGAGCGCTGAGCTGTGCATCAGGAATAGCCCAGTGATGCCTGACAGTAACGCCGCTGTCATCGGCGTGGTGAACGCCGGGAATGCCTCGGCAAGCGGCGTCCGTACGATCTCGTCTCCAAGGTGGACAACGGCGGTTCCCTCGGGCGCGACGAGCGTGAAGAGGTAAATGACGTAGGCGGGCGCGAACACGAGAAGTGCGAGGAGTAACGGCGTCCGACGGAGTTCCGTTGCTCCACTTCGGAGGGCGGCACCGACGCGGGTCATGCTGAGCCTCCGTTCGATGTGAGCCAGCCGTTCCCAGCCGCACGCCCGTAGGCAACGAACGCGATGACGAGTAATCCGAGCACCCAGCCGAGCGTGGGAAGGAGGTGTCCCGATGCAACGTCGCCGTCGAGTACTGCGGTGACGAAGAGTTCGTGAGGATGATACAGTGGAACGAAGGTGTCGATTACCGCCTGAAAGCCCTCGAAACGCTCGACACCCGCGACTCGCTGTCGCCCGAAAGACCACTGGTCTTTCGGGATGACGAAAGAGCGCAAAGCGCTCTTTCGAACCATGCGCTTCGGCCGCACCGCGGCCTGCAGTGCTTTCGTCGTCGGGGGTTGTCGAGTGCCCCTCGCCCTTTCGATCCACCAGGGGTCGGTATGTGGTGGTGGCTGCTATTGGAACGAAGTACAGTGTGTGGCGAGCCCAGATTTTCTATCGCCTCGACGGGCGGAGGCGATAACCAGTGTCCAACGATAGCGATCACTCGACTGTATCGTCCGAGCTGACTCCGAAACAACGACTCGAACCACCTAATGTGGACCTCCTCAACGCCGGGATCGTCTCGATCTCCGACACCGAGACCACAGGCCTGTGTCGCGTACGAGAACGCTCATCAACGACGCACTCCGGTGTTACGACAACTTGCTGTTCAGGCCGCACGGATTCGGTCAGAGAGATTCTCGTGACGAAGACTCAAGATTGAACTCCTCACCAGTCGACGTCCAGTTAGGCACGTACACGGTATGCCGATTCCAGAGGCGTTCTTGACGCGTTGGGAATTGGCTTGCCGGCGTAGATGAGGGAACAAGTTCGATCGTGCTTGTGATGGTTGTTCTCCACTCGATCGGTTCTCCATCAGTAGTCCAGAGGACAACAGGTTCCCCATCGATCGTCGGGCACTCTCCTATACTCTCGAATGTGACCTCGATCGACGCCGGGAGCTCAATAGGGTCACACGCAATCCACCACGCACACCCCCTGTACCCGTTTCGTCGGTATACTTCATCGAGAAGTGGTTTGTGATCGTCTGGGAGTGTGATCCTCCACGAGATGAGGTCGACTAGTTCTCTTGCTACACAGAGCTGATTGTATCCCTGATCACTTTCTACGGGACTGAGCCGATCAGCTGTGCCTGGCACAAGGGCATTCCAGAAGAACAGCGTCGTCGCCTGTGGGATTTCGACGCTGTGCGTTTTGCCGTCGAGCGGAAGTTTGAGTTCGACAGAGGGATGATCCATAGTGGTCGTCAGTACCCACCCTTTGAGTTCGCCAATGTGTAAAACCATTTATTAGTCTACAGTCGGTTTTCTCGTTCGTGTTCCCAGAGTCCGGGTCAGGATCCATCCAGGTCGGGCCGACCTATCCCCAGCGGCGCCACCCCATACCGCTTCATCTCCGCCCGCTTGATGAAGCGAATACCAAATATCAGCTTGCGAATGCACTCGATTCGGCTGGTGAATGTTATTGCGAAGTCTCGCTTGACGGGCGAGACCAGATCGATCTTGTTTGGGTCGACACGAGCAGTGATGACCAGCGGGTCGTCGGTATCGAAATCAAGACCGCATCCCAGTTCAAGCAGGCAACTCACAAACTCGAGTCACAGATCGATAGATATCGAAACAAGACTGTTCAGAATCTCACCAGCGCAACTGCGGTCATTGGTGACGTCATTACGTCGGCAGATGAGACGTACGTCTTCGATGAAGTCTGGGTGCTCGCCGTAGGCGACCGCGACCGATGGGAACTGCCGTGGCGTGATGATACGCCCGAAGACGGGTGGCTAAACTACGACCCATTCACCGGGCAGCTAGAATACTCAATCGATGCAACACAGCGTGAGGAGACGATTCAGTTCGATTTCGAGCAACGAGTCGGCGAGGCACAGCTGACAGCATCTCTCTGGGACCATTATCAATCCACTCACGACCTCGTCGCTGCTGAATCGTGGTTCTCGAAGCCTCGACACCGTCTCATCTCGGATAGCAGACTCAAGTACCATGCGGGGAAAGGGCAACAAGGAAAGCGGAAGCAGGCTGATCTCGTGGTTAGCGACTATTCTGAGTTCAACCCACTCAGATACGCCTCCACGATTCGAGGGATCGAGGTCAAGGCGTCATTTGACGGCCGTGTACGGTCGCAACTTGACGATCAACTCCCACTCTATTGTGACTCCAAACTCTTTTCGGAGGTCTATCTCGCCATTCCGGAGGGCTCACAGCAAGAGGCGATTGGATACCTAGAATCGAATCATCCACGGGTCGGACTGCTAACCGCAGATATGGATCGATCTAAGGTCACATTGCAACGCGATGCCGAGCGACTCGAATTGCAAAAGGTTCCCGTCGGTCGATGCGGAGGGTCAGATCCCGATTTTCAACTCTAATAATGGCTGATGGCTTTCCGGAACCAGCGCGTGATCCCCAAGCACCACCATTGTCTCGATTGATCTTATTCACCCCAGAACGCCAATTCATCATTTCGCTCATAGTGCTGCGAATCAGGCACTCAATACACGTGCATATTAGTCGCAGCGGGGTGTCCAAAATAGTGGGTGTGGAACGCCTTCTCTAATTGAGATTTGAACCCGCGTTGGCTCTTGTGCGACTTCGGGGAGGTATTCCTCTTCCCACTCTTTACCATTCAATCGCGCTTGAACACGATATTTTTGTGGTTCGTCTGGAAGCTCTTCAGACGAGACATAGAAGAGACCATCCCCAGATTCGCCGTTTCGTCCTACAAGTTCTTCCTCATTTGAATACACTGTCTCATCATCAATAGTAAGCCGAGCCGCTACAGTTTGGGTTGTCTGAGTGAGGTTTACTGCTAGTAATTCACAGAGAGTTACCGCAGTTTCTTCTTCGCCTGAACTACCGGAACATCCAGCAAGTAGTGGAGTAAGAGCAGTTCCGCTCTTCGCAAGAAAATCACGACGGTTCATGTGTTTATATAATAATTGCGATTTCTTAAATTCTTAGTCCCTTGGTATGGGCAGTGCATCTTCTGTATCTAGCGATCAAACACACGTCTGCATCAGTTGTTGAGAGTTACATAGCGACAGCGAGGGCGTCGTCCTTCTGAACGTCCCGCCCAGCGGCGTCACTCCGGATCCCGCGGTTGCCGGTCGCGCTGCATCTTCACCTCGCCGCTGGCGCGCATGGTCCCGTCGACGGTGGCGCCGTCTTCGAGTTCCAGATGTTCGCAGGACACGTCGCCGAGCACGCGTGCGCCGTCGGCGATCGCGACCGTCCCGCTCCGGGTCGTCACGTCGCCGTGGATGCGCGTGCCCGATCCGATCACGACGTCTTCCCGCGCTCGGAGGCTGCCGAACACGTTGTTGTCCTCCCCGACCGTGATCTCCTCGGCGCGGACGTTGCCGTGGAGCCGGCAGTCGTCGCCGATCCGGGCCGGCGTCGAGACGCGCCAGGCGTCGTCGCTGACGGTCCCGTTGCGCGGGACGACCAGCGGGTCGCGCTCGGGTTCGTCCTCGTCGACGAACTCCTCCAAGATGCGCTCGGCGGCGTCCTCCTCGCCGAGGCGGAGCAGCTGCGTGAGATAGACGTACAGGAAGACGATCGTCGGCATCGGGTTGCGGATGACGATCCAGCCGTTGGCCTCGAATCCCTCCTCGATGTCGACGTCGTCGCCGATGTCCAGATCGCCGCTGACCATCAGCTGCCCGCCGACGTGGACGCGCTCGCCGAGGTAGGCGTCGCGGCCGACCAGCACGTTGCCCTCGACGTCGCACCACATGTCGAGCCGGCAGTCGGCCTCGGCTTCGATGTCCCCGCCGAAGCGCACGCCCTCGCCGGCAAGCACGTTCCGCCCGCGGACGCCGAACTCGACGGTGGCTCGCCCGCCCAGCAGCACGTCGCCGTCGGTCACGAGGTCGTGCTCCTCGACGGTGGTGCCGTCGGGGATCGACAGTTCGTCGAGGGGGTTCGATCGCAGCGACACACCCCCACTTTCCAGCGCCCCGTAATAAACCCGTTGCGGCGTCTGACGGGCGTCCGACGCCACTCCGAGATCCGAGATATCGCGCCTCGCCGAGCAGAGCACATCGATCCCTGGCTCGACTCCGTCTCGCCAGGACGCCGGAGGACGCGAGGCGTCCTCCGAGCCCTCACTCGCTATCGCTCGTGAGGACGCCGCCGTCATGCAAGACTTTTGACCGCGCGGCGCTGACGGATGTCCATGACGACGCTCGCGTTCGACGAGCAGGGGGTCGACGTCGTGTACGAGGGGACCGAGTTCCGACTGGAGCGCGTTCTTATCGAGGACGCCATCCAGAAGGACTACTTCGACGTGACCGACCACGAGGTGCTCCAGATGGTCGCCGAGGATCCCGAACTCGGAGGCGAACCGCGCCGGATCGGCGACATCGTGGACGGCTGATCGAGCCCGTCGCCCGCCCGGGGTTTTGACGACCGACCCTACAGGTTTTGGGGACCGACTTTTGCCCGACGGTCGCGTTGTGCCTAGCGATGATCGATCTACAGCGGCGGATTTATCTTCGAGCGTCCGGCGATGTGAACTGTTTCGCCCGCCCGCTCGCGTGCGATTTTGGTACCGCCGTAGCCGACGATCGACACGTCGCGGGAGCCTGCTGATCCTGCGGATGGACGACTGGGTCGTCGACACGGAAAGCTGGCCGACCGCCGTCAGCGCGGCCAGTGGAGGATCGGTATGACCGCGGAGAGTCGAGAACGACGCTCGGAGGCGGTCGAGACGACGATCGTCTACGTCGACGACGACCGTCGGACCGCCGAGAACGTCATCGCAGCCCTGCGGGAGGAACTGCCCGCCGCGGCGATCAGGCACGTCGATAGCGTCGCCCAACTCCTGCAGTCCGGACTCGACGACGTCGACTGCCTGGTGAGCGCCGCTCAACTCGCCGACACGCCCGGCGTCAACTTCGTCCGGGCGGTTCGGGAGGTCAGCGCCGCCGTCCCCGTCCTGCTGTACGGCGACCCCGACAGTCCCGCCGAGATCACGGCGGCGTTCGACGCCGGCGCGACGGACTATCTCCAGCGCGTCGGCGAGTCGGCGCCGAGCGCGCTCGCCCGGAAAGTCGCTGCGATCGTGAACGCGGCCGATTCAGGGGGCGGCGCCGGTTCGGGCGCAGATCCGTCTGCGGAGTCGCCGCCAACCGACGAGTACCGCGTGATCGCGCAGGTCGCCAGCGACGCCATCGTGACGATCGACGAGCGAAGCCGAATCCACTACGCCAACCCGGCGGTCGAGGACGTGTTCGGGTACGAGCCCGACGAGCTCGTCGGCGAGCGGCTGACGGCGTTGATGTCCGACGATATGGTCGGCCCACATCAGGAGGCGCTCCGCCAGTACGTCGAGACCGGCGAGCGCACGCTCGACTGGAGCTACCTCGAAATGCCGGGCGAGCGCAAAGACGGGACCGAGATCCCGCTGTCCGTCTCGTTCGGCGAGTTCGAGCGCGACGGCCAGCAGTTCTTCGCAGGGATCATGCGGGATATCAGCGACCGAAAGGGTCTAGAGGCCGATCTCCGCGAGGAGCGCAACCTCAACCAGCGCATCGTCGAGACCAGCCCCATCGGCATCGTCACGCTCGACGCCGACGGGGAGTTCACGTTCGCAAACGAGCGCGCCGAGGAGATCCTCGGCCGGTCGGCGGTGCAGGTCGAGGAACTGTCCCACGACGACGGCGACTGGGACCTCGTCGACGCCGAGGGCGCGCCCCTCCCGAGCGATCGGACCGCGTTCGGACGCATCGTCGAGAACGGTGAAGCGGTCTACAACGTCGAGATGGGCATCCGGCGCCCCGACGGCGAGCGGGCGTGGCTCTCGGTCAACGGCCAACCGCTGACCGAGGGCGACGAAATAGCGGGCGCGGTCGTGACGATCCAAGACGTCACCGAGCGCCGCCGACTCACCGGCGAGCTGCAGGAGGTGTACGGGCGCGTCACGGACGCGTTCTACGCGCTCGACGATCAGTGGCGGTTCACGCACGCGAACGAACGGGCGGAGGAACTGATCGACTACCGGGGCGAGGGGCTCGTCGGCAAGCGAATCTGGGACGTGTTCGAGTGGGCCGAAGACTCGAAGCTCGGCGCGGAGTACCGCGAGGCGATGGCGACCCAGGAACCGTCCTCCTTCGAGCTGTACTACCCCGAGCCGCTGGAAGCGTGGTACCAGATTCACGTCTACCCCTCCGAGACGGGGCTGTCGGTATACTTCAACGAGATCACCGAGCGAAAAGAGCGCGAGCGTGAACTCGAAGAGACCAGACGGCGCTACCGGACGCTCGTCGAGCACTTCCCGAACGGCGCCGTCGCGCTCGTCGACCCGGAGATGCGGTATATCACCTTCGGCGGCACGCCGGAGGTCAGGAGCCTATCGAGGGAGGAGATGGAGGGCGAGATTGTGGGGGACGCGCTGCCCGACGAGCTCGCCGACGCGGTGCGCCCGGGGTACGCGAACGCCCTCGACGGCGAGTCCGTCAGGTACGAGGAGACAGTCGACGGCCGGTGCTACCAGTTCCACTTCCTCCCGGTGCGCGACGACGACGGCGAAATCTTCGCGGCGATCGGGATGTCTCAGGACGTCACCGAGCACCGCGAGCAGCGGCGAACGCTCGAGGAGCGCGAGCGAGACCTCGAACGACAGACCGAGTACACCGACGACGTGCTCGACGCCGTCGACGACGTGTTCTACGTTCTCGACGAGGACGGCAGGTTCCAGCGGTGGAACGAGAGCCTCTCCGAAGTGACGGGGTACGCGGACTCCGAGCTAGAATCGTTACGCTCGCCGGACCTGTTCCGCGACGAGGACGAGGAGCGGATCGAGGCTGCGATCGAGGAGTGCTTCGAGACCGGCAGCGTTCAGGTCGAACTGCCGTACCTGACGAAGTCGGGTGAGACCGTCCCGTACGAGTTCGTCGCGACGACTCTCGAAGATCCCGAGGGCCGACCGGTGATCGCCGGGATCGGCCGCGACATCACCGAGCGTAGGGCACAGGAGCGACAGCTCGAGGAGTTCGTCCAGCAACAGCACGCGCTCTCTCAGCTCCGCCGAAAAGCACTCGAGGACGCGGACCTCGACGAGCTGTTCGCCGAGACCGTCGAGCGGGTCGCGGACGTGCTCGGCCACGAGTACGCCAAGGTGCTCGAGATCCAGGAGGGCGGGGACGAGCTGCTCCTGCGCTCGGGCGTCGGCTGGGACGAAGGGATCGCGGGGACGGCAACAGTCGACACCCGAGAGAACTCGCAGGCCGGATACACCCTGCAGACGTCCGAGCCGGTCGTCGTCGAGGACCTCGAACACGAGACGCGCTTTACCGGTCCTGAACTGCTGACCGACCACGACGTCTCCGGGGGCATCAGCGTGATCATCGGGCCGCGTGACAACCCGTGGGGCGTGCTCGGCACCCACACTACCGACGACCGGGAGTACGACGACCACGAGGTCGAGTTCGTCCAGCACGCCGCGGACATGCTGACGACGGCGATCGAGCGCGAGCGCTACGATCAACAGATCTCCGCGCTCAGCGATGTTACGCGGGTGCTCATGGAACTGGAGTCGCCGGAAGACGTCTGCGACATCGTCGCCGAGGCCGCCGCAGCCAACCTCGATCTGCCGATCGCGACCGTCGCCATGTACGACGAGGGGGACGGCCGGCTCAGGCCCGCCGCGGCGACGCCGTTGGGCGAGCAGCTCGGGGAGCAGACGGAGCTGTTCGACGTCGCGTCGGGGCTGGCGTGGGAGGCGTTCGTCAACGACGAGCGACGGACGGACGCGCAGGACCGGCGGATCGAACTGTTGAGCGAGCCCGTGCATCTCCGCGAGCGGATCGCGCTGCCGCTGGGCAAGCACGGCGTCCTGCTCGTCGGAATCGCCGGCGAGGGGACGATGCCGGAGCCACAGATCGACTTCGTCGAGACCGTCGCCGCCACCGTCAGGGCGGCGCTCGACCGCGCCGACCGCGAGGAGACGCTGCGGGACCGCGAGGCGGCGCTCCAGCGCCAGAACGAGGACCTCGAACGGCTCGCCCGGCTCAACGAGGTCGTCCGGGGCATCGAGCGCGTGCTGGTGGGCGCGGCGACCCGTTCGGAGATCGAGTCGGCCGTCTGCGAGCAGCTCGCGACGGTCGAGCCCTACGAGCTCGCGTGGATCGGCCAGCCCGACGGCGACGGGGACGTTCAGCGGATCGCCGCTGCCGGCGAGACCGCGTACCTCGACGACGTGGTGCTGACCGACGCCGCGGGCGACGATCCGGAGCCGAGTCTGGCGGCGGCCGAGGCAGGCGAGGTCCGGGTCGCCGAGCGCGTCCACGCGGAACCGCCACTCTCGGGATGGCGGCAGGCGGCGCTCCGGCACGGGCTCAGCTCGGCCGTCGCCGTCCCGATCGAGTACGGCGGCTACCGCTACGGCGTCCTGACGGTGTACGGAAGCCGGACGACCCTGTTCGACGAGCGCGAGCGCGAGACGCTGGTCGACCTGGGCGACACCATCGCGTACGCGATCAACGCCGTCGAGAGCAAGCGCGCGCTCGTCGGTGACGAGGTCGTCGAGTTGGAACTGGAGCTGTACGACCCCGACGCCTTCGTCTTCCAGTTCCTGGCCGAGACCGGCGGCCAGTTCACCTTCGAGAACGTGTTCCTTCAGGACGGCCGCGGGCTACGGACGCTGTTCTCGGCGACCGACGTGACCGCCGAGGAGATCCGGGACTACGCCGAGCGGTCGCCGTTCGTCGAGGAACTGCGCCGGATCACCGACGACGACCCGCCGCTGTTCGAGTGCACGCTCACCGAGAGCGGGTTCATCCCCCGGCTGTTCGACCACGGCGCGCGCCCCCAGCAGCTCACCGCCACCGCCGAGGGAGCCGAGATCGTCGTCGAACTCCCCGCGACCGTCGACGTCCGGGGGTTCGTCGAGATGCTCGAGACGCTGTTCGAGCACGTCGAACTGCTCGCCCGGCGCGAGCGCACGCTGGAGACGCGCTCGCACCGCGAGTTCCAGGCCGAACTCGACGCCGCGCTGACCGACCGCCAGCGGGAGGTGCTGCGGTCCGCGTACTTCGGCGGCTTCTTCGAGACGCCGCGCCAGCGCACCGGCGAAGAGATCGGCGCGTCGCTCGACATCTCCCAGCCGACGTTCAACCACCACCTTCGAGCCGCCCAGCGCAAGCTGTTCGAGTTGCTGTACGGCTCGGCCGATGCGGGCGCCCAGAGCGAGTGAGCGTCCCCGCCGCCGGCCGATCGGGTCGACGCGACGGGGTGCCGACTCTAGGTAGATAGTATCGGCTCGATCGGTCGGGGTGGTATGCTAGGTAGAACTCGTATGCCCCCGAACGTCCTACGATGGAGTGTAACTCATGACCGCTAACGCTGACACCCTCACCGAAACGATCGTTCTCGAACTCTCCGACGTCACCGGCGTCGATCCGCTCGACCTCCCGCCGCTGTACGACGCCGTCGACGTCGACGCCCTCCAGCAACTGTTCGATCGAGGGAACGACGTCGAGGTGGAGTTCGCCGTCGCAGGTTGCGACGTCATCGTCCGCGGCCGCGACGACGTGACGGCCACGCCGACGAGCGGGCGGACGCCCGCCACCCTGCGCGCCGAGGGCGAGAGCGATGCCGCCGCCCCGACCGGGTTCCAGGACTGAATGTCCTCCAGACTCGTGCCAGTGGCAAACACCGACGACGTCGAGCAACCCGTCCGCGTGACAGAGTGTGCGAACTGCGGCGCGCCGATCGACCGCAACGAGTGGCATCCCGTCCGGGCCAAGACGGTCGACGACGAGTTCCGGATCTACGCCTTCTGCAGCGACGACTGCCGGGCCTCGTGGTCCGGCCCGGATCGCTGACCTACCGTCCAGATCGGATCGCTGACCTGCCGCCCGACCCAACGTGTGTAGGCACGCTCGACCGCGTGACGTTCTGCTAGTAGGCACGACGACTTAGGCCGCTTCGTTCGTACGACCGATAGAATCATGACTGCGCGAACTACCGTCACCGATCCGGGTTCTGACGCCGACGCCGCGCGGACGAGCGGAGCGAGCGACGCGGTGATTCAGGCCGTCGCGGAAGCGAAAGGCGTCGATCCGCTGGAACTGGATCCGCTGTACGACCGGATCGACCTCGACGCCGTCGACCGTCTGTTCGCGTCGGCCGACGTCCCGGCCGGTCGACTGTCGTTCGAGGTTGCCGGCTGTCGGGTCCGAGTCCGCGCCGACGGGCAGGTAAGCGCGACCCCGCTCGGCACCGCCGACGGGGTGGGCCAGGAGTGACCCGGAGCGATCGACCGTGACTGACGGCCGCGAGAACGCGCCGCGACCGTCCGCCGAAAGCGAGAGCGCACCCGATCTCTGTTCGCACTGCGGCGACGCCATCGACACCAGCGAGTGGCATCCGGTCGTCGCGCGGTCCGAGCCCGAGGAGTTCCGCATCTACCCGTTCTGCGACGAGGAGTGTCGCGACGCGTGGGAGTCAGAATAATGCACTCTTCGCGCCCGCGCGCGACCGGGCAAGTTTTAGGCCTCGGTCGTGGATGCACAGGTAGCGAACTTCTCACGCCATGTGCCCACCAGACGGGGGAGCAGACGACACGGAGTACAGCTACGTCGAACACACCGGGGAGTCCGGCGACCGCGCCGCGACGGTGTTCGACGACGACAACGAAGACGCCTGGATCGAGACCGACACGCTGGTCTCGCTGGGCGAGGGCGATGCCGACCCGGAAGCGGGGACCCGATTCGACGAGGCGACCGGCACCTACCACGTCGAGTACGACTGGCGCGACGCGATGCCGCTGTCGATGATCGTCGTGATGATCGTCGCCGACCTCGAAGGCGTCGGGGCGACCGAACTGGATCCGCTGTACGACTACCTCGATCCCGAACTGCTCGATCGACTCTTCAGCCCGCAGGAGGACGGCAGACTCGCCGCCGGCGAAGTGTCGTTTACCTACCACGACTACGAGATCACGGTGTTCCGCCACGGCCACATCGGCGTCACGCCGCCCGCGGCGCGCTGAGGGAGGTCCCGCGGCCGGCGCTTACTCTCTATCGTCGCCGTACCGCTCGGCGGCCGACTCGAACCCGAACTCCTGCTGTTCTTTACTGCGGCGCTGTTCGGCTTCCGCCAGCGCCTCGGCCTCGGGCGCGGCGTCGTCGGTGACTCGCGCCCACGAGTCGTGGACCTTGGCGTGACACCACCGACAGAGGTAGACCGTGATCTCGTGGGAGAGGTTCTCGCCGTCGTCTGCGTAGGAAAGATGGTGTTCCTCGAGCAGCGGCCGCTCGTCGTCGTGTGCGAGCCGGCGCTCTTCGAGGCCGCAGCGGACGCACTCCCGGTCGGGGTTGCGCGACCGGAAGTGCGGGCAGTCGGCCCAGTTCCAGTCCTCGTCGTCGGCCGCGACCGGGCAGGCGAAGTCGTCGGTCCGGCGCTCGCGGGCGAACTCCGGGTCGTGCTCGGGGAACTCGAAGGCGTACCGACACCGGCCGTCGTCGGTGACGTGGTCGCAGACCCCGGCGTGCTCGTAGGGGTCGTCGACGCCGACCGACGTGCCCTCCGGCGTCTTCTCCATGCCCGATCGGTGGGCGCGGCGACCATTGAATCCTCCGGCTGGACGGCCGGTACAAGTAGATCTCCCGCTGGACGCCGACGCGTCCGCGGCGTCACTGCCGCCGCCAGTCCGGCTACCGCTCGCTGCGGAGGAAGGCGAAGCTCTCGACGCTGACGGTCGTCTCGCCGTCCCCGCGCTCGGCGTCGACCGCGTCGCCAGTCACGAGATCGGTGTCGTCGACGCGTTCGCCGAGCGTTACGTCGACCGGTTCGTCGCCGAAGTTCAGCGCGACGACGACGCGCTCGCCCTCGTGCTCGCGGGCGAACGCGACCGCGCTGTCGTCCGGCGCCGACCACTCGACGTCGACGAGGTCGCCGTGTCGGAGCACCTCGCTGTCGTTCCGCGCCGCGATCAGCTCGCGGTGGAGCGCCGTCAGTTCCTCGTCGCCGCCCCAGTCCATGTCCTCGCGGAAGTGGGTCATCCCCGTCTCCTGGCCGTAGTAGACCATCGGCATCCCCGGGAGCGCGAACGTGGTCGCGACGGCGGCCTCGTGGGCGGCCCGGCCGCACTCGTCGACGTAGCGCCCCTCGTCGTGGTTCTCGACGTAGCGCATCTGGACGGCGTGAGGCGGGAACCCCTGGCGAGCGTCCTCTCGCATCGCGTCGAGCAGGTGGCTCGCCGGTTCGTCGCCGTTGCCCACGTCGCGGAGCGCGTGGTACAGCGGGGTGTCGTAGTGGACGTCGAACTCCAGCTCGTGGGCGTCGGGGTCGCGCGGGATCGACTCGTCGAGCAGGAAGAACTCGTCGTCCTCGGCTTTCGTCCGGCTCCGGACCTCCTTCCAGAACCCGTGGGGAACGCCCCACGCGACGTCACAGCGGAAGCCGTCGACCTTCTCGGCCCAGAAGTCGACCACGTCGAGCAGGTGGTCTCGCACCGCCAGCGAGTCGTAGTTGAGATTCGGGATCGACCGCCAGTTGAAGTAGTGGGCCGGCTCGCCGTCCTCGAAGGCGTACCACTCGCGGTACTCTTCCATGCCGGCGTCGGCGAACTGGCTGGCCCAGTGGCGCCGCGAGGAGTGGTTGATAACCAGGTCGAAGATCACCTTGACGCCGTGGTCGTGGCAGGTCTCGACCAGCGACTCGAACTCGGCGAGGCTGCCCAGATCCGGCGCCGTGTCGAAGTAGTCCAGCGTGTCGTAGCCGTGGGGACCGCCGCGGTCCCAGCCGTCGGTGTGTTCCGTCGGGCTGTACGCGTCGACGATCGGCGTCATCCAGAGCGCGTCGACGCCGAGCCACTCCAGGTAGGGGATCCGCTGCTCGATCGCCTCGAAGGAGGCGTCGACCTCGCCGGTGAAGGAGCGCGTGAAGATCGAGTACAGCGTCGCGTCGCGGATCCAGTCAGGCGACTCGTTGGGCAGTTCGACCGCGCCGTCGGCGTCGACTGCGGCGGTGTCGGCCACGGAGTGACGCTCGCCGACCGCGACGGCGTGGACGCGCAACTGCTCGCCGACGGCGTCGAGATCGCACGTCGCGACCGCGCCGTCGATAGCGAGTTCGCCGTCAAACGACGCCCGATCGCGGTCGTCGACGTAGAACTCGACGTCCAGGTCCTGCCGAGCCTGCGAGGCAGGGCTCGGAGGACTCCGTCCTCCGGCGTCTTCGACCGTCTCGTCGTTCGTCAGGCCCGGCAGCGGCGTCGCCTCGAAGCGGACCTCGCCGTCCTCGACCGCGGCGTCGAGTTCGATCCGGGCTCGATCCGGGCCGTCGACGCGGCGGCGCTCGAACTCGGCGTCGCTGTAGTTCTCGTCGGGGACGAAGATCGCCTTGTACTCGCCGGGCGGGAGTTCGGTCTCGAAGACGAACGCGTCGCCGTCCCGCCGTGCGCGGTCGGTTCCGAGGACGTGCTCGTTGAACGACGAGGAGAGCCAGACGTCGTCGGCGTCCTCGTGGGGGATCGAATCGGCGGGCACCTCGAACCGAACGGGGTGGCGCTCGTCGGGGAACGCGCGAACCGTGAGCCGATGCTGACCGTCCGGCGCGTCGAGTTCGACGCGGTAAACGCCCGCCTCGTCGGGGACGAGATGTTCGACCGACGCGTCGCCGAGCGCGGCGTCGCTGCCGTCGGGCGCCGCGACGAGCGTCCAGTCGTAGTTCGCGTCAGGTGTCGGAGCGCGCGGTGCGAGTTCCACGTCGTCGCCGACGGCGACGAACCGCGGCGGGCCTGGGTGGTGCATACTCTCGGAAAACGCTCCGGAGTCATAAGTGCAATCTGTAGAGAATTTACGTTCGACCGTCGACGCACGAGTGCGGCCAGCAGCGCGCGGCTCCGGCGTGTACCGGGAAGAGTGGGCCGTACGCGCTTATCGAGGCTCGACGGCCACCGTTCCGAGGGAGCTGTCGATCAGGGTCGGGGCCCGCCGCTGGGTAAAGAAATCTTCACCGATCAGCGGCGTGCGGGCGATCTCCGGAAAACGCCGCGGCGCCGCGGCATCGATCCGGCGCTCGGCAGATCGATGGATTCTCCCGGTTTGCGCTCCCGGGAGCAGGTACGGTGACGGGACTGATCGGCGAGAACCGCCGCCTCGCGCTGGCGAGCGTGCTCGGGATCAACGCGCTGCCACTCGTCGGTATCGTCTGGTTCGGGTGGCACGCCTCGACGCTGCTCGTCCTCTACTGGTTCGAGGCCGGCGTCGTGCTCCTTCGAGGGGCGTTCGAGGGACTGTTCGCGGCGCTCCCGGCCGGCCCGGCGGGACGCGGGCACGTGTTTCCCTTCGACGAGCTACAGTCGAAACGGGGCTCGCTCCGGGTCGTCGGCTGGCTTCCGCCAATCTATCCTCGGAACGTCCCGGTGGTGCTCAACACGCTCATCGTGCTGGCGCTGATCTGGCCGCTCGCCGGAGTCGGGGTGTACGCCGTCGTCGTCGACGGGCCGCTCTCGCCCGGCGCGCCGTCCAGCGTCGCACTGGCCGCCGGCGGGATCGTCCTCGGGCACGGCATCACCGCGATCGAATCGCTCCGGTCGGGTCGATACGAGCGCGAGTCCGCCCACTCGGTGCTCTCCCAGCGGCACGTCGTCGGACTGCTACTCTCGCTCCTGCCCGGCGCGCTGTGGGCCGACGCCGCCGACGGCGCCGGCGCGGTGGGCGCGTGGCTCGGACTGGCGGCGATCGTCTGCGCGAAGTTCGCGTTCGATCTCTACGAGTGGTCGGCGACCGGGAGCGACGACCCCTCGCGGATCGAGCGGCTGGTGTCTCGCGTGCGCGCCGACAGCATCGGCGAGGAGCAATCGGTCGAGACGCCGGACGGCGAGCCGGTCGAACGGATTCGACCCGACGCCCGCGCGGTCCGACTCCGGGGCGCCGCGCTCGGCGCGGTCCACGGCGTCCTGCCCCTGAGCGGGCTCGTGCTGGCGGGCGCGACGGGGCTGACCTGGCTCTGGCTGGGGCTCGCCGAGGCCCTCCTCGTCGCAGTCGTCTGCCTGCTTCCGTCGGTGCTCGCCCACCTGCTGGCACAGGACGTGCAGTTCGGCCACCTCGAATACCGGATCTACGAGTCGGATCTCGTGGCGTACGATCGGCTGCTGGCGGCGCCCCAGTGGCGACTGCCGCTCGACGCCCTCTCGGAGTGTCACGCCGCGTCGGATCCGATCGACCGGCGGACCTCGCTGAACACCGGGACGATCCGCATCGAGCGACGCGACGGCGAGACCGAACGACTCGCCTTCCTCCCCGACGCCGACGGCACGGCTTCCCGCCTCGAAGCGCGATCCCGCGGCGAAGCGCACTCTCGGGGATCCGACGCTGTCGCACGGGAACGCGGCGGGCAGTCCTGACAGCTGTCGGGAAAAAACGCCTTCGGTGCTGCGGCCACAGGGTTCGGGCATGGCAGATCTGGCCGCGGATCCGAACGCCGACGTCGACGTCGAGCAGGCGGCCGCCGCCTTCGGCTCGCTGGCCGACGAGAACCGGATCGCGATCCTGCTGGCGCTGTGGGCGGCAGACGAGCTCTCCTTCGCCGAGTTGCAGTCGGCCGCCGGGTTCGAGGACTCCAGCCGGTTCAACTACCACCTCCGCAAGCTGCTGGGTCGGTTCGTCGAGAAAGATGACGACCGCTACCGGCTGCGGGCCGCAGGGGCGAAGGCGATCGACATCGTCGTCGACGAACGGTTCGGCGACACCTCCGAGCCGGTCGACCTCGCGCTCGACGCCCCGTGTCCCGACTGCGGGTCGGCGCTTCACGCCCGCTACGAGGACGACGCGATCACGGTCGAGTGCCCCGACTGCGACTGCGTCGTCCACCTGGGCTACTTCCCGCCGCGCGGGCGGGCGACTCGCGATCCCGAGGCGTTCCTCGAAGCCTACGCCAGACGCCTCTGGCGGGACTTCACGCTGGCCTACGAGGGGACCTGCCCGCGCTGTAGCGGGCGCACGTCCACCCGCGTCGAGATCGATCCCGACTGGCACCTCGACCTGCCCGCGGTCAGCGACTGCGCCGACTGTGGCACCTCGATCGGGACGACGATCGGGCTCCGGCTGCTGGCCGATCCCGCCGTCGTCGCCTTTCTCTGGGACCACGGCGACGCCGTCGACGGGCGGCCGTTCTGGGAGTTTCCCTTCTGCATCGACGACGCCGACGCCGAAATCGTCTCCGAGGAGCCGTTCCGGGTGGTCGTGCCGATCGAGCGGGGCGGGGAGGTGTTGCGGGTGACGGTCGATCGGTCGGCGCAGGTCGTCGAGACGGCGCGTGTGACGAATCGGGACGTTCGGCGGGAGTGACTGTCTGGATCTGGTGTTCTCTGAAGATGCTGGCGCGTTCTTCTCGTTGCTATCTGGAAGAAGCCACTGCGAAGCAAATCTGAGTATCTTCTACGCGATAAGAGAGGACCTGAACGAAAAGAAGGGGATTTGTTCACCTGCGATCTCGAATGTGGGCCTCAACTGCGGGGGTCAACCGGAACTACAGTTCACTGTCTGGAACGACCACGACCTTTCCGAAGCCTTCACGCTCTTCGATGATTTCGTGGGCGCGCTGAATTTTGCTCATCGGGAGCGTCTCGCGAACGTGAGGTTCGAACTCGCCCTCCCAGACGAGTTCGAGTACGTCGTCGACTTCGCCAGGTGCCCCCATAGTCGAGCCGTGAATCTCTAACTGGTTCCAGAAGATACGGTTGATATCCGTTTCGGGGTCGCGACCTGTCGTAGCTCCACATGTAACTATTCTTCCACCCTTCACGAGGCTGGCAAGTGAATCCTGCCAAGTGGCCTTGCCGATGTGGTCGACCACCACGTCGACGCCGCGCTTGTCGGTCGCATCGGCAATTTCGTCGGCGAAGTTCGTCTCGTCGTAGTTGATCGTATGGTCAGCACCGATGTCGGAGGCGTACTCCAGTTTCTCCTCGGTACTGGCAGTCGCGTACACCTCCGCACCGATGTAGTCGGCAATTTGGACAGCGGCATGGCCAACCCCCCCGCTGGCACCGAGAACAAGAATCGATTCGCCGGGCTTGAGTTCCGCCCGGGTAACGAGCATCCGCCACGCCGTCTGGAAGACCAGCGGTGCTGCGGCCGCTGTTTCCCAATCAACTCCCTCTGGGACGGGCACGAGATTCTCCGAGGGCACCGCCGTCTTCTCGCTGTGGACACCCCGGACGTGCTCACCGATGATCTGAAAGTCAGCGCACAGCGTCGGGTCTCCGTCACGACAGAACTCACAGTGCCCGCAAGCCAGCCCTGCAGAGATTGCGACCCGGTCTCCCGGTTCGAAGCGTTCGACGTCTTCGCCCACCTCCTCAACGACGCCAGCAGCGTCACTGCCGGGTATGTGTGGCATCTCTAGATCGAGGCGGTTGAGTGCACCAAGTCCCATCCGTGTGAAGACGTCAAGGTGGTTCAGTGCACCGGCTTTCACATCGACCAGGACCTCACTGCGGTCTATCTTTGGGTCGTCGAAGTCGTCGTATTCGAGAACGTCTCTGCGACCGTGCTCTGAGAACTGAACAGCTTTCATACCATAGCTAAAAACAACCTTGGCAAAAAGTGCTGGTACTACCGCTATTGTCTGCCTATACATCGACAATCAACGAAATGTGTGGTGAGATCTCACCTGAAATTAGGTTTACTAATCACATAGCGGACCGCGTTTCTGGTGATCGGTAGCTTACCCGTCACTGACAGCTTACTTGGTCGATCTGAACACCGTTCGAGCGGGTAGCGGCGCTCCCGACTCCTAACGCCGCGCCAAAAAAAAGCGTTCGTCGTGCGACTCAGCGCTCGACCAGTTACCGTACGACCGAGCTTACATGTAGCCGAGGTCGCGCAGGCGCTCCATCAGGTCCTCCTTGTCCTGGGCGCGGCCGGCGCGCTCGGTCGTGTCGTCGAGGTCCTGCAGCCAGGCGGGGTCCTCGGTGGTCTTCTCGGTGCTGACCTCGCTACCCAGCGAGCGGAAGCCCGCGAAGTACTTGGGCGAGACGGGGATGTCCTCCTGGGTGAGGCCGTTGGGCAGGTCGTCGTCGGCTTCGGGGACGTAGCCCTCCTCGGGGAAGCCCTCGACGGTGTCGGGGACGACGAAGTGCCAGAAGGCGTCCCAGACCGCGGCCTCGTCGAACTGGAGGATGGGCTGGACGCGGTCGTGGGGCGGGTAGATGTCGGGGTCGTGGCGCGGGGAGAAGAACGTCTCGTCGGCGCGGGCCTCCTGCTCGTCCCAGCGGACGCCGGAGATGACGCCGTCGATGTCGTACTCCTCGAGAGCGTCGTTGAGCGCCACCGTCTTGAGCAGGTGGTTGCCGACGTAGGTGTCCAGCAGGAACGGGAAGTCCTCCTCCTCGTACTCGAGGATCTCGCGGACGTGGTGCTGGTTGTGCTCCGAGAGGGCGTCGATGGGGATGTCGTCGCCGGGTTCGAGGCCGTTCTCGTCGACGTACTCGCCGACGTCCTCGTTGCGCGCGTAGATGACATCGAGATCCCACTCGTCGGCCCAGTGGTCGACGAAGTCGTGGATCCCGTCGAAGTGCTGGTAGTGGTCGATGAACACCGCCGGCGGCACTTCGAGGTCGAACTTCTCCGCGACCTCCTTGATGAAGTACAGCGTCAGCGTCGAGTCTTTCCCGCCGGTCCACATGACCGCGGGGTTCTCGTAGGCTTCGAGGCCCTCGCGGGTGACCTCGATGGCCTTCTCGATCTTGTCGTTGACCGAGGAGTAGTCCTCGGGGTCCTCGCCTTCGCCTGCGCTGTAGTCGACGTCGACGTAGTCGGGGAAGCTGTCTGTCTGCGCCATCGTATAATTAGATGTCATTACGCGGGTTGAAGTTCTTTTTGGGTGCTGTCCGATTAGATGCGCGTTACCGAGTAACAAGCAGAGTCAGAGCGACTTCGCGCCGGCGGCCCCGCCAGTCCTTAATGCGTACTCGCCCTACGGGGAGACAGATGGCCACACAGGCGGGAAGCGTGCTGCGCCGACCGGCGAAACCGGAGATTGCGGTGTTCGTCTCCGGCGTCGTCAGCATGGGACTGGAGATCCTGGGCGGCCGGATCGTCGCGCCCGAGTACGGGAGCAGCATCTACACCTGGGGGACCGTGATCGCCGTCTCACTGGCGGCGCTGAGTCTGGGCTACCACGTCGGCGGGAAGCGCGCCGCCGAGCGCGCGAGCCTCGGACGATTGTCCTGGCTGCTGCTCGCCGCGGCGGCGTACGCCGGCGCGCTGGCGTTCGCGCACGAGCCGATGCTGGCGGCGACGGCGAACGCTCCGCTGCCCACCCGCTTCGAGTCGCTGCCGGCGGTGACGCTGCTGTTCGGCGTCCCGACGTACCTGCTCGGGTTCGTCAGTCCCTACGCCGCGGAGTTGACCCGGAAAGACGGCGTCGGTGCGGCGTCGGGCCACGTGTACGCGCTCGGTACGATCGGCAGCATCGCGGGCGCGTTCGGGACGACGTTCCTGCTCGTGCCCGCCCTGAGCGTCGAGCGGATCGCTCTGGCGTTCGCCGGCGTCCTCGTCGGCGGCGCGCTGCGTCTGGGGCGACCGACACTGTCGTGGAAACTGTGGGGCTCGGGCCGCGACTGGTCGACGAGGGCGTCACGGCCGGTCCTGCGAGGGCCGACCGACGCGGAACTGGCGGTGTTCGTCTCCGGGCTCGTCGGAATGGGGCTGGAGATCCTCGCGGGCCGCGTCGTCGGAACGCAGTTCGGGAGCAGCATCTTCACCTGGGGCAGCATCATCGGCGTCTCGATGGCGGCGCTGAGTCTGGGCTACCACGTCGGCGGGAAGCGCGCCGCCGAGCGCGCGACCGACGCGCGCCTGGCTCGGTTGCTGCTGGGCGCGACGGCGTACGTCGCCGTCCTGATCTTCGCTCGCGAGCCGCTGCTGGGCGCGACGACGGCGCTTCCGCTGTCGGCCCGCTTCGCGTCGATACCCGCGATCGTGCTGCTGTTCGGGCCGCCGACGTATCTGCTGGGCGCCGTCAACCCCTACGGCGCGGAGCTGTCGACGGTCGAGGGGACGGGCGCGGCGTCGGGCCACGTGTACGCCGTCAGCACCGTGGGCAGCATCGTCGGCGCGTTCGCGGCGACGTACGTCCTGATCCCGTCGCTGTCGGTCGAGGGCATCGGGCTGTTGTTCGGCGTCGCGCTGCTCGCCACCGCCGTCCGAATCGTCGTGTCCGCGCCCGCGCCCGAGCGACGCCCGACCGTCATGTCCGTCGCCGTCGCGCTGTTGCTCGTCAGCTCCGTCGCGGCGCCGTCGCTGGGCTACTCGATCCACGGGGAGGTCGTCCATCAGACCCAGACGCCGTACCAGGAACTGGAGGTCGTCGATCGAGGCGACACTCGGACGCTGTATCTCGACGGGAAGCGCCACAGCGCGATGGACCTCGACGACCCGAACCGTCACGTCTTCGAGTACACGCGCTACTTCCACATGCCGTACCTGCTCGCCGACGATCCCGACGAGATCGACCGGGTGCTGTTCGTCGGTGGTGGCGGGTTCACCGGGCCCAAACGCTTCGCCGAGGAGTACAACGCGACCGTCGACGTCGCGGAGATCGATCCGAAGGTGATCGACGCCGCCGACCGGTACTTCGGGCTCGACGAGTACCGCGAGTCCGGCGAGATAAACGTGCACAACGCCGGCGGGCGCCAGTTCCTCCAGGAGACCGACCACACCTACGACCTGATCGTCATGGACGCGTTCAAGCAGGACAAGGTGCCGTTCCAGCTGACGACGGTCGAGTTCATGGAGCTGGCGTCCGATCGGCTCTCCGAGGACGGGATGCTGTACGCGAACATGATCTCGGCCCGCAGCGGGCCGGCCTCGCAGTTCTACCGCTCGGAGTACAAGACGATGGGCGAGGTGTTCCCGCAGCGGTACAGCTTCCCGACCGACGACGCGAACGTCGTCCAGAACGTCGAGGTGATCGCGACCAAGGACGACGCGCCCGTCACCGAGTCGGAGCTGCGCGAGCGCAACCGCCGGCGCGACATCGGCATCGATCTGACCGAGGAGATCGGGTCGTACCAGCGGTCGGTCCCGACCGACGACGTGCCGATCCTCCGGGACGACCGCGCGCCCGTCGACAGCCTGCTGGAGCCGATGGTCGGACAGCGGTACGTCGTTCAGGAGACCGACGAGTCCGAGAGCGCGACCGCCGCGGGGGCGGTCGTTCGGGACCCGTCCGCCCCGGCCGCGACCGCGAGGTGACGGCGCCAATCCGGGCCGCCGGCGAGTATACGCAAAACGAGGCCTCCGAACGCCTTTCCACGTGACGACCGAACGGGAAGACGCGGTCAGGGGGAGATCATGGACACGTCACGACGAGCACTGCTACGGAGCATCGGCACGGGAACTGCCGCCGCGGCCGGCGTCGGAGCGATGGGAGCGGGGACGGCGAGCGCGCAGGACCTCCGGAAAGGGGCCGTGATTCCGTCGGTCGACGAGTTCGCCGACAACTACACCGGACAGTGGCTCGAACTCAACGAGGAGACGTCCGCGACCGGCGATCCGGTCAGCGGCTGCGAGGAAGCGGAGTGGTCGCCTGACGAGACGCAGGCGTACACCGGCTTCCTGATGGATCGACGCACCGGATCGGCGCCGATCATCGAACTGGACGTGCTGACTGAGGCGGGCGATCCGGGACCGGAACCGGACACCACGTTCATCGTCAACGAGGCGAGCGCGTGCGGGGATGACTTCGTCTTCCTCGACTTGCGGGTCGTCCCGATCAGGTCGGTGGCCGGAGGACCGGCGGGCCCGGAAGCCAATCAGGGCGACGACGGTGGCGGCGGGGGCGGCGGCGACAGCACGCCGGGGTTCGGCATCGCCGCCGCCGCCGCGGCGCTCGGCGCGGGCGCAGTTGCCCGGTTGCTTCGCCGAGACGACGGGTGAACGCCGACGGTTGGAGAAGCAACGAAGGAGGCCGACGACGAGCCAGAAGAAGGCCGATTAGTCCAACGAGTGCGTCGGCACCTGGGGATGATCAGCCGATCGGTCACGCGGAGACCGGTCGACAACCCGCGTCACTCAGCCTCCGTCCGCCGGCAAGAACGGCGACGGGTCGTCCTGCGCGAACGTGAACACACGCCGGCAGTCCAGCGGCCGGACGTGCAGGCGCAGCTCGCCCTCGCGGGCGATCGTCGCGAGGAAGTTCTCGGCGCTCCGGACGTCGTAGTACGCGGGCACGAGGATCGTCGTCTCGGCCGTCGTGTTCTCCAGCGCCGCGACGACGAAGACGATCCCGTTCTCCTCGGCCCGGAAGACGTCGACCTCGTCGAACGCGCCCGTCCCCTCGACCGCCGCGGCGACGCGCTCGAACTCGTCGTCCGGAACGAGCACGTCGATCCCGGTGCGGGCGTCCGCGCGCTCGACGTCGGCGTCCCCCACCGCGGTCACGTCGCCTGGGTGGCAGACGATGGCGTCCCAGCCGTCCTCGCGGTACGCCTCGGCGGTCGCCGCCGCGTCCTCGATCACCCGATCCCAGACCGGTCGCACGCGGCTCGCGACGGCGTCCGCGCGGTCGGCGTCGTCGATGCTGCCCATGTGCGTATCGGGAGCGGCATCCGACAAAAAGGCTTCAGCGGCGCGAAACGCCGTGCGGTTCCGAAGCCGCGCACCAGTTCCGACCACGCAAACAGTTATTATTTATCACGATCCCTAATGACATAGTGACGGACCTCCTGTCGATCAGCGACCTGCGGACGCAGTTCACCACCGAGCGCGGCGCGGTCAAGGCTGTCGACGGCGTCGACCTGACGGTCGAGCGCGGCGAGACAGTCGGGCTGGTCGGCGAGAGCGGGTCAGGCAAGAGCGTGACCGCGCTCTCGGCGATGCAGCTGGTCGACGATCCGGGGGATATCGTCGACGGCCGGGTGCTGTTCAGAGACGCCGAACTCGCCGAGCGGCTCGCGGAGCAGTATCCGAACCGGGCCGACGAGTTCGTCGCGGGCGGCGCGGTCGACCTCGCGCGGGCGCCGGAGGCCGCGATGCGGGACGTCCGCGGGGGCGAGATGAGCATGATCTTCCAGGATCCGATGACGTCGCTCAACCCCGCGATGACCGTCGGCGAGCAGGTCGCCGAGAGCCTCCAGCTGCACCGCTACGGCGCCAAGCGCCGCGACTCGTGGCTCAACGCCGTCCGCGAGGTGTTCCCGGGGCGGGATCTTCCCGAGGAGGTCGTCGACGACGTGATCGAGATTCTCGACGCGGTCGGCATCCCGGAGCCCGAGGAGCGCTTAGAGGAGTACCCCCACGAGTTCTCCGGCGGGATGCGCCAGCGCGTGCTGATCGCCATCGCGCTGGCGTGTCGCCCGCAGCTGCTGATCGCCGACGAGCCGACGACGGCGCTGGACGTGACCATCCAGGCCCAGATTCTGGAACTGATCAACGACCTGCAGGCCGATCTGGGCACGTCGGTGCTGTTTATTACCCACGACCTGGGCGTCGTCGCCGAGACGTGCGATCGGGTCGCCGTGATGTACGCCGGCGAGATCGTCGAGGAGGGGCCGGTCGAGGAGATCTTCCACAACCCCTCGCACCCCTACACGTACGCGCTGCTGGAGTCGATCCCGCGAGAGGACAGCGACCGGCTCCGGCCGATCGAGGGGAACGTCCCGGACCTCGTCGACATGCCCGACGGCTGCAACTTCGCGCCGCGGTGTCCCTGGGCCCACGAGGCGTGTGTCGGGAACGAGATCCCTTACCTCCAGCACGGCCCCGACGACGTCGATCACGCCGCCAAGTGCGTCATGGAGTCGTTCGACGAGAGCGAGTACGGCGTCGAGGCGCCGTCGATTTCCGGCGAGTCCGAGACGTTCGTCGGCGACCCGCTGCTGGAGGTCGAGGGGCTCCGCAAGTACTTCTCCCGGGCGGACGACCTGCTCGACAAGTGGCTCTCCTCGGAGCCCCAGACGGTCAAGGCGGTCGACGGCGTCTCGCTGGAGGTCTACGAGGGCGAGACGCTGGGACTGGTCGGCGAGTCCGGCTGCGGGAAGTCGACGACCGGCCGGTCGATCCTGCAACTGCTCGAACCCACCGATGGGCGGGTCCTGTTCGCCGGCGAGGACCTGACGACGCTCGACGCCGACGACCTCCGGGCGAAGCGGCAGGACCTCCAGATGATCTTCCAAGACCCGATGTCGTCGCTGGACCCGCGGATGACGGTCGGCCAGACCGTCGTCGAGCCCCTGAAGATCCACGGGCTGCCCGAGGAGACGGGCGACATGTCTCAGCGGCAAGCGCGACGCGAGCGCGCGCTCGAACTGTTAGAGGCGGTCGGGCTGGAACGGGGGCAGTTCGAGCGCTACCCCCACGAGCTCTCCGGCGGGCAGCGCCAGCGCGTCGGCATCGCGCGGGCGCTCGCGGTCGACCCGGACTTCATCGTCGCCGACGAGCCCGTCAGCGCGCTGGACGTCTCCGTGCAGGCCCAGATCCTGAACCTGCTAGAGGACCTACAGTCGGAGTTCGGGCTGACGTACCTCTTTATCGCCCACGATCTGAGCGTCGTCCGGCACATCTGCGACCGCGTCGCGGTGATGTACCTCGGGAAGGTCGTCGAGTCCGCGCCGACGGCCGAGCTGTTCGCCGATCCGCGCCACCCCTACACGAAGGCGCTGCTGTCGTCGATCCCGCGACCGGACCCCCTGGCCGACACCGACGACCGGATCATCCTGCAGGGCGACGTTCCGAGCCCCGTCGATCCGCCGTCGGGCTGTAACTTCCGGACGCGCTGTCCGGAGGTGATCCCGTCGGAGGGACTGGACGTCGAGCAGTCGACGTTTCGGGCGGCGATGAACTTCCGCCAGCGCGTCGAGGCCGACGAGATCTCAGCCGACGCCATCCACGGCGGCGGCGGGCCGAGCGCCGACGCCGAGGCCGAGACGATCGAAACCGCGACGGACGGCGGCGCCGACCGCGATGTGCTGGTCGGGCGGCTGCTCGATCGCGAGTTCGACGAGCGCCCGACCGGCGAGGTCGGCGAAGTCGTCAGGCGAGCGGCCGGCCACCTCGTCGACGGCGACCGCGACGCCGCGGCGGAACTGCTCCGCGAGCGGTTCGAGACGCCCTGCGAGCGCGAGGAGCCGGTCCGCGGCGAGGGAGCCCACGGCGCGGCCTGCCACTTAGTCGACGACGGCTGACCGGTTCCGTCGGCCGTTCCGTCCAGTCCGTTTCTCGTCGATCGCCACCCCTCGCATTTAATAATAGCATGAATTATAGTTACATATGTCGCACGATGCAAGCCGGCGGGATTTCCTGAAAGCGGCGGGGGGCGCAGCCGTAGCGACGACGGCGACGGCGGGCTGCCTCGACGGGGGCGGCGGCGACGGCAGCGGATCGCTCGTGTACGCGCGCGGCGATCACCCCGAGAACTACGACCCCCAGCAGACGACCAGCGGCGAGGTCGCGAAGGTGACCAACCAGATCTACGACCAGTTGATACAGTTCGAGCCCGGGAGCGGGGGACAGCTGACGGAGGGGCTCGCGACGGAGTACTCCCTCGAAGGGACGACGGCGACGCTCACGCTCAGAGAAGGCGTCCAGTTCCACAACGGCGAGGAGCTGACCGCCGAAGACGCGCGGGCGACGATCCGGCGGTTCATCGACGAGGAGTACGACTACTACCTCGGCGAGAACCGCTCGGGGTACGGCGCCTTCACCTTCGGCAACTGGGTCGACAGCGTCGACGCGAGCTCGGACTACGAGCTCTCGATCGAACTCGTCCAGCAGTACGCGCCGTTCCTGCGGAACCTGGCGATGTTCGCGGCCGCGATCCTCTCGCAGGCCCAGATCGAAAATCTCGGCGCCGATCCGGAGAGTCAGGTCGAACTGGGCACCGATCCGAAGGGAACGGGAGCGTTCACGTTCGAGGAACTCGACAACGGCAACGAGCGGGTTCGCCTGAGCGCGTACGACGACTACTGGGGTGACGGTCCGAACGTCGACGAGGTCGTGTTCACGACGGTCGGCCAGAACTCCTCGCGCGTCCAGGAGGTGATCAACGGCGACGCCCACATCACCGACAACCTCGACTCGCAGTCGTCCCAGCAGGTCCAGAACTCCGGCTCGGCGTCGCTGCTGTCGAAGAACGGGATCAACGTCGGCTACATGGCGTTCAACATGGAGCGCGTCGAGGCGTTCCGCAACAGGCAGGTCCGGCGCGCGGTCAGTCTCGCGGTCAACACCGAGGCGATCGTCAACGACATCTACCAGGGGTTCGCCGAGCAGGCGACCCAGCCCCTGCCGCCGGACGTGATGGGGCACAACGATAGCCTCGAACCCTACCCGCAGGACAAACAGCAGGCTCAGACGCTGCTGGAAGAAGCTGGCGCGACGGGGCTCAGTTTCGAGCTCGCGACGTTCTCGAACCCGCGGGGGTACAACCCGAGCCCGGTCGACACGGCCAATCAGGTCCGGTCGGACCTGGAGGACATCGGGATGTCGGTCGAGATCAACCAGTTCTCGGATTTCGGGTCGTACCTTGACTACACCGACGCGGGCCGCCACGACGCGTGCTTCCTCGGCTGGTACACCGACAACGCCGACCCGGACAACTTCATGTACGTCCTGCTCGACCCGAAGGTCGACCTCGAACAGGTGCCGGAGGGCCAGGACTGGGTCAGCTTCGACACCGAGGGGTACAGCCCGCTCAACGCGGCGGCGTGGGCGAACAACGAGTACATGCAGACCGTCCGGGAGGCCCAGGCGTCCTACGACGAGGCGACCCGACAGAGCCTCTACGAGGAGGCTAGCCAGCTCGCCCACGACGAGGCGCCGTGGGTGTTCATCGACTACGCCCAGACGCTGCGCGCGGTCAACGAGGCCGTCGACGAGGACTCCTACACGGTCAGCTCGGTCGGCGGTCCGTACCTCGAAATGGTGTCGCTGAACTGACCCCCGCGAGGGGCCACTCCCCGCGACTCACTCATGGTTTCGAAGCGCTTCATCCTCAAACGGCTGCTGTTGCTCGTTCCGGTACTGTTCGGAGTGGCGTCGCTCGTGTTCGCCATCCTCCACCTCGCGCCGGGCGATCCAGCCCGCCTCATCGTCGGCCAGCGCGCGCCGCCGTCGCAGGTCGAGGCGGTCAGGGAGAGCCTGGGGCTGAACGACCCGCTGTACGTCCAGTACGGCCGATTCCTGGTCGACGCCGCGCAGTTCGAGTTCGGCGACTCCTACCAGGTGTCCCGCGGGAACCCCGTCAGCCAGGTGATCAAGACGCGCCTGCCCGTCACCGTCGAACTGGCGCTGTACGGCCAGGCGATCGGTATCGCGCTGGGCATCCCGCTCGGGATCGTCTCGGCGGTCAAGCAGGACTCGCTGACGGACCACGTCACCCGAGTCGGCGCGCTCACCGGCATCTCCGTCCCGATCTACTGGTCCGGCCCGCTGCTGATCCTGTTTTTCTCGGCGTATCTGGGCATCTTCCCGGCGGCGGGGCGGATCGGCTCGACGATCTTCCTCGACGATCACTGGGTGCTGTTCGGCCGCGAACTGCCGCTGACGGGGATGGTCACCGTCGACACGCTGTTGCTCGGGCGCCCCGACGCGTGGTTCTCGGCCGTCCAGCACCTGTTCTTGCCCGCGATGACCATCGGCGTCTACTCGATGGCGCTGATCTCCCGGATGATGCGCTCCTCGATGCTCGAAGTCGTCAGGCAGGACTACATCCGGACCGCTCGCGCGAAAGGTCAGGGCGCGAAGATCACGGTGCTGAAACACGGGTTTCGGAACGCCTTCATCCCCGTTATCACCGTCATCGGCATCCAGTTCGGCACGCTGCTGGGCGGCGCGGTGCTGACCGAGACCGTGTTCGGCATCGGCGGCGTCGGGACGACGCTCGTCGAGGCGATCAGCGACTCGGACTACCCCGTCGTTCAGGGGATCGTGCTGACGTTCGCGCTGCTCTTTACGCTCGTTAATCTCGGCGTCGACATCACCTACAGCTACCTCGACCCCCGCATCCAGCAATGAGCGTCGAATCAGAAACCACCACGGCGACCGAGTCGCGAAGCTTCCTCGACCGACTGCGCAACTCGCCGTTCCTCTCGGAGCTGCTGTCGAACCGGCTCGCGCTCGTCGGCCTGGCGATCATCTTCGGGATGCTGTTCGTCGGCCTGTACGCGCGGCTGTCCTACGACGTGAGCGTGCTCCGCAGCTCCCGGCTCGGCGGGACGATCGCCGACCGGGCGCCGCCGGTCTGGACCGGCGCGGCCGACGCCACCGGCCTGTTCGGCACGGACGCCTCGGCGCGGGACATCTACAAGCGAACCCTGTACGGCGCCTGGATCGCCCTGAAGTTCGGCTCGATCACCGTCGGCATCTCGACGGCCGCCGGCGTCGGACTGGGGATCATCGCGGCGTACTACGGCGATATCACGGACAACGTCATCATGCGTACGATGGACGTGCTGCTGGCGTTCCCGTCGCTGCTGCTGGCGCTCGCGCTAGTCGCGATCTTCGGCGCGGGCCTCTGGAAGGCGGTGATCGCGCTGATCCTGGTGTACACCCCGCGGTTCGCCCGCGTCGTCCGGGGCGCCGCGCTGAAAGTGCTCGAGGACGAGTACGTCGACGCCACCGTCGCGATCGGCGCGACCGACCCGCGCGTGCTCGTCAGGCACGTCCTGCCGAACACGCTCGCGCCGATCACCGTCCAGTCGACGCTGAACTTCGGGCTGGCGATCATCGACATCGCCGCCCTGTCGTTCCTCGGGTTCGGCGCGCAGGCCGGGACGCCTTCCTGGGGGCTGATGCTCGCGAAGGGCGTCGAGAACGGCCTCCAGACCGGGAAGTGGTGGATGTCCTTCTTCCCGGGGCTGTTCCTGGCGATCACGGTGCTGGGCTTTAACCTGCTGGGCGACGGCATGCGCGACGCGCTCGATCCGCGCATGCGCGACGCAGTCGACTGATGAGCGCCGCTCGGCGCCTCCGGCTGGTCGGGGGCGGTCTCGCGGTCGGCGTGCTCGTCGGCGTCCTCGGGATTCCTGCGCTGATCGCCACCGGGCGGACGGGGTTGCGCGCCGTCGAGATCGCCTTCGGCGTCGGGGCGCTCGCGTTCGGCGTCGGCCTGCTGGGCTGGTCGGGATCGGTGATGGCCGGCAGCGGCGTCGAAGCGATGCAGGAGCACATGAACACGAACTCCGACTGGACAGAGGCGAAATCGCGGCGTGCCATGGCGCGGGTCGGCGGGTTCGGCGGCGGGCTGATGGTCGGAAGCTCGCTCGTCGAGGTGCTGGCGCTGAGCGCGTGATCGGCGTCCGAAAACTGCCGACGCGCTTACGACGGCCGGGTGACGTCGATCCGTCCGTCGCCCGTGACCGTCACGCTGAATCCTTCGTACTCGAACGCCACCGACCCCTCGGCGTCCATCGATCGAACTGCGGCGTCGAGCGCGTCGGGATCGATCACGCCGTACATCGGGTCGAGATCGAGCGTGTCGACGCCCTTCGCTTCGGCGACCGCCTCGGCGATTCTGGCGTCGATCGGTACGTCGTCGTTCGTCTCGGTGCGATCGTCGACTGCATTCACGAGTGCTTGCACAGTAGATGCTGCAAGGTTGTCACTTATAAAGTGATGCTACCGTTCAAACGGGCTCAAATGCAAGACTGCGTCGGGGTGGGCCGTCGGCGTCAGACGCGCGTCGGACGCGGCCCGGAGCGATCGACAGAACGGAATCGGTACGACGAGCACGACATGCCGCCGGCTGCTACGGACGCCAGCTACCGGCGCCGACGGGACGACGCCGCTGTTCACTCCAGCCGCCGAGCGTCGACTCACCGCCGACTTCGAAGAAAGCGCTCGGCACGTCGCTGACCGCGTTGGAGCAACCGATCGACGAACTCCGGATCCCGGTCGATTTTCGTCGGCGCGGGCAGGTCACTTCCCAGGTCGACGAACTCGACTTCGACCGGCTTGTACTGCTGCGGGAGGCTCCCGCGTTCGATGAGGTCGTTCATTTTCTCGATGAAGTAGACCTCCTGAAACAGTGAGAGGTTGGCGGACAGCTCGTTCCGCCGATCGGCGATGTCTTCCACCGACTCGGGGACCTCCTCGCGGTGCTTGGGGTTGATCTGGACGATCCAGATCTCGTCCGGCTTTTCCGACGCGGTCTCTGGCATCGTGAGGAAATCCCTGATGGGCGGGTTCTGCGAGAACAGGCCATCCCAGTACCAGTGGTCGCCGATCCCGACAGCCTCGAACAGCGTCGGAATCGCCGCCGACGCGAGCACCGTCTCGGCGGTGACCTCCTCGTTGACGAACGTCTCGAACTCGCCCTCGGTGACGTCCGCCGCTCCGAGGATCAGGTCCGCCGACGCGTCGGCGGCGAGATCCGGAATCCGATCGAACTCGACGTGCGTCTCGAGAGTGTCGAGAAACTGATCCCGCCCGAACTTGGTGTACGGTAGTTCGTACGGGCTGAACAGCGGGATCGGCCCGCCTCGCGCGGCGAACTTCGCCAGCGCGACGAACCAGGCGTTAGCGACCCTCTCGAACGGCGATGTCGCCGCGAAATCCCGCCAGACCGACTCCAATGTCGCGGCCGCGTACTCCGTCCCGCGAACGTGCAAGCCGTACCAGGCGGCTGTCGCACAGACGGCCCCGCCGGACGTTCCGCTCAGCCCGACGAGTTCGTAGGAATCGCCGTCGAAGATCGGCAAAACTCGTTCGAGAACGCCCGCGGTGAACGCCGTGTGGCTACCGCCGCCCTGACAGGCGATCGCAACGCTGGTGGCACCGTCGGCATCGCCCCTCTCGCTCATACGTGACAGTGCCGATGCGGCGCGAGATAGTGTTGGGGGGCGAGCGAGCGCCAGAGGTCCAGAACCGTCGACTGTGGAGTGGTGTAGCTACTGACAGTCGGTTCGAGACTACCCGAGGAACGTTCGATCGGCGGCGGTGCCGTACGCTCAATCGCTGATGAACTCGTTACCGTTGGATAGGTGCCTACCAGCTATGTACTAATTCCATTCTCATACTGATACAGACACGTTGTCCCTTTTGTGAATTTCATCGTCAGCCATTTTGTTCAACTTCTCTCTTGTCTCTTCCAATTCTGCGAGCAAATCAAGAGCCTGCCCCATCATGCGAGCCGCATCGTTCTTGGAAATCTCACGATAGTCTTTGTGAGCTACCTTGTTCCGATAGTCGATCAAAAGTTGAATCAGGTGATATTGGCGCTTAGAAATCATCTTACCCGAGTCATCTGGCATATCAAGATTGTACAATGCTTCCGCTCTCTCCCAGAAACGCGCTGAGTCCCAATCCGTGTGCGGGCTAAATCCGTTTACTGACTTGATTTTCCGAGCATTTCCTAATTGTAGAATTGCTCTTTCTACAGCTCTTCCTAGTACAATCAATCCTGTTGAGTAATAGCCTAAGCAGAAGAGATCACGTGCTTCAAAGACTTCTTTGTGATACTCGTCTGGTGCGTCATATGTATTGAACTCATCACCATACCGTTCCAGAAAACGCTGAAGTTGGTTAATAGGGCTAGTATGGTTTGAATCGGAAATGTTATCTAGAATATTACTGACTTCTCTATAGAGCCCTCCAAGATCCTCCCCTTCAAAATTAAGTGCAGCATCGAATCTTTCGTCTTCAACCCGCCAAAAGGTGTGATGTACATCTTCCTGAAATCCAGAGAACCAAACCTTTTCACCCAATTCAGGAAATGCATATTCAATAGAATCTAATGAACGCATCAGCTGTTTCACTCCAAATAGAGCCCCGCTCGCTACCTCACGCGTCATCTGTCCTTCATCATAGCGATCCTGAAAAGCCTTCAACTGCTCAACGGACTCCTGAATTTGCTCAAGATGCCGCTGTATCTCAAAGACTCTTGCAAACACGTTTCTACTCATTCCTTGCCCAACAATCTCACTAGCAAAGTCCCTGTCCTCCGCAAAACGATCCGGATTCATGCTAAACACTACTGGTGTTTGGAGAATATTGATACTTTCGCGAAAGTAATAATCGAGTATAATTTCTACAGTCTGGTGCATGAACGTTATGCACCAAGAGGCTAATCGGCCGTGCGGCAATGCCAGACAGCGAACAAGACTACGACAAGGAAAACGTGAACCTCTGGGTTGACCCGGAACGAAAAGCACGCTGGGAGCAGTATCTGGACGAAGAAAGCGAGTTTCAGTACTTGTCACAACTTATTCGGCAGGCAGTCGAATGCGAGATTCAGCAGCGACAGGACGGTAACAGCTCAGTTGAGCTGTCGGAGGACGTTGCGGGACACTTCGACGAGCTTCGCGGCAGTATCGACCAAGTGGAGCAAATCGAACTTACGACGGTAACCGATTAGGCGAAGACTGTATTGAACAGTTGAATCTACCAGGTTTCAGTCAGGCCGTGACCCGGATTATCGAATATGTCGACGTGATCTGGCTTGAAGACGATGTCATCGTTGGGATGTTCGAAGTAGAAAGTACGACGAGCATCTATAGTGGGATACTCCGAATGACGGACTTCACTGCAAGAGTTCCCAACGTAGGAGTAAATATGCATATCGTGGCTCCTGCGGACGATGAGGACAAGGTCTGGGAGGAAATGAATCGACCGACATTCAAGAAAGTGCTTGACCAATCGAAATACTCTACCCTTCGGTATCTATCATTCGAGGAGGTGCGAGAAACACATGAAACCGTCCACCAGGCAGGGCCCCTCCAACAAGTATTCTAACAAGGATCAATGCTTGGTGCGGCGACCTAGGTTGACGGAGATCTGTAAATACTCAATTAGGTGCCATGGTGATGAGTTTCAGCTGAGGTTCCAATTCTCGATCTCACAGTGGTTTAGCAAGACTAAGCCACCAACCATAACAAGCACAATTAACCCCGGACCCATGGCTGCAACTAGAGACCATAGAGAGGTAGCAATAATACCTGCAACGAGTATCTTAGCACCCCGGAGGAATAGCTTATCTCCTTTTTAATCCAACTACCCCGCTAGAGATACCCACCACTTGTAGATCGACCGAAGATGCCACTCAGTACGACTGTAGCAACAGCTCCGAGGATACCCGTTACCAAGAGAGCGATCGGCGTCATCCTTCAACGACACCCCCACTGAGGACCTCACTAGGTACCCAGTAACGGTAACCCTTGTGTAGCCACTCTACTCGCCCATAGGAGTCCCGACTATCAACTTCCTCATGGGCTTCAACTACATTGATTGCCTCGTTGAGTTTCTCCCGCTGCTCGTCGATAGTCCCAGTGTGTAGATGGTCTTCTACCTCTTCTGGGGGGACATCGAACTCTACAGCGAGGATTCGTCGGAGTGGTACTACTCCGCCGTCCGCCCACGCCGTAAGCTGTTCTTCCTGCTCATGAATGTGCTCAATGAGGGCTTGCTGGTCCCTCAGGGTGACCTCTTCCCAAGATTCGAATACAACGTCATCAAGACGCTCGCTCACGATGATCGCATCATTTCCTGCGTCCGGATAGTATCTGGCGAGCAATCCTAGGTCGTGCAGGTTGCCCAGTGTCGTGTTGACGTTGTGGTTGAGGTCGATTCCGTACTCTTCGACGTGTTCCCTAATTGGTCCCACCGTCAGGGCATTATCTCGATTGGTCAGCTCCAACCAAACGAGGAAGGGAAATAGGGCTACTTGGTCATCAACACTGGGCTGGTGCCCGTGTTCGTCTCGAATTCGCTTCTCGTATCCGCTGATTTCGTGCATTGATTCGTGGATGGAGTTGGGACTCACTGCCGCCGACGCCGCAACACAAACCATTAATAACTCCCAGTGGGACAATCAGATTGCCAGATCGATTGTCAGCTGGGAGACCAGCTCGGCCGTCCGGATTGCCAACGTCGGGGATTCGGGCGGTCAAAGTCACTTGCTCAGTAGTTACATCATTACTTCTCACCACCATGTTCTACAGCCATGATTAAAAACCTTCCCCAGAGTTCTACCCCATCCATGAATAGAATTGGTCCACCAGTACTCGTTCAGAGAACCAATCGATGGCAGTATTTATGGCCCTCGCCTGATTTGGAGCCAGTATGGAGAAAGAGGAGCTGTCCCGGGGTCAGTACCGGGTTTATCTAGACCGATACGAATACCGGACGCTCCTTAACAATGCTCCTGATCCTACGACGGCACTGGCAATTCGGCTAGGTGGAGAAGTTGGGCTCAAAGTCTCCGAGATCGTCAATGTCCAACTTCAACATGCTGAGCGGAGTGATGTTGCCCCGGACAAATACTTTCTCTTCATACCTACGGAGGAAGATGAAGATGATCAGTATGCTCGTGGGCGGCCCCGCAGAGCATATCTCCCCAGGAGCGTTCACGAGTTCATGCAAGAGTATGCAGAAGCCAATGACGTCAGTCACAATGAAGACCTGATACAGTACGCGATGCGTTCAATACAGAATTTCGTGAAAGACGCAGCCAAGGCAGCTGCAGAGGAGACAGGCAAAGAGGACTTTGAACTCGTTTCATCGCTCGATCTCCGTATCTTCTTTGCACGGCAGGCAATTAGTCGGTGGCGAATTCATCCTCGCGTTCTTCTGGAAATAGGAGGGTGGAACGACATGCAGTCTCTTCGAGAACAGTTAGAAGAACCTACAGAAACCAAAATTATTCGCGAATTCGAGCGTGTCGAATTTCAGGGATTGGATGAATGGATGACCGATGTTGGTCCTCGTCCGATGCAGGATCGAGACTAATTCACGTTCTTTCCCTAATCAAGAAGCAAAAATAGTTCTTTGCGAGTAGTAGAGGTTAGTTCTCAGAGATCGTCTCGATACTCACAAAAGGTAGAAATTAGACATAGATCACCAAGTCGCCCGTCTTCCAAGAACGAAAACCAGTAGAGCCAATAGAAGAGCGCCGAGAAATGCTTCAAGACTGGCCAAGAGCTGAGTAGTTTCCTTAGCGGGACGAATATTGCCATATACGAGAGTTGTGAAGGTTGCTACACTGAAATACAGAAACTGTCCCGCAGAAGAAGGGGTAGGTTCTAATCCTCCAATAAGTGAATATAATACAGCAAATATAGAGATAACTCCGACAGACGCCCCAATGACACGTTTTGGGCTTTCCCCATACAGCATCACCCAGCGATCAAAGCTTAGTTTGAGCCACTGCAGATATTGACTTTCACTTAGAGCGAGTTTCCGTCTTGCGTGCTTTTCACGAATCCTAAACAGCCGAATGTCCTCCGGAAGAGATGCTTCTCGGAGCAACCGTTGATAGAGCCGATAAACACGAATGGAACTCTGTAAAGAGTCCGCGTCGTCCGTCCGATTGCGACACCGGTTGCCAAAACGTTCTACAGCGCTACGCACTCCACCTAGTTCAGTCCGAGACCCTGAGTCCTGTGAGATACTAGCGTCCATATCAGCTTCTTGTTCGTAGATAGATGTATCGCCGAATTCTGTACCTTCATTAATACGGACGTTCCGGACAAGCGTTTCGTAGAATTTTGCATTCCGGAGATCAACATCCCGTAGATCAGCATTTTCTAATTCTGCTTCCTCAAGATTGCATCCCTCCATTGTTGCTTGCGTCAAACGAGTTCCGTTTAGTTCCGCTAGACGGAGGTTTGAGCAATTGAGATCGCTGTCGTGAAGGTTTGCGTCTTTTAGGTTTATACCAATCCAATCGGCGTTCTGGATAGATTGTCTCAAAACTCGCGCGTTTTCAAGATTGGCGTACTTGAAATCTGTCCCACTCAAATCGCAACCCTGAAACAGGGTAAAACGGCACACGGACTCCTCGAAATTTGAGCCGTTTAGCCGGACATTCCGGAAAGAAGATTGGCTAAAGTCGCTGTGGTAAAAGTTGGAACCAAACATAGTGCAGGAGCTGAAAGACAGTGGCTGCTGGAAATGATCTTCTTGCCGATTTTCATCTACCTCATAATTTCGGAGATACGCATGATCAAGACGCCGGGTTAAATCAACCTCACCAAATCTTTGGGGCCAAGTCCGTTCATATTTTTGTGCCTTATGTAGATCACTGGATCGCTTTATCGGCTCTTCGGCATGCCAAATGCAACGCTCGTTGCCATTCCATACGGGACGATAGCAACACCAGCCGCCCCACTCATCAGGGAGTGACTCCGTCTCAATAGAATATTCACACCTCTGAGAGGCATCAAATGGGGCAGGGAGATCGTCTGCATGTACAATATCGTCAAATTTAGCAGCGAATGTGTGCATCCCTGAAAACAACTCTTCTTACGTGAGATAAAAGTGCAGTCTCATATTCCATCGACTGCATTCCACGGAGAATCACCGATAACTGACTCTGGACGAAGTTGAGAACGGTACCTAACGGCTAGGCACCGTCAGTCGCTGATGAACTCGTTGTTCCGCCAGTCGACGCCGCCGCCCTGGGAGTCGGAGTCGCCCGCGCCCTCGACGACCTCGATCGAGCTGGGGCGCTCCTCGCCGTCGACGATCCGGGTGGCCTGCAGGTCGCCGTCCTTCTCGGTGATGGCGGTGAGCGTTCCCTTCTCGGCCTCGCGGGCGATATCGCAGAGCACGAGGAACATCTCGTACTGCAGCGTGGTGTTTTGAAGTACCGTCTCGCGGTCGCCCTTGAACGCGGCGAACTCGACGAGTTCGGACTCGGGCTCTTCTTCCTCTTCGTCGTCGCCCCACTGGGGACCGCTGGCGCGGCGGCGGACCTCCTCGGGCTCCTCGTAGACGCGATTCTCCGTGACGCTCGCTTTCAGTTGTGCCGTCGGGGTGTACTTGCTGATCGACTTGTCCTGGGCGACCGCCTTGAGAATGAGGGTGTTGTTTCGGCGCGTGATGTCGACGTCTTCGACGCCGTCCGGAAGGGCCGCATCGTCGAAGAACTCGTGAACGTCTTCGAGCGGCAGTTCCAGTGTGGAGTGAAGTCGATACACGTGGCTGGAATTATCTGTTGACATGGTGGGGTGTCGAGGGGTGTGCGACGGCCAAGCTCTCACTCGACAATAGGCACCGGACGTTTAAATGACCTTTCGTTTGCTCCTTTCACAGCGGTTCGGAAGGAACGAACGGGCGGCGGGCCGCGCTCGATCGCAGACGGCGCCGCTCCGACGACGACGCGGCGACCGCCGCGACGCAAAGAAAAGCAGTTATCCGGGCGGCCGCCGACGTGTCGCTCATGAGCACGCACGAGGACCTGCAACAGATCGTGGACAGCGGCGTGATCGCGGTACTGCGCGGCGTCGAGCGCGACGACGTCGTCGACGTGGCCGACGCGCTGATCGAGGGCGGCGTCACGACGCTGGAGGTGACCGCCGACACGCCTGGCGCCATCGACTCCATCGGCGATCTGGCCGACCGCTACGCCGACCGCGACGACGTGCTGGTCGGCGCCGGCACCGTGCTCGACGCCGAAACCGCGCGGGCCGCGCTGCTGGCCGGGGCCGAGTTCGTCGTCAGCCCGAGCACCCACGAGGACGTCATCGAGACCTGCAATCGCTACGGCGCGGTCGTCGCGCCGGGCGTCGCGACGCCCACGGAAGCCGTTGAGGCATACCAGGCCGGCGCCGACGTGCTGAAGCTGTTCCCCGCCTCGGATCTGGGCCCGAGCTACCTCTCGAGCGTGAAGGGGCCGCTCGGTCAGGTGCCGATCGTCCCGACCGGCGGCGTCGGGCCGGACAACGCCGGCGAGTTCATCGAGGCCGGCGCCGTCGCGGTCGGCGCGGGCGGTTCGCTGATCGACGACGAGGCGATCGCGGCCGGCGAGTTCGAGGCGCTCACCGAGAACGCCGAGGAACTGGTCGCGGCCGTCGAAGACGCCAAGCAGAGCGCCGAGTAAGCCCACCGGGCGCTCGGTCGAGAACCAGGCGGCGCGAAAACGGACTGCGATTTTCTGCGGTCGAAACGCCGAGAGCGGCGCCGATCACCCCTCGACGACGCCGATCACTCTTCGGCGACGCTGATGACGTTCAGCAGCGAGTACACCGGCACGCCCTCGATGTCGTCGATCCCCTGCTTGTCCGCGAGCACGATGCAGGCGACGGGGTCGCCGCCGTCCTCGCGGATCGCCTCGACGGTTTCGCGCATCGTTGTCCCGCTGGTGATCGTGTCGTCGACCACGTAGCACTCGCGATCGCGGATCTGCGCGAAGTTCCGGGAGAACGTGCCGCCCAGATCCTCCATGTCGCCTTCCTCCCACTGGTGCTTGCGCGGGGCGTACGTCCCGAGGTCGGTGTCGAGTTCGCGGGCGACCACGGTCGCGAGCGGCGCGCCGGCCTTCTCGATGCCGATCGTCAGGTCGACTTCCTCGCCGTGCTTGGCGAGCATGTCGGCCATCGCCGTCCCGACGTGGCTGAGGCGCTTGCTGTCGCGGCCGATCGCGCTCCAGTCGACGTGGATGTCGTCCGGACCGCTGGCCGTCGGGCTGGGCGCCGAGACGGCCTCGGCGGCGCCGCCGGCGCCGCTGCGTTCCACGAGCCAGCTCGCCGTCTCGCGCGAGACGTTGAGCTCGTCCGCGATCTCCCCCTTCGAGAGCCCGCGGTCGGCGAGCTCTGCAGCGCTCTCGATGAGATCGTCGACGTTCTTCATGCCACAAGGTTCGCGGCCGTCTTTTATAAAGCCAGCGAGGAGATAACGCGGGTGCTACGGCCGTCCGGCGGCGTCGAGACGCCGCGGCGACGACGGGACGAGCAAGCAAGAGAGACAGTCGGGACGAGGTGGGCGATACGAGTTCGGTCGCAGTATCGGGAGGACGAGGCAGGCGTTGTGGGCCCGATCGCGTCGCGGCGACTACAGCGAGTCGAACTCGACGGCGGTCTTGATCACGTCGTCGCCCTCGTCGAAGGCTGGATCGAGGTTGTCGACGTCGTAGATGCCCGTGATCAGGTCCTCGAACAGCCACTCGGGCAGTTGCTGGATCGTCTCGACGGCGGCCTCGAAGTGTTTCACGTGGGAGTTGACGCTGCCGATCAGCGCCTTGTTGTGCAGGACGAACTCCTCGTGGAGCCGGCCGCCGTCGATCTCGAACTCCCAGGAGTCGGGCACGCCCAGCAGCGCGCCGACGCCGTTGGGCGCCAGCGCCTCGATCGTCTGGAACGCGTGGGGCGGATAGCCGGTGGCCTCGTACACGTAGTCCATCCCCTCGTGGGCGGCAGGCACCTCGTCGACCGGCGTCTCGCGGGAGTCGACGTACGTCGCGCCGAGCTTCTCGATGATGTCGATCGTCGGGTCCGGCCGGTCGCGCCGACCCAGACAGTACGTGCGCTCGAACTCCTCGGTGTGCTCGAACATCGCGAGCGTCAGCAGGCCGAGGCTACCGTTGCCCAGCACGAGGGCGGACTCCGGATTCCACTGGAACGCCGATCGGGAGGCGTAGGCGTGCTCGTTTGCCTTCTCGGTGATACTGATCGGCTCGACGAGGAAGCCAAGCTCCGCGAGGTCGCGGGGAATCTCGATCAGGAACTCCTCGGGGCTGGTGAAAAAGTCGGACATGTAGCCGTGGGCGCCGACGATGCCGCGCTCGAAGTACTGGCCGTCGGGCGCCATGTCGGGCTCGCCGCGCTCGAAGTACTCGTTGGTGCCGTCGGGGGCGCGCCGGACCGTCGGGACGACGACGTCGCCCTCCGAGAAGCCGGTCCCGTTCGGGTCCTCGACGACGCCGACGGCCTCGTGGCCGAGCACGAGGTGGTCCTCGCCGTCGGGGAACCCGCCGTGGGCGCCGCTCATCACTTCGTGATCGGTGCCGTCGACGCCGACGCGGAGCGTCCGCACCAGCGCCTCGCCGTCCTCGGGGTCGGGTTTGGGTTTCTCGATCACGGTGGGCTGTTCCTCGCCGCGGCGCACTGCGACAGCTTTCATACTCCGTTCCTGTACCCGGGAGAGCAAAAGATTTATTCTTTATCGAGTAAAGCATGAAGCTGACGGCGGGTGCCAACCCCCGTGGCCGTACCGGCCGCACGCCGTGGCCGTCTCCCCCATGTCGTCCGGTTTCCCCCACCGGACGCCGAGCCACATCCCCTCTCCCGTCTCCGGCACCCGCCGTACCCGTGCCATATCCTTTCCCCTCGCCTCCGAGTGTATCGAGCGACTGCGCGACGATCGCCGAACGCAACATCGTTAAGACGGTGCCCGCGCGCATGGGCGTATGGAACGACACGATCTGCTGTATCGGCTCTACGACGATTTCGACACCGAGCAGCTCCGGGAGTACCAGCAGTTCGTCGACCTGTTCCCGCCCGTGGACTCGCGGGTCGCGCTCGAACACTGGCAGAACGCCAACGAGGAACTCGACGACCGGAAAGACGAGATCCGCGGCGCCTTCGCCGTCGGCGAGACGTTCGCCGAGATTGCCGCGCGTGCGACGCGCGATCAAGCCTTCGCCGCGCTGGACCTCCACGCGAAGTACGACCGCGCGGTCAACGTCCTCGTGTTAGACGTCGACGAGACGCTGCGGTCGGCCGGCGGGACCGACAACGAGATCCCCCGAGACGTCCTTCACGTGCTGACCGAGTTCCACGAGGCGGGCGTCCCGATCGTGATCTGTACCGGCCAGACGCTCGAAAACGTCAAGGGGTTCATGATCCAGGGGCTGGGCAGCGAAATCGTCCACTCGGGCGATCTCTCGATCGTCTACGAGGCCGGCACCGGCGTGTTCACGCCCGGACACGGCGCCGACACCAAGCAGCTACTCTACGAAAATCTCGACGCCGAGACGCGGTCCGTGTTCGACGCCGTCCGCGCGCGGGTGCTTCCCGACGCCCCCGACGAGTTACGGCACTGCTGTCACCTGCAGGGCAACGAGTTCAACGTGACGCTCAAGCCCAACTTCGAGACGGGCTCGACCCGCGCCCGCGAGGTGATCGACGACGCGCTCGTCTACCTGCTCGACCTGCTGGGGGCCGTCGTCGTCGACGAACTGGCGGTCGACGCGGCCGCGGCGGCGTCCGGCGACGACCCCGCGATCGGCGCCGCGACAGACGACGAATCGACCGGCGACGGCGCGGGGAGCGGCGCCGACACGGACGCCGGCGTCCCGGCGAACGCGTGGGCGCGGGCCTTCTACGCGGACGCCGACCCCGAGATCCGGCGCGTGTTAGAGCGGGCCGGCCAGTTCCCCGAGGTCGCGCCCGACGAGTTGCCAGACGCCGTCGCGACGACGTTCGACCGGATCGACGTGGCGTACTACGAGGCCGACGCAGCGGAGATCGGCAGCCTCGAACTGAACAAGGTCGTCGGCGTCGAGGCCGCCTTCGACGTGCTCGGGATCGACGACCCGTTCGCGCTCGTGATGGGCGACAGCAAGAGCGACCGCCGCGTCATGGAGTGGGTCGACGAGCACGACGCCGGCATCGCCGCGGCGCCCGAACACGCCTCCCAGGAGACGCTCGAACACGTCCTCGACCGGGATGAGTTGGTGTTCGGGCAGGGTCAGAGCGCCGAGATGCTCCGGACCGCCTACGCGCTGAATCAGCTCGCCGGGATCCCCTGACCCGACGCCGAAGAAGAAGCGACGATCAGTAGCCGTCGTCTCGGCGGTCCCGGCCGTCGACCTCCGAGTCGTCGTGCCCCCAACTCGCCTCGCTGTCGTCGTCCCAGCCGGCGTTTTCGTCGGGGCGATCCGTGTTCTCGTCCTGGTCGGCCCGTCCCCAGCGTTCGTCGTCCGAGCGCGACTGGCCCGGAATCGCGTCGCCGCCGCGGCGCGATCCGCCGTGACGAGCGTCGCGCCCGATATCCGTCTCTTCGAGCACGTAGACGCCGATATACCCGCCGAGCGCGCCCAGTCCGATCGTGTACGCGACCGCGGCTGCCCCGACGAACAGCAAGAAGAAGCCGAAGACGATGCCGCCATCCGCGGGGGCGAAGCCGAAGAGAAAGAGCATGATGATGAAGCCGAAAAACAGCATCGGCAGCAGCGACAGGGCGCCGGAGATTCCGCCGATCTTCGCGCCCTCGTTTCTCGTGCCTCCCTGCAAGTAGCCAGCGACCGCACCGCCCAGAATCGGGGAGAACGGCAGGAACGACGTCACGATCGTCACGACGGCGCCGATCCCGGCGTTCAACAGCGTGTCTGATTCACCCATACCGAGAGGTAGGGATCGCGGGAGGTTTAATGTCACCGACCGCACAGCCGCGGCGGCGCGCGTCGAGGTGACCACTTCCACTCTGTCTGTCGACGCCCGGCCCTTATATCCGCCAGATCGCTACTGCAACTCGATGTCGCCACGCGACGAGCCCGACTGGGACGCGACGGCTTACGAGGACGACCACTCGTTCGTCTACGAGTACGGCGCCGACGTGCTGGAACTGCTCGCTCCTGCAGCGGGCGAGCGCGTGCTCGATCTCGGCTGCGGAACGGGTGCTTTGACGGGTAAAATCGCTGCGAGCGGCGCCGACATCGTCGGGATCGACAGCGCGGCGGAGATGATCGAGCGGGCACGCGCGAACCACCCGGAACTCGCGTTCCGGCAGGCCGACGCACGAACCGCGACATTCGACGAGCCGTTCGACGCCGTCTTCTCGAATGCCGCGCTCCACTGGATCGACGAGCAGGACGCAGCCGTTTCGACCGTGGCCGACGCGCTCCGACCCGGCGGCCGCTTCGTCGCGGAGCTGGGCGGCGACGGCAACGTCGCGGCGATCGTGGACGCGGTCCTCGCGGAACTCGCCGAGCGCGGCTACGACGCCGACAACCCCTGGCACTTCCCCACTGTCGGCGAGTACGCCTCGCGGCTGGAGAGGCATGGCTTCGAGGTGCGGGACGCGACGCTGTTCGACCGGCCGACCGAACTCGAGGGCGAGGACGGACTCGAAAACTGGCTGGACGTGTTCGCCGACGGGCTGTTCGCGCCGCTCTCGGAGCGCGAACGCGAGGCGGTCGTCGCGGCCGTCGAGGAGCGGCTTCGGCCAGCATATTACGGGGACGGCGTCTGGACTGCGGACTACCGGCGGCTGCGGTTTCGGGCGGTCTATCGCCCCGAACCGTAGCACCCACCAAACGAACGGTAGCGCCCACCAGGACGCGGCTGCCGGTCACTCGTAGTCGATCCCGACGTACGGCGACGCCGCGGCGCGGGCGAGCGCCCCGTACTGCGGGTCGAACGCGAGACTGTCGCCGGGCCGTACCGATCCGCGGGCGTCCGTCACGTCGAGCACCGCGTGATCGCTGCTCGCGCCGACGATCTCGACGCCGTCGCGCCGCGGCGTCAGTCCGTCGACGGCCGTGTCGACCCGACCGAGGGCGACGATCGCCCGATCGCGGACGCCTCGATCCTCGACCGTCGACGACTCGCCGAACGCGTCCCGGCCGGTCGGGCCTTCGGGTGCTGACGGTTTTTCCTTGCGCTCGATCACGTCGGCCGAGAGCTCGAACGCGTCTGTTTCGAACTCCGGCAGTGCGTCGCCGCTCGTCGGATCGGTGCCCAGCAGGATCGCCTCGCCGATCCGAAGCTGGGTCGCTCGATCGTGGAGTTCGCCGGCGAAACACAGCGAGAGCGCGTTCGAGCTGCCAGCCGAGACGATCGGAAGCTCCCGGCCGAGCGTCGCTTCGGCCTCCTCGACGGCGTCGACGAACCGCCGGATCACGTCCGCTGTCGGCACGACGCCGTTGAGTGAGCCGGTATGGGCCGCCGCGCCGGCGACCGAGATCCCGCCGAGGTCGTCCGCGAGGGCTGCGATCGACGGTAGATCCTCCGGCAGGACGCCCTCGCGCCGGTCGCCGACGTCGACCGCGATCAGGACGCGATGCTCGACGCCGCACCGCGACGCCGCCGCCGCGGTCGCCCGGAGGATCGACGGCTCGGTCTGCATCGAGACGTCGGCACTCTGGACGACTGCGTCGACCTCGCTCGGCGACGGCATCCGGAGCAGGTGACGCTCGTAGTCGTCACCGTCGGTCGGGAGTCGCCGCAGGTTCGTGATCCGCGAGTCCGCGAGCGCCGCGGCGCCGCCGTCGAGCATCGCTCGGGCGACGCGCGGATCGCCGGAGAGCCCCTTCGTGACGCCGACGAGGTCGCCGTCGAAGCGCTCGGCGACCCGCCGGGCGTTGCGCTCGACGACCGCGGGCCGGACGGTCAGGACCGGCCCGCCCGAGCGCGCGTCGGGAGGATTGGCGTCGGAACGGGCGTCGGCGTCGGGGCGTTCGATCACGACCTAGCCCGCGTACTCGCTTGTCGCCTCGACGAGCATCCGCGTCACGTCGACGACCTCGTCGGTGTAGACGAACTCCCCGGCGCCGTGGATGTTCTCGCCGTCCGGTCCGACGATGATCGTCGGCAGCTCGGCGCGGTGTCCGAAGTAGTTGAAGTCGCCGACGCTCGAGAAGTAGCCGATCGCGGGCGCCTCGCCCGTGACCGACTCCGAGGCGCCTTCGAGCGCGCCGACCAGCGGGTGGTCCTCGTCGGTGACGTAGGGGCCGTACCGGACGTCCGGCGCGGGCGCCTCGCGGAACCCGATCTCGACATCGGAGTCGAGATCCAGATCGGCGGCGACGCGCTCGGCGTCGGCCCGCACTGCGTCTTCGTCCTCGCCGATCACGACGTGGCGATCGACCAGCAGGCGACAGGACTCGGGGACCGACAGCGTCTCGCCGCCCCCCTCGATCGACAGCGGGCAGACCGACCCGTCGCCGAGCTTCGGGTGGGTGCCGACGTCCATCTCGGCGAGCGCGCCGGCCAGCGCGCCGGCGTCGACGACGGCGTTTTTGCCTTTCTCGGGCTGCGAGCCGTGCGCGGCGTGGCCCCTGACGGTGATATCGTAGAGGAATCGCCCGCGCGCGCCGAGGATCAGCGCGGGGTTCGCGATCTCGGTCTGAGCGAGGATCGGCCCCGGCTCGGTGACGATCGCGGCGTCGCAGTCGTCGGTGACGCCGTCGCGGATCATCTGGTCGGCGCCCAGTCCGTAGGGGCCTTCCTCGTCGACGACCGCCGAAAACACGACGCTACCCTGCAGGTCGGCGTCCGCGAGCGCCCGGAACGCGACCATGATGGCCGCGAGGCCGCCCTTCATGTCGCAGGCGCCCTGTCCGTACAGTTTGCCGTCCTCGATGCGCCCCGAGAGCGGGTCCTCGTCCCACTCTTCGACGATTTTGACGGTGTCGAGGTGGGCGTTCAACAGCAGCGTCGGCGCGTCGGGATCGGTTCCTTCGCTCCGCGCGAGCACGTTGGCGCCCTCGAAGCCGGTGATCTCGGGCTCGCTGACCGGGTGGTACTCGGGGTCGAGCCCCTCGGCGTCGAGCCAGTCGTAGACGAACTCGACGATCTCCTCCTCCTCGAAGTACGGGCTCTCGATCCTGACGAGTTCCTGTAACAGCTCGATCGTCTCGTCGTAGTCGATCTCTTCTACCGCGGTTCGGGTTTGTTCGCTCATGATGTAGTTTTGAATCGCAGTTTTAGGTCAGTCGTCTGCGGGCGTCCCCTCGTCGGCGATCGTCGGCTCGTCGACCAGTTCGGGGCTGTACTCGTCGGTCGGAACGCCGGGGAGCGTGTCGAGGATGGCGTCGACGTCGGTGTCGGAGCGCTTCCCCAGGAACCAGAACGCGGCGAACACGACGAGGCCGATCGCGAGCCACGGGACGTAGATCGTCATCGAGCCCTGGTAGGCCTGGGAGATCAACAGGACGCAGCCGCCCAGCCCGAGCAGCCCGGGGACGAAGATCCACCGGCCGGGGTCGAACGCCGCCTTCTCGCACAGCTCCGGGCGCCTGAGGTAGACGTACATCGCGGTGAACGACGTCGCGCCGTAGGCGATCAGGTAGCTGAACGTCGCGATCGCGATGACCTGGTCGAGCCCGCCGGTCCAGAACGTCAGGCCGGTCGACACCGCAAACAGCGTAAACAGCGACCAGTGGGGCGTGCGCCAGCGCTCGTTGACCTCCGAGAACTTCTTCGGGAACACCTCGTCCCACGCCCAGCAGTACGGCAGCTTGATGCCGGCGGCCATCACGGCGTGGACGCTCGACGCCGTCGCGAGCAGCCCGCCGAACCCGACGACAGCGGTCGCGTTCAGCGGCAGGAACGTCTCGGCGGCGGTCGAGAGCGGTCGGTCCGAGGCAGCCAGCACGGTGTAGTCGCCGACGACGCCGTAGATCACTGCGGCGGTCCACATGTACAGCACGATCAGGATGAGCGTCCCGCCGGCCATCGCGAGCGGCAGGTTCCGCTCGGGGTTTTTCACTTCGGCGCCGATCTCGCCGGCGACGGCGATCCCGATGTAGGCGTAAAACAGCGGCACCGCGGCGGCGAGCGCGCCGTCGAACCCGCCCGTGAAAAAGGGCGTGTAGTTGCCCGCCTCGACGGTGAACGTCCCGGGGACGACCAACACCAGGATCGAGACCATCAGCAGGATGAAGATGGCGTTCTGTGAGATGCTGTACCGGCGCGCGCCGAGCATGTTTACGAGGAACAGCACGGCGATCAGGCCGATCCCGGCGAATCGCGGGTCGACGCTCGGATAAAACACCTGCAAGTAGCTGCCGAACCCGAGCGCCAGCACCGACACCGCGGCCATATACCCCAGCCAGAGCGACCAGGTCGCGACGAACCCCGCGAGGCGATTCCGGAACACTCGCGTCACGTAGGAGTACGTCGACCCCGCCGCGGGGAAGATCGTCGCGAGCCAGCTGTAGTTGATCGCGATCGCCATCGCGATCACCCCCGAGAGGGCGATGATCAGGATGACGCTCGGCCCGGTCGTCGAACTCGCCGTGCCGAGCGTGACGAACAGGCCGGCGCCGAGCGTCCCGGCGACGACGGTGGCGATCGCGCCCAGCGGGCCGATGTCGCGCGCGAGACTCCGGTCGGATCGATCGGACGTGGCTGTGTCGGTAGCCATGACAAGTGATGACTAGACACGATCGAGGGTTAACCCCCTCACCTAGGTACACAGGGGGCCGACACAGAAACGCTCCGTCGCGTTTACGCGGAGTCAGGATCGAGAAGCTTCGCCTCGGCTTTCCGGAGGTGTTCGAGCAGCGTCGCCTCGGAGATGTCGAGTTCCGCGGCCAGATCGGCGGCGCTCACCTCGCGCGGCCAGGTGTAGTAGTGTCTGCGCCGGGCGAGTTCGAACACCTCGCGCTGGCGCTCGGAGAGCCGGTCGGTCGGGAACGCGCCGCCCCGGAGCCCCTCGGCCATCGCGCGCATCGACTCGATCCTGACGCTGGCCGACTTCTCCTCGCGGATTTCCTCCAGGCGCTCGGCGATGGCGTCGCGATCCGCGTGGGTCACGACGGTCCAGTACTCGCGCCCGCCGGTCATCCGGACCGGCTCGTCGGGGAGGAACCCCCGCGAGACGAGCGCGTCGTTGATGCTGTTTTCGAGTTCGTACTCCACGACCAGCCCGGTCGTCACGTTCTCTGAGTCGGGCGCCCCGACGTCGGTAGCGTAGTGCTGGTCGGCCTCCCAGACGTCGTCGGTCAGCGGCGACGCCTCGACGGCGTCGACCAGTGTCGCGACGTCCTCGACGCACCGACCGTAGGCGGTGAACCGGCCGGTGGCCTTCCCGTCGATCGCGTACACGCCGTGGCCGAGCAGGCCGCCCGGCGCGCTCTCGGTGACCTCCAGCGTCCAGCAGTCGGGATGCCAGATGTCGAGTACGAGGCGGGAGCCGATGGTCTGTTCGTCCGTCTGGGAGACAGTCACGGTGTGTGTTATCATACGGCAGGAAGGGATAAAAGGGTGATAGGGACAAGACAGGGATAGAGCCCCAACATTCGTTCCTGACAGGATTTCGATTCCAACGAAGACGGACGAAAAATCTGATCAGCTACGGATCAACTGGAAAACGAGTCCGCCCTCCCCGATTTTGAACACTGTGAGACGTGCTCGCTTCGCTGCGCGCGACTCACAAGCTCAAATCGGGTCGGGATCGACGTGCTTTCCGCTCACCGTCCGGTTCGCGGAAAAGCAGTCCGCCCTCCCCGCGCTCGGTTTCGAGGGTGCGTATCGTCTCGGGTGGTGAACATTGGTGTCATGTGTCGGGTAGGTGGTTCCGTCGCTGCTCGGCCTTCCGTCGCTCAGAACGCCGGTCGTAGTGCTTGTCGAGAATGTCGTCGCTCGCGTCCATCCGGTCGCTAATGACCGTCCGATCTACCTCGTGAAGCCTGTAATACGTCAGGCGACCGCTCCGGACGTCGTGGGGCGATCGGGACGACGGACACGAACTCATGCGCTCCTGCTTCCGGTACTCGCACGTCTCCGGATCCTCGTCGTGCGGGCATGGCTCACCGCGCCAGCAGGGCCGCGTCACCCGGTACAGCGTGTTTCGGAGCGTTGTCCGGGCTATCCGACCGTTCGCAGTCGAGATTAGCGGTTCGCGTCCGTGTTCGTCGCGTACCCGAGCTCGACGGTCCTTGACGTAATCGTCGAGCACGCGGGCGACGTAGTCGCTGATACTGTTCCACCGCTCACTCTTGGACTTGTTCTTGAGCGGCGTTCCAGTATCGGGCCGGTGGACAAAGTGGATCCCCGGCCCATCCGCGTTCGGCCGCTCGCCCTCCAGGTCGAGATCGTCGACGTCCAGCGCCCGAAGTGCGCCCATCCGGCAGCCGGTATGCCACAGCAGCAGGAAGGTGACGTGCGTCCTGCTGGCGTACTCGTAATCCCCGAGGTAGTCGAGAATCGGCTCGGCGCGCTCGGGGTCGAGCGTCGACTCGCTCACGTCGTGACCGTTGACAGACGGCAGCGGAACGCGGTCGAAGAACTCCGGTGGGACAGCGTCAATGTCGCCACAGAACCGGAGGAACGCCCGGAGTGTAGCGAGGTCACCGCGTAGCGTCGATGGGGCCAGCTCGTCGTCGGCGTCGGTGTAGTTGCCCTCACGTCTCCAGATGCGATAGGCGTAGAGGTCCCGCCCATCGAGTTCGTCCAGGCTGTGGATGTGCTCTTCCTCGCACCACGTAGCGAACGCGCGGAGCCGGTAGAGCTGTCCCTCGCGGGTCATCTCCGTGGTGTCGTCACGGCGGGCGTCAAGGTACAGGTCGATCGCCTCGCGTGGGCCGATGGGCTCTAGATCGGTCACGGTTGATCGCCCTCCAACCGACTAATTCCCGTGCTTTCATCGCGGGCGGTTCCGCCGAACCAGCGCGAACCAAAGTCGCTCTGGCCTGGTCTCTTGTCGACCACCGAGAGGTAGTCGTTGCACCGTCCGAGCGTGTTCCAGACTGCCACCTCGCGCCGGTCGTAGTCCATCGACGCGGGCATACAGGTGGTCGTAAATCCGAACTGGATCACCCGACCGCCGGGCTTCAGCAGCTTGTCGAACTGGCGTTTCGCTATCGCGTCCCGACCGGCGACGACCGCCTCGCCGTCTCCGAGGTCGTAGCTCTCGTTCGCTTGGTTCTCCGAGAATGGCGGGTCGTAGAGAATCGTTCCGAACGACTCGTTCTCGAAGTGGTCCGCAATCTCACACACATCGACGTGGAGATCGGCGTCACGGCTTTCGTCGAGATCATTCCGGACGATTTCGTGGTCGTGGGCAAGTTTCGTTTTTCCGGCACAGGCGTTCAGAGTCCGTCCCCGTAGCCGTTCTTCGACCCACTGACGGATCTTCTTGCTCTGGAAGGTCCATCGGTTCGGGGAGACAGCGTGATACGAGAGCTCGAGGCCATCCCAGTCATCGCGGTCAGAGTCTTCCGCAGCTCCGAGAGCGCCCATCAGAGACAGCCCCCGAAATGTGAGATGCCGCTCGTGTCAGTACCGCCGTCAGTGATCAACTGGGACTGTTCCCCTGGCGCGTTCGCCTTCTTGAGCGCTTGCTTCCGCTCACCAGGACGGAGACCACGGTTGTAGTCGACCACGTCGTAGCCGCGCGCTTCCAGCTCGGCGACCAGCGGGTCGACGTACCGCTTTCCGGCGAGGATCGTCACCTGATCCACGCCGTAGAACTCCAGATCGGCGAGGAGATCGTCAAGTACGAATGCGCCCCAGACCGGCGTCCGGTCACTGATGTGACGCTCGTAACTCTCCACTGCCTTCCACGACCGGAGATACCCGTGCTTGGCCGACAGAATGCCCCAGTGGACACCCTCGCGTTCGGCAAACGTCCGCCGTTTCCCGAAGATGTCGCTGGGCTCGTAGAGGTCCTCTCCGCGGTGCATTCCGTCGAGTTTCGACTTCGAGCAACTGACGAGCACGAACTCAGTCATCAGCACGAACACCTCCGAACTCGCCGAGACCAGCCTGCTCGGTCAGGCCCTCGAAGTCGTCATTGAACTCCGTGAGCCGGTGCGTCGCCTGTACGAGCATCGCGAACTCGAAGGCGCCGTGGACGCTGTTCTGGTACTTCCCATCAACGTTGGGGCAGTCCCGGGCTTGCCAGTGCTTGTCGAGCACCTGCCCGTTTTGAGCCGCTTGCGACGGGCTTGAGTTATCGACCGAGTCCAGCAGCGTCGGCTCGTCACGGATCGTCGCGACCAGCTCGTCGTCGAGTCCCCAACCGAGTCCGTGCGCTATTGGCTCCTCACCGATCTCCCGACGGAACGCCAGCAAGGCGTCGATCCGTTCTGATGGCGACGCGGTTGCCAGCCCGCCGAGCATGTATCGGTGGTCCAGTTGCGATTCCTCGACAAGCGGGTAGACCTTCGCGACGTGCTCGTCGTACGGCGGCTGGAGCGGGACGAACGCCCGCGGGTGCACGTCGGGGTCGTAGAGGTCGACGAACTTGCGGATGCTCTCCGTGGTCGCTTCGGGGTCGTGGAGGTAGTCCTTGGCGACGACCGCGGTCGCGTGACGCTCGACCGCGTGGTCGAGAACCTCCTCGTTACTCAGGTCCTTGCCGATTGCCGAATCAAGGATGCGGTCCTGGGATCGCCAGAAGCTCGCTGGGTAGCACTCGGCGGCGTTCTGGAGACGGTACGGCCACGGGTGCTTCAGTGACGATGCAGCGTAAATCCGAACCGGACAGGCGTCGAGAAGGACTTCCAGCCGTCGGAGATAGCCCAGCGCAAGCCCTCCGTCGAAGGTTTCGATCTCGTCGGCTGTTGCTCGAAACTCGTCGGGGTGGTTGGCCTGGCGACCGTAGCGGTCAATCCCGCTCGTTGGTCCCTCACTCATCGTTCTGGATCCGTGGGGAGAGCATGTACGTCGCCTCGAAACCCCAGTCATCGTGTTCGATCTCGAAGCGCGCGGGGAACTCGTCGCCCCACTTGACCAGCAAGCGGTCGGCCTTCCCGCGCTTACACGACTCGGCGATTTCGGTCAGGTAGTCGAGACTGAATAGCGACGAGCAGGGTGCGCCGTCGCCGTTTTCGTTCCATGCCGAATCCGCGAACATCACTGCATCCTGTGGGCTATCGTCGTCGGACGGCGTCGTGTCGCCACCGTCCTGACTCCCGAGAACGAACGTCGAGACGTCGCGGGTCACGAATGCCGACTCGTGGTTGCTGTCGATCGCCTGCACGGCCTGGTTGAACGGCTTGACGTCGACCTTTGCACGGCCCGGCAGCGAGAGGTCCGGAATGTTCGGCTCATCGCGGATCTTCCCTGGATCGACACCGAACCACTCCGTAACGCGGGTGACGCCCTGGTCCGGGCGGGTGACGCGAACGCGCATCCGCGCGGGATCGTCGTAGATATCGATCGCGACAGAGTCGCCGTCGCCACCACGCTTTCGGGCCCACGAAACGGCATTCTCGAACGCCGAGAGGGAGAGGCCGAAGGTCATCGGTTCAGTCACGTCGAACTGATCGAAGCCTTGGGCGTGGGCCGTAAAGTCGACGAGCGCGACGTTCGCCGGATCGACGGCGCAGGTGTGAAGGCCGTCCTCGTCGAGCTGAACGCGGAACTCTTCAGCGACCGGGCTGAGGATTTCCGCGAACGAGCGGATCGGATCACCGTTCGTGAGGATGCTCACCGTCGCGTCCTCGTCGGTGGTTACCTCCAGCTCGTCGCTTCGGTCGTCGGCTTCGACAGCTTGGCTCATGCGTCCACCTCCTTGACGTCGCCCGGCGTCGGTGGGGCGTTGGCAGGAACATGGCCGATCGCTTCTGCCTCGAACGTCTCGACTTCCGCGGCGGGCGCCCCACTGTGGTACTTCCGGTTGTGTATCTTCCGATCAACCGTTGCACTGACTTTCAGAAGTCGCGGGAGGTTGATCCCGTTCTCTTCTCCACACGAGGCGCACACCGCACGATGGAACGTCTTGGTTTCGCGGTCACGTCCGCCGTCGGTCGCCACCGGCTTGACGTCGACGTCGACCAGCTCGCCGAGGAAGGTATTCTGGCCCTCCGTGACGCTGTAGGCGTCAAGCGTCTGTCCGCCGGTGGGGTCGAAGCGCGCCAGGATCACTCGATCATCGCGGGAGTCTTCGACAACGATCTCGCAGGCCGTCTCGGTCTCCAGTTCGTCGCCTTCGAGGGCAGCGACGTCGAGAATCGGCCCGCCCACGTCGATCGTGTTCTCGCTTCGGATACTCTCGTAGGTGAGCGTGGCGACGTCGCCGGGCTGTGGCCGTTCGGACTCTCGCGTGAGGGGCTTGACCGCAGTCGGCGCGCACGCGAGACCGTGATTGTCGGCATGGCTGTGTGCTCCAGCGCGGGAGCTGTGGAGCTTGAGCAGGCCGCAGTCAGTGCACCGAACAGAGAATTCGTCAGGGCTCTCGTGGTCGACCGAGTAGCCCCGCGGGACGCCCTTAGGCATCGGCACCACCCTGAACGTCGGTCGTGGTCAGGCCACCATCGGCCCACAGTTCCGCGCAGTCCTCGCAGGTGGCTTCGTCCAGCTGGGCGTCGTAGCCGTCCGCTTTCGCGCCGCACGGGCAGCGTCCGGCGTCGTCAGGTCTTTGGGCAGGCGATACGTCTGTCTGATCGTGGGGCTGATGCCCCGCGTTGGTTTCCGTCATTGCGATCACCGACGGAACAACCTTATCGGGACGACGGGTCCAGCGTCGTCCCGGCTTCATCTGCCTACAAGAGTCATCTACATACCGATTGGTTGCTCCTTGATTCTGCCAATGGTCGCCTATTGCATAAATGCAACGACTGACCAAATAGAGTCATAGAACTTGTTTTAGAGAATCCCATGAGATATAGGTGACTAAATGACAAAATGAGTTTCAATGAGGAAGTCGGGAACTTGGATGACAATCTGGGATGATCGAATTCTCGAATCCGTTAGAAAAGACGGGCCGAAACCAGTGGGTGAACTGGCTGAGAAAGATAGTGTGAGAATTTCGCATTCTTCTGTGTCTCGACGCTGCCAGAAGCTTGCAGAAAATGGCCTACTTCGGCCGATCGGGAATGGCGTCTATGCAATAACTGACGAAGGTGAGGCATATCTGGAGGGAGAATATGATGCCGAGAATGGCGTTTTCCTCAACGGAAACGGTGCTAACAACGGTCCTACTGCTAGCGAGACTACTGAGTCATAATGGATCGAAAGCCCGCCCGGTGGATGTGTACCCTTGACGAGCGAATTCTCGAGCATCTAGAAGAAGATTCGTGGTCGACACCGCGATTCATGTCGAAGAAGTTTCGCTTCAACGCATCACAGGGCCGGGTGGAGGAACGTTGTAGGAAGCTTACACAGGCGGGGCTGATTGCCCCGATCTATGAGGAAACGAATCTGTATGCGATCACAGGTGAGGGACGGCAGTATCTTGAAGGAGAGTTGGATGCGGCCCATCAGCCGCTTCCTTATCGGACGCAACTACGAAGGTAGGCTTTCCCGAGTGGAGTCACCTCCAGCTCGGCAAAGGACTCAGGTTCTCAGATGTGATTACGGATTTCAGAGAGTGCCGATTTCCGCAATCGGTACTCGTTCGGGTCGGAGACGATGATGAGTACCGTATCGGACAACATCATGTTGACCTTCGTACAGACTTCCCCCATGTAGCGGAAGTCGATATGGTCAACACTTGCATTCCCTCGACCCTCCTTCTTCAGGACCTCTCGAACCATTCGGCTTAGTTCGGAAGGTGTGAGTCCAGTTAGTGGGTCGTCAGGGTCTGCATGGTCGCCGACGTACAGGACGAAGGGTACGCCGTCGCTCTGGTGCGTCTTCGTCAGATAGCCATCCTCCTCGACCAGTTTGTTCAACATCTTCGTTCGGACGACGATTTCACTCTGGTCGTCAACGACTTGGGAGAGGTCCGTCTCGTCTATGGACTCCTCCAGGTCACGACGAGTGAATTCGTCCGTTCCCTGTGTGACTGCGATTGCTTTCAGTAGCCTCCGCCGAGTGTCCGAGGGGAGGTCATTCCAGTTTGTCAGCGTTGTACTTCTCGATTTCGTGGGTTTGCTCATTTGTTGAGTTGGTTAGCGTCGTAGTATACCTCACCCACTTGCCAAAAATGGCAAAGGTTAATATGATCCCTTGCTGAAATCCAGCACGGAACCTCAGACCCAGACCATCAGGCACGCGGGGACAACCTGCATCGCTTTGCTTTGGCAGGCCAGCGTTGCAGGTTTGCGTTGCGCCAAGTCGTCGTTCGTGTTGGTTTCGATGTCGCCTATTTGCCGTATACTAAGGCGCGCCCCGACTTGAATTGCGTGATGGTTTGAAGAACTAAACCATCTTATTCTACATCTGTAACATAATGGCCACGAGAATCGTCTATAGTCTTTTTTAGAACGACATCAAGAAAACCACTGAAAACAGCAAGACCATAGACTAATCCCTGTTATCAACAGGTTTTTATGTCTCTCTTTGACCCCGCACTATTTTATCCACGGCAACATGTCTTCCAGTACTCATGATGAATGTCTCCTTCAGGGTTCATATCATGCCTGTCGGTTATGAAACCGAACGGGTTTACGAATCAGCCAAGAAGTATAGTGCTGAGAAGGTCGTTCTCATCAAGCATGAGCAACCAGACGATCAAGCCGAGGAATGCGTTGATGAAGTAGAAAGGAAGCTAGAAAAATATGACATCGAATATGACTTCGCCCACTGCGACATTTTCGATCTATATGACTCAATAGGAACAATTGCTCAAACGATATCTGAACACGCCAATCACGATATCCATGTGAATCTATCCACAGGGAGCAAAGTAACAGCTATTGCTGGCATGATCGCGTGTATGGCAACTAACGCTAAACCGTACTATGTCAAGGCTGAGGACTATGGAGATCTCTCTGTTGCTACCGGTATTTCTGATATCAATGAACTCCCTGCATACCATATGGATACACCGCAAAAACAGCAAATACTAATCCTCGATCACTTGGCGTCAGAAGGACCACTAACGAAGATAGAGATAATTGAATTTGGCGAAGAACACGATCTTCCGTTTATTGCTAATCGTGATATTAGCGCTGACAAAGCAAAGTATGGACCATTAGAAGATTTGATAGGGCCAATTCTTGAGAGAGATTGGGCCAAGTCCCGGCGCATTGGACGAGAGAAACAAGTTCAAATCACGGAACGTGGCGAAGATACCCTGAAAGCATTTAGATATTTAATAGAATAACGGTCGATCTATAGCAAGGATGGGTAGGCAAAGGCGTCTAATTCCTTTGCAAGCTCCGTGGCTATCTCTTTTGCTTCCATCTTATTATCAGTACTAAACACAACCCGATATCCTTCTGAACAAGGAGTCACTCCTAAGGCACCCTCATATTCTTGTACAACTCCAAACCAGTCTTGTTCGGATCGTGGATCCACAGGTTGTGATTCGATAATGCACTCGTAGCCCGAACGTGATTCAACTATCTCACAGTGGCTTGGATATGCCATTCTCTCGCTTTCTACTGTCCACTTTTCCTTTTCCATGCTTTTTGCCATGTTGGTCAGTAACATAATCCTCTTATTTCAATCCAATGGGCAGAATGGTTCTCCACCGCTATCCCCACACCTCGCTTGCTTCCTCATTCAATTGCACCCCACTGTACTCGATGTAAGTATTCGCGCTCGATAGATCGGCATGCCCCATCGTCTGCCGGATGTACTGCGGCGTCGCTCCTTTCGAGGCGATGAGCGTTCCGTAGGTGTGCCGGAGCACGTGCGGCGTCACCTTCTTCTGTATCGCTGTCTCGTCGGCAACGCGCGTCACGCGGTGGTACACCGCCTGCCGGCCCACGCCCACGGCTTCGTTGCGCTTGAAGAACTCGCGGATCACTCGTAGCGTATCGGGGTCACGAACGGGTATCGTCCGCGCGGCGTGCTCGGTCTTGGGCGTCCATCCGTCCTGCTCGACGGGCACCCGGAGCTGTTCGTTCTGCCAGTCCATCCAGTCGCTCCGGAGCTGGGCGAACTCCCCAGCGCGGAGACCGGTGTGTACCAACGTCCGGATCGTGAAGTCGTGGTCAAGATCGAACGTCTCTGCGACGTCGAGCAGCTCGGTCAATTCGTCTTTCTCCAGCGGCTCTCGTTTCCAGGTCATTGTACGTCGGCGCCAGCGGTGTGTAAAACGGTCTACAAAGAAGGTTGGGATCGCGGGGTTTCGAGGGGATTCGGCGGGTTGCGTTTAACAGACTTGTAAGACTGTTAATTCTGCTTGGCGCCAATATAGGTCAACAGCAATGGAGCGCGCCCGATTTATCCAGGAAGTAGCAGAAACTGCATGCTAAATATAGAGGATATGATCAGCTGGGGGGTATAACCACAGTACGGAATCAAGAATCCAAGCGCTAGGAAGGACACACACTCAGGGGCCATACTAATAATATCTGTGAGAGTCACTCCGCAAAACGCAATTCATACAGCTTCTTATCGAGTATTTCATAAAAGCTCATACCCTTCCTTATTTGTTTAAGCTCGTAATCACTGATGACAATGATGGCAATTCCTTCATCCCGAAAGATATCTCGTACTCGTTTTGATGCGTCAGCACCAGTATCTCCTGATATCCCATTACGAGCAAAGAACACCCCGAGATCAAGCCCATGCTCATTCAACCGGTCTTTAAATACACGGATCTGATCAGATCCAACTGAGTCATTCCAGTTCTTACATTCAGCTAAAATAAACCGAGAATATTCGTCAAATATTGTCAAACTATCTGATCCTAGATACTCAACGATGACGTCAATCTCGCCTGTATGAGTTCTGAGCTTTCGATCGCGCTTCCGAAGAAAGGATATCCCTGAAAAAAGCAGCACTGCCAATCGCTCAAATGAATCGCCCTTCTCCACAGTTGAGTCTGCCTCATCTACCTCCCGGAGAGCTCGTATATACTCTACAGTATCGAGCTCGAAATACTCCGTTTGGATAGAGTTTGTTTCAGCACTCTTGATTGACGGAGCGATTTCTCGTGGAAGCTCCTCTGGCGCTCGCAATAGTTCCCAGATTTCTGTTGCGTCGGCCAGAGAGATCTCCCGCAGATCATAGTTCGAGACCCCCTCATCACAATAAACAACTAATGAGTAATTAGTCAAATATACAGAATAGGTCGGGTTAAAGGCATCAGTATATAATTCTAGCTGCTCAAAGAGGACATGATCATACAGTTCTATGTCCCCACTATACGGGAGTTCTTCTGAGTATTTTGCCTCAATTACTATATACGGTCTAGAAGAAGTGCTTCTTGCTACTCCTGCATCTGCCTGAGTGAATCGGAATACGTCTTCCTCCTCTGAGATCCTATCTTCATCCAAATGAGCAGGATCTACTTTGTACTGACCACCTAGCTCATAGAATATAATATCTGGTTCATACTGCAGAATATCTAGGAATTCTGATATATTCTGGTACATAAAGTCACTACCTGTTTCGTGATCCTGGTCCGGAAGTTCGCTTAGAAACTCAAAAAGCCTATCACGGGTCATGACTGCAGAGTTTTGTTCAAGTGTATTAAATCAACCTCAAACACAGGTCTTGCAAGATCGCGTTGTGCATTCAGCACGCACCTGCAAATATACTCAGTGAGCGATAGAAGTTCCAGCGTTAGATTCGCAGTTCTACTTTTCGGTGATAGCTCCCATGACTTCTACATACTTGTTAGACTGTAGATTGCTGAGATCAGGTATTATTCTGAGATAAGTCGTGCAACTATCTGGAGCGTAAACCCTACAATGAGTAGTCGAGCACCCAGTCCAACAATGATTTTGTTCTTTTTGTTATCTACTTCTTGGCGTACCTTTTCTATCGGAACACTATCAATAGAATCGTCTAGATACCAAGGTTCCAAACCTTGCTTTCTACGATTTTTCAAGACTGAGAGTAATGAAGTGTTTAAATAGACCCTAGATACATCTGGCTGGTCTGTATGTCCTCTTGGTATCATCCCCAAATTAATACGATTGAACTGTGGTAAAACATCTAGATCATGCACCAGAAGATCCTTTAGAGGGTCAAAGCCGTCATCCCACTTGTTAATTGGAGGTGCATTTTTGATCCAATTCACCTCCTCAAATTCCCCAGATAGAAGCCTATTTTCAGCTAAGGTCAGTTGATGAAGGTAATTCAGCCTACGCAATGGATACCCCATAATTGGTATCTTTGATAACCAAAGGTCCCCTGCTCCTATTCTCAGTAAACGGTTGTATAGTGGACGCCAATCCGCCGCTAAGACTAAAACAGCACCCGATAAGTCGAGAAGGAGACCTAATAATCCGATCCAAGTAGGATTAGCCATTTACCTCCTTTCTTCTTAACACGAATAGATATACATTCTCACTTATCCTGGACTTTGTGAGATAGAATTACGGTGCCGTCCGACCACAACGCGTCGAAATGTGTCACAAGGTGACCGAGAATCGGGCCATGGGCACGGAACACTCTCATTAAGAACAGCGAGTCAGAATGTGAATCGAAACTCCCTGTGATCCATTATCGAATCGATCGTGTCCTCACGGAGGTTGTCTCCGGCCCCCTTAATGCGTTGAGCACCTGGTGGGAATTCCCACCCGTTCCGCTTGTAGACGGCCAGGTAGTCGATTTCATCAGAACAGAACGTTTTCGAATTCGCATATTGAGTACCGGGACGGCGGAGTTGGACTGCTGTTTGACGAATCCGTTGTCGGATATAGTGGAGAAGTCGCTCTGGCGTATCAAGGACTTCTGCAAGAATCTGTAGATCGTAAATATCGCAGACGTACGGGACTGGTGTGATCTCCAGTATCTTCGCGAAGTCCCGTGTTGCGATCGATCCATACGATTCCCCAAGAACAAGCCACCGACGAGCATCCTCAAAGGACGCGGGATCTAAATCGATCGTCGTCCCAGTCGATGTCCTGATTTGTGTGATTTGGCCGGATTGAACGCCGGCAACCAATCGATCAGCCTGATGGTATGCGTTCCCGATCCCCCGTTCGACGTCTTCCTTAATCGTGTCGACACCACCGAAGTTTCCCTTACGAGTCTCAGCTCGGAGCTTCTTCCCCTTACATTCGATGATAAGTGGCTCGTCACCGTGGAGGATCAGGATATCACCCTCCACTTTCTCCCCATCGTACTCATAGGTGTAGTTCTGAATAATCTCGTCTTCTGTGAATACTTTCGAGAGACAATCTGTAGCCCACTCCTCAAGCCAGTCCCCAAACTGTAACTGAAATTCGCCTTGGTACTCTGAATCGATCAAGTCATAATAGAATGTGTTAGCGAGAGCATATAGAACGGTGCGGGGAAGCGGAAGCAGGTACTCATCATCAGATTGGACGAATGGTGCCTGCTCCAGTGGATTCACATCCACTGGCGTTCGAAAATTGGTGACGGTGCCCGGTTTGACCGTCAGTCGATTTATGAAGTTATTGAAACGTGGGCTGTCGTCGCACCAGTCTACAAGGGTCTCTTCGGACGCCCACACCGCCTCGTCAGTAAGATCGATTGCCTTCTGAGGAAAGTCTAGAAGCGAAGGAGAATACCTCGCAACTTCCGAATCCCGTCCTTCGAATCGCGGTGTAATCCAATCCGTGAGTTCACGCGTATAGTATACAGCATCCTCGATGGAAAAGCCGAGAAGCTCTTCCATCTTCTCCTCCCACGGTTTGTATGCCCGGTACGCTTTTTCAAGCATCTGAAAGCCATCTGCGTGGCGAAGCGTCGTGAGTTCACGCCATACCATTCCGAAGTACGGATCTGCCATTGGTGAGACAAGAGGGAGGTGTGAACTTCCCTGGCGAGCGTACCAATTTTTGAGTTCAAGAAGATGTGTCGCGATTTGCTTGAACGTCTGTGGATCGTTCGTTTCAGTATTCGTCCGGAGAGTAATACCGACGCCGAACTGGACAAGTCGTGGTGGGAGCCCTGGATCCTGCTCCGGTGAGATTTCTAAACCAGTCGGATTTGACGCTGCGCGGCTCCGATCTGCTTGGCGTAACAGCCGCATCCGAAGGAGATTGTGGACATAGAACTGCGTTAGTGTTCGGTGAGTCCCATTCGCGCGGATCGTCCGAAGGAGCGAAGAGAGAATCTTGTCGTGGTCGGTATGAGCGAGAGAGTGATTGCCCCGCTGGAGCTTTTCATCTAGGTTATGGACCTCTGAGGGGTCAAGATGATTTGGAGAGTTCGGAAAAGGTGGGTCCCCATTCATGCCATTCTTGAATAGCGGTTGAGACGGTATTCGGATAAAACAACGTATTGTATTCTCACCAAACAAGCGATTATTTGACAAATATTTTATAGGGCATCGTCAGTCAGTCAGTTCTATCGAATGATCGTAACGCAGTATATTTCAACTCTGAAAAGCGACATCAAATGTTTATTCGGTCCCACTCAAGCGGTAACAGTAAATTCTCTATAGCCAGAACAAGCTGAGCCTTGTAGTATGATGAGTCGTAGGTTTGGTGGTTGAATCAGCCATTCTCAAGATTTGTGGTTTGGGTTCAGATGCCGCTTTCCTACAGAATTGTAGGACTGTAACACTTATTGCTGTTCACCTCTCGAAAGTCGGAGCGCTCAATCCTCGGAAGAGATTTCACGTCGCTTTTTGCATTCTCCACAGAAATTAGAGGGAAGCTCGGACTCCGAATCTACAACCTTTGACGCGGTGAATTGATCTTCAATAGCATATTTATCGGCCCACCCACATCGGGTTTCTTGAGCGAAATGCCACATCTGATCGTCCTTCCGCTTGATTATCATAGCTACCAGCTACATATTAGGTCCCCATGATAGTTACGTAAGCAGATCTCTTTTGCTTGGACTATCCTCACTATCGCCACCTTCCCAAAGCATATATTATATGCTATGATTTTGGGTAGTAGAATCATGAATCCTGGCTCCAAATTATCATATGATGACTCTCAGTTTCGAGATTTAAACGACTATCCCAGCGAAAACACTCTCACTGTGAATTTAACTCATCAACAGCTAAATCGTCTAAATCCTCCATTTGGTAGATTGGTTGCAATATCTCCATCACGATATGAAGAAGGAGCGAACACATCATCTAATAAACCAGATGGCTATGACATAAAACTAGAGACTGCTAAAGAGATCGTCTTCCAACACAAGTCTCCAGACAATACCGTAGTCCGAGACGGTAAACAGTGGCTCAATTATAAAATTGACATGGATCAATTGAGAATTCTCTTCCACAGATATAACCCCCGAGAAGCCTTCTATGCGCTTCCGGCGACACCACAACACAAACAAATCCAAGAAGGGCTTGACCGAACTATATTTGTTGATATTTGTGCCGTCTACGCAAAATACCTTGAACAAGGAGAAGAAGTCTCCCGGATTTATGTGGAGTATTGTCCAGGCTCATCTACGATACCTGATGTGAAAACCAAGTTCAATACTACAAAGAGGGAAATGGACGGATATCCCTACCGAGATTTAAGATCGTCTAATAGAATCTATGAAGAGGCAATCACATGGAAGCCAATCGAAAAGAAGCTTAAAAGTTGCAAACTGGGACTTCCGATTCGGGGAATTCCTCCAGAGACATACCCGTATTATGAATCCGATAGGAGCCTTCCGGGGTTTGCAAATCAGCAACTTGAGCAATTCAATCCAGCGTATCGAGAACATCTAAAGAACAGCTACGCACTTGATCAATATGCTAAGAATGAGGATTACCGAGAAGAGATGCTTGATTGGCTACTGACTTCTCTACGAATTCAAGCAGATATTGCTCATCAACAAGATTGGTATTTAGATACACTGAATATCGATCTTTCTAGCGATCGAGTTTTAGATTTGATCAGAAGAGATCTTGATAGTATATCTAGCAAACAAAAAGCTCCATCCAACTATCTCAATAGAACGCGGAGGCATATTCTGGAGAAGGGTGATCGCTCCACGACGATTAGTGTTTGAGATTTGAAAACACAAATGATTGACCCCTCGTAACAACTCGCTTCCGCTGAAAATCCATCTTAAAATGCCAGCAAATCCATTCGACGTTGGTGAGACGTACGATAGAGTTGAAGATATCCATCAGCAGTTCGGCGGGAATAGGTACAGCGGAATTGCTCCCTGTGCTGACTACCCCTATGTGTTCATCTTCTTCGGAGAATCCGGTGAGTGGCACGGCTACGATGACGAATTACTAGATGATGGACGATTCTTCTATACGGGTGAGGGACGCGACGGCGACATGACGATGGACGGGGGCAACGCGGCGATTCGAGATCATGCAGCGAACGGTGACGAGCTGCATGTATTCGAGAGCAGGGAGGGGGCCTGGGAAGTCTCCTACGTGGGCCAGTATGAGTACAAGGATCACAAGCACCCACGCCTCCCAGATCGAAACGGCAACATGCGCGATGCTATTCGATTCGAGCTCGTCCCAGCGGGAGGGCAAGATATCGACGTCGGTGCTCGAAGTCTCGACAATCTCTCGACTGAAGAACTCTACGAGCGCGCTGAGCAGAGCGTTTCTGGAGAACGACGCCCGGCTGAGGGTTCGAGTTCCCGAACTGTTTACCAGCGGTCGGAAGTCGTGAAAGAGTACGCCCTCGACGCCGCTGACGGAGTTTGCCAAGGGTGCGGGGACGATGCTCCCTTCCACGACGAGAACGGAGAGCCGTTCCTGGAGGTCCACCACCTACGTCGACGAAGTGACGGGGGTGCCGACCATCCTGATAACGTCATCGCGCTCTGTCCGAACTGCCACCGGCGAGTACATCACGGAGAAGACGGCGACGAGTTCAACCAGGATTTGATCGAGAAAGTAGAATCCCGAACCTAGCTCTGTTCAGAAGATTGCCGAAATATCGATCTTCGCTTGTTGCGTATCGCGGTGGTCACCACCGCCGTGCCACCGAATTAACGGGAGATCGCCCGCGCGGACCATCTTGTCGTCGAGCACGGTACAGCCCGAGCGTCCGTGTGGCCGATACACGACGAAACAGTACCAGCCGTCAGCCTGCCGGAGCCGGTCGTGGTACTGCCGATAGATCTTGAAGTTACCGGGCTGGCCGTCGGCGTGCTCGACCATCGTGCTCTTGATCTCGACCGGCGTTCCGTTCTGGAATCGTGCGTCGTGCCAGCTCGCCCGGTCGAGATCGAACCGGCGCTTCTTCGCCATTCGCTTCTCGCAGATCGTCCCGAAGTGGTTCGCTCGCTTCGACCGATTCACTCGGACCACGCGCATCGCGCGCTGTTATATATAATCCTCCGCTGGCCACTCGCTCGCGCGCCCATCGCAATCGTACGACGACCGTCTGGGAGTCGAGCGGCGTATGGGCTACTAAAGGGGGGTCGATTGCGATTTACAGCTTTACACCGTCGCGCCCTCATGCGATTGCGGCCTCCACGCTGGAAACCCACTCGCGCTTCTCGCCGCCTTCGTCGTACTCGTTCAACCAGTTGTTGACGGTAGTGTGGCTGTAGGGCACGAACTCGGCAGTTTCACGCGGCGACATTCCCTGTTCGCGACAGGCCTGCATCGTCCACATCGCGACGCGTTTCACGTCCGTATCGTCGATTCCCGTATCTGCTGTCTCCTCGCCCGACGGCGCTTCCCAGGACCACTCGCTGGCCTCCTTTGTCGCCATGCTCCAATCGGTCTGGGGGATGCCACGGAGTGGGCGTGACTCGACGTCGACGAGCTTCCCGTTCGAGATTCGATCGGCGACGATCGCCTCCTTCTTCGACGTCTTCTTGATGATCGTGCCGACGCGCCAGAGCATCGGGTGGATCGAGCTCTCGTCGTGGCCGATGTAGATGAGTGCGCCGCCGTACTTGCGGATCTTGAACACCAGCGGCCCCATCAGCTTCCGGACCTTGTGGCCGTCCTCGCCGGTGCCGCTGCCGTGCGACGAGAACTCGTCACCGATGAACAGCTTCGGCTGCTGGGGATTTTCGACGGGATTCCCGTCCTGCTGGACCCACTCAGTCAGCAGTGGGTAGTTCGGGATGTATCCGTCGTCGACTGTTCCATCCTCACGCACCCACTCGTCGTTCCTCGAGAGCGTCCGAATGTTGCTCCCGACGAGTAGATCCTGGTCGACAACGTGCGCACGGAGCTGGCCCAACAGCCCAGCGAAGTCGGACTTGCCGGCGCCCATCTCGCCCAAGACTACGATCACCGGCGCCGGTCCATCGACGATCTGCTCCAGGCGCATCTTCGCTTTTAGTCCCGCGAGGTCAGCCTCCTGCGAGGGATCACCGATGTAGTGCTTGAGGGTGAGCGAGTCGCCGTTTTCGAGTGCCTGCCGGGCCGTGTGACCTCCTTCGGCCCGGAGAATATCGAGGTTCTTCTGTACCCCGAGGTAGTCCGCCGGCGCTTTCGATGTCCACCGGTCGGGATCATGGTGGAGCGCCCGGACGGTCATCTGCCGGTCAAGTTGTTCGTCGCGCACGAACCCTGAGTGCGGAAGTACCTCGTCGGGATCACGCGCGAGATTGTCGCTCTGGTACTCGCGGAATCCGCCAACCGTGTAGTTGTCCTGTTCGTCACTCATCGGTTCCTCCGTCAGTGGTGGCAGGCGGCTGCACACCGTGTTCGTCGGCGTATTCGTTGGCGTACTGTTCGATGTCCTGTATCTCGTCGTTCTCGGCTTGCTCGGCGTTCTTCTTTGCCGCCTCGAACCGATCACTCACGGCTGTCCGCGGGTTCATCTGACCGCGCTCGTCGGCCTCGGCTTCTTCGTTGATCACGTCGGATTGGATCTGCAGCCCCATCTTGGAGATTCGACCGCGGAGCCGGTTCAGGTCCAAGTACGCCTCGACGAGATCGCCGTGGACGTCTTCGAGCATCGCCTTACAGGTGACGAGTTTCGAGTCGGCCATCTGGCTCATGTAGCAACCCCGGACGGCGAGCGTCCCGACGTCTTCGTGCCAGTCGAACTCCCGAACTTCGTAGGCGTCGCCGTTGTTGCAGAGGTATGGGCTTGGGCCGTCGACGGTCTTCTGTGACCAGACTTCCGGTGCGACGTAGTACTTCTCGCGCTCGTCAGTCCGGCCGTTGATGTGGTAGACCGTCACCATGTTCCGGTTCCGTAGTGCCCGCGCGCCCGTGACGAACAGTCCGAGCAGCGGCGGTCCGAGTAGTAGCAGTGCCGCGAAGATCCCACCGGCAATCGGTGGGATACCCGGTAGCGACGGCTTGAACCAGACGATCAGGATGCCGACCGAAACGGCCAGCCCCGCCGCAAGGAGCTGGCCCTCTGCCAGCAGGTAGGTGATGCGGTCGGACCACCCGCCGAAGGTGCCGCTGGTGTCGCTCATGCTTCGATCACCCCGGAGTTCTCCGAGCGGACCACGTACCACGCCGAGACAGCCGCCAGCGCGATCGTCATCAAGACGCCGGTGAATAGCCCGGACTCCCCACCAAACGTTGTCAGTGGATTCTGTTGGGTTTCCTCGTCGGTCCCGATCGAGACGTACGCGCCGGTGCCCTGGTCCATACTCGCCGGGGTCGTGATCCCGACCGCGGCGCCGTCCCGATCGCTGACCGGCACGACGACCGTCGAGCGGCCTTCACCGACGACCTGCTCGACGTAGTTGAACTGGCCGCTTCCCTCACTCCACGTCCCTGCCTCTGTGATCGACACCGAGGTCGGTTCATCCGCTTCGAATTCGAGCGTGAATTGGCCGGCGGTGTACGACCAATCGACGAGTCGGACGTTCGGGCCGACCGTCTCTTCGTAGTCCGCGCCCGCCTCGACTGCGCTTCCGTTCGTCGTGTTCTCCTGTGCGAGCGCGCCGCCCGCGCCCATGCCCATCGCCAGAGCCATCGCTACAACCAGCGACAGCGCGAAAAAGAGCCGGCGCATGGTCAGTTCCCCGGCAGCAGGTTGGTCACGGCAGCGCCGACTGCGATGATCGCCCCGCCGATGATCGCCAGCCCGGCGAGCGGGCTCCCGGTCCCGAGGTCGAAGTCGTCGGGGATGAGCGGTCCGCCACTGCCGCCCTCGTTGATCACGTTGATCGTCTGGTTGCGAGCGTCTTCCTGGGCCGTGTTTAGGTCTTCGAGGTTGTCGACGACTTCTTGCCAGTCGTAGTCCGGCGTGGACACGTCGCGGGCGTTCATCGTCAGCGTGTCCGATCCGTCGGCCGTCGCGACGATCTTGAACGGCTGGACCAGCTCGGAGTAGGTGCCGGTGTCGTCGTCCTGCTCGCCGTCGAGCCCGCCGTCGCTCGTATTTCCGTCCGTGGTGTTCCCGTCCGTCGTATTGCCGTCCGTCGTGTTCCCGCCGTCACTGTCTGGGGAGTCCTCGGTCGACACGTCGTTTTCCCAGTGGGCGAAGAAGATCCCGCCCTCTTGGTCTTCGGGGTCGATCACTTCGCCAACGGGGAAGCCACCTTCGGGCGGGTTCGTCGCGCCGAGGTAGCCGGGTGCCTGGATCGGATTCCCGTTCAGGTCGGTCTGTTCGGGGAACTCCAACAGAACGTCGGTCTCGTTGTTGACGGGGATGCCCATCCCGCGAAGTTGGAGCGCCGCCTCTGCCGGATTCGAGGCGTTGGCCGCCGAATCCTGGAGTGCCGACGGCCCGACCATATCCTCGCGGTCCCACTGGTTGGGGTTATCTCGCATCTCGACGTAGTTGCTGTTGGCCCAGGCTTCGACGCCGTCGAGCGAGTTCTGGCGCTCGGTCTCGATCGTATCGAGCACGTTCAGGTAGCGCGTGTGCATCAGCACATGCGCGTTCGGGTGGTCGCTCACGTCCTCGACCTGATCCTCGTTCACGTCGAAGTGCGCCGGGTTCGGCGGGTAGAACCGCAGCCCGAGGTACACGTCGTTCGGCCCCGCGCCGGTATCGCTCGTGGCAGTCCAGATCTCTGGGGGACTGTACTCAGACGAGCTTTGATCCTCGGGGAACTCAAACCCGCCGTCCATGCGGTTGCCAACGGAGTTCCAGAGGCTGTAGTCGTCGTAGGTCTCCCAGTTGGTCCCGCCGCTGTACGGCGTTGTCAGGTCATTCGGCAGTTTTGCGACGAAGAGCCCATCCGGCGCCATCGGCTCGAAATCGTTCGGCCCCATGCCCTCCACGTCGACCGACTCCTCGTAGGTGCTGATCGTGTAGGTGTTGTCGACGCCCACCCAGACGCCATTTTGCTCGATCTTCCCCGAGAACGGGCATTCGGGGATCATGGAGTACGCGATGCTCCCGTCGTCGGTTGAGATATCCGTCGGGAGGCCGTTCAGGTGGTTGTACCAATTGCGAACGGCCAGCACGTTCTGCTCGAAGTGGGTGAGCATCTGCTGGAGGATCTTGTCCCACTCGTCGCGCACGACTTGCTTGGCAGCTGCAGTCGCATCCGTTCGAGAGGCGCCGTTCTCGGCCTGATTGAACAGTTCGAGCAGGCCATCTTCCATCGCAACGCGACTGTACAGGTTCGCTTGGTTCTCAACGCCAGTGAGCGCGCGCTTTTCCATCTGCTCGAAGTCGTACGCTCGACGGTAGATCTCCAGACGCTGCTGGTACTCGTACTTCTCCTTGAACGAACTCTCGTCGCCCCAGGGCGCGAGCGAGGCGATGCCGTCGATCGCCTTCCCAGAGAAGTACGCGAGCGAACCCATCCCGTAGCCGAAGTTCCCCACCGCGGCCATGTACTCCGAGTCCGGATCGGTGTAGTTACCCGTCCGGTTCCGTGCCGAGGCCGTCCCTGCGAGCGCTGCCGTGGCGCCTGCCGCACCGAGTCCGCGTAGTACGTCACGCCGGCAGACTTCGCAGTTCAGGCGTGGGCTGTGGCCGTCATCAGTCGCCACTCAAATCACCCCCGCACCGGCAGCGGTCAGTCCGGCGATCCCGGCGAGCGCGGTTGCCGCGCCAGAGAAGGCGAGGAACGCAATGGTCTCCGGGTGCGTCTGTTCCAGTTCGTCCGAAATATGAATGCTCATTGTGTTGAGTCTCCGTTTTCCGCGGTTACTTGTAGGCGATAATCCAGAAGCCGGCGCCGTTGAGCATCACCATGAACACGCCGAGGTACCAGGCCGCGCTGACCGCAACAGCGACGGCGGGCACGAGCGCGCTCAGGATGTTCAGAATCACCATCAGGAGCACGATCACGAACTCCATGTCGGTCAGATCCTCGCGAGTGGTCTGGCCATTGGTGATCCAGGCGACGAAGATCACCGCCATCGTCACGACGAACGCCCAGGTGATCTCGGTGCCGTGGGCGGCGTACAGCGCGTCGTTGAACGACCAGTTGTACGGGAAGGTCCCGGTGGTGAGGTTGAACAGCCCCGTGAGCGCGATCGTCGCCATCACGAAGATCGGCGCGAGGATGCTGTCGGTCAGATCGATGCCGTCCTCCCGGCGCACGCCGGCAGGGATCATGTTCTCCGGTAGGTTCAGTGCCATAAGGCGCCGCCGGTGTGTAAAATCGAGCTACAAAAAATCGCAGGTTCGGCCGCTGAAAGTGGCCTATTGCGGCGGTGCGGTCTGCCGGAGATGCCGGTCCTGGCACCCCGACGTACACTCGGGGCAGTTCCATACTCGCCCGTCATTGTCGCCACAGACGCGCGCGAATCGATCGGAGACGTGGGCTCCGCAGCTCTGGCAGTACGTCATCGGACGGTCACCCACGGATCGTTAATTGGGTCACCACCCCACGCGAGATACCCACGGCGTTCGAGACGCTTGAGCACGCGCCGACTGACGCTCTCAGAGGGGATGTTCGTCTCACGGGCGACGATGCTCTTTGCCTCGCGTACCGGAACCGACCGCCCGGCACCTGCCTTCCGAAGCGCCGCGTAGCCTTTCGCCAGCGTTTCATCGTCGGTCGGCGGCTGCCGGCTCTCGTCAGGGTCAGGAGCGTTGACGACGCTCCGCATGTAGCGCCGAATGTCCTTGCTTCGATCCGTCTCTCGGTCCTCCAGCGCCTCGTCGTACTCTTCGAGGAGGCTCTCGGGCACCCGAATGGTGACTCGACTCGTCGCGTCAGTCGGGCTTTCCATCCGACTCACGCCGACCACCTCTCTCGCATGACGCAAACAGCCCGTGTCATACGCGACGAAACCCCGGTACTGCGAACGATTTTCGTGTAAACCGAGAGTACGTAGGACACCCCTCCCTGGGTCGCTGGGAGACTCACGCGCTCGCCCGTGCCCGTGCGCGGGACTGGACATGCCTGCCGCTCTCGGCGGTAGGTGTTCATCGCCCACCTCCGATGGACAGCCACCAAGGCGGTGAGACGTGCGTCTCTCCGGTGTCGAGATCGACGACTGCGAGATCCGACCGGACCCAGCGCCACCAGCACGACGCGACATGAGCGCACCAGCCGCGGTAGCGGTAGCCCTCGCAGTCGCACTCGGCGCGTAGCGCGCCGTCGTAGATGGCGAACAGTACGCGGTGGGGTTTGCCTCCCCCGAGCAACACGACGCGCTCAGCGGGCGAGACGGGGCCGCCAGCATCGCGCTCCCGCTGAGCGCGTTCCCACGACGATGTAAACGTCCAGTCGTCGGGGAACCTGAGTCGGGACGGCTCACCGAGCTGGCGTTCGATCGACGCCGCCGCTTGCTCGACGCCGAGACTCATTCGTCACCACGCCCGCAGTCGGGGCCATTCTCGCAGACGCGGCGAGCGATGCCGCCGCGCGACGTCGTGGTGGTCATCCGCCCGCCGCAGCGTGGACAGAACCGGCTCATGCCGGCCCTCCGTCTGCTATGAGATTCGCGGGACGGCGAAGGGGTGCGATTTGAAACGTGTTCAGTTCACGATTTTCGGCTCTCTGGAAGGGCCGGAAATCGCAGGGCGGCACGCTATTCGCTGTCTGTTCGAAAACGACTGCGGAGAAGATCCGCCCTCCCCGATTTGAACGGGGGACAAGTCGATCTACAGTCGACTGCTCTACCAGTCTGAGCTAAGGGCGGGCACGCGATTTCAACTAAAACCGCAACCGGACTTAAGGGTTATTATCCGACGGCTCCGTGCGAGCCGTCCACAGCCCGGTGACAGACACGCGTCAGACAGCGTACGAACATTGAAATAGCAGGATGACGGACAAATTAACGAACGGGGCCATGAGCAAAATCACGTTCCGCGCCGACGACGACCTCGTCGAGGAACTCGAGACGTTCGAGACGTCTAAGAGCGAGGTGATGCGCCGGGCGCTCCGCGAGTATCTGGAGGCGTCGGACAGCGCCGACGAGTCGACCGACGCTACCGCCACCGTGTCGGAGTCCGAGGATGCGGGCCGAGCCGAGAGCTTCGACGATCTCCTCGCGGCACGCGTCGACGAGTTAGTCGAACGGCGGGTCGACGCCGCGCTCGACGAGCGACTCGGCGCTGGTCACGCGGGCGCGAGCGGGAACGGTCCCCAAGATGTCAACGTCAACGTGACGGTCGAGGATTCGCGCGGCGCCGCCGTCGAGGACGCCGACGACGAGTGTAAGACACGGGCGTCTGCCGACGCGCGCACGGCCGAGGACGAGCGCCTATCCGACCCGAACGCCGACGACGCGCGCGGTCAGACGTGCGGACAGTGCGGCGAGACGGTCGACGGCGACCACGTCTACTGCCCGAACTGCGGCGAGAAGGCGACGCGTCGCGTGTTCTGCGAGTGCGGCGACGAGCTCCGATCGGACTGGGCGTTTTGTCCGGGCTGCGGTCGTCGGACGGCAGCCGCGGACGTGCTCGACTCGGCGTAAACGTTGCGGAGCGGTTGCGAGACAGTTGTTTACTGGCGCGTTTTACGTCCGGCGTTACCTTTATTACGTATGCCCAAGAGGCTATAATCGCGTAAGACGGTCGTCTTACACGCGGGAGGCGAGGGCGTGTGCCCGGAAGAACGGGTCGTGCGGGGCCAACGGCGCGGTGCGTGCGAGTCCCACACGCTGTGGCCGTCTTACCCAAGGGGAATACAAACCATGGAGCGTGTGACACTGCGAATTCCGAAACAGCAGATCGAAGCCGTCGAACAGATGGTCGACACCGGACAGTACCCGAACCGCAGCGAGGCGATTCGGGCCGCCGTCCGCGAGATGATCGACGAGCAGGAAGCCAGTCGCGAGAGCTCGAGCAAGCGCGGCCTGGCGAAGGTGTAACAATGCAGGATATCGTTCAGGAGGCGCTGGAGAACGCCGAGGAAGAGCAGCGGGACATGGAGGCGATCGCGGACAGCGACGACGAGTTCGGCGATCCGCGGATCGTGATCGTCGGCTGCGGCGGGGCCGGTAACAACACCGTAAACCGCCTGTACAACATCGGCGTCGACGGCGCCGAGACGATCGCGATCAACACCGACAAGCAGCACCTCAAGATGATCGAAGCCGACACGAAGATCCTCGTCGGCAAGTCCCTGACCAACGGGCTCGGTGCGGGCGGCGACCCCTCGATGGGTGAGCGCGCGACCGAGATGGCACAGGGCACGATCAAGGACGTGCTGGGCAACGCCGACCTCGTGTTCGTCACCGCTGGGATGGGCGGTGGGACGGGCACGGGCGCGGCGCCGGTCGTTTCGAGCATCGCCAAAGAGCAGGGCGCGATCGTGGTCGGCATGGTCTCGACGCCGTTCAACGTCGAGCGCGCACGCACGGTCAAGGCCGAGGAGGGCCTTGAGAAGCTGCGCGACGAGGCCGACTCGATCATCGTGCTCGACAACAACCGCCTGCTCGAGTACGTCCCGAACCTGCCGATCGGCAAGGCGTTCTCGGTGATGGACCAGATCATCGCCGAGACGGTCAAGGGAATCTCCGAGACGATCACCCAGCCGAGCCTGATCAACCTCGACTACGCCGACATGACGACGATCATGAACCAGGGCGGCGTCGCGGTGATGCTGGTCGGTGAGACGCAGGACAAGAACAAGACCGAGGAGGTCGTCAAGGACGCGATGAACCACCCGCTACTGGACGTCGACTACCGCGGCGCCTCGGGCGGGCTGGTCCACATCACCGGCGGCCCCGACCTCACGCTGAAGGAGGCCGAGGGCATCGCCGACAACATCACCGAGCGGCTGGAGGCCAGCGCCAACGTCATCTGGGGCGCCCGCATCCAGGAGGAGTACAAGGGCAAGGTGCGGGTCATGGCGATCATGACCGGCGTCCAGAGCGCCCAGGTGCTGGGCCCGACGACCCAGAAGCAGGCCGAGAAGTCCAAGCAGAGTATGCAGGGCGTCGAGGAAGCGTCGTTCGACGCCAGCGAGAACGTCGGCGAGTTCTCGGACAACCAGGGCGGCTCGGGCGGCAAGGCCTTCGGCGCCCAGAGCGACGGCGGCAAACGCGAGGTCGAGAAGAAGAACGGCCTCGACGTGATCCGGTAACCTGCCGACGGCCGGCCTTTCTATGGACGCTCGATCTTCCGTAGCGACGCCGCGGCGTCCAGACCGCCGGCGAAGCCTGGACTCGCGAGGGTTTCGGACGGTTTTTGTCCGCCGGCACCGTACGACGGAGCCGAGACCACCGTGACCCGAACGCTCGAAGCTCTGCTCAGCCGAGGACGCCGGATCGCCGCGACCGTGGTCGCCGGAGCGCTCGCGTACGCAACCCCGGCGCTTGCTCACACGGGCCACACCGGAGAGTCGGCCGAGAGCGGCGGCGCGGCGTCCCCGCTACCGATCGCGGCGGTCGTCGTCGGCGTCATCGTCATCGCGACGAGCCTGTATCTGGATTCGGTCGGTGACGTCCCGCGGAAGGCCGCCGACGCCGGCGTGTTCGTCGGCATCGCGTTCGCTGCGGTCGGCGCGACGGCGTTTTTCTGGGGACACGGTATCTGAAGATCATCGAAACTGGCGACAAAACGAAGTCGAAGCGGCGTCTCGACGCCGCTGTGTGGCGTCTACACCGCCGCGAGCGACTCCAGCAGCGCGCACTTCCGGCACTTGTCGCGAGTCGTCGTCGCACCGCACTCCTCGCACTCGCCGAGGTCGGCTTCCTGATCGGTGCCCTCGTATTCGTCGGCGACGATGCCGGCGAGCTCCTCGTAGCCCGCCATGATCGAGTGGCGAGTACCGGGATGGTTCTCCTCTAATTTCAGAAGGAGTTCCTGAATCTCGCCGCGGTAGGCCTCGCTGGAGTGGGGACACTCCGTGATGTGGGCCGGGAGGTCGGCGAGGTGGGCGTACAGCGCGACTTCCTTCTCGGGGACGTCCCGCAGGGGCTTGGCGCGGGGGACGAACTCCTCTGTTTCGGTCCGCGATCGCGAGCGCTGCCCGCTCTCGCTGTCCGAATCGCTTTGGGCCTCGCTGTCGTCGAAGGGACCGAGCGACGCGTCGAAGTGCTTGGCGATCTGGGAGACGTCGCCCTCCAGGAAGTTCATCAGCGCGGTCTGGGCCTCGTCGTCTAAGTTGTGGCCCGTCAGCAGCTTGTCGGCACCCAGCTCCTCGGCGTACTTCGAGAGCAGGTCGCGGCGGAACACGCCGCAGTACGCGCAGGCGGCCATGTTCTCGGGATCGTCCTCGACGACGTCGTCCATCCGGACGCCGAACTCCTCCTCGTAGCTGACGAGTTCGTGTTGCATCTCCAGATCCTCGGCGAGCTCCTCGCAGGCCGACACGCTCTCGTCGCGGTACCCCTCGATCCCCTCGTGGATCGTCAGCGCGATCATCTCGATCCGGGGGTCCTCGGCGAACGTCTCGTCGAGAATGTGGGTGAGCACGACGCTGTCCTTGCCGCCCGAGAGCCCGATCACCCACGTCTCGGGGTCCTCGGGCGTCGCCGACCGCGGGACGAGATCGTCCTCGCGGACCCGCCGGCGGACGCGGCGCTCGACCGACTCGCGCAGATGCTCCTCGCAGAGGTGCGAGCCGGAGTAGGCCGCGTGCATCACCGCCTCGCGGCCGCACTTGGTACACTCCATCGGCGGGACGTAGCCGCGGGACGTCCATCACGGTTTCGTCTCGGGCGCGCGCGAGCGGGTCGCCCGAACCGCCCGATTCGCGGTGACGGCGGCGTCGGGACGCCACAGCGGCGGCGTCGCGCCGCGACGGCAATGGCGCCAGGACGCCACAGCAACACCGGCATCACGCCACGGCGATAACGGCGTCACGACGCCGCGGCAGCCGCGGCGTCAGTCCCGGTCGAGCCCGCTCGCCCCTTCGCGCACCGCGGCGAGCACGTCGTCGATCCGATCCTCGCGCGAGGACGAAGAAAACAGCTCGTGGCCGCCGTCGTACAGCCGGACGCGCTCCGCGGGCATCCGTTCGCCGATCGCGCGCGTGCTAACGACGCGATCCCGCAGGGAACAGAACACGACGGCGTCGTCGTCGATCGGCGGCAGCTCCCGGTGAGCGCGGCGCGTCTCGCGCAGGAACGTCGGGGCGGCGTCGGGCCCTTCGTCGAGCTGGCGATCGGTCGTCAGGTCGCCGAGCAGCTCGCGGTCGTCGATGCTGCCGGGCAGGATCGGCCGCGAGATCGGCAGCTTCGCGAGGATGTCCAGCAGCGGGCCGTCGCGTCCCGGCGGCTCGCCCCACCACGGGCTGAGATACGTGCGCGTCGTCGGGGCAGTGGTCGACGCCGCCGCAGCGACGTAGGGGCCGATCAGCCCGCCGGTGCTGTGGCCGAGCAGGCGCCACTCGTCGAGGTCGGCGACGTAGCGCTCGATCGGGCGGACGTACTCGCGCTCGAAGTCGGTGATCGCGTCGGGAATCCGAAACGCGTGGACGCGATGGGTCTCGGCGAGTTCGTCGAGCAGCCAGCGGACGTTCTCGTGGTCCAGTCGATTCCCCCAGCCGAGCACGACGACGAGATCGTCACCGTCGCCGAGCGTCTCGCGGTGCATGACGCCGGGTTCGGGGCCGAAAGACAAAAAAGTGAGAGGACGCCCCGAAAGCGACGGATCAGTTCCCGTCGTGCTCGAGCGAGCGCATCAGCTCGTAGACGTTCGAGCGCTCCTGGGCGAGCGCGGCCGGGTGGGCGCCGACGGCGACGATCAGGTCGCCCTCGTGGGTGAGCGTCGTGACGTGAACGTACAGCTCGACGGTCTCGCCGTCCATCGACGCCTCGGTCCGGAACGTCGAGACCTCGACCTCGTTGGTGAGGATCACCTCGTCGCGGCTCTCGACGTACTCCAGCTGGTCGAGGCCCTCGTACTGGCCGCTGAGTTGGCTGCGGAACCGGTCGAGCAGTTCCTTGTGGGACATCTCGTTGACGGGGTTGAACGTCCGTCCCAGGATCTTGATCGCCGGCGTCGAGACGGCCGCGAAGCGGGCGGCCTCCTGCTGTTGGCCCTGGATCGAGAGCGCTTTCTCGTAGGTGGCGATCCAGTTGGTGGCGACGACCGTCCGACTGACGCCGGCGACCTCGAACGACTCCTCGATCGTCTCCTCTTGGGTCTCGGCGTGCTGGTAGCCGGTCGCTTCGAGCCCGTCGTCGCTCGCGCTCGCCTTCGTGGCCGTGTACTCCGCGCGGTCGTTGGTGACCAACTTCAGACAGCCGGCCGAGGCGGCCAGCAGGCCGACCGGAACGGCGGCCAGAAACTCGCGTCGGTTTTGCATGCACGTAGCAAGCCGGTCAGCGACTAAAGACCTTCTGGCACGCAAAGGTCGCTATTCGGCAATCGAACGGAACGAGCCGGGCGTTCGCGGCCGGAGAGCGATTCGACCGCGTCGCCCCACGTTTCGATGCGTTTGCGCCCGTTTTTTATGAGATGCCCGTCAAGGGAGCACAACAATGACGCGAGTATCCTACGACATCGTCGTCGTGGGCGGCGGCACCGCGGGCGCGTTCGCGGCGGCGACGGCGGCCCAGGAAGGGGTCGACGTCGTCCTCGTCGAGCGCAAGTCCGAGGAGGAAGCCGGCCACATCGCCTGCGGCGACGCCATCAAGGGCAAGAGCACGTTCCCGGACGTGATCGACCGGCAGTATCTCAAAGAGGAGTCGTTCAGCAACCGGAACATCCGGAAGGCTCGCTTCGAGAACCCGCGGAGCGGCGAGGTTCTGGACATTCCCTTCGGCGAGAAAGGCGCGGTTCTCGACCGGAAGCGCTACGGCGAAGTGCTGCTGGAGGAGACCGAGCGCGTCGGCGCGGACATGCACTACGACACGGTCGTCAAAGACGTCACGCAGGACGACGAGGGGAGAGTGACCGGGATCGAGGCGATCCGGAAGGGCGACACCCAGACCTACGAGGCCGACGTCGTGATCGACGCCGCCGGCGCGCTCTCCTTGCTACAGGACAAGGCCGATCTCGCGGACGCCACGTTCGACGAGAACGTGAACTACTCGCAGTTCTGCTCGGCCTACCGCGAAGTCGTCGACGTGCAGGAGCCCGTCGAGTGGGACGACGCCATCGTGTTCAAGCCGACCGAGGAGCTGGGCTACCTCTGGTACTTCCCGCGGACCGACACCGAGATCAACGCCGGCCTGGGCTTCCAGATGAACAAAGAGCCCATGGAACTGGTCGACGTGCTCAAAGACGACCTCGAAAGTCGCGCGGAGTTCCAGGGCGCCGAAGTCAAGGACAAACTCGGCGCCGCGCTGCCCACCCGACGCCCCTACGACTCGGCGACGGCGCCCGGCTTCGTCGCCGTGGGGGACGCCGCTGCTCACGTCAACCCCACCACCGGCGGCGGCATCCCCGGCGCCGCGAAGGCCGGCCACTGGGCCGCTCTCGAAGCCGTCGACGCCATCGGCGACGGCGACGTCGGCGAGGACGCGCTGTGGGAGTACAACCACAAGGTGATGACCGACTTCGGCAAGCGCTTCGCCGCGATGGATCTGTACAACATCTTCGGCGGCGCCCACGAGGTCGACGAACTCGTCGACGTGCTCACGGCGCTGCCCGGCCAGCAGATCATCGACGCCCTCGGGAAGGAGGGAACGGCGTCGATGGGGCTGGGCCTGAAGCTGCGGACGGTGTTCAAGACGCGCGGCCACTGGGACGTGCTCTACGAGCTCTACAAGATCAGCAAGAAGGCTTCGGAGCTCAAAGCCGTGTACGACGACTACCCGACGTCGCCCGACGGGTTCGACGCCTGGCGCTCGCGCCGGGACGCGATCATGGACGACGTCTACGAGATCACCGGCGCCGATCCGAAGTACTGAGCGGACCGTCGTCGAGGCGATTTCGCCGTGCTAGCGTACCCCATCGAGAATCGCTCGCCCGTTCCCAAACCCCTAACCGGTCGAACGTCCCAGTAACCAGTATGTCACAGCAACTGCCCGACAGCGACCAGTGTCCGCGCGCCAACGGGATGCCGATGCTCGGTCTGGGAACGTGGGAGAACACGGATCCCGACGACTGCATCGAGAGCGTGCAGGTCGCCCTGGAGTCGGGCTACCGACACATCGACACCGCGCAGGCCTACGGCAACGAGCACGAGGTCGGCGAGGGGATCGCCCGCGCCGACGTCGATCGGGACGACGTGTTCCTCGCGACGAAGGTCTGGCTCGACAACCTCGCGTACGACGACGTGATCGACACGACGTCGGCGAGCCTGGATCGGCTCGGCACCGACTACGTCGACCTGCTGTACGTCCACTGGCCGTCGCGGACGTACGACGCCGAAGACACGCTGGAGGCGTTCGACGAACTCGAGGAGCGCGGCTGGATCAACCGGGTCGGCGTCAGCAACTTCGAGCCCGAACACATGGAGGAGGCCGTCGACATTCTGGACGCGCCGCTGTTCGCCAACCAGGTCGAGTGTCACCCGATGCTCCCCCAGGAGGAGGTCCGCTCGAAGGCCGAAGAGCTCGACATCGAGGTCGTCGGCTACTCGCCGCTGGCCCGCGGCGAGGTGTTCGACAACGACACGCTGACCGACATCGCCGAGGACCGCGACGTCAGCGCGGCCCAGGTCAGTCTGGCGTGGCTGCGCCAGAAGGGCGTCACCCCGATCCCGAAGGCCACCGGCCGCGACCACGTCGAGGACAACTGGCGGTCGCTGAACCTGACGCTCGACGACGAGGAGATCGAGCGCATCGACGCCATCGACGAGCGCGGGCGACGCGTCGACCCGAGTTTCGGCCCCTGGAACTGAGCGCCCCCTCCTTCTCGCATCTCATTCCGGAATCGGGGGAAATATTTGCTCGACGGCGATCGAACGATCGTATGGCGAGCGTCGTGCCCGTGATTGGCGTCCGCGGTCCGGTACTATTCGTACTGCTGTTGCTGTTGGTCATCTCGGTCGGACTGGCGTACTGGGTGTACGTCGATGCTCGCTTCCGGGACGACGAGTACGCGGCTAGCTGGGCGATCACCGTGTTCCTGACGTCGCTGTTCTACCTGTTCCCGGGACTCGTCGTGATCGGCCTGTATCGGGAAGTCCGAGCGTAGCACGGCCGCCGGGATCGTTGCGAGTTGCGCTCGGATGGTAGGCGGAAGGTTGAAAGTGACACACCACTCTGTGTCGTGTATGTCCGTCGGGTCGAGCAACCGAGGCGGCGTCACGGGAGCGGTGCGGATCGACCTGCGGCGCCTCCACGAGAGCTGGATGGAACTTCTGTTCCCGCGCCAGCGCGGCACCGGCCACTCGGTGCTCGGCAAGTGGACGCCCAACACGACGAGCGGGTGGATCGCCTACCGGCTCTGGAGCGCGCTCGGCGTCCCCTTCGTCGCCGTGCTGTATCCGCTGGCGCTGTTTGGCTTCATGGCCCGATTCTACTCGCGCCGGATCGACCGCGTCGTGGCGGGGCTGGGCGTCGCCGGCGTCGTCGTGCTCGCGACGGTCGTCTGGGGCGCGCTCACGGTACTCGCCCACCTTCGGTTCACCAGAACCGGCTTCCTCGCGGTGCTGGCAGCGGGCGTGATCGGGGTGCTCGCGGCGGGCGCCGCGACCGCCTTCTCGCGGATCGGCGGTCGCGGCACGTCGGTGATTCTGGCCTATCCCGCCGCGATGACGGCGATCTTCCTGCCGCCGGTGGCCGCGGCGCTGTACTCGCCGGCGCTGGGCGATCTGGTGTTGCCGGGCAGCGAGTCGGTCGCGATCTGGGTGCTCGACAACCTGCTGACCGTCGGCGGCCTCGAAACGTACCTGCGCGACCAGTACCAGCTCGCCGGCGCGGCGTATCTGGGGATGTGGTTCGGCATCGCGGTCCCGCTGGGCTGGCTGCTCGGCGCGCTGGTCGCGCTGGCGGATCTCGTGCGGCCGTCCTGATTCCGGCAGAGCGGGTCCCCTTCCACGTATAGTTACTGTCCTCGCGTCCGTAGCTCGACCCGCATGGAGTTCGACCTGCCCACGACAGCGGCGCTGTTTATCGCACTGATCGCCGTCGGCGTCGGCGGCCTCATCGCCGCGCCGATGATGGGGACCGGCACGATTCTCACGATGGTCCTGCCATCGATGGTGGTGTTCGGGCTGCTGTGTCTGTTCATCGGGATGAAGTACGGCCAGCACCGGCGGGCGGGCGTCTGAGAACGGCTGCTCGCGACTCGGAATCGGCGAACGGCGTCGACGCCGAACCGGATCAGTCGTCAGCGTCGGCTCCCGTCGGAATCGACTCGTCCGGCGCGTCCGCGGCATCCTCGCCGACCCGCTTTCGGTTCACCGCGCCGACGCGGTCGGCGACCGTCTCGCTGAGTTCCTGTAGCTCCGCCTGCACGGCGTTGTCGTCGTCCCGCACCGCCGGACCGTCGATCCGCTCGCTGTCGAAGTCGGGATGAACCGGCAGCTCGGCCAGCAGCGGGACGTCGAAGTCCTCGCAGATGTTCTGGGCCTCGCCGCTGCCGAACACGTCGTGGTCGTCCTCGCAGTTCGGACAGCGGTACGTGCTCATGTTCTCGACGACGCCGAGGATCGGCGTGTCGTGCTCCTCGAACAGCCGGAGCCCCTTCCGGGCGTCCGCGACGGCCATCTCCTGTGGCGTCGTCACGATCACGACGCCGGCGACCGGCAGCGTCTGGAGCAGGTTGAGCGAGGCGTCGCCGGTGCCCGGGGGTAGGTCGACGATCAGGTAGTCCAGCCGCCCCCACTCGACGCCCTCGATGAACTGCATCATCACCTGTTTGACCATCGGCCCGCGCAGGATCGCGGGGTCGTCGGAGTGGTCGGTCAGGTAGTCCATGCTCATCACGCCGACACCCTCGGACCGCGGCGGGACGAGCTCCTCGTCGGGCGTCATGCCCGGTTCGCTCTCGACCGGGAGGATACGCGGGACATTCGGCCCGTGAACGTCGGCGTCGAGGATGCCGACGCGGGCGCCCATCTCGTGGAGGCCCGCGGCGTCGGAACGATGACGGACGCACCGAACGCGCTCCATCACGTCGGACCGTGCGAGCGATCCGACAAAATCTGCGGGTCGAACGCGTCCGGCATACTATAGTATATAAATCTTCTCCCTGCTTTGTGTCGCAAACTGCAATATTTAGCAAACCTTTTTGCAGTGCATATCGAACGCCGATTCGTGGCGGCGCGCCGCGCCGTCGCTGTTCGACCATGCACGACACGGCCCGCGTCCCGTGGACGCGACAGACTCGCACGTTCGCCCGCAGACACGTCCGGAAGGTGCTGCGAAGCAAGGTTCTGCTCGGCATCACCGTCGCCTGGCCCGTGCTCTGGTACTTCCTGTCGGTGCTGGTGTTCGTCGACGTGCCCGAGGGCGGGGGCGCCGGGGGCCTGAAGGCGGGACTCGCGATGACCTACGGGCTGTTCGGCGCGTTCACGATCACCGTCGCGGTGTTCGCGGGCGACTTCGCGCGGGACCTCGACGGCGATCGCTACCGGAAGTTCCGCGCGATGCCGATCGCGCCGACCGCCGACCTCGTCGGGCGCTTGCTCGCCGGGACCGCGTTCGGCGTCGCCTCCTACGTCGTGACGATCGCCGTCTCGATCGCCCACGGCGCGACGTTCGGCCGCCCGGATCCCGCCGCGCTCGGCGTGATCGTCCTGACGCTCGCGCTGTTCTGCCTGATCGCGATGGCGGCGGCGATGCTCGTCGCGCTGGTGATCACCAAGCCCGAGCACATGACGACGATCGCGGTGATCGGCGCGCTGATCGCGTTCTACGCGACGGGGTTCAACGGCGTCACGCCGGGGATGCTCGCGGAGGGCGCCGACATGGTCAACTACGTGCCGAACTCGCTGGCGACGCGGATCCAGATCGCGTACCTCTCCGAGGACGCCGCGTTCATGACGCCGCCGGCGGCGCCCGACTCGGCGAAATACCTCGGCCTGCTCGGCGCCTACGCCGCCGGGCTGCTGGCGATCTCGGTGCTGATCGTCCGCAGGTTCGCCTACGCACCGGAGTGATTCAGATGTCCGATGCCATCGTCACCGCGACCGGCGTGGAGAAGCGCTTCGACGACCAGCCCGTCCTGACGGGGATCGACCTGGAGGTGCGGCCCGGCGAGATCGTCCTGCTGATGGGCCCCAACGGCGTCGGCAAGTCGGTGTTCATGTCCTGTCTGGCGGGCTCGACCGCGCCCGACGCCGGCGAGATAGAGCTGTTCGACGGCCTGACACCGGACCGGGCCGGCGCCGAGCACAGCGTGATGCTCCAGGGGACGATGACCGATCCCGATCTCACGGGCCGGGAGAACCTGGAGTTCTACGAGGATCTCCACCCGCGGGGCACCGACGAGTGGGAAGCGCTCGCCGAGCGCCTGGAGATCGACGCCGACCTCGATCGGCTCGTCCGGGAGTATTCGGGCGGCATGGAGCGCAAGGTCGAGATCGCGAGCGCCCTCTCGGCGGACGTGCCGCTGTACCTGCTCGACGAGCCGACCGCGGAGCTCGATCTGGCGATGATCCAGACGCTCCACGACCTGCTGCTGGCGCGTCGCGACGCGGGCAAGGCGTTTCTCGTGACCAGCCACACGCCGCTCGACGCCCGGATCGCCGACCGGATCGCGTTCGTTCGCGACGGGCGCGTCGTCGCCGACGGCGAGCCCGAGGTCCTGCTCGACGAGCTGCCGCCGGTCGCGCGAGTCCGGGGCGGCGTCCCCGACGAGTCGCGACTGCTCGGCGAACGGGCGTTCCGCCGTGGCGACGAGGTCCGCGGGTTCCTGCCGACCGAGGAAGACGTCGACGCGATCGCGGCGTCGGTCGACGGCGACGCGAGCGTCGAGCTCGATCCGCCGTCGTACACCGACCTGTTCAACTACCACACCTACGTCGGTCCCGAGATCGCGGAAGGGAAAGGAACAGGTGGCCGGGCGCGAAAGCCGGTCACGAACTGAGATGTCCGGCGACACCGCGGACGACGAGGGACCGGTCGATACAGATGCGCCCGGAACTGCGAGCGCCGCGGGCGACCCGGATCTGGACGCGCTCCGGCGGGACCTCGACCATATCAAGACCGCGATGGGGATCGAGGACCGGTATCCGGGCCAGCGCCGACTCTGGGCCGTCCACGGCGCGCTCGTCGGCGGCGCAGGCGTCCTCGCGAACGTCGTGTTCGCCCTGCCGATCCCCGACTACCTCTACCTCGTCGTCTGGTTCGTGCTGGTCGCACTGGCGGGGCTGATCCAATGGCGCTCCGCGGTCGCCACCGAAGTCGACGACCCCGGTCCGACGCCGAGCTGGCGAGTCGTGTTCGGCACGCTCGTTGCGGGCTGGTTCGTGCTCACCGCGATCCCGTCGGCGATCTTCGGCGACGTACCGGGGGTCGTGCAGGGGGCGTACTTCTTCAGCCTCTCGGTCGCCGTCCTCGGGATGGGCTACCTGCTCGCGGGCACCATCCTGAGCGCGTACTCAATCCGGGCGCGGGACCGATATCCCTACTACGTCGCCGGCGCCTGGATGCTCGTCTTCGCCTTCTTCATGCCGTTCGTGGAGTTCCTGCAGTACGCCGGCTACGCGCTGTTCGGAGCGCTCTTCTTCCTCCACGGCGTCGGGACGTACTACCTGCTGACCTACCGCTGGGACTAACCCATGGAGTTCGACAAGCTCGTCCACCAGCCGACCCGGTTGCAGCTGTTCTCCTATCTCTACCGGCACGAGGAGTCGACGTTCTCGGAACTCCAGGAAGCGCTCGACGTCACCGAGGGGAACCTGTCGAGCCACCTCCAGACGATGGAGGAGGCCGACGCGATCGCCGTCGAGAAGCAGTTCGTCGACCGGCGCCCACAGACCACCTACGAGCTGACCGACGAGGGCCGATCGAAGTTCGAGGAGCACGTCGAGACGCTCGAAGCGCTGCTCGGCGCGCTGGAGGACTGATCGCAAGCGGCGCGGTGGCGGGACACCGATTCCCGGACGCCGACGATCAGGACGCCGAAACGCCGGGCGCAAACGTTTTGCCGGCCCGAGCGAATGCAAGTGCCGTGCAACTGCGTCACCGCGGCCCCGACGGCGTCGAGACGCTCGCGATGCGCGTCGACGTGGCCGACGGGCTGCTCTCTCGCGGTCGCGGGCTGATGTTCCGCCGGTCGATCCCCGACGATTACGCGCTCGTCTTCGAGTTCGACGAGCCGACCGCCCGGAGCGTCCACATGCTGTTCGTCCCGTTCCCGATCGACGTCGTCTGGCTCGTCGACGGCGAGGTCCAGCGCGTCGAGACACTGTCGGCCTGGACCGGGAACGCGAAGACCCGGGCCGACGCGTTCGTCGAACTGCCCGCAGGCGCCGCCGAAGGCGTCACGGTCGGCGACACTGTCGAGTTCGTCGAGGCGTGACGCCGCGCTACCACTCGGCGTCGGCGCCGCGGTCGGGACGCCACTCCGCCGCGGGAACGAGCGCGTCGCGATCCACGTCGGCGACCGAATCGTGGCCCGTCAGCGCCAGGGTCAGATCCAGATCGGCCAGGAAGTTCTCGGTCACCTCGCGGACGCCGTTCTCGCCGTCGATCGCCAGCCCGTAGGCGTAGGGCCGCCCGAACAGGACGGAATCGGCGCCCAGCGCCAGCGCGATGACGGCGTCGGCGCCGCGCCGGATGCCGCTGTCGAACAAGACGGTGGCGTCGTCGCCGACGCGCTCGACGATCCGCGGCAGCGCGGACAGGGCCGACACGGCGTTGTCGACCTGCCGGCCGCCGTGGTTCGAGACGACCAGCCCGTCGACGCCGCACTCTACCGCGCGCTCGGCGTCGTCGGGGTGGAGGATGCCCTTGACGAGCAGCGGCAGGTCAGTCTGCTCGCGGAGCCACTCCAGGTCGTCCCAGGTCAGCGAGGGATCGCCGAACACGTCGATGAACTGCATGATTGCGGCGTCGGGGTTCTCCTCGGGCGGGTCGGCCAGCAGGTCGCGGAACGCCGGATCGGAGAAGTAGTTCGCGACGCCCTCGCCGTCGAGGAACGGCAGGTATCCGAGGTCGACGTCGCGCTCGCGCCAGCCCAAAACGGGCGTGTCGAGCGTGACGACGATCGCCTCGTAGCCCGCCTCCTCGGCCCGCTCGACGAAGCTCGCCGTCACCTCGCGCTCGGCGCTCCAGTAGAGCTGGAACCAGCCCGGCGCGTCGCCCAGCTCCTCGGCGACGTCCTCCAACGTCTCCGAGGCGGCCGAGCTCTGGACGAACGGGACGCCGAGTTCGGCGGCGGCGCGAGCGCTGGCGAGTTCGGCGTCGTCGTGGAGGATCGACTGGACGCCGATCGGCGCCAGCGCGATCGGCGCCGGATACTCGTTCCCGCAGAGGTCGACCGAGAGGTCCCGCTCGGCGACGTCCCGGAGCATCCGCGGGACGAGCCGCCAGCGGTCGAACGCCCGGCGGTTCGCGCCGACGGTGCGCTCCTCGCCCGCACCACCCGCGACGTAGGCGTACGCCTCGTCGTCGAGCGCTTCCTCGGCGGCGGCTTCGAGTTCCTCGAACGACGGCGGAATCTCGGGCGTCCGGTCGGCGAGCATCCCCTGGGTGTACACCTCGACGAGCCGGTCGCGACCGACCGTGTGGCTGTAGTCGTCTGCCATACCGGCCGGTCTCGCGGCGGCGTCAAAAATATCGGGGCGGCTCCCGCTCGTTGACGCAGCGGCGTCTCGACGCCGAACGACGACCGCGACGCCGACGCGCGGTCGCGATGCCGCCCCGCGATCGCGCCGACGTCCGGACGCCGGCACCCGTGTCACCACCTGTCGAAGCGGGTAGCTTATATGTCTCGGGTGGCCTACGGGAGAGTGGACTATCATGACCGGTGACCGATTTATTCGGGGGCTCCCCCGAAACAAATCCCCTCTACGACGACGCGACTGACGTACAGCTTCTCGATACCACGTTGCGGGACGGCGAACAGGCACCGGGAATCTCGCTGACGCCCGACGAGAAAGCCGAAATAGCGCAGGCTCTGGACCGCGCCGAGATCGACGTGATCGAGGCCGGCAGCGCCTGCACCGGCGAGGGCGAGCGCCAGACGATCCGCCGCGTCACGGATCTGGGACTCGACGCGACGATCACCAGCTTCGCCCGGGGCGTCAAGAACGACATCGACCTCGCGCTCGACTGCGACGTCGACGGCGTCACGATCGTGGTCCCCGGCAGCGACCGCCACATCGAGACGAAGGTGAACACGACCCGCGACGAGGTCGTCGCCGACACCGAGGAGCTCGTCGCGTACGCCCGCGACCACGGGCTGTGGGTCGAAGTGATCGGCGAGGACGGCTCCCGCGCGGACCTGGAGTTCCTCGAACGGCTCGCCGAGGCCGCCATGGACGCCGGCGCGACGCGGGTCTGCTACGCCGACACGGTCGGCCACGCCGGTCCCGAGCGCGCCTACGAGGTCGTCTCCGCGCTCTCGGAGTACGGCCCCGTCAGCACCCACACCCACGACGACCTCGGGCTGGGCGTCACGAACGCTCTGGCGAGCGTCGCCGCGGGCGCGGACCTGATCCACGGGACCGTCAACGGGCTCGGCGAACGCGCCGGCAACGTCGCCCTCGAAGAGGTCGCCATCGCGCTGGACCACAGCTACGACCTCGAGACGGTCGACACGACCCAGCTGTACGAGCTGGGCCAGACGGTCGCCCGCTCGACGGGCGTCCAGCTCCCGCCGAACAAGGCCGTCACCGGCGAGAACGCCTTCACCCACGAGAGCGGCATCCACACGGACGGCACGCTCAAGGACGACCAGATGTACGAGCCGTACCCGCCTGAAAAGGTGGGCCGCGAGCGCCGGATCGTGCTGGGCAAGCACACCGGCCGCGCCGGCGCCCAGGCAGCCCTTCAGGAACACGGCTTCGACGTCTCCGACGAGGAGCTCACCGAGGTCGTCGAGCGCGTCAAGGCGATCGGCGACCGGGGCAAGCGCGTCACCGACGCCGACCTGCTGGCGATCGCCGAGGAGGTCCAGGGCACCGACCGCGAGCGCCGCGTCGAACTGCTCAATCTCACCGCGGCCAGCGGCGGCGGCATCCCGACCGCGAGCGTCCGCCTGCGCGTCGACGACGACGAGCGGACCGCCTCGGGCACCGGGAGCGGGCCGGTCGACGCCGCCGTCTCCGCGGTGCGCGAGGCGCTCGGCGAGGCCGCCAACGTCACGCTCGAATCCTACGAGGTCGACGCGATCACCGGCGGCACCGACGCCGTCGTCACCGTCGAGGTCGAGATGAGCCGCGGCGACACGTCGGTGACCGTCGCCAACAGCGACACCGACATCACCACCGCCTCGGTCAAGGCGATGGTCGACGCCATCGACCGGCTGCTGTCGGTCCCCGGCGAGGATCCGGTGCCGCTCGCCGACGACTGATCGGCGTACTTTTATCGAGGAACGACTGCGATCCGGGCTTTTGCTGAGCGGTAGTAGACGCTCGGAGAGTTTCCGAGCAACATCTTCTCGGGTTGCAGCCCTCTACGACACTCGATCCGCTATAATTGTCTCCCAAAAAACTATAAGGAACCTTTATTATGTTTGAGGGCGTATTGATAGTGAGAACCCGAACGCTGTACCGTTCCTTCTCAGGAAATACCATGACTAACTACGACGTATTGCGGGAGTTCGAAGCGGGAATCACAAACGAGCAGCTGGAGCAGGCGGTCGAAAGTTCGGGTGAAGCCATCGAGGAACTTCGGACTGGGGGGGTGCCGATGTCGTATCTCGGCTCTCAGACGTTCCTCAACGAGGACGGATCGATCGGCGCGACGATGTGTCGGTACGACGCAGACTCCGAAGCGACGCTCCGCGAACACAGTGAGCGGGCCGGTCTCGCTGTGAGCGATATCTTCGTGGTCGGCCCCCCGCACGCTGGGGTGGCCCCGAGGACCGGCGGCACGTCGAAGTCGGCCTGAAACGCCGGCTACGCGCGGACGAATTTGTTTGACGGAAACGGGGTGACGGATACCCGTTCCGTACGCGGCAATTTCTTGCCCGAGAGTGAGTGGTGTATACGCGCCCCGTACTCAACACAACTCGGTAGACTCCATCTGAAACAAATAGGACCGTAGCGGTCAGTACGCACAGGCAGTATCCAGTACCGTCAACTCGTATCCTGCTCGCCGAACGTCAGCGCCCAGTTGTCGGCGTCGGTCACCGATCGGCCGAACAGCGTCCAGTCGTCGGCGTCGACGGTCGCCGGGCGCGCGACGTGGATCGTCGCAGATCCCACGTACGACAGCGGCGGCGCGGTGTCGGGGTGGAAGCCGAAGCGAGCGAGCAGATCTTCCGGAAGGCAGGACGGCGCCGCCACGGCGTCGGCGTCGCCAGCGTCCGACAGCACGGCCGAGAGCAGCGCCGCCAGCGACCCCTCGTCCGGCGGCGTCGGGACGACGTCGGTGAGCCGGACCGCGGTGGACCCGCCCTCCGATTTCCGCCCGACCACCGCGGCGGCCAGCGGCCGGTCGGCGTCGTCGCGGGCGACGTAGGTGCGGTAGCTCCACCGCGGATTTCGGTAGCGCCAGCGCACGTACGCCTCGTTTCGGACGGCGTGAAATCCGGTCGGAACGGCCGAGCGGTACAGCGAGGCGAGCAACTCGGCGGGCGGCTCGGGGTGCCGTTCGACGGTGACGCCCTCGACCGACGGCGCCAGCGCGTCCCGCGTCCGCAGGTAACCAGTCGCGACGGCGTCGGCCGCCGTCGCCGCGACGGTCTCGACGCCGTCGTCGGGATTGACCCACGCACGTGGCGACTGCACGCGGTAGTACGTCGACAGGGCGCCGACGTCGCGCCAGCCGAGTTTGCGATTCCCGGCCGCGGACTGCTCGTTCGGGAAGTTGAAAAACAGCGCCGCCTCGTGGTCGTCGTAGCGCTCGATCGCGTGCTCGGTCATTCGGGTGAACAGCCCCTGCCGGCGGTGCTCTGGATGGACCATCGCGTCGCAGGGCTGGAGCGCCAGGAACTCGCTGTGCCCTGTGGCCATCGGCAGCGCGAACATCGGCCGCGCGCCGACGACGCCGTCGTCGGGGTCGACCGCGACCGTGATCGGCACGCCGTCGACGAACGGGTTCTCGCCGAACTTCCAGTCGAACCACCGCTCCGTCCTGGCGACGCCGAAGACGGTCTCGTACAGCGACGCGAACCCCGCCCTGTCGCTCGGCCCGAACTGTCTAAGATCGTACCCCTCGCGAACGATACCCATCGATGTTCCGTACTGTCAGGCGTCACAGACGAATAGATTCTTGCGTCATCGGTACTCTCTCGTCTGATTGCCTAAAGATGCCAACGGGATGGTTGCGGACCGATACCGGCTCGCCCGCGGTACGTCCGGCGAAGCCGCAACGAACTCGCGGCAATTCGACCGACAAAGCGCGGCCACGGCGAGCGATCGGACGCTAACCCGCTGCCGTCGGGGGACCGAGTGGTGACAACTCCCTTTCGACGGGTCGTCGACACTGTCGAGTGGATGACCGCAGTCGTCACGATGAGCGTCGAGCTGGAACTCGGGTGGGGCGTCCACGACCTCGACGAGCACGCCGACCACTTGACTGAGGACGGCCGGGAGGAGCGGCGTTTTCTCCGGCGACTCCTCGATGTCTGCGACGAGACGGGCGTAGCGATGACGTTCGACGTCGTCGATCACCTGCTGTTGACCGCCTGCGACGGCCACCACGACGGTCCCTACCCCGAGGGCTGGTTCGACGCCGACCCGGGTACCGACGTCGCGGTCGACCCGCTGTTCTACGCGCCCGACGTGGTCGAGGCGATCCGCGACCGGCCCACGGAACACGAACTGTGTACCCACTCTTTTTCGCACACGCCCCTCGAAACCGTCGACGCCGCGGCGGTGAGCGCCGACCTCGAACGGGGCCAGCAACTCGAAGCGGACGTACTCGGGCAGCGCTCGCGCTCCTTCGTCCCGCCGCGCCACCGGCCGCCACCGTCCGACGTGCTGGTCGATCGGGGCATCGACGTCGTCCGGATCGCGATCATGAATCAGGCCGACAATCCCGTGCGGAGAGCCGGGCAGTTGCTGTTCGGCCCGCCGCCGATGCGCGATCCCGAGTGGATCGACGGCGTCCTCTGGACGTACTGCTCGACCCACCCGAATCTCACCGCGCCGTCGCTCCCCTCGGGCCAGCGCCCCGCCGGCCGACCGCTCGGCTGGCTGCCGACCGGGCTGGCCCAGCGACTTCACCTCCAGTACCTCGAACGCGCGACGCTGCGAGCCATCGAGAACGACGAGCATCTCCACCTGTGGTGTCACCTCTACGACCTCAGCAACGAACGCCAGATGGCGCCGGTGTCGGAGTACCTGCAGACGCTGGCCCGGCTACGAGAGCAGGGCCGGGTCGAGGTCTGTACGATGGACGAGCTGCCCGACCGGTATCCTGCGGCCGTCGAATCGTCGGCACCGCCCGGCGAGTGACGACGCCGTCGCAACAGTCGCTGGACGCCGCCGTGGCATCGCTGCTGGACGCCGCTGTGGCATCGACGAACGGTTCCAAGGAGGAGAGTTGAACTCGCCGAGACGGTTCTAGTTGCCTCGCTTCGCTCGGCTGCGTGGACTGTGGCTCGTTTGATCCAATCTCCGGGAGTATCAGTAGTTGGTACTACAGTTTCTTTATTCAGGGCAGACCATGACAATCGCGTTGAGTAGAGGTAGATCATCTCGCGCTGAGGTCCTTCGTATCATCAGAGAATATGGCGCTCCGAACAGCTCACTTGATACGGCCAGCGCGGTAGCAAAGGACTGCCCCAACAGCGAGGAGGACCAGACGGTGAAAGTCCGTGCCACCGAACACCGAGCCGCGATACGTGAATGAGTCCTGCCGGTAATATGCATTATCGTGAGCGATTATATCGCGCGTATGGCTCCAGAGTGCGTATCCCGATAGTTGTTCATTCGTACGGATCTGACCCTCCTCGACAAGGTTTTGCACGCCCCGCGGGTAGTAGCCGGATGGCGTAGACGCCTGTTCAAGTGCAGTAGCATTCGAGATCGGCGTGAGGCCAATTCTGATCGATTCATTTTCGTAGGGGTTGAGCTGTAGTCGGTAGAACTCCTGGGTCGAGTCAGGGAAAATCACAAGTCTTGTCTTCTGATCATCCCCCTGAGCGGCGTGGTACGTCGAATCTGTGACAACCCGTGACTCAGTATCTTTGAGACTGTAGAAGAGTTCACAAGCGTCGTTCTCGGGGTAACAGGAGGTGGCTTGGTCGACCCACGCGAGAGTCTCGCCAAGTTGGGGATCGTCGGGTTCCACCTGCTCGACGGTATATTGGTGTGACCACGCGATGGTGCCAAGCGGAGCGAAGACGGTTGCTGCAAGTAAGAGAACACCGAGGGAGGCAGTAACAGCGCGGCGGACTCGGGGACTCTCAAAGGGCATACAGTAGGAATATCACTGGGAACACACAATTCTTTCCATCAGATGGAATTTCGTTAATAGAGAACCGAGCAGAATTAATTTGGATACGAACGATCGATTCGCACACGCACTTCCCGAATCGAGGAGGTCGCTCGCGGTCGTTGCGTCGACGAGAAGCGCCGAGGAGGAGGGTGCGTTTACACGCTCACGAGTGCGAGAGCCATGGAAGGCTCTCGCGGATTTGCGTCGGAGAGAAGCGCCGAGGAGGAGATTTGAACTCGCCGAGACGGTCCCGCTCGCCTCGCTTCGCTCGGCTGCGCGGGCTGCGACTCGTCTGCTCAAATCTCCACGTTTTGCGTGTACACGCTCACGAGTGCGAGAGCCATAGAAGGCTCTCGCGATGTTGTTCGCGTGAAAAGCGCCGAGGAGGAGATTTGAACTCCTGTGTCCTGAACGGACAGTTGCTCTCGAAGCAACCGCCTTGGCCGGGCTAGGCTACCTCGGCTCATCATCAGCTACCCGCCCCGTGATTTTGTACGTTTCGGTTCGGGCGTCGAGTGCCATCGGTACTCATATGTGACAGGCGGGCACCGTCACAGCTATGAACGTACGCGAGGCGAGCGAGCAGTCCGACGCGATCCTCGACGCGATCTCGGAGGCGGTGATCGCCGACGAGGAGTTTCTCGAAACCGTGCTGCTGGGCGTCGTCGGCCGGGGCCACGTCCTGCTGGAGGACGTTCCCGGGACCGGGAAGACCCTGACCGCGAACAGCTTCGCGACCGCGCTCGGACTGTCGTTCTCCCGGATTCAGTTCACGCCGGACCTGCTGCCCGCCGACGTGACGGGCACCCACGTGTTCAACGAGCAGGACGGCAGCTTCGAGTTCAACGAGGGACCGATCTTCGCGAACGTCGTGCTGGCCGACGAGATCAACCGCGCGCCACCGAAGACCCAGGCCGCGCTGCTCGAAGCCATGGAGGAGGGCCAGGTCACCGTCGACGGCGAGACCCACCAGCTTCCCTCGCCCTTCTTCGTGATCGCGACGCAGAACCCCGTCGATCAGGAGGGAACGTTCCCGCTGCCGGAGGCCCAGATCGACCGGTTCCTCGTGAAGAGTTCGATCGGTTATCCAGAGCTAGAGGGCGAGGAGGAACTGCTCCAGCGCAGGCTCGGCCGCCTCGACCGGAGCCCGAGCGTCACGAGCGTGCTCGAAGACGGCGCGGTCGCTGAACTGCGCGAAGTCCCCGAGTCGGTCGGTGTCGACGACGATCTGGTCTCCTACGTCGCCGAGCTGGCCCGCCGGACGCGCACCAAGCGCCGCGTCGACGTCGGCGTCTCGCCGCGGGGGACCCAGCGCCTGCTCGAAGCCGCCCGCGCGCGGGCCGCGATGGTCGGCCGGGACTACGTGACGCCCGACGACGTCAAGCGCGTCGCCCAACCCGTGATGGCCCACCGGCTCGTGTTGACGCCCGACGCCAAAGTCGACGGCGTCTCGAAGGCCGTGCTCGTCGACGAGGTGCTCGACGCCGTGCCGGTGCCGACCGTCGAGTGAGCCGGCCCGGGGTCGACTATCCGAGGGGCGCCTCGTAGACGTTGGCGTCGTGCGTTTCGCCGGCGATCTCGACCTGCCGCTGGTCGACCCGATCGAAGTGGTCCGCGTAGAACGCGTTGCCGACCTCGTTTTCCGCGAGCACGTAGTCGCTCACGCGCTCGACGCCGCGGTCCGCGAGGCGCTCGCGGGTCGCTTCGAGTAGCTGCGCGCCGACGCCCTGCCCCCAGCGGTCGGGATCGACGTAGACGTTCAGGTCCGCGGCCGGCTCCTCGTCGGCCTCGACGGCGCCGGCGTAGCCGATCACGCCCTCGTCGACGGCCACGAGCAACGCGGCGTCGTCGGCGTCGACGAGTTCTTCGAGTACTTCGTCGGCGTAGCCCCGCTCCAGCAACTCGTCGATCGTCGCCGAATCGAACGTGTCCGCGTAGGCCGCATCCCAGGCGCGCCGCGCCACCCCCCGAAGCGCGTCGAGGTCGTCGGCCGTCGCGGGCCGTACCGTGACATCGTCCCCCATAGCAAACGGTACGCGTCGGCGCGCGATAAATCCGCGCGGCGATCGGGATCGCCGGTGCGTATTTACTGCAGTGTGTCAATAGTTACCAATAGATGACCGGAATCACCTACGAGGACTTCCTGGACCTGTCGTACGAGCCCGACGAGAACGATCTGGTCTGTGAGTTCTACGTCGATCCCGCGGCCGACATGGATCTGGAAGCCGCCGGGAGCCGGGTCGCCTCGGAGAGCTCGAACGGCACGTGGGCCGAGCTCCAGGTCGAGGGATCGATCACCGACCTGAGCGCGACGACGTTCGCGCTCGGCGACGACGGCGTCATCGAGGTGGCCTACCCCGCCGAGCTGTTCGAGTTCGGCAACATGCCCCAGATCCTCTCCTGTATCGCGGGCAACATCATGGGGATGAAAGCGGTCGAGCGGATCCGGCTGCTCGACTGCGAGTGGCCCGACGCGCTGGCAACGAGCTTCCCCGGGCCGCAGTTCGGCACGTCGGTCCGCCAGGAGATCTTCGACGCCGGCGACCGACCGATCACGGCGACCGTGCCGAAGCCGAAGGTCGGGCTCTCGACCGAACAGCACGTCCAGGTGGGCTACGACGCCTGGACCGGCGGCGTCGACCTGCTGAAAGACGACGAGAACCTGACCGATCAGTCGTTCAACCGGTTCGAGGATCGGCTGGTCCAGAGTCTGGAGGCCCGCGACCGGGCCGAGGAGGAGACGGGCGAGCCGAAGAGCTACCTGATCAACGTCACCGCCGAGACCGAGGAGATGCTGCGCAGGACCGACCGCGTCGCCGAGCAGGGCGGCGAGTACGTGATGGTCGACGTCGTCACGGTCGGCTGGGCCGGCGTCCAGACGCTCCGGGAACGTTGTGAGGAACACGGGCTGGCAATCCACGCCCACCGAGCGATGCATGCCGCGTTCGACCGGATCGACACCCACGGCGTCTCGATGCGCGTGCTCGCCCAGATCGCGCGCCTCTGCGGCGTCGATCAGATCCACACCGGCACGGCCGACCTCGGCAAGCTAGAGAACGAGGACACCGTCGGCATCAACGAGTGGCTCTACGGCGACTGCCACGGGCTGACCGACGTGCTGCCGACGGCGTCGGGCGGGCTACATCCGGGACTGCTCCCGGAACTCGTCGACCGACTCGGCACGAACATCTGCGTCCAGATCGGCGGCGGCGTTCACGGGCATCCCGACGGCACCCACGCCGGCGCCAAGGCGCTGCGGCAGGCGATCGACGCCACGGTCGAGGGCGTCGACCTCGAAACGTACGCCGACGATCACCCCGAACTCGGCGCCGCGCTCGATCAGTGGGGGACCGAGACGCCGCGGTGAACTGCTACTGCCGGCGGGATCGACCGAACGGGACGGCGAGTCGCGACGCTCACGCTCCGCGGACCTGTAACGCGGCCAGCAGCGAGACGGCGCCCAGAAGCGCCAGCGCGACCGCGGCGACCGGCAATCCGCCGGGAGCGACGAGAAACGCCGCGTAGCTCCCCAGCGCGATCGCCGCTCCGACGGCCGCCGTCGCGCCGACGTGAGGGAGCTGGGCGCGGACCGTTCGCGGTTCGCGGCCGAGCTGGTCGCCGATCCCGACGGCCTGGTGGCCCGCGTCCCACGCGACGACCGTCGCCGTGGCGCTCGCGAGCGTCGGCAGGGCCGGGAGCCCCTGGACGCCGGCCGCGAGCACCCCGATCAGCAGCGCGACACAGCCGAGCGTGATCGAGCGGCGCGAGCCGACGACCAGCCCGACCGCGAGCAGTGCCAGCGCGGGCCCGCCGCTCCACACGACGTACTGGGAGTACGGCGCGCCGGCGAGCGCGGCCGCCAGCAGCGCGATCACGGCGATTGCGCTCGACGCCCGCGCCGGTCGCCGAGTGAGTTCTGACGCGTCGCTCACCCGTTCCACCTCCGTTCGGTGCCGGCGACCGCGGCGGCGAGCGACTCCTCGGCCGACCAGTCGACCACCCGGAGGCCGGCCTCTCTGAGACTCGCGACGCGCTCCGCGCGTTCGACGGCGGCGAGCCGACCGCCCGGCGTGTCCCTCGCCGTCGGGTCCGGGCTCAGAACCGTCACGAGGTGCCCGTGCGCGTTCCACAGTCGCGCGCGGCGGACGATCCAGTCGTCGGAGACCGGCGAGACGAGGATCACCTGCGAGCTGTCGGGCAGCCGCCGCTCGATCCTACCGGCGTACGAACGCGCCAGCGCAGCCACGTCGGGCGGTTCCGGCGAGAACGCTCGATCGGTCGCCAGCGCGTCGGCGATTCGCGCGCGGTGCTCGTCCCCCGCGGCCGGCGCCAGCCAGAACTCGCGGGGACCGAGCGCGGCGAGCCCGACTCTGTCGCCGCCGCTCAGCAGTGCGTCCGCGACGCCGGCGGCGGCCTCCGCACCGCGGTCGACGGCGTGTCTATCCGACGGATCGCCGCGACGGTAGGCGACCTCGCGCGCGTCGACCACGACCGTCACCGTCGCCGAGCGCTCCTCGCGGAACTCGACGGTGGTGAGCTCGCCGGTGCGTGCGAGACGGTTCCAGTCGACGCGGGAGAGCGGGTCCCCGACGCGGTACTCCCGCGTGGAGTGGAACTCGATGCCGTCGCCGCCGACGTCGGTCGACACCCGGCCCGCGTGGGGCGTCGTCAGCGACCGCAGCGGCAGATCGGCCAGTCCGGCCGGTGCCGGCGGACAGACGAGACTCCCCTCGGTCTCGACGGACTGGACGCGCTCGACCGACCCGGAGAACCCGCGAGCGACGACTCGGACGGGGTCGAACTCGTGGGTCCCGCGGCGGGCGGTGACGGCGTACCCGAACGTCGCCGCCTCGCCCGGTCGGAGCGCGGTGCCCAGCCGGGCGACGCCGTCGGTCACGACGAGCTCGTCCGGGACGCCGTCGACGATCCGCAGGTCCGGGAGGAGCGCGTCGCCGACGTTCCGGACGGTCACCGTCACTCGGACTTCCTCCCCGGGTTCCGGCGCGTCGTCGCCGAACGTCCGGTCGATCGAGAGCGCCGGCTCGGGGGCGTCGCCCGCTCGCGCGTACGCCGCGTAGCCGACGCCGACGGCCGCCGCCAGCACCAGCGGGGGCCGCGTCGCGAGCAGACCCGCGGCGCCGAACAGGAGCGCCAGCGCCGTGATCCCCGTCCAGCGGTTCGTCCCCGCCGCACGCGACGAGAGCACGGGGTTGGCGGCGCGGGCGTCGTCGGACTCCCCCGCGGCGCGCGTCGCCGTCTCGTCATCCGCTCGTGGCGCCGAGTCGTCCCCAGCGACGCCGTCGTCGCCCGGGCCAGTCGACGCCGCACCGGCTTCGCGCGGTTCGGCGTCCGCGCTCACGCCGACCCCTCCGTGGCGGCCGTGTCGGCCTCGTCGGGAGGCGTCTCGTCGCCGATCCCGGCGATCCGCGCGATCTCGTCCGCCGCTCGCGACGCCCGCCGGGCGTTCCGGCGCCGCGTCGTCCAGCCGCGCAGGCGGACGCGCAGCGGCGTCCAGTCGGGGAACTCGCCGTGGAACTGCGCGGCGGCCCACGGGTCGTCGGTCCACGTCCCCTCGGCCAGCGCCTCGCGCGCGGCCGCCTCGTCGAAATCGCGGTTGCGCACCAGCGCGTCGACCGCAGCGGCCGTGAGTCGGTCGTTCGCTCTCTTTCTCGCCGAGTACGACCGGGTCTCGTCGAGATCGCCGCCCTCGACGGCGGCGTCGAACTCCTCCCCGGGACGCGGAAGCTCCTGTGCCCGTTCGAGCGCCGGCAGTTCCTCGGCGTCGATCGGCGTCCGGCGCCGCTCTCGCGCCCGGTTGACTCCCTGGAGGAGCGCGATCACGCCGACGAGCGCGACGGCCCACGCGTCGAGCGCGAACGGCGCCAGCCCCGGTGCGAACACGATCCCGAGCGCGACTGCGACGAGCGCCGCGCCGACCGCGGCGAACTTATCCATCGTCGTCACCCCCGTGCGACGATTCGATTCGACGGAGCGCCGCCACCGCGCGCTCCTCGCGCTCGCCCGTCGCCTCGCGACCGCCGTACCGCACGGCCTCGAACAGTTCGGTGAGCTCGTCGACGTCGTCGGCGTCGACGCCGACGCCGCGGGCGGCCGCCGCGAACTCGCCGGGCGTGCTCGACGCCGGTCGCTCGATCGGCAGCGCGTCCGCCATCTCGCGCCAGGCCCGGTACACCTCGTTCTCGAGGTCGTCCGCGTCCTCGATTCGGTCGGCGGCTCGTCCCGCGGCGCGCCCGAGTTCGGAGCGGCGCTCCTCGTCGTCCTCGGGGGCCTCGTCGGGGTCCCGCCTCGACTCCCGTTCGCCCGTATCGGCGTAGAACAGCGCCGCGACCGCCCCGCCGATCGCGAGCAACAGGACGGACAGCAGCGCGAGCGAGGGGACCGCTGTCGCGGGGACGTCGCCGTCACCGCCGCCGCCGCCCAACAGGCCGCCGGAGCCGCCCGACGTCGAGTTGAGCTCCCCGCCCGCCGGGACTCCGGGGCTGCTGCCGGCGCAGCCGCCGGTCAGCATCAGCGCGAACAGGATCAGCAGCGGCAACAACGCGGCCGCGAGGATGAGCGTGATGCCGAGGCCGTAGCGCCGACTCGTGAGGTAAGCTGCGCCGAGCGCGGCGGCACCGATCACGGCGCCGACGCCGGGCGACAGGATCGGTTCGACACAGAGTGTCGAGAAGCTGCCGCCGCCTCCGCCGCTCTGGTTCGTCTCGACGGCCGGAAGTCCGGACGGGTCGGCGCCGCTGCCGCCGCCCGAGAGCCCGCCGTCACCGCCTCCCCCGGCCTGCATGCTCGTCAGCGTCGCCGCCGCGACGACGAGCGCGACCAGACAGAGGAGCGCGAGGGCGATCGTCCGAGCGGAACTCCGATTCACGATCGTTGATCAAACCGTCGCCTTGTATTGCTTGCGAAATATAGGATTGATAACAAATCACAGGACTAGGGCGGCATCCAGATCAGTCGTCCCGGCGCTGTGGAACGCTGCAGAACCCGTTACCGGTGTCAGTCGTCCTCGGGCACCCGCTTCTCGTCCGCGCCAGCGGCAGGGTCGGCGTCCTCGCCGGCCGTCACTGGCGCCGATGCCGATCCGCCGTCCGACGCCGTCTCCGATCCGCCGTCCGACGCCGTCTCGCGCCGCTCTCGGAACCAGCGGTACTCGCGGGCGACGGTCGGCTCGTCGTCGAGGTCCCACGGGTCGTCGTCGACGCGCGGGCCTTCGAGCCACGAGGTCACGAAGTTCCAGAGGAAGACGAGCTGACCCGCCGTCAGAATCAGGACCCCGACGGTCGCCGCAGCGTGAAGGTCGGCGAAGTGACCCGCCGGTCCGACCGGCAAGTCGTAGGTCGCGTAGCGCCGGGGCATCCCGCCGTAGCCAAGCAGGACCATCGGGAAGAACGTGACGTTGGTGCCGACCATCGTGATCCAGAAGTGCCACTTGGCGAGGCGGCGCTGGTACATCCGGCCCGTGACGAGCGGGAACCAGTAGTAGATCGCCGCGAAGATCGCGAACGCGATCGCGCCCATGATGACGTAGTGGAAGTGGCCGACCACGTGGTACGTCTCGTGGAGCACCTGATCGACGGGGATTGCGGCCTCGAACACGCCGGTGACGCCGCCGATGATGAAGTTGAACACGAAGCCAACGCAGAACAGGAGCGGCGCGGTCGTCCGAATCCGGCCGTTGACCAGCGTCGTGATCCAGTTGAACACTTTCACGGCGCTGGGCAGCGCGATCGCCAGCGAGACGGCCATGAACGCCGACTCCAGCCGGGGGTCCATCCCCGAGGCGAACATGTGGTGCGCCCAGACGCCGAACGAGAGCACCCCGATCGCGAGCGTCGAGTAGACGACGTACTTGAAGCCGAACAGCTTTCTCCCCGTGAACTTCGGCAGCACGTAGCTGACGATCCCCATCGGCGGCAACACGAGCACGTACACCTCGGGGTGGCCGAAGAACCAGAACAGGTGTTGCCAGAGGATCGGCCCACCGCCCTCCATCTGGAAGAACACCGTCCCGAGGTTCCGGTCGGCCAGCAGCATCAGGATCGCGCTCCCCAGCAGCGGGAACGCAAAGAGGATGATCCCCGACTGGACGAGCACGGTCCACGAGAAGATATCGAGGTTGTGCCAGCCCACGTCCTCGCCGCGCTCGGTGAAGATGGTCGCGACGAAGTTGATCGCGCCCATCGTCGCCGAGAGCCCCGAGAGGTGCAGCCCCAGCATCATCAGGTCGGCGCCGGGGTTCGGCGTCCCGCCGGGCGTCCCCTGGATCGAGCTCTCGATCGACATCGGCGGGTACATCGTCCACGACGTCTGGGCGCCCGCGATCCCCTCGACGAACGGCCCGAGCAGCACGCCGCCCCAGATCAGCAGCGCCGCCGGAGGCAGCAGCCAGAACGCGATGGCGTTGATCCGCGGGAACGCCATGTCGTCCGCGTCGATCAAAAGCGGGACGAGGTAGTTCGCGAACGCCGCCAGGATCGGCGTCCCGAACAAGAATAACATCGTGATGCCGTGAGTCGTCAGCAGGACGTTGTACGTCGAGGCGCCGATCAGCGTCGAGGTCTGGGTGACCAGCTCCAGGCGCATGATCACGACGGCGATGCCGCCCCACGCGAACGCCAGCACGGCGAAGGTGCCGTACAGCAGCCCGATGTCCTTGTGATCGACCGTCGTCAGCCAGCGCGCCAGCCCGCCCGGTTTCGCCGTCTCGCCGGCCGTTTCGCCGCTCGAATCGCCGTAGCTACCGGCCGCGCCGCCGGTTGTCGTCGGTCCGTACGTCCGCCAGCCTCCGATGCGCCGGAGCCAGAGCGCGACGGCGAGGAGAAAGGCAGCCATCGTCGCGCTCAGCGCCAGCTGCGTCGTCGAAGCCATTGCGGAGGCGTTCGTCCGAGCGCCGAAAGGATGTTCGCGGGAACATATTCGGTCAGTTAGCATAAAAACGGGGTTCGGCGGCGCGGACGCCGCGGTCGAGAGCCCCGCAGAAAACACGTCCGGAAGGCGGAGACGCCGCGTCAGGAGAGCTTCCGGTAGTCGCGGGCCTCCTCGGCGCGTTCGACGACCGAGTCGAGCGTCGCCTTGGGACTCGTCGCCTCGACGGCGGCGTTGACCGCGCCCTCCAGGATCGGCGCGTCGGCGAGTTCGGCGTCGACGTCGGTCATCTCGAGCGCGAGGTCGGCGTTCATTACGGCGCTCCCGAGATCGACCAGCACGACGACGCCGTCGCCGTCGTCGGCCGCCTCGATGGCGTCCTCGATCGTCGGAGCGCTCGTACCGATCTCGCCGTCGTCGCCGCCCGCCGGTTCGATCGGGGCGTCGCCGCCCATCTCCGCGGCGACCTCGCAGATTCCCTCGGCCGCGGTCGCGCTGTGGGAGACGATCACGAGGCCGATCATCAGGTGTCCCCCTCGCCGTCGGCGTCGGAATCGGCACCGTCGTCCGCCACGTCGGCGGGATCCTCGTCGGGTTCCTCGACCGCGGTCGCGTCGCGCTCGATCTCGCCCTCCACGTACTCTTTGGCGGTCGCGAGCAGTTCCTCCATGATGTACAGCGTCGACGTCGCGCCGGGGTCCTGGTGGCCGACCGACCGCCAGCCAAGGTACGACGCCCGGCCCTTCTCGGCGCGGATCGGCACGGTAAAATCGACGCCGCGCTCGGCGGCGTCGACCGCCTTCGCGAGCGCGGTCAGGGGCGAGAGGTCGTCCTGCTCGATCGACTTCTTGTACGTGTGAACCGCGGGCGTCAGCGCGTCGACCATCGTCTTCGCGCCGATCCGGGCGTCGCCGCGGTCTTCGACCTTGTCGAGATACGCCTCGGCGAAGTCGACGCTCGTCTCGGCGGTGATCCCATCATCGGCGAACGCCTGGCTGGCGCTCATGATCGACCCGCCGTACAGCGGCCCCGACGCGCCGCCGACCTCCGAGATCAGCGTCGTGCCGACCCGCTTGACCAGGTCGGCCGGCTCGGCGTCGTCGGCGTCGGCCACGGTCTCGGCCGCGGCCCGGAAGCCGCGGCTCATGTTGGCCCCGTGGTCGGCGTCGCCGATCGCCGAGTCGAGGTCGGTCAGGTACTCCTTCTCCTCCTCGAGGCGATCGGCGACGTTCTCGGCGGCCGCCCGGACCGCCTCGCGTTGCGTGTCATCGTCTGCCATAGTTGGATACCCGACCGCGTGTCGCTAAAGCATTTGTGCTCCGGTAAGTCGCCGGTCGCGATCCCGGCGTCACTCTTGGACGGTCAGCGCCGGCGTGTCGGCCGGCGCGGCGAGCAGTTCCTTGAGCTCCTCGTCGACCGCACAGACCGTGATCGAGCAGCCCTCCATGTCCAGCGAGGTCATGTAGTCGCCGACCCAGGCGTCCCAGACGTTCAGGCCCTCGTCGTCCATCAGCTCCTGAAGGCGGCGATTGACGACGAACAGCTCCATCAGCGGCGTCCCGCCCATCCCGTTGACCATCGTGACGACCTCCTGCCCGTCGTCCAGTTCGAGGTCGTCGAGCACCTGCTCGGTGAGGTGCTCGGTCACTTCGTCGGCGCTCATCGTCTCGGTGCGCTCGGTGCCGGGCTCGCCGTGGATGCCGATGCCGAGTTCGATCTCGTCGTCGCCCAGATCGAACGTCGGCTCGCCCTTTTCGGGGGTTACGCAGGATGTCAGCGCCATCCCCATCGTGCCGACGTTGTCGATCACTTTCTCGGCCGTGTCGGCGACCGTCCCGAGGTCGGCGCCCTGCGCTGCCTTCGCGCCGGCGGCCTTGTGGACGAGGATCGTCCCCGCGACGCCGCGCCGGCCCGAGGTGTACAGCGAGTCCTCGACCGCCACGTCGTCGTTCACCACCACTTGCTCGACGTCGACGCCCTCGATGTCGGCCATCTCGGCGGCCGTGTCGAAGTTCATCACGTCGCCCTCGTAGTTCTTGACGACGCAGAGCACGCCCTCGCCGCCGTCGCAGGCCTCGATCATCTCGTCGAGCTGGTCGCCCGTCGGCGACGTGAACACCTCGCCCGCCGCCGCACCGTCGAGCATCCCCTCGCCGAGGTAGCCCGCGTGGGTCGGCTCGTGCCCGCTCCCCCCGCCAGAGACGATCCCGACCTTCCCGTCGACCGGCGCGTCCGCGCGTACGAGCACCTCTTGCCCGTCGAGACGGCGGAGTCGGTCCGGGTGCGCCGCGACCATTCCGTCGAGCATCTCGTCGACCACGTCCTCCGGCTCGTTGATGAGTTTCTTCATGCCGCGTTGTTCTTCGTCATCGTTCAACATATACCTCACACTAGCGGTCCGCCTCTCCGGCTGTCGGCGTCCGGACGGCAGCTCCGGCAGCGGCAAACGGATCGGTCGACACAGCCACTATATCCGCGGCGCCCGTCGATCCGCTATGGCGCTGTACGACGCCGTCGCCGACCTCGAACTGGTCGTCGACGGCTACGACCTGTCGTTCCGCGAGCGAGATACCTCCAGCGGGTTCGCCCGGATGACGACCGTCTTCGAGCTGCGCGGCGACGGCGCCGTCGGGCGGGGTGAAGACGTCACCTACGAAGCCGAACATCACGACGCGCTCGCCGAGGACGACCCCGAGTTCGACCTAACCGGAACGTACTCGTTCGACGAGTTCTCCGAGTTGGTCGGCGACCTGGACCTGTTTCCCGCGGGCGCCCCCGACCGCACGGAGTTCCGGAACTACCGGCGCTGGGGCGTCGAATCGGCCGCGCTGGACCTGGCGCTGAAGCAGGCCGACCGATCGCTCGCCGAGGTGCTCGACCGCACGTACGATCCCGTCAGCTTCGTCGCGAGCACGCGGCTGGGCGATCCGCCGACGCTCGACCGGATCGACGCGCTGCGCGACGTGGATCCGAACCTGCAGTTCAAGCTCGATCCCACCTCGGACTGGACCGAGTCGATCGTCGAGGACCTCGCCGAGCGCGGCGCCGTCCGCATCCTCGACCTGAAGGGCCACTACGAGGGGACCGAGGTCGATCAGGAGCCCGATCCGGAACTGTACGACCGCCTGATCGAGGCGTTCCCCGAGGCCGTCATCGAGGACCCGGCGCTCACCGACGAAACGCGCCCGATCGTCGAGGAGGCCGGCGATCGGGTGAGCTGGGACGCGCCGATCCACGGATTGGCTGACGTCGAAAATCTTCCGTGGGAACCGGAGTGGCTCAACATCAAACCCTCGCGCTTCGGCTCGGTCGAATCGCTGTTCGAGACGATCGAGCACGCCCAGAAGCGCGGGATGACGATGTACGGCGGCGGCCAGTTCGAGCTCGACGTCGGGCGCCAGCACATCCAACTGCTGGCGTCGCTGTTCTACCCCGACACGCCCAACGACGTCGCGCCGCGGGCGTACAACGATCCGGACGTGGGATCTGAGCTGCCGACGAGTCCGCTCGCGCCGCCCGAGGACGCGCGGGGTCTAGAGTGGCGCAAGGATCTTTGAACGGGCCGAGAGCACCGCTCGGGCGCCGGGACGGCGCCGCTCTGTCGACGGATCAGGAACGAACCGGTCGAATTTTGGATGCTAGCCTGAAACGTCCCGAGCATGGAGCAGTTCGTCGCCGACAACCTGGAGTACTACGCGGAGACCCAGGGCGTCCTGCCCGAGCGGCTCGAGGAGTTCGGCGAGCAGTACCGCTCGCAGGGCCACCTCACGCGCGACCAGCTCTACGAAATCGCCTACGAATCCTCGACGCGGAGCGCGTATCACGTCGAAAACAACCCCGCGGATCGCTGCCGGGAGGTGACGCGAAATGCGCTCGAAGTGGAGGGCGACTTCTCGAAGATCCAGCTACTGACCGGGCTGCGCGGGTTCAAGGCACCGACGGCGTCGTGCGTGCTGGCCGCGCTCGACGGCGATCGCCACGCCGTCGTCGACACGCGCGTCTGGGCGTCCCTGGAGCGGAAGGGCTACCTGGAGGGGCGCAAGGAGAGCTTCGACGCCGCCGACTACGTGGCGATGATCGAGCCGATCCGCGAGATCGCCGCGGAAACCGGCTACAGCGCCGTCGAGATCGGCTACGCGCTGTTTGCCTACGACGACCGCGTTCGGGAAGGAACGCTGCACTGACGCGAAACCGGGCGCCTGCCGCCCGCGGCGGACGACCCGCCACAGACGCCCCGTCGCCCTCTTTTTGGAGGAGAGAACGCGAAGCGGATGCCACGGTTCATCGAATGTGAGGCATCTGGCTAATACATTCACCACGACGCCGATCCGATGTACCCGCATGGCAGACGACAAGAGAGGACGAGACAAGCAGGCTCGCGACGCCGATCGACGCCAGCGCGAGCGCGCCATCGCCGAGGAACTCGAGCGCCAGGACGAAACCGAGCCCCCGGTCGAGGCGACGGAACTCGACGACGTCGAGGCGGAACTCGAGTCGATGGAGTTCCCGGCGACGGGGGCCGAGACCGTCGCCCACGCCGGCGACCGCGAGGTCGAATCGTCCGACGGGACGTACGCGATCCGGGAACTGGTGCCGGACACGGACGCGGAGACGTTCGAGGCCCCGGACGACGTCCAGATGCGGATACAGCGGCCGACGATTGCCGCCGCCATGAAGCGGATCATCGAAGCGAACGAGGCGCACCCGAACATGGACTTCGGCGAGTCACAACGCGAAGCCTACGAGAAGACGCTCCGGAAGCTCAAGGCGATCGACGCCGACGACGACGACGAAGGCGTTCGGGTCGTCGGCGACTGGATCGTCGGGCAGATCCGCGACGAAGAAACGTTTCCCGATTCGCGGGCCGTACGCCGGGAGGCTGCGGAGTTCTGCCGATCGAACGGGTATCAGATCGGGGACGACGAGTGGCTCGGCGTGTAGGTCGGCCGTCGACGAGCGAGCGCGAGCGACCGCGCCGCGCACCGGCCGTCGACACCGGTCCGTCTCTCCGGGCAGCGCTCACCACTCGTCGCCGATCCGCTCTCTCGCGCCCTCGTACCCCCTGCTCGTCCGCCAGCGCTCGCCCGTATCGACGTGCTCGACGACGTACCGAGAGCCGCAGGCGCCGCAACGATGCTTCTCCGGCTTCTTGACGGTCTTCGAGGCCTTGAACCGGTCGACCGTCCAGTCACAGCCCGTTCCGGTGCAGAGCAACTGCAATCGCGGCACCGAAAACGACGGGCAGTGTCGCGACGCGCCGACAGCGTCGGCTTTCGCCCGGAAGCGCTCGCCGTGGCCCGACTCGCCGTACTCCAGAAACTCCCAAGCGTGGACGAGTTCGTGGCGGATCACGTCGGTGAACTCGTTCCAGCCGAACGAGCGGTAGGCCGCCCACGTCAGCCGGATCGTCACCGACTCATCGGCGCGGTGGTAGACCGCGGCTCCGGCCCGTCGCTTCGCCCGGCGGGAGACCTCCCAGGAGACGGCGTCGAGATCGACGTCGAGGTCGATCGTCGCGGCGTACTCGCGGGCGCGATCGAGCAGTTCGGCCTCGGTTCGGGGATCGTCCGCCGCGTCGGTCGGCGAGTGGCCGTCGCTCGCCGCCGCGGCGGTGGCCCGTCGCGCGTCGTCGCGTGCCATTCGAACGGTCGATCCTGTGCGCCGCCGCCACATGAAAGCGCGGGTCGCGGCGCCGAACTGCGTCGGCGCCCCGGGCGGACGAGGTGGTGTGGACGCCTCTCTCCCGCGAACGTGACGCGTTCTCACGCACACTCTTACGTCGCGCGTCGTGGATGCCGAACCCAATGGCCCCGGAGTTTGCCGTCGTCGCGACGGCGGTGGCGCTGCCCTTCGTCGCGGCAGCGCTGACGCCGCTGTTCTACCGGGCGCTCGGGGAGCGAACCGGCTACGTCGGTGCCGCGGTCGCGCTCGCCTGTTTCGCGCTCGTAGTCTCCCAGTGGGACGCCGACGGCGCGGTCGGCGTCCCGTGGGTCCCGTCGCTCGACGTCGCGCTGCGGTTCTACGTCGACGGCTGGGCGCTGCTGTTCGCCGGGCTGGCCAGCGGCGTCGGCGTGCTCGTGTTCGTCTACTCGACGGGCTACATGCACGGCGAGCCGAATCTGGCGCGGTACTACGCGACGCTGCTGGCCTTTATGGGCTCGATCCTCGGCGTCGCGTTCGCGGGCGATCTGATCGCGCTGTTCCTGTTCTGGGAGCTGACGAGCCTCGCGTCGTTCGTCCTGATCGGCCACCACACCGACCAGGAGGAGGCGCGCTACTCCGCGCGGATGGCGATGGTCGTCACCGTCGGCGGCGGCCTGTTCCTGCTCGTGGCCGTCCTGTTGCTGTCGATCGCCGCGGCGGGCGTCGCCGGCGTCGGCGCGTTCGATCTCGTCGGAATGCTCCGAAATCCCGGCGCGATGCAGGCCGCGCTGCGCGAGCAGGGCCTGTTCGTGCCCGTGCTCGGGCTGGTCGCGGTCGCCGCGGGCGCGAAGTCCGCGCAGGTGCCGCTGCACTTCTGGCTGCCCAACGCGATGGTGGCGCCGACGCCGGTGTCGGCGTTTCTCCACTCGGCGACGATGGTGAAGGTCGGCGTCTACCTGCTGGGTCGCCTGCGGCCGGTGCTGCTCGGCGGGGAGTGGACGCTGCTGGTCGCGACGCTCGGACTGGCGACGATGCTGGTCGGCGCCGTGCTCGCGGTCGCCTCGACCGATCTCAAGCAGTTGCTGGCGTACTCGACGGCGAGCCACCTCGGGCTGATGGTGGCGGGCTTCGGCTTCGCGAACCACTACGGCGCCGAGGCCGGCGTGTTCCACCTGCTGAACCACGCGCTGTTCAAGGCGGCGCTATTTCTGGTCGCCGGGATCGTCGCCCACGAGGCAGGATCGCGTCGGATCGACCGGCTGAGCGGACTCGGGCGGGAGCTGCCGGTCACCGCCGCGATCGCGGGGATCGCGGGCCTGAGCATGGCCGGGATCCCCCCGTTCAACGGCTTCTACTCGAAGGAGCTGCTGTTCGAGGCCGCCTACGAGACCGCGGTCAACGCCGACGGCGCGCTCGCGTGGCTCTTCCCCGCGGTCGCCGTGCTGGCGAGCGTCTTCACCGTCCTCTACTCGCTGAAGTTCCTCTCGATCTTCGTCGGCGAGCGCCCGGCCGCGGTCGGCGGGCTTGGCCGGGCACCAGTCACGCTGGTGGCGCCGCCGGCCGTCCTCGCGGTGCTGGCCGGCGTCATCGGCGTCGTTCCGCAGTTCGCGGTCGACGCCGCGGTCCAGCGGGGCGTCGACGCCACCGCGGCGTCGCCGACCGAGGTCGCGGTCGGGCTCCCCGCGCACCTCACCGTTCCGGTCGCGATGTCGGCGCTCTCGATCGTCGGCGGCGTCGCGGCCTACCCCTTCGAGCGGGGGATCTGCCGCCGGATCGAACTGGTCAACGCGCTGCGCGTGACGCCGCGGCCGGCCTGGCTCTACGACTACTGGCTCACGGCGACCGACGCCGCGAGCGTTCGGCTCGACGCCGCCGTCAACAACGGCCTGCTCCGGACGTACGCCGCCTGGGCCGTCGCCGCCGCGAGCGCGCTGGCGCTGATCGGGTACGCGTCGACGGCCGCCGCCGTCCCGGCGATCGACGGCGCTGGCGCGACGCCCGCGATGGTGCTCGTCCTGCTGGTGGCGATCGTCGCCGCCGTCGCCGTGACGATCGCGCCGTCCCACGTCGCGGGCGTGCTCACGCTGTCGATCCTCGGGTTCATGGTCGCGATCTTCTACATCCTCGCGAGCGCGCCCGACCTCGCGCTGACGCAGCTGGTCGTCGAGACGCTCGTCTTGCTGATCTTCCTGCTCGTGTTAGAGGAGCTCCCGGCGTTCTACGCCGAGGCGCGGCCCGGCGTGCTCGCGCGGGACGCCGCGCTCTCGCTGGGCGTCGGGCTGACCGCGGCGCTGACCGTGCTCGTGACCGCCCGGGACGGCGACGCGCCGCCGACGTATCTCGCGGAGCAGTACGTCGAGAACGCCGTCGAAGGCGCCGGCGGGGCGAACGTCGTCAACGTGATCCTCACCGACTTCCGGGCGTTCGACACGCTCGGCGAGATTGTCGTGATCTCGATCGCCGCGCTGTCGGTGCTCGTGCTGCTCACGATGCGACGCCGGGGTGAGTCGCCGTGACGCCGACGCTCGGCCGAGGTGGTCGGCGATGACGACGGTCGTGATGAAGACGACCGTCCGGATCGTCGTGCCGATCGTGCTCGTCGTCGCGATCTCGCTGCTGCTGCAGGGCCACAACCTGCCGGGCGGCGGGTTCGTCGGCGGCGTCCTGACGACCGCGGCGTTCGCGCTGATCTACGTCGCCTACGGGCTGGACTACCTGGAGATCGGCGTGCTCGGCCGCGACGTCGAGTCGGGGGCCGGGATGTTCGAGCACCGGTCGGTCGAGGCGTACCTGCGGACGTTCGTGCTCGGGCTGGCGCTGGCCGTCGGCAGCGGCCTCGCCGGCGTGGCGTTCGGCCTCGAGTTCCTGTACCAGGACCACTGGACGTTCTACGGGATCCCGATCTACCACGAGATCCACCTCGCGTCGGCGCTGGTCTTCGACGTCGGCGTCTACCTCGTGGTGGTCGGCGGGCTGCTGACGATCCTCTCGGTGGTGGGCGCCGAATGAGCCTGGCGCTCGCGCTCGTCGTCGGCGCGCTGTTCGGGCTGGGCACCTTCCTCCTGCTCCGGCGGGACCTCCTGCGGGTGGTCTGGGGGATCGCCGTCATCTCGCAGGCGGCGAACGTCTACCTCGTCTCGGTGGGCGGCGTCGTCGCGGGCGACGCCGACACGGCCCCCATACTCGCCGGGCACGGCGCCGAAGCGCCCGTGACGGCCGACCCGGTCGTGCAGGCGCTGGTGCTGACCGCGATCGTGATCAGCTTCGGGACGACGGCGTTCGCGCTCGCGCTGACGTTCCGAGTGCACGCGGAGAACGGAACGATGGACGTGGGTGAGCTGCCGTGACGACGCAGCTCGTCGTCGCGCCGATCCTGATCCCGCTGGTCGGCATCGTCGGGCTGCTCGCGCTGCGGCGCCGTCCGCGCGTCCAGCGCGTCGCGAGCGTCGGCGTCGCGCTAGCGTACGCCGTCAGCGTCGCCTGGCTGACCTACGGCGTCGTGCTCGGACCGGCGGCGCCCGGCGCGGCGGCCTACCAGCTCGGCGGCTGGCCCGCCCCGGTCGGGATCTCGCTCGTCGCGGACGCGCTGTCGACGTTCATGCTCTCGATCGCCGCCGCGGTCGGCCTCGCAGCGGTCGCGTTCTCGGTCGTCTACGTCGACCAAGCGAACCAGCGGACGTTCTACCATCCCCTCTTCCACTGCCTGCTGCTGGGCGTCTCGGGCGCCTTTCTCACGGGCGACCTGTTCAACCTGTTCGTCTGGTTCGAGGTGATGCTGCTCGCGAGCTACGTGTTCGTCGCGTTCTACGGCGGCGCCACCCACACCGCGGCGGCGTTTCGTTACCTGACGCTGAACGTGATCGGCAGCGTCGTCATGCTGCTGGCGATCGGCGGCCTCTACGCCACGACGGGGACGCTCAACATGGCCGACATGGCGCGCCGGCTCGCCGCCCCCGCGGCGTACGGTGTCGATCCCGCGCCGGTCGTCGGACTCGGCGGGTTGCTGCTCGCGACGTTCGGGCTCAAGGCCGGGCTGGTGCCGTTCCAGTTCTGGGTGCCCGACGCCTACCGCGCGGCGCCGCTGCCGGTCACCGCGATGCTCGCGGGCGTCACCAAGAAGGTCGGCATGTACGCGATCATTCGGCTGTACTTCACCGTGTTCGCCGCGGCCGACCTCGCGGTCGAGCTGCCCGGCGTCGCCGGCAACTCGCCGCTGGCCGTGTTCGCACCGGTCCTCATGGCGATGGGGATCGCGAGCGTGCTCGTCGGCGGGCTCGGCGCCGTCGCGCGGGACACCTTAGACGAACTGTTCGCGTACTCCAGCGTCGGGCAGGTCGGGTTCATCGCGATCCCGATCGCCGTCGCTGCGGCCGCCGACCCGGCGCCCTCGGGCGTCGATCCCGCGACCTCGCTTCGGGGACTTGCGGTCGCCGCAGCGCTGGTGTACGCGCTCCACCACGCGCTCGCGAAGGGGCTGTTGTTCATGGCGACCGGCGTCGTTCGCTCGGCGACCGGGACGAATCGACTGGCCGATCTCGGCGGCCTCGCGGGCCGGTCGCCGACGCTGGCCGGCGCCTTCTTCATCGGCAGTCTCTCGCTGATCGGCATCCCGCCGCTCGCGGGCTTTTTCGGGAAGTTCCTGACCTTCGGCGTCGCCAGCGACTGGCTCGGCGTCGCGCTCGGGGGCGGTGGCGCGGTCTGGCCGCCCGCCCTCGCGCTCGCCGTGTTGCTCGCCGGCGCAGTGCTGACGATCGTCTACGCGACCCGGGCCTGGACGACCTGCTTCTGGGGCGCTCAGACGCCGATGGTCGTCGGCGCTACGGTCGACCGGCGCGAGGTGGCGATCGTCGCCGCGATGGCGCTCGCGATCCTGGCCGTCGGCGTCGGCTTCGATCCGGTCTACGAGTTCGCGAGCGACGCCGCCGTCGCCGCGCTGGACCGGGAGTCGTACGTCGAGGTCGTCGCGCCGACCGGGGGTGAGTCGGCGTGAGCTTCGGCGCCGACGCCGCGCCTCGGCGGGCGGACGACGTGACGTCCGGCGACTACGGTCACGGCGGAGGTGAGCCGCCGTGATGTCCGGCGACTACGGTCACGGCGGAGGTGAGCCGCCGTGACCCGGAGATGGCCCGTCGCGGGGCTCGCCTTCGGCGTCCTGTGGGTGTTCGTCCGCGGCGTCGAGCCGGCGCTCGCACCGCTGGTCGGCCAGTTCCTGCTCGGGACCGCCGTGGGCGTCCCGATCGCGTACCTGTTCCGGCGCCTCTACGACGAAGGGATCGACCTCCGCGGGACCGCAGGTTCGGCGCCCTACGCACTGCTGTACGTGCTCACGTTCGTCCGGGAGGTCGTCGTGGCGAACGTCGACGTCGCCCGGCGGGTGCTCGCGCCCGAGATGCCGATCGAGCCCGAAGTGATCCTGATCCCGCTGCGCGTGCGGACCGATCTCGGCGTCACGACGATCGCCAACAGCATCACGATCACGCCGGGGACGATCACGCTCGATCACGACCCCGAAGAGAACGCGCTGTACGTCCACGTGATCGACGGCCGGGATCCCGAGGCGATCGTCGAGCCGATCCGCACCTGGGAGGACTACGCGCTGGAGATCTTCGACGAAGAACTGTCGCCCGACGACCCCTCGCCGGGCTTTTCGGTGTACCCGCCGGAGATGGAGATCCCCCCGGAGCCGGTGACCGACAGCGAGGGCCTCGAGGGCGTCGGCCGACCGCGCGACGAGAACTGGCGGGACCACGGAGGTGACGACGGTGGTCGCTGACCCGCTCGTCGCGACCGCGGCGAACGCCGGGCTCGTGATCGTCAGCGCCCTCTGCGTGCTCTGTAGCTACCGCGTGATCGTCGGGCCGACGGTGCCCGACCGGGTCGTCGCGCTCGACGCCATCGCGACCAACGTCGTCGCGATCGCGGTGCTGTTCGCGCTCAAGACCGGTCGCGGCCTGTTCGTCACCGTGAGCCTCGTGCTCGCGATCATCGGCTTCCTGTCGACGGTCACGGTCGCGAAGTACGTCACCGAGGGCGACATCATCGAACGGCGGGAGTAGTCGTCGAGCGCGTTTGTCCCAGGAGCTCCTGTCAGAGTCACGCTTCCGCCGGACTTCCCTACGTATCAGAGCACGGTTGGTTGAGCAGATCGGGACTCCTCACTCGCGTTGCCCGACGAACTCGGACAGTTCGTCCCACGTCGGCAGCCCCTCCATCGCGCCGGTCTCGGTCGTCGAGAGCGCGGCGGCCGCGTTGGCGACCCGGAGCACCTCGGCCGGGTCGGACGCCCGCCGGTCCATCGCCGCGAGCGATCCGGAGACGAACGCGTCGCCGGCGCCCGTCGTGTCCGTCACCTCGATCTCGAAGCCGCCGTGCTCGGCCAGCGCCTCGCCCCACGGCGCCGACGCCGACGAGTAGCCGATCGCCCCGTCTCCGCCGAGCGTGAGAAACACGGTGTGTGGCCCGTCGGCGCAGACGGCCTCGCAGAGCCGGGCGGGCTCGTCTTCCTCGTAGCCCAGCACCGAGAGCTCCGAGGCCGTCGCCTTGACGACGTCGGCGTACTCGACGGCCTCTGCGAGCGCCGAGCGGCCGTCCTCGTCGAACAGCTCCGGTCGGTAGTTCGGGTCGAAGTAGATCTGACAGCCGTCCTCGCGAGCCCGCTCCAGCAGGTCGAACACCGCCGTCCGGGAGGGCTCGCTCGCCAGCACGACGCCGCCGACGTAGAGCCAGTTCAGGTCGGTCAACGCGCTCGTGGGGACGGTGTCGGGCTGCAGTCTGGTGTCGGCGGTGCCGTCGCGGTAGAAGGAGAACGAGCGGTCGAACTCGTCGTCGTGGGCGACGAACGCGAGCGTCGTCTTCGCATCGGGATCGCGCTCGACGAACCGCGTCGGGACGCCGTTGTCGACCAGCGTCTCGACGAGGAAGTCACCGAAGGCGTCGTCGCCGACGCGCGTCCAGAACAGCGGTTCGTCGCCCAGCGCGGCGAGTCGTGCGGCGACGTTCGCCGGCGCGCCGCCCGCGCGGCGCCGGAAGCTCTCGACCTCGTCGAGGCCGCCGCGCTCGCCCGGCAGGAAGTCCACGAGCGTCTCCCCGACCACAAGGATCGAGCGATCGCTCATCGGCGTCGCCACCCCGCGTACGGACCGCCGCTCGCGCTCGCTGCGATGCCGTGGTTCGGTCGGTCGCCGTCACCGCCGTCGGTCGCGGCCGTCATCCGTGCCTGAGTCGCTCGCATCGTTGCCGAGTGATCGGCCCGTGCGGTGAAAAGTGCGGCTATCGTCGCACCGAGCGTCACGACATGCACTACTCGGCGTTTCCGTGCTCCGGACCCTCCTCGCGGATAGTGGCGAGGAGGATGACGCGTAGCGACGGCGAGCGTGACGCGTCGAGACGATCCCGGGTACTCACCTTCCCGGAGAACGACGTTCCGATAGATGGTCGGACCGATCCGCGTGTGGACGATCGTCGCGCTCGTCGTCGTCGGGATCTTCTTCCTGACGGTCGGGACGATCGGCCTGCTGCGCCTGCCCAACGTCTACAACCGGATGCACGCCACGAGCAAGCCGACGACGCTGGGAACCGCGGCGATCTTTCTCGCCGGCTTCGTCTACTTCGGCCCCGGCGGCGCGGGGATGCCGTCGCTGATCGGCATCGTCTTCCTGTTCCTCACCGTACCGACGGGCGCACACATGATCTCGCGGTCCGCACAGCGGATCGGCGTCCCGTTCCTGGGAAGCGTGACCTGGCCCGCCGAGGAGGCAGCCGACCACGGCGTCGGCGAGCGCGACGAGGACGCCGACGATGACGACGGTGTCGGCGAACGCGACGAAAACGACGGCGACGCCGGAGCGCGCGGAGCGTGATCCTCGCGTGAAGTCCCGCCCGCCGCTGCCTCCGATTGAGGACGTTCGCGACGACCTGCTCGCCGGCGGCCACCTCTGGCTGCAGGAGTACGTCGACGGCGGCTCGTTCCGCTTCCAGTTGCGCGCGGACGGCGCGATTCGCTTCGGCGACCGCGAAAACGAATTCGAGCCGGGCGATCCGCCGCTGCCCTACCGGCGCGCGCTGGCGCACGTTCGCGAGAACCTCGACCGACGGGCGCTCCGCGAGGCGGTCGCCGACGTCGGGGCGGTGACGTTCTTCGGCGTCGCGACGCACCACAGGTCGATCGACTACGACTGGGCGCGCACGCCGCCGGTGCTGGGCACCGACGTCTGGTCGGCGACCGAGGAGCGGTTTCTCCCGCCCGATCGGGTCGAGCAGACCTTCCGCCGACTGGGGCTCGATCCGATCAACGCCGTCCGGAAGGAACTGCGCGCGCAGGACTTCGACCCCGACGCCTACGAGTTCCCGGCCTCGAACTGGTACGACGGCCCGGTCGCCGGCGTCGTCGTGCGATCGAAAACCGGCGGCGCCGCGCAGTTGCTCGCCCCCGAGTTCGAACGCGGGAGCGGCCGGAACGACGCCCCGGCGCCCGACGCCGTCGATCCCGCGGACGCGCTGGTCGAACACCACGCCACGGACCGGCGGCTCGAAGGGCTGGTCGGAACGCTGGAGGCGCAGGAACGCGGGGTGACCGCCGACGCGCTGACCGAACGCGCGCTGGACGCCGTCGCGCGGGAAGCCCCCGCGGAGCGCTTCGGCGACGGCGGCGTCGACGAGGGGGCGCTCCGGTCGGCGCTCGCGCCCCGAGTCCGGGAGTTTCTGGATACCCGATCGTGGGAGTGAGCGCCCCGGCTGCTCCACCCCGGGGGCGGACGAAGCATTTACGTCAATCACTCCCCGAGTTCGCCACATGCCCAACATCGAGGTCTCCCTGCCCGACCGCGTCGACACCGAAATCGACCGCCTCGTCGATCAGGGCGAGTTTCTCAACCGGGAACAGGCGATCGAAGAGCTGCTGTCGATGGGGATGTCGGCCTACGAGACCACCGGAACGTCCACCGAGGACGACGAGTGGGTGATGCAGAACGTCGAGGACCAGACCGACCCCGCGATGCAGGACGACGTCGACGAAGACGGCCGGATGTTCTAGCGGGCCGCCGTAGCGACCGAGTCACCTCGTTTTTCCAGCACCGTGGCGAGCAGCCGTCGGCTACCGGCCGAGCGCCCGGTCGGCGTCGACGAACGCTTCCAACGCGTCGGTCGTCGCGGTCTCGGCCAGCGCGTCCAGCGCCCGCTCCGCCTCGTCGCGCCGCCGGGTCGCGAACTGTCGAAGCCGCCGCTCGTTCGGCGACGTGGGCGCGACGCGCGGCTCGTCAACGGGTTCACCGATCGCCTCTCGGACGCGCCGGGCAGCGGCGAACCCGCTGCCCACCGCGGCGAGGCGCTCGATCTCGGCGTCGGCGGCGCCGGCCAGCGTCGCTCCGACGACGGCCGCGCCGCGTCCGAGCGCGCCGGCCGTGGCGTCCGCGAACGCGCAGAACGCCTCGGGCGGCAGCGTCGACCGGGGCGGCCCGTCGCCGAACGCCTCGACGACCGACTCGGCGGCCGCCTCGAACGCCTCGACGCACGGCGCCGCGCGCTCGCCCCGGAGGTCTCCGAGCGTCGCGTACGACGAGGTAAAGAGGAAGTCCGACGCCAGCAGCCGCGTCGTCAGCTCGCGGTCCGAGCGTTCGAGGGCGCCCTCGTCGAGTCGCACGAGCAATCGCTCGCGCAGCGCCCAGTACTCGCGGAGCAGTTCGATCGCCGTCGCGGCGTCGTTCACCGCCGTCGCGTCGGCAGCCTCGGCTGGGTCGGACGCCGCAGCGACCGCATCGTGCGAGAGCACGAGTAGCTGTCCGTACCAGCGGTCGTCGCGCTCCGGGACGGTCGCGAGTTCGGCCGCCAGCGTCTCGCCCGCGACGGCGTCGATCCGGTCGGCGATCCGGCGGTCGATCTCGGTTCGGCGCTCGGGGAGGGTGCGTTCGGGGATCATGGTCGTCAGTCGTTCGTCGCGGACACATCGACCGCGGCGTCGTCGTCGGGGATGTCGGGCTCGGTGAGATCGCCGTCCCGCCAGGTGCCGCGCTGGTACCACGCGTAGGCGACGATCGCTCCGATGACGTTCGAGATGGCGAAGGACAGCCAGATCCCGGCCTCGCCGATCCGGTCGGCCGCGACCCACGCGATCGGGAACCGGACGATGCCGAGCATCAGCACCGAGATCGCCGCCGCGGTCAGCGTCTTGCCGGCGCCGCGGAAGCTCCCGGTGTAGGCCCGCGTGATGCCGATGAACCCGAACGTCAGGGCGACGTAGCGCATGAACTGGGCACCGACCTCGACGACCTGATCGGCGTTGGCCTGGTCCGCGCCGACGAACACCGAGACGATCGGCTCGGGGAACACGAACACGACGACGCCGACGATCGAGAGGAGGCCGAACAGGAATTTCGACGCCAGCTTCGCAGCCTCGGCGGCGCGGTCGGGCTTGTCCGCGCCGATGTTCTGGCCGGTCATCGTCTCGACGCCGCGAGCGACCGCGATCGCCGGCAGCACGATCACCGAGAACACGCGCGTCCCGATACCGTAGGCCGCCACGACCGGGTCGGAGAACATCGCCACGATGAACAGCAACAGGTTCATCGACAGCGCCCGGCCCATCCCCTCGACGGAGGCCGGCAGCCCGATCGCGACGAGGCGACGCAGGTACATCGGATCCGGCGCCATGTCGCGGAGATTGATCTGGACGCCGCGCACGCCGCGGAACATGATCGCGAGGCCGACGATCAGCGCCAGCCCGCGGGAGAACACCGTCGCGACGGCGGCGCCCTGGATCCCCATCTCGGGGAACACCCACCACCCGAAGATCAGGAACGGGTCGAGGATGATGTTGAGCACGACCGAGCCGAACATCACCAGCATCGGCGTGATCGTGTCGCCGTAGCCTCGCATCAGCGCGATAAACACGAAGAAGCCGAACATGAAGACCAGCCCTAGCGAGATCACCTCCATGTAATCGGTCGCCAGCGGGAGCACGTCGGCCGACGCGCCCATCAGGTCGAGGAACTCCCCGATCGCGAAGTAGCCGATCCCGCCGAGCAACACCGAGACGATCAGCGCGAACGTCACGGTCTGAGAGGCGGCGTACTCGGCTTCCGCCGGGTCGTCCGAACCGGTGTACTGGGCGACGAGGACGCTCCCGGCGACGGAGATCCCCATCCCGAAGGAGATCAGCAGGAACACCATCGGGAACGCGAAGCTGATCGCGGCCAGCGCGTCGGTGCTGTACTGGCCCAGCCAGAACGTGTCCGCGAGGTTGTAGGCGGTCTGGAACAGGTTCGTCACGACGATCGGCATCGCCAGGAAGAACAGCGGCTTCCCGATGCCGCCCGAGGTGAGATCGAACTCCTCGGGCCCCTTGAACAGCGCGCCGACGCGCTCGCGCAGGCTCATCGGCCGGCCCCCTCGGCCACTGCGGGCTGGAGCCGAGTTTCGACGAGTCCGTCGACGGCGTCGCGACTGCGCTCGGTCGAGCGCTCGGCCGCGAACCGGCGTATCTGGGCGCCCTTGACCGTCGTTACGAGTTGCTCGGCGACGACGGCGGGCTCGGCGTCGGCGTCGAATTCGCCGGCGTCGACGCCCGTCGCGACGACGTCCCGGAACGTCTCGAACAGCCGCCGGTCGAAGGCGGCGACCCGCTCCCGGATCGCGTCGTCGTGGGGCGCCCGCGCGGTCACCGCGAGGACGGCGGTGTGGAACTCATGGTCCAGCGGCGCCTCGTCCGCGAGCAGCACGTCGAGCACGGCGTCGAGGCGCTGCCGGGCGGTGTCGCCGTCCGCGGCGTCGATCCGGGCGACGTAGCGCTCGTAGAGGCGATCGAGCAGTGCGGCGAACAGTTCCTCCTTGCTGTCGTAGTGGTAGTGGATCGTCGCTTTGCTCCGGTCGGACTCGTCCGCGATGTTCTGTATCGTCAGATCGGCGTAGCCGTGCTTGCAGAGGGCGAGATACGTCGCGTCGAGAATCTCGGCCGCTGGATCGTCGTCCATGTCGATACCGTACTTACTGACTAGTTAGTCAAAAGAGTTTGGAACGCGCGCTCGCCGTTCCGTTCGCCACTGTTCGACGGGGAGAGTCGCGAACGCGACGTTCGAGGGCGTCGACCGGACGCTGACGAGGAGGTCACAACTGTTATCCGGGACAGGAGCGACGCTGTAGGTGATGGGAGATCCGCCGGACCGCTCTTTTTCCGACGCCGAGGAGGAGGTGCTGCGCGCCACCTACAGTGCGCTTCGCGAACACGGGTACGCCGACCTGACGATCAAGCGAATCGCCGACGAGTACGGCAAGTCCACGGCCGCGGTTCACTACCACTACGACACCAAAGAGGAGCTGCTGGCGGCGTTTCTGGACTACGTCCTCCAGCAGTTCGTCGACACGATCCACGAGGTCGAGACGACCGACCCCGACGAGCGGCTGACGCTGCTGCTCGACCAGTTGCTCGTCGAACTGGAGGACCACCTGGATCTGCTCGTCGCGATCCTCGAGATGCGCAGTCAGGCGCCGTACAAGGAGACATTCTCGCAACGGTTCGAGCAGAACGACGAGTACGTCCGCTACATGCTCAGGACGGTGATCGCCGACGGCATCCGGCAGGGCGTGTTCGACGACGATGTCGACGCCGAACACGCGGCCGGCGCGCTGATGACGATCGTCGACGGCGCCCGGACGCGGGCGGTCGTGCTCGACGATCCCGACGCGCTGGCGACGGCGAGACGGACCGCCGAGGAGTACGTGGAGTCGGTGCTCAAAAGCGGCGCCTGAACCGAGAATTGAGTTGGCAACCTGCCGCGAACGCACTTACTCCTCGGACGCGGGCTCGACCTCGTCGAGCGGCGTCGTACACCAGTGACAGAACTCCAGATCGCCGTCGAGTTCGTTCCCGCAGTGGGGACAGTGCGTTAGCGTCCCGTCGGGTTCGGGCGTCTGTCGCGCGATCATGTTCTGGGCCTGCGCCAGAATGTACGCGTCGACGACGCTGAGCGTCGCGACGACGAGCAGCGGCGCCACCGACAGCGGGTCGACATCCGAGAGCGTCAAGAACGCTTCGAGCGCCGACGGATCGACGAACAGCGTTCCCACACCGAACGTGGTAACGAGCCAGCCGAGCGCGCGTCGCCACCGCCGGATGTAGAAGTGACCGAACCCGATGGCGAGCACTCCCAGCAGCGCCGCGAGCCACGGTCGTTTCTGCGAACTCGTTCGTTCCACGCATTGACTTACTGGTCAGTAAGTCATAAGTCTTCTCTCGTTGACCCACTCCGGATTTAAGTGGCACCGACGCCACCTACCGCCGTGCGAGTGCTACTCATCGGCGGCACCGGGCTGATATCGACGGGCATCACCAGACAGCTCGTGGACGCCGGCCACGATGTCACGTGCGTGACCCGCGGCGAAACGGACGCCGACCTCCCCGCCGCGGTCGAGTTCGTCCGCGGCGATCGGAACGATACCGACCGCCTCGAAACGGTCGCCCGGGAGGTCGACGCCGACTGCGTGATCGACATGGTCTGCTTCGACGCCGAACAGGCCCGCGACGCCATCGACGCGTTCGCCGGCCGGGTCGACCAGTACGTGTTCTGCTCGACGGTCGACGTGTACCACCGGCCGCTGGATCGCAACCCGGCGACCGAATCGGCGTCGCGCGAGCCGGGCGTGAGCGAGTACGGCCGGAACAAGGCCGCCGCCGAGGACGCGTTTTTCGACGCCCACGGCGAGGCGTTCGCGACGACCGTGATCCGCCCGTGGAGCACGTACGGCGAGGGCGGCACCGTGCTCCACACGCTCGGCGACGGGAGCTACTACGTAGATCGGATCCGCAAGGGCAAACCGATCGTCGTTCACGGCGACGGCACGTCGCTGTGGGGGCCCTGTCACCGCGACGACGTCGCCGCGGCGTTCGTCGGCGCGGTCGGCAACGAGGACGCCTTCGGCGAGGCCTACCACGTCACCAGCGAGGAGACGATCACCTGGAACCAGTACCACCGCCGGGTCGCGAGCGCGCTCGACGCGCCCGAGCCCGATCTCGTCCACGTTCCGACCGAGCAGCTCCGGGCGGCTGTTCCCGACCGAACCCCTCTGCTGGAGAACCACTTCCGGTACAGCACGGTGTTCGACAACGCGAAGGCCCAGCGCGATCTGGGCTTCGAGTACACGATCGACTTCGAGGATGGCGTCCGCCGGACGGTGGCGGCGCTCGACGAGCGCGACGCCGTCGATCCCTGGGACAGCGAGAACGACGACGCGATCGTCGACGCGTGGCGCGACTCGACCGAGTCGTTCGTCGCGCAGTTCGAGTGAGTGCGGACGATTCAGGGCCCGCGCTTCCGTCACCACACGACTCAAGCGGACCCGGACCGAAGGTGCGATCATGACAGCGATCGAGGTAGACGGACTCACGAAATCCTACGGTGACGTCGTCGCGGTCGACGACCTCTCGATCGACGTCGCGGACGGCGAGATATTCGGGCTGCTCGGCCCCAACGGCGCCGGGAAGTCGACGCTGATCAACGTGCTCTGTACGCTGCTCGACCCGACCGACGGAACCGCCAGGGTAGCGGGCCATGACGTCCGCTCGGCGGCCGACGCCGTGCGCTCGTCGATCGGCGTCGTGTTTCAAGAGCCCGCGCTCGACGAGGAACTCACCGGCGAGGAGAACCTGTCGTTTCACGGACGGCTGTACGGGATGGGCGGGGCGACGCTGCAAGACCGGATGGACGAGGTGCTCGAACTGGTCGACCTCGGCGATCGGCGCGACGAGCGCGTCGGCGGCTACTCCGGCGGGATGGCGCGCCGGCTGGAACTGGCACGAGGAATGTTGCACCGACCGGAAGTCCTGTTTCTCGACGAGCCGACGGTCGGACTCGACGCCCGGACGCGCCGTGACACCCGCGACTACGTCCGGCGGCTCAACGAGGAGACCGGCGCGACGATCGTGCTGACCACCCACTACATGGACGAGGCCGACGCGCTCTGTGACCGCGTCGCGATCGTCGACGACGGCGACATCGTCGCGCTCGACGCACCCGAGGCGCTCAAGTCCTCGCTGGGCGGCGACGTCGTGACCCTCGACGTCGAGGGGTCGGTCGCGCCGCTCCGACCTCGACTGGACGACCAGCCGTGGGTGAGCGAGTACGCGACCACCGACGCGGGCGTCCGCGTCACCGTCGAGCACGGCCGCGCGCACGTCGCGGATCTCGTACGACTGGCCGACGACGCCGGCGTGCCGATCTCCGGCGTCGACGTTCGGAAGCCGAACCTCGAAACGGTGTTCCTGTCGCTCACCGGGTCGACGCTCGAAGAACGGGAGTCCGGCGCGTCGGCGCCCGCCGACGCGTCAGCCGGCGGAACGCGGCGCGCCGACGACGCCGAACCACAGGCCGACGCCGGAACGGCGGGTGGTGACCGATGAACCTCGTCGATCCCCGGAGCATCTACGCGCTCTGGCTGCGCGACGTCAAGCGCTTCCTCCGGGCGCCCTCGCGAATCGTCGGCTCGATCGCGATGCCGCTGCTCTTCTTGGTGTTCCTTGGCTTTGGCTTCAGCGGCGCGGCGATCCCCGGACTGCCCGAGGGCGTCGACTATCTTCAGTATCTGGTCCCCGGAATGGTCGGGTTCACGATGCTGTTCGGCGCCTCCTTCGCCGGCATGTCGATCCTCTCGGATCAGGACGTGGGGTTCCTCAAGGAGATCCTAGTCGCGCCGGTGAGTCGCACCTCGATCGTCCTCGGTCGGATCGCCGGCGGCTCGACCACGGCGCTCGTGCAGGCCGGACTGATCTTGCTCATCTCGATCCCGCTGGGGTTCCGAGTCGACAGCGCGCTCGGCGTCCCGCTCGCGGCCGTCTTCCTCCTGTTGATCGCGATCACGTTCGTCGGCTTCGGGATCGCGCTGGCCTCCCAGTTCCGCGACAGCGAGGGGTTCGGCCTCGTCATCCAGTTCGTCATCTTCCCGCTGTTCTTCCTCTCGGGCGCGATCTACCCCGTCGAGAGCCTGCCCAGCGCGATCCAGACGCTCGCGTTCGTCAACCCGCTGACCTACGGCGTCGACGGGCTGCGGGCGGTGCTGGTCGGCACCTCGGCGTACCCGGTTCTCCTCGACTTCGGCGCGCTCGTCGCGTCGTCGATCGTGATGGTCGGCGTCGGCACCTACCTCTTCGAGCGCGTCGAGCCGGTGTAACGCCGGTCACGCCGACTCGTTGCCTTCGCCCTCCTCGCTGTCGGCGGCAGCATCGGCGGCAGCGGCGTCGTCGCCGTTCTCGCCGGCACCGGCGTCGTCGGTCGCATCGGCGTCGGCGTCGTCGTCGGTAGCACCGTCACCGCCGTTTTCGGCAGCGCTCGCATCCGCATCGGCGTCGTCCGGACTCTCACCGTCGGTACCGGCGTCGGCATCGGTTGCAGAATCGTCGCCGCCGCTTGCGCCCGCATCGGCGTCAGCGTCGCCGCTCGCGTCGGCGTCCTCGGCACCGCCAGTAGCACCGTCGTCGCTCGTCCCGGCGTCGGCCGACGCGTCGTCCCCGCCACCATCAGTTCCGTCGGCACCGCCGGGTTCGCCGTCCGAGGGCTCGGCGTCCGCGCCACCGTCGTTCCCGTCGTCTGCCGAACCGCCCGCGGTAGTACTCTCGTTCGCGCTCGCGTCCTCGCCGTCCGCGGTCGCATCGGCGTCGGCCGCGGCGTTCGCCGAGGACTGCGCGCTCGCAGACGCCGACGTGTTGACGTTCACGTTGACGTTCGTGTCGCCGCCGGCAGGAGCGCCGCCACCGTCGCCGCCGTCAGTCCCGTCCCCGCCGTCGGCGTCGGAATCGTCGTCACCGCCGGCGTCGTCCGGCTGGTCGTCTCCGCCGTCCTGTTGTTGTTGCTGCTGCTGCTGTTGCTGTTGCTGCTGTTGCTGTTGCTGTTGCTGCTGTTGCTGTTGGCCCTGTTGTTGCTGGATGTCGTACTGCTCGCCGGACGGCGAGAGCGCGCCGGTCGCGAGGCCGAGCATCCCGTCGCCGGTCAGCCGACCGCTGACGGTCCCGACGAGCCTGTCGTCGCGGGGCTGGACGCCGACGATCGCGCCCGAGACGCGGTAGGTCACCGTCTCGCCGGGCTCGACCGTCCCGTTGAGCCGACAAACCTGGCCGGCGCAGTTCACCGTCCCCTCGGCCGTCTCGCTCGCTGGGAGCACCGCACCGAGGACGAGCAGTCGGTACTCGGTCGCGTTGGTCGTCCCGCTCTGGAGCGCCAGCCCGTAGTCGACCTTGTCGTAGTCGATCACCGGGTCGGTGACGTTCTCCGTCGCGGGCGGGAACTCGTCGGCGTCCTGCTGGGCGGCCTGTGGCTGGCCGGTCGATTGCGTGCCGCCGCCCAGCGCGGGGCCGATGCCCGCGCCCGCGGTGGCCGCGATGACGAGAATCGCGACGAGTGTGGTCAGTGCGCCCGCTGCGGCGTAGCGTAGCCGTGGCTCCCCTGGCATACGCGTGAGAACGACCGCTGTGCCTAAACGCGAAGTTTCGCGACGGTTGTCGTTGGCCGCGGCCTGCGTAGGGCTGGCGACCACTCGCGTCCGCATGAGTGTCGCGTACCTAGAGACGGCGCGGTGGTACTACCGGACGAGTGGTGAGACGGGGCCCATCGCCGTCACCGATCGTCGCCGTTCCGAGCCATCAGAGCTGCGAACAGGGCGATTCCGGCGCCGATCAGTCCGGCGGCGAGTTCGACCGGGTGGGTGACGGCCCAGAGCTGGAAACTGCGCTCGCGCGCGCGATCGTCGAACCGACCGTGCGCGCCGTGGTCCGTCTCGTCGTCGACCGGCTCCCAGAGGTTGTGTGCCCGATCGGGGTCGCTCGGCTCGTCGGTCATCTGGGACCCCCATCCGGAGGACGCTAGCTTCCGGTCGAGTCGGCGCGGGATCACGCGGTTCCCCAGGATCGCCTTGACCGTCGAGCGACCGACCCACAGCTCGTCGCGACCGTTCTCGGCCGTCCAGACGATCGCCTCGGCGGCGACTTCGGGCTGGTAGATCGGCGGCACGGGCTGGGCTTCCTTCGGCAGACGATTTTTCACCCAGTCGAACTGGGGCGTGTTGAGCGCCGGCATCTGGACCATCGAGAGCTGGACGTCGCTGTCCCGGTGGATGAGCTCGCTGCGGACCGACTCCGTGAACCCCTGGATCGCGTGCTTGGCGCCGCAGTAGGCCGACTGGAGCGGGATGCCGCGGTAGGCGAGCGCCGAACCGACCTGCACGATCGTCCCCTGGTCGCGGGGCTCCATCCGGTCGAGCGCGGCCTCGGTGCCGTACACGCACCCGAGGTAGGTCACCTCGGTCACCCGCCGAAACTCTTCGGGCTCCATCTCGGTCGCCGGGGAGAACACCGACGTCATCGCGTCGTTCACCCAGACGTCGATCGGTCCGAACGCCTCCTCGACGGCGTCGGCCGCGTCCTCGATCTGCTCGGCGTCGGCGACGTCGGTCGGCACCGCCAGCGCCTCGCCGCCGGCGTCCTCGACGTCCTTTCTCGCGCCGTCGAGTCCGGCCTCGCCGCGCGCGAGGAGGCCGATCCGCGCTCCCTGCTCGGCGAACGCGCGGGCCGTCGCCCGCCCGACGCCGGCCGACGCGCCCGTGACCACGACCACCGTCGAATCGTCAGTTTTGGTTGTATCAGACATTGTTTCTCACACGATGTACTCCTGCCAGAACCCGTACTGATCCCTGACCTGCCCTCTCGGGACGCTCAGGAGGACCAGTAGCACGCCGGCGACGACGCCGCTCCACGTCGCGAGCGTCGGCGCGCCGAACAGCCACGGCGCCACGGCCGCCCACGCGCCGAGCGGGACGTTGACGAACCGCAGTGCCCGCGCCGGCTCGGCCGTCGCGATCACGGCGGTCGAGACGATCAGCGCGCCCGCGAGGTGACTGCTGTCGGCGAGCAGCCCGCCGGTGCCGAACACCGTCGGCGAGAGCATCAGCCAGAAGCCGACCGCCATCGAGACGAGCAGGTACCACGGGATCGAGACGCCCCAGAACATCCCCGCGGGGCGGTTCCGCTCTCCGCGAGTATCGCCGTCCAGCCCGGCGTCGTCCTCGGAGAGGTACCCACCCATCCAGAAGGCGTGCCACAGCGACGCGCCCTCGTCGGTGCGCCGGTCGAGCAACTGGACCATCGCGACGACCTCGTCGAAGGTGAGCGAGATCATCCACAGCATTCCAAAGGCCGACAGCAGACAGAGGGTACACCACGTCCCGACGAGCACCGGCTGGGTGATGACCAAAAGCACCTGGACAAACCCCAGCGGGATCACGACGATGCCGAAGAACGTCACCATCCACGGCATCGTCCGCCAGCGGCTCCGGCCGCCCATAAAGCCCATCAGCGCCTCGATCGCGTACGCGACGGCGCCCAGCCCGGCGTCGGAGACGGGGAACGCCGCCGACACCCGCGAGTCGAGGATCTGCTCGGTGCCGTTTCGGAAGAAGGGGTCCCACACGGCGTCGATGTAGCCCAGCTGGTAGGCCGCCATGTACTGCGAGGCGAAGAAGCCGAACATGCCCAGCGCGATCAGCGGGAACCGCTGGGCCGCCGTCGAGGGGTTGTACGACCAGCCCTCGGGCACCGCGGCCCCGTCCATCCGCATGCGCATCATGATGATGATCGAGAACATGATCACCAGGATGCCCACGAGCGTGTCGTTGAGGTAGGCCGCGGCCGTCGGCGCGTGAAAGACCAGCGGCGCCAGCAGCAGCCAGACGCCGACGCCGCCGCTGGCGTACGACGCCCACGGGTTTTTCTGCCACACGGTCACGACGCCCAGCGCGACGAGCACCAGCCCCGTCACCACGTCGCTCCACGCCATCAGCGCGCTCTCGTACCCGTGGGCCGTCGGGGCGAACACGAGCCAGATGCCGAGCGAGATGATGCCGTACTGGATCCACAGCTCCTTCAGCGGGTGATTCAGCATCATCTCGCCGGGTTCTTGCATGCCTTCGCTGTCGTCCTGATTGTCGGTGTCCTGAGTCTGGGTGCTGTCAGCCATCCTGATCCCCCGATTGTGAAGCTGCCGCGTCTTCGAGCGCGAGCGCACCGTTGATCAGCCCGATCTGGCTGAACGCCTGCGGGAAGTTCCCCAGTAGCTCGCCCGTCTCGCGGTCGATCTCCTCCGAGAGCAAGCCGAGCGGGCTGACGAACTCGCAGACGTCCTCGAACAGGTCGCGAGCCTCGTCGTCGCGGCCCGCCAGCGCGAGCGCGTTGACCAGCCAGAACGAGCAGACGACGAACGCGCCCTCCTCGCCGGGGAGCCCGTCGTCGCCCTCGAAGCGGTCGACCAGTCCGTCGTCGGTCGTCAGCCGATCGCTGACGGCGTCGATGGTCCCTTGGACCCGCTTGTCATCGGGCGGGAGGAAGCCGACCATCGGAATGCGCAGCGTCGCGGCGTCGAGCTGCTCGTCGGCCTCGAACGAGCGGACGAAGCTGTCGAGCTCGTCGCTGTACCCCCGGTCGAGGACGGTCTCCTCGATCTCCCTGCGAACGTCGCGCCAGCGCTCGACCGGCCCCTCGTAGTCGGTCTCGTCGGCGAGTCGGAGCGCCCGGTCGATCGCCGCCCAGCACATCACCTTCGAGTAGACGAAGTGCTGCGGATCGTCGCGGATCTCCCAGATCCCGACGTCGGGTTGCTCCCACGCCCCGCAGACGTAGTCGACGATGTCGCGGATCGCTGCCCACGCCCGGTCGGTGATCTCGGCGCCGTACCGCGTCGTCTCGTGGACGCCGACGATCAACTCGCCGTACACGTCGAGCTGGCGCTGCTCGTGAGCGGCGTTGCCGACCCGGACCGGCGCCGAGTCCCGGTAGCCAGAGAGATGATCGAGCGTCCGCTCGGGCAGGTCGTCGTGGCCGTGGAGGCCGTAGACGGGCTGAATCTCGGCGGGCGGGCCGCTCGAACAGTGCGAGAGACAGAGCTCGAAGTAGTCTTTCGCCTCCTCGACGTGGCCGAGTTCGGCCAGCGCCTGGACGGTAAAGGCCGAGTCGCGGATCCAGTTGTACCGGTAGTCCCAGTTCCGGACGCCGCCGATCTCCTCGGGCAGCGAGGTCGTCGACGCGGCGCAGATCGCCCCCGTGTCGGCGTGGATCAGCAGCTTGAGCGCCAGCGCCGACCGAACAGCGAGGTCGTGGTGCGGGCCGCCGATCGGACACGTCCCGTCGTCGGGACACTCGTGGGCCCAGTCCTGCCAGTACTCGACGACGTCGTCGAGCGTCCGCCGGTGCTCGGCCGGTCGATCGGGGAGCTCGCGGTCGTAGCCGAGGACGAGCCAGCGCGTCTCGCCGGCCGCCAGCGTCAGCGCGGCGCCGGCGCCGTCCTTCCCCATCGTGGGCGAAGCATCGTCATCACTGCCCTCGTCGACGTCGAACTCGACCGAACTCGTGAGAAACGCCGACTCGTCGTCGCCCCGCGCGACGACGCCGTGGCTCGATCGCTCGACGGTCGGCGCCGTCTGCGCGTAGTCGAAGCGGGGCTCGAAGCGGACGTTCAGTTCCACCGGCCCGTCCTCGCACTCTACTTTCCGATACAACGCCCGGTGAGCGTCCCCGGCGCCGCCCGCTGCCCTCGGAACCGGCATGAAGTCGGTCACCGTCGCCCGCCCGGACGCCGTCTCGAAGCGCGTCTGCAGGACGTTCGTCCGATCGAGGTATCGCTGGCTCGCCTCGAACGGCCGGGCGGGCGTGACGCCGAAGTGTCCGCCGCGCTCGGTGTCGAGCAGGCGGGCGAACAGGCTCGGCGACTCGACGTGCGGGAAACAACACCAGTCGACCGACCCGTCGCGGCCGATCAGCGCGACCGTCTCCAGGTTTCCGACAACGCCGTACTCCGCGATCGGCCTGTACTTCTCGTCGCCCGATCGATCGGCGCTTTCGTCCGGTGAGGTCGATGGATGCATGCTGAGAGGCCCGCAAGTGATGCGGCGAGCGCGGCGTTACGTGAGGTCTATCACGAATCCGGTGTTCAACCTAGGGGTGATCGGCGACCGGGAGCGACGGGAGATCGAGATCCACTCGGCGGAGTAGCTGCGCGTTGATCGCTACGATGACGGTGCTGAGCGACATCAACAGCGCGCCGACCGCGGGCGACAGGAGAACGCCGATCGGCGCGAGCACGCCCGCCGCGAGCGGAATCGCGAACACGTTGTACCCCGCGGCCCAGACGATGTTCTCCTGCATCTTCCGGTAGCTCGCGGCGCTCAGTTTCACGAGGCGGACGACGTCCATCGGGTTGTTCTGGACGAGGATCACGTCGGCCGACTGCACGGCGACGTCGGTCCCGCTGCCGATGGCGATGCCGACGTCCGCGCGGGTTAGCGCGGGCGCATCGTTGACGCCGTCGCCGACCATTCCCACGAGTTTGCCCTGCCCCTGTAACTCCCGAATCTTCGTGTCCTTGTCCTCGGGCAGCACCTCGGCGAAGACGGTGTCGATGCCGAGCTCGGCGGCGACGGCACCGGCGACGTCTTCGGAGTCGCCGGTCAGCATCGCCACCTCGACGCCGAGGTCGTGGAGCGCGTCGACGACCCGGTAGCTCTCCTCGCGGATCACGTCCGCCAGCGCGACGGCGGCGACGATCTCCCCTCCACGGACGAGATACACGACGGTCCGCGCGTTCTCGCCCGCCTCGTCGGCGAACGCCCGCAAGTCGTCGGCGACCGCGGCGTCGAGGTGGTCCAGCAGGTTCGGACCGCCGACGTACACGTCGTCGCTATCGTCCGACGATCCTCCGGCGAAACCGGAGACGTCGACGGTCGCGCGAACGCCCCGGCCTTTCATCGCCTCGAAGCCGGTCGCGTCGGGCGCGTCGATCCCGCGATCGTCGGCCGCCTCGCGGATGGCCCGCGCGATCATGTGCTCGGAGTCGCTCTCGACGGCCGCCGCGAGCGCCAGCGCCTCGTCCTCGTCGACGCCGCGCTCGGTCTCGACGCCGACGACGCCGTGCTCGCCCTCGGTGAGCGTGCCGGTCTTGTCGAAGACGATCGTGTCCAGATCGCGCGCCGCCTCCATCGCGATGCGGTCGCGGACGAGCATCCCGTTGCGCGCCGCGAGCGAGGTGTTGATCGCGACGACGAGCGGGATCGCCAGCCCGAGCGCGTGCGGGCAGGCGATGACCAGTACCGTGACGACGCGCTCGATCACCGCCGCGTCGAACGACACGGCGACGGTCCAGCCGATGCCCGTCACGACCGCCGCAGCCAGCGCGACGTAAAAGAGCCACCCCGCCGCCCGATCCGCGAGCACTTGCGTCTTCGACTCGCTGCTCTGGGCTTCCTCGACCAGCCGCATGATCCCCGCCAGCGTCGTCTCCTCGCCGGTGGCGTCGACGCGGACGCGGAGACTGCCGTCACCGTTGATCGTTCCGCCGATCACCTCGTCGCCGGGCACCTTCGAGACGGGACGGGACTCGCCGGTGATCATCGACTCGTCGACCGACGAGTCGCCCTCCTCGACGACGCCGTCCGCGGGGACGCTCGCGCCCGGACGCACGAGGACGAGATCGCCCTCCGAGAGATCGCTCACCGGCACGTCCTCGATATCACCCTCGTCCTCGGAGATGCGCTCGGCCGTGTCGGGCACGAGCCTCGCCAGTTCGTCGAGCGCGCTCGACGCCCGGCGGACCGAACGCATCTCGATCCAGTGACCCAGCAGCATGATGTCGATGAGCGTCACCAGCTCCCAGAAGAACGCCGACTCCGTCGGGAACGCGACGCTCGCCAGGCTGTAGACGAAAGCGACGGTGATCGCCATCGAGATGAGCGTCATCATCCCCGGCGACCGATCCCTGAGTTCGGGGGCGGCCATCCGGAGGAACGGGACGCCGCCGTACGCGAAGACGACGACGGCGAAGACGGGGGTGATCCACTCGCTGCCCGGAAACGCCGGGACGGAGAACCCGAGCCATCGCTGAAGCGTCTCGCTGTACAGCAACACCGGGATCGAGAGCAGCGTCGACACGAAAAAGCGTCGCCGGAACATCCGCTCGTGACCCTCGTGCATCCTGCCGTGGTCGTCGCCGTTGCCCCGTCCGTCGTGGTCCGCACCGCGGGCCTGGTGCGCCCCGGCGCTATCGTGATGCCCCTGGATCTCGCTGTCGGCGTCGCCCGCGTCTTCGGTGCGTTCTTCGAGCGTCGACCGTTCAGTCGGCGGTTCGTCGCTCGCTCCGTCATCTCGGCGAGATTCGTCCCGCTCGTTCGAGGCGTGATCGTGGTCGTCCATCGACGCTCTGTGAACGGTTCGACGGCGCTGGTCATTGCTCTGGGGGCCGGGAGACGCCGCGCGTCGGGGCGATGGGCAGGGGGTAGTGGGATCACTCCCCGGAAATTTCGAGGATCCAAAAGAATCGCGCGTCGAAAACGAGGGGATCGAAGGAGCAACTGCATTGAACGGCGAGCGCGTACGTTCAGACGAGGTCGACAACCGGAGGTACACTCATGGCAACAAACAGGAATGACAGTTCGCTCGTCGCGATCCTCCTCGTCCTCGCCGCGCTGGTCGTCTTCCCCATGATCGTCATGGGAGGCGGCATGATGGGGTTCGGCTCGATGATGGGCGCGTGGGAGCACGGAATGTGGGGCGGCGGAGCGATGCCGGGCTGGATGCTGCTGGTCGGCGTGCTGATGCAGCTGCTGTTCCTCGCGGCGATCGTCGGCGCCGGCTACCTGCTGTATCGAGCGGTCGCCGGCTCGGACGATGACGCCGACCGAGCGCTCGAAGAACTTCGGGTCGCGTACGCCCGCGGCGAGCTGACCGACGAGGAGTACGAACAGCGCCGGGACGCGCTGGAACGGGATCGCTGACTCACGCACTGATCTACAAAAGATGTCCGGCACCTCAACGAGGGGATGCGACGACTCGCTACCGCGGTGGCTCGAGCAGTACCGGGTGTACGCGCTCTATGGACTCGCCGTCGGAACGATACTCTGCCTGCTCGCGCTGTTCACGAACCCGATCCCGGATCCGTCGTTTCCGGCGATGACGCTCCCGCCGTCGCTGCGGCTGCTGGTTCGACAGCCGCGAATCGAACACTGGCCCGTCACGTACACGGTCGGCATCTGGCTGTGGATCGGCGGCTTCCCGGCGCTGTTTCTGACCGGCTATCTGAAGTACGGCGCCGCAGGTCGGCGCCGGCACGCACTGTGGCTCGGCGGCGCGCCGGCGGCGGCGATGCTCGGCTGGACGACGTACTGTCGGTTCTTCTGGCCGAAGCTCCATCCGCCGACGTGGAACGCACCATCCTACACGGTCGCGTGCTGGGGCTACTGCTCGACGTACGATCCGATCTGGAGCAATCTCGCCTACGCGATCGCGCTGCTCGGGGTCGCCGCGACCGTCGCCGCGGATCGGCGCCGGCGCGGCGCGCCCCACGCGCTCGTCGCCTTCGGGGCGCTCGCGCTGCCGCTCGGGCTCCCCGCACTCTACGAAGGATTTCGACGATCGACGCGGTGAGGGACCGCGAAGCGTACGACGCGGAGTGACGGACCGTCGCGAGCGTGCCGATCGCGCGGTCGTCGTTCCTACCGCGCAAGAATGGTCGACGGAGCGTTTACGTCGTTCTGCGAGCGAGGAGATGATGACACGACATCGGACGCGGCGACGGTTCCTCCGCGCCGGCGCCACAGTCGGGCTCATCGGCGTCACGGGCTGTCTCGGCATCAGCGACAGCACCCAGCAGGACGCCGACGTCGCGATTCCAGCTGCGAACGCCCGCCAGTACAGCGCGCCCGGCTGCGGGTGCTGCGGGAACTACGCCGAGTACCTCCGCGACGCGCTCGACGGCGATCTTGCGGAGACCGTTTCGGAGGACGTCGACGCCGTCAAGCGCGAGCACGGGATCCCCGATCGGCTCCGGAGCTGTCACACGCTCGTCGTCGACGAATACGTCGTCGAGGGACACGTCCCCGCGGAGACGATCGCGACCCTGATCGAGGAGCGACCGTCGATAGACGGCATCGCGCTCCCGGGGATGCCCGCAGGCTCGCCGGGAATGGGTGGCGAAAAAAGCGAGCCGTTCGTCGTGTACGCGTTCGGCGGCGATCGCATCGACGAAGTCTTCGAGACCGTGTAGATCAGCGCCTCAGCCGAGGATGTATCGCATCCAGGGGTACTTCTCGATGAATGGCTGGCCCCCGACGTCGTACTGCTCGATGTAGGCGTCCAGCCCGAGGATGCGCCCGGCGCCGAACGCGGCGACCGCGAGGAACGTGAGCATGTACGCGAAGTCGCCGTTGATGAACCCGTGGGCCATGTCCCAGTTGCCAAGGTAGAACATGAGCATCATGAACGCGCCCCAGAACGCCGCCAGGCGCGTCAGGGCGCCGAAGATCAGGCCGAGCCCGATCAGCACCTCGCCCCACGGCACCGCGATGTCGACGAAGCTGACGAACAGGTCGGAACTGCCCATCGCCTCGAAGAGGCCGGCGACGGGACTGCCGTTCGCCGCCGGCGCGTTGTTCAGGTAGCCCGCGGCGCCGAACTCGCCGAGCACCTTGTCGAATCCGCTCTGGAAGAACGCGATGCCCATCATCAATCGAAGCGCCAGGATGAACCAGACGCTCAGGGTGTGAAGTTTGCCGGTCGCGGTGAATCCGCCGATCGTGCTGGTAAGTTCGACCTCCTGTGAGGACATGATGATTCGGGTTTCACAGAGATATTTGTTAAAGATTCCCCCCGGGCCCCGAATAGGTTCGGCAGGAGCTACTCCCGACTGAAGCGGCTGGCTACCCGTATGGCATCGGCATCGGGGCGTCGGGGGGAGTTCTGTACGGCCACGCATCCGGACCACTGCGTCGACCGCGGTCCGGGGCGATACCTGGCCGCGATCTACTGGGTCGTTGGCGGGGCGGATCGTCGGGCCCGACCGGGAGCGATCGGCGACCGCCTCGGCGTCGAACCGGCGAGCGTGACCGAGATGTTCGTCCGACTCGACGACGCCGGGCTGGCCGACTACGAGAAGCAGCGGGGCGTCGAACTGACCGAGCGGGGCGGGACCGTCGCCCGCGAACTCGCGTGGCGCCAGTGCGCCGTCAGGGCGTTCTTCGGGGCGCGGCTGGACGCCGAACTCGACGCCGGCACGGCGTATCGCATCGGCTACACGCTGCCCGAGCAGGGCATCGAGCGGCTGTCAGAACTCGTCGGCCACCCCGTCGAGAAAGCGTGCTGCGGGTCCGGAGCGGACGGTGATTGCTTCTTCGGTGTTCGATCCGCATTCGACGCCGCCGACCCGTAACGAGAATACAGACACCCGAACGGCGACCAGTCGATAGAGACGAGCGCCCGTTCGTTCGCTCCACGAACGGTACTCGCCGAGTCAGTCACACCCCCGCGAGTTTACTCTGCGCTCCCGTATCCTCGACACAGAGATGAACGTCCTTGTCCCGATGGACTACTCGGAGCTATCGAACGAAGCGCTACGCACCACGCTCTCGCTGCATCCGGACGCCGACATCACGGTCCTGCACGTCCTCGACTGGCACGCGAGCGACATCGGTCCCGGCGGGTGGGGCGACTCGCCCGGCACCTTCGACGAGTGGCTGGAATCGGCCCGAGAGCACGCGGAGGAACTCTTCGAGGACGCCCGTGAGATCGCCGCGGAGCACGATGCGGAGATCGACACGGACACTGCAGTCGGCGAGGACGCTCGAAAGATCGTCGAGTACGTGGAAAACAACGATGTCGATATGGTCATCATTGGCAGCCACGGCCGTTCGCTGACCAGCCGGGTCCTCCTCGGCAGCACCTCCGAGACGGTCGCGCGTCGAGCGCCGGTACCGGTGTTGCTCGTGCGCTGAGTCGCCCGACGGCGAGCCCCGTCCCGACCGGACGCGTCCGATGACGGCCTTTCATGTCACCACGGATCGTACTCCGGATACGGTGAACGCGTCGACCGATCGATCGAGCAGGCGTCGGTCGCTCCGCTCGATCGTCCGGATCGCCGTCGCGGCCGTGACCTTCCTGTTCGCCGTGCAGTTGCTGAGCGAGGCGTTACGTTCACCACGGCCGTCTCGGCCGGTCCGGCGCCCCCGCGACCACCGGGCGGCCACCGCCGGTGGCACACGAATTCCCTTTGTGGCCGCCGTAGATGATCCACGTAGTGTCCAGCGTATCACGGCCCGGCGTCGAGCAGGGATCGCCGCACCACCGCTCGACCGACCGCGTTCTCGACGATCTGGACAGTCGACGGGACGGGCTGTCGACCGCGGAGGCGACGAGACGGCTCGAAGTCCACGGCGAGAACGACATCGTCCGTGGCGAACGTCGGTCCCCGCTCGACATCTTCGTCGCGCAGTTCGACAGCGCGCTCATCTGGGTGCTCCTCGGGGCGGCCGCGCTCTCGATCTGGGCGGGACACGCCGTCGACGCGGTCCTGATCGTGACGATCGTCGTCGCGAACGGGGCCTTCGGCTTTCTGCAGGACTACCGGGCGGAGCAGAGCCTCGAGTCCCTTCGGGAGCTGGCAGAACCGACCGCGACCGTCCTGCGGGACGGCGAACGGATCGACGTCGACGCGACGGCGGTCGTCCCCGGCGACGTTCTGGTTCTCGAGAGCGGCGACGTCGTTCCGGCGGACGCGCGGGTGCTCGAGGCGACCGACCTCGACGTCGACGAGGCCGCGCTCACCGGCGAGAGCCTGCCGGTCTCCAAGCGGCCGGCGCCGGTGAGCGCCGACGCACCGCTCGCAGAGCGATCGAGTATGGTGTACAACGGGACGAACGTCGCGCGCGGCAAGGGCGTCGCCGTCGTCACCGGGACGGGAATGGACACCGAAGTCGGGTCGATCGCACGGGAACTCGCGGCCACCGAGGAGATGGAGACGCCGCTCCAGCGGGAACTCGACGACCTCGGGCGGGTACTCGGAATCGGCGTGCTCGCGCTGGCGGCGCTGGTCGCGCCGTTTTTGGTCCTCCGCGGGACGCCCGCGGTCCAGGCCGGGCTGACTGCAGTGTCGCTGGCCGTCGCGGCGGTCCCGGAGGGGCTACCGGCCGTGGTGACGCTGACGCTCGCGCTGGGAGTCAGGCGCATGGCCGACGAAAACGCGCTGGTCCGCAGCCTCCCGTCGGTCGAGGCGCTGGGGGCCGTCGACGTGATCTGTACCGACAAGACGGGGACGCTCACCGAGGGCGAGATGACGGTTACGCGCCTCTGGGTCGACGACGTCGCCGTCGACGCCGAGGGCAAGGATGCGGCCGAGGCGGTCGACGACGACCGCGTCGAACGTCTACTCCGGATCGGTGCGGTGTGCAACGACGCCACTGCGGACAGCGGCAGCCCGACCGAGCGGGCGCTGGTCGAAGCGGCCGAGCGACGCGGACTCGACGTGCCCCGGCTCCGCGAGGAGCGCCCCCGTACCGACGAAGTGCCGTTCTCCTCGGAGCGAAAGTGGATGGCGACGATCCACGACGAGGAGGCGTATCTGAAGGGCGCCCCCGAGGTGCTCCTCTCGAAGGCCGATCGGATCCTCACTGCCGACGGTCCCGCTCCCCTGACCGACGAGCGGCGCGAACGCGTCGAGGGCGCGGTCGGCGAGTTGGCGGACGACGCGCTCCGGGTGTTAGCGACCGCGTACGCCGACGACGGAGATCCGAACGACGACCTGGTGTTCGTCGGCCTCGCCGGGATGATCGACCCGCCGCGCGAGGAAGTGGCCGAGGCTATCGAGACGACCCGGCAAGCCGGGATCGACGTCAAGATGGTGACCGGCGACAACATCCGGACCGCGAGGGCGATCGCCGAGTCGCTCGACATCGGGACGAGAGTGCTCGAAGGCGCGGAGATCGAGTCGATGGACGGAGCGACGCTGCGCGACCGCGTCGAATCGGTCGACGTCTTCGCTCGCACCTCGCCCGAGCACAAGGTGCGCATCCTGCGGGCGCTCCAGGACCGCGGCCACGACGTCGCGATGACGGGCGACGGCGTCAACGACGCCCCGGCGCTGAAAAATGCCGACGTGGGCGTCGCGATGGGCGTCCGCGGGACCGACGTCGCCAAGCAGTCATCGGACGTCGTCCTGTTGGACGACGACTACGCGACGATCGAACGGGCGATCGAGCGGGGGCGCGCGATCTTCGACAACGTCTGGAAGTTCGTCGCCTACCTGCTGAGCGCGAACGTCGCGGAGGTGGCGCTGGTCTTTCTCGCCTCGCTGTACGGCTACCTCGTCCTCCCGGCCGTGCAGTTGCTGTGGATCAACCTGCTCACCGACGGCCTGCCGGCGCTGGCGCTCGGGACCGATCCCAAGAGCGGCGACGTGATGGACCATCCGCCGCGGGACCCCGACCGGGCGATCGTCGACCGCCCGATGCTCGGCCTGATCGCCGGAACGGGGGCGGTGACGACCGGGGTGATGCTCGGGCTGTTGTTCCTGACGCTCGACGGCGCGGCGGCCGTCACGCCGTACGCGATGACGATGGTGTTCACCGGATTCGTGTTTCTGGAGTTCGAGAAACTGTACGTCATCCGCTGGCTGCGCGAGACGCCGACGCTGTCGAACCCGTGGCTCGCCGCGTCGGTCGCGGCGTCGGTCGCGCTGCAGTTGGCGGTGCTGTACACGCCGTTGCGTCGGTACTTCGGCACCGTCCCGCTCGGGCTCGCGGACTGGGGAATCCTCGCGGCGGTGCTGGCGATCTGTCTCCCCCCGTACTTCGCGGTCGCAACTGTCGTTCGACGGCTGTAAGCAGTGCGCTCCCCCGACGGCTGGTTCGTCGCGAGCGTCCGGCCGAACGACGCTACTGCTCTTCCTCGTACCCGCCGTACTTGAGGAAAAAGTATCCGAGGCCCACGGCGATGGCCAGGGCGCCCATCGTCAGGATGCCGGCGGTCAGCGCCCAGCCGGGAACTGACGGCCCCGTCGGGCCGCCACCGCCGCCGGTCGCTCCGACTTCGATCGTCCCCTCCATCCCGAGGTTCAGGTGCGGATCGCAGTGGAACTCGTAGGTTCCCTCGGCGTCGAACGTGTACTCGTACTCGAACGGGGCGTCCTCGACCGGTTCGTGACCCTCCCACTCCGCGCCGTCGGGCGTGCTGTCGACGTTGATGTTGTGGCTGTCGGTGACCCAGACGAACTGGACCGTCGTCCCCGGTTCGATCGACAGCGGAGTGGTGGTCCCCGGTTCGTACGCGTAGTCGACGAGTTCGACCGTGACGCTCTCCCCGCCGGTCGCGCCGGTTTCGTTGCCATCTGTCTGCGCGCCGGTTTCGTTTCCGTCCGTTTCGTTGCCATCTGTCTGTGCGCCGGCGACCTCCGCCCCCGCGATTCCGACGCTGCCCGCCAGCAGCGCTCGCCGCGTCGTCGACGGTCCGTCGCTCGAAGTCGCCGTGGCGTCGTCCGGTGAATCGGAGCGAGCGCCGCGACGCCCTCCCCGTTCGCGCGTCGAGTTTCGTCGAAGCATCGAGGGATCAGTGTGTCGTCCTGACGACCGACCGCACGATAAGGGGCAGGGGCCCGGACCGCCCTCCCTCTTTACCCGAGCCGTCGTAGTTCACCACGGGATGACGATCGACGAACTCGGGGAGTACGGGATGGAACGCATGGACGACGAGGAGATAGAACGGTTCCTCTCGATGCAGAGCATGGGCGTGCTCGGCCTGCCGACCGAGGACGAGCCGTACCTGATCCCGCTGTCGTACGGATTCGACGGGGGATCGCAGCTCTACTTTTTCTACCTCGTCGGCGAGGAGAGCCGGAAGGCGGACCTGTCCGAACGGGCCGACTCGGCCAGCTTCCTCGTGTACAGCGCCGAGACGGCGTTTCACTGGCGGAGCGTCTTCTTGACGGGGTCGCTCCGAGAGCTCTCGCAGGACGAAGGCGAGACTATGACCGACGACCAGACGCCGACCTGGCGCCCGAAGCTGATCGAGGCGGCCGGCGAGACCGAGCGGACGCGGTTCTGGGAGTTCAGCATCGAGGAAGTGGCCGGGATTAGACACGATGCGCAGCCGCCCGGATACCCGTTCTACCGGCGACCGGAGGGAGACGGATCGGAGTGACGCCAAACGCGCTCGAAGGAGGTGTAAGTCGATCGAACGGTCGGGACGGGGGCTACTCGGCCGTCGCGATCAGGAGGAACGTCTCGGACCGGACGGCCTCGTGTTCGACGTCGAAGCCGCTCTCGCGGAGCGCGGCCGCCGCCTCGTCGGCGGCGTATCGCTCCTCGATCGGCGGTCCGGGGTCGCCGGAACCGGCGGCCGCCCAGTCGACGACGACGAGGCGACCCCCCGGTGCGAGGACGCGGCGAATCTCCGCGAGCGCGTCGTCGCTCGCGAACTCGTGGTACGTCATCGTCGAGACGGCGGCGTCGAGCGTGCCGTCGTCCAGCGGGAGATCGCTCACACCGCTGGTGACCAGTTCGACCGCCTCAGGGACGCCCTTCTCGCGGTAGTAGTCGTGCATCGCCTCTTGGACGTCGACGGCGTAGACGTCCCCCGCGTGCGGAGCGAGGTCGTCGGTGTAGAAGCCGGTGCCGCTGCCGAGGTCGGCGACGGTGTCGTCGTCGCTTAGCGCGACCGCCCACAGCAACTCCTCGGTCGAGAGGAACCGGTATCGGCGCTCGGGGCGCTCCAGCTTCTCCGCTCGCGAGGCGTCGAACGTGTGGTGCCCCACCGTTAGAGCTCCTCGAACGCTTCGTCGACGAGTTCGCCCGTCTCGGCGATGATGTCGCTCATCTCGTCGTCGTCCGGCGCCATGCCGACGAGTCGCGCGATGCGCATGATCGAGACGTGGTAGACGCGTTGCGTACCCGGTTCCTCCTCCCAGACGACGACGTTGCAGGGGAACAGTCCGCCCATCCGCTTGTCGGTCGCGTCGAGTGCGCGGTCGGCCACAGACGGGTTGCACGCGCCCAGGACGTAGTACGGGTCCCTGTCCGCGTCGACCTTCTCGTTGAGCATCTCGGAGGGCGAAAACTCGACGGGGATGCCGAACCCGGCGTCGGTGAACGCTTCGCGGACGTGTTCGATGGCCGCCTCGTGGTCCATCTCCAGAGTCGTCTGCTGGGTTCCGATCTCGTCGGGGTCGATCTGCGTCGGATCGATTGGGAGCGTCATTCGTGTGGAATATTGTGTCGACCAAGAAAAACTCTTTCGTCATCAGGGCGGACAGCCCGTCACCGGTCAGCTTCACGCTGCGCACGGCATCGCGAGGGCGGCGACGCGCTCGAAGTGCGGACGCCGACGTTCGACTCTGAACAACGCCTGACGAACGATCGTCGGCCAGCCGATCAAGGAGGTCGAGGATACGTGCGCTCGGGGCGCGGTGGTCCGGGAGAGCCAGTCGTTGCAATCCGGTCCCAAGCATCGTCGCGTTCGTCCCGCGGCGACCCAATATTGTGGGAATTGTGCAAAACAACTAAGTCGACGCGGTCCATACGAGTGGCCGATGGCCGAGGAGATCGAGGAGATCCGACGACAGAAACTGGAGGAGCTCCGCACCCGAGGAGAAACTGTGGATGCCGACGAATCTGAACGACAGAGCCCGTCCGAGCCGGTCCCGGTCGGCGGAAACGCTGATCTGTCCGAAACCGTCGAGGAGCACGGCGTCGTTCTGGTCGACTTCTACGCCGACTGGTGCGGGCCGTGCCGGATGCTCGAACCGGTCGTCGAAACGATCGCCGCGGAAACCGACGCGACCGTGGCGAAAGTCGACATCGACGCGAACCAGCAGCTCGCCGCCGAGTACAACGTCCGGGGCGTCCCGACGCTGCTCCTGTTTGCCGACGGACAGCCGGTCGAGCGGTTCGTCGGGATGCAAGAGGAAGCGCAGCTCCGCTCGGTGATCGAGAAACACGCGTAAACGACACTCACAGGTCGTCTTCCGGTTCACACGCCGCTGCTCGCCTGGCGAGACGCCGTCGCCGCCGATCGCCAAGCGCAGTCGCCGTTTATCTGTCAACCGCAAAGCCCATCAACGAACCACCTGATGTTGCACGTAAATGGAGAGCGAGGGCAAGATCACGCGTCGACGAGCACTACTCGCCGGCGGCGGGACGCTCGCGTTCGGCGGCGGCGTCGCGTACGTCGCGTCGCGATCCGGATCGAGCGAACAGCGCTACGTCCCAGCCACGTCCCACACTAGCGACGAGACGAGCGGCTTCGGCGTCGAACTCGCCGGCCGGCCGATCGCGGGCGAGCGCGACGCCCCGGTCGACATCTACTATTGGACTGACTATCTGTGCCCGTTCTGCAAGAAGTTCGAGGCGGAGACGTTCCCCGAGCTCGGACGAAACTACATCGACACCGGCGACGTCCGCCTCGTGGCGCTGTACATGCCGAACATCGGGCGGTACTCGATGCCGGCGGCGATCTGGGGACGGTGCGTGTGGTCGCAGGTGGCCGACACCGAGCCGAGCGCATTCTGGAACTGGCACTCGGCCGCCTTCGACGAGCAGCCCAACTCCGGCAAGGACTGGGCCGACGACGAGACGTTCGCGGGAGTGACCGAACGGACGGACGGCGTCGACAGATCCGCGGTCGAACGCTGCCGCCAGGAGCGCGGCGAATCGATCCGCGAGAGCATGGACCCCAATCTCGCCGTGGCTTACGAGGCGAGAATCCAGGGAACGCCCGGGTTCGTGATCTACAACCGCGAGTCCGGAGCGGTCGTGAAGGCGGTCGGCGCACAGCCCTACGAAAACTTCGCCGACGCGATCGATCAGGTGCTACAGTCGTGAGCAGGACCGGCGGCGTCGCCGGACGGGACTGGTCCCGCGACCTCCGTGACGCACTCGTCTACCCGCTCACGTCGAATCTGCGGCTGCTGTCGGCCGCCGTCGCGACGGTCGTCACGTACGCCGTCTTGGTGTTGAGTTCGTTTCCGCAGTTCTCTATTCAGGTACTGACGAACGATCCGGCCGACGTCGTCTACGCGGTCACCGCGCTCACGCGCGAAGTGTACCTGAGTACCGGCTGGTTCGGGATCGGTCTCGTCGCCGCGTACGCGGTGCTGACCGGCGTTGCGACGATCAACGCGCTCGCGCTGGTCCGTCGCGCGCGTCGCAGGGGCGCGTCGACGTTCGTCGGCGTCCTTCCCGGGGTGCTCGCAGCCGGCTGCGCGAGTTGCGGCGCGGGCGTGCTGGGGGCGCTGGGCTTCGTCGGCGCGATGGCCGCGCTGCCGTTCGACGGCAACCTCCTCCGGGTCGGCGGGATCGCCCTGCTCCTCTTTTTCCTCGGGCGAGCGGGCGATCCGCGAACGTGTTCGATCGCCGGGGCGAGAGACGGATGACGTCGCTGCCGAACCGCCGTCTCCTGCGGAGCGTCGGCGTGAGTGTCGGGGCGTTCGTCCTGTTCGGGACGATAACCGGCCTCCTGCCGAACCCGATCTACGTTCGGATGGTCGAACGGACCCCGGCGGACTACCTGTTTCTCGTCGCGACCGCCGCCTTCGCCGGGGCGTTCGTCTACCAGCGGTCGCTGGCCGACGAGCCGATCGGCGATCGGTTCGCCGCCGGCGGGATCGTCGGCGGGTTTCTCGCCTTCGGCTGTCCGATCTGCAACGTCGCGCTGCTCGCGCTGTTTAGCTCGTCGGCGCTCATGACGCACTTCGACCCGCTTCGACCGCTACTCGGGGCTGTGAGCGTCGTCTTCTTCGCCGGGCTCCTGTACTATCAGCGCCGGCGGTGCGAGGTGTGTTGACCGTGCGCCGTCGTCGACCCAAAAACACATGAGCAGACCACACGAACTGGGCAACGACCGATGACCGGTTCGGACGCCGATTCCGAGGCCGATTCGAGTTCCGAGGCCGATGCGAACGCCGACGCGGCGTCGACGCCCCCGTGGGGAGTGCTCGGTGCAGGGGGCGCGGTGAGTCTCTGTTGTCTCTTCGCGGCGCCGGCAGCCAACGGCGTCGCGGGCGGCGCGGCCGCCGGCGGAGCGACGGCCGCCGCCGGCGGGAGCCTCACGTTGATCGTGGTGACGGCGCTGACGGTCGGTCTCCTGGGCGCCGCGTTCCGGCTTCGCTCGTCGGCGCGTTCTTGCGAGTCCTGTCAGTCGTAGGGATCCAATCGCTGCCGGATCCATCTGCTCTCGCTGACGACCGACCGACGGACGCGTACGACTCGCCGACGGCGTTTCATAGTATTGTGGAGTTCAGGAAATACTTTTGGTGATGCTGGGCTAACTAGAAGGTATGAGCGACACGTTCGTGGTCGTCGGCGGTGACGCTGCGGGGATGAGCGCCGCGAGCAAGGCCAAGCGCGAGGACCCGGAGACGGACGTGATCGTCTTCGAGAAAGGCGAGTGGGTGTCCTACGCGGCCTGCGGGATGCCCTACTACGTCAAAGGCGAGATCGATGACCTGGACGATCTGGTCGCCGTGACGGCCGACGAGTTCCGGGAAGAGCGTAACGTCGACCTCCGGACGGGCCACGAGGTCGTCGGGATCGATCCCGAAGCCGAAACCGTCACCGTCGAGGGCGGCGGCGAGACGTTCGAGCAGCCCTACGATCAGCTCCTCGTCGCGACGGGCGCGAGCGCGATCGAGCCGCCGTTCGACGGGCTGGACCTCGACGGCGTGTTCACCATCCACGACATGGACGAGGCCGACGCCGTCGAGGACTACGTCACCGAGCGCTCGCCCGACACGGCGGCGATCGTCGGCGGCGGCTACGTCGGCATCGAGATGGCCGAGGCGCTGTCGGCGCGCGGCGCCGACGTCCACCTCTACGAGATGCTGCCCCACGTCCTCCAGCCGTTCGGCGACGCGGTCGCCGAGGTCGTCGAGGAGCATCTGCGAGAGCAGGGCGTCAACCTCCATCTCGACACGGCGGTCTCGGGCTTCGACGGCGGGGGTGCCGTCGAGCGCGTCGCCCTCGAAGACGAGTCCCACCCCGCCGAGATCGCGATCGTCGGTGTCGGCGTCGCGCCGAACGCCGAACTCGCGGCCGATGCCGGCATCGAACTCGGCGAGACCGGCGCCGTCGCGACCGACGAGTACGGCCGTACGAACTACGAGAACGTGTACGCCGCGGGCGACTGCGCCGAGGCGCGCCACGTCGTGACCGGCGAGCCCGACCACGTTCCGCTGGCGCTGACGGCTAACCGGGCCGGCCGCGCGATCGGCCAGACCGTCGCCGGCGACCCGGAACCGGTCGGCGAGATCGCCGGGACGGCCATCGTCAAGGCGTTCGATCTCGGCGCCGCCCGAACCGGAATCGTCGACGAGGAGCGGGCGCGGGAGGCCGGCTTCGACCCCGTCTCGGTCTCGATCTCGGCGCCGACGCGTGCCCACTACTACCCCGGCGGTGCCGAACTCACCGTCACGCTGGTTGCCGACCGCGAGTCTGGCGAACTGCTGGGCGGGACGGTCGTCGGCCGCGAGGGCGCAAAGCGGATCGACACGGTCGCGACGGCGCTCACGGCGGGCACGACGGTGACCGAGCTGCGGAACGCCGATCTGTCCTACGCGCCCCCGTTCAGCCCCGTCTGGGACCCGATCCTCACGGCGGCGAAAGTTCTCGACGGCAAGCTCGACCGCGAATGAGCGACGCTACCCCTGTCGAGTACGTCCGCGAGCACCGCGAGGAACTGGTCGACCTCGCCCTCGATCTGATCGAGATCGATACGTCGAATCCGCCCGGCGACACGCGCGAGATCGTCGCCGCGATCGAGCGCTTCCTCGATCCGCTTCCGGTCGAGGTCGAGCGCTTCGCTGTCGATCCGGCGAAGCCGAATCTCCTCGTTCGGGTCTCCGGAGAGTCGGATCGAACGCTGCTGTACAACGGCCACCTCGACACCGTGCCGTTCGACGCCGACGCGTGGGCCTACGACCCGCTCGGCGAGCGCGTCGACGACCGCATCTACGGCCGCGGTGCGACCGACATGAAAGGCGCCGCGGCGTCGATGCTGGTCGCGATCCGGGCGTTCGCAGCGGCCGACGCCGAACCGCCGGTCGATCTCCTGGTCGCCCTGGTGAGCGACGAGGAGGTCGGCGGCGACGCCGGCCTGCCCGCGCTGCTGGAGGCCGAACGCCTCGACGCGGACGCCTGCGTGATCGGCGAGCCGACCTGCGAGGCGGGCCGCAACTCCGTCACGATCGCCGACCGTGGCAGCATCTGGCTGACGCTCGACGCCGTCGGCGAGGGCGCCCACGGCTCGCGCCCGGCGCTCGGCGTCAACGCGATCGACCGACTCTACGCCGCCGTCGAGACGCTGCGGGAGCGTTTCGGGACGCGCGAGCTCGATATCGGCGCCGACGTCGAGCCGATCGTCGAGGAGTCGGTCGACTACTACGGCCCGTCGATGGGCGAGGACGTCGCCCGCGACCTGTTCCGGTACCCCTCGATCAACCTCGGCGTCCTCGAAGGGGGCGACGCGATAAACAGCGTCCCGCGGTCGGCCCGCGCCGAGATCGACGTGCGACTGACCGCCGGCGTCCCGACACCCGATGTGCTCTCCGAGATCCGGTCCTGCGTCGCCGACTGCGACGGTATCACGATCGCCGACGTCTCCTGGAGCGTCGGCACCGCCGAGGAAGCCGACAGCCCGCTCGTCGAGGCCGTCGCGTCGACGGCGGCGGACGTCACCGGCGATCGCATCTTCCGACGGAGCGCGACGGGCGGCGGCGACGCCAAGTCGCTCCGGAACGCCGGCGTCCCGACCGTCGAGTTCGCGCTCGGGACCGACACCGTCCACGCACCCGACGAGTACGTCCCGGTCGACGCGCTCGTCGACAACGCGACGGTCTACGCACGGCTTCCGGCGGCGTGGGCGACCCTGACGAACGGGAACAGCCGCTGAGGCGGGAGCTTCGTGGATCGGTGTCCGACCGTCGAGCAAGACTTAGGTTTTAGTATTGTGTATTAGTGGTTATGGAGAACAATATTGGTGCGGCCGACAGACGGACTCGGGTAGTCGTCGGTGCGATGCTGGCAGTCGTCGGACTGGCGACGCTGGGCGGCCTGCTCGGTCTCGGTCCGACGATCGGCGCCGTCGCGACGCTGCTGGGCGTCGTCCTCGTGGCCACGGGACTCGTCCGAATCGGTCTGCTGTACCGCCTGCTGGGTATCGATACGTCGGGGTCCCGATAGCGATGGAACCGTTCCAGAACACCGGCCAGCCCGACTGGGGCTGGTGGGGCAAGCTCTGGCCGACGCCCGGCGCGACGCTCCGGAAACTCGGCGTCGAGGCCGGCGAGTCGGTCGCGGAAGTCGGCTGCGGCAGCGGCTACTTCGCGCTGCCGGCCGCCCGGATCGTCGAGCCCGAACCGGTGTACGCGCTCGACCTCGACGAGGAGCTACTGGACGAACTCGATCAGGTCGCCGACCTGCAGGGCATCGAGAACGTCGTCCCGATCCACGGCGACGCCCGAAACCTGGCCTCGGTGCTGCCCGAACGCGTCGACACCCTCGTGGTGGCGAACACGTTCCACGGCGTCGACGACCAGCCCGGACTCGTCGCGCAGGCGTTCGACGCGATCGAGCCCGGCGGGCGTCTCGTCGTCGTCAACTGGCACGATCGACCGCGCGAGACCACGACCGTGGCGGACGAACCGCGAGGCCCGCCGGCGGCGCTTCGGATGACGCCCGCGGAAACCGAGGATGCCGTGCTCTCGGCGTCGAAGTTCGCGCTCGATCGCCAGGTCGACCTGCCGCCGTACCACTACGCGCTCCTGTTCGATCGGTAGTCCGCGGCGGCGCCGCGGTGGGCGGCTTTCTCGGCGTACGCTCGACCGTTTCGGCGGTTTCGGCGCTCCGACGGTTGTTTTCATAATCTTGGAACAGACGTGCATTACTAATAGCATCCAGCGCCAACGTACTCCTGTGAGAGATCTATGACTGACATCGATCCCGACGACACCGTCGACGCCAGAGGCGCAGCCTGCCCCGGTCCGCTGATGGACCTCATCGGAAAGATCCGGAGCGCCGAGCCCGGCGACGTGATACGGCTCCTGAGCGATGCCGATCAGTCGCTGACCGACGTGCCCGAGTGGGCCGAGGAGGCCGGCAACGAGCTGCTCGCCGTCGAAGAGCTCGACGACCACACCGAGTTCTACGTGGAGAAGGCATGACCGAACACGTCGTCATCGTGGGCGGCGGGACCGGCGGTACGGTCCTCGCGAACGATCTCGCCGAGCGACTCGACGCCGAGATTGACGCCGGCGACGTCCGCATCACGCTGGTCAACGACGACCCGGATCACGTCTACAAGCCGGTCTGGCTGTACGTGCCGTTCGGCCAGCGCGAACCCGAAGACGGTCGGCGCCGCCTCGACGAGCTGGTCGCCGACGCCGTCGATCTCCGGATCGATCGCGTGACCGACATCGACACCGACCGCCAGCGGCTCCGGTTCAGCGGCGGCGCCCCGTCGGTCGGCTACGACTACCTCGTACTCGCGACCGGGTCGACGCTCGAACCCGAACAGATCCCCGGCCTCGCGGAGGGCGGCCACGACTACTACAGCGAGACTGGCGCGACCGATCTCCGCGAGGAGCTCCTGGAGTTCACCGAGGGCGAGCTCGTGTTGAGCGTCATCGGGTCGCCACACATGTGCCCGGCGGCGCCCCTGGAGTTCGCGTTCATGGCCGACGACTGGTTCCGCGAGCGCGGGCTCCGCGAGAACGTCGACATCACCTACACCTACCCGATCCAGCGCGTCCACGGCAACCCCCACATCGCCGAGTGGGCCCGACCGATCATGGACGAGCGCGACATCAACGTCGAGACGTTCTTCAACGCCGAGGAGATCGACCCGGACGCGCAGACGATCACCTCGATGGAGGGGACCGAACTCGACTACGATCTCCTCGTGACGATCCCGCCACACGGCGGTATCGACCTGATCGAGGAGGCCGGGCTCGGCGACGACGGCTGGGTCGACGTCGACAAGCACACGCTCGAAGCCGAGGCCGCCGAGGACGTCTACGCGATCGGCGACACCGCCGCCACCGGCGTTCCCAACGCGGGCAGCGTCGCTCACTATCAGGCCGGCGTCGTCGGCCAGCGCCTCGCCAGCGAGATCCGCGGGCGTCCCGCGACGGCGACCTACGACGGCAAGACGCTGTGCTTCATCGAGACGGGGATGGACGCCGCTTCGTTCGTGGAGTTCGACTACGAGAACCCGCCGTCGCCCGCGCCACCCTCCGAGAAGCTCCACTGGTCGAAGCTGGCGTACAACGAGTCCTACTGGCTCACCGCGCGAGGGCTGCTCTGACCATGTCCGAAGAACAGCTATCCGAGCCGACCGACCTCGAAGCGGCGATCGAGCAGAACCCCGAGGCGGTCGCCGAGTTCGTCGAACGCCTCGACGCCGTCAACGAGCTGCTGGACGTACTCTCGCTCGGCGAGAGCGCGCTCACCGACGAGATGGTCCGCGAACTCTCGGCCACGGGATCGACGCTCGCCGAATCCGCCGACGGAATCGCGACCGACGAGACGGTCGCGCTGGCCGAGACGGTCGGCGAGAACGGAGACGAGCTGCGCGAAGCGCTCGACACGCTGATCGTGCTCCAGAAAAGCGGCACGCTGGACGAACTGGCCGAGATCGCGGAGGTCGGTTCGCTGGCGACCGCCGCGCTCTCCGACGAGATGGTTCGATCGCTGGCCGGCACCGGCGCCGCCGTCGGCGAGGTCGCACAGACGGCCGCCGAGGACGACACCCGCGACGGCATCGAGACGCTGCTGGACGGCGTCGGCGAAGCGGAGAGCCAACCGCCCGAGCAGGTCGGCCCCGTCGGCCTGCTTCGCGGACTGCGCGATCCGGACGTCCAGTACGGGCTCGGCTACCTGCTGGCGCTCGCGGGCGCGATCGGCCGCGAGCGCTCCGGTGGGAACTCGTACTGACGGGCAACCGCTCCACTTCGCGACGACCTCGCGGAAGACACAGCCACCCGGGCCATATTGTGCAGTAAGCCCAAGACTATTAAACGAACGGAACGTAGGTAGTGCTAATGACAACACAGACGACGAAGACGAACAGCGTGGTTTCGCTCGGCGACGACGACATCGAGGCGGCCGTCGAGATCGACGGCGTCGCCCTGGCGGAGTTTTACACCGAGTGGTGCGGTTCCTGCCAGCGGATGACGCCGATACTCGAGACGATCGCCACCGACACCGACGCGACGGTACTGACGATCGACGTCGAATCGCACCTCGAAACTGCGATCGAGTTCGGCGCCCAGAGCACGCCGACGTTCGTCCTGTTCGCGGACGGCAAGCCGGTGAAACAGCTCCGGGGAGCGCAGGACGAGGCGACGCTACGGAAGCTGATCGAACGCTACAGCGACTGACGTTCGGAGGACATCGATGAAGCCCACAGAACTTCGCGCCGACACGCCAGCCCTGCACGAGGACGTCTACCTGAACTTCGGCGCCCACGGCCCCAGCCCGCGGTACGTCGTCGAGGCCGCCGACGAGTTCGTACGGGCACACGAGTACGATACGTCCGCGCGAAACGACCCCTACGACGTGGCGTTCGACGCGTTCGACCGCACGCGGGAGCGCGTCGCCGAGTTCGTCGGCGCCGACGCCGACGAGATCGCCCTGACCGAGAGCACGACCGCGGGCATCAACGCGGTCGCGAATGCGATCGACTGGCAACCCGGCGATACTGTCGTTCGTACCGACCTCGAACACCCCGCCGGGACGCTCCCGTGGCAGCGCCTCGAACGGGAGGGCGTCGAAGTTCGCGTCGTCGAGACCGAGGACGGTCGCGTCGACCCCGAAGCGTTCGCCGAGGCCGTCGACGGCGCGCGGCTGGCGTGTTTCAGCGCGGTGACGTGGACCCACGGGACGCAGTTACCCGTCGCGGAACTCGTCGACATCGCCCACGAGGCCGGCGCGCTCGCGCTCGTCGACGCCGTGCAGGTGCCCGGTCAGCTGCCGATAGACGTCGCCGAGTGGGGCGCCGACGCCGTCGCAGCGGCGGGCCACAAGTGGCTTCTGGGGCTCTGGGGCGGCGGCTTCCTCTACGTCGACCGCGACGTCGCCGAAACTCTCGCGCCCAGAACGGTCGGCTACCGAAGCGTCGAGACGCCGACCGCTGACCCTTACGAGTTTGCGGCCGGCGCTCGGCGGTTCGAGGTCGGCTCGTCGAACCCGGCCCCGCACGTCGCGCTCACTGAGGCGATCGACGCGATCGACGAGGTCGGCGTCGACCGCATCGCGGATCGGATCCGGCAGCTGGCGGGACGGCTGGTCGACGGCATCCCCGACGAACGACTCCACAGCCCGGCGACGCCCGAATCGGGACTCGTGACGATCGACGTCGACGATCCGGACGCGACGGTCGAGCGGCTCGCGTCGGAGGGGATCGTCGTCCGCGCGTTGCCGACGCCGAACGCGATCCGAGCGTCGATCCACGCGGTCAACACTTCGAGCGAGGTCGATCAGCTACTCGATGCGCTCGATTCGGAGTGGGACTGACCCGGACGCTGCTGTTTTTGCGTTGACTCACGGCAAGTTACGACTCCGAAATATAGCCAGCTCACGCTAGCATTCTCTCGGAGTATTGCTGGTCGTAGGACGTGGCCGCCGATTCTCGATTGGCATCCGCCAGCTGGTTCCTGGCCGCTGAGAGAAAACTATGGTCTCGTTGAAATCATAAAGCAGTGATAGTTTTAGGCGTCGTACTGAATAGAACGCGCAGATCTCGCACGGCAGCCGCACAGGAGTTCAGTACTGGGATTGTTAGATACAGACGAAGTACTTCACAGCGTTCCTTGTACGCCATCCGATAGAGCCGGTATCATGGAGCTTTCAGACGCCCGTTGGGCATATCGATAGCCATGTCTCAGTGGATATGTTCGGTCCGTCGCTGAGTTTCTGAGTTGAAAAGTAAAAATGTAATCACGATTATCTCAGCTGAAACCAAGATCAATATCGTCTGTATTAGGGTCTAAACTTCCTATCCACGCCCTAATCGCCCCTATTGGAAGTAAATAGAGTAACAACCATGCCCGTGAATTTAGATTGGTATCTATTGCGAATACGATACCCGCAAGCACGATGCTGATGGGGGCGGCCACATAGAACAACATCAGATACAATTCAACAACTGGAACAAACGCAAACTCAAGTGCGTCCGCCGGTGACTTGTCTTGATATGACCGGTTGGCGATGAAGTAGCGCCAGACGCGCGTCAGCTGAAAGAAAACAATGCTGCCAATCGCCAGTCCCACTGAGAAAGGAAGTCCCGACTCCAGACCGTAACTGGAAAATACAGGTCTCATAACTGCCCCAATAAGGATACCAGCGAGAATAGCCTTGCCCAGAATGAATTTGATATTCCGCCAGTATACCGGCGGTATTAGCGCAATCGGCTGAAGTGGAGTGGGCTCATTATTCCAAGAGCCCCCATCAAGATCATCCACTGGCTGTGGCGTGAACAACGCGACAGAGAAGAATAGGAGATTGATAATCGCTATCTCAATGAGATATATAAAAGCAATTTCAACGAGACTCCACTCAAACACAACCACTCCGGTAATAAGCCCAAGGTTCAGAATGCACCCGGAAGCGAAATCACGGGACTCTCTGAGCACTCTGGGAACCGTTTTAACAATTCCCGTTCGACTGCTCTTTCCCATCTATCTACACATTGCCCGGTGGCCATTTAGTTTATAATAATTGGGTTGATTTGACCGAGATTAATTCCTGTTAATAAATAAGACGGGGAACTGTAGTACGCAACTCGAACAGACCGTTTTGGACGAATTTTCCATGCGAAATCTGCGCTCTGTATCTTACACGGTGATCCAAACATCATCTGTAACTGGTAGGACTCTCAGCGGTCAATTCGCACAGCTACTAAACAGATAGTTCATCAGTCATCGGGAGAAACAAACAAGGTTGCCGTGCTGAACGCGTATGGTTCCTATCAACCGTTGGGGTCCCAAGAGAGAAAACTGTCCGGTTCAGCTGATCCGCACGCGCCCGCTCCCGTCGACGACGACCTCGTGGTCGCGGTACGTGAACCGAATTTCGAGTTCCGACGCCGTCGTGTCTTCGACCAGCGTTTCGAGCGCATCCGGATCGAGGACCTGTGCCAGCGGCGGATCGAGCGCGGCCGGTTCGACGCCCTCCGCCTCGGCGACGGCGTCGATAATTTCGGGGACCGGTCGCTTTGCGAGTGTGTTCATCGGTGGATCAGACGAGAAGTTGGATATCGGCCTCGGCCATGTCCTGGATGGCCGTCGCGGCGCCGACGCCGGTGGTGACGCCGTCGTAGAAGTCGTCCTCGTCGTAGTCCATCAGATCGATCGTCATCTGGCAGGCCTGGAACTCCACGCCCATGTCCAGCGAGGTCTCGAGGAGCTCCTCGATCGTCGCGGTGTCGTTGTCGTCGATCTTCTTTTCCATCATCGACGTCGTCACGCGATCCATGCCGGGGAGCGCGGCGACCGCGTTCGGCACCGGCATGTTGGGGTTGCCGACCGAACTCAGCTTGAGGTTCTTCGAGCGCTCCTCGTGGAGGATGTCGAGCCCCCAGAACGTGTGGAACACCGTCACCTCGTAGCCGAAGGCGGCGGCGGTGCTGGCGAGGATCAGCGGCGGGTACGCCATGTCGAGCGTCCCCTTCGTCGCGATGATCGACATCTTCTTCGAGTCGTCGCCGGTGTCGCTGGTCGCCTCCGACAGCTGCTGTTCGAGCTCGTCGACGCGCGCGGCGAGTTCCGCGCGGGAGGGTGCGTCGCCGGACGACGCGTCTGGTGTGTCCGTGCTCATCGTTACTCCGTCTTCCGCACGTAGTGCTTGTACACGTCGTCGCCCTCCTCCTGTCCGACGAGCTCGACGCCGCCGGTGCCCGATGCCCAGCCGTCGATGTCGCTCATGCTGCCGGGATCGGTCGCGAGCACTTCGAGAACCTCGCCTTCGGCCAGGTCGTCGATGGCGCCTTTCGTCTTGACGACCGGCATGGGGCACGATGCGCCTTTCACGTCGAGCGTCTCCGCGATGTCGTATTCCGAACTCATGTTTTGATCTGCTCCGATGGTCTGTCTTGGAGCTAACGCACAATACCACCTCTGGGGTTAAAAGAATGTTGGTTCTTGTGGATACGCCGAACATCCGGACAACGATAGTTACGCTATTTATGTTGTACACGTGTGTAGGGTGGCGGACGTGGTGGAGGAGCGGGTGGCTGTATTGTGGAGTTGCTGAATTTCTATGAAAACCCTTTTGTACGTCAACCCTGTAGATGGGGGTGTACGATGAACGCAGACGACTTCCCCACCCCGGACGTCGAGGTGGAAACGATCGCTCCGGAGACGCTGAAGCACCGCATCGACGCGGGCGAGGAGATCACGCTCCTCGACGCGCGAATGAGTTCGGACTACGAGGAGTGGCGCATCGACGGCGAGACCGTCGAATCGATCAACGTTCCCTACTTCGAGTTCCTCGACGACGAGATCGACGAGGACGTTCTCGATCGAATCCCCGACGACCGCGAGGTGACCGTCCTGTGTGCGAAGGGCGGTGCCAGCGAGTACGTCGCGGGCACGCTCGCCGAGCGCGGCTACGACGTCAACCATCTCGAAGACGGGATGAACGGCTGGGCCAGCATCTACGAGGCCGTCGAGGTCGGCGAGTACGACGGTCCCGGCACGCTCCTGCAGTACCAGCGCCCCTCCTCGGGCTGCCTGGGCTACCTGCTGTACGACGACGGCGAAGCCGCCATCGTCGATCCGCTGCGCGCCTTCACCGACCGCTACCTCGACGACGCCGACGACCTCGGCGTCGAACTGAAGTACGCCATCGACACGCACATCCACGCCGACCACATCTCGGGAGTGCGCGCCCTCGACGACGAGGGCGTCGAGGGCGTCATCCCCGCCGCCGCGGTCGACCGCGGCGTCTCCTACGCAGACGAGTTGACCCAGGCCGAGGACGGCGATACCTTCGCGGTCGGCGACGCCGAAATCGAGACCGTCTACACGCCCGGCCACACGACCGGGATGACATCCTACCTGCTCGGCGATAGCCTGCTCGCGACCGGCGACGGGCTGTTCGTCGAGTCGGTCGCCCGCCCCGACCTCGAAGAGGGCGACGACGGCGCGCCCGACGCCGCGCGCATGCTCTACGAATCCCTCCAGGAGCGCGTTCTGACGCTCGACGACGACGTGCTGATCGGCGGGGCTCACTTCAGCGACGCTGCCGAGCCCGCCGCGGACGGTACCTACACCGCGCCGATCGGCCAGCTCGTCGACGAGATGGACGCGCTCACGATGGACGAAGACGAGTTCGTCGAGCTGATCCTCTCGGACATGCCGCCCCGGCCGGCCAACTACGAGCAGATCATCGCGACGAACCTCGGTCAGGAGTCGGTCGACGACGACGAGGCGTTCACGCTCGAACTCGGCCCGAACAACTGCGCCGCCAGCCAGGACTCCCTGGCCGGTGACTGAATAGATGGTCCTCGATCCGGTACCGCTCCAGCTGGCCGCCGAGCTGTTCCCCAACGGGATCAGTCGCTACGCCGTCGGCGGGCTGCTCGTCGGCCTCGGCGCGGTCGTGATCTACGTCGGGACCGGGATTCCGGCCGGCGCGAGCACGTTCCTCGAGTCGACGCTGTCGTACGTCTCGGACCAGTCGCGGTTCCAGCAGTACGTCGGCTCGCGGGACTGGCGGGTCGTGTTCACGCTCGGGATCATCCTCGGCGCGCTGGCGTTCGCCGCGACGGTCCAGTCGGGCCTCGTCACGACCTCGCTGTACGAGCCCGGGACGACGGGCGAGCTGTACGAGGTCGGCGGGCTGACGCTCTGGTCGACGTCCGTCCAGCCCTGGCGGCTGTTCCTGGGCGGGATTCTGGTCGGGATCGGCACCCGGATCGGCAAGGGCTGTACGTCCGGCCACGGGGTCTGCGGCGTCGGCTCGGCGTCGAAGACGTCGCTCGTCGGCGTCGCGACGTTCCTGGCCGTCGCCATCGTGACCGCTCAGATCGTCGCGGCGCTGGGGGTGAGCCCGTAGATGAGTCAGAACCGTCATCCCCTGTTCATGCCGCTGATCCTGCTCGGCGGCCTGATCTTCGGGTTCGGACTCGGATTCAGCCAGATGGCCCGGCCGGAGGTCGTGCTGAACTTCCTGCAGTTCGAGGACTTCGGGCTGCTGTTCGTCATGTTCGGCGCGGCGATCGTCTCCGGGATCGCCTTCGCGGTGATGCCGCGAATCAGCGATGCGGCGCCGCTGACGGGCGACCGGTACGAACGGCGGCTGAAGCCGTTCGACCGGAACGTCCTGATCGGCGGCGGGATCTTCGGCGTCGGCTGGGGTCTCTCGGGCATCTGTCCGGGCGCGGCCTACGCCAGCCTCGGCGTCGGTAACGTGACGATCCTCTGGGCGCTCGCCGGGATGTTCGTCGGCGCGTATCTCCAGGGGTACTGGCGTAGTCAGACGGCCGACGCGGGGGCCGCGACCGCCGGCGCCGACTAACCGGTTCTCAATTTTGCACAACTGATGGACATCACAGCTATCGCTCTGTTCGTCGTCGCCGGACTCGCGAGTCTGTTCATGGCGTGGGTGATCGGCGCCGGCTCCAGCGGCGCGACGCCGTTCGCACCCGCAGTCGGCGCGAACGCCATCTCGACGATGCGGGCGGCGTTCGTCGTCGGCATCTTCGGCTTCGCCGGCGCCGTCACGCAGGGATCGAACGTTTCGGAAGCCGTCGGAAGCGGGCTCGTCGGCGGCATCAGTCTCCCGGCGACGGGAGTCATCGTCGTCCTGCTGATCGGCGCCGGGCTGATGGCGATCGGGATCAGCACGGGGTACCCGATCGCGACGGCCTTTACCGTGACCGGCTCGGTCGTCGGCGTCGGCCTCGCGCTCGGCGGCACGCCCGTCTGGTCGAAGTACGCCCAGATCGGCGCCGTCTGGGTGTTGACGCCGTTCGTCGGCGGCGGGATCGCCTACGCCATCGCGAGCGTCCTCCCTCGGCAGGACGTGCCCGAACGCTACAGCGTTCCGGTGCTGGCGGGGCTGGTCGGAGCAGTCCTGACCAACGTCCGGTTCGCGTCGCTCGGCCCGGACGGGACGGCCGGCTCGCTGTCCGGCCTCGCGCGACGGACGCTCGGCGTCGACGGGCTCGCGATCCCGTTCGTCGTGACGCTGCTCGTCGCCGTCGGAATCGCCGTCGCAGTCTCGTTGGACATCCGACGCGACAAGTACGGCGGACTGCGGCGAGTGTTGCTGTCGCTCGGGGCGCTCGTCGCGTTCTCGGCCGGCGGAAGCCAGGTCGGGCTGGCCGTCGGACCGCTACTCCCCCTCCTCGACACGGTCGGGATGATCCACCCACTCGCCGTGCTGGCCGGAGGCGGCCTCGGCATCCTCGTCGGATCGTGGACCGGCGCCCCGCGAATGATCAAGTCGCTCGCGCAGGACTACTCGTCGCTGGGGCCGCGACGATCGATCTCGGCGCTCGTCCCCTCGTTTCTCATCGCCCAGCTGGCGGTCCTGCTGGGCGTGCCCGTGTCGTTCAACGAGATCGTCGTCAGCGCGATCATCGGCAGCGGCGCCGCCGTCGGTGGTGGGAGCGCCGTCGGCTCTCGAAAGATCGTCGTGACGGTCGGCGCGTGGGCGGGGTCGCTCGTGCTGGCGCTGGCCCTCGGCTACGCGTCGGTCGTCGCGTTGCCGATCGGCTGACGGGGACCGTCGAGGTCAGGCCGTCCGCGGCGGCGGCACCAGGTAGACGTTCCCGTTCGCACGAGCGACGACGTCCTCGGAGACGCTACCGAGCATCAGCTGCCGGAGTCGGCTCCGGCCGCGCGAGCCGATCAGCGTCGTCGTGGGTGTGACCGCCTCCTCGACGTCGAGGATTTCGTCGGCCGCGTCGCCGTACCGGAGCTCGATCTGCGCGTCGATGTCCCACCGTTCCAGTCGATCGGCAAGCTCTGTGAGCTGTGTCTCGGGGTCGTCGCTGGGGTCTTTCGGCGACTCGACGTGAACGAGCGTCGCTTCCTCGGTCGCGTGTCGAAGGTACGAGAACGCGTCGAACGCGCGCTCGGCGTTCTCCGAGAAGTCCGTGGCGTACAGGACCCGCTGGAACAGGTGCTCGTGGCGGATCTCGGGCTCGTCGGTGGCGCGTTCGATCCGGTTGACGAGCAGCGGGACGACGGTCGTGCGCGCGAGGTTTCGCGCGGTCGACCCGATCACGCGGTTCTCGAGGGGGCTCTGTCCGCGCGAACCGATGATCGTCATGTCGGCGTGGATCGTCTCGGCGATACCGTTGATCCTGCGGTGTGGCGTCCCGCGGACGACGTGGGTCTCGACGTCGAAGCCGGCGTCTTGCATCACCGAACGGTACCGCTGGAGGCCTCGCTCGCGTCGCTTTTCGAGATCCATCCCGGGCATTCCCGCGTGGACGTTCGAGGGGACGACCGTGACGAGGTGGACCGTCTCGACGCCGATCCGCTCGAGACACTCGAGGCAGGTCTCGTTCTGGATGGCCGCTTCGCTGGCCGCCGAGAGGTCCGTCGCGTAAATTGCTCTCATACCTCAGACGAGGGTCCGAGAGTATAATATTGTTTGGGGTGCCCAATACGGCGTTCGCGATTCCTGCAGTTTCGACCGGTGTCGGTCCGGGACAGCCCGCCGGATCGCGAGGTCCTGGTCGCGGGTGGGTGGCGCCGTGCCCGAGGCTCCGGTCGCTCGAACTCGGCGTCTCCGGCGTCGTTCCGATCGTTGGGCGCGCCCGACCGCTACTGGGAACAAGATGCCGCTCTCGCGTGTGTCGACGTCCGGATCTATATTCTCGTAACGTATGGAGATATCCGGATTGGTTAGCCGTGAGATTCAGCGCAGTAATATTGTATGGTGCATCCAAAACTGTTAATATGGCCCCTCTGCTAGGCCGAGGTAGGTGATACGGTACGATGATTCCAAAACCATTCAATATCGAGGTGGAGGCACTATGATCGACGTCGCGACTCTTCCACCGGTGGCACAGGCTGGTGCGCTCATCGGGGTCGTGCTACTCGAGGCGATCGTCCTCTACGTCGTGTACGGCCTCGCGGGACAGGCAGTCGGACAACAGATCGTCAACCGGGTGAAAAAGAACTAACATGGAGGTCCTAGGCATCAGTCTCGCGCTGCTGCTGTTGTTCGTCGGGTTCGGCCTGCTCATCGGCATCCTCTTTGGATTCTTCGGGATGGGCGGGTCGTTCCTGGTGACGCCGGCGCTGCTCGTGATGGGGTATCCGTCCCGCGTCGCGGTCGGGAGCGGCCTCGCGTTCGTGTTCGGGACGTCCGTGATCGCGACGCTGAAACACCGCGACCTCGGTCAGGTCGACTACAAGCTCGGCGTGTTGATGATCGCCGGCACGACCGCCGGCATCGAGGTCGGCAAGGAGATCGTTCTCCACCTCGAAGAGCTGGGGCTGGCCGGTAGCATCATCAGCGTCACCTACGTCTTCCTGCTGGGCGGCATCGGCGTCTTCGTCACTTACGAGGCGCTGAAAGGCGGCGACGGCGGGGGCGTCGACCACGACGCCGCCGACGCCGACGTCGACGACGCCGACATCCCCGACATCGCCAAGAAGATCCAGTCCTACCGCGTGCCGCCGATGATGAACCTTCGCGGCGGCATCTCGGTGTCGCTGTGGATGATCCTTGGCGTCGCGTTCGCGACGGGGCTGCTGTCGGGCTTCCTCGGCGTCGGCGGCGGGTTCATCCGGATGCCCGCGCTGTTCTACCTGATCGGCGTGCCGGTGCCGATCGCGGTCGGGACGGACCTCTTCGAGATCGTCTTCTCGGGCGGGATCGGGAGCTTCCTCTACGCGATGGACGGCGGCGTCGACCTCTCGATCGTCCTGCCGCTGCTGGCCGGGAGCGCGCTCGGCGCGCGGGTCGGCTCCGCGGCGACGAGCATCGTCGACGAGGGGGAGATCAAGGTGTACTTCGGGCTGATGCTGTTGGGCGGCTCGATCGCCGTCGCCGTCCGAGAAATCGGGAACGTCTACGGCATCCCGGTCCTCGACACGGTGAGTTTAGTGTTGATCCTCGGCTCGGCGCTGATGGTCAGCGGGGCCGTCGTCTACAGCAGCGTCACCGCGCTGCGCGAGGAGCCGACGCCGGGATCGGCAGCTGGCGACTGAGTCGACCGCAGGATTGTGCGATCCATGCACAATACTTTTAACGGCGTGGTGCGTAGGCAAAGATGATAACAATGCCAGATTCGATGTCTGAACAACTCAAGCAGGACATGGAGTGCGAGGGCCTCCTCGAGTGTTTCCACGGGCTCAAACAACTCGACAGGGAATGCTTCCAGGCGCTCGTAGAGACCGAAGAACCGCTCACCGTCGACGAGATCGCCGAAGCCGTCGACCGCGAACGCTCGACCGCCTACCGGGCGGTGCAACGGCTGCTCCAGACGGGCTTCATCCAGAAGGAGCAGGTCAACTACGAGCAGGGCGGCTACTACCACGTCTACGAACCGACCGACCCCTCGAAGATCTCCGACGACATGCAGCGGATGCTCAACGACTGGTACGCCAAGATGGGCCAGCTCATCCAGGAGTTCGAGACGAAGTACGAGCAGCAGGACGCTGCGTCGGCGTCCCTCGAAAGCTGACTCGCCGGTTTCGGCGTTCTCTCGGTCGACGTACTCTCGTTTTCTCTTCTGGCGGTCGGTCGCTTGCTTCGAGTCGGATCGCTCCCGATGACGTCGCGCGCCCCCGGCCAGAGTATTGTACTGTTGGTCCAAAACTCTTAACTTCCGGTGGCCCATACGAGGTAGTGATGACAGTCGATACTGCACCCGACGCAAGCACAGCCACTCCCGACGAGCCCGTCCACGTAGACGGACAGGCCGAACTCGACGACGCCGTCGCCGAGTACGACGTCGTGCTCGCGGACTTCTACGCGGACTGGTGCGGACCGTGCCAGATGCTCGAACCGGTCGTCGAGACGCTCGCCGAGGAAACCGACGCCGCCGTCACGAAGATCGACGTCGACGCCAACCAGCAACTCGCCGGCGCGTACGGCGTCCGCGGCGTCCCGACGCTCGTGCTGTTCGCCGACGGCGAGCAGGCCGAGCAGGTGGTCGGCGTTCAGTCCGAAGACCAGCTGCGGACGCTGATCGAGGGGTACACCGAGTAAATGCCCGGCGAGCGACGCGACCTCGTCATCGCGGGCTCGGGCGTCGCGGGGCTCTCCGCGGCGGTGTACGCCGCCCGCGCCGATCTCGATCCGCTCGTGCTCGAGGGCGACGAGCCGGGCGGCCAGCTGACGCTCACAACCGACGTCGAGAACTTCCTCGGCTTCCCCGACGGCGTCGGCGGGATGGAGCTGATCCAGCGCGGAAAAGAGCAGGCAGAGCGATTCGGCGCCGAGTTCCAGCACGGTAGCATCGAGACGGCGGCGGTCGACGGGCAACCGCTCGAACTCACGCTCTCGACCGGCGAGACGCTCCGAACGCGAGCGCTGATCGTCGCGACCGGGGCGAGCGCCCGGTGGGTCGGCGCCGAGAACGAGGACGAACTGATGGGCTACGGCCTCTCGACGTGCGCGACCTGCGACGGCGCGTTCCACCGCGGCGACGACGTCTTCGTCGTCGGCGGGGGCGACTCCGCGATGGAAGAGGCGCTCTTCCTCGCGAAGTTCGCCGACTCGGTGACCGTCGTCCACCGCCGCGACGAGCTGCGAGCCTCCGAGATCATGGCCGACCGCGCCCGCGAGCACGAGGACATCCAGTTCCGGTGGAACACCGAACTGCGGGCGCTCCACGGCTCCCAAGAGGAGGGCGTCACCGGCGCGACGGTCGTCTCCCACCCCGACGGGCACCCCACCCAGAAGGCCGCCGAAGGCGTCGACGTCGAGACCGAACGAGTCGACGTCGGCGGGGTGTTCTACGGCATCGGCCACACGCCCAACACCGCGTTCCTCGAGGAGACCGGCGTCGAACTCGACGCGGACGGCTACGTCGTCACGCAGACCGACGAGACGGGCCGCGCGACGGCGGAGACCGCCGTCGAAGGGGTCTTCGCCGCCGGCGACGTCGCCGATCCCTCGTACCGCCAGGCGATCACGGCTGCCGGCACCGGCAGCATGGCCGCGCTCGACGCCGAAGCGTACCTCGAACGGATCGAGAACGAGCGTCGAACCGCGGTCGAGACGACCGCGTAGGCTTCCTGAACTACCTCCACGGCCGACCGAGCCGAACGCAACGGATCGCTCAGATCCAGCGCTACCGTTCCGGAGCTCGCGACAATTCGATTCGGATCGACGCAGCTCGGCCCGATCCGCCGAGAAACCGTACGATCTGCTCCCGGAGACACAGTATTCTCCACGACGAGCACATCGAACGCCGATGTCAGCGATCGAACGACTATCTGTCGGGAGGTCGTATCCTACGGCGTATGGACGTTTCGTCCCCGAACGTCGTGTTGATCCACGCGCACGATCTCGGTCGATACCTCGGCTGCTACGGGACGGATATCGACACGCCGGCCATAGACGAGTTCGCGGCGAACGGCGCGCTCTTCGAGAACCACTTCGTCACCGCGCCGCAGTGTTCGCCGAGTCGAGGCAGCCTCATGACCGGCCGCCACCCGCACGTAAACGGGCTGATGGGTCTGGCCCACGGAGACTGGGAACTACGCGACGACGAGCGGATCCTGCCCCACTACCTGAGCGACGCGGGATACGAGACGCACCTGTTCGGGCTCCAGCACATCAGCCAGGACACCGACCGGCTCCGGTACGACCACATCCACTCGGAGGGGAACCTCTACCCCGGCGTGGCGCCGTCGGTCCACCAGGTGAACAGGGCCGAAAGCGTCGCATCTGTCGTCGCCTCGTTTCTCGATCGAGGAGCGTTCGACGCTCCGTTCTTCGCGTCGATCGGCGTCTTCGAGTGCCACCGCGTCGAAGAAGAGACCGGACGGTTCGGCTTTCACGGCGAGCGGTACGACGGAGACGACCCCGACGCGATCCAGCCGCTCGCGTACCTTCCCGATCGGCCCGGGATCCGTCACGACCTCGCGGAGATGCGGGGGATGGTCTACGCCATCGACGACGCCGTCGGGACGATCCTCGACGCCCTCGGTGCGGCCGGTCTCGCCGACGAGACGGTCGTCGTTTTCACGACCGAACACGGAATCGCGTTCCCCCGGGCGAAAGGGAGCTGCTACGACGCCGGGATCGAGGCCGCGCTGGTGCTTCGCGTGCCCGGAATCGCCGACGACGGTCGGCGCTACGACGAGTTGCTCAGCAACGTCGACGTGTTGCCGACGCTGCTCGACCTCGTCGGCGCCGACGTCCCGGACGAGATCGGAGGCCGGAGCTTCCTGCCGCTGTTGATCGACGGCGAGTACGAACCTCGCGAGCGGGTGTTCGCCGAGATGACCTGGCACGACCTGTACAACCCGGTCCGCGCGATCCGGACGGAACGGTACAAGTACGTCCGCAGTTTCTGGCGCCTGGCGCGCGTCTACCTCCCCAGAGACATCTTCGCGAGCGAGGCCGGACGCGAGGTGCGCGAGACGTACTGCGTTCCCACGAGGCCGTACGAGGAACTGTACGATCTGCGGGAGACGCCCCGAGAAGACGAGAACGTGGCGTCCGAACCGCGGTACCAGGACGTCCGCGAGTCGCTGTCGCGGCAGCTCTACGAGTGGATGGACGCGACGGACGACCCGCTCCTCGACGGCCCGGTCGTCCCCGGCAACTACGACCGGATCGTTCGGCGCCCCGACGAGTCGGCCTGAGTCGTCTGTCGGCGAGGCGCTTTGGCGTCCCCAACAGATACCCTCGCAGTCGTGATATCGATCGTACGGACTATGCACGCCCCATCGCTATCGGATCGGTCGGTCGAGGCGTACGCCGACGCGATCGGAGCGGAGCAACTCGACCGGCTCCGGTCGCGCGCCGAGGCACTCGGAGACGGCCGGATCCTCCACGTCAACTCGACTGCGACCGGCGGCGGCGTCGCCGAGTTGCTTCGGTCGATCGTCCCGCTGTGTAACGATCTCGGCGTCGACACCGACTGGCTCGTGCTGGACGCGGACGACGAGTTCTTCGCGGTCACGAAGTCGATACACAACGGCCTGCAGGGCGACGACGCTCCGCTGACCGACGCGATGAAGGCGACCTATCGCTCGGTCACGGAGCGAAACGCGGCCGAGGTAGACGGCGAGTACGACCTCGTCGTACTCCACGATCCCCAGCCGCTGGGCATGCTCGACGGAGTCCGAGAGCGCCTGCCGGACGCGCCGATCGTCTGGCGCTGTCACATCGACCTCACCGACCCCTCGCCCGACCACCTCGCGTTCGTCGCCGAGTACGCGAGTCGAGTGGATCGCGCGATCGTCAGCCGATCCGACTACGCGGGCGTGATCGACGTGCCGACGCGCGTCGTCTACCCGTCGATCGACCCGCTGACCGAGAAAAACCGGGCGCTCGACGAGACGACCGTTTCGTCCGAGCGGGACCGCCTGTATCCGCTCTCGTTCGACGAACCGCTCGTCGTCCAGATCTCCCGCTTCGATCCGTGGAAGGACCAGTTCGGCACGCTGGCGGCGTTCCGTCGGGCCCGCGAGGAGGTCCCGGGCCTCCAGTTGGCGCTGGCCGGCGCGATGGCCGGCGACGACCCGGAAGGGCTCGAAGTCTACGAACGTGTGGCCAAAGACGCCGCCAGCGAACCGGACGTACACGTGTTGACTGACCTGCCGGACGCGGCGGTGAACGTCCTGCAGCGACGCGCGGACGTCGTCGTCCAGAAGTCACTGCGGGAGGGGTTCGGGCTGGTCGTCGCCGAGGCGCTCTGGAAGCGCACGCCGGTCGTCGGCTCGACGGTCGGCGGCATCCCGCTGCAGATCGAGGACGGGCGAAACGGCTACCTCGTCGAACCGGACGACGCGCAGGCCGCCGGAGCGCGCGTCGTCGATCTCCTCGAAGACGACGACCGCCGACGGGCGTTCGGAGCGAACGGCCACGAGCGAGTTCGCGATCGGTTTCTGCTTCCGCGCCAGCTCACCGAACTGTTCGACGTCTTTCTCGACGTTCTGGACATCGAGCGTTGATCGCCGTCTCCCCCCACGACTATCTTCCGAGCCGGCGAAGCTCCAGTATCCCCATGAGCCGGGTTATCGACTCGATACTGATCCCGACGGACGACAGCGAGGGAGCGATCGCGGGCGCGAAGTACGGGATCGCGCTCGCCTCGCGGACGGACGCCGACGTGCACGTGCTCTCGGTCGTCGAAGCGGGTGGCGAAACGGACGATCTCGACGACGGCTCCCTCTCGACGCTCGAAGAGAACGCGCAGGAGGCGACCGAGACGGTCGCGAAACTGACGCGCGAGTTCGACGAAGAGCTCGACGTCACGACCACCGTCGAGCGGGGGACGCCGTTCCAGTCGATCCGGGAGTACGCCCACCGGCGCGACATCGACGTCATCGCAATCGGCACCAAGGGTCGCTCGGGGCTCGAGCGAGTCCTCCTCGGCAGCGTCACCGAGAACGTGCTCCGGACGGTGCGAACGCCCGTGCTCGCGGTCCCGCCGGACGCGGACGTCGCCGCGATCGACGACGTGGCGTTCGACGACGTGCTGCTGCCGACGGACGGCAGCGACGGGGCGGCGATCGCGGCCGAGTGGGGGATCGCGCTCGCGACGCTGCTGGACTCGATGGTACACAGCGTGTACTCGGTGGACACGAACGCGTTCGGCGGCGCGCAAGACCCCAGTGAGCTCCTCGACGCACTCGAACGCCGCGGAGAAGGGGCGCTCGAAACGGTCCGGGAGCGCGCCCGATCGGCCGACGTCAGCGTCTCCGGTTCGATCGCGAACGGGGCGCCGGCGACCGTGATCACCGAGTACGCGACCGACAACGACGTCGACCTGATCGTCATGGGCACCCACGGCCGGACGGGGATCGGCCAGTGGTTCCTCGGCAGCGTCACCGAGAACGTCGTCCGGCAGACCGAGGTCCCCGTGCTCTGTGTCCCGGTCAGCGCCGCGTCGCCGTGACCGACGCGGCCGCCGTCACGTCGACGACCCACGACTCGCCGCTCGGACGCCACGCGACGGCGTCGAGAGCTCACAGCGGCATCGATCGGGAGGCAGTGTCAGCGCGGCACACAGCGTTACGTGACTGCACCGGGAAGTACGACACAAAGTGACATACGATCGCTCCCGACTGGAGTCCGACCTCCGCGCGCTGGAGGGGGTTCCGGTGTTCGTCGCCTACAACGCGAACGTCGACGCCGTCGTCCGGGTCGACGCCGAGCTGGAATCGGCGCTCGACCGACCGACGGCGCCCGGAGAGCGCGCCCCGCCGAGCCCGTTGACCTCGAAGCGAGACCTCGCCGCGGCGATCACGCACGCGATGGCGGCCGGGCGAGGGGACGAGGTCGCGATGGCCGACGAGTTCGCCGCCGAACTCGAGTCCGGTTTCGATTCCGACGTCCAGCAGATGGGCGGACAGACCGGGATCATAACCAACCTCGTCTCCGCGCTGGGAGGAGCGCCGATCGCGTACACGTATCTGCTGTCGGACAGACAGCTGTCGATGTTCGACCGCTCAGACGCGGTGCGGTACCCGGCTGTCGAGAACGGGCAGGTGACGTTCGTCCCGCTTGAGGAGGCCCCCGCCGCCGATCGGACGAAGATCAACTGGGTGTTCGAGTTCGGCGTCGGCGACGAACTCTTTGGCGTGCGCGCGGCCGAGGACACCCGGTTCATCGCCGCGTCGAGACCGCCGGAGTTCGACCTGACGACCGGCGCCCTCGACGCACACGTCGATCAGGTCGGCGAGGTAGTCGAGGGGGCGCTGTTGGCCGGCTACCACAATCTCACCCCGGCTCACGTCGACGACGGCTACGCGGAGCGGCTTCGTCACGCGCGGGACGTCGTCCGCCGATTCCGCTCCGGTGGCGATCCGAAAGTGCACATCGAGTGCGCGGTGACCCACGACGAGGACCTCAGAGAAGCCATCTACGAGTTGATCCTCCCGGAAGCGAACGTGATCGGTGCAGATGCCAGCGAACTCGCCGTCCTGCACGACGACGCCGAAATCGAAGCCGTGGACGACGAGCCGACGAGCAACGCACCGTTCGAAGTCGACGAGATACTCACCCACTACCGAATGCTCTCGGCACTCCGGGAGGACCTGGGCGTCGGGTGCATCCGATTGCACGCGATGGAGTATCACCTCGCTGTGATGGACTCGTATCTCTCCCCGGAGGCGGTCCTGCGCGGGATGAAATTCGCCGCTGTCAACGCCGCAACCAAGGCAGCTCGGGGTAGCATCACGGCTCCCAGCGATCTCGAGACGGGGTTGACGTACGACCCGTCGACGGACGGGCGCGAGGCGATCGAACGCCTCGCGGAGCACGTCGACGAGACGGCCGACGACGGCACGCTCTGCACGCCGACACTCGTCGCCTGTCCGAACCGAGTCGTCGAAGACCCCGCGGGGACGGTCGGCATCGGCGACATCGTCTCGGCGTCGAGTTTTACGCTCGAGCTCGCCGTCGCCGAGGATCGCCGCGAGCAAGAACAGTAGCTCGCGGCGTCCCCGATCAGCTGTTGCCTCTTCGCCGTCTGTGCGCGCCCCGCGTCGTTCGCAGAACCTGGAAATCGCCACCTCGTATTATGGCCGACGAGCGTCGATGTACACCCGTGTACGACGACATACTCATTCCGACGGACGGGACGCGGGGATCGGAGTTCGCAATCGACCACGCCGTCGACCTTGCAGCGGTCCACGGCGCGAGGCTGCACGCGCTGTACGTGATCGACGAGGACGTGTACTCGTCGTACGGCGGCGACGAGTACGTCCACGACAGCGAAGGGCTGGAGGCGGCGCTCGAACACGAGGGCGAGGACGCACTGGCCCGCGTCGCGGAGCGAGCGGCCGACGAGAACGTCGAGTGCGTCTCGACGCTGACGCGGGGCGTCCCCCACGAGGAAATTCTCGAGTACGCGGCCGACGAAGACGTCGACGTGGTCGTGCTGGGTACCGAGGAACGCACCGGCGAGTACCGCCGGCTGCTCGGGAGCGTCACCGAGCGCGTCGCGCGGCGAACCAGCCGTCCAGTGTCGGTCGTCAAGACGCCCGAGCGAGACGAGTAGCGCCGACGCCCGCGTCGACGCTCGTCTCTCGCTGACGGCTCTCAGTAGGGCGGCCGCTGGGCGCGGATCACCTCGGCTAGCTGTTCGTGCTCGTCGGCGAGCAGTTCGTTCAGATCGTCGACCGTGACGAGTCCGGCCAGCGCGCCGTCGGCGTCGCACACCGGCAGTCGACGGACGCCGTGCTCGGCCATCAGCTGCGTCGCCTGATAGAAGCCGGAACCGCTCTCGATCGTACAGAGGTCGCTCGACATCACGTCTTCGGCGTCGAGATCGCTCGCGTCGTCCTCCTCGGCCAACACGCGAACGGTCAGATCGCGGTCGGTGACGATCCCCCGCGGCGTCTCGCCGTCGACGATCACGACGCTTCCGACGTCGGCGTCGTCCATAGTCGATGCGAGTTCGCCGATTGACGTCTCTGTACTCGCCGTGACGACGTCGCTGCGTGCAAGATTTTCTACTGGCATAGGGACTCCCCCACGAGGAGGGACGACACAAACGTTAATAATCATCTATGATGGTTGCGGCAGTATGGGAATCTCCGCCGGTCGTGTCACCGAAGCGCTCGTACTCGATGTGCAGCGGGACGAAACTCCGAGTTATTTGACCATCATCGACGTATCTCTCGTGGATGAGCCTGCGTGAGCGTCGACGCGACGGGATCCGATCGATCGTTCGCGGGGTAGACCGATGAGCGCTGTCGTCGACCTGTTCGTCCGGATCGCCGGGCAGGATCCGGTGATCCAGGGGCTCGTCGGCGGGATCGTCATCGCGTCGCTGAATCTGCTCGGCGCGTCGCTGGTGCTCGTCTGGCGTGATCCGTCGGAGCGCGCGCTCGACGGCGCGCTCGGGTTCGCTGCCGGCGTGATGCTCGCCGCGGCGTTTACGAGTCTCATCATCCCGGGAATCGAGCAGTACTCCGGCGGGAATCCGATCCCCACGCTGGCGGGCGTCGCGCTCGGAGCGCTCTTTCTCGACCGGGCCGACGGCCTCGTTCCGCACGCGCACTACCTGCTGACGGGAAACAGGCGGCCGGACGAAGCCGACCCCAGCACGTCGCTCCCTCTCGACAGCGAGCGGTTGGCGCCCGTCGTCCTGTTCATCCTGGCGATCACGCTCCACAACATGCCCGAGGGACTGGCGGTCGGCGTCGGCTTCGGCTCCGGCGACGTCGAGACCGCGATTCCGCTGATGCTGGCGATCGGCGTCCAGAACATCCCCGAAGGGCTCGCCGTCTCGGTAGCCGCGATCAACGCCGGACTGGATCGACGCTTCTACGCGGTCTTCGCCGGGATTCGGTCGGGGGTCGTCGAAATCCCTCTCGCGGTGCTGGGCGCGCTGGCGGTCAGCGTCGTCGAGCCGCTGTTGCCCTACGCGATGGGGTTCGCGGCGGGCGCGATGCTGTTCGTCATCTCCGACGAGATCATCCCGGAAACCCACACCCACGGCTACGAGCGCGTCGCGACGCTCGGGTTGATGGCCGGCGTGATCGGGATGCTCTACCTCGACATCAGTCTGGGGTGAGGGCTGACACAGGAGCACGGACGACAGGCGCGTCGAACCGTGCGTCCGAGCGGGTGGAAGAGTCGCGTTTCTCGCCCCCGTTTACGCGGCCACGACGAACAGGAGCCCGGCGACCGAGGCTGCCCCGAGTGCGACGAGCACGATGCGAGCGAGTTCCCTGGTTCCCAGAAGCCACGCGAGCCCGATCTTCACGAGGGTGTTCGCGATGGCGCCGATGACGATCCCGATCGCCGCGACGCTCCGGGGAATCTCGCCTTCGGCGGCGAGCCTGCTCAGCGTGAGCGTGATGGCGTCCACGTCGGCGAGTCCCGAGAGGAACGCCGTCGCGTAGATCCCCGACGCGCCGAGCCACGAGTGTGCTGACTCGGACACGAGCAGGACGAGTGCGAAGACCGCTCCGAAGAACAGCGCCGGTTGCAGACGGAACGGGTTCTCGATTTCGGTATCGATGTCCGCGCCCGTGGCGCCTCTCCGGTAGACGACGGCGGCGACGGCCGCTCCGATCCCGGTCATCGCGCCGAGCGGGACGGCGACGTAGGGGAGCAGCGCCCGGTTGACGACGGCGATCTCGATGAGCGCACGGGGGAACATCACGATCGACGCGACGATCGTCGAGAACGCACACACTCGGTAGAGCGGAGGCGTCTCGCTCGCCCGCTCGGCCATCGAGACCGTCGTCGCGGTCGAGGAGACGAACCCGCCAAGTACGCCGGTCAGTGCGATCCCCCGTCTGGCCCCGACCGTCCGGGCCAGAACGTAGGCCGCGAAGCTCAGCCCGGTGACGAACACGACCATGAGCCAGACGAACCGCGGGTTGAGCCCGTACAGGGCGTCGAGTTCGCGATCCGGCATCAGCGGGAGTACGACCAGCACGACGAGGATGAACTTGACCGAAGCCCGGCGTTCCGGCTCCGCGATTCGATCGGCGAACTGATGGACCGTTCCTTTCTCCGAGAGCAGCACGGTGACGACGCCGCCGACGATGATGGCGAGGACGGCTCCGCGTTCCGAGTGCGTCGTCAGCGCCCCGAGGACGACCGTGAGCTGCGCAACGGTCAGCGTCGTGAGGCCGACGTCGCGTTCGATCCAGATCTTCCCCGCGTACGCGACGGTCAGCGGGACCGCGATCGCGACTAACGCCACGGGCAGCATCGCCGGAAAGAACGCCTGGACGAGCGCGCCGAGGAGTCCGAACAGCGGAAACGTCCGGCTCCCAGCGAACGTCCCGCCCGAGTCGCTCTGCTCCCGTTCCATCCCGATGAGCGCGCCGATCCCGAACGCGATCGCAACCCGGAACACCAGCAATCCGAGCGGATCGGCTCCCGGTTCGACCATTCAGGGCCGGCCTGCGAGGTGTCTCGCGCTCACCGTACTCGTCCCCGATCCGCCGTACGTTCCGAGGCGAGCCGCGCCGGGACGCCTGAACCGACCGATCGGAGAGTCACTCTTGATCGCCGGGGGATTGCGGACCGCCGCCGGTCTGTGCTTCCTCGGCGTCGCCCCAGCCTCCGGCGTCGACGACCTCGAATAGTTTGTGCCAGTTCTCGTCGTCTTCGCTCTCCGGGAGCTGATCGCGCAGTTGCTGAAAGTCCGACGGCGGCACTACCGTACTGACGAGGTCCACGATGACTTTGGCGTGGTAGGCCGCCGCCGATCTGTCGGTCTGCTCGATCTCGCTGACGCGCGAAACGAACTCGCTCCAGCCGAACCGTTGGCCGTGGTCGTGGACGGCACCGGTCAGGAACCACTTGATCTCCATCGGGAGCGAGGCCGCGAGGTCTTCAGCGTTCCCTTCTGGGATGCGCCGTCCGAGCGTCATCAACGTGGCTCGGATCGCCCGCACCGTCTCGCCGGTGCCCGGGAGTTCGAGTCGGTGCTGAACCTCTCCTGTGAACTCGTCGAAATTCATGGGTATCCCCCGTCTGGGGGTACGATCCATGCAATCATAACCTCCCCCTGTCATCGATCGAAACGGCAGTGGTCACCCTCCGCGTTCAGGACCGGAGCGCGGCATCGAGGATCCCCGCAGTCTGGCCGGCACCGACGAGTGCGAGTCCCGCGAGCATTCCCGGGTCAGACGCGACCGCGAGGCCCCAGCCGTACAGCACGGCGCCGACGGCACATCCGACGGCGCCGGCCGCGTAAATCCAGGCCCCCGCAGTGACTCTGCGTCCGGTCTCGACGAATCCGACGGCCGGAAGCAGCATCCAGCCGACCAGCGCGATCGTCAGGAGGCGCTCGTCGCGCGGACCGAGCAGGAACCCGGCGACGCCACACAGCGTCACGACCGTCCCGACGGCGATGATGCGCCACCAGACGAGCAGCGTCCCGGATCGCATGTCGTCGCGGCCGGTCGCCGCGAAGCCCGCGAGCAGGACGCTCATCACGACGAGCGCGATGAAGATCGTCCGATCGGCGACGACGCCGACCTGAGCGGCGGCGACGAACGTCCACGCCAGCGGCACCAGCAGCGGCGGTCCGAGTTCGCGAGCGCGACGGAACATGCCCATCGGTTCGGCTGCCGGACAAAATTCGGTATCGGTTTCATGCCGAGATCTGCTCGCGAAACCCAACGGTAAGTATATGCAAGTAATCTCCCACTGCCAGTTTAGATGGAGTACACCACACTCGGTTCGACGGGGATGGAGGTCTCGAAGATCTGTCTGGGCTGCATGAGCTTCGGCAGCCAGGACGACTGGATGCTGGACGCCGACGAGGGGCGCGAACTCGTCGAGCGGGCGATCGAACTGGGGGTCAACTTCTTCGACACGGCCAACGCCTACTCGTCGGGTGAGAGCGAGGAAATCCTCGGCGACGTTCTCGCGGAGTACGATCGGGACGAGCAGGTCGTCGCGACCAAGGTCCGCTTCGCCGGCGCCAAGGAGCACCGCAACGCGACGGGGCTCTCGCGCAAGACCATCGAGCAGGAACTCGAACACTCGCTCGATCGCCTGGGGATGGACACGGTGGACCTCTACCAGATCCACCGGTGGGACTACGACACGCCGATCGAGACGACGCTCCGGGCGCTCGACGACGCCGTGCGTCGAGGCGACGTCCGGCACATCGGCGCCTCGTCGATGTGGGCCCACCAGTTCCAGCGGGCGCTCGACGTCTCGAAGCGCGAGGGGCTGGCCCGCTTCGAGACGATGCAGAACCTGTATCACCTGACCTACCGCGAGGAGGAACGCGAGATGTACCCGATCTGCGACCGGGAGAACGTCGGCGTCATGCCGTGGTCGCCGCTGGGGGCTGGCTACCTGACGCGACCGCACGACGAGTTCACCGAAACCGCCCGGGGCGAGCACGAGATCGACTACGGCACGCCGTATCACGAAGGGCCCGCCAGCGAGGAGATCAACGGGCGCGTCGAGGAACTCGCCGAGGAAAAGGGCGTCACGATGGCCCAGATCGCGCTCGCGTGGCACTTCCAGAACGACAACGTCGACGCACCGATCGTCGGGACGTCGAGCATCGAGCACCTCGAAGCCGCCGTCGAGGCGCTGGAGATCGATCTCTCGGACTCGGACGTGGAGTACCTGGAGGAACCGTATCATCCGGTCCCCGTCTTCGGGCACGAGTAGCGACGTCGGCGCGAGCCGGGATGTTGCCAGCGAGGCCACGCTGTGACGCCTCCTCGCCCTTCGGCGGGGCGCAGTGAAGCGCTGGCTACTCCACGGACGCCCGCTCAACTGCGAACGACAGCCCGACGTCCGCCAGTCGATCGATGAGCGGCGTCCCGATCCCCGACGCCGGGGTTAGCACGCCTCCGTCCAGCGCGGTGCCAGTGTCCCCCTTTGCCAGGCAAACGGCGGACTCCCCTATCATCCGAGCGGTGGCGCCGTAGCCGGGATCGCGATTCGCCGCGACGGTGCCCTCCACCGCGAACTGCTCGTTCGTCTCGGGCGACCGGCCGGTGCCGAGCAATCTGACCTCGAACGTTCCGCCTTCGATCTCCTCCCGAGTCGGTCCCTCGCCGGAGTCCGGCAACAGATACTGGTCGACCAGCTTCCGGACGGGCGACACCGCCATGGCTCCCGTAGCCAGTGCCAACCCACCCGCGACACCGGACGCGCTGGCTGCTCCGAGTGGCCCGGCCCCGGTCGGGACGACCTCGTCGTATCGGAACGTACGTCCCCACGGATATCCGAGAAGGGCGTTGGACCGGTGGACCGTCTTCTCGTTGACCGCGGCCATGATGAACGGCGCCGTCCACTGGCCGACGTCACCGTCGTATCTCGGCAACCGCTGGCTCCCTTCGTCTGGTCCGCTACGCTCCCCGCTCGGGGCCAGGGAGTACGGATTTTGGAGGATCTCCCTGACCTCGGGATTCCTGGAGAGTTCCTCGTACAGTTCGAGCATGCTGGCGAACGTCCCGCCGCTGACACTGAACGAGTTGCTCGTGACGAACGACTTGACGGTCGAACAGGCCGTTCCGACGGTCTCCTCGGCGTGCGTCTGGACCAGTAGCGTGCCGAGATCGCTCGGCAGCGAGTCGAAGCCACAGGAGTGGACGATTCGCACCCCTTGATCGCGAGCGTCCTCGTGGTGCTCGTCGATCACGCGGCGCATCCAGGGGACCTCGCCGGCCAGATCACAGTAATGAGTGCCGTTCTCGACACAGGCGTCGACGAGGGGCGACCCGTACTTCGCGTACGGTCCGACCGTGGTGCAGACGACCTGCGTCCGCTCGGCGATGGCGTCGAGACGCTCGCGGTCGAAGGCATCGCCGACCAGAATATCGAGCGACTCCCGGTCGGGGTCGATCTCGGCGAGCTCGTCCCGCAGCGTCTCCAGCTTCTCTCTATCTCGCCCGGCGATAGCCCAGTCGAGGTCGGCCGCGTCGTAGCGGTCCGCCAGGTGTTCCGCGACGAGTCGTCCCGTGAACCCCGTGGCGCCCCAGAGAACGATCTCGTACGCGCGGTCGTCCCGGATCACGATTGACCATACGAATCCGTGTCACGTTAAGCCCCAGCAAGATTGTGGCGCTCCCACTGCCGCACCCTTCGGGACCGTTCCAAGAATCGCATACCCCGACTCGCTGAGGTCCGTACTCTCAACTGGCTGAACGACCTCTGTTTGCATATGCCCCACGATCGAATCCACGCGCGGCAGCCGACCCACGACATCGAGCGGTGGTCCGTCGGGACGATCGAGGCCATCGACGAGCGGGACGGGCACTACGTCTTCGCGGTGCGAGACGCCGACGACGAAACGATCGACCTCGTGGTCACGGACGCCATCAGGGAGTTAGTTCTGCGCAGGCTGGACCTCGAGGAAGACGAGTCGCCTGCCGGGTCCAGGGTCTGGTATCGAAAGCACGGCGAGGGGAGTTCAGGGTAGCCACGACCGGCGTCTCGTCGCTCGATAGTCGGACGCTCCCCGCGAGTCGTCGAACATATTCGTCGACTCATTTAAATGGATCGCCCGTTCCCGCTCCGGAGGAACCCCCTATCGGGTTTTGAAACGGCGAGCCATACGCGGCCGATATGAATCCGCAAGACGTGTTCGGTCGCGGCGAGTTGAACGCGAACCTCGACGCCGAGCAGCTGACCGCCGACATCGGTCTCGACGAGCGCGAGATCGACTGGCGCAAGGAGTTCATCGGCTTCGACGCCGAGGACGAGCGACGCCTCGCGTCGCTGGAGCCGTTTCTCCGCGAGCACAGGGAGGAGATCGCGGACCGGTTCTACGCCAATCTCACGCAGTACGACCAGACGACCGCGGTCATCGGACGGTCCCCGAAAACGGTCGAGCAGCTCAAGATGACACAGCAGGCCTATCTCGTGACGCTGGCGACCGGCGACTACGACGCGGCGTACTTCCAGAACCGGGCGCGGATCGGGAAGCTCCACGAGCTACTGGACATGCCGCTCAAGCACTACATCGGCCAGTACGGCGTCTACTACGATCTGCTGTTCGATCGCCTCGACGAGCGGATCCAGGACCAGGTCGTCGAGGCGATCGAGGACTGGGCGGTAGAGCGCGCCGAAGCCGAGCGGTCGGAGGGGCTGTTCGGCGGCGTGTTGAGCGCGCTCGGCGACGACGACGGCGACGACCCCGGTGATCTCGACGACGCCTTCGAGTCGACCGTCCGGGCAGCGATCCACGACGGGATCGCCGACCTGCTGTCGCTGTTGCGGATCATCAACCTCGACGTGCAGGTCGCGTGTGACACCTACGTCGACTCCTACAGCAACCGCCTCGAACGCGAGATCCAGCGTCGAAAGCGCCTGGCCAGTGACGTCGAGACCGACGTGCGGGAGCCGCTCGGGGATCTCCACGACGCCGCCGGCGACGTGGCGGGAAGCGCGGAGACGATCCACGGGCTCGCGACCGACCAGTCCGACGGCGTCCGCGCCGCGGCCGTGGAGACCGAGGAGCTGAGCGCGACCGTCGAGGAGATCGCCGGCACCGCGGGAGAGGTCCGAACGCTCGGGGAGCGGACCGAGGAGATCTCTCGAGCGGGTCTCGACGAGGCCGAGGCGACTGCCGCAGCGATGGACGATCTCCGGGAGGCGACGCAGGTCGCAGTCGAGGCGACCGACCGTCTCGAAGAGCAGGCCGACCGCATCGACGACGTCGTCGAGACGATCGACGAAGTGACGAGACAGACCAAGCTACTCGCGACCAACGCCACGGTCGAGGCGACGCGGGGCGACGCGTCGAGCGACGCGTTGGGGATTCTCGGCGAGGAAGTCCAGTCGTTCGCGGACGAGACCAGCGATCAGCTCGAGGAACTCCCGGAGACCGTCGAGGAGCTCCGAGCGATCGCCCGGGAGGTCTCCGAGGCCGTCGACGACGCCGCTGCCGAACTCGACGAGAGCTCCGCGCGGGTCGAATCGCTCGGCGAGCGGCTCGACGCCGTCCACGACGCCGCCGAGGAGACTGCGGACGGGATGGCGGAGATCGAGCAGGCGACCGACAAGCAGGCGCGGAGCGCGGAGACGATCTCGGCCGAGATGGACGACCTCGCCGATTCGGCCGACCGCGTCGCCGGCGAAACGGAGTCGCTCGCCGCCGCAGCGGAAGAACAGACCGCCGCCCTGGGCGAAGTCGCCGACTCCGTCGATCGGCTCACCGACACGGCGGCGTCCGCGTCGGCGCCGGAAGGGGACTACCCCGAGCGGTAGCGCCGCGTCGCCGCGAAGTCGCCGTTCGAGAGCGGTCACCGCTTGGGCAGCGTGGCGATGAACTCGTTCGGGCCGACCCGATCGACCGTGTATCCCTCGGCGTCGAACGATTCGATCTCGGCGCTCATCTGGTGGTACAGCGGCTTCGGGTCGTGGTCGTTGATCAGCGTCAGCGCCTCGTCGGACTCCAGATCCTCGAACGCGTCGAAGATCCGGGGGTGGCGCTCGGGCGGCGGGATCTCGCGGAGATCGAGTTGCTGTTCGGGCATCGCCTCGGTACCGAGGGTGCCGAGCGGCGTGGCGCTTGGCGCGAATATGTTCGCCGCCGCGGCGTCGATCAGCCCCCCGCCGACTCGTGCGAACATATTTGCGGACACGGTTATACCAGAGAGAACCCAACGTTCGACGATGTCGACACCAGACTCCGGCGAGACCGCTCCGACGTTCACGGCCACGGTCGGCACCAGCGATCACGAGTCGTTCGAGTTGAAGGACTACCTCGGCGACGGGCCGGTCGTCCTCGCGTTCTTCCCGGGGGCGTTCACGCCGCCCTGCACGAACGAGATGGTGGCGTTGCAGGACGAACTCGACCGGTTCGAGTCGGCCGGCGCAACCGTGTTCGGCGTCAGCGCCGACTCGCCGTTCTCCCAGGGGGCGTTCCGCGAGGAGCACGGCCTCGAGTTCGACCTCGTCAGCGACACGAACCGCGAGGCGATCAGTGCCTACGGACAGGAGATCGACATCCCCGACCTCGGGCTCTACGGCGTCGCCAACCGCGCCGTGTTCGTCCTCGACGACGACGGCGAGATCGCCTACAGCTGGGTCGCCGACGATCCGACGACCGAGCCACCCTACGACGAGTTACTGGCGGCCGTCGAGGCAGTCTGATGGACGTGAACGAGCTGTGGCAGTAGAGTCTCCGTACTCGTCGATCCGGTTGCCGACCGCCTCAATGATCGGGTGTAGTGCTTGATCGATCTCGGTCAAGCTGTACTCGACGCGCGACGGAATCTCGTCGTGAGACTCCCGGCTAATGATGCCCTCCTCACAGAGGTCCGCTAGACGATCTGACACCGCCGTCAGGCGTGCTGAACAGCGGGCATGGTTCAGCAAGCGCTGTAATCGTATCATATTCATGTGGTAGCACTTAACAGGATTGGCGCCGATATCCTACGAAAAGGGAGATCGCCATGACGTTAGCCACTGTTCCCGAGTATGACTCTGCCCAAACCACTCGTAAGGCCGGGCATGCGGTTGTTTCGGGGGCGGGAATGGCGGGACTGCTGGCAGCCCGCGTGCTGGCGGATCATTTCGAGCAAGTGACGATTGCCGAGAAAGATTCCCTGCCAGATTCCCCCGTGACTCGAAAAGGGGTTCCGCAGGCAAACCACATCCACAACCTGCACGAAGCCGGGCGAAAAACCCTCGAAGATTTATTCCCTGGCTTTAGCGAGGATTTGATCGCTGCTGGAGGCAACCGAATCGATATCAACAGCGACTCTCGCGTGTTCATTGAGGAGGACGTGCTGGCTCACGGATCGGGTCAAATACCGATGTACTGTGCCAGCCGGCCGCTGTTCGAATTGGTCACGCGACGGCGAGTGGACGACATCGATAACATCTCGCTCCGAGAAAACTGCCAGTTCATCGATTACCTCGTCGGGGCGGCACCGAACGTCAAGGGGATATCAGTCCGTCACGACGGGGGTACAGACGAAATCCCCGCGGATTTGGTCGTCGATGCGACCGGGCGGGCCTCCCGAACCCCGGGCTGGCTAGCAGAACATGACTATCCGACGCCGACGGTCGATGAGGTTCACATTGACGTGGCATACAGCACAGCTCTCGTCAACCGACCTGCGGATGCACAGCAAACGCGTGTTGTTCTGCCGAATCCCCCGCGCAAACGCGGTGGTGGCATGTTTCCGGTCGAAAACGGCCGGTGGATGATGACGCTCTTCGGGGTTCATGGCGAACACGCCCCACCGGAACCCGAGGGATTCGCCGACTTCGCGGCCAGCTTGCCGGTCCATGATTTCAAGCGTGTTATCGGTGACCACGGGCTGGCCAGCGAAACGATCGAACAGTACCCGTTCCCCTCGAATAAACGGGTTAGGTACGAGAGGATTGACCGCATTCCCGACGGCTTAGTCGTGATTGGTGATGGAATTGCCAGTTTCAATCCGATCTACGGCCAGGGGATGTCGGTCGCTGCGCTCGAAGCCCTCCAGCTACACCACGCCCTCGCGGCGGACGGAACCGACGATCTTGCACATCGGTTCTTCCAACGAGCCGAAACCGTCGTTGACGACGCCTGGATGCTCGCAGTTGGCTCCGATTTCCAATTTCCACAGACCACCGGTCCCAAACCCAACGGGACGGATCTCATCAATATGTATCTCTCGCGGCTGTTACGGAAGGCCCGGACGGATGGCAAACTCGCCGATGCATTCAACAGGGTCATCGTCATGGAGGAACGCCCGACCTCGCTGTTCCGGCCCGAAATCCTGTGGCGAGTCCTCACGCCAAGCATCTGAATCGGGCGATGCACAAACCCGGAAGTTCCGTATGCCGCTTTCTGAGCGTGACGGGGCTTGTTCCCGCAGCATCTGCGACTCCAGTCTGTGTGAGCGATGCGTCGAATTCCGTTCCTGCAACATCGACACGCCCGGCCTGACGGCAGTGTATCCAGTTGAGTGGTTGCGGGAGTCGTTCGGCGAAGAGTGAGAGAGGGGACAACTTCGAGCGCGATCAGCTGCTAAGGATTCTAAGGCCGGCTGACTCAAAACGGTCCGCCACCGGAACCACCTGAAGAAATTATCCCGCTCGGCCACTGAGAACTGATATGCAGTGGTGCGACCACCCACCGAGCACATTAGAGAGCGCGGGTGTAAGGGACCAGAACCGATGCCCGATGGGGAAAGTAGCGTGACCGACGACACACTTCCGGCCGAACACCTCTCGCCGCTCGCCACGCTCGTCGACGAGGTACTCGCGGACGTCGGCTACGAGATGGCGACCGCCACCGATGCCATCGACGACGCTGTCCCCGGCTATGGAGGTCTCTTCGACCCCGCGACCGACCAGGACGAATTGCGGCGTGCGCTCGAAGGCCTGCTGGAGTCGGGACTCGTCCGGTCATCCGTCCCCGACCCGACCAGCGACACGTTCGTCCTCTACGTCGACGGCAGTTCACGCGGCAACCCCGGACCTGCAGGGGCGGGCGCGGTCATCATGGACGCTTCGGAGGAGCAACTCGCCCGTCTCGGCCGCCCCGTCGGCTCGCGGACGGGGAACAACACCGCCGAGTACGTCGCCCTCCAGCTCGGACTCACCGAACTGCTGGCGCGCTACGAGCCACGCAGATTGGAAGTGCGCATCGATTCGATGACCGTCATCCGGGATGTCTGGGGTGGCGAGGACCCGACGGAACCGGGCGTCGAGACGTACAGCGAGGCCGTCACGACAGCACTGTCGAGCATCCCGGACCACGAGTACACGCATCTGGCCGACAGCGACCCGAACCCCGCCGACGCACTGGCGACAGTAGGTGCCGATATCGCAGCTTTTGGACCTGGATAGCCAAGCCGAGAAATGCGGGAATCGTTCGATAGCCGTCTCGACTCCCTGAAGTCCCAAGTACAGACAACAGTCTCGATTTCTGACCGACGAGTGGTTTAACTGGATCGGCGTGGTGTGGGGTACAATGAGTTCGCGAGCGAGCGCGTCCGACGACTTCTGGGGGGATGTCGACGACGACGTTGCACTCAGACGGTTCCGGTCGCTGGTTAGCACGATCGATGAAGGAGTGTACCAACTCGATCCGGACGGATACTTCGTCGCTGTCAACGACCGACTCATCCAAGCGACGGGCTATCCCCGCGAGCAACTCCTCGGCGAACATGTCTCGCTGGTGCTTGCTGACGACGACGTCGAACGCATCGAACGTGAGATTGAGCGCCAACTCGAAACAGACTGTGGGGATGTCGCGACGTTCGAATTCGGCTTCCAGACTGCCGGTGGAGATGTCGTTCCCTGCGAACTCCGGATCAACCTGCTCGTCGAAGGGGGAACGTTTCAGGGAACGATCGGCGTCGCCCGGGACATCCGCGACGAGCAGACGATCGAAACGATCTGGGATAGCATCGCGACGCTCGACGCCGATGGCCGATTCGTAATAGCCAATGAGGCGTTCTGCGAGATGACCGGCTACCGGCGAGACGAACTACTCGGAGAACACGTCACGCTCCTTGTCGACGAATCGGTCAACGAGCGTGCAAAGGAGTTACAAGCGGAGCTGCTCGGCAACGAGCAAGAGTACGCCACAATCGAGTTCGAGATCGAAACGGCTGACGGCAAGCGGGTTCCGGTCGAGAGCCAGTTCGGCCCGTACACTTTCGAAGATGGATCGGTTGGTCGTACAGGCGCCCTCCGTGATATCGCTGATCGGAGAGACCGCAAGCGGGAACTACTGAAGTACGAGACGATCGTCGAGACGGTCAACGACGGGATCTATACGGTCGATGCGGACGGCCGCTTCACAATGGTCAACGACGCGTACTGCGACGTAACCGGCTACTCCCGCGAGGAACTCCTTGGATCGCACGTCTCGTTGGTCGTCGACGACGAAACAGCTGATCAGGCACAGGAACTGGAAGCGGAGATTGCGACGGGAGATGTCGACCGACCGATGGCAGAAGCCGAGATTAAGACCGCTGACGGCGATCGCGTCCCCGCGGAGGCGACGTTCTCGATGTTGCCTGGTGAGCGACGTGAACGAATCGGCGTCGTCCGCGACATCACCGAACGGAAGGAACACGAACGGGCGCTCGAAGAGAGCGAACGTCGCTATCGAACGCTCGTCGACCACTTCCCCAACGGCGCGGTCGGGCTCTTCGACGAAGAGCTGACCTATACCGTCGCGGGCGGCGAGATGCTCGGCGAGCTCGGGATCGACCCGGACGATGTCGTTGGAACCTCCATCTACGAGCGGTATCCCGACGACCTCATCGAGCAGGTCAAGCCCCACTTTCAGGCGGTCTTCGACGGCGAATCAGCAACGTTCGAGGCGGAGTATCACGATCGACACCTACTGGCGCACACGCTTCCGGTTCGCAACCCCGACGATGAGATCTACGCCGGGATGCTAATGATTCAGGACATCACCGAGCGTACAGAGTACCGCAAGCGACTCGAGGAGTCGAACGAGCGCTTAGAGCAGTTCGCGTACGCCGCCAGTCACGACCTCCAAGAACCCCTCCGGATGATCACGAGTTACCTCCAGTTGATCGAGCAACGATACGGAGACGAACTCGACGAGGACGGTGAGGAGTTCATCGAGTTCGCCGTCGACGGTGCCGAACGGATGCGCACCATGATCGACGGGCTACTCGAGTATTCACGCGTCGAATCGCAGGGCGATCCGTTCGAATCACACGATCTCAACGACGTTCTCGCCGACGTTCGCGAGGATCTGCAAATGCAAATCGACGAGAGCGGCGCCGAGATTATGGCCGACGATCTCCCGCGAGTGGACGGTGACCCGAGCCAGCTGCGACAGGTCTTCCAGAACCTGCTGAGTAACGCAATCGAGTACAGCGGTGACCAGCCGCCGTCAGTGGGGATTTCGGCCGAACGCGACGGACACGAGTGGATCATTTCAATCCAAGACGATGGAGTGGGTATCGATTCCGAGGATCAAGACCGGATCTTCGAGGTGTTCCAGCGGCTTCACTCCCAGGACGAACATCCGGGCACGGGTATCGGGCTGTCGCTGTGTCGCCGGATCGTCGAACGGCACGACGGCGAGCTCTGGGTCGAATCAAAACCCGGGGACGGCACGACGTTCTCGTTCACGCTGCCAGCAGCGAGTAACAGCGATGCGTGACTGATGGACAGCTCGAAGGAGTCGAGAGGCGCTGTTAAGCTGCGGACTGGTGATTCGGAGTGGACACCAACACGGCGCCGCGCAGTCTTTTCAGCATCGTCTGGAACGAGTGAGATCTCGAAGGGAGTGAAGTATGCACACAGCCTCGGACCGGATCGTTTCAGTCTGCGATGCAAGCCGCCGCAGAATCTGAATACGACCCTGGTGGCCATTCTCGTACGCGGCACAGGTCTGGACGGTTTCGGTGTCGGAGATCGAAACGGTCCCAGCGTCAACGAGGTTCACGTTGGGTGGTTTGAGCCGTTGTGTGAGAGATAACTCGGACGAGACGGTGACGCTGGGAACTGGTTATCGCCTCCGTCCACCGAGGCGATAGAAAATCAGTTAGTGAGGATCAATCGATACGGACTCACGAGGTAGTGATGGCTCGCTCGGGGCACCAGACACAAACGGCCCGAACTCGAAACTACCCACGATGCGAACGTCCACGGCCGTCATGGCTCTCGGAGTCCTCCTGTTCGTGATCCCCTTCCCAGGAACGTTCATTCTTGGCGGAGCAGTCGCTCTCTTCGGTGCCCTCCTGCGCTGGTTTGGCGTCTGAACTGACCACTGCTCCCGTGAGCGCGGTAACTGACGCCGTGCGAGATACAGTGCATGTATCTTGCGCGAAGAGACCTATAATTCTCCTCGGCTTACAATGTTGCCTCCAACCGCGGAGGGCTTATCCATCCGTGTCGCGAGTAACTGAAGTAGTGACCGACTCACAATTGACGAATACACTTCGAGAGACCCTCGTCCTCTTCGAAGCGGGAGGGGCGCCCATGACGACAACCGAGGTGGCCGAACAACTCGACCTCGGCCGCCGGAGCACCTACGAGCGCCTAGAACGGCTCGTCGATCACGACCGACTCGAAACAAAGAAAGTCGGGGGAAACGGACGCGTATGGTGGCAGCCATCCACGAACGGGCAAGCGTTCACGACGGGGTGGAAAAGGGATGCGGTAGGCAGCGACCTCGGCGAGGTCTTTGATCGAATCTCAGACAGTTTCTATGCCCTCGACGAAGGACTCCGCTTTCGCTATCTGAACGACACCGCAGCAGACCTTTTTGGACTGGATGAGGACGCAATTGGTTCGGACATTCGTAACGAGAATCTCACGGAGACGTACGAGAACGCACTGTATGAGGCTCTTAAAACACAAGAGGCCGTAGTCTTCGAAGACTACTATCCTCCGTGGGACAAGTGGTTTCTGAACGCCATCTATCCCTCAGAATCGGGCCTGTCGGTCTACTCCCGCGACATCACCGAACGGAAGCGACGTGAACGAGAACTGACCCGCTACGAAACAATCGTTGAAACGAGTCCAATCGGCATCACGATCGTTGACAGTGACGGCGAAATGCAGTTCGCCAACGATCGGGCTGAGGAGATCTACGGTCGGAGCAAAGACCAGATCAACGACCTCAGCTTTGACGATTCCGAGTGGACCGAAGTCGACGTTGACGGCGAACCACTTCCGGATGGCGAGAAGCCTTTCCCCCAAATTATGGAATCCGGAGAACCCGTGTTCGATAATGTCAGTGGAATATCTAGTCCGGATGGAGAACGAGTCTGGATCTCTATCAACGGAGCGCCGGTCTACGACGACCACGGAGAGATCGAGAGTGCTGTGTTCGCCATCGAAGATATCACCGAGAGCAAAGAGCGCGAACAGGAACTCAGGGAGAGCGAGGCGCGCTATCGGTCGCTGACGAATGATGTCCTCGACACATCAGACGTGGGAACGTTCATCCTGAATTCCGACTTCGAGGTCGTCTGGATCAACGAGGCGATCGAGGAGTTCTTCGGACTCGATCGCGAGGCGATCGTCGGTCAGAACAAACGAGCGCTCATCGAGGCGGAGATCGCGGGTATCTTCGAGGAGCCCGAACGGTTCGCCAACCGCGTGACCGCCACCTACGAGGACAACACCTACACCGAGGAGTTCGAGAGTCACGTCCTCGGAGAGGAGAGCCTCGAGGAACGCTGGGTAAACCACTGGAGCCAGCCCATCGAGTCTGGGCTCTACGCCGGCGGCCGCATCGAGCATTACACCGACATCACCGAACGAAAGGAGCGCGAACGCGCGCTCGAGGAGTCCGAACGGCGCTACCGGACGCTCGTCGAAAACTTCCCGAACGGTGCGGTTGGCCTGTTCGACGATGACCTGCAGTACACGGCCATCGGTGGGGAGTTACTGGACGCAGCCGGCGTCTCCCCGGAAGATCGGATCGGAAACAGCGTTTACGACATCTACCCGGACGAGATCGTCAAGGAGGTCGAACCGTACTTCGAGGCTGCGCTGGAGGGCGAGGCGAGCTCGTTCGAGGCCGAGTACAACGATCGCAACCTGTTCGCCTACACCTTGCCCGTCAGAAACAACGACGAAGAAGTGTTTGCGGGATTGCTCGTCGTCCAAGACGTTACCGAACGACGGGAGTACCAGCGCAAACTCGAGGAGTCGAACGAGCGGTTAGAGCAGTTCGCCTACGCCGCCTCCCACGACCTCCAAGAGCCGCTGCGAATGGTTACGAGCTACCTCCAATTGATCGAGGATCGGTACGGCGATGCGCTCGACGAAGACGGTGAAGAGTTCCTCGAGTTCGCTGTCGACGGCGCCGAGCGGATGCACAATATGATCGACGGGCTACTCGAGTACTCGCGCATCGAAACGCGTGGCGATCCGTTCGAACCGGTCGACCTCGACGATGTCCTTGATGACGTTCGCGAAGATTTCCAAATGCGGATCGACGAGAGTAACGCTGAGATCACAACGGACGATCTCCCGTGTGTGGATGGCGACGCCAGCCAGTTGCGCCAAGTCTTCCAGAACCTGCTGAGTAATGCGATCGAGTACAGCGGGGACGAGCCGCCGCAGATCGAAATTTCCGCCTCGCGTGATGATGAACGATGGCTCCTTTCAGTGCAGGATAACGGTATCGGGATTGATCCAGATCAACAGGAGCGTATCTTCGAGGTGTTCCAGCGACTGCACACCCACGAGGAACACTCGGGGACGGGCATTGGCCTCGCGCTGTCCCGACGGGTCGTCGAGCGCCACGGCGGCGAGATTTGGGTCGAATCGGAGCCCGACGAGGGGGCGATCTTTTCCTTTACGCTTCCGGCTGTCGATGCCTAAATAGCCTATGCTGATGTCGGCATTCCCGCTAATGCGTGGGCAGAGAGTGCTGCATTCGCGCTTTGTATCTCGCACGGCTATCGGAACATCTCTTTGAGTTGGTAGGGCTCTCAGTGATCAATTCGCACATCTGTTGAACGGCTATTCCAACCACAGATTCCTCGAATAAACCAGATCGGAATGCGGTCCTCTTGCCGGGCCAGCCGCTGACCGCAAAACGTCAGTTCTCGCTCGCCCGTCGGAAGAACGCGATCGCGGCGCCGAGCAGCGTCAGATTCTGGAGGAACGACGTGAGCTCCTCGCCGCGGGAGTCCTCGTCGACGGCCCAGAAGTCGTGCATGAGCGGCGTGACGCCGACGAAGAACGCGGCGATGCTGCCCGCGGCGAGTTTGGGGAGTTTCCAGAGCCCGACGCCGATGCTCCCGCCCAGGAGGAGGCCGCTCGACGCGGGGACCAGTTTGTCCGCGAGCGGGACGCCCTTGGCGTCCGCGTAGGCGATGCGTCCGTCGAGGTTCGTCAGATTGCGAAGCGCGAGCGCCGCGAGACCGCTCGCGAAGAGAAGCCGCCCGAGTCGCGACGGCGGCGTATCGGTGGTCGAATCGGTGTCTGACATCACTCCGTTCGAGGGGTGCTGGCCAGTTAACGGGCGAGCTATCCCCCCAGACTGCCGCTACCGCCCCGCCGTTGTCACGGGTGGTAGTACCAACCGTATCGGTTCCCTCGATGGTCGCTCAGAGTTCCTTTCGCAGCTCCAGCACCCGCCCGGTGACGCCGCCGCCGAACTCGTGGACCCGCTCGGCCACGCGCTCGTACCCGTGGTCCTCGTAGAACGGCACGGCGTTCATCGACGCCCACATTCCGATCGCACCGAGCTCGCGCTCGCGGGCCGTAGCTTCCAGACGATCGAGCAGCGCCGTCCCGACGCCCTGCCGGGCGACCGCGGGGTGGACGTACATCCCGGTCACCTCGCCGTCGACGTCGGCGATCAGGTGCTGGCCGGGGTCACAGGAGAGCCAGCCGAACCCGCGAACCGCCCCATCGACCTCGGCGACGAACACGGCCCGATCGTCGGCGTCGAACTCGTAGTCGTCGGGACTGCGGCCCGCGCTCCACGCCGCCACCTGCTCGTCGTCGTAGACCGTTGCTCCGAGTTCCTCGATCGCCGCGTGATGGGCGTCGGAGACGGCTTCGGCGTCGGCGGGCGTCCCCGGACGGATCTCCATGTCGGTAGGTTCCGGGGCTGCGGACAAAGTTCGTGGGGGCGAGAGACCGCGAGCGGCGGGACGCCGCGGCGTCCGCGTCGCTGCGGGTCGGTCGCGTTCTTCGATTGCGTCACGGCGACGGCGGAGCGTCCGCTCGACACGGGCGTCACGGCCACTCGGCGTCGGCGTCCGCCAGCGGTTCGGCGACGACGCCGTCGCGCTGGACGAGCGCCCGGGCGTGGGCGACGCACAGCTCGCGGTCCTCGGCCCAGGGGACGTGCAACCGGACGGCGGCCGGGTCCGTACAGCCGTCCTCCGCGCAGGCGTCGGGCATCGTTCGTGGTACGCTGCGGGCCCACAACAATCCCCCGGCGACCGTCGGCGTCGACGCCCTGGGGTCTGGGACCGCCCCTTCCGGTTTCGGGATGCTACCCGTTCGTGTGACTGTTACGCCCCGGCTATTCCAACATTTAAGTAGGCTCCCGAGTTGGTACTAGATAGCAATGGCCATTGACTCGAACTTCGAGGAGAACCGAGAGATCGTCGACGAACACGAGGGCCACGACGTGTGGGGTCCCGTCGACGAACCCGAACAGCTGGGCATCCACGGGACGCACGTCGCCGTGGACTTCGACATCTGTCTCGCCGACGGGGCGTGCCTGGAGGACTGCCCGGTCGACGTGTTCGAGTGGGTCGACTCGCCGGACCACCCCGAGAGCGAGATCAAGGCGGATCCCGCCAACGAGGCCCAGTGCATCGACTGCATGCTCTGTGTCGACGTCTGTCCGGTCGACGCGATCGACGTCGACGCCGGGCGCGCCGGGCGGACGTAGAGCGGACGGAGAGCGAACGATCGCAGCGAGAGCGACCGACGAGTTGTCGTGGGGGCGATGGGGATCGCCGGGGAACGGACACGACGATCGCACGCGGACACCGACGGTACGACAACGGAGAGAGGACACACGTATGTACTCACTGGTTCTGACCAAGGGCGTCCCGGACTTCCGGGAAGGACAGGTATCGTTCGACGAAGACGGGCATTTAGAGCGCGGCGAGACGCCGACCGTGATGAATCCCAACGACGAGTTCGCGCTGGAGGCAGCGCTCCAGACGAAGGTTCGCAACGGCGGTCGTGTGGGGGTGATGAGCATGGGGCCGCCGGGCTACGAGGACGTGCTCCGGGAGGCGATGGAGACGGTGTACGCCGACGAGCTGTTCCTGCTTTCCGATCGCGAGATGGCCGCCGCGGACACCTGGGCGACCGCGATCACGCTCGCGACGGGCATCGAGAAGCTCGCCGAGACCGAGCGCGGCGCGCCCGACCTCGTGTTCGCGGGGTTCAAGACCGCCGACGGGGAGACGGGCCACACCGGCCTGCAGACCGCCTGGGGTCTGGACCGGCCGATGATCACCCACGTCATCGCGATGGAGGTCGACGAGGACGACGGGCGGGTCCGCGCCAAGCGGCTCGTCGAGGGCGACGTCGAAGAGATCGAAACCGTCGAGGCGCCGCTGCCGGCCGTAATCGTCGCCGATCCCGAGTTCGAGCCCAGCTATCGCCGGGCCGAGCACCGGCTGACGCTGAAGGATCTGCAAGCGGAGACCGCCGAGCGGGCCGAGGACTACGAAGAGCACCTCACGACCTGGAGCCAGCAGGAGCTCAACCTCGATCCCGACTACATCGGGCTGGACGGCTCGCCGACGATCGTCGAGTCGGTCGACCCGATCCCGAAGGCGCCGGCCGAGCGCGAGGCCACGATGATCGACCCCGAGGAACCCGACCAGCTCGGGGAGGTGCTCGAAACGATGCAGCCGTACGCGGGGGGTGACTGACATGCCCGAAATCGATCCCAGCGACCACGACATCGCCGAACTCGGACCGAAGCTGACGGAGATCGAGGACGTCGAAGAACTCGAAGCGATCCTCGACGCCGAGCGCGAGGGCGAGGACCGTTCGAACGTCGTCACGCTGATCGAGGACCGCATCGAGAAGCTCGAAGACGAGGGCGACGACGCCGACGCCGGGGAGCTCGATCCGACCGAGCTGTCGACCGCCGAACTCGGCAACGCGATCCGCGATATCGAGGACGCCGCGGAGCTCGAAGCCGTCCTCGAAGCCGAGGAGGCCGGCGAGGATCGGTCGAGCGCCAAGAGCCTGATCGAGAAGCGCATCGACTCGGTCCGGGGGAGCGGCGAGGACGAGGACGACGAGGCGGCGCTCCCGCCCGAGGAGAAACATCCCGAGCTCGATCACCCGACCGCGGACAAGAAGCACGTCCGGTCGCTCGACGACGGCGTCTACGAGGACATGTGGGTGTACTGCGAGACCCAGCAGGGTCAGCTCATCGACGTCTCGAAGGAGATGCTCGGGAAGGGCCGCGAGCTGATGGACGGGTACAACGACGAGTACGTGGACGCGGAGGAAGACGAGGAGAAAGTCGTCGCGGTCGTGATCGGCGACGACATGCAAGAGCAGGCCGAGCTGGCGATCGAGTACGGCGCCGACGTCGCCGTCCACTACGACGACGAGCGCCTGGATCGGTTCCGCCACAAGCCCTACACGGAGCTGTTCGCGGAGATGGCCCGCGCGGAGTACGACTGGAAGGGGTACGACGAACCGCGGTACGTCCTGTTCCCGGCGACGAACAACGGGCGGGACCTCTCGGCGCTCGTCCAGGCGGAACTCGACTCCGGGCTCGCCAGCGACTGTTCGGGACTGTACATCGACGACACGATCATCTCGAACCCCGCGAAAGTCGGCCGGGGCGGCGACAAAAAGGAGTTCCAGCGCGTCCTGCACATGAAGCGCCCGGACTTCTCGGGGTTCGAGTACTCGACGATCCTCTGTCTGGACAACCCCGGCCGGGAGTTCCACCCGCAGGGGGCCTCGGTGATCCCGGGGAGCTTCGAACTGCCCGATCCCGACCCCCAGCGCGAGGGCGAGATCGTTCGCCACGAGAGCGATCTCGACGAAGACTGGCTCCGCGCCTCGGTCACCGATTACGACCAGCTTGAGGGCGGCGTCGATCTCACGGGCAACGAGGTGGTCGTCGCGCTCGGCCGGGGCATCGGCGACGACCCCACTCGCGGGATGGAACTCGGACTGGAGCTGACCGAGGCCTTCGAGGACGCCGATATGGGCATCACGCGCGGGATCGTCACCTCGTCGTACCAGTTCGAGGGCCACGTCGAGCAGTACGCCAAGGAGGAGCGCCAGATCGGCGAGACGGGGCAGGTCATCGAGCCGGATCTGTACATCGCGGCCGGTATCTCCGGGGCGATCCAGCACAAGGTCGGGATGGACGAGTCCGACACGATCGTCTCGATCAACACCGACGCGGACGCCGACATCCGTGACTTCTCGGACTACTTCATCGAGGGCGACCTGTTCGAGGTGCTCCCGACGCTGATCGACGCCGTCGAATCGGGCGAACTGGACGCCGCGGCGCTGGCGGGCGACGCCGAGCCGGCCGGCGCGGAGGGCAGCGAATCGATGGAGGCGGACGAAGCCGCCTCGCCCGCAGGAGGTGAAGACGATGACTGATCAGGCACCCCTCGACGCAGCGACCGACCACGAGCAGTACGGCACCGCGACCGATCACGAACACTACGAGGCGCTCGTCGTCGGCGCCGGGCCGGGCGGCGCCGCTGCGGCGGCGACGCTGGCGCGCAACGGCGTCGAGACGCTCGTGCTGGAACGCGGCACCGAGGCGGGCTCGAAGAACGTCTCCGGCGGGCTGATCTACGCCGAGGAGTCCGCGCCGTACACGATCAGCGATCTGTTCCCCGGCTTCCGCGAGCAGGCGACCGAGCGCCCGGTCACGGACTACTACATCCACAACGTCGCCGGCGACACCGTCAAGACGTTCGACATCACCGACCTCCACGAGCACGACACCGAGTGGTGCGACGCCGTGCTCCGGCGGCCGATGGACTCGTGGCTCGAAGATCGGGTCCACGAGATGACCCGCGAGACGGGCGGCGGCGTCCTGACGGGCGTGCGGGCCAACGGCCTGCTCCGGGAGAACGGCCGGATCGTCGGCGTCACCTGCGACGAACTCGACCCGATCACGGCGGACCTGATCGTCGCGGCCGACGGCGTCAACTCCGAGCTCGCCCGGGACGCCGGGCTGATGGACTGGGAGGAGCCCGACGAGTGGTTCCAGGGCGTCAAGGCGGTCGTCGACATGGAGCCCGACGCGATCGACGAGCGCTTCGACGTCGGCCCCGACGAGGGCGCGGCCCACCTGTTCTCGGGCGACCTGTTCGAGGACGTGCGCGGCGGCGGGTTCCTCTACACGAACGAGGAGTCGCTGTCGATCGGCACGGTGTTCCACCTCGACAGCCTCGCCGCCGAAGAGGCCGAGCCCCACGAGCTGCTCGACTCCTTACTGACTCACCCGCTGCTCGGTCAGTGGCTCGGCGACGAGTACCGCGAGCGCGAGTACTCGGCGAAGCTCGTCCCCGACTCGAAGAAGGTCGCCAGCACCTCGCCCCACCGCGACCGGCTCGTGCTGGTGGGCGACGCCGGCGGCCAGATGCAGGCTCAGGGGCCGATCATCAAGGGGATGAACCACGCCGTCACTGCGGGCGCGCTGGCCGCCGAGGCGTTCGTCGAAGCCCGATCGCGGGGCGACCCCCACAGCGCCGGCGAGCGCTACGAAAAACGCCTCCACGACGAGGGCGTGATGCAGAAGCTCCGACCGCCGCGGTACCGCGCAGTCAGCGCGCTCGGCGAGCGCGACGCGGTCGCGGACCTCACGGATCGGGTGCTGGAATCCTCTATCGGTCGGACGGCCGTCCGGGCGCTCGGCGGGAATCTGGAGCGGCTCTACAGCTCGCCGTACCTCTCGATGATGATCCCCGACACGAAGACGCCGTACGTCACGCTGCCGACCGTCATCGCCGAGGAGCTCGGTGAGCCCGTCGAGACGCGCAATGACGTCGAGCCGCCGGAGCTGGCCGACCGGATCGGCGAACTGACCTACGACACCGACGTCGGCAACCCCCACATCGAGCTGCTGGACAACTCCTACGAGGCCAGCGGAACCGCCGTCACGGCCTGTCCGGTCAGCGCGGAGGACTTCGGCGGCGGCTGCTACCGCGACGAGGAGGTCAAGACCAACGGGTCGACCGAGCGGCTGGTCAGCCTCGACACCCAGCCCTGCGTCGAATGTGGCACCTGCGCGGTCGTCGCCGAGACCGACTGGGAGCATCCCCGCGGCGGCAAGGGCGTCGAGTTCCGGGATGGGTGATCCCGTGGCGGACGCCGACAGACGGGACCGCGAAACCGCCGATCGCGGCGACGAGGCTGTCGAGGCTGCCGACGCGACTGACGAGTCGCCCGCGGAGCGGATCGACCGCCTGCTCGCTTGCGCCCGCGAAGAGCGCGAGAGGTTCGAGCCGCCGGACGACCCCGACGAGCGCGCCCTGGAGTACCTCCGGGAGGGGCTGTGGCCGACCGTCGAGACGTACGTCGACGCCCGAACCGGCGAGTTCCGGCGGTTCGAGCGCGAGGAGTGGGACCGCCTCGAGGCCTCGCTGCACGCCTGGCTCGCGCTATATGCTCGGTGCTACGGCGAGCGGATCGATCCGGACGTGCCGATCCGAACCGCGGCCGAGGCGTTCGTCGACACGTACGACCTGCGCGACACCGCCCGCGTGTTGACGGGCGTCCCGGAGTAGCGGCCCCGAAATCCGCCGACGACAGCGTTTTCATCGTCCTTGTATCGGGAACCCGCCAAAATCACCGCAACCTATTTGCCTTGCTATTCGGTATCATTAATCATGCAACTCTCGGAGACACTGGAGTTCGACCACGAAGATCGCCAGCAGATCTACGACTACGTGGAGCGGCACGGGACAGCAGACCCAGACGATGCCCAGCGCGAGGTGCTTCCCAACGACCGCGGGGGCTTTCGCCACCACCTCGCGATCCTCAAGCGCAACGGCTACCTCGAGCCGACCGCGGACGGCGATCTGAAGGTCGCCATCGAGGAGGAGGGCGAGGAAGAGTTCTCCGGCGAGGAGTTCACGTTCACGGTGCGGCCGGCCCGCCAGAAGGACCTGACCGGGATCGTGGGGGCGATGCGACAGGTCGTCGAGCGGGGCACGTACATCGTCGCCGAGACGGTCGCACAGGAGCTAGATCACCAGGAAGCGCTGTTGCGCCACAACGAGATCGAGTCGCGGATGTTCTTCGTCGCGACGGTCAACGACGAGGTAGTCGGCTGGGTCCACATCAACGCGCCCGAACTGGAGAAGCTCCACCACACCGCCGAGCTGACCGTCGGCGTCGTCGACGAGTACCGCGGGCGCGGGCTGGGCAGCCACCTGCTCTCGCGCGGGCTGGAGTGGGCCGGCAAGAACGGCTACGAAAAAGTGTACCAGAGCGTCCCGGCGACGAACGACGCCGCCGTCGAATTCCTCGAAACCCACGGCTGGGAGACCGAGGCGGTTCGCGAGGACCACTACAAGATCGATGGCGAGTACGTCGACGAAATGATGCTGGCCGTCGAGCTGTAGCCGAACTGTCGACTGCAGCCCCACGGTATCAGCGGTTCGCTTCTCCGAGGACTTCGCCTGCAAACGGTCGTTCGGCAGTGACCGCTCCGGCGCTTTCCGACGTCGTGGCGGGACCTCGTCGCCGCGGATCGCGACGACTTAATTCGGTCCCGAGTCAAAATATCCCGCCGCCGTCCGTCGATTTCGGGGCAAACGATAAAGAGGTCCGGGTGCGTTACATGTTCTCGTATGGGGACCGCCAAGTCGCTGCAGTTCGACCACAGAGATCGCCAGCGCATCTACGAGTACGTCGAGCGACGCGGATCGGTCGACCCCGAGACCGTCCGAGAGGAACTGCTGCCCGAGGACAGCAGGGGCTTTCGTCACCACGTGTCGATGCTCCGGCGCGACGGCCACCTGACGCTGACCGACGACGGCGAGCTGGCGGTCGCCTTCGACGACGCCGGCCACGAGGAGTTCGCCCGCGGCGATCAGGCGTTCGCAGTCCGCCCGGCGCGGCAGGAGGATCTGACGGGGATCGTCGGCGTCATCCGGCGGGTCGCCGAGCCGGGCGACCACATCGTCGCGGAGACGGTCGCCCAGGAGATCGACCGCGAGGACGCCCTGCTGCGGCACAACGAGGTCGAGTCGCGGATGTTCTTCGTCGCCACCGTCGAGGACGAGGTGGTCGGCTGGGCCCACTTCCGGGCGCCCGAGCTCGCCAAGCTGCGCCACACCGCCGAGCTGACCGTCGGCGTCCTGCCTGAGTACCGCGGGAACGGTCTCGGCAGCCACCTGCTCTCGCGCGCCCTGGAGTGGGCCGGCCAGAGCGGCTACGAAAAAGTGTACCAGAGCGTCCCGGCGACGAACGACGCCGCCGTCGAGTTCCTCGAGGCACACGGCTGGGAGATCGAGGCGGTCCGCGAGGACCACTACCGGATCGAGGACGAGTACGTCGACGAGCTGATGCTGGCCGTCGAGCTGTAGGCCGCGGCCCCGAACCGCAGCCGGTCGACGGCGGCGTCGCGAACCGACGGTCGGCGTTCGGTGGCCGCTACCCATTTGTTCGGGGGGTTCGTCGGGTAGCACGATGGCTACTGAGGCGACGTTCACCGTCCCCGCCGACGAGTTTCCGCTGGGGACGATTTTCGAGGAGCTGCCGGACGTGACGATCGAACTGGAGCGGATCATCCCGGCCCAGGACGTCGTGATCCCCTACTTCTGGGTCCGCGGCACGGACGCCGACGACGTGGCGGGCACGTTTCGCGATCATCCGGGCGTGGAGGACATACGGCTGGTCGATTCCGTCGGAGACCAGTATCTGCTGCGCGTCGAGTGGACCCTGAACTACGACGGCATCCTCAGCTCGTTGACGGAGACGGAAATTCCGCTCATCGAGGCCGTCGGCACCAACGAGCAGTGGACGTTCGACGTCCGCGGCGACGACCGGACGGACATCGCGGCGTTCCAGCGGCGCTGCCGGGAGCTCGACATCCCGATTACGCTCACGAAACTTCACGCGCTCACGCCCATCGAATCGGAGACCGAAGCCGCGCTCACCGACGCCCAGCGCGAGGCGTTAGTGCTCGGCTACGATCGAGGGTACTTCGAGACGCCGCGAGCCGTGACGATGGACGAACTCGGGGACGAGCTCGGAATCACCCAGCAGGCCGTCGCGTCCCGGCTTCGACGCGGCATCGAGAATCTCCTCGAGACCACGCTGCCGGAGACCGAACGTCGGGTGTAGTTAAAAACGAGTTGTATGAACAAGGGAAGACCGGAATCTCGCTTGGCCTCTACGGTTGCGTAATGGGAAGGGACGCGCCGACATTCGACGACGTTCTCGATCTGTGTGCCGATAGACGCCGCCGCATCGTGCTCGGCGTGCTGGTGACGCAAGAACGGTCGTTGACGATCAACGACCTGACGAAGGCGATCGTCAAGCACAATCACCACGAGCCGCTGGCAGAGGTCTCCGGCGAGACGCTGACCCAAATCAAGGCGGAACTCCACCACAGACACGCGCCGCGGCTGGCGGACGCCGGACTGATCAAGTACGATCGCGAGCGACAACTTGTCGAACCGACGGACCGGTTCGCTCAGGTGGAAACGCAACTGACGGAGGTTCTCGACGCCGATCCCGCGGCCGCGCCGCCCCTCGATCTCTGACGCGGCGCGTCGACGCCACCTCCCCGTGGCGCGTCTTGCCCCGCCCGCCGCACGATCGGAAGACGCCCGCGATAGGTTAGCGCTGCCGTCGACCGACTGCTCGCTTACTGGAGCGTCGACAGCGCGACGCCGTCGGGCATCGGCACCTCGACCGTCTCGGCGCCGACGTCGCGCGTCTCTGCGGGCGGGAGGTCGCCCTTGCGTTCAAGGAGTCGCGTCAGAAGCCTGGTGCCCGACTCCGTTCCTCGCATCTCAATCCTCGGCGATCTGGATCGCGCGGACGACGACGTACATGAGTATGATGCCGGTCCCGACCGCGAGGACGAACTGCGTCGCGAGCGTCAGCAAGAGCCCGAGCGCGGAAGCGACCCCGAGGAGGTCGGACAGCAGAACTCGCAGAAACACCGGCACGAGCGCGACCAGCCCGACGGCGGCGACGAGCTTCGCGAGCGGGATCGCTTCGTACAGTATCCGGTCGGTATCGAGTTCTCCCGACGACTGGAGGAAAAACGGTCTTGAAGTCGACATGTTCGAAGTGTACTGGCCCGTCTAGGATAAATCTTGCCCGTGGCCTACAGCGAGCCTCGCGGAACCGAAAGGCAATTTTCGGCGACGCGAGTAGGGTGTGCCAATGATCTCCATCGCGCTTGCCGGGAAACCGAACGCCGGCAAGTCAACGTTCTACACGGCGGCCACGCGGGCCGACGTCGACGTCGCGAACTACCCGTTCACGACGATCGACGCCAACCGCGGCGTCACCCACGTCCGAACTGACTGCCCCTGCCTCGATCGCGACGAGCGCTGTGGCAACGAAAACTGCCGCGACGGGAAACGGTACGTCCCGATCGAGCTGCTCGACGTCGCCGGGCTGGTCCCCGGCGCCCACGAGGGCAAAGGGTTAGGAAACCAGTTCCTCGACGAGCTGACCAACGCCGACGCGATCGTCAACGTGATCGACGCCTCCGGCGCCACCAACGAGGAGGGCGAACCCGTCGAGATCGGCGAACACGACCCGATCGAGGACATCGACTTCGTCGAGGAGGAGATGGACCTCTGGCTGGCGGGCATCATCGACGGCAACTGGGAATCGGTCGAGCGCAAGTCCCGCTCGCCTGATTTCGACATCGACGACGCGCTCGCGGACATGCTGACCGGTTTCGGCGCCACCGAGGCCGACGTGGCGGCGAGCCTGCGCAGCCTCGACTACCCGGACGACCCGATCCAGTGGACCGACGAGCACCGCGAGGAGCTGGCCCGCGACGTTCGCGCCCGGACGAAGCCGATCATCGTCGCCGCCAACAAGATCGACGTCGCGCCCGAGGAGAACGTCGAGCGCCTGCTCGAACTGGACAAGCCGGTGATCCCCACCACCGCCGAGGGCGAACTCGCGCTGCGCAACGCCGCCGACGCCGGGCTGGTCGACTACGACCCGGGCGACCACGACTTCGAGATCGTCGGCGACGTCAACGACCAGCAGCGCGACGCGCTGACCGACCTGCGCGACACCATCGCCCACTGGGACGGCACCGGCATCCAGGGCGCGCTGGACTTCGCGGTGTACGACCTGCTCGACCGGCTCACCGCCTACCCCGTCCAGGACCGGAGCAAGTGGACCGACGCCAAGGGCAACGTGCTGCCCGACGCCTTCCTGCTGCCCGACGGCTCGACGCCCGTCGACCTGGCCTACGCCGTCCACTCCGACATCGGCGACGGCTACCTCCACGCCGTCGACGCCCGCACGAATCGCGAGGTCGGCGAGGGCTACGAACTGGAGGAGGGCGACGTGATCAAGATCGTCAGCACGAACTGATTCGGGAGGCACGGATCGACCGTCTCGTCTTCTCCCGAGGGGATCGACGCGAATCGTCCCACCCAGCGTTTATTATCGTCCAGTTTGGTGCGAATTGTATGGCAGATCCGGACGGTGAGAACCGAGAGCTGTGGGACGCCTGGGCCGACGAGCATCAGGCGATGTGGAACGCTGAGACGGACGACGGCGGCCTCCCGCCGGTGTACTCTCCGTTGCCCGACCCCGGGTCGCTGGACGACTGGCAGGCCGAACGACTTCCTGCGTTCGAGGATCTGGATTTCGTCGAACTGGGTTGTGGCGGCGGGCAGGGAACGGTCGGCGCCGCCGACGAAGGGATCGGTACCGCCGTCGGCGTCGACTTCTCGACCCAGCAGCTCCGCCACGCGACCCGGTTGCGAAATCTGTACGGCGTCGACGCCGAGTTCGTCGTCGGCGACGTCTCGGATCTCCCCCTGGCCGACGACGCCTTCGATCTTGCGTACTCCGGATTCGTGTACTTCATGGTCGAAGATCTCGACGCCGCGCTCGGGGAAGCGCGGCGCGTGCTTCGGGAGGACGGCGTGCTCTCGTTCGAGGTTCCGCACCCGTTCCACGAACTGTTCGATCCGGACACGCTGGAGTTCGAGCGGAGCTATCACGCTGCCGGTCCACGTCGCGACAAGAACGACGAGGTACTCCACGAGGATATCGTCGTCTTCGACCGGACGATTGGCGAACTCCACACAGCTCTCGTTGAAGCCGGTTTCGAGGTCAAGCAGCTCTGGGAGTGGCCGCAAAGCGACGACCCGGACGACTACGACGACGAGGGCGCGAAAAGTACGTCGCCGGAACTGAAGGCGAAAGTACCACGAACGCTCGGATTTCGTGCCGTCGTCGACTGACTTTCCGACCATCGAACCCCGTAGCGATTCGGAGACGGGGCGTCTCCGGCGTCCCTACCGATGCCAGTAGACGTCGGTCGCCCGGTGCCGGGAGTTGTAAGCGTCCAGCCCGTCGCCCAGCACGCCGGTCAACTTTAGATCGTCGTACAGCGTCGAGTGCATGTAATCGAGGAACGTGATCGCCATCACGAGCTCGCCGTCTTCCCGCAGCAGGCTCGCGACGCCGGTGTAGGCGTGCTTGTGTCGGGTGTCGCTGACGAACATCGCGACGACCGGGGCGGTCGCCTCGTGAGCGGGGACGGCGTGGAGCGCCTCGGTCGAGCGGCGCGTCAGCTCGGTGCAGAACAACCCCGTCGCCTTGCCGCTCTCCAGCGCTCCGAAGCCGACCGGGGACTCGAAGTGCTTCCGGAGGTCGACCGTCCCGAACAGGACGTTGTCCTCGATCGACCCCGCGACGTACCGGGGCTTGTCGTAGCTGCTGTGCTCGCGGAACGCGGCCCGCAGCGCCGTGACGACGCGCTCGGGATCGGCGGGGTCGGCGTCGACGAACGCGCCGACGGTCTCGGCGTCGGCGTAGTCGTACCCGTCCCGGGTCGCTCCGGTCGCGAACGGGAGGCTATCGGCGTCGGCGATCCGCTCGAAGAACTCGTCGAATTTGGCGCCCTCGACGACGAAATCGCCCGCCCGGAGCGCCGGAACCGTCCGGACGAGTTCCTCGACGGGACCGCCCGCAAGCCCGTACTCGTCGTCGATCTCTGCGGCTTCCTCGGGTGCGGTGTCGGTCACCGAGCGCTCGGCGACGACGCCGTCGCCGTCGGTCACTGCGACGGTGTCGCCCGACAGTTCGACGGCGTGCTCGTCGAGTTCGGCGCGGTAGTCGTCGACGCGCATCCACTCGGTGAGCAGCGGTTTGAGATCCTGCTCGCGGACGTTCGTTCCGGTGACGACGCCGTAGCCGACCTGCGTGTTGTACAGCGCCTTGCCGCTGCCGACGGTCGCCACGCCGCCGCCGAGCAGCTTGAGCAGTTTGCGACGGTTCACGCCCGCCACCCCGCGAAGACGCCGCTCCGCGGTGCGGTCGCGATGGCCCGTTTGGTGTCGCTTCGTTCCGTCATGAATCTGGTGTCGAGCGTCGCTGCGTAGCTATCGTCGGAAACTGCTCCCTATTCGGATAAATGCTTTCTCCTCGGCGCCGGTGCCGAGCGGTCGATTATGCAGGGGTTGCTCGATCCGGGGAGCGATCCGGGGTGCAATCCGGCGGGTTCCGGCGGGCTACTCAGTCGTCCGTACTGGTAGGCGCACCGCCGGAGATCGCGTCGTTCGTCCCGGATCGCTTGTTCTCGCCCCAGTCGACGATGCGGATCGCACCCCAGACGCTGACGACCGCGAGCACGAGGCCCGCGATCACGTCGATCAGCCAGTGGATGCCCAGAATCATCGTCGAGAGCACAATGCAGGTCGCGACGAACGCCGATATTTTGAACCAGCGCGGATACTCCTCTCGGGACCGCCAGGCGATGATCGCGGCGGCCACCGCGAGCGAGGTGTGTAGCGACGGGAACACGTTCGTGTTCGCCGACACGGCGGCCGTCAGGTCCTGCGTCTGGGGGTACAGCTCGTACATCGGCTCCGCGACGGCGTCGGGCACCCGGTTTCTGGGTCCCCTCACGATGAACAGCGTGTAAAACAGCGTCCCGATGAAGTAGTTGAGCAGGTACGCCATCAGCAACTCCTTGAGGTATCGGCCGGAGGGCAACAAGAAGTAGGCCAGCAGGGGGAAGACGAGCAGGAACGGGAATCCGAACATGTACATGGCCGAGAAGAAATCGTAGGTCACGTTCGGCGTGAAATCCTGCAGGTGCGCGACGAACAGCCCCTCGATCGCGTAGATTTCGTCGGTGAGGTTCCAGTCCAGCGACTTCGATATTTCCAGGGTGGTGCCATGGGTCGCGCGCTTGCCGAGGAAGAACACGGCCGTCACGGCCAGATACGGCGCGACGTTGGTGAGCCTTTGTTCGAGACTGCCGGCAGTTCGGCGCAGTTGTTCGACGTCGATGCAGAGCGCGGCCGTCACCGCGAGACCGCCTGCGACGGCCAGCACGGTGACGATCAGGGCGTTCAGTAGTGCCATCGTTGGGTTCCTCCTTGGGTTCTTGTCGGCGAGGTGTGGGGCCGCGGTCTCGCCGTGGACCAGACGGCGGCGTGCTCACAGACTGCGAGCGCGTCCCTGGCTCGCCGGATCACGTCAGGATGTTCTCTGGCTGACGTATAATAACATCGGACTGCGGCGATCGAACGAAACCACCGCCCCCGGTTAGTGACCGCCGTCCGCGAGTCGTCGAGCGCGATCATCCCAGCGGCTGCCACCAGACCGCGGCCACGAGCACCGCCAGGAACACGTAGCTGCCGCGGATCAACAGCATCGTCGCGATCTCGGGGTCGGCCCGGCGCGCGATCGCGGCGACCGCGGCGAACGCGAGCGCGGCGAGCGCGCTGCCGGTCGGAAACGGGCCGGCGACGGCCAGTCCGACGACGAGCGCCAGCGCCGACAGCATCAGCGCGTACGCGACCGACCACGCCCGGTCCGGCCCGACCGCCACGGCGACGGTTCGCTTCCGGATCGACCGGTCGTAGTCGTAGTCCTGCGCGTCGTCGATCACCTTCACGCCCGAAAGCAGGGCGAGAAAGACGATCGCGAACGCGACCGGACGCGCGGCGAGCGCGCCGACCTGCGCGTAGTAGCCGCCGAGGATCGCCAGCGCGACGCCGGCCGGATAGCCGGAGGTGGCCGTGACGGGGTTCGTGTCGAGTTGGGGCGCGTGGTGGTACGCGATGAGCCAGCACGGCAGCGTCACCAGCGCGGCGCCGGCGTCGACGACGAGCCACAGCGCGACGACGCAGGCGAAAAACGTCGCCGACGACCCCGCGAGGGCGTACCGACAGCCCGCCGCGGTCAGCGGGTGGTCGTCGTCCTCGCCGCGGCCGTAGAAGTCGACGTAGCCGTCCTTGACGTGCGCCGTGTAGACGGCCGCGAAGATGGCGACGGCGTGGAGCGTCCCCGGCAGCGGGTCGAACCGCCCGGCGAGGACCGCGCCGAACAGCGACGCGGCGATCGGCGGCAGCATGAAGACCGGATGTATCTGCGAGCCCAGCGCCGCGAGCGCCGCTCGCGGGCCGTCGTCGTGCCGTGCGATGCTCATACGTACCGCTACACCTGTCAGCGCATAATGGTCCGGGTGGCGAGCGACGTCGGGCCGGCGAGCGTCGGCTGAGCCTGCGCCGGCGCTCGACGTTTATGATCTCTCCCGTCGTCAGTGCCACGTAGTGAGCTACCCGGACAGTCCCGCCGACACCGCGGATATCCTGCTCGTCGAGGACAACCCCGGCGACGTGCGCCTCACCGAGGAGGCGTTCAGAGAGGGACAGATCAAGAACACGCTTCACGTCGTCAACGACGGCGTCGACGCCCTGGAGTTTCTCCGCCAGCGCGGCGAGTACGCCGACGCGCCCCGCCCCGACATCGTGCTGCTCGATCTCAACCTCCCGCGCAAGGACGGCGACGAGGTGCTCGACGAGATCCGCGACGACCCCGCCCTCGAAGCGCTCCCGGTCGTCGTGCTGACGAGTTCGGAAGCGCAGGAGGACATCGTCCAGTCGTACGAACTCAAGGCGAACGCGTTCCTCACGAAACCCGTCGATCCCGAGGAGTTCATCGAGGTCGTCCGGACGTTTCAGGAGTTCTGGCTCTCGGTCGTCCGGCTGCCGCCCGAGGACGGGTGATGCGCCGATCCCGCCGGACCGGACCGCGGCATCCGCTCAGTCGATTCGACGGGTCACGTCCTGCATGATCTCGATGGCCTCCTTCAGTTCCTCCATTCCGGTCGCGTAGGAGATCCGGGCGTACCCCTCGCCGCGGACGCCGAAGGCGTCGCCCGGCACGACGACGACGCCGCTGTCGATCACTTCGTCGACCCACCCCTCGGGCACCTTCGGCATCGCGTAGAACGCACCCGTCGGCGTCGGTACCTCCAGCCCGGCGTCTTCGAGCCCGTCGAGCAGCACGTCGCGGCGCTCCTCGAAGGCGGCCACCATCTCGTCGACCCGATCCTGCGGGCCGGTCAGCGCCGCCTCGGCGGCGAACTGCGCCGGCGCGCTCGCGCAGGCCTGCATGTACTGATGGACGCGAAGCATCCGCTCGATCCGGCGGTTCGAGGCCTGCACCCAGCCCAGCCGCCAGCCGGTCATCGAGTAGGTTTTCGAGCAGGCGCCGACCGTGACCACCGAGTCGGTCTCGGCGAACTCCATCGGCGAGTGGTGCGCGCCGTCGAACACGATGCGCTCGTACACCTCGTCGGAGATGCAGACGACGTCGTGCTCGTCGGCGATCCGGGCGAACTCCCGAATATCGTCCTCGCCGGCGACCGCGCCGGTCGGGTTCGACGGGCTGTTGACGACGAACGCCGCGGTGTCGTCGGTGATCGCCTCCTCGACGGTTGCGGGATCGAGCGTCAGATCCTCGCGCAGTTCGACCGGCTTCGGGACGCCGTCGGCCAGCCGGGTGAGCGCGTCGTAGGAGACGAAGCCGGGATCGGGGAAGATCACTTCCTCGCCGGGATCGACGTGCGCCTCGATCGCGAGGTGCAGCGCCTCGCTGCCGCCCGCGGTGGCGATCACGTCGCCCGGGTCGACCTCGACGCCCTGATCGCGGGCGTACTTCTCGGCGATCGCCTCGCGCAGGCTCTCGATCCCCTTGTTTCCGGTGTAGCCGTCGGCCAGCCCCTCGGCGATCGCCTCGGTGGCGGCCTCGCGGGCGTGGGCCGGCGCCGGGAAGTCGGGCTGGCCCAGCCCGAGATTGATCGCGTCCTCGCCCGCGGCCTCGAACACCTCTCGGATGCCGCTGATCGACACGCCTTCGACGCGCCGTGCGAACTCCGTCATACCCCTACGGGCGCGGCGGGCGGGGATAATTTTGGTGGTTGCGGACGCGCTCGGTGCCGTCATCGCCGCGGGCGCGGCCGGCGCCGTCGTCTGCGCTCGCCGCGTTACTGGAACATCCGGATCGGCTGGGCTTGGGAACTCTCGTCGGTGGCGGCCTGCTGCATCCGGCGGGCGAGCTGTTCCTTTTGCGCGCGGATCTCCTCGGCGCGGTCGCGCAGCTCCGAGACGTCGGCGTCGATGTCGGCGAGCGGGCCGATCCCGCGCTCGATCAGGGCCGCGGCGGCCTCCGGGTCCGGGAACTGCGGGTCGCTCTCGACGATCAGTCCGATGCCGTCGACGCCCGTCTCTGCGGCACGTTCGAGCAGCGCCCCGGTCGGCCCGGCGACGGCGCCGTTCTCGCTCGGCGCCGCGACGTCGAGATTCGCCAGCCGATCGGCCGCGGCGTCGGTCGTGGCGACGCCGAACACCGGCGGCTCGTCGGTCTCGCTCTGGCCGGGATAGCCGCTGAAGTACACCGGCAACGCGTCTTCGGCGTCGATCCAATCGGTGACGCACTCGGCGAAGCCCGGCGCTGCAGACGCCGACACCGGCACGTCGCTCTGGAGCGCAACGAGGTTCCGCTTAGCGTCGGCGTACAGCCGCACTGCCGGTCGGACGATCCGATCGCCCTCCCGGTAGACGCCGACGCCCGGCAGGCCAGCGCAGTGGACGCTCGCGTAGTAGGTCATGTCGAACGTCTCGACGAGGTGGTCGGTCGCGAGCTTCCCGACCAGCCCCAGACCCGGCAGCCCCTCGACCAGCGTCGGCTCCTCGAAGTCCACGTCGGCGCGGCGCTCGATACGTGCCATGTTATCTGCTTGCACGCCATTCCGCTTAAGCGCCGCGGCGCCTGCGGCGGGCTGGCGGCGGCCCGGGCGGCCGCTCCGCTCCGAAACCCCCAAGCGGCCGCCGCGCGAAGCCGGCGCCAATGGAACCATTGGAGCGGTACCGACCGCTGATCGACGACTTCGAGGCGTTTCTCGACGCCTGCGAGCGGCCGCTGTCGTCGGCGGTGCGGGTCAACACGATCAAGGCCGACGTCGACCGGGTGCAGGCCGCCTTCGACGAGGCCGGCGTCGGCTACGAGCCCGCGGACTGGAACGAGCGCGTGCTCACGCTGGACACCGATAGCCCCGGGACGACCTGGCCGTCGATGCACGGCTGGATCCACGGTCAGGAGGAGGTGTCGTCGCTCCCGCCGGTCGTACTCGACCCGCAGCCGGGCGAGCGCGTCTGGGACGCCGCCGCGGCGCCGGGCAGCAAGTCGACCCAGCTCGCCGCGCTGATGGACGACCGCGGACTCGTGGTCGCCAACGACAACAACCTCGGACGGCTGTCGGCGCTGCGATTCAACGCCGAACGGCTGGGCGTCACGAACGCCGCCGTCACCAACCAGGACGCCCGGAACTTCTCGCTGAAGCCGTTCGACGGCAGCAGGGCACGCGAGGAGTCCGGCGCGTTCGACGCGTTCGACCGCGCTCTCGTCGACGCGCCCTGCACCTGTGAGGGCACCATCCGGAAGAACCCCGACGTGTTAGACGAGTGGTCGCTGGATCACGTCTCCAGCGTCGCGGGCGTCCAGAAAGGCATCCTGACGCGAGCGATCCAGGCGACGAAACCCGGCGGGCGCGTCGTCTACTCGACGTGTACGTTCGCGCCCGAGGAGAACGAGGCCGTGCTCGATCACGTGCTCGACGTCGAGGACTGTCGCGTCGTCGAGCAGGACGTACCGATGGACCACGCCCCTGGAATCACCGAATGGGAAGGCGAGTCCTACGACCCGAGCGTCCAGAAGGCCGCCCGGATCTACCCCCACCACAACGATACTGGCGGGTTCTTCTGCGCGACCCTGGAGGTGGGGACGTGAGCGACGACGGCGCGGGCGCTGACGACGCCGGTGACGCAGCGGCGTCGGGCGGCGAGGACGAGGCAACGGCGTCCGGCGGCGACGACCTCCGCCAGAACGTCGGCCGTCGCTTCGCCCGACTGCCGGCGACCGATGCCGAGCGCGAGGTCGAGGGGCGGGCGACTCGCGAGGAAGTGCTCGACTGGTGGGAGACGCGCTTCGGCATCCAACCGGAGACGTTCGCGGAGTACACGTTCTGGGAGAAAGGCGCCGGCAAGATCTGGGCGCTCGCGGGCGAGGTCGTCTCGCCGATCGAGGTCGAGGCGATCGGGATGAAGTTCTTGCGCACGCGCCAGGAGCACTGGAAGCCGACGACCGACGCCGTCCAGCGGTTCGGGCGCGACGCGTCGACGAACGTCATCGAACTCGACGCCGCGCAGGCCAGGGCGTTCGCGGCAGGCGAGGACCTCGAACCGGACTGGGACGGCGACTGGGGCTACCTGATCGCCGCTCACGAGATCGCCGGCGGCGTCGAGCCGATCGGCGTCGGCCTGTTCACTCACGGCACGCTGCGCTCGATGGTGCCGAAGGGGCGCCAGCGGGACCTGTAGCTCTCCGTCCGGTGACCGGATCCGAGGCGGGTCGGCAGGTATCGCGACTGCCGGCTATCCGATCGGTTCGACGTGTGACGTGTTTTTCCCGCTACCAGTACCCGGAAGCTTATGCCCACGTGGTGTACCGCATCGCACGTAGCGTTCACGCTACACAGCGAGTCATGTCAACGTTGAAGCGCTATCTCGACAAGTTCGTCCGTCGCGACGACCGCGGCGGCCTCTTCCGATGTACCGTCTGCGGCTGTACCTACAGCTCCAACGACGAATCCTGCGCCGAGTGCTGGAGTGATCGGCTCGTGCGGATCGAGTAGGACAAGTTCCGTCGGCTTTTTTCCGGCGTCGCGGTCGGTTACTTCGAGATGCCGTAGACGTCCCGCGTCCAGTCCTTCTTGCGCGAGTCGTACACCGCGTGGTCCCGGTCGAGGTCGTCGAGCCGCTCCCGGTCGGTGTCGTCGAGCGACCAGTCGAACAGCTCGAAGTTGTCGCGGACGTGCTCGGGCGAACTCGACTTGGGGATGGCGACGACGTCGTTCTCGATCGCCCACCGGAGCACGATCTGGGCGGGCGTCCTGTCGTACTCGTCGGCCAGTTCCTGGACGGTGTCGTCGCCGAGCACCTCGGTCCGGGCCAGCGGCGCCGCGGCCTCGACCACGGTATCGGACTCGCGGGCCGTCTCGATCCAGTCGGGGCGCTGGAGGTAGGGATGGTACTCGATCTGGTTGACGGCGATCGGTACGTCCGAGACGTGGTTCGCGGCGCCGAGCTGGTAGGGGCTGAAGTTGGAGACGCCGACGTTCCTGACTTTGCCCTCCTCGTGGAGTTGGGCCATCGCGTCCAGCGTCTCGCGGAGCGACACCGCGGGATTGGGCCAGTGGATCAGGTACAGATCGAGATAGTCGGTGCCCAGTTTTTCGAGGGACTCCTCGCAGGAGCGGCGCACCGACTCGTATTCGAGATTCTTCGGGAGTACCTTCGAGGTGAGGAAGACGTCGTCGCGGTCGTACTCCGCGAGCACCTCGCCGATCTCCGCCTCGTTCATATACCCCTCGGCCGTGTCGACGTGGGTGTATCCGGCGTCCAGCGCCGCACGGACGCCCTCCTGGACGGTTTCGCCCCCGATATCCCACGTTCCGTAACCGATCATCGGCATCTCGTCGCCGCTCGGCAGCGTCACTGTCGGTGCGGTCATACGGTCGAACAGAGGAGGGGTTCGCCCTAACCGCTAGGGGTTCCGGCACGCTCGTCGGGAGCGGGCTTGACGCCGACGCGGCCCGCTTGACGCCGACGCGGCCCGCTCGACGCCGAGGTGGGCCAGCCGGCCGCACAGCGACGGCGCTCAGTCGGCGTGGCGGACGATGTGAACGTCGTAGCGCGGATCCTCCGAGAGCGGGTTGCCGACGCTGGTCAGCGGCGTCGAGACGCGCCCGGCGTTCTCGCTGCCGACGAAGATGATCGACGCCTGCAGGTCGGCGGCGACCTGCCGGATCGTCCGGGTGACGTCGGTCGTCAGCGTCGCCCGGTAGTCGGTCTCCTCGGTCTCCTCGCAGCGGAACCGCGCGTCGGGCGCGACGTCCTCGACGCGCTGGCGGAGCCGGGTACAGATCATCTCGGTGTCGAACTGCTCGCCGGGGTCGAGCCAGCCCCGATCGCGGGCGAACTCGGCGTCCGGCGGGATCACCGCCAGCGCGACGACGTCCTCGCCGGTGAACTCGCCGAACTCCGTCGCGCGATCGAGCGCCGCCGTCGAGAGCTCCGAGCCGTCGAACGGCACCAGGAGAGTCATGGTTCCACGCTCGTCGGGGCGGATGTTAATCCTTTCTACGGCCGGGTGCGCACGTCGCCCGCTCCAGCCTCAATCCTCGCGCTCGCGGATCGTCCCGCCGGACAGTCCGTCCCACTCGACGCGGTAGCCCAGCGCCGACAGCGCCGCGCTGGCGTCGGCGACGCCGGCGTCGTCGAGCGCGGCCTCGGCGTCACCGTAGGCCATCCCCGCCTCGATATCGTCGGCGAGGGCGTCCAGAACGGCGGGCCGGATCAGCGTCCGCCCGACCAGCCTGTGCTCGGGGAACGACTTGTCCTCGATCGCGGCCTCGCTGACGCCGTGTCGCGCCGCGAGTTCGTCGATCCCGATCACGTCGTCGTCGGGGGCGAGCTCGTCGGGCAGATCGGCGGCGCTCGCCGCCACGAGATCGTCCTCGTACGCCCTGAGCGCGTCCCTGACGTCCTTGATCCGGACGGTCCCCGAGTAGGGGATCGCGCGGTGATCGCGAGCCTCGATCTGCTCGCCCGCGCCGAGGCTCTCGTCGACGGCGACGAGCAGCTCCTCGTCGTCGACGTGGTCTAGCTTTTCGAGCTTCGAGTCGACGTACTCGGGCGTCCAGAACCCCATGATCTCGAAGTAAACCGTGAAGTCGGCGTGGCGATAGCCGAACGAGAAGTCGGGGATCATGACGCTCTCGCCGGCCGCCAGTGGCTCTGGCTCGCGGGTGAGTTCCCAGTCCAGATCGAGCGACTCGAAGCGCGCGGCGAAGTCGGCCTCGACGCCGCTGTCGTAGCTGACCTCCGTGACGGGTTCGACGCCGGGCACCCGGACCGGGTCGGCGTCCGAGAGGCGCAACTCGCGTTCGGTGCCGCGGTCGTCGATCGTCGCCGAGAGGTTCCACTCGTCGGCCTTGGCGATCGTGCGCAGCAGTCGAGCGAAGCGGGTGCCGTAGCGCCGAGTCGCGCGGAACAGCCGGTCGGGGCCCGTGACGACGACCTCGCGTGCGCTGTTGGGCCCTTCCCCGCTGCCCGACGCCGCTTCGCCCTCGAGCGTCCGCACCTCGTACATCAGCCGCAGGCGCTTGACAGCCGATACCAGCGCCTTCGGGTCAGACGAGCGTACGCGGATTTCGGTCGCGTCGAACAGCGCCGTCTGAGCCAGCGAGAGGTTGTACTGGGCGAGCAGCTCGTCGGGATCCCAGCGCGCGTCGACCGAGTCGAGCACCTGTCGCGGTTCGAGGTCGGCGTACAGCGATCGATCGAGAGCGTCGGGCTCGGCGTCCAGATCGTCGGCGGCTCGGTCGAGCGCCCGCGACCGCTCGGCCGACGTGACGACGCCCTCGGCCTCGGCGGCCGCGAACGCCGCCGTTCGGGCGCGCACGGGCTCGATCGGCGCCCGCGTCTCGAAGGTCGCCTCGCGCTCCAGTAGCTTCGCGAACCCCCGGACCAGCTTGAAGTCCTCGGCCTCGCGTTCGAGGTCGGTCAGCGCCGTAGTCAGCTCCTCCCTACGGTGGCCGACGTGCCCCTGGTACGTTCCGAGGACCTTCGCGGCCAGCGGGCGGTGGCGCCGCTCGGCGAACTGCGGCTGGTAGCCTCCGCCCGCTCGCGAGACGCGCAGAAGGTCCTTGGTCAGCATTCACCGTACGTCGGCGGCGGGGCGACAAAAACGATACGACGGACCGGTCGGTCGCGTCCTCGAACTGGACGCCGACCTCGCTGCGGCGTCACTCAGCCGCCGGCTCCTCGAACTCGCGAAACACCGCGCGGAAGTCCCGGTCCTCGAAGCGGTACAGCGTCGCTTCGAGGTCCGTTTCGATCTCCTCGATCCGGCTCTGGAGTCGCTCGTACGCCTCGCTCTGCCGGATTTCGGCGCCCTCGACGTGCTTTTCGAGCACGGTCCGCTTCGAGACGTTCGCGAAGTACTCCTGGAGCCCGTCCCGGTACTTCGTCCGGTCGAGCAGGCGCTCGATCGTCTCGACGAGATCGTCGCGATCGACGGGCTTGACGAGGTACTCGTCGAACCCCATCTCGACGATGTCGACGGTGGGATCGATCGCCGTGACGATCGCGACGGGACACTCGGCGCCCCGTTCCCGCAGGGCGGCGAGCACCTCGTCGCCAGACACGTCGGGCATCCGCCGGTCGAGCAACACGACGTCGACCTCGTCGTCCCAGGCGGCCAGCGCGGCCTCGCCGCCGGCGGCGACGCTCACGCGGTACCTGTCGTCGAGCCACGAGGCGTAGAGCTCGGCGACCTGCTTCTCGTCCTCGACGATCAGCACGTCTACCGGCGGCCCGCTGTCGGCGTCGTCGTGCCGGTTGCCGTCGGCGTCGTCCGCCGACCCGTCGCTCATGGCGATCGCTCCGTGCCGACCCGATCGGTCGTCGATCCGGCACCATCCGCGGTCGGTCGTCGGTCCGTGCGACTCGCTCCGGTGGCACTCATGCTACAACTGTGGGGACGTTACCCACGGTGCGTTATAGCTCTGGTGGCGGTTTCGATCGAAGCGACCCCGCTACGTCTCGATGTCGACGATCTCGATCGCGCCCGCCCTGACGTCCTCGACGACGGCGTCCCAGTTCCCGACTTCGACGGCGCCGTCGGCGGTCGACAGCGTCAGGGACGCCACCTCGACGTACGGCTCCAGCGGAGAGCCGCCGGTCTCGTCCGAGCGGCGGTACGTCACGTCGGCGATCTCCCCCTCGATCAGGCGGTCGGGGTCGTCCAGCGGCCTCACCGCCGCTCGGACACGACCGCCGTCTTCGACGATCGGGGCGACCGACTCCAGACACTCGCGAATGTCGGTGTACGTCGCCCGCTCGGGGCGATCACGCTGGATCGGGTCCCAGACGGCCCACAGCGCCGTTCGGAAGAACCAGTCGGCCATCTGTGCGAACCAGACGTCGTCGAGGAACAGCCCCTGCTCGCCGACCGACAGCGGTCGGCCGGGCGCGAACAGCACCTCGCGGTGGTCGATCACGACCAGCATCGACGTCGGGAGGTCCCTGACGCGGGTCTCCGTCGGGACGCCGTCGACTAGGTCGGTCAGCGCGTCGCGGTCGTCGTCCGCGTCCAGCTCGTCGCCGTGGAGCGTCAGCTTCACGACGACGCCGTCGTCGCGGGCGTCGGCCAGCGCGTCCGCGAGTTCGGCAAATTGGGCGGGCGTCGCAGCGATCTTGATGCCAAACTCGGCTTCTGCGATGCGCTCGCGGGCGAGCCGGAACAGCGTCTCGAAGCGCTTGACGACGCTGATCTGGCGGTCGGCGATCGGCGGCTCCTCCCAGCGCTCCTCGACGGCGTCGGCGGTCGACTCCAGGTGGTCGGCGGCCGCCGACAGTTCGTCGACCACGGCGTCGGGATCGACCGCCTGCGCGTGGAGCCCGCCGTCGTCGAACGTCTCGACGTATCCCTGTTCTGCCAGCGACCGGATCACGTCGTAGATGCGCGCTCGGGGCACGTCCGCGGCCTGCGCGACGTCGACGGCCGGTGCGCGACCGAGATCCAGCAGCGCCGCGTACGCGTCGGCTTCGTACTGCGTGAGCCCGATCGCCATGAGCCCGTCGCGAAGCGCTCGTTCGTCCATGCGCCGACCTTTCGCGTCGAGGATATTAATCGCGGTTGTCTTGGCGGCGGGGCCGTCTCGGCGACGATCGTGCCGGCGCCCCGCGCCGTCCGCGAGCGCGCCCTACTCGTCGAGAAACTCCGCCAGTAGCTCGTTGAACGTCTTCGTGTGCTCCCTGGGCGGCCAGTGCCCGCAGTTCGAGAGCACCTCCAGCCGGGCGTCGGGAACGCTCGCGGCGGCGTTGCGCGACCACGACGCGGGAAACACCGGATCGTCGGCGCCGTGGACGAACAGCGTCGGCGCCGCGACGTCGTCGAGGCGGTGGGAGTAGTCGGTGCGAAAGCCCGAGCGCCGGACCTCGTGGCGACGCCACCGACGGTAGGCTTTCCCGGCCTGGGGGTGCTGGAGCAGCCGATAGTACTCGTCGATCACGGGCGCCGAGAGCGTGCCGACGTCGGCGACGATCCCCCTGAGGCTCTGCTTTGCGAGCCAGCGATTGCGTTTGAGAACCGACAGCGAGAGCTGGTTGAGCCTGGGTACTCGCGAGAGGGCGAACGTCCCCGCACCGTTGGGAAGTTCGCTGCCCAGGCCGTAGCTGTCGACCAGCGCGAGCTTCCTGACTCGGTCGGGCTCGCGGAGGGCGTAGCCCAGCCCGACGCCGCCGCCCAGCGAGACGCCGACGACGTCGACCGCGTCGAACCCGAGCCGCTCGACGACCGCCGCGACGACGTCGACGTGGAACGCCGTGCTGTAGGAGACGTCGGGCCGCGCGCTGTTGCCGTACCCCGCCATGTCGAGCGCGACGACCCGGCGGTCGCCGGCCAGCGGGCCGATCGTCGCCCCCCACGAGAGCGACGCGGCGTCGACGACCCCGCCGTGGAGCAGGAGGACCGGCGTCCCCCCGCTGCCCGCCGAGAGGTAGTGTAACTGTAGCCCCTCGACTTCGACCCACTCGTCGACGGGCGCTACTTCGGAAGGGTGCTCCGTCGCCATCGTGTGAGTCGTCGTCGTGCGCCCGGAAATACCTTGCAACGGCTGGGGGTCGGGTTGGAGTCGGCGTCGGGACGCCGCGGTCGCTTCGGCGTCCTCGTGCGGCGAAGACTCGGAGGACGCCGCGACGGGTGAATCAGTCGGTGTGAGCGCGTTCGAACCGGCTCGCCGAGAGGAGTAGTTCCTCGACTTCGGGGAGGTGTTTGACGTTGTAGACGACCTTCGTGTCGGTCGTGATCGGCGACGTGATACACGACAGCCGGATCCCGCGGTCGAGCATCTCCTGGGTGAGGACGTGGCTGGTCGGCGGGGGTATCTCGCCCTCGATGACCGCGACCGCGCAGTTCGAGCAGGCGCCGCCCCGGCAGGCGAAGGGCCACGCACGCCCGCTGTTTTCGGCGGCCTCCAGCAGCGACTCGCCGGGGTCGACCGTGATCTCGCCGTGGTCGGATCGAGTCAGGTCCGCCGCCTCCGCCTTCTCGAACAGGTCGTCGTCGTCGATCGACCAGCCGTGGTCGTCGAGCACCTCGTAGTTGAGATACTCGACCCGGTGTTCGGGCGGTTCGGGCTCGGCGTCGACGCTCGGCTCGGCGTCGGCGCTCTCGGCGTCGAGGTCCGCGCGGCCGTCGCCGTTCTGGATCCGCTCGTAGGCCGTCTTGACCGTCTGGAACTCCTGTGCGGACCCGCCCTGATCGGGGTGGGCCTCCTTGACTCGCTGCCGGTAGGCGTCGACGAGTTCGTCCTCGCTCGCGTCGGGATCGACACCCAGAATCTCGTATGGGGACGCCACGGGCGCCACTAGCGAGCGGACGAATATATTCTCTCGCCCGGCGGCGATATCTCCCCGTCGTCCTATTCCACGGTCGTGCGAGAGGCGCAGTCGCGATCACCCCGCTCGAACGACGCCGGGCGCGGTCCCCAAACGCCTAAGACGGACGTTTTCGCCACGTTTTCACGGGGGACTGTAATGTCAGTACGCAGTCGTACGCACGACGCCGATATCGCGCGCGGTGCAGGGGGAACTGTCTGTGATCGACCGACCGTCGACAGCCGGAGGCGGTGATTCGTGTCCGCAGACGCTGTCGATTCGGAGGGCGAAACGTCGGCGGCGGAAACCGCGGCGCCGAACCGCGAGCGTCGAGAGTCGGACGCCGGGCAGTGGCGGCGCGTCGGCACGGCCGCGCTCGGCGGCGCGCTCGTGGTGACCGGACTCAGGCGGCGCTCGCTCGGGGGGACGGCGATCGCGCTCGTCGGCGGCTGGCTGTCCGCGCGCGCCGTCTGGGGGCTGGTCCGTCCGGACCGGGCCCCCAGCGCGTCGGCGAGTCAGGCCGAGCCGGAACTCGACGACGATTCGCTGACGATCGCCGAGTCCGTCACGGTCGCGAAGCCGGCCGACGAGCTCTCGGAACTGCTGAGCGACGCCGAAACACTGTCGCGGATCGCGGAGCCGGTCGCCGAGGTCGAATCGACTGGGGAGGACCGCCAGCGCTGGACCGTCGGCGCCCCGCTCGACAGGAGGGTATCCTGGGAGGCGGAGCTGATCGCCGAGGACGCCGCCGACGACCTGCGCTGGGAGCCGGTCGACGAGTCGGCGCTGTTCGACGAGCTGTCGGTGGAGTTCCGCGAGGCGCCGGGCGACCGCGGGACGATCGCGACGCTGCGACTCGAACTCGATCCGCCGGGCGGCGAACTCGGACGGTCGGCGATCGAACGCCTCGACGTCGTCCCCGAGTCGCTCGGGGGCGTCGCGCTCGATCGGTTCAAGAGCCTCGCCGAGACGGGTGAGATCCCGACGACCGAATCCAATCCCTCGGCGCGCGGTCGGGGTGATCTGGTGTGAGCCGAGAGACGATGGAGGCCGTCTGCTGGCACGGCGACCGGGACGTCCGCGTCGACGAGGTGCCCCGGCCGGAGATCGTCAATCCGACGGACGCGATCGTCGAGATCACGGCCACGGCGATCTGCGGCTCCGATCTGCATCTGTACAACGACAGAGTGCCCTCGATGCGCGAGGGCGACGTGCTGGGTCACGAGCCGATGGGCGAGGTCGTCGATGTCGGCGACGAGGTCGAGACCCTGGAGATCGGCGACCGGGTCGTCGTCCCGTTCACGATCAGCTGCGGGGAGTGCTGGTTCTGCGAGCAGGGGCTGTACTCGCTGTGTGACAACTCCAATCCGAACGCCGAGATCGCCCGCAAGATGATGGGCCACTCGCCGGCCGGCCTGTTCGGCTACTCCCACATGATGGGCGGCTACGCCGGCGGGCAGGCGGAGTACCTGCGGGTGCCCTACGCCGACGTGGGGCCGATCAAGATCGACTCCGACCTGTCCGACGAGCAGGTGCTGTTTCTCTCGGACATATTCCCGACGGGGTACATGGCGGCCGAGAACGCCCAGATCGAGGAGAACGACACCGTCGCGGTCTGGGGCTGCGGCCCGGTCGGGCAGTTCGCGATCCAGAGCGCCCGGATGCTCGGCGCCGAGCGCGTCGTCGCCATCGATCGGGTGCCCGAGCGCCTGGAGATGGCCAGCGAGCACGCCGACGCCGAGACGATCGATTACGCCGACGAGGACGTGTACGACCGATTGATGGAGCTGACCGGCGGGCGCGGCCCCGACAGCTGCATCGACGCGGTCGGGACGGACGCCCACGGCGTCGGCCTCGAAGGCGTCACCGACCCGGTGAAACGGGACGCGAAGCTGCAGGACGACCATCCCTACGTGCTCCGCGAGGCGATCGAGTGCTGCCGGAAAGGCGGCACGCTGTCAGTGCCGGGCGTCTACGTCGGGCGCGCGAACGTGCCGTTCGGCGCCGCGATGAACAAGGCGCTCACGATCAAGACCGGCCAGACCCACGTCCAGCGCTATCTCGATCCGCTCTTGGAGACGATCGAGGACGGCGAGATCGACCCGTCGTTCGTCGTCAGCCACGAGGAGCCGCTGGACGCCGCTCCCGAGATGTACGAGACGTTCAACGACAAGGACGACGACTGCATCAAGGTGATCCTGACGCCCTGACGCGGCGTCCGTCAGCGTATTATCTTCGCCGGCTCGCCACGCCTTCCTCCGCGGTGTCGTCCGCGATCACCTCGTACAGCAGCGCCCGGTCGGTCTCCTCGCTCGGTCGGAGGATCCGTCCGAGCCGTTGGGTGAACTCCCGCTCGCTGCCGCTGCCCGAGAGCACGACCGCGACGCTGGCGTCGGGCACGTCGATCCCCTCGTCCAGCACGTTCGAGGTGACGACGCGCGTGTACTCGCCCGCCCGAAACTTCTCCAGAATATCCCGGCGCTCCCGGGTCGCGGTCCGGTGGGTGATCGCCGGGACGAGAAAGCGCTCGGCGATGCGGTAGGCGAAGTCGTTGTGGGCCGTAAAGACGATCGTGCGCTCGCCGCGGTGGCGATCGAGAATCTCCGCGAGAGCGTCGATCTTGCCGTCGCAGCTCATCATGATCTCGCGGGCGCGCTGCTTGGCCAGCAGCGCCTCGCGCGCGGCCGGGTCGTTTCCGGAGCGCTTCACGAGTTCCTGATAGTCGCTACCGCTCCTGAGCTGGATGTTCGATCGGGCGAGGTAGTCCGTGAACGTCCCCTGATTGGCGTCGTAGTTCTCGCGTTCCTCGTCGGTCAGTTCGACCGAGAGCCGCCGAACGTCGTACGGCGAGAGGTGTTCGCCGGCCAGCTCGTCGGGGTCGAGCGAGTGGACGACCGGACCGACCAGTTCCGCGACGACCTCGTGGGCGTCGTCCGGGCGCTCGAACGTCGCCGTCAGGCCGAGCCGGGCGGGCGCCGCGAGCAGGCGGGCGATCTCGCGGTACCCTTCGCCGCCGAGGTGGTGGACCTCGTCGAAGACGACCAGCCCGAAGCGATCGCCCAGCTCGTCGGCCCGGAGATACGCCGAGTCGTACGTCGCGACCGTGATCGGCCCGACGCGCTGGACGCCGCCGCCGAGCTGGCCGATCTCGACGCCGGCGGCGGACCCCGTGCGGACGCCGCTTTTTCGTTGGCTTCCCCCTCCCCCGAACTCGGTTTCGAGCTCCTCGCGCCACTGTTCGAGCAGGTCGATCGTCGGTACCACGACGAGCGTCGGCGTCGACAGGTCGGCGATGGCGGCGACGCCGATCACCGTCTTGCCGCTCCCCGTCGGCAGTTCCAGCACGCCGCGACGCGGCGCCGAGACGCCGCGTTCCGTCTCCGCGTCGGTCGCGCTTTCCGCAGCGGCGCCGCTCTCCGCGTCGGCGGCGGACGCTGCTGCGCCGCTGCCCTCCCGCCACGCGTCGAGCGCGTCGGTCTGGTACCCGCGGAGCTGGTAGCTCGACGCCAGTTCGGGGACTTCGGGGAGATCGAGCACCCGATCGTCGACCCCGCGCTGGGCGAGCGCGTCGCGGACCGCGCCGTACCGGTGTGCCGGCGCCCGATAGCTCTCCGAGCGCGGATCGTACTCGGCGTGAGGGACGGCGTCGGCGCCGTCGCCCTCGATCCGGAGCGTCCCCTCCTCGAACGAAAGCGCGATCACGACCGGTCGTAGGCGTCCTTCGGTAAAAAGCCACGCTACCCGCATCGACGGAGTTCCGTCTCGCGAGCCCGCCGGGGCGGCCGTCGGTGCGTTCCTGAACCCTTATACTTGCCCGGGGGTTTGTACCGGCCATGAGCGAGGACGAGGGAACGGAGGCCGCGCCCGTCGAGCCCGAGGTCGACGCGGACGGCGAGGCGGACGTCGAGATCAGCGAGGATCTGGTCGCGAAGGTCGCGTCCCACGACGCGGAGCTCGGTCAGGAGGTCAAGTCGCTGGCCGAGATCGCGATCGAGCTGAACCACGCGGTCTCGGATCTGGAGAGCGATCTCGAAGAGGTCCGCTCCGAGCGCGACGAACTCGAAGCGGAACTCGAGGAGGCGCGCGAGGAGGCCGAGGACTACGAGGACAAGCTCCAGCGCAAGCAGGCCGACTTCAAGAACTACAAGGAGCGCCAGCAGCGCGAGCAAGAGCGCATCAAGGAGCGGGCCACCGAGGACCTCGTCGAGCGACTCGTCGAGGTCCGCGACAACCTCACGCGGGCGTCCGAGCAGGACCACGACAACGTCGAGAGCATCCGCGAGGGCGTCGAGATGACGCTCAAGCAGTTCGACCGCATCCTCGAAGACGAGAACGTCACGACGGTCGAACCCGAACCCGGCGACGATGTCGACCCCCAGCGCCACGAGGTGATGATGCGGACCGACAGCGAGCAAGAGGAAGGCAGCATCGTCGACGTGTACCGGCCGGGCTACGAGATGGCCGACAAGGTGCTCCAGTCCGCGCAGGTGACCGTCTCGACCGGCGAAGCCGCCGACGCCGAGACCGAAGACGAGGGCGACGACGCCGAGTCCGAGGCTGTCGACGAGAGCGACTCCGACGACGCCGAAGTCACCGACGCGGGAGACGACGAGGTGGCCGAAGAGGACTCCGAGGAGGTCGATGCCGACGAGGAGGATGCCGGTGAGGACGATGTTTCCGGCGACGACAACGATGCCGGTGAGGACGAAGACGCCGGTGACGACGACGCAGAATCCGATTCGGAGGACGCCGGCGACGACGGAGATGCCGATGCAGAAACGGAAGAAGAGGGCACGGACGAAGCGGACGCCGCCGACGAGAACTTGTCAGACAACGAGGAGGCGGCCGACGACACCGACGCTACCGAGGAGGAATCGGAGAGCGACGCCGAGGCGTCGACCGAGGAGGACGCCGAGGCCGAAACTGACAGCGATCAGAGTGAAGTCGAGCCCGCTGCCGAAGACGACGAGTAGGCGATTCGGGTTCCGCTTCGACGCCGTCCCGAGTCCCATAAAAACCGCGAAACTGACGGTCCGTCGAGAACCGTTCACAGCCCCGTCTCCCCGGTTTTAATTCGCATATCTGCCACTGTGTAGAAAGGTTTATACGGAACAGCACACAAAGCTCTTGCAAGATGGCCAGCAACAAGATTCTCGGTATCGACCTCGGTACCACGAACAGCGCTTTCGCCGTGATGGAAGGCGGTGACCCCGAGATCATCGTCAACAGCGAGGGCGAGCGGACGACACCCTCTATCGTCTCCTTTACCGACGACGAGGAGCGCCTCGTCGGCAAGCCCGCGAAGAATCAGGCGATCCAGAACCCCGAGCGCACGATCCAGTCGATCAAGCGCCACATGGGCGAGGAGGACTACACCGTCGAGATCGACGGCGAGGAGTACACGCCCGAGCAGCTCTCGGCGATGATCCTCCAGAAGATCAAGCACGACGCCGAGGAGTATCTCGGCGACGAGGTCGAGAAGGCCGTCATCACGGTCCCGGCGTACTTCTCCGATCGCCAGCGTCAGGCCACCAAGGACGCCGGCGAGATCGCCGGCTTCGAGGTCGAGCGCATCGTCAACGAGCCGACCGCGGCCTCGATGGCCTACGGGCTCGAGGACGATCAGGACCAGACCGTCCTCGTGTACGACCTCGGCGGCGGGACGTTCGACGTCTCCATTCTCGATCTCGGCGGCGGCGTCTACGAGGTCGTCGCGACCAACGGTGACAACGACCTCGGTGGCGACGACTGGGACGAAGCGATCATCGACTGGCTCGCCGACGAGTTCGAGAACGAGCACGGCGTCGACCTGCGCGAGGACCGCCAGGCGCTCCAGCGACTCAAGGACGCCGCCGAGGAGGCCAAGATCGAGCTCTCCTCGCGCAAGGAGACCGAGATCAACCTCCCGTTCGTCACGGCGACCGACGACGGCCCGATCCACCTCGAAGAGAGCCTGACTCGCGCGAAGTTCGAGTCGCTCACCAGTGATCTGATCGAGCGCACCGTCGAGCCGACCGAGCAGGCCCTCGAGGACGCCGGCTACTCCAAGGACGACCTCGACGAAGTGCTGATGGTCGGCGGCTCGACGCGGATGCCCCAGGTCCAGGAGCAGGTCGAGGAGATGACGGGCAAGGAGCCCAAGAAGAACGTCAACCCCGACGAGGCCGTCGCGCTGGGCGCGGCGATCCAGGGCGGCGTGCTCGGCGGCGAGGTCGACGACCTCGTGCTGCTCGACGTCACGCCGCTCTCGCTCGGGATCGAGGTCAAGGGCGGCATCTTCGAGCGCCTCATCGAGAAGAACACGACGATCCCGACCGAGGAGTCGAAGATCTTCACCACCGCCGCGGACAACCAGACCTCCGTGCAGGTTCGCGTGTTCCAGGGCGAGCGCGAAATCGCCAACGAGAACGAACTGCTCGGCGAGTTCCACCTGACGGGCATCCCGCCGGCGCCGGCCGGAACGCCCCAGATCGAGGTCTCGTTCTCCATCGACGAAAACGGCATCGTCAACGTCTCCGCCGAGGACAAAGGCTCCGGCAACTCCGAGGAGATCACCATCGAGGGCGGTGCCGGCCTCTCCGACGAGGAGATCGATCAGATGCAGGCCGAGGCCGAGGAGCACGCCGAGGAGGACCAGCAGCGCCGCGAGCGCATCGAGGCCCGCAACGCCGCCGAGGAGTCGATCCAGCGCGCTAACACGCTGCTCGACGAGAACGAGGACGCGGTCGACGACGCGCTCCGGGAGGACATCGAGGCCGAGATCGAGGACGTCGAGGCCGTCCTCGAAGACGACGACGCCACCAAGGAGGACTACGAGGAGGTCACCGAGAGCCTCACCGAGGCCCTCCAAGAGATCGGCAAGCAGATGTACGACCAGCAGGGCGCCGCCGGCGGCGCCGCGGGCGGTGCGGGCGGCATGGGCGGTGCGGCCGGACCGGGCGATGCAGATCCGACCACGGGCACCGACGGCGGTCCCGAGGCCGGCGACGGCGACGAGTTCGTCGACGCCGACTTCGAGGACGTCGACGACGAGGACGAGGACTGAAAGGACGAGTCCGAGTCGTCGGCTCGGGAGACGAACGAAGTGAAGTCTCCCGGTGTCTCGAAAAACGAACGAAGTGAGTTTTTCGAGTTTGACGAGAGCGACTCGTCGCGTTACTCCTCGTCGCTCTCGTCGGCTCGATAGACGAGCGGAGCGAGTCTATCGGTGTCTGAAAAAGCGAGTGTAGCGACCTTTTTAAGTTGGACGACGCCGCCGACGGGTAACGCGAAACGGCACTCTCGTCGGTTCAGGCGGGTTGCATTTTTTGCGGTCGCTACGACCGGTCAACAGCCTTCGGCAGTGGCGTCCAGCTGCCGCGCCGAGATTCGGCCGTCGCTCTCGGCGGTGACCTCATAGCCGGCGTACGAAAAGGTGATCCGGCCCGAGACGGGCGCGGCGTCAGAACCGGCCGGCCGGAAAACGGCGTCGAGCGCCTCGGGATCGACGGCGTTGTACAGCGGTTCGAGCGTCGCGTCACAGTCGGCAGCGGCGTCGGGAGCCGGGGAGATATCGGCGGCCTCCGCCACCGCCTTGACGACGCCGCGGCTGAGTCGTTCGTCGCGGGCGCAGCGGTACGTGACCACAGGATCCTGTCGATCTCCGCTCGTCATGCTACGTCTAGCACGTCCGAATCGTTCAACCGCGTTGTTGCATACGTAAGGCGTTCATTGCTCGTCCTCGCGGTGTTCGCGGACGAGCGTGCTTTCGATGAGGTTGCGGTAGCCGCGCCGGAGCCGGGCCGACAGCGCCTGTCGGGAGATGCCGAACTGCGCCGCGAGCGCATCCTGATCGGGGCGCCCGACGTCGTCGTAGTACCCCTCGCGGTAGGCCAGAACGAGCGCCTCGCGCTGCTCGGGCGTGAGGTCGTACTCGTCGCCGGGCGACATCTCCGAGAGGCGGCTGAGCCGGGTGAGATCCACGGGGATATCGTGGTCGTCGCAGTAGCGCCGGAACTCGGCGAACTGGTCCATCGAGGCGGCCCGCAGCTCGAACACCCAGCCGTCGATCGAACCGGTCGCGGAGAGGACCGTCACGTCGGTGGCGCCGACGGCCGCCATGATTCCCATGTACTCGGGGTCCCACTCGGCGTTAAAGAGCCCCCTGTCGCCGACAATCTCCATCAGCGTGGCGGAACGGAGTTCGGGCAGGTTGTCGAACAGGTCGCGGATCGCCGCCAGATCGCCGTCAGGGTCGGTCACCCAGAAGAATGGCATCACGGTGTCGCCCGTCGGAACGACCCGATCCAGCTCCAGCGTCGCGTCGGGACGCTCCTCGAACACCCGCCCGAGCGGGAAGTCTGCGGCCGGGAGCGTGAACTCGGCGATGGCGGTCATAGTAGCAGGTGGCTTCGCCGCGGCGTAAAGAACCCGGGGCCGCGCCGACGGGGCGGTTGCTAGCCGCGGGACCGGTCACCCGAAGCTCTCGACTTTCGCGCTATCGAAGTCTGCACCCGCCGATTCGAGCGCGTCCCGGACGTCTTCGACGAACTCCTGAAAGCCGAACACGTACACCTGCCCCTCGTCGGCAACCTCGGCGACGGCGTCGGACAGCGAGTCGTCGCCGACGATCGCGACGTGCGCGCCAGCGTTCGCGAGCGCCGAGAGTCGCTCCTCGTGAGCGGGCTCGTCGTCGCGGTAGACGATCGAGACCTCGCCGCCGGCGCTGGCGGCCGCCTCGCCGAGACCGACCGCGGGGCCGACGCCGGGGCCGCCGGCGAACACGACGACGCTGGGTTCGTCCTCGTAGTAGACTTCGCCGAATGGTCCCTCGATCGTGACGTCGTCGCCGACCTCGCGGTCGGCCAGCCACGGCGAGAGGTCGCCCTCGGGATCGACGCCGACCGTGATCTCGAACGTCTCGCCGACGCCCGGCGAGGAGAGCGTGTAGTACCGCGAGAGCTCCTCGCCGTCGATCGTCGCCCGCACGAGTACGAACTGCCCGGGCTCGGCGTCGAACCCTGTCGGCGTCTCGAACGTGATCGCGATCGTGTCGGGACCGACGGTGTCGACGGCGCTGACCGTCGCCGCTGTCTCGTCCATACCTGGCCTAGCAGCGGTGGCGGCCTAAGGACTTGCGTTCGGCGTACGACGGCGTCGCGATTCGGAGCGCGCACGACGGATCCGGGCGATCGTTTCCGGTCGTCGTTCCACGGGTGTCCACACTCGCGTGATCGTGAACCCCACACAGTGTGCGTGTGTTCACCTTGGGCACGTATCGTCCCCGGAACGCACCTATAAGTGTTGTTGTTCGCGCAATTGTTTTGGAAACGAAAGCGAACGCAGTCGACGTTTCAACCGGCCCATCTGGTGGTGTTCCAGAAGGTTTTTCATTTGGCGCGGGCTACCTCCGCGCCACTACCATGGCCGAGGATTTAAACTGGGCAATCGGCGGGGAAGCCGGTGACGGGATCGACTCCACCGGCAAGATCTTCGCCCAGGCGCTCTCGCGCGCTGGACGGCACGTGTTCACATCGAAGGACTTCGCGTCCCGGATCAGAGGGGGATACACGGCGTACAAGATCCGGACGTCGACCGAACAGGTCCAAAGTGTGGTGGACCGACTCGATCTGCTGGTCGCGCTGACACAGCGGACGATCGACGAGAACCTGGACGAACTCCACGAAGACAGCGTCATCATCTACGACGGCGAGCGCTCCTGGGACGCCGAGATTCCCGACGAGATGCACGCCGTCGACGTGCCGCTGAAGTCGCTGGCCGAGGACGCCGGCGGGGCGATCATGGCCAACACGGTCGCGCTGGGGGCGGCCTGCGAGATCGCCTCGTTCCCGATCGAGAACCTCGACGAATCGCTGGAGAAGCGCTTCGGCTCGAAGGGCGAGAAGATCGTCGAGAACAACAAGGAAGCAGCTCGCCTCGGTCGCGACCACGTCCAGGAGAACTACGACGAGTTCGACTACGAGCTCGAGACGACCGACAACGACTACGTCCTGCTGAACGGCGACGAGGCGATCGGCATGGGGGCGATCGCCGCCGGTTGCCGGTTCTACTCGGGCTACCCGATCACGCCCGCGACGGACGTGATGGAGTATTTGACGGGTCGGATCGACCGGTACGGCGGCACCGTCGTCCAGGCCGAAGACGAGCTCTCGGCGATCAACATGGCGCTCGGCGCTGCTCGCGCCGGTGCGCGAGCGATGACCGCAACGTCCGGACCGGGGATCGACCTGATGACCGAGACGTTCGGGCTGGTCGCGACCTCCGAGACGCCGCTGGTCATCTGTGACGTGATGCGCTCGGGCCCCTCGACGGGGATGCCGACCAAACAGGAACAGGGCGATCTGAATATGGCGCTGTACGGCGGCCACGGCGAGATTCCGCGCTTCGTCGTCGCGCCGACGAACGTCGCGGAGTGTTTCCACAAGACCGTCGAGGCGTTCAATCTCGCCGAGCAGTACCAGACCCCGGTGTTCCTCGTCGCGGACCTGGCGATGGCGGTCACCGAGCAGACGTTCGCGCCCGAGGAGTTCGATATGGACGAGGTCGAGATCGACCGCGGCAAGGTCGTCGACGACGAGTCGGTCGACGAGTGGCTCGACGGGCAGGGTCGGTTCCGCGCCCACGCCGACACCGAGGACGGCATCAGCCCGCGGGCGCTCCCCGGCACGGTCGACGGCGCCCACATGTCGACCGGTCTGGAACACGACGAGCTCGGCCGACGCACCGAGGACACGGACATGCGCGTCCGGCAGGTCGACAAGCGCGAGCGCAAGGTCGAGACCGCTCGCGAACGCGAGGACTGGTCGCCCCGGGAGTTCGGCGCCGAGGACTCGGAGAACCTCGTCATCTCGTGGGGCTCGAACGAGGGTGCGATGCAGGAGGCCATCGAGTTCCTCGAGGACGACGGCATCGACGTGCGATTCCTCTCGGTGCCCTACATCTTCCCGCGGCCCGACCTCTCCGATGAGATCGGGGCAGCCGAGAACGTGATCGTCGTCGAGGAGAACAAGAAAGGGCAGTTCGCCGACCTGCTCGAACACGACGCGCTGGAGCGGGTGCAACGGGTCAACAAGTACAACGGCGTGCGGTTCAAGGCCGACGAGCTCGCAGACGATATCAAGGCCGCGCTCGCGGGAGACGCGGAGGTGAAAGCATGAGTTCAGACGTTCGATTCACAGACTTCAAATCCGACAAGCAGCCGACCTGGTGTCCCGGATGCGGCGACTTCGGGACGATGAACGGCATGATGAAAGCGCTGGCCAACACCGGCAACTCCCCCGACGACACGTTCGTGGTCGCGGGGATCGGCTGTTCGGGCAAGATCGGGACGTACATGCACAGCTACGCGCTCCACGGCGTCCACGGCCGCGCGCTGCCGGTGGGTGCCGGCGTCAAGCTCGCCAACCCCGACCTCGAAGTGATGGTCGCGGGCGGCGACGGCGACGGCTACTCGATCGGCGCCGGCCACTTCGTCCACGCGGTGCGCCGGAACGTCGACATGACCTACGTCGTCATGGACAACCGCATCTACGGGCTCACCAAGGGCCAGGCCTCGCCGACCTCGCGCGAGGACTTCGAGACCTCGACGACGCCGGAAGGCTCGAAGCAGTCGCCGGTGAACCCGCTGGCGCTCGCGCTGGCCTCGGGTGCGTCCTTTATCGCGCAGTCGTTCAGTTCGGACGCGATGCGCCACACCGAGATCGTCCAGGAGGCCATCGAGCACGACGGCTTCGGCTTCGTCAACGTGTTCAGCCCGTGCGTGACGTTCAACGACGTCGACACGTACGACTACTTCCGCGACTCGCTGGTCGATCTCTCGGAGGAAGAGGACTACGACCCGACCGATCGCGAGCAGGCCAAAGAGACGATCCTAGACGCCGACAAGGAGTACATGGGCGTGCTCTACAAGGACGAGGACTCGGTGCCCTACAGCGAGCGTCACGGACTCGACTCGGACATGTCCGAGATTCCCGACGGCGCGCCCGAGGACGCGATGGACCTCGTTCGGGAGTTCTACTGATCCTGCCGCGGTACTGAAGCTTTTTACTCTTCCCGCGCAGGTCGTGAGCGTGTCACCCCTGTCGCTGGAAATCACCTGGCTGGCCGCGCTCACCGTGGGCGCCGGCTTCGCGAACCTGTCGCTTCTGTGGTTCGTCCGCCGGTACCGCGACCGGCCCGGCGGGACGTGGTTCGTCGCGCTCGTCGGATCGATGGCCGCGGTCTGTTTCAGCTACGGCGTCGGGCTGACGGTGTTCGAGCCGGTCGCGCTCCGCGCCGGGCTGGAGGCGCTGTTCTGGCTGACGGGGGGCTGGGCGGCGTTTTGCTGGTTCGCGTTCGCGCTGGCCTACACCGGGCGCGGACGCCTGCTCCGGTCGGCGCCGGTGGCCGGCGTCGTCGTCGCAGTCGGCGTCCTGACGCTGGTCGTGTCGACGAACTCCTTCCACCACCTCGCGTGGAGCGAGTTTCGGGTCGCGCCGGCCTACGGCGCGGCGACCGCGAGCTACGACCGGGGCGTCGGCCTCGTCGCCGGCTTCGCCCTGATCGCGGCGCTCATCGCCGCCTCGCTCGTCGTCCTCCTGGAGACGATCGTCAGCTACGGGCGCCTGTTCCGACTCCAGACGATCGCGCTCGCGCTCACGCCGGTGCTTCCCACGCTCGCGCTCGTGTCGTACGTCTTCGAACTCGGGCCGGCACCGCGCGTGAACGTGTTGCCGCTGACACTCGTGCCCCACATGCTGCTCGACGCCTACGCGCTGTACGGGGGTGACATGTTCGAGTTCGATCCGGCGACCCGACGCATCGGCGAGCGCACCGCGATCGACGACGTCGACACGCCGGTCGTCATCGTCGACGACAGCGGGCGGATCATCACGTTCAACGCGGCCGCCGGCCCGCTGCTGGACGCCGACGACGAGGCGATCGTCGGCGATCCGCTGGACGACCACCTCTCGGCGACCGTCGATCTCGACCGGAACGAACAGGACGTCGAACTGCTCGAAGGCGGACGGCGCCGCCACTACCGCGTCACCGCGTCGCCGTTCTACGGCGCCGACGAACGCCGGCTGGGCTACACGGTCGCGCTGCAGGACGTCACCGACATCGTCCAGCGCGAGCGCCACTTCGCGGTGCTCAACCGCGTGCTGCGACACAATCTTCGGAACGACCTGACGGTCGTGACGGGACACGCCTCGCGGCTCGAGTCGGGAATCGACGACCCGGAGCTCGCCGACGCGGCGTCGATCGTCGTCGACGAGAGCCGGCAACTGCTCGATCTCGCGGATCGAGCGCGGGAGCTCGACCGCTCCGTCCGCGAGGGAACCGAGCCGTCGGTCGTCGATCTCCGATCGCTGATCGAGCGGCAGGTCGCCGAGGTCGACGCCGCGGTGCAGGTCGCTTCCGGTCCCGGCTCGGAGACGACTCGTCGGGCCGACGCCGAGATCGACGTTCCGCAGTCGCTTCAGGTTCGCACCGATCCGACGCTGCTCGGCCTCGTCGTCGGCAATCTGCTCGAAAACGCCGTTCAGCACAACGACGCCGCCGAGTCGGTCGTCACCGTGCGAACGGCCGACACGGCCAGAGACGGGCGAGCGATCCGACTGGAAATCGCCGACAACGGCCCCGGCATCCCACAGACGGAAGTCGCGGTGCTCGAAGACGGGTCCGAGACGTCGCTGGAACACGGCAGCGGGCTGGGGCTGTGGGTCGTCAAGACGGGCGTGACCGCGCTCGGCGGCGACCTCTCCTTCCGCGCGGACGAGCACGGGACGACGGTCGAACTCGTGGTTCCCGGGCTGGTCGACGAGGATGCGGACGAGCGGTAGAGCCCAATTCCGGGCCACAGCTGCCGTCCGGAGCGGTCTCGGGGGGAACCGCGCGCCGGCGACTTGCGTCAATTATTTCCCGACAGGGAGCCACCCTCCGGGTATGTTCGGAGGAGGCGGCGGCGGTATGGACCCCCGCAAGATGAAGCAGATGATGGAACAGATGGGCGTCGACATGGAGGAGCTCGACGCCAACCGCGTGGTCATCGAGACCGACGACGCCGACCTCGTGTTCGAGGACGTCGACGTCAACAAGATCGACGCGCGCGGCCAGGAGACCTACCAGGTCGTCGGCTCGCCGGAAGAGCAGGAAGCCGGTAGCGCGGCCGGCGCGATCGAGAGCGAGTCCGGCGGCGACGACGCCGAGGAATCGGCCGGCGTCCCGGACGACGACGTCGAGATCGTCGCGATGCGGACCGGCGCCAGCGAGGACGCCGCCCGCGAGGCGCTCGAAGCAAACGACGGCGATCTCGCCGCCGCGGTCGACCAGCTAGAGTGACGGTCCTGGTGGTCCGCGGGGACCGCGAGTTTCTCGTCGAGCCGGGCGAGGACTTCGGCACCGATCTGGGCGTGCTGGACGTGCCCGAGGATGTCCAGCCCGGCGACACGATCACGACCCACCTCGACGAGCCGTTCGAGGTCCGGCGGCTGCGCTCGCCCGACCTGTTCCACCACATGGAGCGGACGGGCGCGCCGATGATGCCCCGCGACATCGGGCTGGTCGTCGGCCACGTCGGCGTCCAGTCGGGCGACCGCGTTCTGGACGCCGGCACCGGGACCGGCGTGCTCTCGGCGTACCTGGGTCGCATGGGCGCCGAGGTGACCACGTTCGAGCAGAAGGCGGAGTTCGCCGAGGTGGCTCGCGAGAACATGGCGCTGGCGGGCGTCGCCGATCGCGTCGACGTCAACAGCGGCGACGTAGTAGAGGCGATCGACGAGCGCGACGACTTCGGAGAGTTCGATCTGCTCACGCTGGACACCCAGGACGCCCCCGATGTCGTCGAACGCGCACCGGACCTGCTCGCCGACGGCGGGTTCGTCGCGGTATACTCGCCGTTCGTCGAGAACACGCGCGAGGTCGTCGAGGCGGCCCGCGACACCGGGCTCTCGAACGTCGAGAGTCAGGAGACGATCCAGCGCGAGATGGACTTCGACGATCGCGGCTCCCGACCCTCGACCCGCGGCGTCGGCCACACCGGCTACCTGACGTTCGCGCGGAACGTCTGAGGGTGCGGTACGGTCATAATTTCGGAGTCGCGCGAGGGATTTATAATGCTCCGATGACACGTTGGCGGTATGATTGGAGTCGTCGTCGCCTTCATCCTGTTCCTGCTGTTCCTCCAGTGGACGTTCGAGTACGTGCTCAAGAGCCGGGTCAGAGTGTGTACGGACTGTGGAAACTTCTTCAGTAAGCAGGGCTGGCTCTTTGGCTATCCCAGCCCGCCCGATTCCTGTCCCGAGTGCGGGAAAGACGTTTCCGGCCTCGACTGAACTCGCCCGCACCGCGGGGGACGCCGCACCGGCGCCCCGCTACGCGACGCCGCCGATCAGCTCCAGCAACTCGGATTCGTAGCGTTCCGGCTCGACGCCGACGCCGAGCCCGCCGTCGCCGACCGGATGGGCACCGCCGGCGATGGTGAAGCCGTCCTCGCGCCAGACGGCGAGTAGCCCCTCGATCGGGATGGCCGTCCCGTCGCACTCGTAGCTACCGGTAAACGCTGTCGCGCTCGCGTGCCCGCCGGCGTTGACGCTGACGCGGCGGCGGCCGCCGTGCTGGATGTCGGTGAGCCCACGATCTTCGAGTCGATCGGCGAACGCGCCCTGGGCGGCCGAGGTCACCGTCTGCTGGAGCAGCGCCTCGACGCGCGCCGAGAGCGCCGGGTCGAACGCCAACTGCGTGGCGAAGAAGAATCGCGTGATGTCCTTGCCGGTCGCTCGGTGCAGTCGCTCCCGGAGCGCGGCGTCCTCGTAGACCAGCGTGTACCCCTCGACGGCGACCACGGGCAGGCTGAACAGCGTGTCGACCGACGCTTCGACGCACTCCCACGCTTCGATCCCCTCCGCGGTCACCTGCGGTGGCGTCGCGGCCATCGATACAGTCTACGATGTCCAGCCTATTGATGTCTGGTATATGTTAGCAAACATTGGACCGTTGACAGCATCCGAGCGAGCGAAGCGAGCGCGGTTGCACGCGAGCGCCTTTTTTGGTCGAAATTTTTGGCGGGGTCGAGCGACCGATCGGAGATCGGTCGCGGTGCTCCTGCAAAAAGGTCGTTAGTGGTCGTCTTCGCGCCACTTGTGCTCGCACTCGGTGCAGACGAAGAAGCGAGTCTCGGACTCGTCTGCCGCGCGGATCTGCTGCATGTACCAGTACGCGCGGTCGTGCCCGCACTCGGGACAGCGCGCGTCGGTCTTGGGCAGGCCGCTACCGCCCTTCTCGGTCTCGATGATCTCGCTGGCCTCCTGGTCGTCGGTGATGACGTAGTTGGCGTCCGGATTCTTGGGCTGCTTGTTGCCGCAGCTGTCGCAGATCCAGAGCTCGTCGTCGGCTTTCATCATCGAACCGCACTCGTCGCAAAACTCCATTGTTGAGCATTCCTATCGGCGGCGGGGTTTTAACACCCGCGGTCGCCGTTCGACTGCTCGACGGCGGCGTCAGGACGGCCAGATCCGCCGGCCGCGACGAGCGCTACCCCTCGCCTTCCGACTGGTACGGTTCGCCGACGGCTTCCCGCGGCAGCGCGTTGTTGAGGGCGCTGTTGAGTTCGTCCACCGACTCGAAGGAGTCGCTGGCGGTCTCCGAGACGACCTCGCCGAGGTTCGCCTCGCCGTCGGCGAGTTCGAGCGTCACGTCCGAGAGTGCGTCGGCGGCGTCCGCGCGCACTACGGGGTAATCGAGCTCGTCCAGTACCTCGTCGACGCGGCTGAGTCTGGTAGTGCGACCCATGGAAACGTCTACGACGGCACCGCCCTTCTACGTGTGCCCCGTCCGACGCCGGATCCAGAACTGGCAAGTACGGGCGCCCCGATACCACCACGCGATGACGCTCTCGGAGGAGGCTCGCGACCGGCTCGCCGACGTCGTCGAGCTCCAGCCGACGAAGAACGGCGAGTTGCAGGACCGGTGGGCCCTCGACAGCGGCAGCGAGGTCCACCAGTTCCTCGAATCGGAGCTGAGCGATTACTACTACCGCGACGACAACAGCCTGATCCGGGCGACCGCCGAGGCCAACGACATGGTCGATGTCGAGCCGGGCGTCGAGGGCGAGGAAGACGAGGTGCCCAGCGTCGTCCGCGTCCCCGAACTCCAGGCGCAGATTCTGGACGTGCTCGCCGGGCCGGACGAGCGCTCCGAGAGCGTGGTGTCGGTGCTCCACTCGCTGCGGGAGGCCTACGACGTCGACCCCGACACCGAGGACGTCCGATCGGGACTTCAGAGCCTGCGGCGCAAGGGCGTCGTCGAGGTCGAGTACCGGAGCGTCCCCACGTTCCGGCTGACCGCCGAGCGCGACGAGATCGAGGTCGAAGTGTCGGATTGAACGTCGTTCTGCGGCCGCTTTCTCCCGATATCCGGGTCGACGCCACCGACGCCGCGGCGCTCACTGACCGCGGCGTCTCACAGACCCGGACGATGCCGCCGCCGCCGCTCTGCGAGCAGTTGCTGCAGCCGCTTCCCGGGTCCGCCCTCGATCGGCCACCCGCGCTGGCGCCACGCCGGCGGCTCAGGTTCGTACTCCGGACAGGATCCCGAGCACTCCGCGCTGGTCTGGGTGCACTCTTTGGCGTCACAGCGGGGCAGCAGTTGGCCATCGGCGTCGAGCAGTCGGAAGTGCCGGCAGTCGGGCCGCATCGAGTCGACGAAGGAGCGCCAGCCCCGCTCGTAGGCGCGCTCGGCGATCCGGAGCCGGAGCTCGCGCTTTCGCTCGGGGGCGACGTACTCGAACGTTCCCGCGGACTGGACGTACTCCGAGTCGGCGTCGTCGGCTCGGTCCTCGATCCGGGTGCCCGGCGCGTCGGCGTCGAGCGTCCGCGGGTGCCAGGCGACCGACGCCGACCGCTCGGCGGGATCGACGGCGAGTACGCCTGCCTCGACGGGGATGTCCTCCAGAATCGCGGGCTCGACGCGCTCGCCGGTCGCGGTCGTCGCGACCCACGCCTCGTCGGCCAGCGCGAGCGCGACGTCCCGCTCCAGTTGCGGGCGCAGGGCCCGGGCCGCGCTGGCGTCCAGATCGGGCTTGTTCTCGATCGCGACGATCCGGTCGATCCAGTCCGGATAGACCCACTTCCGGCGGATCTCGATGCGGTTGCCGTTCCGTCGCACGTCGAGAATGTCCCGATCGTCGGCCTCGTGGATCGCCTCGCGCACGTAGCGCCAGGCGTAGCCCGGATCGGGCAGGCAGTCACGGTACCACGCCCAGTCCGCGGGCGCCGACCGGACCACGTGCAGCAGGTCGCCGTCGAGGCGCTCGGCGCCGAAGTTCGCGCGCCGCCGGAGCGCCGCCCGGTCGGCTTCGATCGCGATCGTGTCCCAGCGGCGCCGCTTCGTGCCGAGCTGGCGGGCGACCAGCACCGCGCGCTCGGCGTCGCGCTCGTCGCCCGGGGGCCACTCGCGCTCGACCCACCGACAGACCAGCAGCTCGAACTCGAACTCCGAAGCCGGCTCGGCTGTCACTGCTCGCACAAGGGGGTCGATCGGATAAAACGGTTCGGTGGGTGTCGTGCGGCGGCGACCAGTGGTCGACGTCTACCGTGTCACTCGTCGGCGCCGTCGCGAACCTGCACGGCCATCCCGGCGTCGAAGTCGAGCATGGCATCCGCGGAGAGCTCGGCCCGACCGACCGCGAGCAGGCGCCCCTCTCGGTGGACCACGAGTACCTCGTCGCCGGGGCGGATTTCCGGATCGGCTTCGGTGACGAACTTCGCGAACGTGTTCTTGCCTTCGCGGACGAACGGCTCGCTGTCGTCTCCGACGACGACTCTGTTCTTCGGGTGATCGAGGCCGGCGAGTCGGCGCCCGCCCTCCAGTCCGAGCGTGAATCGGCCGTCGACGCCGAGCGTGACGAGCCGACCGCCGTCCGCGAGCACCTGACTCGGGCGTCCCGAACTGCTGCGCTTGACCTCGTAGTCGTCGTCCTGCGGGAAGAGCAGCGCCCCGGCGCCGGCGCCGAACTGGTAGTCCGCCACGCGCCGGAGATCGTCGCCGTCGTCGCCGAGGCCGCCCGCGCCCGAATCGTCGGTCATACGCCCGGTTCGGACTCGGGGTGCGAAAGGGCTTCGACCCGTCCGTGGTCGTTGGCACCGTTTCACTCACTGCTCGTCATTTGTCATTCGTTACCACCCTACCCGCACGCATTCGGAGAGAAAGCTATAAGCCGCGGGGACGTAATCCAACGTACAGTTATGGATACGACGAAAGTCGGTTTGGGGGCGTTCCTACTGGTTGTCTCCAGCGTGCTCCTGCTGGCGATCGGCGCGAACGGAACCGGGATTCCCGTACTCCTCGGCGGCGTCGCCGCGCTCGGCATGGCCGCAGGATCGCTGCTGATCGGCGTCACGAACGACGGCCCCACCGTCTAAACGCGCACTTCTTCGGCAGTTCTCCACCCCGAGTAGCGATCGCTTCGGGGAGTCGAGCGGCGAGTCGCGTCCGGTCGGCAGTTCGCGAACGCTACGCGGGAACCAGACGCCGACGGTTCACAGCAGGAACGTCTCGGTCCGCTCGCTCAGGTCGAGGAACGAGTCGGCGGCCTCCTTGAGTTCGTCGGCGGTCGAGGACTCGAAGCTCATCACCTCGACGCGGACGCCCTCGTGGCGCAGGTGCGAGCAGAGCCGCGAGAAGTCGCCGTCGCCGGTACAGAGCACGACGGTGTCGACGTGGTTGGCCAGCGTGACGGCGTCTAAGCTCATTCCGACGTCCCAGTCGGCTTTCTTCGAGCCGTCGCTGAACGTCTTGATGTCCTTGATCTTCGTCTCGAAGCCGATGTCGGTCAGCGCCTCGAAGAAGCTCTCCTCCTCGGGCGAGTCCGCGCGAATCACGTACGCGATCGCTCGCGTGAGTTCGCGACCCTGAACGCTCTTCTCCAAGAGCGACGAGTAGTCGATGTTGTTCGAGTAGAGACTCTGGGCGCTATGGTACAGGTTCTGGGCGTCGACCAGCACGGCGACGCGCTGCCCGGAGTGGATGTCGGTCATGCTTGCCGTTCGCCCGGGCGGCAATAAATACCTTCGTTCGTCAGGGGCGCCCCGACGATGGCGTCAGTAGCTTCGCAGCCGCCGGATGCGCTCTTCGGTGTCGGGGTGGGTCGAGAACAGCTTCTTGAGCCCGCCGCCGTCGCCGAAGATACAGAGCGCGCTGACCGAGTCGTCGATGTTGCTCTCGCGACCCTGCGCGCCGCGCTGGATCTTCTCCAGCGCACGGGCGAGGGGCTCGCCGCTGCCGATCACGTCGGCGGCGTCGCTGTCGGCGATGTACTCCCGGTACCGGGAGATCGCGAGCACGAAGATCATCACGAACATCTGGGTCAGCATACCGGCGATCCAGCCCAGCACGAGGTCGGCGATCTCGTTGTCGCCGGTCGCGATCACCAGCCACTGGACGGCGATGCCGACGATGCCGGCGACCGACTGTCCCAGCGTCATCGTCACCACGTCGCGGTTCGCGATGTGGGCGAGTTCGTGTGCGAGCACGCCCTCCAGCTCGTCCTGCTGGAGCGTGTGGATCAGTTCCGTCGAGACCACGACGGTCCCGTTGCCCTTTCGGCCCGTTGCGAAGGCGTTGGGAACGCCCATCTGGGCGACCATCAGGCGAGGCTTCTTGATCCCCATCTCCTTCGACATGTCCTCGACCGCGCGGTGGATCTCACGGTACTGGTCTTCGGGCATATCGTCGGCGCCGACGCTCCACAGCGCCATCTTCGTCCCGAGCAGATACTGGAACCCGGCGAACCCGACTGCGAGCACTAGTACTGCGGCCAACGGCAGGTTGAACACGATCGTCGCTACTCCCGCTGCGAACGCAAAGAACGCGAACAGGATGGTGCTGACGACCGCCATCCGTACCTTCAGGCCGAGGTGTCTCATACGCGAGGGTGTTCCCACTCGCACCTGATAAATTCCGCGACGTGGAGAGATGCCGACGCTCTCGGCCGTCCCGGTACCAGAAACGATAAGTCGGGGCGCCACGGTGACACTACCGTGAGCAGTCCCGCTCGTCGCTCGGCCGGACGCCGCGCCGCGAGCGGGAGCGCCGCCGCTATTCTGAAAAAACCGGCCCGATAGAGCGCTCGCGGCGAGGCTGGCGACCTCGTCGGGGGTGCGCGTCGACCGGTCGATCATTCGATTGAAACCCCTGCAGCGCGACACAGCATCCGAGAACGACACCCGATCGAACACACCACACACATGACACAGGAGCTATTCAGCGGCGTGTTCCCCGCGATGGTCACGCCCTTCGAGGACGACGAGAGTATCGATCACGAACGACTGCGAGCCGACGCACAGCGACTGGAGGCCGCGGGCGTCGACGGACTGGTTCCCGTCGGCTCCACGGGCGAGAGCGCGACGCTGACCCACGACGAGCACGTCGAGGTCGTCGAGACGGTCGTCGACGCCGTCGAGGACGTGCCCGTGATCGCGGGCACCGGCTCGAACAACACCCGCGAGGCGCTGGAGCTGTCCGAGCGCGCCGCGGACGCCGGCGCCGACGCGCTCCTTCTCATTTCGCCGTACTACAACAAGCCCGAGCAGCGCGGGCTGGTCGAGCACTACCGGACGATCGCCGACGCGGTCGACCTGCCCCAGATCGTCTACAACGTCCCCTCGCGGACGGGCCGAAACATCGAACCGGATACCGCGGTCGAACTCGCCCGCCACGAGAACATCGCGGGCTTCAAGGCCGCCAGCGGCGACCTGAACCAGATCTCCGAGATCGTCGAGCGCACGCGCGATCAGGACTTCGCGGTGCTCTCGGGCGACGACGGGCTGACGCTGCCGATGCTATCTGTCGGCGCGACAGGCGGGATCAGCGTCGTCGCCAACGTTGAGCCCGAGCGCGCCTGCGCGATGGTCGGCGCCGGCCTGTCGGGCGACTTCGAGCGGGCCCGCGCGATCCACCACGAGCTCGCCCCGCTGACCCGGGCGCTGTTCTGGGAGACCAACCCGATCCCGGTCAAGGAGGCGATGCACATCCGCGGGCACTGCCCGCCGACGCTTCGCTCCCCGCTCTCGCGGCTCGCCGAGGAGTACCGCATCGACCTCGCGAACCTGCTCGACGACCTCGACGAGCAGCGGGCGGCCAGCCCTGCGGAGGTCGAGGGATGACGCGCGTCGCGGTCGTCGGCGCTACCGGCCGCACCGGCGGCGAGGTCGTCGACGCCGGCGTCGAGCGCGAGGACGTCGACGTCGTGGTCGGCTTCGCGAGCGAGGCCGGCGAGCGATCGGACGTCCCTGTCCGGCCCGTCGCCGAGATCGGCGACGCGCTGGCCGAGCACGATGTCGACGCCGTCGTCGACTTCTCGACGCCCGAGGCGACGCTGTCGGTCGCCGACGCCTGCGTGGAGGCCGGCGTCGCGCTCGTGATCGGCACCACCGGGTTCGACGAGGACGCCGAGGCGTCGCTGCGCGCCGCCAGCGAGCAGATCCCCGTGCTCAAGGCGACCAACTTCTCGCGCGGGATCAACGTCCTCCAGCGGGTCGTCGGGGAAGCCGTTGCGGCGCTGGACGGCTACGACCTCGAACTGATGGAATCGCACCACAACGGCAAGGTCGACGCGCCCTCGGGCACCGCCAACTCCATCTTAGAGACCGTCCAGGAGGAGCGCGACGTCGACCCCGTCTACGGCCGCGAGGGCCACGCCCCGCGCGACGAGGACGAGATCGGCGTGTTCGCCCGGCGCGCTGGCGACATCCGCGGCGAGCACGAGCTGATCCTGGCGGGCAACGACGAGGTCCTCAGCCTCTCCCACCGCGCGGAGGACCGCGGCGTGTTCGCCGCCGGCGCGCTGGACGCCGCCGTCTGGCTCGCGGGACGAAACCCGGACTGGTATACCTTCGGCGCGGTAATCGACGAGTCATGAGCCTCGAATCCGACATCGACGACCTGTGGCAGCGCAAGCAGAGCGGGCTGACGGCCGCCGACGCGACCGACGAGCACCTCGACGTACTCGACGAATTCCTCGCTGCGCTGGAAGCCGGCGACGTGCGCGCCGCCGAGAAGAGTGGTGGAGAGTGGGAGGCCAACGAGTGGGTCAAGCAGGGCATCCTGCTCAACTTCGGCCTGCGCGAGACGGTCGCCCGCGAGTACGGCGGCGTCGACTACCACGACGTGCTCCCGCTGCGCGAGACCGCCGACCTGAACGAGCGCGGCACGCGCAACACGCCCGACGGGACGGCGATCCGACGCGGCGCCTACCTCGGCGAGGACTGCATCATGATGTCCCCCTCGTTCGTCAACATCGGCGCCCACGTCGGCGACGGGACGCTGATCGACTCGTGCGACACGGTCGGCTCCTGCGCCCAGATCGGCGAGAACGTCAAGCTCGGCGCGAACACGCTGATCGGCGGCGTGCTCGAACCGGTCGAGGACGCCCCCGTGATCGTCGAGGACGGCGTCTCGCTGGGCGCCGGTTGTCGCGTCACGAGCGGCTTCGTCGTCGGCGAGAACAGCGTCGTCGGCGAGAACACGCTCCTGACGCCCCGGATCCCCGTCTACGACCTCGTCGAGGAGGAGGTCGTCTACGGCGAACTGCCGCCCGAGCGCCGGGCGTTCCAGCGCTTCGTCGAGTCCTCGGTCAGCGACCACGAGATGATCGAGGGCGGCGCGTTCAAGCCCGCCGTCGTCGCCACCCACATCGAGGACGAGACGCTGGAGGCCACCGAGCGCGAGGACGCGCTCCGGGAGTGATCCGGTCGATATGAGCGACGACGACAGCACAGAGATCGACTGTACGATGCCAGAGAATCCCGAGATCAGACGCCTCACCGACTGGAACGCCGAGCGGCTGCGGCGACTCCTCTCGGAGTACGCCAGCCCGCTGTACGTGCTGGACCTCCAGCGGGTGCGCGAGAACTACCGCCGGCTCGCCGCCGCGTTCCCGGACGCCGACGTCCACTACGCCGCGAAGGCGAACACCGCCCGGCCCGTCCTGCGGACGCTCCAGTCCGAAGGCGCCGGAATCGAGTGCGCGTCGGCGGGCGAGACCGTCCGCGCGCTCGACGCCGACGTCCCGTCCGAACGCGTCCAGTACACCGCCGTCAACCCTCCGACCGAGGATCTCGACACCGTGGTCGGGCGCTGGGCCCAGGGGGCAGACGATCTGACGATCACGATCGGCGCGCTGGACACGCTCGACCGGCTGGAATCCAGAGGCTACGACGGACGCCTCTGCGTCCGCGTCAACCCCGGCGTCGGCGCCGGCCACCACGAGAAAGTCGCGACGGGCGCCGACGCCAAGTTCGGCGTCCCTTACGAGCGCGCCGGCGAGGCGCTCGCGGAAGCCGACGATCGCGGCTTCGACGTGGTCGGGATCCACGCCCACGCCGGCAGCGGCATCTCCGGCGAGGACCTCCAGTCGCACCGCAAGCTCGTCTCGCGGATGGGCGAGCTCGCGCGAAACTCGCCGGTCGACCTGGAGTTCGTCGATATCGGCGGCGGCTTCGGCGTTCCCTACAGGGAGGACGAGGACCCGCTGGATCTCGACGCCGTCGCCGAGGCGACGCGCGAGGCGCTCGGCGAAGTCGACGCCACTCTGGAGATCGAACCCGGCCGCTATCTGGTCGCGGACGCCGGCGTCCTGCTGACCGACGTCAACACGGTCAAGGAGACGCCCGACGGTCGCGTGATCGGCGTCGACGCCGGCATGACGACGCTGCTGCGGCCGGCGATGTACGACGCCTACCACCCGATTCGGAACGTCGCGCCGGACGCCGCCGACCGGCCGGCGATCGCACAGACCGTCACGGGGCCGATCTGCGAGAGCGCCGACGTGTTCTGCACCGACCGCTCGATCGCGGAGTGTCGCCGCGGCGACGCGCTCGCGATCGGCAACGCCGGCGCGTACGGCTACGAGATGGCCAGCCAGTACAACTCACGGCCCCGCCCCGCGACGGTCGTGCTGTCGGGCGAAAAGGAAGCCATCGCCCGGCGACGCGAGACGATCGAGGACGTGACGCGACTGGAGCGGGAGGTCGAGTGGCTGTGATCCCCTTCGAGAAGTACCACGGCACCGGCAACGACTTCGTCGTGATCGAGGCCGCCGAGGCCGCGGCGATCCCCGATCTGTCGTCGTTCGCCGTCGAGCACTGTGACCGCTCGGACGGCCTCGGCGCCGACCGCGAGGACGCCCACACGGGCGCCGACGGCGTGCTCGTGCTCGATCTCGACGCCGACGCCGATCCTGCGCGCGTCGAGATGACGCTGTACCAGCCCGACGGCGGCACCGCGGCGATGTGCGGCAACGGCGCCCGCGTCGTCGCCGCCTGGGCCCACGAGCGCACGGGCGAAACGGAATTCGTCATCGAGACGGGCGCCGGCGACCGCGCCGCGACCGTCGAGGAGGCGGGGAACGGAGAGTTCCTCGTCAGCGTCGAGATGGGCGACCCGGCGTTCGCGCCGGCCGACGTCCCGCTCGCCGAGTCGTACGACGAGCCGATGATCGAGGCGGCGGTCGGCGAACTGGCCGTTACGGCGGTCAACACCGGCGTACCTCACACCGTGGCGTTCGTCGAGGACGTGGACGCCGTCGATCTGCAGGAGATCGCGCCGTCCGTCCGCCACGCCGACGCGTTCCCCGAGGGGACGAACGTCAACCTCGCCGCCGCCGATGGGGACGGCTTCCGCCAGCGCACGTTCGAGCGCGGCGTCGAGGGCGAGACCGACGCCTGCGGAACGGGAGCGGTCGCGATCGCCGCGGTCGCTCGACGCCTCGGCCGCGCCGAGGGCGAGGCGATCCGCGTCAGCCCGCCCGGCGGCGACCTCGACATCCGCGTCCCCGACGACGGCCCGGCCGTGCTGCGCGGCCCGGTCGCGTTCGAGTACGCCGACCGAGTCGATCCGCTGGGCGACGCGCTCGGAGGCGGGTTCTGATGGGCGCCGAAAGCGAGCGCGGCGCTGGCGGGAGCGAGGGGTTCGACCCGATCGAGTTCCTCGACGAGGCGGTGCGGATCGAATCTCACGAATCGGTCGACGAGATGCGATCCGTCCTCGTCGAGACGCTCGCCGAGCACGGCGTCGACGCGACGGTCGACGAGGCCGGCAACACCATCGCGACGCGAACCGGGAAGTCAGCAGACGGCGCTTCTGGTACTCACGTCGTACTCAACACCCACATCGACACCGTGGTTCCCCACGTCCCCTACGACCGGGACGACGAGCGCATCTACGGCCGCGGGTCGTGCGACGCCAAGGGCCCGCTGGCCGCGCTGCTCGCGGGCTTTTTGACCGTGAATCCGGGCGAAGGCCGGTTCACCCTCGCCGTCTCGCCCGACGAGGAGACCTTATCGACCGGCGCGGCGGCGCTCGACGTCGAGGAACTCGTTCCGGGTTCCGCACCGCCGGACGCCGTGATCGTCGGCGAGCCGACAGGGTTAGACGTCTGCAACGCGGCGAAGGGGCGGTTCCAGGGCACGATATCGCTGGGCGGCGAGAGCGCCCACGCAGCCGAACCCGACGACGGCATCAACGCCGTCGCCGCGGTGCGGGAGCTGATCGACGCCGTCGAGACGTTCGACGAGCGCGAGGAGACGCCAGACCCGCACGACTCGCTCGGCGCGCCGACGCTGACGCCGACGACGATCGAGGGCGGCGCCGCGACCAACCAGGTGCCCGCCGACTGCGAGGTCGTCGTCGATCGCCGGTCGGTGCCGCCCGAGACCAGCGAGGGGTTCCGGTCGGCGCTCGAAGCCCACGTCCGCGAGCGCGTTCCCGACGACGTTGCGGTGGAGTTCGCGCTGACCGACCGCGAGAGCCCGTTTCTGGAGGCCTTTGCGACCGACGCCGACGACCCGCTGGTCCGGACGCTCGCGGACGCCGCCGGCGGGGCGGTGCGGCCGTTCACCGCGGCCACCGAGGCGTCGTACTTCGCGGCGCACGCGCCGACGGTCGTGTTCGGCCCCGGCTATCTCGCCGACGACGAGGGCGCCGTGGCGCACTCCGAGCGCGAGTACGTCCCGATCGAAGAAGTCGAGCGGGCGGCCGAGGCGGTGACGCGGACGCTCGGCGCGCTGGTCGACCGCGACGACTAAGGCCGCCTCCGTCTTTCGGCGCCGATTCGCTGTTTCTCGACCTGCGACCGAGCACAAAGCATACACCGGTGGTGTCAAACCAGCTAGTAATGAAGCGCAGACAGGTCCTCGCGGGCGCGGCTGGCGCCCTCTCCGTGACGCTGGCCGGCTGTGCCGATCCGACCGCAGTGCTGATCATGACGGGGGTCTCCGACGAGAGGATCGCCGAGCGCGCGTCGGTCTCGCCTCCGGATCAGACGTCGAGACGGATCGTCCGGACGGCCGCCGAGAACGGCTCGGCGACGGCGTCGGGCACCCGGCCGCCCCTCGACGTCGACGATCCGATCGCGTTCGACGGCGCGTACTACGAGCTCTCGCGCTCGGAGACGCGGATCGGCGAGGAACTGCGAGTCACGATCAACGTTGATCCCGGCGCGAGCGCGCCCGACGCGGCGACGATCGCGTTCGCGGATCTTCCCGAGCCCGACAGGGAGCTGTTCGGCCGGATCGTCCCGCCGCCGGAGGGTCGCGAGGGTGTCGTCGGCGCCTCGGCGGTCTACGACGACGCCGACCGCGAGGCGTCGGTGCTCGTTCCGGAGGCCGAGTACGGCGCGGTCGAGCGCGACGGCGAGCGCTTTTCCTTCGAAGTCGTCGGCAGGGACGAGGTCGACGCCTACGAGTACCGCTACGAGGCGACGCGCGTCGCCGAGAACGCCGCTGCGTTCGCCGAGCGGATCCGCTCGGCGCACCTGTTCGAGCTGTCGGGCCTGAGCGACGCGGAACGGGAGATCGTGGAGGAAGCGATCGACGGCGGCTACTACGACGGCTCGGTCAGCGACGCCTTTTCATCGCTCGCCGAGCGGTTCCGCGACCACGACGCCGTCGAGCCCTCCGACTGGGGCGGCGAGTTCCTCGTCCGATACGACGGCACCGACTACTGGGCCGACCTCCAGCACCCGCCGAGCGACGCCGAGTGAAACCGCGACGCACCTCCGGGCGTCCGGAGCGCGGCGCAACGACTTTCCCCGCTCCGCGTGACGTTGATCCGATGAGCGCTATCGAGGTCTCCGGGCTCACGAAGGACTACGGCGACGTGCTCGCCAACGACGACGTCACGTTCGACGTCGCGTCGGGCGAGGTGTTCGGCTACCTCGGCCCCAACGGCGCCGGCAAGACCACCACGATCCGGACGCTGATGGGGTTCCAGTCGCCGACCGACGGCACGGCGACCGTGCTGGGTGCCGACGTGCGCGAGGAGTCAGATCTGGTCGCCACCAAGCGCCGGATCGGCTACCTGCCCGCGAATCCGGCGTTCGACGACACCGCGACGGGCCGCGAGGTGCTCGACCTCCACGCGTCGATCAAGGGTGATCGGCGGCGCGACGAACTGCTCGAACTGTTCGAGCCGCCGCTCGATCGGCCGATCCGGGACTACTCGACGGGCAACGTCCAGAAGCTCGGGCTCGTGCAGGCGTTCATGCACGACCCCGACCTCGTCGTGATGGACGAGCCGACCGCGGGACTGGACCCGCTGCTCCAGCGCCGCTTCAACGAGTTCGTCCGCGAGGAACGGGAGCGCGGGACGACCGTCTTTCTCTCCTCGCACGTCCTCAGCGAGGTGCGCCAGATCTGCGACCGCGTCGGCATCATCCGCGAGGGCCGCATCGTCGCCGTCGAGACGGTCGCGGACCTGCTCGGACGGTCGGGCAAGTCGGTCCACTTCCGGGTCGCCGGCGACGTCGATCCCGACGCGGTCGATCTGGCGGGCGCGCACGACCCCGTGATCGAGCGGGTCGAAACGCCCGACGACGATGGAGGGCGGATGACCGAAGTCGCCTTCACCTACACCGGCGACGTGAACGAACTCGCGGACTTCCTGGCGGGGTTCGATCTGCTGGAGTTCGACGTCGAGGAAGCGCCGCTCGAAGACGTGTTCATGCGATTTTACGGGGACGACGACGGTGAGCGGACGGACGGAGGTGAGCGATCCGCGAACAGATCGCGATCCACGTCCGATCAGCGATCGGACGGAGGGGATCGGTGATGCTGGAGATCGCCCGCTACGCCGGCCGCAAGCGACTCAAGGGGTCGGCCGCGATGACCGCCGGTATCGCCGCGCTGACGACGATGTACGTTCTGCTCTTTCCCTCGATCACCGGCGCGGCCGATCTGGACGAGATCATTCAGGCGTACCCGCCGTCGCTCGTCGAGGCCTTTGGCATCCGGACGCTCAACACGATCGAGGGCTTTCTCGCGACCGAGCTGTACGCGTTCGCGTGGGTGATCTTGCTGGGGCTGTACTTCGCGTACGCCGGCGCCGGACTGATCGCCGGCGACGTCGAGCGCGGCCGGATGGACGTGACGCTGTCCCTGCCGATCACCCGAAGCCGGTTGCTCCTCGAGAAGTTCGCGTCGCTCCTGGTCCCGCTCGTCGTCACGAACGCCGTGCTGCCCGTGGTCGTGTTCGTCGGCGTCCTCGCGATCGGCGAGGACGTCGATATGGCGCGCATCCTGATGGCGCACGCTCTCTCGATGCCGTACCTGCTGGCCTGCGGCGCGATCGGACTCGTCGCGTCGGTCGCGGTGGACCGGGCGTCGCTCGCCCAGCGAGCGGCGGCGGGCGCGGTCTTCGCGCTGTTCCTGTTCGAGTCCGTCGTCGCCGGAACCGCGGTCGAACCGCTCGGCGCGCTCTCGCCGACGCGGTACTACGCGCCGGCCGACATCCTCGTCGACGGAACGTACGACTTCGCGGGCGCGGCGATTCTGCTCGCCGGAACGGCTGCGCTGGTGCTGGCGAGTCGGGAGTGGTTCCGGCGAAAAGACGTGGAGTAAGGGTGGCGAACGCTCGGAGGGCCGATCGGGCGTTCAGTCGCCCCCGGCTTCGGCGTCGACCGCGATCTCCAGGTCGAACGGCTCGTCGGCCGGCGCGTCGCCGGGCATGAGGTAGCCCGTCGCGAACGCCGTGTAGACGCCGCCGCTCATCACCTCGACGTCGAACGTGGCGGCGACCTCGCCGTCGTTGTTCTCGGTCGCCGGGCGAACTTCGAGCGTGTAGCTGCCGGCGGGGACCTCGGCCGTCGCGGCCTCGCCGAACGCGACGTCCTCGAACAGCACGTCGCCGCTTCCGTGGAGCGTGACGTCGACCGCGGGCGCGTCCGGCGAGGTGTGGATCAGCCGAACACGGGCCATCTCGCCCGGATCGCTCAGGTCGTCCTCGTAGAGCTCGACGGCGAAGGGTTGGTTCTCCTCGGCGAGTTCCCCGAGCGCGACCGCGGAGTAGGCGCCGTCCGAGAGCTCGATCGTCTCGTCGAACACGACCGTGTCCTGATCGCCGGCGGCCGTGATCATCACGTCGTGGCTTCCCGTCGCGAGTTCGAGGTACTCGCTGACGGCGCGGTAGGGCACGTCTTCGAGCGCGGCGTCGCCGTCGACGTACACGTCGACGTTGGGCGCATCGGGCGACATGTGCGCGGCACGGAGCTGGGCCATCTCCGGCCCGGCGTCGACGACCACTTCGAGGTCGAACGGTTCGTCCGCGGGCGCGTCGCCCGGCGCGAGGTAGCCGACCGCGAACGCCGAGTAGACGGTGCCGGCCATCAGTTCGACGTCGAACGTGGCGGCGACCTCGCCGTCGTTGTTCTCGGTCGCCGGGCGAACTTCGAGCGTGTAGCTGCCGGCGGGCACCTCGGCCGCCGCGGCCTCGCCGAACGCGACGTCCTCGAACAGCGCGTCGCCGCTCTCGGCGACGGTGACGTCGACGGCGGGCGCGTCGGGCGAGGCGTGGACGAGCCTGACACGGGCCATCTCGCCCGGATCGCTCAGGTCGTCTTCGAGCACCACCGGCGCGAAGGGCTGGTTCTCCTCGGCGAGTTCGCCGAGCGCTGCGACGGTGAAATTGCCTTCGGGAACCTCCAGTTCGTCGTCGAACACGACCGTGTCCTGATCGCCGGCGGCCGTGATCATCACCTCGTACGTCCCCGGAGCGAGTTCGAGGTACTCGCTGACGGCGCGGTAGGGCACGTCTTCGAGCACCGGGTCGCCGCCGACGTACACGTCGACGTTGGGCGCGTCGGGCGAGAGGTGCGCGACCCGCAGGTTCGCCATCGCCTCCTCGTCCATCGAGTCGTCGGACTCGTTGCCGGTCGACTCGTTACCACTCGACTCGTTGTCGTCCCCCTCGTCGGGATCGCCCCCGGTACAGCCGGCCAGCGTCCCCAGAACCACCGCTCCCCCCGTCGTCTTCAGAATCGTTCGGCGCGTTTGCTGTTGCATAGCGACAGTTCGAAGGTCGAAATGGTAGGATAAAACGTAATGCCGGATTGACTTACCAAATCGACCGCATTCTTCCCCAATTTCGGGAGGGTATGTGAAACTATTCGGCAAGTAATCGTAAGTACGTGTCTCCTTTCGTGGGGGCCGTGCCGAGACGGGCCCTCACACCTCCCGAATGATCTCCGCGGGGTTCCCGCCGACCACGACGCCGTCGGGGACATCGTCGGTCACGACCGCGCCCGACGCGACGACGGCGTCGTCGCCGACCGAGACGCCGGGGTTGAGAACGGCCCGGCCGCCGATCCAGGCGCGATCGCCGACGGTGACGGGCTCGCCGTACTCCGTTCCGGAAGTGCGCTCGACCGGATCGATCGAGTGGGTCGCGGTGTAGACGTGGACGCCGGGGGCGAGCATGCACTCGTCGCCGAATTCGATCCGGCAGGCGTCGAGAAACACGCAGTCGTAGTTGGCGAAGAAGTCGTCGCCCACGTGGACGTTGTAGCCGTAGTCGCAGCGAAACGAGGGTTGGACGGTGACGTTCTCGCCGATCGAGCCGAACAGTTCGTCGAGTAGTTCGCGGCGCCGATCGGCGTCGTTCGGATCGGCATCGTTGATCTGACGAGTGAGATCTCGCGCCCGCTCGCGATCGTCGACGAGCATCGGATCGGTCGGATCGTACGGCTCGCCCGCCAGCATCTTTTCTTTCTCTGATGGCACGTTCGCCGGTGTTTCCGGCCGGGCGAGAAAAATCTGTGCGTCCGGCGGCGTCCGGCCGACGTCCGACAGCGGCGTTACTCCAGGTCGCCGACCAGTTCGTCCGCCAACCCGACGTAGGTCTCGGGCGTCAGCGCGCGCAGTTCGGCGCGGGTCTCGTCGTCGACGTCGAGCTCGTCGAACAGCCCGCGGAAGTCCTCGATCGTGACGCTCTCGCCGCGCGTGAGCTCCTTGACCTGCTCGTAGGCGTCCTCGTGACCCTCCCGGCGGAGGATCGTCTGGACGGCCTCGCCGATGACCTCGGGCGTTCCCTGGAGGTCGTCGCGCATCACCTGCTCGTTCGGGACGACCTTGTCGAGCCCGTTCTGCAGTTTGGTGTAGCCGATCAGGCAGTGGGCTAACGCGCCGCCGATGTTGCGCTTGACCGTCGAGTCCGAAAGGTCGCGCTGGAGCCGCGAGGTGGTGACGTAGTCCGCCAGAAAGTCGAGATCGGAGTTGGCCTTCGAGAGGTTGCCCTCGCTGTTCTCGAAGTCGATCGGGTTGACCTTGTGGGGCATCGTCGAGGAGCCCGTCTCGCCCTCGGCGGCCTCCTGCCCGAGGTAGCGCTGACTGACGTACAGCCAGACGTCGAGATCCAGGTCGAGCAGGACGGCGTTGATTCGGCCGAGCGCGTCGAACAGCGACGCCAGATCGTCACAGGGGTTGACCTGCGTCGTCAGCGGCGCGTACTCCAGGTCGAGGCGCTCGACGAACTCGCGGGAGAAGGAGCGCCACTCGACCTCGGGGTAGGCCGCGACGTGGGCCGCGAACGTCCCGCTGGCGCCGCCGAGCTTGCCGGCGAGGCCGTCTTTGGCCTGCTTGACCTCCCCGAGCGCGCGGCCGACGCGGGCGGCGTAGACGGCCATCTCCTTGCCGAACGTCGTCGGCGTCGCGGGCTGACCGTGGGTGCGAGCGAGCATCGGAACGTCCCGGTACTCGCGGGCGAGTTTCGTCAGCGCGCTCTGGACGCTCGTGAGTTCGGGGACGATGACCTCCTCCATGGCGTCGCGCACGAGCAGGCGGTGGGCGAGGTTGTTCACGTCCTCGCTCGTGAGCCCGAAGTGGATCCACGAGGAGACGTGCTCCATGTCGTCGGGGAGTCGGTGGCGGACGAAGTACTCCACCGCCTTCACGTCGTGGTTGGTCGCCGAGTAGCCCGCGTACCCCTCGGTCTCCAACTGTTTGACGACCTTGGCGTCCTCCTCGGTGAAGTTCTTGTACAGCGCCCGCAGCGTCGCCCGGTCCTGCGTGTCCAGCCCGAGTTCGGTCTCGTCCAGATCGGCGAGCGCGATCAGATACTCGACCTCGACGCGGATCCGAGCGCGCATCAGCCCGGCCTCGCTGGCGTACGGCGACAGCGGCGCGGTCCGACCGGCGTAGCGCCCGTCGAGCGGCGAGACGGCGTACAGCGATTCTGTCATAGGCTAGGCTGCCCCGCCGGCGACAAAAAGCGTGTCGGAACGCTGGAACCACAGACGTGGATACATCACCGCACCCTCCACCGGACGAGACGCGAATATAACCACGAACGTGCATATTTCGGTGTTCGGTATCGCAACTACTTTTGCCTCCGCGCGCGCCGCTTCGGGTATGACACGGATCGCTGGCCTGGCGAGCAATCGCGGACGAAACCTGATGCACGTCGCGGATCTCGCCCCCGGCGGGGCCGAGCTCGCGGTCGTGGTGACCAACGACGCCGACGCCCCCGTTCTCGAGAAAGCCGAGAAGCGCGGCATTCCCACCGAGGTCGTCGAACAGCCCGAGGGACTGGGACGCAAGGCCCACGAAGAGCGCGTCAACGATGCGCTCGACGGCTACGACTACGATCTCGTCTGCCTCGACGGCTACATGCGTATCCTCTCGGAGACGTTCCTCGACGCCCAGCCCCCGACGCTGAACGTCCATCCCTCGCTGTTGCCCGCGTTCCCCGGCATGGACGCCTGGGGCGACGCGCTCGACGCCGGCGTCGACGTCACGGGCTGTACCGTCCACGTCGTCACGGACGCCACCGACGACGACGGCGAGGTCGTCGAGTCCCGCGTCGACGCCGGGCCGATCGTCACCCAGGAGCCGATCCCGGTGTACGACGGCGACGACGAGGACGACCTCGCAGATCGCGTGCTCTACGAGGGCGAGTTCAAGGCCTACCCCCGCGCGGTGAAGTGGTTCGCCGAGGACCGCGTCGAAGTCGACTACGCGAACGAGGTCGTCCGCACGCCCGAGAACTCGGACGAGCAGCTTCCCGCCCGATTCCTCGCGTCCGGCGACCAGGTCGCCGACCTCCGGTACGGCGAGAACCCCCACCAGGACGCCGCGGCGTACGCCGACTACTCCTGCGAGGAGGCGTCGGTGCTTTCCGCCGACCAGCTCAACGAGGGCGCCAAGAGCCTCTCGTACAACAACTACAACGACGCCGACGCCGCGCTGAATCTCGTCAAGGAGTACGACGACCCCGCCGCCGCCGTCATCAAGCACACCAACCCCGCCGGCGCCGCGGTCGCGGATACCCTCGCCGACGCCTACCGCGACGCGCTCTCGACGGACGCCAAGAGCGCCTTCGGCGGCATCGTCGCGCTCAACCGCGAGTGCGACGCCGAGACCGCCGCCGAGATCACCGACTCGTTCAAGGAGGTCGTCGTCGCGCCGGGCTACACCGACGACGCCCTCGACGAGCTGTTCGAGAAGGACAACCTGCGCGTGCTGGACGTCGGCACGCTCGACACGCCGGTCGAGCACCACACCGAGAAGCGCCTCGCCGGCGGCCGCCTCGTGCAGGAGCGCGACCGCCAGTCGCTGACGGTCGACGATCTCGAAGTCGTCACCGAGCGCGAACCGACCGACGAGCAGCTCGAATCGCTGCTCTTTGCCTGGCAGACGATCAAGCACGTCAAGTCCAACGCGATCCTGTTCGCCGACGGCACCGAGACGGTCGGCGTCGGCGCCGGACAGGTCTCCCGCGTCGACGCGGTCGAGATCGCGAAGATGAAAGCCGACTCCGACGCCGAGGGCAAGGACGCCGACGGCGCCGTGATGGCCTCGGACGCGTTCTTCCCGTTCCCGGACGCGCTGGAGCTGGCTGCCGACGCCGGCATCGAGGCCGTGATCCAGCCCGGCGGGTCGGTCAACGACGAGGACGTCATCGAGGCCGCCGACGAGCGCGACGTGGCGATGGTCATGACCGGTCAGCGGTGCTTCCGTCACGATTAGTGACGGAAGCTCGCGGGGCGAGCGTAGCGAGTCCCGCGGTGCTTTCGGCACGACTGAGCGATAAGCGAAGGAGAGCCTCAAGCTCGAAAGACGAGCGTCAGCGAGTCTTTCGGCGTTTCCGACACGACTGACCGTAGGGAAAGAGTGACGGAAACTCGCTGGGCTCACTCCTCGTCGTGGACCACGACCACGGTCATCGGTGCGTTGCGAACGACCTTTTCGGCGACGCTCCCGAACAGCAGCCGGCTCGCTCGCTTGCGGCCGTGGCTTCCCATCACGATCTGGTCGACGTCGTTCTCGATGGCGTACTCGACGATTTCCTGTCCCGGATCGCCCGTTGCGACCGCCGTGTCGACGTTGCCACCGTGTTCTGCTGCCGTCTGTTCGGCCCGCTCCAGCAGTTCCCGCGCCAGACTGTGCGCGTTGTCGTACCCCGGGAGTCCCTGCTCGGAGTCCGAGAACGCCGACCAGTACCCCTCCGGCAGTCGGATCACGTGGAGCGCCGTGATCGACGCGTCGGGAAACTCGTCGAGCGCGTACTGCAGAGCGGCCTCGGATTGGGGCGACTCGTCGACCGGGACCAGAACGTCCTCGATCATGTGTCCCGATGACGACCAGCACGCACATATACGAAGTTGCGGGATGCCGCCGTCTGAGTGCGGTGGTCCGAGCATTTTTGTCGGTCGCCGTTCACCTCGCGGATATGCCAGACCTGTCTGCGTGTTACTTCTGTGGCGCCGCCGCGGACGCTCAGGTGCGCGAGTACGACGTGGTCCCCGACGACTCGCTCCGGTCGACCGCGACGCTGTGTCCCGGCTGTCGCGAGAAGCTCGAAACCGTGCTCTCGCCGGTCGTCCGCGGCGCGCAGCCGTCCGACGAACCCGTCGACGTGCGACTCGACGCGATCGAGGCGGGCGACGCGGACGCCGCGGCGTCGACGCTCGAAGTCGAGTCCGAGGACATCCTCGCGGCCGCCGACCGCAGCCGCGACGCGGCGGACGCCGCGCCGACATCGAGCGAGGGGAGTTCGGCGTCGAGCGAAGGCAACGCGCCGGCGGCATCGAGCGACGACGACGACGAAACGGCATCGACCGACGGGACGGACCCCGATCCGCTCGCCGGGTCAGCGGGCGATTCGGCGACCGACGGAATCGCGTTCGGCGACGAGTCGGACGCGTCGGCGTCCAGCGGTGCCGACGCCGACCCCGAGTCAGAGCCGACCGGAGCGGAATCGACCGCCAGCGGTTCGGACGCTGCGTCGGCGTCGGCGTCAACGGGCGGCGCCGGCAGCGACGTCGAGCGCCCGGACGCCGACACGTACAACCGGGTGGTGCGCCTGCTCCAGAACCGCGAGTTCCCGGTCAATCGCTCGGAGTTCTCGGACCTGGCGTCCTCGGCGTACGACGTTCCGGGCGACGAGTGTGCGCAGGTGATCGACTACGCGATCCAGCGCGGCGAGCTCGTCGAGGAGAGCGGGATGCTGAAAAAGCCCTGAGGGCGGGTAGCGGAAATTCTATAACCGATCAGTCCTGCAGGAACGGGTCGACGTCGCGTCGCTACGCCAGATCCCGGTCGATCCGCTCGGGCGCGCGCCAGTCGGTCGTGAGTTCCAGCAGGTCCACGACGATGCGGCCCGTGGCGCCCCAGACGGTGTAGCCGTCGACGCGGAAGTAGTGGATCACGACGTCGCCGTAGTGGGGGTGCTCCCGACGTTCGTACTCGTAGTTGTCCGGATCGAGGATGCCCGAGAGCGACAGGACGGCGATCTCGGCGACCTCGCGCTCGTCGGGAACGTAGCTGCGGTCGGGCACTCGCGCGACGAACGGCGTCACGGCGTACTCGGTGATCGTCCGGATGTCGTCGAGCTGGCCGATCACCTCCGCCTCGTCGGCTTCCAGCGCGATCTCCTCGTTGGCCTCCCGGAGCGCAGTCTCGCGGATCGACGCGTCTTCGGGCTCGCGCCCGCCGCCCGGGAAACTCATCTGGCCGGGGTGCTCGCCGAGATGGTCCGCGCGCTTGGTAAAGAGCAGGTAGTGCTCGCCGTCCCGTTCGATCACCGGGATGAGCACGGCCGCGTCGTAGGGCTCGTCGGGGATCTCGCGGGGGTCGTACTCGGCGGCCCGGTCCAGGTCCATGCGCATCGGCTCGCTGCCCGCTACGTGCTCCGCAGTGAAAGCGTTTCAGAATCAGGGCCGCCTCGCGCCGCGTTCGCGCGGCTGCGAAGCAGCGATCAGGCGTCCGCCAGTGCGGCGTCGAGCCGCGCCCGGACGTCGTCGAGTTCGACAGGCGCCCACGCCTCGACGTCGTAGGTCACGTCGATCAGCGCCTCGACGCGCTCGGCGTCGCCGTCCTCGATCGCCGCGTCGGCGTCCGCCGCGAGCCGCTCGGCGACCTGCTCGCCGAGCCGCTCCCGATCGAGCGACCTATCCGGTACGTCCATGATGTGGGGCAGGTCCTCGCCGTGCTCGGGGACCGACGGGAACGCCGCCGGTCCGGGGACCAGCAGGTCGTCGCCGTCCGCGCGCTCGTAGCGCGCCAGGAAGTACCGATCCACGGCCGTCTCGATCGACTCGGCGACGGCGTCCTCGTCGGGGTCGTCGCCGCGGCGGGCGCCGAGTTCGATCAGCGCCCGTGAGAGTTCCTCGCGGGTCAGTCCGTCGAAGAGGTCGACCACGCCGGCGAGTTCGTCCAGCGTCGCGCTCATGGCGGTGGCTCGTAGCGGAGGGTCAAAGCGTTTTCTCGTGATCGCTCGCGACTAGGGGGATATCGTCCGAACTGCTACGCGTTTCGGTCGATCCAGTCGCAAAACGCCTCGAAGTCTCGCGCTCCGGCTCGCTCGGCGATTTCCCGGAGCGTTCCCGTCCGAAGTTCGTCGTGAAGCGGCACCGTAACTTGCCGGCGGTCGTCCTCGTTGGTCGGGTGTTCGTAGTACAGTTGCGCGTGATCGCCGGTCGTTCGGCGCCACTCGAACCCGCCGGCGTTTACCAGCACTGTGACGACCACTTTCCCGGAAAACGTTCGCCGTCCCATCCCTACTCGAGCACGTCCGGCGGCTTATCGTCGCCAGTCGCGTTGTCCGACGGATCGATTCCGAGTTCCCGGAGTTCCTCGGCGGTCGGTTCGCGCCCGGTTTCGCCGTCGTGGAGCGCGACGGCCTCGTCGAGGTTATCCAGTGCGGCCTCGCGAGACGGCCCCTGCGTCGTGACGCCAGTCTCGACGTCCTTCGCGATCCACCCGTCGCCCTCGCGCCACAGACGGATCTCGTCAGTGTGTGGGTCGCCGTCTCGGGTCGAACTGGCCATTACGATCGTACTTGTGCCACGACCGGAATAAGCGTTCGGCTCACCGGAGCACAGAAAGTTCCGACTACTACCTCTTCAGTCGTCCAGCGCGACGCCATCCGAGGAATCGGGCGCCGATTCGAGCGCCCGTTCGGCGGCGTCGACCACCTCGTCGGGCGACAGCGGGGCGTCCCGCCAGGCCGGGAGTCGCTGATCGGGGCCGGGCGCCGAAATCGCCTCCGCGTAGGTGCGGACCTGCTCGCGCTCGGCGGTGCGGTCGAACGCGAGCTCGTTGAACGCGGCGTCGGCGGCGTACTGGTCGACCATCGCGGCGCCGACCTCGCGGTAGCGCTCGCGGACGGCGTCGTAGTCGACGGCGATACCCTGGTCCTCCAGCACCCGGAACAGCGCGGCGCCGACCTGCTCGGCCATCCCGGAGAGCCCGTCGGCGCCCGAGACCGCGCGGTGGTCGTGCTCGTGGACGCCGAGGTCGACCTGCGCGGAGCCCTCGAAGCCGACCCGGTCGAACGTCTCGCCGAGCGTGCCGATCTCCAATCCCCAGCTCGGCTGCGCGCGGACCGAGCGGGCCAGCCCGGCGGTCATCGCGAACTCGCCGGCCAGCGGGTAGCGGAACGCGTCGAGGTAGTCGAGGACGGGATCGTGATCGGCGTCGCCGAGCGCGCGGAGCAGCGGCGCGACGAACAGGCGGTAGAGCCGACCGTACAGCCGGCCGTTCTCGACGCGGGCGTAGTACCCCTTCGAGAACGAGTAGTCCGCGGCCAGCGGCGCGAGCAGGCGGGGGACGTGGGTCGGCGCGTAGCTCTTGGCGTCGGCGTCGTGGACGACGACGAACTCGCTGTCGGCGGCGGCAACGCCGAGCGCGAGCCAGACGTCACGGCCCTTCCCGTGGTCGCCCTCGAGGCCGCGATCGTCCAGCAACGACTCTACGGCGGGGCCGTTGCACCACAGCAGATCCGCGTCGAAGTCGAACCCGTCGAGCCACTCCCGGAACGGGCGGACGCGCTCGGGCGGCGCGCGCAGCGCCACGATCACGCGTGCCGGGTCGACGTCCGCGAGCGTCGAGAGCACCCGCTCGGCGGCGCGACCGGCGTACTCCCGATCGGTCATCGGGACGATCACGGCGCTGCGACCCGTCGGGGCGTCCGGCGCCGCCCCCGTCAGGTCGTGCAGCGTCGCGATCCGCTCCTGGACGTACTCCATCGTGGGTGGCTTGGTCCGGACGCTCAAAACGTCGGCGCTTCCGGTCGGTGCTGCGATACCTTCCCGGCGCCGCATCAGGCTTCCCGCGCGCCGTCCGGAAGCGCGTCGGCACGGTAGAGCACGAGCAGGCCGACGAGCACGACGCCGAGCCCCAGCGCGAGCGACCGAAAGAGCGCGTCGAAGCCGACGCCGGCGTCCCGGATCGTCCCGACGACGACGCTGCCGCTGGCCTGGACGAGCATCATGCTCGCGCTGTAGAAGGCGTAGGCGCTGGCCCGGTGGCGGTCGGGCAGCGACGCGAGCAGGTAGGTGTCGATCGTCGGGAACAGCCCGTGGATCACGTACCCCAGAACGACGCTGACTGCGATCACGAGCGCGGTCGAGTCGACGGCGGTCAGCGCGAGCAGGCTGGCGACGAACCCGCCAAGGATCGAGAGCAACAGCGGGACGTAGGCCACGCGGTCGGCGAGTCGACCGGTGAACCAGAACGCCGGGACGCCGGCGGCGAACACGACCGTCAGCATCCGGCGGGCCAGCGGCTCGCCGAACGCCTTCGTTTCGACGAGGTAGGTGACGTAGAAGTTGAAAAAGCCGTTCCAGACGAACCCGGTCGTGCCGACGATCGCGACCGCCGCGAGGACGATCCGCCACTGGCGTCGGATCGCTCCCAACAAGTCCCGGTCGGCCGTGCCGGCCGCGGGCAGCGTCGCCCGGCGCGCGATCAGGTAGAACGCGGCGGTCGCGACGGCACCGGCGACCGCGAGCGCGACGAACACGGCCCGCCAGGATCGAACGGCGATCAGCCCGCCGACCGCCAGCGGCGCGGCGGCGGCCGCGAGTTGGCTGGCGGTGCCGTGGACCCCCATCGCTCGACCGACGCTGGAGGGGAACAGCTCGCTGACCAGCGGGTTCGCGGCGACGAAGTAGGCGCCGCTGGCCAGACCGAGCAGGAGCGCCCCCGCCCCCAGCGCGACGACGGACTGGGCGGTCGCCGCGAACGCCGCTGCGCCCGTTAGGACGACGCCGGTCCCGAGCACGACGCGCTGGCGCGAGACGCGGGTCAGCAGGTAGCCGGTCGGCAGTCGGAGCAACGCGCTGCCGAGCCACGCCAGCGTGACGACCAGCCCGGCGACGCCGGCAGACAGTCCGAATGCGGCCCGGAGCGGTTCGACCAGCGGCGCGAACACCACCCGCGCGAAGTTGACGAGGAAGACGAGCGCGCACAGCGACCCGAACAGTCGGCCCCTGTGATCGCTCGATCGGTTCACGGTCGGCGTTTCGAGCCGCGGTGTTTCAACATCCCGGTTCGCGGCGCCATCGGGACGGCTTGTCGGCCGGGAACGCCAGCGAGGCGCTCGTTCCGGTGCTGTCCTCGCGACGGCGCCGCCGACCCGTGCCTTTTTGCCGGTTGGTTACATCCATAACTATCATGAAATCCGTCAGGAAGGCGCTGCGCGACGGCGACCTCTTCAAGGACACCTACGAGCGCGTCAACTGTGCGGACTGCGAGAAGACGCTCAAGACGAAAAACGACCCGGGCGAGATCGGCACCGTCAGGGCCTGCCCGGAGTGTGGCGGCGAGTGGAAGGAGCTCCGGTAGCCGCCCGAACGCGTCGTCCGGTCGCTACTCGAAGACGGCGTCGAACGCGTCGGCGCCCAGCGGGTCGAAGGTGCCCGCGGCGACGTTCTCCTCGACGTGGGCGACCGACTTCGCGCCGACGAGCGAACAGGTCACGCCGGGCGCGCTGCGGGCGAAATTGATCGCGCGCTGGGCGGTCGTGTCGCCCTGCAGGCGCGCCGCGACCTCCTCTGGCAGGTTCTCGGCGAGCTCGCCCTGCGCGATGCTCGCGCTCGTGAACACGTCGAGTTCGGCGTCGTTGGCGAACTGCAGGGCGCTCTTGTCGCCCTCGGGCGTCTCGTGGGCGTCGACGGTGAAGGCGTCGGCCATCACGACGTTGAACGGGAGCTGGATCGCCCGGAAGTGCGTCGCCGCGTTCCCCGCCGCGTCGGCGGCGTCGCGCGCCCGTGAGACGACCTCCGGCAGCGAGAGGTAGCTGTCGTCGCCCCGGGGCACCCGGAAGCAGTTCCACGTCGCGACGCCGTAGCGCTCGATGTCGCCCTCTGCGGCCCGCTTCTCCAGACGTTCGAACGCGGCTTCGAGCTGATCGTAGACGGCCTCGCGCGATCGCTCCGCGAGCTGGGCCTCCGGATTGTGGACGTAGTAGAGATCGATCGTATCGAGGCCGAGATTCTCCAGCGATCGGTCGAGCTGGTCGTCGAGGAAGTCGGGGTGGATGCAGTGGTTGCCCCGGACCAGCGCGTCGCGAGGGACGATGCCGGGCTCGACGAACTCCTCGCGGACGTACCGGCCGGGGTCCTCGGGGCGCTCGCCGTCGAAGGGAAGAAAGCCGCCTTTGGTCGCGACGACGACCTCCTCGCGCTCGGCGTCGGCGTCGTCGAGCGCGCGCCCGACGACGCGCTCGCTGCGCTGGCAGCGGTAGTTGATCGCGGTGTCGACCGCGTTGATGCCGTGTTCCAGTCCCGTCACGATCGCGTCGTGGTACTGCTCGTCGACGTCGTCGGTCGGGTCGCCGAGATACGTCCCGATGCCGATGCTCGACGCCAGCCCGTCGCCGAACCGTCGGAAGTAGGTGCGCCCGAACGACTCGTGGAATCGGTCGCGGTACGCCCACGTGCCCGCGTTCGTCGCCATGGACCGGAGTACGGGCCGGGCGTGGAAAAGTGCGGCTGGTTCGGGTCGCGGAGTCGGTGACCGCGCAGCGGCGGCGGAGGCGATGACAGCGCAGCGGCGTCGACACGCCGCTGCGACCATGGGAGTCGGCCCAGTGCCGAAACAGTGGGGCTCGGCGCCGCAACCGCGCGACTCGACGCCGCGGCGTTCAGACGCCGACGACTCGGAAGAACAGGTACGAAATCGTCGCCGCGGCCGACGGCGAGAAGATCCACAGCGAGATGACCCGCGCCGTCGCAGCGGCGTCGTACAGGTCGCCGACGCGCAGGTCGTCGGGCTCTTCCTCGCCGATGCGCTCGACGTCCTCTGGCGCCCGGCCCTCGTCGGCGGTCAGCGCGTGGACCGACACGTCGACTTCCTTCTTGCGCGTAATCGTGTCCGAGATGGTCGCGACGCGGGTCGCCCGGCCCCAGCCGAGCCCGACGATGCACATGATCGAACTCAGCGCGAGGCTGACCGGGATCCCCAGATACGAGAGGAACGTGGTGATCGTCGAGGAGACGACGGCGACGATCAGCGCGGCGAGGATCGGCAGGTCGGTGAGGTCGGTGCCGACGGTGTCCATCGTCCGCCGCGCGATCGTGAATCCGCCCAGGCCGATGGCGACGCCGCCCAGCAGGATCCCCGCGTTCATCTCGATGGCCTCGCTCCCGACCAGCGGGGCGACCGCGTTGGCGACGTTGCTCGCGCCGGCGCTAAAGGCCATGTAGCACGCAATCGCGACCACGAGCGCGCTGCCGACGACTTCACGGGGCGTCGTGTTCGGGCCCAGCGTCGGGCGCGGAACCGTCCCACTGCGATCCAGCGCGAACAGCGATCCCGGCGTCGTCTCGACGGCGAAGCGAGCTTCGAGGTGCGGGTAGAGGTAGCGTCCGATCACGCCGCCGATCCAGAACGCGAGCACCGGCGCGACGATCCACCACAGCACGATCCGGCCCATCTCCTCGAAGTTGAGATCGCCGACGGCCAGCCCCAGCCCGGCGATGGCGCCGACGGCGGTCATCGACGTCGAGACGGGGACGCCGTAGACGTTGGCGACGAGCATTCCCAGCCCGATGAACAGCAGGATGGCGACGCTCGCCGAGAGCGTGAAGTAGTCCGCCGGGACGATCTTCCCGCCCATCGTCTCGACGACGTTCCGGCCGACCGTCCACCCGCCGAGCAGCACGAACACGCTCATCAGCGCCCCGGCGGTGACTTTCCTGAGCAGGCCGGCGCCGACGGCCGGCCCGAACGCGACGCCCGTCGAGGAGCCGCCGATGTTGAACCCGACGAACCCCGCGACGATCAGCCCCGCGACCAGGAGCACCTCTACCACGTAACGAACACCTCTAACATGTATCAAAAAGTGCTGCCAGCGCCCTTATGACTGCCGGGATGGGGTCGGCAGCGTCGGCGTCCGACGAGCGTCGCTACTCGAACAGTTCGGCTTCCTGCGAGAGATCGTCGACGCCGTCGACCGGACCGTTGACGAACAGTCCGTGGTAGATTGCCGCCATCGCGAGCAGCCCGGACGCCGCCAGCGTCAGCGGCGTCGCGAGCTTCGTGGCGAGGCCGGCGGCGAGGCCGGTGAGGAGGCTCCCGGCGATCACTCCCAGAACGAGGTCGTAGTACTGCACCGTGTAGCCCATACGCGTCGTTCCCGCCCCAGGCACAAAACACCCCGCGATGCTGTCAGATGTCGCCCGAGAGCGCGCCGAACAGTCGCTCGGTGAACTCGTGTTCGGTGAGTCCCTCCGAGGGGCCGATCCCCTGCATGTGCGCGATCGAGATCTGCCCGCCGCCCATCCGGGCGTGGCCGCCGGCCGACGCCATCGGGATGTCGTCGACGACCGACGAGAGGATGTCGCCCATGTGGACCCGATCGTCCCGCGAGCGCCCCGAGAGGTGGAGGCTGTCGTCGTACTTCCCGTAGACGACGACCGCGGTGATCCCCTCCAGGTAGAGCAGTTCGTCGGCGGCCTGCGGGATGGCGTCGACGTTCGAGACGTCGCCGACCGCCGCCACCGCGAAGGAGCCGCGGATCTCGCGCTCGCGGATCGCGCGGGCCTTGATCTCCAGGGTTTCGGCGCTGACCTGCGGGTTCGCGATCCGGTCGAGCGCCCCCTCGTCGATGCCGGGGAACAGGTACGCCGCGGCGGAGAACTCGGCGCCGGTACAGCCCTTGGTCAGGTGGTTGGTGTCGGACTGGATGCCGTACAACAGCCCGGTCGCAACCTCCCAGGGAAGCGGTTGGGCGGCGTCGTCGGCGTCCTCGTCGTCGCCGATCGGCCGGACGCCGACCGCTTCGAGGTACTCCGCGAGAATGCTCGCGCAGGCGCCGTAGTTCGTCCGCACGTCGGTGAAACTGGTCCCCTCGCCGTCTCCGGGGTGGTGGTCGACGACCGCGATCGGGTCGACGCCCTCGGCGCCGGGGAACCCTCGCGCGGCGTTGTGGTCGACGAGGACGACTGGGTCGTCGTCCAGCTCGTCGGCGGTGTCGATCCGCTCGGCTTCCAGTTCCAGCACCGTCCGGAACGCCCGGTTCTCCTGGTGGCGGATCTGGCCGGGGTAGCACAGGCGCGTCTCGGTGTCGACCGTCTCGGCGATGGCGGCGACCGCCAGCGCACAGGACATCGCGTCCGGATCGGGGTTCGGATGCATCAACACGGCGACGCGATCGTGGTCGTCGAGCAGCCGCTGGAAGCGGACGCCCGGCGGTCGCCTGAGCCACTGGACGGCGAGCCACAGCACCGCCAGCAGCACGACTGCGGCGACGCCGGCGGCCAGCAGCGCGAGGTCGGGCCCGACCGCCCGAAGCGCGTCGTCGACGACGCCCCGCTGAGCGACTGGAGACCGCATATGCGTTGTGAGACACCCATCGGCTAAGAATGTTCGCCCGAGAGAGGGGTGGAAGTTAGGATTCCTCCGGCTGTGGCGGCCTTCCACCGAAAAATTGCCCGACAGAGCGGTTGATCGGACCGGTGCGGGAAGTCCACAGCCCGGAGTACAGCGGCGTCAGCCTGACGCTCCGAGATAGGCCTCGATCGCCGCCCGATACCCCTCGCGGTACGTCGGATAGGCCAGTTCGTAGCCAAGCTCCCGGAGCCGATCGTTCGAGCAGCGCTTGCTCGTCCGGATGCGGCGCCGCCCCGCCTCGGAGAGGTCGGGATCCTCCAACCGGTCCTCTTTGGTCCGCTTTGGCGGTGCAGGCTCGTCGCACTGCTCGGCCAGCCAGTCCGCAAACTCCCACTTCGGCGCCGGCTCGTCGTCGGTCACGAGCACGACCTCGTCGCGGGCCAGATCGTCTTCGAGCAGATATCGGACGGCGCCGGCGGCGTCCTCGCGGTGGACCATGTTCAGGTACCCCTCGGTCACCGGCCCCTCCAGATACCGCTCCAGCCGATACCGGTCCGGCCCGTACAGCCCCGAAAAGCGGGCGACGGTGCCGTCGATTCCGCGCTCGGCCGCTCGCTCGCGAGCCAATCGTTCGGCTTCGGCGAGCACCTCGGTCTTCTCTGTCGTCGGCTCGATCGGCGTCGATTCGTCGACGAACGCGCCGTCGTGATCGCCGTAGACGCCGGTGCTCGACGTGTAGACGAGCCGCTCCGGAGCGTCCTCGCGGGCGCCGAAGTGGTCGATCGCCGTCCGAAGCCCGTCGACGTACACCTCGCGGGCGGCCGTGGCGCCGCGCCCGCCCGAACTCGCCGCGAACACGACCGCGTCGGCGTCGGGAACGGCCGCCAGCGACTCGTCGTCGGTGACGTCGGCCTGCACCGCCTCGAACCCCGCCGCCTCGATCGTCTCGACGCCGTCGTCCGATCGCCTGACGCCGATCGCCTCGTGGCCGGCCGCCGTCAGCTGCCGCCCGAGTTCGACGCCGACGTAGCCACAGCCCAGGATTGCGACGCGCATGATACCGAGTCGCGTCTCGTGCTAACTGCCTCTTTCGGTCGGCGCTAGTACTGCCTGTCGACGATGGCGTGCTCGACCGCGACGAACTCGTCGAGCGTCGCCCCGGCGCGTCGCTCTAACTTCTGCTGGATCTCCTTGGCCGAGAGCTCGGTGTCGGCTTCGCTCGCTAGCGTCTCGACGTCCAGCACGGCCGAGGACATCCCCAGCAGCAGGTGCTCCCAGGCCATCTCGACGATCGTATCGGCGTCGGGTGCGTCGGCATCGAGCGCCTGGATCGCCGCGGCATCGGCCACCGAGAGCGTCGGCGACTCGCCGTCGGCCAGCGCGGCGACGATCTCGCGGTCGACCTTCGTCTCCTCGACGACGGCGTCGACGCCGCGGCCGTCGATCACCGATCGAAGGTCCGCGTCGTACTCCTCCCGCAACCCTGCCGGCGACAGCCCGTCGACGTCGGTCCGCTGCTCGTGGATCATGTCGTGTGAGAGTGCGCGCCGGCCAATATGGGTTGTCACTCGGCGCTCGCGGCGCCGGGCGATGGCCAGCCCGCCGACTGCTCGGTCCGCACGCCGTCGACGTCGCCGACGCCGTTCTTTCCGGCCGGAACGACGACCAGCACGGTCGTCTCGGCGCTGAACGAGACGCGCGTCGATCTGCCGAGTACCTCGGGGTCGCTGTCGCCGTTCAGGTCCAGCGAGACGTTGCCGCCGTCGCGGACGTAGGAGGTCGTTCCGTCGACGGCGCCCCGTCCCACGGGCGTGCCCTGCCGGGCGTCGATCCGGAAGCTCGCGTACTCGCCCGCGACCTCGACCTGCCAGACGTTCGCGGTGGCGAACCAGCGGCCGGGGATCGGCGTCACTTTGATCCCCGCCGGAATGTCCGAGGCGTTCACGGCGAGCCGCTCTCGCATCCGGCTCTGGACCCGTTCCTGTTCTCTGGCGAGTGCTGCCTCGGTCAGCCGCTTGGCCTCGCGCTGGGTTTCCTCGACCGCGGTTCCGACGACGCCGTTGGGTAGTCGAACCGACTCGCCCTCGGCTGCGTCGGAGAGTTCGACGAGCAGCCGCGACCGCAGCTGATCCCGAAACCTGACGGTGTCGGGTGTGTCCTCGCGCTCGGCCGCGACCCGTGCAATCTCCTCGGCCGCCGAGCCGTCGACCAGTGCGAGCGCCCGGTCGCCGGTGGTTCCCCAGCGACCGAGCGCCCGATCGACGACCGCGACGCGCTCTCTGGATGCCAGCGTCGTTGCCGTCCGAAGTTCGCCCAGTGCGGTCGTCCGCAGCAGGTCGTTCGAGTCGGCGACCTCCGCGCGCAGCTTCCGCCGACTCTCGCCGAGTTCGCCGCTCTCGACCGCCTCCGCGGCCATCCCGTCGACGTCGTCGGCCGCTGCGAGCGCTCGCGCACCCTGTCGCAGCCCGACCGTCCCCGTGTCGCCGAACACCCGATCGGTGACGCCGCCGGGCGTCGAGTTGACCGGGTTCGCGAACAAGTTCGTGTTCTCCGCGACGAGCGGGTGGTACGTCGTCCCCTCTGAGAGCTCTGACACCTGCGATCGGTCGACCGATGCCAGCGTCAGGTACGGCGGCGCGCCGTCGACGCTCAGATCCAGCGAGCCGGCCGGCGCCGCGGCGTCCGTCGAGCGGGGCTCGGCCGACTCGACCTCGTTCCGGAGGTCCACGAGCTCGCCCAGCTGGGCGGCCGTCGCGGCGCCCGCGTCGTCGACCCGCTGCTCGATGCCGTTGCGCGATTCCTCGCCGCGTGTCGCGGTCTCGTCGAGGTCGCCGGCGAGCCGTTCGAGGTAGGCGATTCGGGCGGCGACGCGGGCCTTGTCGGCGACGCTGTCGTAGCCGCGGCGCCGCGTCGCTTCGGCGTCGCTCCGCTCCCGGATCTTCGCTGCGAGCTTCGCAGCCGGGGTCGCGCCGGTCGCGAGCCGTCCCCGATCGACGGTCACCGTAACGTCGCGCGTCGCCTCGCGCAGGTCGACGAGATCGCGGTAGACCCACGACTCGACGCCGTCCGGCGGCGACCGCTCCACTGTGATCGACTCGTCGCCGAGTCCATCCTCGACGGCCGCTCTCGCGACGGCGTCCGGCCCGCCCGCCTCGGTCAGCAGTCGCCGGACCGCGTCCTCCGGAACGCCGGCGAGATTCGGCCCGTCGACTGGCCCGCCGGACTCGTAGAGGTGCTCGACGTGACCGTCCGGAGCGTACGCGCTGTCGGCCGGATCGCCGCCGACGGCGACGCCGACGCGGTGGCGCTCGGTCCAGTTCGCGGTCGTGGTCCGGAGCGTCCCGTTCCAGTGGAGCCACCGGGCGGTCCCGACAGTCGTCCGTTCGACCTCGCGCGTGTGGGCGGCGTACTCGTCCCAACCGCTGGGAAGGCCGGGCGCCGAGCCGGACGCCCGCGAGACGGTCGTCGACTCGTGTTCGACCGACCGGCCGATCATCGTCCAGCCCGGGCCCGGGTGCGGGAGCGCACGCGGTTCGCCGTCCGCGACGAGTTCCGTCTCGACGACCCGCTTCGCGTCGGTCTCGTACACGTCCTCGACGACATCGTCCAGCGACTCGCCGCCGCGGCCGGCCGTCAGCTCGTACAGCGCGGCGTCGGCCGATCGGTTGACCCCGACGCTCGTCTCCTCGCCGCGGTCGGCGGCCCGGCCCTCGGCGGCCGCCTCGGCGATCGGGCCGCCGCCGTCGACCGGTGCGGGATGCTCGCCGAGCAGGCCGTTCACCCAGCGTTCGCCGTCGTACCCCGCCCCGTCGAGCAGTTCTTTCGCGCCGAGCCGCGCCGTGGCTCGACCCATCGCTTCGCGACCGGCGGGGTCGCTGGTGCCGATCGTCGCGCGCTGGGTCTGAAGCAGCGCCGAATTGGCGCTCAGCTCGACGTACCGGTTCGCGACCACGTTCTCGATCGGCGCGCCGGCGTACTGGGCGTAGCCGCGGGCCCAGGCGACGGCGTACAGCCGCGTCGCGACGCGCCGGCCGAACCCGGGCCCCGCCAGCGCGCCGCGATCGAGCTGGTTCTGGAATCGCTCGGCTCGCTCGTGGAGCGACAGCGCCGGCGTCGCGACGGTGACGCTCACCGTCCGGTTCGACCGCTCGATCGAGCGCCCGTTCGCGCTCGCGGTCAGCGTGACGTTCTCGAACGTGACGCGGACGACGCCGTCGCCCGGCTCGCCGACACGCACCCGGTCGAGCGCGGCGCGCAGCGACGACGGATCCTCGATCGGCGGCAGTTCGGCTCCCACGCGCACGTCGCCCACCGACGCATCGACGCCACGGAGCGCGGTCGCGGCCTGTCGGTAGGTCCGCACTCGGAAAGCGTCCCGGTACGGCGTCTCGGCCGAAAGCCCCCGTCCAAACGCCGTGTCGGCCGGCTCGACGACCGGATCGCGAGCCGCGTTCGCGCCGGCTCGCGAGACCGCCTGCCGGAGTTCGGTGCGGACGACGCTCTCGCCGCGATCCAGTGCGGCCTCGGCGTTGGCGTCGACCTGCGGCGGCCCGCGCTGGGCCAGCGCGACGGTCCAGGTGACGCTGCCGACGAGCAGCAGGACGCCGAGCAGGGCGAACGGAACGCGACCGCGGTCGTCGTCGGCCAGCCGCATCGTCGGGCCGGCGTCGGTGTCTCGCAGCCGCATCGTCACCACGTCCGGACCGTGATCTCGACTCGATCGACCGAGCTCGCTTCGGCGGCGCGCTCGGGCCGGTCGTACCGTTCCCTCACCTCGGCGTTGAACCGATTCGACAGGCGATCGATCAGACGCTCGTTGGCCCGCTCGGCGTCGCCGGCAGCGGCCGCGCCGTCGAGATCGGCGTCGATCGCTGCGGCTGCCCGACGGTACCTGTGCTCGGCGATTGCGGGTAACGGCGGCCGTCCGGCCAGCGCGGCGTGCGTCTCTGCCGGCGGGAACCAGCTCTCGACGGTGCACTCCGCGAACACGCGCGTGAGGCCGCTGAACCCGTGCTGGTGGGCTCTGCTCACGAGGCGGTCCTCGGGGCACTGTTCGGCCATCGAGACCGAGGTCGTCGCTGCCTCGACGTCGGCGTCCGGCGGCGGACGGGGACCGACCGCGACGGTGCCGTTGATCGACGATCCGGGATACGGTGACCAGCGGGCGACGACGCGGATTCGGTCGTCGATCGCGGCCAACCGCTCGGCCGTCGCGCCAGCGACCCGCTCCTGGAACTCGACGTGCGGAACCACTCGCTGACCGTCGACGCGCGTATCTGCGACCGCGGCGGCGGCCAGCAGTTCGCCGAGCGTTCCGTGGGCGGACCGCCGGTAAGCGGCGTCCGAGGCGTCCGGGTACGTTGGCGCGTGCTCGCCCGTCGACTCGGGGCGCACCGAGTAGTCGACCCCGACAGTGCTGGTCGTCAGCACGTCCGCGACCGCGGCGGCCTCGTTCGTCTCGGTCGCGGCGTGCTGGCTCGACTGGCCCGCGACGTGGACGCCGACGGCCGCGGTCACGAGTAGCAGGCACGTCACCACGTCGAGCACCGTGCTGACGCCGCGGTCGGGACTCACGACCACAGGATCACCTCGAACTCGCCGGGCTGAAACTGCCCCTGACCGATCCGCACCGAGACGACGCGGGTCGCGGCGCGCGTGTCGGTGTCCGATACGCCACCCGGCGGTTCCGGCCCGGCGCTCCAGCGTTCGCCCTCGGCTCGCAGCGTGATGTTCGCCTCGTACCCCTCGGGAATCGCCGTGAGGGCGGCGGCGAGGCGCGGCGGCGCGACGACGCCCGCATCGCTGGCAGCTTCGAGCGCGTCGGCGGTCGCCGGGCGGAGCACGCTGCGATCGACGCCCGGATCGCGGTCGTGCAGCGTCGTGGCGTACAGCGAGAGCGCGAAGCAGACGACGGCGGCGGCGATGAGTGCGGGGATCGGCAGGACGGCGCCGCGCGAGTCCCGCATCTACGCCCCCACCAGCGTCGCCTCGGCGTCGTTCCAGCTCACCGTCCGGACGTCGAGCGCGTCGGGCGCGGACCGCCAGGTTCGCTCGCGTTCTCCGGCGCGCTCGATCGCCCGGGCGAACCCCTCGGGCGACTCGAACACGTGATCCGGGCGCGCGCCCTGAAGCACCTCCCAGAGCAGCGTCCCCTCCCTGACGGGCGTCACCGGGCCGTACGCGAGCGTCTCGAACGCAGCCTCGTCGTCGGTCCGGACGCCGATCCGGTGGGGTTCGATCCGGACGGCGTCGGCCGAGAGCGGGTAGGTGCCGGTGCCAGCGTGGCGGCCGCCGGCGACCGCGTCGATCGTATTCGCGGGGCCGGCGGCGTCCGGCGGCGGCGCGTCGGGGAGTTGCGTCACGATGCCCACGAGCGCCGCCCCGAGCAGGGACAGCCCGATCCAGACGTACCACGCGTCGGCCGGCGAGTCGAACATGGCCCGTCCTCGCCGCCCGTTCGGACATAAATGTCAGCCCACGCGGCGCGCTGCAGATCGTTCAGACGGCTCAGACCGCAAGGCCGGCGGCGACGAACGCGGCGAGGTAGATACACGTCGCCGAGAGCACGGCGCCGCCGACCCGGTAGCCGACCAGGGCGCGGTCGAGTCCCCGTTCCAGCCCGATCGCCAGCGCAGTCAGGATCACTGCCAGCGCGAGCACGTAGAAGCCGACTACGGGTCCGAGCACCGCGGTCGGCACGGCTTCGGCGCCGTCGCCGAGCGCCGCCATCCGATCCGACAGCGCGACCGTGACGCCGGCGACCAGCGGGCCGAAGATCGTCGCCGTGCTCCGGAGCGTGCCCGTGATCGTCGCCAACTCGCGGCGCGCGTCGGCTTCGACCGACTGGAGTTCGTCGAGGTGGCCCGCCATCGAGACGATCGCCGTGCCGGCGGGCTTGCCCTCGCGGGCTGCCAGCGCCAGCAGCGCCGCCGTGCTCCGGGCACGAGGACTGGGCACGTCCGCGAGCGCGCCCCGATCGCCGAGGAACGACACCCGGACGCCGATCCGAAGCTGGCGCTGGCGTCGCGCCGCGTCGGCCAGCACCGCGCCGGTCGCGCCGTCGAGGCGGGCGCCGGCCCGTTCGATCGCCGTCTCGACGGCGGCGCCGTTCCTGACTTCGCGGCCGACGAGGTAGAGCGCGTCCGGCAGCCCCTCTTCGACCGCCCGGGCGTGCTCCCGGACGGTCGTGATCGGCCGGTACCACCACGCCAGCCCGGCGCCGACGCCACAGCCCGCAGCCGCCAGCGCGGCGCCCCACGTCCCGACGCCCGGCGCGGCGCCGGCGAGAATCGCACCCGCGACGGCGGCGCCGACGCCGACGCCGATCGGCCGCCAGCGCCCGCCGGTCACGTCGGGATGCGAGCAGTCGACGGGCGGCGGCGGGAACGCGACCGGGCGCCGGAGCAGGAGCCAGCACGCGCCCGCCAGGACGACGCCCGGCAGCGCGACGCCGTACAGCGCGATCAGGACGCCGGGCGAGATCGGGACGCCGGCGAGCCGGGCAGCCGGCGCGACGGCGATCAGCGCCAGCGGAAGGAGAACGCCGAACGCGTACAGCGCGGTCGTCGGCTCCCGAATCGAGCCGGCGAACCCGGCCATCCGGTCGCGTGTCCCGTCAAGGACCGCTCCGAGCGACCGGTCGAGCGCGCGCGAGCGCTCGGCGGGCCGGGCCGTCGCGGCGGCGCCGAGCAGCGTCACCGCCCGGCCCAGCGCCGGGAACCACTCCTCCCACTCGGCCGCGAACCGATCGAGCCCCGATCCCGCGGTCCCCTCGGCTCGCCGGACGTGGGTCGCGAGGCTGTCTGCGAGGGGGCCGTCGCCCGTCTCCGCCGCGAACGCGGCGGCGGACTCGGCGGTCGGCGTGATGCGCATCCTGAGCACGGCCCGCCCCACGACACTCGGCGCCGCGCCCAGCGCCAGCGCGCGCCTGGCGGCCGCGAGCACGGCCGGAAGCCGATGAATCGCGTGCGTGACGCCGAGCGCGGCGACCAGCACGAACAGGACTGCGGCGGGTCGGAACGCCGGCGGCGCGAGCAGCACAGTTGGAACGAGGGCGACGCTAGTCACGACGGCGGCGCCGTAGCCCGCTTCGACGACGGTCGCGGCGTCGACCGGCAGATCGAGAAAGGCCAGCGACCGCCTGAGTTCGGCGCTGGCGTCGCCGTCGGCGGCCGTCGATCGGGTCGCAGGCGCGGCGTCGGCCGCATCGAGATCGATTCCGCCTGCGCCGGCTGTCGGACCGCCGCTGGCCGTCCCGTTCGGAGCGGCCGCCGGATCGCCGTCGCTCGCCGCTGTCGGCGACAGCCGGGCGAGCGCCCGGAGCGATCGGGCGAGCATCACTCGGCCGCCTCGCCGCGGGACTGCCGTCGATCGCTCCGATCGCCGCGCCGGTGGACGCCGTACTCCCTGGCGACCTCGGCCGGGCGCGTGCAGTCCTCTCGGGCGAGGTGGTCGAGTTCGGTTTCACGGGTCGACAGCAGCTCACGGACCGCAGCGTACGACTCGTCTGCGTTTCTGAGCCGGTCGAGCAGTCGACTCTCGCCGCGGTCGATCCGGCCGGTCGGCCGGAGGTCGCCGTCGACGAGTTCGTACAGCGGTGCGAACTCGACGCCGTCCTCGCGGTCGAGCACCTCCTCGATCTGCTCGACCCGGCGAGCGCGCCCGTCGGGCCCCTCGTAGACGCCGACCGTCACGACGAGATCCGTGACAGCAAAGGAGGACTCGGGCACGTCGAGGTCGGCGACGACGCGCTCGCGGACCGACGCCCCGCCGTCGCCGTGGATCGTCCCGAGAACCGCGCTGCCGCTGGCGCCGACGCGCATCGCCTCGTACAGCACCTGGGCCTCCTCGCCGCGCACCTCGCCGAGCACGAGCGCGCCCTCGCCCAGCCGGAGCGCCGTCCTGAGCGCCGCGGTCGGCGTGATGCCGGGCCCGTCGTCGGCGTCGACGGCAGTCGTCAGCTGCTGGACGTCCCGGCCGGTCGCGCGAAGGCTCTCGACGGGAAGTTCGGGCGTGTCCTCGATCGCGACGGTCCGGGTCGCCGGCGGGAACTCCCACAGCAGGGCGCCCAGCAGCGTCGTCTTGCCCGCGCCGCGCGTGCCGGCGATTAGCCCGGCGCAGGCGCGCTCGACGGCGACCGACAGTAGTGCAGCGGCGTCGGGTGTGAGCGTTCCGTTCGCGACGAGGGCGGGGAGCGTCAGCGGCTCGTCGGCCTGATCGCGAAAGACGAACGCGTCGCCGTCGCTGACCGGGTCGGTGACACCGGCGACGCGGACCGATCGGTCGCCGCCGGCGTCGGCCGTCGCGGCGAGCGTGGGGCTGGCTCGCGAGAACGCACGGCCGCTGGCACGGCGGAACCGCGACGCCAGCGCGGCGGCGCCGCGCTCGGTGAGCCGGACGTTCGTCGCCAGCCGATCGCCGTCGAACAGCACGCGAACCTGGGTGTCCTCGACGGGCGCGGTCGCGAACACGTCCGAGACGGCGGGATCGGACAGGAGGTCCGAAACCGCGCCGAACCCCCGCGTGTGCTTTTCGAGGATCGCCGTCAACTCGGTGACGGGGTCGTCCTCGCTCGCGACGCGCCGGACGGCTCGGCCGGGCGCGCGGTCCTCGCCGTCGACGCCACCGGTCGCGAGCAGCTGGTAGGCCGCCGCAAGCGTCGTCTGCGCGTCGGCGTCGAGCCGCCACGCCGCGGGCAGCAGGTGGTAGGTTCGCTCACCGTCAGGACGTTCGTAGACTCTGGCTTCGCTTTCGGCGTCGGAACCGCCGCCGCCAGAATCGCTCTCAGCAGCGATCGCTCTGGTCTCGACGAGTCGTCCCGCTGCCGGCGGTCGGGCCGCGACGCGGGCGCTCGCGACGGTCGGCCCGACGTAGGGCCGCAGTGCCGAGTCGTAGCCGTCGACCGCTGCGGCAACCGCGGCGAGCCCGGTTTCGGCGGCCACGTTCGAGACCGTCGACGTCCGGGCTTCGGCGTCGCGGCTGGCTCGCAACGGATCGCGTCGCGCGCGCTCGGCCAGCCGTTCGTCGCGGAACGCGATGCGCTCGGCGAACCGGCCCGCGGCGATCAGCAGGGCCGCCGCCCCGTCCTCGTAGGCCCGCTCCATCCCGCCGGCTCGCGTCACGACGCGCTCGGCGTCGCGCTCGGTCAGCGCGTCGACGACCGTCGCGCGACAGTGCTCGCTCTCGGCGAGTGCGCCGGCGCCCTCGCAGTCGTCGGCGTCGACCACGAGCGTCTCGTCGTCGAACGCCGGGCGACAGTCGCAGTAGCCCTCCGCCTCGGCGTCTTCGCCTCGAAGTCGGTCGAGTAGCTCCCGCATGGCCCGCTCTCGCCGCGACTTCCGGCATAAACCTGCGGCCGTCGGCCTCAGCGACTCCGCGCGTCCGAAACGCGCTCGACGACCATCCGGCGCCGTCGCTGATCGCCTCGCAACGAGAGCGCGAGTTCGTGTGGCCCGTCGCCGTCAAGTTCGATCGGCTCATCGTCGGCGGTCGTGACGGACTCCGGCGTCCGGATGGTCCGGCTGCGCCGGCCGCCACCGGCGATCCGGTAGCGCAGCGTCAGCGTGCGCTCGGCGGGGCTCGCGAGCGAGATGGCGTCGACCTCGGCTTCGTCCCACGCCGCGCCTGGCAGGCTGACCGAGACGGTGCGCCGGGCGCCCGGTCGGCCCGCCGGGACGGCTTCGTCGCCCGCCAGCGAGCGCGCGGCGGCCTCGATCGACGCGACGATCGCCTCGATCCGGCCGTTCGAGCGCCGGACGCGAGCGCGGTCGATCCCCGGCGCCGCGGCGGCGGCCAGCGCGGTCGACACCAGCGCGGCGAGCAGCGTTCGCCGGATCACAGCGCGTCCCTGAGCCGGGCGACGACACCCTGTTCGTCGACCTCGTCGACCGGGTCGCCGGCGTCGTTCGGCCGATTCTCGTCGGCGGCCGCGTTGTTCGGCTGCGGCGTCCGTCCGGGATCGCTGCCGTCAGCATCCGCCGCAGCCCCGCCACAGTACGGACAGCCGGCGTGGCGTCCGTGAGCGCCGCCCTCGGCTGGCGGGCGCGTTCGCGGTGGACGAGACTGCGGTGCGGCGGGACGCCGCCGCTCGGCTCGCGACTGCGATCGTCGGTTCCCAGTCGGTCCGCCGTCGTGACCGTGGTCCCGTTCCAACGGGCGTCGGCCGTCGCCACGTTGCGGTCGTTCCTCGTCGTGACGCCGCTGCCCGGTCGCCGCCGATCGATCCCCGCTCGACTGGCCGGTGCTATGCGTCGCTCGAGAGGGCGTCTGATCGTCGTCGGCAGCCTCGATCGCTCCCGTGCCGGTCACTTCGGCGTCCCCGCCGTCGAGCCGCCGCTCCAGCGCCGCGACCCGCTCCTCGACGTCGTCGACGGCCGCCGCGGCGGCGTCGGCCCGCTGCTCGATCTCGTCGTCGACCGACTTGACCTGTCCGACGTAGCCACGGACAGCCTGAAGGCCGGATTCGAGCTCGGTCGTCGTCGACTCCAACTCGTCGATCCGGGATGCGAGTTCGCCCGTCGGGTCGCCGAGTGGGGCGCCGTCGATATCGGTGTCGCCGTCGGCGACCGCCCGTTCGACCGCCCTGAGTCGCTCCTCGACCGCGTCGGTGTCTGTCATGCTGGCGGATCGCCGCCCGATCGGTCAAAAGTGTGTGGTCGCCCAGTGGTGGCGTCACACGGGGGTCGTAGCACAAGGTTGATGCCGGCCGGCGGAAATGCCAACGGTATGAAAGTCGCTCTCGTCGGCGTCGGGCAGGCCGGTGGCAAGGTGACCGAGGCCATCGCCGCGTTCGACGACCGCATGGAGTTCGGCGCGGTGCGCGGCGCCCTCGCGGTCAACAGCGCGGAGGCGGACCTCCAGTCGCTCTCGCTCGACACGGTGTTGATCGGTCAGGATCGGGTGAAAGGCCACGGCGTCGGCGGCGACAACGAGCTCGGCGCCGAAGTGATGCAGACGGACGCCGATCAGGTGATGGGATCGCTCGACGGCCGGATCACCGCCGAGGCCGAGGCAATCTTCGTCGTCGCCGGGCTGGGTGGCGGTACCGGCAGCGGCGGCGCGCCCGTGCTCGCACGGGAACTTTCCCGCGTGTACAGCGTCCCCGTCTACGCGCTGGGCATCCTGCCGGGTCGCGACGAAGGGTCGCTCTATCAGGCCAACGCCGGCCGCTCGCTGAAGACGCTGGCCCGGGAGGCCGACGCGACGCTGCTGATCGACAACGACGCCTGGCACGACTCGGGCGAGAGCGTCGAGGGCGCGTTCGACGCGATCAACCAGGAGATCGCTCGCCGCGTCGGCCTGCTACTGGCCTCGGGCGAAGCCGTCGAAGGCGTCGGCGAGAGCGTCGTCGACTCCAGCGAAGTGATCAACACCTTGCGCGAGGGCGGCGTCGCCGCGCTGGGCTACGCCAGCGCCGCCGCCAGCGACGACAGCGCCGACAACATCAACACCGTCACGAGCACGGCCCGGAAGGCGCTGTTCACCGGCACCAGCCTGCCCGACGCGACGACGGCCGACGCCGCCCTGCTGGTCGTCGCCGGCGATCCCGACGCCATCCCCCGCAAGGGCGTCGAGCGCGCCCGCCGGATGGTCGAGGACGAGACGGGCAGCCTGCAGGTCCGCGGCGGCGACTTCCCGCTGCAATCCGACCAGCTCGCCGCGCTCGTACTGCTCGGCGGCGTCGAGCGCTCCGAGCGGATCGACGAGTTCATGCAGCGGGCCAAGGAGGCCCGGAAGGCGGAAGACGAGCCGAATCGCGATCCCGCCGAGCAGTTCCAGAACGACGAACTCGACGGGCTGTTCTAGCGACGGGTCGTTGCCTCCCGACATCGAGTATCCCGATCGGGGCTACTTCTTCCACACATTTGTTAGGGTATAGAAATAAATAACCGAATGCTTCACGTATTTTGCGCCATGGCTAAATCATCTCGACGGCAATTGCTGATCGCATCTGCTGGTGCACTTACTGCATTTTCTGGTTGTTCAGTCGTGTCTGATAGAAATGACGATAGTCAGATAGATCTCATGGCAATAGGTGCGGATAACCAAACAGATAGGGATCTAACCATACACTCGCTCACAATTGACGAAGAAAGTGACGATGTGGTGTATTGGGATTCAAATGTAGTCGAAAGCGGGGCAAATTGGTGGCATGAATTCGATCAACGCTCCGGGGATGGGAAATACACAGTCCGTATGCGTGTGAACAACATCGCTGAGACAGCACGCCCGCACAAGTGGGAGTCAGAATGCACGTGGGCCCAGGCCCTACTCGAACAACCCGGAGAAGAGCTTCAACTATCAATTCCTGAAGCAAAGATCGATTGCGATGGGATCTGACTGCTCGCGCTCACTTCGGTCTGAGCGCAGACAGTGCTTCGATAGTTGAAGCACCGTTCTTTCCATAGTCGAAGCACGTCGGGCCGAACGTCGAAGCGTCGGCTACGGCGTCGAACGACGCCGCTGGTCGGGGTCGACGTAGCTGTCCGATCGTGACGCCGCTGATCGGTCGTTCGAGAACCGCAAGAACCGTGATCGCCGTCTACAGCAGCGTCGCGCCGTCGAAGTCGGCGCGGCCGTAGTCGATGTCCAGCAGGTCGAGCAGCGTCGGCGTGATGTCGAACAGGTCGGCCTCCTTGATCGTCGCCTCGGCGTCGTCGACGAACAGGCAGGCGTTGTCGAAGCTGTGCATCCCGTTGCGCGGGCCCTTGCCGAACACGTCGTCGTGGCCCTTGAACCCGGCCTTGAGATCGTAGCCGTGGTTCGGGATCACGACCAGGTCGGGCGCGATGTCGTCGTGGTCGCCGCGGAACGCGTCTTCCTTCTCGACGACGCGGTCGGCGACCGGCCCGTGGGGACCTTCGAGCGCTTCGAGCTCCTCTTTGAGCTCCTGGCGGACTTCTTCGTAGTCCTCCTCGGGGACGCTCCCGCGGGGCTCGCGGCCCTCCAGATTGATGTAGAAGCGTCCGGGAATCAGCGAGTAGGCCGTCGTGTCGTCGGAGATGTCGCCCAATTCCTCGTGATCGTCGTCTTCGAAGTCGAGCCAGCCGTTCTCTTCGAGCCAGGCGTTGCAGTGAACCTCGTTCTCCAGGGTCGTGAACCCGTGGTCGGAGGCGACGACCATCGTCGTGTCGTCGTCGAGCTGCTCGTGCAGCTGGCCGATGTAGTCGTCGAGCTTGCGGTAGAACTCGAGGAACTCCTCCTTGTACTCGCCGTCTTTCTCGTAGTGCTCGAACAGGAAGTGGTTGATCCGGTCGGTCGTCATGAAGACGCCGAAGAACAGATCCCAGTCGTCCTGCTCGATGTAGTTCGAGAACGCCTCGTAGCGCGCGTCGAGCGTCTCGTGGGCGTTCTCGATGAACTCGGACTTGTCCTCGGAGTGGCCGAGCTTGGCGTTGGCGTCGATCTTGTAGTCGATGCCCTCCAGATACTCCGCCAGATCGTCGGGATAGGCGGCCTTCTCGATGCCCGGCGAGAGGAAGCCCGAGACCATCCGCTGGACGTTACGCTGGGGCGGGAACGTGACGGGGACGTTCATCACCGTGGCGTCGCGACCCTCCTCGGTCGCGATGTCCCAGACCCGATCGGCCTGAACGTCGCGACCCATCGGGACGTACGTGTCGTAGGAGCCGACCTCGCGGTCCTGGAAGCCGTAGACGCCCGTCTCGCCGGGGTTCTTCCCGGTCGTCAGGCTCGGCCAACAGGCTGAGGATTCCGGCGGGACGATGCTGTCAATCGGCCCGGCGGCGCCCTCCTCGGCCAGCGCCGCGAAGTTCTCGAATTCGTCGAAGTGGTCCGCGAGCAAACTGTACGGCACGCCGTCGATGCCGAAAAAGGCGACGCGCGGGGCGTCGTCGCCGCGCAACCGATCGAAGAGACCCATGTTTCCCTCTTGAGCGACCGGATACAAGAACCTTCTTTTCGGCGGCCGGAACCGCCGATCGTCGCCGATTCCGGCACAATTTGCGGGGACTGCGCGGTGGCGTCGCGCCCGCTCGCTGCTGCGGAGCGGTCGGGGCGACGCGGTATCTTCGGTACGACGTCCTGCGGCACGGCGTCCTGCGCCACGGCGTCCTGCGCCACGGCGTCCAGACGCCGGCGCGGCGTCAGTCCTCGTCCGATCGCTCGTCGTCGGTCTCGAAGTTGACCGGAACGACGGTAGGGTGAGCCATCCCGACGCTGGGGCCGTCCTCGCGGCGATCGTCCGACGGAGGCGTTCTCGTTGCCATCTCGTCTCGAAGTAGGGGCGTGACGCCCAAAAGATTACCCATGCTCATAACACATGAGTCGAGCGGCCGAGTATTATCCTGGGGAATCGCGTCTTCGGCGTCGTCGCGACGAGGCTCGGTGATCGACGCTGCCGGTCGATGGCGATGCCGGAGCTGCCGCTGCGACGCCGAAGACGCCGCTGTGCGGCGCCAACTCGGACGAAGCCAGCGGCCAAAACCGCAAATCGAGAAGCGAGAACGAGAATCGAAAACGTGAGGCGGCTCAGTTACGGGGGCTGTCGAAGTTCTCGTCGTAGAGATCCATCGCGTGCTCGATGGCCTCCTTGGCCGACTCCTTGTCCTCCCAGCCCTGCGTCTCGACTTCCTTGCCAGCTTCGAGGTTCTTGTAGGTCTCGAAGAACTCCTCGATCTCGTCGAGCTGCTGGTCCGAGAGGTCCTCCAGGCCCTCGACGTGGTCGTAGCGCGGGTCCTCCGTGGGGACGGCGATGACCTTGTCGTCCTGCTCGCCGTCGTCGTCCATCTTCATCAGGGCGACGGGGCGGGCCTCGATCACGCAGCCGGGGAACGTCTGGTCCTCGACGAGCACGAGCACGTCGAAGGGATCCTCGTCGTCGTAGTACGACCGCGGGATGAACCCGTAGTCGGAGGGGTAGTGAACGTTCGAGTGCAGCACGCGATCGAGCACGACGCCCGGCACGTCCTTGTCGTACTCGTACTTGTTGCGCTCGCCCTTGAGACACTCCACGACGGCGTAGATCTCTTCCGGCGGGTTCGGTCCGGTTTCCAGATCTTCCCAGAGGTTCGTCATTGCAGGTACGGATCGACGAGGCGGCCAAAAAGCATTTTCGGCATTGTCCCGACTGTCGGGACGCGCTCGCCGCGGCGGCGACGAGCTGCGCGTTTGCCCGGTCGGTACGCGGATCGAGGGTTCGATAGCCGTTGCGCTGTATATTACGCAACAATATCGTAGGATAGTTAAGAAGCGTTAAATATCCTGGCTTCATTCACACAGCCAGCCATGTCAGAGGCACGGACAATGACCGAAGCGGAGGCTGCACGCGACCTGACCGCCTTCCAGCGAAATATTCTCATCATTCTCTCGAAAGAGCCGATGTACGGGCTCGCGATCAAGCGAGAGCTGGAAGAGTACTACGGCGGCGAAGTGAATCACGGGCGACTCTACCCGAACCTCGACGAGCTCGTCGAGCTGGGCTTCGTCGAGAAGAGCGAACTCGACAAGCGCACCAACCAGTACGAGCTCACCGACGAGGGCGAGGCTGCGGTGTTCGACCAGTTCGAGTGGGCGCTCTCGAAGGTCGTCACGGACGAGGATCGGGCCGAGGACGTTCGGACGCTCGTCGACGAACAGCTCTAGAACTCGGGGACGCGAGCGTCGGCGCTCTCGAACACTACTTCTATCGACCGGTCGAGGGCGGCGCGTTGTTCCTCGGACGGCCAAGCGTTTCGCGGGAAATACTCCGAGCGAAAGGTACGGATCTCCTCGGCGGTCGCCGATTCGACGGGCTTCGCGAGATGATTGTGCATGAACTCGGCGAAGGCGGCGGCGTTGTCGCCGTGGACGTCGCCGTGAGCCTCGCGGACCGTCTGGACGATCTCGTCGTTGTGCTCGCGGACCTCGTCCCACTCGTCGGGGTCGCCGGGTCCCTCCAGTCGGACCTCGACGGCTCGGTCGGTGTCCTCGATCCGGTCGGGATGGATCTTGTCGTCCGCGATCCACTCCGCCGGATGTAACACGAGCACGTCGCCGTCGTCGTCCTCGCGGACCCTGGCGGTGAATTCGTGCTCGTCGAGCCGGTCCGCCCGGCGGCGTCGGTACGCTGCCGCTTCGTCCTCGTCGACGGCCTCCCGCGCGAGCCTGGTCAGTCGCTCGGCGTCCTCGCTGACGTCGTCGGGTAGTTCTGACATCGTGGTTCCTGTGTCGGTTAGTTGCCGTCCAGCGCTTCGTTCGCCATCTCGTCGGCGCGTTCGTTTATCTCCCGCGGAACGTGTTCGAGCGACCAGGATTCGAACCGTTCGAGCAGTTCCCGCACGCGAACGCGCCGTTCCTGCATCCCCGGGTCGTTCGCCGACCACGCGCCGTTGACCTGCTTGACGATCAGCTCCGAGTCGCCCCTGACGTCGACCTCGTCGAAGCCGTAATCGCGGGCCATTTCGAGGGCGCGCGCGAGCGCCTCGTACTCCGCGCGGTTGTTAGTCGTCTCGCCGATACGTTCGCCGCCTTCGGCGACGATGCCGTCGCTGTTGACGATCGCCCAGCCGACGGCCGCGGGGCCGGGATTGCCCCGGCTCGCCCCGTCGAAGTAGACGTGGGCGCGCCCGCCCTCCTCGCGCAGGATCGCCTCCACGTCCTGCGGATTGGATCCCTGAATCACGACCTTCTCGTCGTAGGCGACCGCGGTGGCGTCGCCGCGCGACGCGCGCCAGCGCTCGTGGTCGGTGTTGCCCTCTTCGACCTCGACGCCGGCGTCGCGAAGCCGCTCGCGGGCCCGCTCCACGTCGCATTCGATCGTCGGCATTGACGGTAGGTCAAGCTATACGGAATATATGTGTTTCCGTTTCCGCACGGCAATTACCGCCGGCAACCCGACGCAGTCGCCGGATTACGGTTTCCGAGGCAGCCTCGGCGTCGGACCGTTCGAAGCGCCCCGGCCAAGGGTTTAAGTACGTCCGTGATACTACTATAAAAGTGCGATGACACGGTCCACCCGCCAGCGGGAGCGCGAACACGAGACGGAGCAAGGAGACGAGGAGGAAGAGGGGGTCCGGGAGTGTCCGGAGTGTGATTCCGACAACCTCGTCAAGAGCTCCGACAGGGGCGAACTCGTCTGTAACGACTGCGGCCTCGTGGTCGAGGAGGAGAAGATCGACCCGGGTCCGGAGTGGCGTGCATTCAACCATCAGGAGCGTCAGGAGAAGTCGCGCGTGGGCGCGCCGACCACGCAGACGATGCACGACAAGGGGCTGACGACCACGATCGACTGGAAGGACAAGGACGCCTACGGTCGCTCTATCTCCTCGAAGAAACGCAGCCAGATGCACCGCCTGCGCAAGTGGCAAGAGCGAATCAGGACCAAAGACGCCGGCGAGCGCAACCTGCAGTTCGCGCTCAGCGAGATCGACCGCATGGCCTCCGCGCTGGGGGTGCCCCGCTCGGTACGCGAGGTCGCGTCGGTCATCTATCGGCGCGCACTCAAGGAAGACCTGATCCGCGGGCGCTCGATCGAGGGCGTCGCCACCTCGGCGCTGTACGCCGCCTGTCGCAAGGAGGGCATCCCGCGCAGCCTCGAAGAAATCTCGGAAGTCTCCCGCGTCGAACGAAAGGAAATCGGCCGCACGTATCGATACATCTCACAGGAACTCGGTCTGGAGATGAAACCCGTCGACCCGAAGAAGTACGTCCCGCGGTTCTGTTCTGAACTCGAACTCTCCGAAGAAGTCCAGACGAAGGCCAACGAGATCATCGAGACCACGGCCGAGGAAGGGCTGCTCTCGGGGAAGTCTCCGACCGGCTACGCCGCCGCCGCCATCTACGCAGCTTCCCTGCTGTGCAACGAGAAGAAGACCCAGCGCGAAGTCGCCGACGTCGCTCAGGTGACGGAAGTCACGATCCGGAACCGCTATCAGGAGCAGATCGAGGCGATGGGCATCCACAGCTAAACGCTCCCGCTTTCCTACCGCTTTCCCGCGTCGTAGCGCCCGCTGGTCTCGGACCGGTTCGATTCAGCTTCGGCGCCGCTCACGTCCCTGCGTCGGACTCGTTCGTGTAGCGGGTCGTCGTCTCGGACATTAATCGGTGACAGCCGAGTTCCGGGCCGGACGTGCTCCCGCCGCAGCTTTTGATCCGACCGTCGACGCCGAGCGCGACCCGATGGCCGGTGGCGCCCGCGCCGGAGGGCGCGTCGTACTCGATTCGATACGCGATGCGGCCGGGACAGCTTTCGTTCGCGTCGGCGGGCTCGTGGGTTCGCAGATCGACGCGGTACGTGACGATCTCCGCGCTCTCGGGCGACGTGCGGCGAATCTCCGCCGACAGCTCCGTTTCGGGCGACGCCGTGTCGATCGTCCCGGCGTCGACGCCGTCGCCGTCGCCGGCGCTGTTCGAACTGGCGAAGTCGCGGACCTCGTCCTGACAGCCGCGGTCGGTGATCTCGAACGACTGGATCTCCGGCGGGCGATCCGGGTCGGGATCGTCCTGGAACGGTCCCGCACCGACCAGCGCCATGCCGCCAACTGCAGCCACGAGTACGACCGTGAGCAGGAGGGCTCGTCTCACGGGTCGACGTTTTTGTCCTATATTCAAAACGTTGCCGTCCATCGAGGCGGGGGACCAGTCAAGTTCGCCCCGACGCCGGAGACGAACATTCATAGTCGCGACGCCCCAACTACGGGCGAATGCGGCTCGACGAGTTCGTCGAGGGGTTAGAGCACGACGAGGACGCCGAGCGACGGCGCCTCGCCGAGGAGAAGTCCTACGAGATCACCGACTACATCGACCGCGTCGAAGATCGCTTCGACGACGTGGTGACGGGCGACTCGCTGGTCGGCTCGACATCGCCATCGATCTTCGTCGGGCGCACGGGCTATCCCGACGTCTCGACGGGCGTGCTCTCGCCGGTCGGCGACGAAGCGGACGCCGCGGACTACGTCACCGACGGGAACTGGTATCAGCAGGGCTACTCGATCGACGACGTGTTCCAGCGCCGGACCGGCCTGATGAACTCCCAGCGACGCTCGAAAGTCGACGTCGAGGACGTCTGGGACGGCTTTGTCGGCGCCCAGCGCGAGGTCGCCATCGCCGATCGGCCGGTCGACGTCGAGATCGGTCTGGACGGCCGCCCGGAACTGGACATGGACGTCGACGAGATCGCCGCGCCGACCGGCCCGAACGTCGACGCGAAGTCGGTCGACCTCACCGAGAATCCCTACGTTCCGAAACCGGTCAAAAAGACGCTCGAAGACGACGACTGGCAGGCCCAGGGCGCGATGACGTATCTCTACCGGCGCGGGTTCGACGTGTACGACATCAACAAGATCCTCTCGGCCGGCGCGCTTGGACAGGGGGAAAATCGCAAGCTCGTCCCGACGCGCTGGTCGATCACCGCGGTCGACGACACGATCGGCCAGTACCTGCGGGGGCAGATCCGGAACTCGCCGTCGATCGACGAGACGCAGGTCTGGTACAACGAATTCATGGGCAACCGCTTCTGGATCGTCCTCTCACCCGGGCAGTGGGAGTTCGAACTCGTCGAGATGAAGGCGCCGGGCAGCGTCTGGAACCCCAACACCGACACGGGCTACTGGATGTCAAGCGCCTCGGAAGGCTACGAGGGCCGGACCGGCTACGTCGACGAGACCGCCGGCGCGTACTACGCCTCGCGGCTCGGCGTCCTCGAACACCTCGTCGACGAGGACCGGCAGGCGAAATGCATCGTACTTCGGGAGGTCACCGACGACTACTGGGCGCCCGTCGGCGTCTGGCAGATCCGCGAGAGCGTCCGGAACGCGTTCGATCCCGACGCCGGCCGCGAGTCGCCCGCCGGCCCGGAGACGCCGCCGGAGCTCGCGGGGGAGTACGCGACGGCGGAGAGCTTCCACGACGCGATCAAAGGATTGGGCCCGCGACTCCCCGTTTCGGTCGCCGACCTCCGCCGGAAGTCCGACATGGTGGCGGGGCTGCAGGCGCAACTGACCGACTTCTGACTGCGCCGGCGTCTACTCGTCAACCAAGTCCTGGAACAGCATCTCGGCCCGCCGGAAGATCGGCGCGCCGAGCCAGTCGCGACGTTCCGCGATCGTCTCTAACCGGTCCCTGGCGTCGTCGCCGTCGAGGACGCCGCGCTCGACGAGCGCCCGGAGGACGATCGGCGAGATGGCGACCTGCGCATCCACGAGCACCTGCAGTCCTGGGAGCGCGCGCAGGTCGTCCGTTACTAAGAAGGCGGCGTCGAGGTCGTCAGTCAAGTCGGCACAGCTTCCCTCTCCGGCATCGATTCGGCTGGACCGATTTATCCGGATATTGGTGTCGTGTACGTCAAGACGGTCTCGGCAGTTCAGAACGGACGCGGCCGCCCTCGCGTGGACGTCCTCGTACTCCGCTGTCTCTCGGAGTTCGTCGACGACAGCGTCGGTGGTGTGGACGTCGAACTCGTCGAGAACGATATCGAGAACGTCGCCCGCTGCCAGCGAAAGCAGCGCGCTGGTGTCCGCTACGATCATCGCAGCAGGCTAAAGATCCGCCATGTCTTCGGCGATATCTTCGCCCTGATCGAGGAGCGACTTCGACGCGCGAACCGCTTCAGCGTCCCGTCGGCCGACGAACTCTTTGAGGGTCGAAAACTCGATCTCCCCGTCGAGGTATAGTTCGACGACGGCCTCGCGGAACGCCTCGTCGTCTTCGACATCGTCCAGATACTCGCGAAGCGCCTCCGTGACTATCTCGGTTCGGTCCTTGTGTGTGACCTCTGCGGCGACGTCTGCCTTCTCCAGTAACTCGTCGGGCAGTCGAAAATTGACGTGTCTGGTTCCCACTGTCGTAGCCTCCGTTGTAATCACATTGTACCCACAAATCCCTAAGTGTTGCTGTGCGAAGAGCTATCGATTTCCTGCCTCTGTCACGCCATCCGCCTGTGGGAACGAGTCTACGCTTCGGCTTCGATTCGCTCGAACAGCTCGTCGGCCAGTTCGCCGGTGTCCTCCAGGATCGCGTCCCACTCCTCGCTCTCCTCGGGCGCCAGCCCGGTCAGGCGGGCGATCCGCATGATCGAGACGTGGTAGACGACCTGTTTTCCGGGTTCCTCCTCCCAGACGATCACGTTACACGGAAAGAGGCCGCCGATCGACTTGGTGACGTCCAGCGCTCGGTCCGCGACCGCCGGGTTGCACGCGCCGAGCACGTAGTAGGGGTCACGATCGGCGTCGACTTTTTCGTTGAGCAACTCGGAGGGCGAGAACTCCACGGGGACGCCGAAGCCGACGTCCTCGCAGGTCTCGCGGACGAACTCGACCGCTTCCTCGTGGTCCATCGCAAGGGTCGCGCGCTTCTCGCCGACGTCCTCCTCGGTCAGCTTCTCGGGGTCGATGGGCAGGTTCATGGCGATCGAATGTTGGACCGCGCTCGTCAAAAGAGTGCGCAGTGACGCCGATGCGAGGACCGCAGTCGACGCCGCGTCGGCGTCGCGACGCTCAGGCGATCGGCGCCGAATATGTTCGGGGGCATCCGGACGGAAATCCGGGCGCTAGAGGCGAGCATGAGCGCCGTCCCCGGGAACGTCGACACCGACCGGCAGCCGCCGATGACCGTGCCGCTGCGTCACTTCGTCGTCGCGCTGGCCTTTCTGCTGGCGGGGACGGCGCTGGGCGTCGGCGCCGCGCGCGGGACCGTCCCCGGAATGGCGTCGCTCGCCCACGTCCACCTGCTGCTTGCGGGCTGGGTCTGCGTGACGATCATGGGCGCGATGACGCAGTTCGTCCCGGTCTGGTCCGGCGTCGAGCTGCACTCCCGGCGCCTCGCGGTCGCCCAGCTCTGGCTGGTCGTCGTGGGTCTCGTCGGGTTCGTCGTCGGCCTCCTGCAGTGGCGTCCCGCCCTGTTGCCCTGGTTCGGCGGGCTGATGCTGGCCGGCTTCTGGACGTTCGCGTACAACGTCGGCCGGACGCTCGCCGCGGTCGAGGACTACGACGTCACCGAGCGCCATTTCGCGGCGGCGCTCGGATTTTTCGTCCTGCTCACGCTGCTGGGCTTCGTCCTCGCACTGGATTTCGCGAACCCCTTCCTGTTCGAGCGCGGGATCGACCGGGGCGGCGTCGTCGGGGCCCACGCCACGCTGGCGGTGTTCGGCGCCGTTCTGACGACCGTGATCGGCGCGCTCTACCAGCTCGCGACGATGTTTACCCAGACCGAGCTCCACGGCGTCGACGTCCGGATCCGGAAGTTCGAGGAGGTCGCCTACCCCTTCGGCGTCCTGACGCTCGCAGCCGGCCGGCTGCTCGCGTCGGCGCCGCTGGCTCGCCTGGGCGGTACGCTGGTCGCGCTGAGCCTGCTGGGCGTCGCCGGCATCCTCGCGCGGCGGCTCTACGAGACGCGCGTCGAGTGGACGCCGATGCTCTCGCGGTACGCCGTCGCCGCGCCGGCGCTGGCGCTGTGGGCGCTGGCGACGCTGCCGGCGTGGCTCCGGGCGCCGCTCGATCCCGCGGTGCGCTTCGGCGCGCCCGGCGCCGCGCACCTGCTGGCCTTCGGCGTCGTCGGCTTCGTCGTGCTCGGGACGGTGTACCACGTCGTCCCCTTCATCGTCTGGGTCCACCGGTACAGCGACCTGCTCGGGTTCGAGGACGTGCCGATGATCGACGACCTGTACGACGATCGGCTCGCGGCGACCGACTTCGCGCTGCTGTTTGCCGGCTTCGTCGCGATCACGGTATCGGACTGGCTCGCGCGCGACGCCCTCGGCGCCGCGGCGTTGGCGGCGCCCGAGTGGCTGGTACCGGTCGGCGGCGTCCTCGCGACGCTGGGCGCCGCCGTCTTCGTCGCGAACGTCGCGCTGGTGCTGTACGAGCACGGCCCGCACACGTTCCGCGGACTGCTGCTCGGCGTCGGAGCCGATGGCAGCGAGGCAGATGCCGACGCTGCCGCGGCGTCCGAGCGCAACCGATAAGAGATTCGTTCCTGAACTGTCAGGAAGCACGATGGATTGGATCGGCGGGGAAGCGACTCTCGCGAATCTCGCAGTACCGGCACTCGGCATCGTCTCACTGCTGGTCATCAGGACGTACTACAACCCGCATCGGAGCTGGTACTATTTTCTTTCAGCCTTCCTCTGCTGGTTCGCATCGCACCTGACCATTGGACTGTACGCCGGATCGCTCGTTCCGATGCCCCGTCTCGTCGGACTCACGATCGCGGTTCTGCTGCTGGGCGGATTTATGACGTTTTTTGGGTTGGCGCTCCTGTCGGTGTGGCGTGATCGGCGGAACGGCGTTTCAGGCAGAATCAACTGACTATCGAGGAGACGCGAAGTGCAACCGATAAGAGGCGCCGTTCAGAACGGCGCGCTCGGCCCCGGAACGGCGTCGTCGTCGATCGAATCGTCCGCGGGCATCGAGCCGAGACCCTCGGTCCCGTCGCCCTCCGGCACCTCGCCGGTCTCGATGAACTCCGCTTCGAGGTTCTCCAGTTGTTCGTTGATCGCCACGCTCTGGTGGTGCATCGGCGCGGCGCGCACTCGCACCAGATCGTAGTCGTGGTGCTCGGCGAGGCCGTTCCAGGCCCGGAACGAGCCGATCGTTAGCGTGTGGGTCTGCGGACAAAACGGCGTCGTCGGCGTGAACTCGGCGCGGAGCACCGACCGGTCTCCCGCATCGGGCGCGTCGGCGGCGTCGGCCTCTTCGGCGTACCGGTAGCCCGCCGTGGTGTGGCGAGTGTCGAGGTTCAGCCGGGCGAGGTTGTAGTTGAACGTCATGTCGTACACCGTGCGCTCCTCGAACAACTCTCGGGTGATCTCGTGGAACGCGAGGTGGTCCTCGCCGGTCAGGAGCTCCTGTTCTTCGAGGAACGGGCCCGGATCAGGGACGTTGCCCGGGACGAACTCGTCGTACCCGTCGAACAGCGCGTCGTCGTCGCCGCCGCCGAACGGCGATGGGAAGCCCGCCATACACCACAGTCGGGCCGCTCGCCGGGTAGCGCTGTCCCCCAACATGTTCGTGCGCACCCCGCTCGCGGGGATCGGCGCCACCGCCCGGACATATTCGGGACCAGAGTGACGCGGAATCGGCGCGGACGGTCGGGCGTGAGATTTCGCTGCACGCGCTGCGGGTACGAGCGCGACTCGGTGTCTGCGGTCGCCGACCACCTGCGGGACGATCACGACTGCGAGGACTTCGGGTGGTCACTCGAACGCATCCCCGAAGCGCCCCACGAGCGCGTCGCGACGGCGCTATCGAACCTGCCGCTGCGGCTCCGGAATCTGGGACGACGAGCCCGGGGCGGCTGACCCGGTTCCGCTGAGCGACGCCAATCCCCGCATCCCGACCGAACACGTTCGGCCGAGGCTACGCATTGTGTCGCCGACTAGTTGCGATACCGATGGCGACAGCGGCTTTCACGATCACGCTGCCCGAGGGGGTCTGGATCGGCGATCTCTCGCGGACCCATCCCGAGGCGGAGATCCGCGTACTGGCGGCGCTGCCCGACGACGACGTCGGCGTCGGCCACGTCGAGATCCTGCATCCGGACGCCGAGTCGATCGTCGAGTCGATGCGGGACGAGGCGTCGGTCACCGCCGTCGAGGTGTTCGAGGTCCACGACGGGCGCGCGCTGGTGCAGTTCCGCACCACCGAGCCGCTGTTGCTCGTGCCGATCCAGCGCACCGGGATACCGATCCAGCTGCCATTTACGATCGCCGGCGGCGAACTCGACTGGGAGATCACGGCGCCCCACGAGCGGCTCTCGGAGCTCGCGACGCTGTTCGAGGAGCTGGGCATCCCCTTCGAGGTCCACCACGTCCAGCAGAACGTCGACCTGCGCCAGCTGCTGACCGGCACTCAGTCGGAGCTGGTCGACGAGGCGATCGATCGAGGGTACTACGACACGCCCCGCGAGTGTACGCTGACCGAGCTGGCCGAGCAACTGGACATGGCGCCCTCGACGATCAGCGAGACGCTCCACCGCGCCGAAGAGAAGATCGTCAAGGAGTTCGCGGACGCCGGCGAGGTGGCGCCGGCACCGATGCGCCAGCGGCGCTGAGAGCGGCGTCCGGCAGTGCTGCCATCACAACGGCGTCGGGACGCCGCTGCGCGGACGGCAACGCTTTGCCAACCCGGTCCCGGCCGAACATCTTCCCCCGAACCTCTACCGACCGCCCGGTCCGAGTGTCGGTATGGTCGCGACCGACTTCGACGCCGAGCGCGAGTTCGAGGAGGGATTCTCCGCACAGCAGATCCACGCGAGCGATCGCGCGAAGGTCGTCCTCGGCTTCTTCCGGCCCGAGCAGTTCATCCCGGTCCACGCGCCCAGCAGCGACCTCGTCGTCACGGTCGTCGAGGGGACGGGCGTCGTCCGCGACGGCGACGAGGACCGCGCGGTCGAACCGGGCGACGTGGTCGTCGTGCCGGCCGACGAGGATCGGGGAATCAAAGCCGGCGAGACGGGGCTGGAGGCGACGCTGGTGACGGCGCCGCCGCCGACCGACGCCGAGCACGAGCCGGTGGGGCGCGGGCTAAAACAGGGGCAGTTCGAGCCGGAGTAGAGGGTCCGACGGCGGCGCGATCGCCTACAGCGGTAGCGGCACCCACCGCAGCCAGCGCAGCACGGCCTCCGGCGGGAACACGGGCGGGCGAAGCACGAGGTAGTCGAGCAGCACCAGCCCGCAGCCGTGGGCGACGACCGAGGGCAGGATCGAGTCGCTGGCGTAGTCGACGGCGCCGAAGAGCACGTCGGTCGGTCCCGACAGCGCCAGCTCGATCGGCGGCTTCCCCGAGTGCATGAGCGCGTAGACGACGGGGCTGACGAACACCGCCTTCGGACCGAGGTCGCGGACGCCGACACAGAGCAGCCCCCGGAAGTAGGTCTCGGTCGCCAGCGCGAGCAAGAACAGCTTGATCGCGTGAGGGAAGAAGTCGCCCGGCGCCAGCGTCGTCTCCCAGAGCGGATAGAACGTCCGGATCGAGGGCAGCGACGACCCGACGACGTAGAACGGGAGCACGAACAGCCCCAGCAGGACGGTGTTGCGCACCGCTTTTCGATTGACCGTCCAGCCGATGCGGCGCCCGTGGGTCAGTCCCAGCGCGAGCGGGCCGGCGACGTACAGGAGGAGGTCGCGAACGATCCGCTCGTCGAGCGTGGCGGGATCCCACTGGAAGTACGCGAACAGAAGCAGCGCCGCGCCGAGGAACGCCCGCTGGACCCAGGTGAGCGATTCGACGCGGTTGCGAGCGGTCCGGGTGAAGCTCGTCACGAGATGGATGTCTCAGCTCGTCTGGACGGGGCCGGTGCCGACGACGTCCTCGACGTCGTCGACGAACTCCTGTCGCCGCGAGAAGTACGTGGTCTCGACCTCGTCGAGCACGCCGCCAAGCTCCTGGGGACCGTCGGGGGTCCGGATCGTGACGTCGCCCTCCTTGCGGACGACCTCGCTCTTCTGGATGGGCCACTCGAGTCGAGAGGCGATCCGCGCGAGCGGCGCGCCCTCGACCGGCGTGCGCTCGCCGAGTTCGACGGCTGGGGCGTCCTCCTCTTCGTCGGCGTCGTCTGACATGTGCTCGGCTTCGGCGGGGCGGCGATTATGCTTTTCGTTTCTCCACCTCGTCGAGGGGGTTGGTTCGGGGTCGATATCCGGCCGTACTGCGGCGTCCGGACGCCGCTGTGTGATTTTGTTTCGTACAGCCGACGCGCGCCGAATACGCGACGGCGTCGCGGACGCGTGAGCGTCTGACGTAGTGTTATGTATCCGGAGCAACAAGGTGGCAAGCATGACCAGCCTCGCTGACGTTTACGAGGGCCACGTCGGGGAGGTCCGGAACGTCCGACGGCTGTACCTCGGCACCGGCCTGTTCCTCGCGGGCGCGGTGGTGACGGTTCTGGGCATACTCGTCGCGACGACCGGGCTCGCCTCGTTCGTGGGCATCGACGGCCAGTTCGCGCCGTACCGCTACGCCGGGCTGCTGGCGGGTCTGGGCGTTCCCGCCATCTTCGTCGGCGTCTCGACCGTCCTGCCGGCCAGCGCGCGACTCCGCGCGGCCGCCGTCATCGGGTCGAGCGTCACAGTACTGGGCGTCGCGCTGTTCTGGTACGCCTATCCGGTCCACTGGGCCGGCTACGGCCAGAACCTGACGCTCGCCGTGATCGGCGTCTACTTCCTGGGCGTGATCACGACGCTTGGCTGCCTGTTCGTCGGCATCGCCAACTTCAAGGAGCGAAACGCGCCCGGCGGGACGGTTTCGGTGCAGTACACGACCGAGGAGGGCGAGACCAAGGTCGTCGAGGTCGAGCGCTCTGAGGTTCAGGACGAGGGCCTCGGCGGCGTCGGCATGCTCGGCGGGACGCCGGACGGCAACGTCGAAACCCAGACGAACCGTCACGGGAGCGCCCGTTCGAAAAGCGGAGGTCGCGGGCGGTCGACCGGCCAGTCGGGACGTTCGAGCGCGGGCCGATCGGCGTCGGGCGGCGCGTCGACCCGGTCCGGGTCGAGCGCCACGAACGGGACCGGATCGAACGGCCGCCGTGACGGCAGGGGCGCCTACGGCGCGACCCGCGGCGGGACGGCCAGCGACGGCGGCGCGACGAGCGCGGACGTTTCGTTCCCGCTCGACGAGCAGTCAGACGCCGACGGTGCGTCGCCGAACCGCGACCTGGCGGATCGGTACTGCGGCAACTGCGAGCACTTCCGGTACGAGCGATCGAGCGAGGGGATGCAGCCCTATTGCGGCTACCACGACACCGTCATGGACGACATGGACGCCTGCGAGGAGTGGCAGCCCAACAGCTGAGCTCGTCGGCGACGGAGTGTCGGAGAATCACTCGTTTTCCGCGCGGGCGCGAACTTCCACGAGCGTCCGCTCGACGCGCTCCCAGTGGCTTCCTTTCCAGAAGAACTGTCCGCAGTCGCGACAGCGCCACGGATCGTCGACATCGTCGGGGACGTACTCGGGACGATTCTCACCTGCGCTCGCACTGCGACCCACCCGCTCCAGCACTCCGTTACACCGCCCGCAACGCGACGGCTCGGCGTCGAGCGTCAGGTCGATTCCCGCCGCGGCGAGCTCGACGAGTTGGTCGATTGGCTCGTGTTCGGTCAGCAACACGGCGTCGTCGGCGCGGGCGGCCAGCCTCTCGTCGCGCGTGACGACGGTCCGATCTTCGGCGTCGGCGAGCGCGAGGGCGGCCTCGTCGGCCTCCGCGTCGCGGTCGAGCGCGTACGCGGCGTCGTGCCCGCACATCCGGAGGAACCCGCGCAGGCCGCCGCACATCGCGTCCAGAAGGATCCGTGTCATCGAGCGTGCGCTCAGTGGAGGAATTCGCGCAGCTTCTCGACCGACCAGGCGTTGAGCACGTCGTCGGCCTCGGCCCAGCCGCGCCGGGCAGTGTGGACGCCGTAGCGGACGTGCTCGAACTCGCCGGGGCTGTGAGCGTCGGTGTTGACGGCGATCGCGGCGCCCTCGTCGATCGCGGCTTTGACCGTTCGTCCCCAGAGGTCGAGCCGGGCCGGGTTGCTGTTGATTTCCAGGGCGGTTCCGGCGTCGGCCGCGGCGGCCGCCAGCTCCGGAACGTCCAGATCAAGCCCCGAGCGCTGGTTGAGCAGGCGCCCGTGGGGATGGCCCAACACGTCGACAGCGGGGTGCTCGACTGCCCTGACGAGGCGGTCGGTCGCCTCGTCGATGTCGGCGTCGAGCGCGCTGTGGGGCGAGGCGACGACGAGGTCGAGTTCGTCGAGCACGTCGTCGTCCGTCGAGAGGTTCCCGTCGGCATCGATGTTCGCTTCGACGCCGGTCAGCACGTCGATCTCGGCGTCGGCGGCAACCTCGCGAACGGCGTCGATCTGCTCCAGCAGCTCGTCGTCGTCGAGCCCGGTGTCGCCGAAGATTCCGGGGCCGCTGGCGTGGTCGGTCACCGCGAGGTAGTCGTGTCCGAACTCGGCGGCCGCGGCGACCATCTCCGTGATGGCGTAGCCGCCGTCCGACCAGTCGGAGTGGGTGTGCAGGTCGCTCCTGATCTCGGCCTGCGTCACGAGATCTGGCAGTTCGCCCTCGGCAGCGGCTTCGATCTCACCGAGATCCTCCCGGATCTCTGGCGGCATCGTCGGGAGCCCCAGCGCGTCGTACATGCTCTCCTCGGTTTCGCCGGCGATGCGCTCGCCGACACGCTGGCCGGCGTCCGGATCGTCGATCTCGGAGATGTCGAACGCGCCGTACTCGTTGAGCTTCACGTCCCGGTCGAGCGCGTAGTTCCGGAGCGTGACGTTGTGGTCCTTGCTGCCCGTGAAGTACTGGAGCGCGCTGCCGAACTCCTCGGAGACGACGACGCGCAGGTCGACGCGGACGCCGCCGCCCGCCCGGACGCTGGCCTTGTGTTCGCCGGCCTCGATCACGTCTTCGACGCGCTCCCAGTCGGTAAAGGCCTCGACGACGGCCTCGCCGTCCTCGCTGGCGGCGAGCACGTCGACGTCGCCGACGGTGGCCCTCCAGCGACGGATCGAACCGGCGACCTCACAGCGATCGACATCGTCGCGCGCTCGGAGGTGTTCGAGGAGGGCGTCGGCGAGCGGGCGGCCGTCGCCCAGCAGTTCGCGCTCGCGGGCGGATTTCGCGAACTCGATGTTCCCCAAGATGTTCTGTTCGGTCTTGGCGCCGAAGCCCGACACCTCCTGTATCTCTTCCTCGCGGGCCGCGCGATCGAGATCCGCGAGCGTTCGGACGCCGAGTTCGCGGTACAGCGTTCCCACGGTCTTGGGGCCGACGCCTTCGACGCGGGTGAGTGCACCCATCTCGACGGGGAGCTCGTCTCGGAGTTCTTCCAGCTCGCCGATCGTACCCGTCTCGACGTACTCGACGATCTTTTCGGCGATGGCGTCGCCGACGCCGTCGATGTCCTCGAGTTCGGCGGGATCGTCAGCGGCGAGATCGGCGACCGAGGCGGGATGATCCCGGATATTCTCGGCGGCCTTGCGGTACGCTCTGGGTTTGTAGGCGATGTCCTTGGCCTCCAGCAGGTCGGCCATCTCCTCCAGCGCGCCGGCGACGGCGTCGTCGGTCGTCATCCGCCGCGCCCCCGTCCGGCGCCGCCGCCGAGGCGTCCGGAGCCGCTGTCTTTCTGGCCCAGCGCCTGCTTGAGGAACGACATCCAGCGCTTCCGGTCGGCGGCCTCCTGCGCCTGCTGTTCCCGTTCGAGGTCGGTCGGACCGAGGTTCTCCAATCCGTTGAGCGCCCGGTCGATGCCGACGATCGATCGCACGACGCGCTCGCCCTCCTCGAAGGAGATGTCGTCCTCCTCGATCCGCTGGCGGCGCTCCAGCCGTTCCCGGCGGAGGTTCTTCTTCGCCTGGTCGACGCGCTCGCGCTCGCCGGCCGGGATCGTGTCCCGGCGCTTGATCTCGAAGACGAACTCCCGCAGGTCGACCTGCTCGCCCTGAACCGTGATCCGCTCGGGGATCTCCGCGCCCACGGTGGCGCTCTCCCGGTCGATCCGCTCCAGGAGCTGCTTGCGCTCGTACTCTTTCACGGCCGTAGGTGGGGGCTGCACGGTGAAAAAACCAACTAGCGGTGTGACCGCGGCGTCGCCGCCAGCGCGAGATCGGACTTCCGAAGTCGATCGTTCCCGTCCGCTACATGCCGGAAAATACCACAGCGGACCACAAGCCCCTTTGGACCTCCCCCCGAAGCCCCGGTAAATGGCGACGTGTGACCAGTGTGGGCGCGAAGAGAACATGCCGTACAACTGCAACCAGTGTGGCGGCACGTTCTGCTCGCAACACCGCCTGCCGGAGAACCACGACTGTCCGGGCCTGAACCAGTGGAACGACCCGGACGGCGTGTTCGACAGCGGGTTCGACGACAGCGTCCAGAACCAGAGCGGGGGCTCGAAGGGCCTGCTCGAACGGCTCGGCATCGACACCGGACCGGGCGGCCCGCTGGGCTACTTCCGAGGGAACATGACGTACGTGTTCCTCGTGTTGATGTGGCTGACGTTCCTGGCGCAGCTAATCGCCGAAGCGACGTTGAACGTCAGCAGGTACTGGCCGGCGGTGTTCTCGGTGAACACGATCCACATCGAGTACGTCTGGACGTGGGTGATCTCCGTGTTCGCGCACGGCGGTTTCGGCCACATCGCGATCAACAGCATCATCATCTACTTCTTCGGCCGACTGGTCGAGGACTACATCGGCTCCCGAGACTTCGCGATTCTGTTCATCGTCAGCGGCGTCCTCGCCGGGCTCGGACAGACCCTGATCGCGCTCGCCCTGGGAGAACTCTCGCTCGGCCTCGGGGCCAGCGGCGCCGCACTGGCCCTGATGGGCGTCCTGACGGTGCTGAATCCCGACCTAAAGGTGTACATCTGGATGATCCTCCCGGTCCCGATCTGGGTGCTTACGGTGTTCTACGCCGGCTACTCGGTGCTGGGGATCGGCGCCGGGATCGCTCCCGGGGTCGGTCACCTCGCGCACCTGATCGGCCTCGCGATCGGTCTGCTGTACGGTAACCACGTCAAGAACGAGATCCGGACGCCGAACCAGGTCCGGATGGGCGGCGGTCGCGGGCCCGGCGGTCCGGGCGGCCCCGGCGGCCCCGGTCGTGGCCGGTTCTGACTACGACTGCCGATTTTCCTCATCCATGGTCTCAGTCGAACGTCCCGACTTGCTCCCCGATCCGGCGCTCTCCCGCGAGGCGATGGAGTCGCTCCAGCACGACATCGCCGCCGAAGCCGTGTTCGAGAACGACCTGTCGTTCGACCTCGCCACCGTCACCCAGGGGCCGCTCTCGACGCCCGGCGAGGAACCGCCGCTGGTCGCCGGCGTCGACCAGTCGTTCCTCGACGACCGGGCGATCAGCGCCGTCGTCGTCTCGCGGGGCGGCGAGGTCGTCGAACGGGTCTACGCGGTCACCGACCTCTCGATCCCCTACATCCCCGGCCTGCTGTCGTTCCGCGAGGGCGGGCCGATCGTCGACGCCTTCGAGGAACTGACCGTCGAGCCGGACCTCGTCCTGTTCGACGGGAGCGGCCGCATCCACTTTCGCGAGGCCGGCATCGCGACCCACATGGGCGTCGTCTTCGACGTGCCGAGCGTCGGCGTCGCCAAGAGCCTGCTCTGTGGCACGCCAGTCGACGCCACTGACGACCTGCCCGAGGGCGCCCGCGTCCCGATCGAGGCCGACGCCGACGTGACCGCTGCGGAGGGGACCGTGATCGGCCACGCCGTCCAGACGCGCCAGTACGAGTCGAGCAGCCAGTCGATCAACCCGCTGATCGTCAGCCCCGGCCACCGCGTCGACGCCGACACCGCCGCCGATCTCGTCGCGGCGCTGACGGACGGGTACAAGCTTCCCGAGCCGACGCGTCGCGCCGACGCCTACGCCGAGGAGGCCAAGTCGCTGTTGGACGGCTGACCGGGGCCACTACTGGATGCCTGAGCGCCGGCTACCCCCGGCACCGTCGCCTGCATCGCACCACGTCGTCGCGCCGGGATCGCACCACGTCGTCGCGCCGGGATCGCATCACGCCGTCGCGTCGCTCTCCGTGCCGTTTCGCACACGCTTTTTTGCCCGGCCCCTGAACGTTTCAGCATGGCCGACACGGAATCCGACGAGTCGACCGGCGACGGCCGGTCAGGGGAGAGCGTCCGCAAGACCGTCCTGATCACCGGCTGCTCCTCCGGGATCGGGCGCGAAAGCGCGCTGGCGTTCCTCGACGACGGGTGGACGGTGTACGCCACCGCCCGGAACGTCGAGGACATCGCCGCGCTCGGCGAGGCGGGCTGCGAGACCGCCGAACTGGACGTGACCGACGAGAACCAGTGTCGTTCGGTCGTCGAGCGAGCGATCTCGGAGACCGGTCGCATCGACTGCCTCGTGAACAACGCCGGCTACGCCCAGTTCGGCCCGATCGAGGAGCTGCCGACCGACGCGGTCCACGAGCAGTTCGACGTGAACGTCTACGGCCCCCACCGACTGATCCGGGCCGTCGCGCCACACATGCGCGAGCGCCGGACCGGGACGATAATCAACGTCTCCAGCGTCGCCGGCCGCCTCTCGTATCCCGGCAGCGGCGCCTACAGCGGCTCGAAGTTCGCCCTGGAGGCGATCAGCGACGCCTTGCGCCCCGAACTCGACCCGTTCGATATCGACGTGGTGCTGATCGAGCCCGGGCCGGTCGACACGCAGTTCGAGGATCGGGCGGTCGACGCCGCGGACTCGAACACCGAGCGGTCGGGCGCCTACGAGTGGTTCTACGGCGTGATGGAAGATACCCAGATCCTCGGCGGGGGCGGCGTCGGCGCCGTGACGGCCGAGACGGTCGCGGAGGCGATCCTCGACTCGGCGACCCGGACCGCCCCGCCCGCGCGGTACCCGGTCGGTCCCGTCGCGAAGTACGGCGACTACGCTCGTTTCCTTCCGGACTCGGTGCGCGATCGCCTCTACGGCGTCGTGCGGCGGCTGGCGTAGGCCGGCGGCGCGAGCGGTCCGCTAGAACGCTCAGTCCAGACAGCGAGCGACGATCCGCAGCATGCGCTCGCCGCGAACCTCGTCGGCGAACAGCGGGACGCGCTTGATGTCGTGCCCCCGGAACAGGTTCTGGGCCGATCCGAGCGCGTCCTGCTGGACGTCCCAGCGGCGCTGGCAGAACTCGCAGGTTTCGAGATTCGGCGAGACGAACTGCGAGGCGTCGACCTCGTCGGTCACGTCAGCGAGGTTCTCCATCACCTTGTTGACGACGACCGTACCGACGGGAATCTCGAACTCGTCGAGCTGACCCACGAGTCGCTGCGTCTCGACGACGCTCATCTCCTCGGGCACCATCACGACGCGGAAGTCGGTCTTGGCGGGGTCCCGGAGCGTCCCGCGGAGCTTCTCGATGCGATCCTGCAGCTCGCGGAGATCGTCGATCCCCTCCTCGTCGGTCGGATCCTGCCCGCCGAACATCCCCTTGATGCCGTCGACCATCCCGCCGATGCGCTCGCGGAAGGCGACCATCCGGCCGACCATCGTGTCCATGATCTCGGGCAGTTCCAGCAGGCGCAAGGTGTGGCCGGTCGGCGCCGTGTCGACGACGACGCGATCGAACCGCGGGTCGTCCATGTACTCGACGAGCAGCTGCATCGCCGCGGCCTCGTCGGCGCCCGGCATCGCGCCGCCCATCAGCGCGTCCATCGGGCCGTCGCCGCCGAGCATCTCACCCAGGCCGCCGAGCGGACCGCCGCCTGCGCCGCCCATTGGGCCACCAGCTTGATCGTCGGCGCCGAATGGACCGTCCGCGCCGGAGCCACCGCCTGCTCCCGGCTGGCCGCCGGCTCCGGGCTGGCCGCTCTCGCCCGACTGCCCGCCCATCCCGAACGCCGATGCGGTCTGTTCCATGGCGTCGTCCGGGTCGATCTCGGCGGCCCACAGCGGCACGTCCTCGCGGATGCGCTCGGGCCGGGGCGAAATGTCGGTCTCGAACGTGTCCGACAGCGAGTGCGCGGGGTCGGTCGAGACGACCAGCGTCGACGTACCCGACTCGGCGCTGGTCAGCGCGGTCGCCGCCGCCATCGTCGTCTTGCCGACGCCGCCCTTCCCGCCGTAGAGGACGTAGTCGGGCGCGTCCGGCGACAGGTCGTCGACCGCTCCGACGTCGATGCGCGAGTCGTCGTCCTGCTCCGGCCGCTCCGGTTCATCCTCCGGCGAGCGCTCGTCGCCGTCGTCCACGTCGTCGACGGGCTCGACGTCCAGCGAGTTCATGCCCGAGGGTATCGGCCAGGGACTTGTGTACTCGTCGGTCCGACGGTCGTTCGGCGGACGACTACGTACGGCTCCCGAACGGCACGCACCGCTCATAGCAACGGTTTACGATCCCGGGATCAGTCCGATCGTATGGTATCGCACGGCGGGACGGCGATGGACGATCCGGATCGGATGCGAACGTTCTTCGAGTCGGTGCGGGAGTGCGTCGATTTGCTGCCGACGCTACTGACCCAGTACCGTCGGGACGCCGACGCGTTCGCCGAGACCGTCGACCGGATCGACGCCATCGAATCGCGGTGCGACTCGCTGGTACGCGGACTCCGACACGAACTGGTCACCGGCGAGGCCCCGGATCCGTCCGCGGGCGGCACGCTCCAGTTGCTCGACGACGCCGATCGGATCGTCTCCCGCGCGGAGCGCTTCGCCAAGGAACTGGCAGCGATCCGCCCGGAACTGCCCGTTCCCGTCGACGGCACGCTGCAGGACCTGGCCCGCACGGCCAGTGAGGCTACTGCGCTGTTCGTCGGCGCCGTCGACGAGGAACTACTCGGTCGCTCCGGGGAGCAACTCAGCGGACGGTGTCAGCGCGTCCGAACGCTCGAACGCGAGTGCGACGAGCGCAAGTACGAACTGCTCGACAGGCTGTTTCACGATCCGCGGGTCGACGATCCGCTGCTGCTCAAGGACCTCGTCACGACGTTCGACGAGATCCCCAACGCCGTCGAGGACGCCGCCGACCGGCTGCTGTACGTCCGGCGCCGGACCCCGCCGATCGACGTCGAGTAGCCCTGACTGCGGCCACTCGCCGACCGGCGCAAGACCACCTCACAGCAGGTCGTTAATCCACCTGAAAAGCTCCGATAGCGCGAGCAGGCCGCCCTCGGACCGCGAGAGCCGTCGGCCCGTCCACAGCGCCGCGACGGCCGCGGTCGTGATCGCCGCGAGCCACGCGACGCCGCTCAGCACCGCGGGGCTCGCGGTCAGGGGACGGACGACGGCCGCGACCCCGAGGACCCCGAGCAAGTTGAACACGTTCGAGCCGATCACGTTGCCGACGGAGACGCCGACGCGACCGCGGCGCACCGCGACGAGCGAGACGGCGAGTTCCGGCGTCGAGGTGCCCGCGGCGACGATCGTCTCGCCGACGACGAGCTCGGAGATGCCGGCCGCGAGCGCCAGCGCGGACGCCGACTCGACCAGGAAGTGCCCGCTCGCGAGCACCAGCGCCAGACCGGCGACCAGCTCCGCGGCGGTCCGAATCCGGGACGTCGGTCCGTGATCGAGAGCGCCCGGCGGCGCCGCGGCCGCGTCGGCGTCCGACGGCGTCCCACCGCCCGAGTCGGACGCCACCTCGTCGCCGGTGCTCAGCAGGTACGCGGTGTAGGCGACGAGACAGGCGACCATCGCGGCACCTTCGGTGCGCGTGACGGTCGCGTCCAGCAGGACGCCGGCGACGATCGCCGTCGAGAGCACGAGTGCGGCGCCGTCGCGGCCCGCAGTCGTTCGGTCCACCGGAACCGGGGCGAACAGCGCGAGGACGCCGAGGATCAACGCGAGGTTGAACACGCTCGACCCGACCACGTTGCCGACCGCGAGGTCGCCCAGCCCGACCAGCGCGGCGTCGGTCGAGACGACGAGCTCCGGCGACGAGGTCCCGACCCCGACGACGGTCAGCCCGATGACGAACTCCGAGAGACCGAAGCGACGAGCGAACCGGACCGCGGCGTCGACGAACAGCCGGGCGCCGACGGCCAGCCCGACGACGGTGACGGCGATGACGACGACCGACGCGATCGGATCCGGCATTCGACGGCGCGTACGGTTCCGATCCCTAAATTGTCACCGGGATCGAACGTCTTCGCGGGCTGGACCATCACAAGAACCAAGTGTCGATCGTGTTATCTGGATTAGGTAATGATGCCGTCGACCACGGTCGGACGCCATCGAGACGCGTGTGAGTCGGCAGTTCGCCCACACGATCACCCGAATCGCTCCGTCGAGGTGGTGCGATGACGTTCTTCCGAAGCGTCGGACGGCTCGTCGAGGACAACTACGAACTGCTCGTCGACGAGGTCGACCGAGACGGCCGGGCGTCTCGTGCGCTCGTTTTGTTCGTGTTCGTCGGCTGTCCGGTGTTCGCCGGCATCCTCCACTGGGTGCTGGACCGGAGCCCGGGAAGGTTCACCCACGAGTTCGTTCTGGCAGTCGCGGTGCTCACCGGATTTGCCCTCCTCTCGGCCGTGGTTCTTTACGGTCTCCCCGTCAGTCGGACGACCCGACTCGACGAGGACGAGTCGATTCGACTCCGCGCCGGGCTCACCTATCTGGTTCTCGCCGGGGTCGGCTACCTCGCCGTGTCGTTCTTCAACTTCACGTTCATGAACAGTAATTCTCTGTATCGCTCGGTCGCGCCCTTTCGAGCGACCGTCGATCTGGGGCTCGTGGCGCTCGTCTCGTACGTGATGCTCGTTCACTACCTCCTGTTCGCGCTGGTCGTCGTGGGGCGCCTGTATCGGGCGACTGTCGACGATGCCAGGCGATCGACGACGAGCGAGGTGGACCGATGAGCGCCTTCCGAACCGTCGGGCGGCTCGTGGAGCACAACTACGAGCTGCTCGTCGACGAGGCTCGCGGCGACGGCGCCGTGGCCCGAGCTCGCGTCTTTCTCGTATTCATCGCACTCCCGGTGTTCGCAGGCGTTTTCTACGGGTTGCTCGCTCCGAATTGGATCTACTTCGCGAAGGACTTCCTGCTGGTCGTCGCGGTGGGAACCGGATTCGCCGTCCTGTCGCTCGTCGCCCTATCCGGTCTCCCGACGGCGGCATCGGAGCGGTCGGACGTCGACGACGTCACCCGACTGCGGGCAGTGCTCGGGTACGTGATCCTCGTCGGGATCTCCTACGTTGCCGTCGGGCTTCTGGACCTCTCGCTTCGGACTACCGTCGGCGGCTCGATACGCTACGTCGGCGATCTGTACTATTCGAGCGCTCTGTACCGGGCGTTCGTCGGGATGGATGTGTTCGCGATCCTCTCGTACGTCGTTCTCGTCCACTATCTGCTGTTCGTGCTGGTTCTCGTCGGCCGGCTGTACGAGCTGAACGTCGGAGACGGTATCGGCGATGGCACGCCCAACGCCAGCGAGAGTTCCGACTGATCGCTACCCGAAGTACTCGGCCAGCCGATCGGCGGCTTCCTCGACGCGCGGCGTCACCAGCGCGAACCGGAGCCACTCGTCGCGCGCCGAGCCGAAGGCGTCGCCCGGCATCCCCGCGACGCCGGCTTCGTCGATCAGCCGCTCGACGTTCTCCAGCGTGCCCGGGAAGTCCTCGAAGCGTGCGAGCACGTAGAAGCCGCCGGCCGGCGTCGTGTACTCCGCGCCGGCGTCGTCGAGCGCGGCGGTGAACGTCTCGACGCGCTCGGCCATCAGCTCGCGATTTGCCTCGTAGTAGGCGGGATCGGTCTCCTGCAGGGCGTGCAGGACGGCCCGCTGTGCTGGTCGGCTTCCGGCGACGTTGACCAGCATGTGGCGGGTCTTGGCGGCGTCGACCAGTTCATCGGGAAAGACGGCGTAGCCCACGCGGAAGCCCGTGATCGCCATCGACTTCGAGAACGCGTTCGTGACGACGCGGTGGTCGGAGTCGACGCCGAGCGCGCTCGCAAAGCGGCCGGAGTAGTCGAAGTGGTCGTACACCTCGTCGCTGAGCAGGAGCGCGTCGTTGGCCTCGGCGATCGCGACGAGTTCGCGCATCGTCGCCTCGTCGTACACCGCGCCGGTGGGGTTGTTCGGCGTGTTCACGAGGATCGCCGCGGTGTCCTCGCTCGCACGCTCGCGGACCGCCGCCGGATCGAGCTGGCCGTCCTCGGCGACCGGGACGTACCGCGCGGTGCCCTCGAGCAGTTCGGTCTTGCCGGGGTAGTACGGATAGACCGGGTCGGTGAGCAGTATCTCGTCGCCGGCGTCTCGGTCCAGCGCCGACGCCATCGCGAGGTAGTTCGCCTCGCCGGTGCCGTTCGTGACGATCACCTGCTCGATGTCGACTCCGCGGCGCTCGGCGATTTCGGCGCGAAGCTTCCTCAGCCCCTCGCTGGGCGGGTACTGGAACGCCTCGGGGTCGGCGTCGGCGTACGTTCGGAGGCCCTCTCGAAGCGCGGCCGGCGGCTCCCAGTCGGGGTTGCCGCTGACCATGCCGACGACGTCTCGATCGGCCCGGGCCGCGTACTGCATGACGCGGAAGAACAGCGGGCGCTCGTAGTCCATACCGGGCAGGTGCGCGGCGGGCACAGTGATTCTTTCGGGACCCGACGGCGCGCCGGCCGGCCACTGCGAGCCGGTCGCCCGGACATTCAAGCGCCCGCGGCGACACCACTCGGTATGGCCTCGAACCAGGACGGAGCGGCGGAAAGCGGCGACGACGCCGCCGACGAATCGGCCGCGCACGCGGATCGACCGGGCGAGGCGGCGACGATCGTCCAGCGGCTCGGCGCGGCGCTGCGGGACGCCGATGCGACCGTGGCGGTCGCCGAGTCCTGCACGGGCGGGCTGATCGGTGCCGAGCTGACCTCGGTGCCGGGCTCCAGCGACTACTTCGACCGCTCGCTGGTCACCTACGCGTACGACGCCAAGCGACAGCTGCTCGGCGTCACCCGCGAGGCGCTCGACGAGCGCGGCGCCGTCAGCGAGCCGGTCGCCCGCCAGATGGCCCGCGGCGTCCGCGACACGGCCGATACGACCTGGGGCGTCGGCGTCACCGGCGTCGCCGGCCCGGGAGGGGGCACCGAGGAGACGCCGGTCGGCACGGTGTACGTCGGCGTCGCGTACGCCGGGCCGTGGGGGTCCGAGTCGTCGTACGCGACCGTCGAGCGCTACGAGTTCGACGGCAACCGCGCCGAGGTCCGGGACGCCGCGGCCCGGCGAGCGCTCGCGGACCTGCTCGGGGAGATCGAGACGGTCGCGGATCGATCGGGGTAGCTCGCGCTCGCAGCACCCGTCCGCAGTATCGAATCCGAATGTATCGCCGGCGTTCAATTCTCATCGAAGGGAAAGTACCATTTACCGCGAGTGCTCATGAGGGGATACTTACCGCTCCTCATGAACAAAGAAGGCCACGTTCTGAACGCCGTGCTGTTGAGCATCGGTCTCGGCTACATCCTCGAACCGGCGGGCGACGAGACGACGTTCCTGAAGATTCTCGAAGTGGGCGCCCCCGTCGTACTCGGCGCGCTGTTTCCGGACGTCGACACCGCCTTCGGCAAGCACCGGAAGACGCTTCACAACCTCCCCGTGCTCGTCGGTTTTATCGCTTTCTGGCTCCACTTCGAAAATCTCGCGTGGGTCTGGCTCGGGATCCTGACTCACTACGTCCTCGACGTGGCGGGAAGCAAGCGCGGCATCGCGCTGTTCTACCCCGTCTGGAAGAAAGAGTTCGGCCTCCCCATCGGCGTCACGGTCAGCAGCGAACGGGCGACGATGGCCACCGCGCTCGTTACCGTCGCCGAACTCGCGCTGATCGCGCTGCTCGTTTATCGAGTGCCGCTGAGCGCGGTCGACGTGGCGCACCAGTCGTTGGGGCTCTGAAACCGCGTTCTCGGCCCAGAGCGCGCTCAGTACACTGCAACGTCGTCGAACCGGCCGTCGTACGCGTCGTTTCTCGGATGCGTCGCCTCCTGTCCGGGCAGTAGGATGCGATCGATCTTCTTCCACGAGTTCTCCCAGCCCAGATGTGCGAACTCGGCGACCGACGCCAGTCCGTACTCGACGCCGCTCCGACAGTGGACCTCCCGGGGCGCGTCCTCGCGGAGCGCGTCGACGAGCGCCTGCTCGTCGTCGATCGATCGATCGAACTCGGTCCAGGCCTCGCCGACTGTCCGGCGAATATGTGCGTAGGAGGACGCGAACGTCGGCTTCTCGACCGATTCGGCGATCCGCTTGGCCCGGCGCGTGTGGTGGGGCCAGTGCTTGAGGTTGTACGCTTCGACGGCGTCGACCGCGTCGACGTGTCGCGCGATGTCGTGTCGAGACATACCGACGGACAGGAACTCCGGATGTGGCACCGCGACCGCGGCGTCCTGCCGCCGGAACTCGTCCATCGCGCCGTCGAGCGTCACGAAGTCGGGGACGGGGTCGTCGAGCCCGATTGCCAGAACGTGCTTGCGCTCGCGCCAGGCTTCGGCGAACACCTCTCTGGCGGGGACGACCAGCAGCTCGTCGTCGCTGTAGCGCTCGGCGCGACGCCGAATCGTCGGCAGTCGCTCGAAGTGGGGCGCGTACACCAGCACGTCGATCCCCCGGGCCTTCGCCCGCTCGACGACGCCGTCGTCGAGCACCTTGACGTGCATGTCGACCCGGGTACCCTCCCTCTCACTCACGCGCTCGGATTCTCGACAGGTCACATTATGGGTTCTGATTCGCGACCGGTCGGCCCGCGGACAGTTGCTCGGTTCGATCGACGCCGGACCGCGGCGGAACAGTTTTACAATCTCCGGCGAAAGCATCGGCAACGATGACCTGGGCCTGCGGTATCGACGACTGTGGGGAGACCTTCGACGCGGTCGAGGACGCGGTCGTCCACCAGACGAACGAGCACACGCGCCGCGAGTGTGCGGTCTGTGGCGTCGTCGTCCCCGACGGCTATCTGGCGATCCGCCACGCGTTCAACGAGCACACCCGCGCCGAGTACGTCCGCGCCTACGGCGCCGACTCCGAGGAGGTCCGCCAGCGCGAGGAGATCAAAGACGAGATCGAAGCCGAAGCCGACCTGCAGGAGGTCGTGGATCGGCTGAACGAAGCCGAACTCTAGGCGACCACCTTTTTCCCGCTCGGGTGGCCTCGCGCAGCGAGGCCACCGCTCGCGGCAAAAACGTGGGCGAAAAACTCTGCTCGCTCACTCCGTTCGCTCGCAGCGAACCGGCGGCTTCGCCGCCGGACGTTTTCGTTACCGCTCCTCGAAAAACGTGGGCGAAAAATCCGCTCGCTTCGCTCGCGGCGCGTTATCGCTCTTCCGAGTCCAGCACGCGGATCTGGTCGCCTCGAACCGTGACCGGAATCGGGACGGTCGCCTCGTAGAGCTCCACCGTGACCTGGTCCTTGCCCTCGTCGATGCGCTGGACCTGGGCCTTCTCGCCCTTGAACGGGCCGGCGATGAGCTCGACGATGTCGCCCTCCGCGATGCCCTCGACGTCCGGCGTCGGCGAGAGGAAGTGCTCGACCTCCGAGATCGAGCTCTCGCCGGGGACGATGTCGCGGGCGTGGGGAATCTCTTCGAGAGTGCGCGAGAGGACGGCGTCGTCCTCGGCCTCGACCATCACGTAGCTGGTCAGCGAGTCCGGCGCCAGGGCGGCGTGGATGTCGTCGGCTTCGCGGTTCATGATCATGTCCGCGACCGTTCGCTCCTGGCTCGCGGTCGTCTTGACGGCGTATATCGGCACGGCTGTTAGACCCCCAGCGGAGCGGCCAGTCCGATGATCGATCCAGCCTCGTAGGGCGGCACGAGGTGGAACATGAAGGTGGCGATCAGGAAGCCGAGCACGCCGATCAGCAGGATGCCGGCGCCGGCGATCTTGGCGACCTGCGAGAACTCGTCCCACGCCGGCGTGCTCGCCATCTTGAGCACCCGCACGTACGACGTGAGGTCAAGTGGAACGTCCATAGTTTCTGTCCGATCCTTACAGATGGGGCTTTTTCTATCTTTCTACAAGCAGCCCGAGCGGTTCGGGCGCTCTGCGGTTCGATCGTGCGATCGAGACTCACTCGCTCTCGTCGGCGGACTCCGACGGGCCGTCGCGCTCGTCGACCAGCCCGTCGTCGGCGTCGCGCTCGATCGCTTCCGACGCTCGTTCGTCGGGATCGCCGTACCCGCCGCCGCCCGGCGTCTCGACCGCGACGGTCGTCCCCGCCGAGACGTCCCGGGTCACCTTCGCCGGCACCGGCTCGCCGTCGATCAGATTTCGCCCGGGGACGCCGTCCTCGCCGCCGGCGACGCCCTTCGGCGCCGTCCGACGCCGTTCGGTCAGCAGCGAGACGGTGGCGTCGTCCAGCACCCGCACCGACCGCACGAGGCCGAGGCCGCCGCGGTGCTCGCCGGCGCCGCCGCTGTCCGAGCGAAGCGCGTAGCGCTCGACGCGCAGCGGGTACTCGGTCTCCAGCGCCTCGATCGGCGTGTTCAGCGTGTTCGTCATGCCGACCTGGACGCCGTCGAGCCCGTCCGAGGCGGACCGGCCGCCCGCGCCGCCGCCGATCGTCTCGTAGTAGGTGAAACCCTCCCGACCGCCCGCGCCGATCGTGAGATTGTTCATCGTCCCCTGACCGCCCGCCGGGACGCGGTCGGGCGCGGCGTCGGACAGCGCGGCGAACACGACGTCGACGACGCGCTGGCTCGTCTCGACGTTGCCCCCGACCACCGCCGCGGGCGGGTCGGGGTTCAGCACCGACCCCTCGGGCGCCGAGATCGAGACCGGCTCGTAGCACCCCTCGTTCGGCGGCACGTCCGGGTCGGTCGCGCAGCGCACCGCGAAGTAGACGGCGCTCCGGGCGACCGCGAGCGGCGCGTTGACGTTGCCCGCGACCTGCTCGTCGGTGCCCGCGAAGTCGACAGTCAGGGCGTCTCCGTCGACGGTGACCGTCACGGCGATCTCGACGGGATCTTCGGTGACGCCGTCGCCCTCCAGCGCGTCGCTCGCGCGGTACTCGCCGTCCGGCAGCGCCGCGATTTCGGCGGCGGTCCGCTCGCGCGAGTAGTCGATCACCGCGTCGAACGCCGCCCGAAGCCGCCGGATGCCGTGTTCGGCCGCGAGTGCTTCGAGTCGCTCGGCGCCCCGCTCGTTCGCCGCTCGTTGGGCCCGCAGGTCCGCCCGGCGCTGCTCGGGGTGCCGGACGTTCGCGAGAAACAGTTCCAGCACGTCGTCGACGGGATCGCCGGCGTCGACCAGCCGCACGGGAGGAATCCGGACACCTTCTTGCGTGATCTCTGTCGCGCCCGCGGGCATGCTCCCCGGCGCCGTCCCGCCAACGTCGGCGTGATGGGCCCGCGAGGCCGCGTAGCCCAGGATTTCGCCGTCCCGATCGATCGCCGAGACCATCGTCACGTCCGGCAGGTGCGTCCCGCCGGCGTAGGGGTCGTTCAGCACGAACGCGTCGCCCGGCGCCGGATCGAGATCGAGTACGGCATCGACCGCTGCGGGCATCGCCCCGAGGTGGACCGGGATGTGCTCGGCCTGGGCGACCAGCCGACCGTCGGCGTCGAACAGCGCCGTCGAGCAGTCCCGGCGTTCCTTGATATTGGGAGAGTACGCGCCCCGCACCAGCACTTCGCCCATCTCGTCGGCGACGCCCTCCAGCTGGTTGCGCAGCACCTCCAGCGCGACCGGGTCGAGGTCGATCCCGTCGCTCGGTTCGTCGGCGTTATCGGGCACGGCTCTCACCTCGGGTGAGCAGCAGCGTTCCGTCCGGCCGGACTCTCGCGTCCCAGTCCGGGGGAACGACGGTCGTGCTCTCGGCCTGCTCGACGATCGCGGGGCCGGCGAACTCGCTCCCGGGGTCGAGCCCCGTCCGATCGTAGATCGGCGTCGAGACGCGGTCGCCCTCCTCGCCGAACGCGACCTCGCGCTCGCCCAGAACGGGATCGCCACCCGACTCGGAGCCGATCGGAAGGTCGGGCCCCGAGACGACGGCCTGTGATCGCAGCGTGACGAGTTCGACTGCCTCGTCCATCCGGTACCCCCGGGTGCGCTCGTGGGCCGCGTGGAACCGCTCGGCGAGTGCGGCGAGGTCGACCGGCGCACCAGCGTCGACTTCCAGCTCGAAGCTCTGGCCGGCGTACCGGAGATCGGCGGAGCGCTCGACGCGAGCGGCGTCGGGATCGCTCGTCGACGCCAGGACGTCCTCGCGGAGCTCCGCGTAGATCGCCTCGATCGCAGCGGGGTCGGCGGCTTCGTCTCCACCCTGCTGTGATAGCGTCGCGCGGTGCGTCCGTGCGGCGTCGTGGACCTCGTCGGCGGCGAGCAGGCCGTACGCCGAGAGGACGCCGCAGGCCCGCGGGACCAGCACGGCGTCGATTCCCAGCCGCTCGGCCAGCGCGGCGGCGTGCATCGGCCCGGCGCCGCCGAAGGCCGTCAGCGCGAACTCCCGGGGGTCGAGGCCGCGCTCGACGGTCGCCGACCGGATCGCCCGGGTCGTCGCGGCGACCGCAACTTCGTGGACGCCTCGCGCTGCGGCGAGCGCGTCCTCCAGGCCCGCTTCGTCGGCGAGATCTGCAAGGACGGCGCGCGCTGCGTCGGCGTCGATCGAGAGCTCGCCGCCCAGGTCGGCGTCGGCGCCGACGTAGCCCAGCACGACCGCGGCGTCGGTGACCGTCGGTTCGGTCCCGCCGCGGCCGTAGCACGCCGGGCCGGGGTCGGCGCCTGAGGACTCGGGACCGACCCGGAGCGCGCCGCCGGCGTCGACCCGCGCGAGGCTGCCGCCGCCCGCGCCGACGGTCGTGACGTCGACCACGGGCAGTCCGATCGGGCGCCCGCCGATTTCGGCGTCGGTCGTTCGCTCGGCGCTCCCGTCGCGAACGAGGCTCACGTCCGTCGAAGTGCCACCCATGTCGAACGTGACGACGCCGTCGCAGTCGGCCATCGGACCGCTTCCGTTCTCCTCATCGACTACACGCCGTGCGATCTCGCCGGCGCCGACGACGCCCGCCGCCGGGCCCGACAGCGCGGTCGTGATCGCCCGTTCGCGCACGAGTTCGGCGTCGGCGATGCCGCCGTTGGACTGCATCACTCTGGGCGCCGGCACGCCCGCGGCGTCGGCGCGCTCGACGAGCCGTGCGAGGTACTCGTCGACGACCGGCCGGACGTAGGCGTCGAGCGCGGTCGTGGCGGTGCGCTCGTACTCCCGGAACTCCGCGAGCACCTCGTGGCTCGCCGAGACGGGTGCGTCGAGTTCCTCGCGGAGAATCTTGGCCGCGCGGCGCTCGTTCTCGGGGTGGGCGTAGGCGTGCAGGAAGGCGACGGCGACGCTCTCGACCTCGCGCTCGCGGAGGGTTGCCGCCAGTTTGCGCACGTCGTCCTCGTCGACCGGCCGCTCTATTCCCTCGGGCGTCGCTCGCTCGTCGATTTCGAAGCGTCGACGCCGCGGCACGACCGGCTCGGGCGGCGCGGCGTCGAGATCGTACAGCGCGGGCCGGTCCTGGCGGCGGATCGCCAGCACGTCGCGGAACCCCTCGGTCGTCACCAGCGCCGTCTCGGCGCCGGTTTCCTCAAGCAGCGCGTTGACCGTCACCGTCGTCGCGTGGCGGAACCGGTCGATTTCGGCTGGCTCGACGCCCGCCGTCCGGCAAGCCTTTCGGATCCCCTCGATAACGCCCTCGCTCTGGTCGTCCGTCGTCGGCACCTTCGCGGTGACGAGCCGACCCTTCTTCCGGGCCGCTTCGGCGTCGCCGTCGGCCGCCGCTCCGGCGCCGCTCTCGGACGCCGCTCCGGCCGCGGCGTCGACCAGCACTACGTCGGTGAACGTCCCGCCGACGTCGACGCCGACCCGCAACGCGCGGTCGTCGTCGGGAGGTCCACCAGCGTTCTCGCTCATGCGTTCCGGGACGGACCGGGGGCTCCTGAAACTGGCGTTGCTCGAAAAATCGCGGCGTCGATCACAGTGGAGCTCCGATCGGCGTCAGGGCGCGTCGTCCGGCACGTCGAAGTCGTGGTAGTGTTCTCCCTTCTCGTCGCTGAGGATCGACAGCGCGGCGGCGCCGCCGTCGCCCGCCGCGATGACGGCCTGCCACTCCTCGGCCCGGACCATCGCGCCGGTCGCGTAGAGGTCGTCGACGCTGGTCTCCATCGAGAGGTTCACGTCGACGGTGTCGTCGTCGCTGAACTCGCAGCCGATCTCCTCGGCCAGCGACCGGTCGGCGCCGGTCGCCAGCACGACGTAATCGGCGTCGTACTCGCCGTCCGCCGTCTCGACGGTGAAGCCGTCGTCGGTCTGCTCGACCGCGGTCGCTTCCTCGTCGGTGCGCACGTCGGCGCCGTGATCCTCCACCTGATCGCGCGTGACCGTCATGAACTCCGACCCGTCGATGCTCTCGATTCCGGGGTAGTTGAACAGGTGTGCCTTGTGCATCCACGTCTCGTCGCCGTCGAAGACGACGGTGTCGAGGCCGTTCTTCGCCGTGAACAGTGCCGCGCTGAGGCCGGCGGGACCGCCGCCGACGACTGCTACGTCTACCATGGATAACGGTTCGTCGACGAGACGGTTAAAAACTGGACTCGCGGCCATCGAATCGGGGTTCCGGTGGCCAAGAGAGGGCGGTCCGCGCGCTCCCCCCGATCAGTCGACGTAGTCGATGTCCTCGACCTGTTCGGCGGCTTCCTGGTCCTGCTGGGTCTCGGTGTTGCTGCCGTAGATCTGGGGCGATTCGACGCCGGTGACGACGATCATCGTTCGCATGGAGCCTTCGAGTTGCTCGTCGATCGAGGTCCCCCAGATGATCCGCGCGTCGGGGTCGATCCGGTCGTAGATCTCCTCGACGACACCTTCGGCTTCCTCGATGGACATGTCCGAACCCCCCGTCACGTTGACGAGTGCGCTGTTGGCGCCCGAGATGTCGACGTCGAGTAGCGGCGAGCGCAGCGCGGTCTTGACCGAGTCCTGAGCCTTGGCGTCCGAGTCGGACTCGCCGAGGCCGATCATCGCGACGCCGCCCCGCTCCATCACGGTGCGGACGTCGGCGAAGTCCAGGTTGACGAGGCCGGGCTTGGTGATCAGCTCGGTGATGCCCTTGACCGAGCGCATCAGCACCTCGTCCGAGACCTTGAACGCCTGACGGACGGGGAGCTTGCCCACCGAGTCCAGCAGGCGGTCGTTCGGGACGACGATGACGGTGTCGGCGACGTCCCGCAGCCGTTCGAGACCCGCTTCGGCGTTGGTGCGCCGGACCTCGCCCTCCGCCGTGAACGGCGTCGTGACGATCGCGATCGTCAGGGCGCCGCTCTCGCGGGCGGCCTTGGCGACGACGGGGGCCGATCCGGTGCCGGTGCCGCCGCCGAGACCGGCGGTGACAAACACCATGTCGGAGCCGTCGACCGAGTCGTAGATCTCCTCCTGGCTCTCGATCGCCGCTTCCTCGCCGACCTGCGGGAGCGACCCGGCGCCCCGGCCGCGGGTCTTCTCCTCGCCCATGAGGATCTTGGTGTCGGCTTCGACGTCGACGAGGTGCTGGACGTCGGTGTTGGCGGCCACGAGCTTGGCGCCGTGGATCCCCTCCTCGGCCATCCGGTTGACGGTGTTCCCGCCGGCCCCGCCACAGCCCACCACCGTGATGTTCGTCTGGAGGTCTTCGAGAACGTCTTTCAGTTCGTCGTCGGTCATCTTGCCGGTGGCGTTGGTGTCGCCCGACCCGCTGGCGTCCTGGACCGGGGTCTCGTCGGCCCCGCCCTCGGCCTCGTCGATGGCGTCGTCTACGATCGAGTCCATTCTTGCCCCACTGTTACAGGATGGAGGTTAATTACCTTTCCCCTCAAGTGTCAGATAGTGGGGAGAGATCCGCCGCGCGGCGTCTCCACTCCGCCGTACCGGTTCCGCGAGCGAACGCGTCCGCAGCCGTCTCGACCCGCTTTCAATCGAACAGTTCGACGAAGGGGTCGGCGGTCTCGCGGGTGCCCGACACCAGCACGGAGCGGCCGTCCCGTTCCGTCGAGACGGAGTCGTGAGGTGCGAACCGGCCGTCGCCGCTCTCGTTCTCCGCGACCCACTCCTCGACGCTGTCGACGTCGGCCGTCTCCTCGTCGGCGAACACGATCGCGTAGGTGTCCTCGATCGGGTCGCCGTCGAGGTTCAGCGCGTAGCCGTAGCCGACCTGTCCCTCGAAGACCGGCGTTGCGAGGTCGGTCTCGCCGATCGGACTGGACGTCTCGGCGAGCACGCGGTCGCCGTCTCCGAGGCGATCCAGCAGCGTCGCGAGATCGTCGTTCGTTTCGGTGTAGCGCGACGTTTCACCGATCCGCGTGTCCGCGAGCGTCCGGAGCCCCTCGACGGGCGATTCGATCTCGACCCAGAGCAACACGAACTCGCTGACGCCGATCGCGACGTTCGAGGACTGGTTCGGGAGCTCGTTGAGATAGATGTCGAACTCGCGGTGTTCGCCCGCGGTCTCGAACCCGAGATTGTCGACGAGCCCCTCGCCGATCGCGTCGGCGGGGTGGTCGCCGTACAGGATCTGTTGGCTGTTGTTGTCGACCGTGACGTATTCCCCGAACGTGTCGATCGGGCTGCCGGCCGCGGAAGGAAGCGGGAACGGGGCGGCGCCCTTTCCGTTGGTCCTGTCGACCAGCCCGGAGTACGCGCCGTCGACGAGCGAGTTTTCGGCCGCCAGCAGCGCCTCGAACGAAAAGTACTCGACCGAGTGATGCTCGCCGCCGGACACCTCGCCCGGCGCGGCGAGCCACGACTCGAGCGAGAACGACGGCGGGTCCGACTGCTCGTCGTCGCCGTCGTCGTCGCTCGCGTCGTCACCGCCCAGACATCCCGAAAGTCCCGCCACGGCACCGGTCGCAGCGAGGGCGCCGACGGCGCCGAGCAGCTCCCGCCGCGGTGTCTCCTCTGACATTCTGATATGCGGATCCAACCGGCAACGTATATAGCTGTTGGCAACAGTCGGTGACGGCGGCGCGATGGCGGCGCCCCCGAAGCGGCGTCTCGACGCCGCGGCGTCCTGCTGAGGCGAAGCCGAGGCAGGGCTGGATGAGCTTTTCTCATCGGCGTCCTCGCGAGACGAAGTCGAGCGAGGGCTCGCGGAGGTGTGCTCCGCGGCGTCCTGCTGAGGCGAAACCGAAGCAGTGCTCGGAGGACGCACCGTGTCCTCCGGCGTCCACGCCGACCGCAGAGCCCGCCGATCCGCATCAGTTTTCCCCGTCGAGCGGCTACGAGCCCCCATGACCGACCCCGCGACTCTCGACGTGACGCTCGTCGACGGCTACGTCGACGAGCCGGCCCACTTCGGGGTCCCGCCGTACATCTCGACGTATCCGCGCTTCACCGCCGGCGCGCTCGTCGACGCCGGGGTCCCGAAAGAGAAGATTACGTACCACACGATCGACGAACTCAGGGACGACCGCTCGAAGTGGCGCGACGTCGCCGAGGCCGACCTGACGTGCTACCTCGGCGGGATGACCGTCCCCGGCAAGTACGTCGGCGGCACGCCCGCCGAGCCCGACGAGGTCCGCGAAATCGCCTGGACGGCCAAGGGGACCTGCCTGATGGGCGGGCCCGTCAAGTTCGGCGTCGGCGACCAGAACGAGGGCGCCACGGAGACCGAGCGCGACGATCTGGACTACGACTTCGTCGCGAAGGGCGATGTCGAGGCCGCCGCCTACGACCTCGTCGAGAGCGGGCTGGAGGGCTTTGGCGACCGGATGCGCGACGTCGAGGAGGTCGACCGCTGGGCCGCGAAGGGCGCGTTCGTCGTCGAGCAACACCCGAACCACCCCGAGTACCTGATCGCCGAGATGGAGACCTCGCGGGGCTGTCCGTACCGCTGCTCGTTCTGTACCGAGCCGCTGTACGGGAATCCCTCGTTCCGCCCGCCAGAGTCCGTCGTCGACGAAGTCGATCGGCTCTCTGACCACGGCGTCAAGCACTACCGACTGGGGCGCCAGGCCGACATCCTCGCGTACGGCGGCGACGGCGAGGCGCCGAATCCAGACGCGCTCCGGACGCTGTACGGCGGCATCCGCGAGGTGGCGCCCGATCTGGAGACGCTCCACCTCGACAACATGAACCCGATCACGATCGTCGAGTGGCCCGAGAAGGCGCGCGAGGGGATTCGGATCATCGCCGAGCACAACACGCCCGGCGACACCGCCGCGTTCGGCCTCGAATCCGCCGATCCCGAGGTGATGAGCGACAACAACCTCAACGTCACCGCCGACGAGTGCCTCGAAGCGGTACGCGTCGTCAACGAAGAAGGTGGGTGGCGCCCCGGCGAGGAGCCCGGAACGGGGCCCTCGTGGGGCGACGACGCCGCGAATCGGCTGCCGAAACTGCTGCCCGGCATCAACCTCGTCCACGGGCTCAAGGGCGAGACGGCCGAGACGTTCGAGCACAACAAGGAGTTCCTCCAGCGCGTGTACGACGAGGGGCTGATGCTCCGCCGCGTGAACATCCGGCAGGTGATGGCGTTCGCCGGCACCGACATGTCCGAGACCGGCGCCGAGATCGCGAAGGACCACAAGAAGCTGTTCAAGCAGTACAAGCGCGAGGTCCGCGAGGAGATCGACAACCCGATGCTCCAGCGCCTCGCGCCGCCCGGCACGCGCCTGCCGGACGTTCACCTGGAGTACCACCAGGACGGCAAGACGTTCGGCCGACAACTGGGCACCTACCCGCTGCTCGTCGGCATCCCGGGCGAACTCGAACTCGGCCAAACCATCGACGTCGCGGTCGTCGACCACGGATTCCGTTCGGTCACGGGCGTTCCCCACCCGCTGGATCTCAACGACGCCTCGATGGACGAGCTCACCGCGATTCCCGGTATCGGCAAACAGCGCGCCGGGGACATCGTAGTGAATCGGCCGTACGAGTCGCCCGAAGAGATCGACGCCGACGTTGATCTGACTGCGTTCGCCAGAGCGAGCCGGCCGGGCGGCGCGGACTGATCGCAACTGCGATCGGTTTCGTTCCGGTCGACCGAGTCGCCGTCCCGGTTCCTCTCTCCACTGAATGTTTGAAGAAATCTAACAACTTAGCGCCGATGTGGGCCGCTTTCGCGTCACGGATCGACCGCATGCGTGCGAACTGTCGACAGTTCTATTACGCGTGACTACAACGGGGCGAATGGAGGTATCTGACCTTGGAGATATCTGATAAACTGCTGTGTCTGTTCAGCGCCGAGGTATCAGTCGACGACGACAACTACGTCGTCGAGATCCCACGTCGCGAGGTCGAGACGGGCGACATCGACCCGGGCGACACCTACCGCGTCGCGCTCATCTCGCGGGACGTCGAGGAGGACTCCGACGACGGGGAAAGCACCGGCGCGCCACCGGAGCCACAGCCACCGGTGGAGATCGGCGAGACGCGCTACGTCGAGATCGAGGACATCGGCAAGCAGGGCGACGGCATCGCCCGCGTGGAGCGGGGCTACGTGATCATCGTTCCCGGCGCCGAGGTGGGCGAGCGCGTCAAGGTCGAGGTCACGGAAGTCAAGTCGAACTTCGCGGTCGGCGAAGTCATCGAGGAATCCTTCTGAGTCGCCGCGTCGGCCGCCCGCCGTCGCCGCGATCGGAACGTCGTCCGCGACGCTCGAATCACTTCTCGATCGGGGCTCCGTCTATCGATTTTGCGCCCTCCGAATCGTGAACGACGACGCGATCCTCGGCGTCGACCGGCGCGTACTCGTCGCGCACGTCGATCGCTTCCTCTAGCTCTCTGATCGCCCGCTCTTTGAGCGTCGCCGCCAGCTCCTCGGCGTCCGCACGCGAGATGTCACGACCCAGCCCCTCGCACTCGTGGGCCCGGACCATCCCCGCCTCGTCGACGGCCTCGCCCATCGGCTGGCTCGTTCCCGCCAGTGCGACGCTGAAGGGGTAGGTCGCGCAGATCAGCGGGCGGTCCTCGTGGACCGAGCAGGCGCCGGTGCCGTCCTCGGACTCCTCGTAAAACGTGCAGTCGCCACACTCGGTCGTCTGGAGCGCCCACTCGAACGTCTCGCCGGTGAGGTGGCCAGCGTCGTCCCTGCTGTCCGCGTCGTCGTCCAGCCCGTACGGCATCGGGCGCGCGACGTCGCGCCAGTCGTACTCGCCGTCGCTCGCCGCCTGTACCTCCCGAACCTCGTCGGGGAACACGGTCGCCGTGTGGGGGTCATCGTCCTCGGCCTTGCAGCAGGCGCCACAGCGCGTGCACTCGAAGCCGATCGACTCGATGGCGTCGGCCAGATCGGCGACGTCGAGGTCGCGAGCGCGGTCGAGTTCGGCGTCGAGCGATTCCATAGCGGGACGAAGCGCCGGCGGGGCAAAAGCGTCGCGCTGGCGATCGCGACCGGCGGTCCGGTCCGATCGGGACCTACGCGTCGCTCGGCCGGGCGCGCTCGCCGTCCCACTCGACCGCGCCCTCGACGGCGAGCTTTTCGAGATGCGCGATCACGGCCCGCCGGGCGAGGTCGCGAACGCCCGAGAGATCCTTGTCGTAGGCCGCTTCGACGACGGCGTCGGGCGTCGCCGCACCGTTCCGGACGGCCGCCAGCACCGTTCGCTCGCGATCGAGGCGATGGGCCAGCAGCCGCGCCAGAACCTCGCGCGGGCGAGCGATCGCCGGGCCGTGACCCGGTAACAGTTCGTCGGGCGCACGGGCGTGAAGACGCCGGAGCGCGGTGAGATAGCCGCGCATGTCGCCGTCCGGCGGGCCGACGAATACGCTCCCCTCGGCGACGGCGAGATCGCCCACCAGCACGGCCCCATCGTGGTCGTCGAGATCACCCGAGTTCCGGCCCTCCGGCGCGGCGTCGGCACCGCTGACAGTCAGCGCGACGTGGTCGGGCGCGTGTCCCGGCGTCGCCGTCACCTCGACGCTGCACGCGCCAGCCGAGAGTACGTCGCCGTCGCGCAGGGTCGCGTCGGGAGAGACGCCGGTCGCGCGTTCGAAGCGCTCCTCGTAGCCCGAGCGAGCGTACACGTCCAGATCGTACTCGCGGGCGTAGCGGGCCAGCGCGCCGACGTGGTCCGGGTGGGCGTGAGTGGTCAGAACGGCGTCGGGAGCCCGTCGGTCGAGTTGCCGTTCGAGTTCCGCCGATTCTCCGGCCGGGTCGACGAGCAGGGCGTCGGACCGGCCGAGCACGTACGCGTTGGTCCTGCCGGTCGGCGCCGGTCCCGACACCGAAATCGGGACGCGGACGATCGGATCCATCGGACGAGGGTACCGCGCGGTCGGTAAAAAAGGTCGGCCGGGGAGCGAATCGAGAGCGGACGGCGGCCCGTCGGCTCAGTTGTGCAGGAAGTAGACCTGCTTCCGGGCGTCGCGGAAGCTGTACCGGGAGCCGACGATGTCGACCTCCTCGAGGCGGTTGAGCGCGTATCGGACCGTGCGGTCGGGGAGCAGCGACTCCTCGGCGAGCTGGCCCTGCGAGAGCGGCGCGTCGGTCTCGAGAACTTTGGCGATCAGCTTGGCGCTGGGCGGCAGTTCCCGCAGGCGCTCGCGGTACTCGCTGTCGGAGAGCGGCTCCTCGACTCGGTCGGTTCGTTCCTCGCCCGTGGTGGTGCTCATACAGAGCGGTGGTCCGTCACCGCTGGTAAAACTTGGCTATATGGGGATCATATGAATTGAGAGAATATATAGTGTATATATACCATACCTATTTTGTGATTCTGTGTACTCGCGAGTCTCTACGACGGATGTCGTGAACCGCAGTCGAGAGACGGCGAACTGCTCGTCACCCGGTCGTTCTCGTCCAATTGGACGGATAACAAATTTTGCCGCCGGAGCCCCGCCGAGTCCTCGGGGACCTGTCAGGCGCCGCAGCGGGTGTGAACTAGCGGGGTCGACGGACTCACTCGGTCCAGCGGCCCCGTCGCCGTCGCCGTACCGGTCCGCGGGGTGACGAGTCGTTTCCAGTATCGTTTTATCCCCGGGGCAGGTAGCAAATCGCAGCGTGAAAGGGCAGGAGTGGTATCAGGCGACCGACGTCGCCCAAGAGTACGACGACAAGCGATTCTCCCGGGGCGGTCGACTCATCGACCGGCGGGAGAAGGAGGCCGTGCTGGACGCGATTGGTCCCGTCGACGGCAAGAACGTCCTCGAGATCGCCTGCGGTACCGGCCGGTTCACCGTGATGCTCGCCGAGCGCGGCGCAAACGTCGTCGGGCTGGACATCTCTGCTGAGATGCTTTCGGAAGCCAGAGCGAAAGCCCGAGCCCGCGGCGTCGGCGACGCAGTCGAGTTCCTGCGCGGCGACGCCGGGCGGCTCCCCTTCGAGGACGACGAGTTCGACGCCGTCGTCGCGATGCGGTTTTTCCACCTCGCGGACACGCCGGCGGCGTATCTCGACGAGATCCGCCGCGTCTCCGGCGACCAGGTGATGTTCGACACGTTCAAGCGCTACAGCGCGCGGAGCGTGTACAACTGGGCGCTCCCGATGGGGTCGCGACTCTACTCCCGATCGGAGGTCGACTCCCTGATCGAGGGCGCCGGACTCGAACTCGTCGAGGACTCTCACGACTTCCTCCTGCCCTACGGCTTCTACCGAAAGATACCCAACGGCGTCGCCAGCGGGCTCCGATCGCTCGACACGATGCTCGGCGGCGGACCGGGCGGCGACGCTCTGGCGTCGGTGTCGTACTGGCACGCCAGCGTCGAGTGACCGACGCGGGCGGTCGGGACGCTTTTATAGTTTGCACCGAATATCGGGGAGTATGGACCTCTCGGTAGTGGTCCCGACGTTGAACGCCCGGGAGCAGCTCTCCGGGTGTCTCGACGCCCTGTCGGAGTACGCCCCCGACGTCGAGGTGATCGTCGTCAACGGGCCCTCCTCGGACGGGACCACCGGGATGGTTCGCGAGCGCGACGACGTCGACGTGCTCGTGGAACTGTCCGACCGGAACGTCAACGTCTCCCGCAACGCCGGGATCGAGGTCGCCGCCGGCGACGCCGTCGCCTTCGTCCACGACGAGCTCGCGATCGAGCCGTCGTGGCGCGACGCCGTCGCGGCGTCGCTCGACGCCGGCGCCGACGTCGTCACGGGGCCAACCCACCGGACCTTGCGCGCGGGCGTGACCACCGAGAGCGAGTCGTCCGACACCGTCGCCGGTCGGGACGTCGCGTTTTTCAGCGGCGACAACGTCGCGTTCAATCGCGCCGCGATCGACGCCTTAGACGGGTTCGACGAGTATCTGGAGACCGACGGCGCTCGCGACGCCTCGCACCGGCTCGCCGCCATGGAGTACGACGTGGTCTGGAACGGCGAGATGAGCGTCCGCGGCGAGTACGGTACCGACGGCGGGCGCCCCGACCGGGATCTCGGCGCACGATACCGGTCGCTTTCCTACCAGCTCGTGAAGAACTACGGGCTGCGACCCGCCGTCGCACGGTCGACGATCGCCGCCGCGGGTCGCGACGCGCTGTCGGCGGCGCGCGAGGTTACCCGCGGGGACGTCACCCCGACGACCTGGCTCGGGACCGGCCGACGGGTGGTGTCGGGCATCTCCGGCGGCGTCAAGGCGGGGCTCCGAGCGCGCAGAGACGACGAGACGCCCCGGCGCAATCCCAACGGCGTCTCGACGCGTCACGACCGGGCCGTCCGGCGGTATGACTGGCGGTGAGCGCCGGAGACGCCGCCGCACGGCGTCCGGCCGTGTCGCTGTCTAGCCGCCGTCGGGCGAGAGCGCGTCGACGACGCGCTCGGCGTTGCCGCTGAACACTCTGCGAAGCTTGTCCTCCGAGACGTCTAGCGTCAGCATCTCCATGACGGCGACGTTCGGGTGGGTCTCGGGGGCGCCGCTGCCAAAGAGCACGCGATCGGGATGTTCCAGCAGCGCCCGTTCGAGGTAGTCGCGGAACCGGACGTAGCTCGTATCGAGATAGCAGTCGTCGTGTTCGTCGAGCATGTCGATGGCGTCGCCCATCAGCTCGCGGTTCAGCGGGTGGCCGCCGAAGTGCGCGACGATCACCGGGAACGAGTAGGAAAGCAGCGAGTCCGCGACCGCCTCGGGCGGGAACCCCTCGCCGCCGTGGACCAGTACCGGCAGCCCGACGGCTTCGAGCTCCGCGAGGACGTCGTCGTCGGGCAGCCCGTCGCGGGCGGGATCGAGCTTGAACCCGTGGAACCGGTCGTCGTAGGCGTACTTCTCGATGTCCTCTGGCGCCGTGTGGTGATCCTTCCGCGAGGCCGCGAGGTTCCGGAGCTGCGAGGTCGCGCTCTCGCCGGGATCGCGGGGGCCGTTGATCCGCGCGAACGCGATAAAGGGCCGCTCGACGCTCATCCGGGCGACGGCGTTGTTCGCCCGCAAGTAGTCGGTCCCGGCCTGGTGACCGGGGAACACGACCGACCGGACCACTCCGGCCTGGTGCATCTCCCGTTCGAGCGTGTCGGGCGTGATCGACCGACCGGTCGTCGCTCCCTCCTCGGCGTCCAGCCGGGCGTGTACGTCGACCACCCGGAACCGGTGCTCCAGTTCCAGCATCGCCGTACCCTTTCGGATCGGGGTATTTTGAGCTACCGGTTCGTACGGTCGCGACGGTGACGCCGTGGCGTCACGACGCCGGGGCGAAAGCGGCGTCACCACGCTGTAGGAAGCAGCATGCGAGTCGCGACAGGCGGTCGCGGCGTCACGCCCGACTCGGCGCCGTGGGTGGGTCGAGAGTCCACGACGGCGCGGGGGTTTGGTACTCTTTCACCAGCAAAGTTTATATCGAACCGCTAAGTATACATTACCGAACACATGGCAGACAACGCTTCTCAGCGGCGCATGGGTGGACAGCCGCTCTTCATCCTGAGCGAGGACAGTCAGCGAACGTCGGGCAAAGACGCCCAGCAGTCGAACATCTCCGCCGGGAAGGCCGTCAGCGAGGCCGTACGCACGACACTCGGGCCCCGCGGGATGGACAAGATGCTCGTCTCCGACTCCGGCGACGTCGTGATCACCAACGACGGCGCGACGATCCTCCAGGAGATGGACATCGAGCACCCCGCCGCGGACATGATCGTCGAGGTCGCCGAGACTCAGGAGAACGAGGTCGGCGACGGCACGACGACCGCGGCGATCCTCGCGGGCCAGCTGCTCGCCCAGGCCGAGGACCTGTTCGACGACGACGTCCACGCGACGACGATCGTCGAGGGGTACCACGAAGCCGCCGAGATCGCCCACGAGGCCGTCGACGAGCTCTCGCTCGACGGCGACGTCGACGAGGAACTGCTGCTCGCGGTCGCCGAGTCCAGCATGACCGGCAAGGGAACCGGCGGCGTCACCGCCGAGTCGCTCGCCCGGACGGTCGTCGACGCCGTCGAGCAGGTGCGCGGCGACGCGGGCGTGAACCGCGACAACATCTCGATCCAGACGCAGGTCGGCGCCAGCTCCGGCGCGACCGAACTCGTCGAGGGAATCCTCGTCGACGAGGAACCCGTCACCGAGCAGATGCCCGGCGACGTCGAAGACGCCTCGATCGCCCTGCTCGACGTCGAGCTGGGCGTCCGCACCGGCGACGTCGACGCCGAGTACAGCGTCGACAGCGTCGACCAGCTCACCGCCGCGATGGACGCCGAAGAGGAGGAAGTGAAGGGGGTCGCTCAGACCGTCGCCGACTCGGGCGCCGAGGTCGTGTTCGCCACAGAGGACGTCGACGATCGCGTCGCCTCGTTCCTCGCCGACGAGGGCGTGCTCGTCTTCGAGAGCCTCTCCGACAGCGACGTCCGCGGCATCGCCAGCGCCACGGGCGCCCGCCGCGTCGGCGCGCTCGACGACCTCGAAGAGGAAGACTTCGGCAGCGCCGAGCGCGTCCGCACCGAGACGTACGGCGACGACGAGCTCGTGTTCGTCGAGGGCGGCGCCGTCGCCGAGTCGGTCACCCTCTTTGTCCGCGGCGGCACCGAACACGTCGTCGACGAGCTCGAACGCGCCGTCCGCGACGCGCTCGACGTCGTCACCGCGGCGCTCGATTCCGGCGGCGTGGTCCCCGGCGCCGGCGCCGCGGAGATCGCGATCGCCGACCGCGTCCGCGCCGAGTCCGCGGGCGTCTCCGGCCGCAAGCAGCTCGCCGTCGAGGCGTTCGCCGACGCGCTCGACGCCGTCCCGCGCACGCTCGCCGCGAACGCCGGGCTCGACCCCATCGACGCGCTGGTCGACCTGCGCTCCGAGCACGAAGCAGAGGGCCGCGCCGGCCTGATCGTCGACGGCCAGACCCGCGAGGTCGGCGACCCCGTCGAGTACGGCACGGTCGACCCCGCCGCCGTCAAGCACGAGGCTGTCGAGTCGGCCACCGAGGCCGCGACGCTGATCGCCCGGATCGACGACGTGATCGCGGCAGAATAGCCCGTCGAGCAGGCGGTAGTCTCGTATTTTTCACCGAGTATTTGCAGAACAAATATCGGCATCGCGGGAGTGGCGAACTCGCCCCACGTTCCCAGTCATAGCTCAGCAATTGGGACCGCTGGCAAACGGTCGTACCGCTTACTCCAGCGCCGACTCGGCACCGCAGTCCGGACAGGCGAAATCGGCGTCGGCGTCTGGCGGGGACGCTCGCAAGCTGTCGCGCCCGCACTCTGGACACGCCACGTTCTCGTCGAGGTCCGGGATTCGATCGAACAGCACGTCCCCGCCGTCCGGGGGAGCGCCCAGTGCGAACGCCACCACGGTCTCCGTGCCGTCGTTCTTGCCAGACTGGAACTCTCCGGGCCCGAACCGGATCGCCTCGTTCTCGCCGACGGAGATCTCCCCCTCTCGAGTCTCGAACGTCGCCGTTCCTTCGACGACGAGAAAGATTTCCTCCTGGTTGGCGTGGGCGTGGACCGATCCGCTGAACCGTTCCCCCGGTTCGAGGACGTAATGGTTGATCGCGACGTTCGAGGCGCTCAGCGGATCGGTCAGCCGCCGCAGCTCGTGGGTCCGGTTTGCCGGATCGTACGTCTCGGACTCCACGTCCTCGATCGAAACCTTCTGCATGGACGCGAGTTCTCGCGTATCCGTCAAAAAGGCCAGCACGATCGGACACTGGCGAATCTCTAACAACCAGCTAATATTAGCAAGTTATATCACTGCGGGATCGCGTTTCGTCGAGTGATGAGCTTCAGCGACGAACTGCTCGACGAGGGCGAACAGATCTGGCAAGCGCAGTACGAGCATCCCTTCGTGCGGGAACTCGCCCAGGGAACGCTCGACCCGGCGGCGTTCGAGACCTGGGTCCGGCAGGACTACCGCTACCTGCTCGACTACGCGCGAACGTACGCCATCGCCGGAACGAAGGCCCGCGACGAGGCGACGATGGCGTACCTGCTCGGCGTCGCGGATCGGATTCTGAACGACGAGATGGACCTGCACCGCGAGTTCGCGGCGGAGTACGGCCTGACGCCAGCGGATCTCGAAGCGACGGCGAAAGCCCCCACGTGCGTCGCCTACACGAACTTCCTCGTGCGGACCGCCCACGAAGGATCGCTCGCGGAGATCGCCGCCGCGATCTACCCCTGCGCGCAGGGCTACCTCGATGTCGCCGAGCGGATGGCCGAGATTCAGGGCGACGCCGAGCATCGGTACGCGCCCTTCGTCGAGAAGTACACGAGCGACGAGTTCCGCGCGGCCGTCGACCGCGCTCGGGAGTTCGTCGATCGCTGCGGCGAGGAGTCCCCCGGCGAGCGCGACGCCATGCGGGAGGCGTTTCTGACGAGCGCTCGCCTGGAGCACGACTTCTGGGAGATGGCCTACACCTGCGAAGGGTGGGAGATCTGATGGTAACGAGTACGCTCGCGCTCGGCGCCACCGTCGTCACGCTCGCCGCGGTGACGGCGCTGGGACTGCTGTACTCGTGCGGTCGGGTCGACACCGTCGAAGACTACGTCTCGGCGCGCAACTCGATCGGCACCGGCGCGACGACGGCGACGCTCGTCGCGTCGTCGATGGGTGCGTGGATCCTGCTGAGTCCCGCCGAAGCGGGCGCCGCCTTCGGGGGACTCCCCGCGGTGCTGGGGTACACGATCGGGAGCGCGATCCCGCTGCTCCTGCTCGTGCCGGTCGGCGTCCGCATCCGCCGGCTGATGCCAGAGGGCCACTCGCTGACCGAGTACACCCTCGTGCGGTTCGGCCCGCGGATGTACGCGTACGTGCTGGTCGTCTCGATGCTCTACATGTTCGTGTTCCTCGCCGCGGAGATGACCGGCATCGCGGGCGCGCTGGCGATGCTCGCGGGGGTGCCGCTCTGGCAGACCGCCGCGCTGATCGGCGGGTTCGTCCTCGTGTACACCGCCTACGGCGGCCTCGTGGCGACGATCGTCACCGACGCGGTCCAGACGCTCGTGATCCTGCCGCTGCTCGCGGTCGGATTCGCCGGCGCGCTGTTCGCGCTCGGCGGTACCGGCGAGGTCCACGCCGAGATCGCGAGCGCGAACGCCTACCTGCTCGATCCGGGCTACGCGGCCGGCGTCGAGTTCGGGATCTACGTCGTGTTCGCGGTGCTCGGCGCCGGGATGCTCAACCAGGGCCGGTGGCAGCGCGTCTACGCCGCGAAGGACGACGCGACGCTCCGGCGTTCGCTGATCGCCGCCGCGGCGATGAGCGTCCCGCTGATCCTGCTGTCGGGACTATTCGGCGTCGCCGCGTCCGGGCTCGGCCTGATCGGCGGCGGTAACGCCAGCGTCGCCTTCTTCGTGCTGGTCGCCGAGTCGTTCCCCGAGTGGGTCGCGCTGGCGGTCGTGGTGCTCGCAGTGTTGCTCGTCGCCAGTTCCGCGGATACGATGTTCAACGGCGTTGCGAGCCTCGTCACGACCGATCTCGCACGGCTCACCGACGCCGATGCCGCCACGCTCTCTCGGACCGGGCGGGCGTTGACCGTCGTCGTCGCCGCGGGTGCGATCGCGATCGGCTCGCAGGGATACAGCGTGCTCTCGCTGTTTCTGACCGCCGACCTGCTCGCCGCTGCGACGTTCATCCCGTTCGTCGCGGGGCTGTACTCGACGCGACTGACCGAAACCGGCGCGCTCGCCAGTTCGCTCGCGAGCCTCGCCGTCGGCGTCGCGTTCTTCCCGACGCTGCGCGGACCGCTCGCGACCGTCCTCGGCCTCGACGCGGCGCTTCCGGCGCCTTCTTTCGCGTACGCGTTCGTCGGGGCGACCGCCGTCTCCGCGGTGCTGACGCTCGTCGCAGCGCGCGTCGCAGACGCCGATTTCGATCACGGCGGACTGGCGAGCGAGATCCGCGAAATCGAGCAGCCGATGACCGACGGCGGGCGGGACGCGGACGATGATGTCTCGGCTGGTGTGGACGCAGCGGACGCCGCGGCTTCGGAGGTGAACCGATGACGCCGCTCGGACCAACCGCGTTCGGCTTGCTCGTCTGGGGATCGATCGCGCTGGTGCTGGTCAGCTTCGCGTACCTCGCCTATCAGCTCGTGGTCGACGCGCAAAACGGCGCCTGATCGGCCCGACTCCGAGAACCCTACAGCTCGATCCGCACCGAATCGCCCGCCTCGACGCCGAACGCTTCGTCGCCTCGCCCCCGATTGACGTCGAGTTCGACGTTGCCGTGGCTGCCGACGGTGGCGAGCCACTGGCCCTCCGGGACCTCCGCGAACGTCTCGACGGCGGGCACAGCCCGGCCGTCGACGTGCACCTCGTCGAGGCCCTCCAGCACGTAGCCCGGGACGTTCGTGATCGCGTTGCCGAAGTCGTCGACGACCAGCACCTCGCCCCGGACGGCGTCGCCCTCGATCGCCGGTTCGGGGAGGTCGAGATCGACGAACTCGTCGGTCGGCGTCACGTCGCCTACCCCGTCGACGGCGTCGGGCACGGTGCCGTCAGCAGCCCACGACTCGTGAATCTCGGCGGCTGTGGGCGCGAACACGTCCCGACCGTGGAAGGTGCTCGATGCGGCATTCTCGTAGCTGATTTCGTGGACACGGATCGCGTCGTCGGCATCGCTGGTCGCCGCTTCGGCGTCGCCCGCGAGTACTCTCGCGGCCGGCAGCAGGACGCCGTTGTCGGGACCGACGAGGACGTGCTCGCCGGCTTCGATCGCGACCGCGGCCCGGTCGGTGCCGACGCCGGGGTCGACGACGACCAAATGCGTCGCGGGCGGGAAGTAGGGGAGGATCTCGCGGAGCCAGAACGCGGCGGCGCGGACGTCCTGCCGGGGGAACGCGTGGCTCACGTCGACGAGGCGGGCGTCGGTTCGCTGCAGGACGACGCCTTTCATCGCGGCGGGGTACGGCGAGCCGAAATCGGAAGAAAGCGTGATCATGGGTGCTGTGTGGTCGTGGATGTGAGGACGGCCGGGTCAGACGCCGTTGCTGTCGGTCTCGCTGACGCGCTGGATGCGCTCGATGCCGTCGATCTCCTCGACGACTTCGGCGACGGCGTCGGGCACCAGCGACTCCCAGTTGCCGTCTTTGATCATGCGCTCGCGGACCTCCGAGCCCTCCAGCACCTCGCGGTTGAACATCGGCGACTGGCGCACCTCGACGCCGGCTTCCTCGAACAGCTGGATGACGAGGGGGTTGTTCGAGTACGCGACGTCGAAGTCGGGGCTCATGCTCTGGACGTGGCTCACCCAGACGGAGTTGCGATCGAGGTCCTCGATCGGCACCGCGTAGGTCACGAGGTCGACGTCGACGAGCGACTTCGTGAGCATCATGATGCGCTCGCCGGCGGTAAAGGGGTCGTGTCTGGTGTGGGAGGCGTCGGCGCTCCCGATGCCCAGCACGAGCTCGTCGACGTGGTCGTCCTCGACGATGGCCTCGACCATGCTGCGGTGGCCGTTGTGAAACGGCTGGAATCGGCCGATGTAGCACCCGCGGGTCATGCTCGACGGTTCGTCGCTCGGGGCATAAGGGTGGCGAGACGCCGCGGCAGGTGGATCGACGCCGGGCCACGTTGCGACGCCGCGGCTGCTCGGCTATCGTGACGGCCGGCGCCGCGACTGGTCGTGTCTCGGCCGCCGCAGCGTCCGGTTGGCGTCGCGACAGGACCGGCGGTCGGTGCTGCGGGCCGAACTGTCTGTCAAACCGCCGTATGGCGGTCCTCGCGTGCGCCCACGACGCACCGAGGGAGAAAGTATATCAGTAGCGCAGCCTTCGAATTAGGTAGCAGAACGATTCTATGAGTAACGACACGGATACCGACGACGACCCCCGCAGGGACGGGGGAAGCGAACCGCCCGCCGAGGTCCCGGCGTCCCCGGAGGAGGACGCCACGGAGCGATCGGGCGAGTCCGAGGAGCCGACGGACGACGCGTCGGACGGCGCGCCGTCGGGGAATGAACAGCAAACGGGGGAGGGAACAGAGGACGGCGGGCACGCCGAGGACGCGAGTGAAGACACGTCGTCCCAGTCCGCCGACGACCTCGACGACGAATACGGCCTCGAAGACGACCTCGGGAGCGAGGTCGAGGCCGACATTCGCGACGAGTTCGACGAGGACGACCTGCTCGGGGGGCTCGACATCGACTCGACCGACGAGATCGCGATCCCCGACGAGCTGGTCGACCACGTGATCGGCCAGGACGAGGCTCGCGACATCGTCAAAAAGGCGGCCAAGCAGCGCCGCCACGTGATGATGATCGGGTCGCCGGGGACCGGCAAGTCGATGCTGGCCAAGGCGATGAGCCACCTCCTGCCCAAGGAGGATCTTCAGGACGTTCTCGTCTACCACAACCCGGACGACGGCAACGAGCCGAAGGTCCGGACGGTTCCGGCCGGTAAGGGCGACCAGATCATCGACGCTCACAAGGAGGAGGCGCGCAAGCGCAACCAGCTGCGCACCTTCCTGATGCTGATCATCGTCGCGATCATCCTCGGGTACACCCTCATCACGGGAGCGTCGCTCCTGCTGGGTATCATCGCCGCCGTGGCGGTCTACATCCTGTTCCGCTACACGCAGCGGGGCAGCGACGCGATGATCCCCAACATGATCGTCAACGCCGCCGAGCAGACCCAGGCGCCCTTCGAGGACGCCACCGGCGCCCACGCCGGCGCGCTGCTGGGCGACGTCCGCCACGACCCGTTCCAGTCCGGCGGGATGGAGACCCCCAGCCACGACCGCGTCGAGCCGGGGGCGATCCACAAGGCCAACAAGGGCGTGCTGTTCGTCGACGAGATCAACACGCTCGACATCCGCAGCCAGCAGAAGCTGATGACGGCCATCCAGGAGGGCGAGTTCTCGATCACGGGCCAGTCCGAGCGCTCCTCGGGCGCGATGGTCCAGACCGAGCCCGTCCCCTGTGACTTCATCATGATCGCCGCGGGGAACCGCGACGCGCTGGAGAACATGCACCCCGCGCTGCGCTCCCGCATCAAGGGGTACGGGTACGAGGTGTTCATGGACGACACCATCGAGGACACCCCCGAGATGCGCCGGAAGTACATCCGGTTCATCGCACAGGAGGTCGAGAAGGACGGCCGCCTGCCCCACTTCACGCCCGAAGCGGCGAAGGAAGTGGTGCTCGAAGCCAAGCGCCGCTCGGGCCGGAAGGGCCACCTGACGCTGCTGTTCCGGAACCTCGGCGGTCTGGTCCGCGTCGCGGGCGACATCGCCCGCGCCGAGGACAAGGAGTTCACCGAGCGCGAGGACGTGCTGCAGGCCAAGAAGCGCTCGCGCTCGATCGAGCAGCAGCTCGCCGACACCTACATCGAGCGCCGCAAGGACTACGAGCTCACGGTCGCCGACGGCGACGTCGTCGGCCGCGTGAACGGCCTCGCCGTGATGGGCGAGGACTCGGGCATCATGCTTCCCGTCATGGCGGAGGTCGCGCCCGCGCAGGGCGGCGGCCAGGTGATCGCCACCGGGAAGCTCCAAGAGATGGCCGAGGAGTCGGTCCAGAACGTCTCCGCGATCATCAAGAAGTTCTCGGACGTCGACCTCTCCGAGAAGGACGTTCACATCCAGTTCGTTCAGGCGGGCCAGCAGGGCGTCGACGGCGACTCGGCGTCGATCACGGTCGCTACCGCCGTCATTTCGGCGCTGGAGGATATTCCGGTCCGTCAGGATCTGGCGATGACCGGCTCGCTGTCGGTGCGGGGCGACGTGCTGCCCGTCGGCGGCGTCACCCACAAGATCGAGGCCGCCGCCAAGTCCGGCATCGAGACGATCATCATCCCGAAGGCCAACGAGCAGGACGTGATGATCGAGGACGAGTACGAGGAGATGGTCGAGATCGTCCCGGTCAGCAACATCAGCGAGGTGCTCGACGTCGCGCTGGCGGGCGAGACCGAGAAGGACAGCCTCGTCGACCGCCTCAAGAGCATCACCGGGAACGCACTCGATCCGCAGGTCGGTCCCGGCGGATCGAACCCGAGCCCGCAGTAGGCTCTAAAGGGGCATCTTTTCTATCGCCGGTTCGTACGGTGCAACGTGACTCAGTGGGCCGCCTTCGCGCTCGTCGTGTTCGCCGTCCTCGCGGTGGTGCTCGTGCTCGCCCGCGCCACGCAAACGGCATCGAGCGGCGGATCGGAGAACCGCCAGAGGCGGCGTTCCGCCGCCCAACTGCGCGAGGATGCCGAGGCACAACTGCGCGACGCCGCTGCGGCTCAGCCGCACGAGGGCGGCGACCCGCAGAACCCGGACGCCGCCGAGATCGATGGCGAGCGGGACGCGGCTTCCGCCGATGGATCGGCGATAGACCGCGCGGACCGGCGACCGGAGCGCTCCGGCCGCGGGGCTCGACGCAACGACGCCGACCTCCAATCGCTCTCGACGGGCGCCCTGCTGGCGAACGTCGCAGTGACCCACGGCGCGCTCGGCGCGATCCTGCTCGTCGCGGCGTGGGCCGCCGACGTCCCCGCGACCTCGCTCGGGATCGACGCCGCCGCGAACGTCGGCTGGCCGGCGCTCGGCGTCGGCCTCGGGCTCGGCGTCGCGCTGTACGCCGGCAACGAACTGCTCGCGGCCAACCTCGACCGGGTCGGTATCGAGTACAGCGAGGAGCTCCGGGGCGCGCTCGGGCCGGACACACTCGTGGGCTGGATCGTACTGTTGGCGGTCGTGCTGCCGATCATCGCCGTCTTCGAGGAGTTGCTCTTTCGCGCCGCGCTGATCGGCGCGCTGTCGGCGGGCTTCGGCGTCTCGCCCTGGGTGCTCGCGGCCGCTTCCTCGCTGGCCTTTGGCTTCGGCCACGGCATCCAGGGCCCCAGCGGCATGATCGTCACCGGGCTGCTCGGAGGCGTCCTCGCGGCAGCGTTCGTGCTGACGGGGAGCTTGCTGACGGTGATCGTGGCCCACTACCTGATCAACGCCCTGGAGTTCGTCGTTCACGAGGGCCTCGGGATCGAGTGGGCCGGCTAGCAGTTAGTCCTGTACGTGATCGGCTCGGCGGAGTGGCTTCGAACACTACCGCCTCGAAAGCCCCCGGTCGATCGGCCGTCCGGGGCTCGCTGCGCGCTTCGCTCCCTCCGGTCGCTCCAGTGCTTGCGTCGCCCGGGAAGGGCCGATCGACCGGCCCCTTTCAGTCCCACCCGCGCCAGTTGATCGACCGGCATCGGGTGGGACTGAAAGGGGCTGCCGGCTCCGGGAAGACGGACGAAGCAAGCACCGCAGCCACCGAAGGCGGCGAGGAGCACAGCGAGTCCATCGACCGGAGCCGCCGGGAAACGTCGTTTCCCGAGCCCGCGGCGCGTAGCGCCGCGAACGGCAGGGGCTTTCGAGGCGGTAGTGACCGTTCGCGACGCAGGTGCTGAACCGTCGAGCGAAACGTGTCCTAGTCGGCAATCCTCAAGGACGAGCGCGTCCAACAACCGCACAGATGCCCGAGACGCTGGAGCTTCCGGACGGCGAGGTCGTCACGCCCGACGACGTGTTTCTCTACGAGGAGTACCCCTACCGATTCCGGCCGCTCGACCACGAGGAGTACGAATTCAAGCTCGTCCCGCTGTACTGGGGCGGGGGCGACATGGACGTCCCGTTTCCCGATCGCGAGGCGCTCGTCGGCCAGTGGGGACCCGACTCGCGAGGCGTTCTCACCGAGGACGAGTGGGAGGTGTGGCTGCGCTCGGCTCGGGACGACGAGCGCTTCGGCGACGAGGAACTCGACGCGGTGGCCCGGGAGCTCCCCACCGACGATCCGGGCGTGCTGGCGTCGCTCAAGCGGGCGCTGGGGTTCTGAGGGGCTTCAGAGCCCCTCGATCGAACGGAGGCGCTGCTCGACGGCCGGCGGCGCCGCGCTCGGTCCGTCGCTGACGCGGTGGTCCGGGATCACGAGCGGCGCCGGATTCTCCGCCAGCGCGGTACGTACGAGCGTCAGGTCCTCCTCGTCGTCGTCGTTCAGGGAAGGCGTCATGCGGGCGATCGCCGCCACGGTCACCGACTCGCCGTAGGGGACGTCTCTGACCGACTCAAGCACTTTGCGCTGGTCGGTCGGCATCGTCAGCGCGACCTGTACGTCCGCGAAGTTCTCCTCCTCGACGCCCGTGAGGTAGTCGTCGATCCGGTCGAGCAGGGGATGGTCGGTCGCCGCGTCGGCGTCGGCCGACTCGGGGAACGTCACCCGCAGCACCTTGCTGCTGGCGACGCCGAGCTGGACCGATCTATCGAGATACTCCGAGTCGCGCGCGTAGATGCCGGCGTCGTCTGCGTCCATGCTCCTGCTCCGTGAGTCACGAACTTCAAGATGGCGCCGCGTCCTCGGCGGGCGGACGACGGTAGGATCCTTAATTATTAATTAGTATAATTGTTAAATATATTTAAGATAAAACCCAAGTAGTAATCGGCTAATAAAACTGCTGCATGGATTTCAAACGTCGACAGGTGCTGAAGGCGATGGGCGTTGGATCGTTCGGCCTGGCAAGCGGTATCGGCGGCGCCAGCGCCGAAACGGCGGACCTATCGTCGGTCTCGACGACCGACGTCGGTTCGCGGGTTAACTACACCGAGGACGTCATCTATCAGGTCCTGACCGACCGTCTGCGGGACGGCGACACGTCGAACAATCCCGACGGGGAACTGTACGACGAGGACTGCAGCGAGCTGACGAAGTACTGCGGCGGCGACTGGCAGGGGATCATCGACAAGATCGAGGACGGCTACCTCACCGACATGGGCGTGACGGCGCTGTGGATCTCCCCGCCGTTCGAGAACGTCTACGAGATCCACCCCGATTACGACTCGGCGGCGTACCACGGCTACTGGGTGCGCGACCTCAAATCGCCCAACCCGATCTTCGGGGACATGAGCGACTTCCAGCAGCTGGTCGACGTCGCCCATCAGAACGACATCAAGGTCGTCATCGACTTCATCCCGAACCATACGAACCCGGCCAGGGAGGACGACCCGTCGTTCATGGAGGACGGGGCGCTGTACGACGACGGGGAGTACGTCGCGTCGTACGGCGACGATCCGGGCTACTTCCGGCACAACGGCGGCATCGACTTCAGCTCCGGTCCCTCCTACGAGGAGACGCTGTACAAGAATCTGTACGATCTGCCCGACTACGCGCTCCAGTCGTCGTTCATCGACACGTACCTCAAGGAGGCGGTCGAGATGTGGCTGGATACGGGCATCGACGGGATCCGGGTTGACGCCGTCGCTCACATGTCCCCCGAGTGGCAGAAGACGCTGATGGACACGATCTACGAGCACCGCCCGGTGTTCACGTTCGGCGAGTGGTTCATCGGCGCCGACGAGAGCAACTCCCGGTACTACGAGTTCTCCAACGACAGCGGGATGAGCCTGCTCGACTTCCGGTTCGGGCAGGATCTCCAGCAGGTGCTCAAGGAGTTCAGCGACGACGGGTGGAACGGGTTCGTCGACATGCTCGCGGAGACCGAGGCCGAGCACGATCAGATCCTCGATCAGGTCACGTTCATCGACAACCACGACATGGACCGGTTCACGCCCGAGGGCGGGGACACGACGAACACCGACATGGCGCTGGCCGTGCTGTTGACCTCGCGGGGCGTGCCGAACATCTACTACGGCACCGAGCAGTACATGACCGGCGCGAACGAGCCCGGCAACCCCGCGAACCGCGCCAAGATGGCGTCGTTCGACAAGACGACGACCGCCTACCAGGTGATCCAGAAGCTCGCGCCGCTGCGCAAGGAGAACCCCGCGCTGGCGTACGGCGACACCCAGGAGCGGTGGGTCAACAGCGACGTGCTGTTCTACGAGCGCGAGTTCGGCGACAACGTCGTCCTGGTCGGGATCAACCGCAGCAGCACCGCCTGGTACGACATTTCCGGGCTGTTCACGGCGCTGCCCGAGGGAACGTACTCGGACGAGCTCGACGGCCTGATCGACGGGCACCAGCTCACGGTCAACGCCGACGGCTCGGTCGACACCTACTCGCTGGGGCCACAGACCGTCTCGGTCTGGACCTACAACGGCTCGACGACGAGCCCGACGCTCGGCCACGTCGGCCCGACGATGGGGACGCCCGGAAACAGCGTCGTGGTCAGCGGGGAAGGGTTCGGCGACGCGACCGGCTCGGTCCAGTTCGGCGGCACCGACGCGAACGTCGTCTCCTGGTCGGACACGGAGATCGAGGTCACCGTCCCGAACGTCGGCGGCGGCGAGTACGCGGTCTCGGTGACCGACGCGAACGGCAACCAGAGCGGCTCGTTCGACCACTTCGAGGTGTTGACGGCCAGTCAGGAGTCGGTCCGGTTCGTCGTCAGAGACGCCACCACCGACCCCGGTGAGAGCGTCTACCTCGTCGGCAACGTCCCCGAACTGGGGAACTGGGACACGGCCCAGGCCGTCGGGCCGTTCTTCAACCAGGTCGAACACGAGTACCCCGACTGGTACCACGACGTGAGCGTCCCCGCCGGGACCGATCTGGAGTTCAAGTTCATCAAGAAAGACGACAGCGGGAGCGTCACCTGGGAGTCCGGCTCGAATCGGACGTACACGACGCCCGCGGACTCGACGGGCGAGTACGACGACGCCTGGAAGTAGGTCGGACGCCGACGTTCGGCGACGTTCCGGCATCCGGCATCGTCCCCCGTCTGTAGATAGTCCCGATCGCACTTTTTGTCGAATTAGCACCGCTTTGGAGTAGACGCGTCGCGCGGGTGCGCAAGTCTTATGTGCATTTCCGTCCGTTAATGTACGATAATGGACGCTGATGAAGACGTAGCGCCGGCGGTCCGATCGATCCTCGACGCCGCCGAACGGCGCGACTCGCCCGACGGAGAGCGCGTGTCGGTCGACCCCCGGTCGCTCGACGACGCCGTCGCGGCGACGGAGGCGGACGGCCGGACGCCGGTGATCGCCGAGGTCAAGCCCACCAGCCCGACGACGGAGGGTACCCGAACCGACGATCCCGTCGAGCTCGCCCGCGCGATGGTCGACGGCGGTGCGGCCGCCCTCTCGGTGCTCACCGAACCGGAGCACTTCGGCGGCAGCCCGGAGTACCTCGAACGAGTGCGCGAGGCCGTCGACGTACCGGTGTTGCGCAAGGATTTCCTGCTGCGCGAGGCCCAGCTCGACGCCGTCGAGGCCGACGTCGTCCTGCTGATCGCGCGGTTCGTCGGCGACGATCTGGCCGACCTGCTCGCGGCGGCCCGCGATCGAGGGTTTCAGGTGCTCGTCGAAGTTCACACGCGCGAGGAACTGGAACGAGCGATCGACGCCGGTGCCGAATTCGTCGGGGTGAACAACCGCGACCTCGCGAAGCTGGAGGTCGACCTCGCGACGTTCGAGGACGTCGCCGCGCACGCACCCGACGACGTGACGCTGATCGCCGAAAGCGGCGTCTCGACGCCGGCAGACGTCCGACGGATGCGGGAGGCGGGCGCCGACGCCCTGCTGATCGGCAGCGCGATCATGGACTACGACACCGATGAGCGAAGCTCATCGAGCCCTCGCTCGGCTTCGCCTCGCGAGGACGACGACGCGGATCCGGCCGCAACCGTTCGAGAGAACACCGAACGACTGACCATGGCGGAGTCCCAGAGAGGAGACAACGAATGAGCACGACGAAGTTCGGAGAGTACGGCGGACAGTACGTGCCGGAAGTGTTGATGCCGGCGATCGAGGAGCTCACCGACGCCTACGAGCGCTACGTCCTCGAGAACGAGGACGGGTTCATGGACGAGTTCCGGGAGCGCCTGGCCGACTTCGGCGGCCGACCCACGCCCTTGCAGCGCGCCGATCAGCTATCCGAGCGCTACGACGCCGACGTCTATCTCAAACGCGAAGATCTGCTCCACGGCGGCGCCCACAAGCTCAACAACGCGCTCGGCCAGGTGCTGCTGGCGAAGTACATGGGCAAGGAGCGCATCGTCGCCGAGACCGGCGCCGGCCAGCACGGCACCGCGACGGCGATGGCCGCGGCACACCTCGATATGCCCTGCGAGATCTACATGGGTCGCCGCGACATCAACCGCCAGCGCCCCAACGTGTTCCGGATGCGTCTCAACGGCGCCGAGGTGATCCCGGTGACCGTCGGCCGGGGCACGCTCAAGGAGGCGATCAACGAGACGATGCGCGAGTGGGCGACCAGCGTCGAGGACACCCACTACGTGATCGGCTCGATCGTCGGTCCCCATCCCTTCCCGCGGATGGTGCGGGACTTCCAGTCGGTGATCGGCGAGGAGGCCCGCGAGCAGGTTCGGGACAAAGCCGGGCGCCTGCCCGACAGCGTCGTCGCCTGTGCGGGCGGCGGCTCGAACACGATGGGCGCGTTCCACGAGTTCGTTCCGGACGCCGAAGACGGTGACACGACGCTGTTCGCCGTCGAAGCGGGCGGCGAGGGCCTGTTCGTCGACGAGGACGAGGGCGTCGCCCCGCACTCGGCGTCGCTCTCTTCGGGCGACGAAGGCGTCCTCCACGGCGCCCGAACCAAGCTGCTGCAGGACGCCGACGGCCAGATCGTCGAGTCCCACAGCGTCTCCTCGGGGCTGGACTACGCCGGCGTCGGGCCGGAACTGTCGTACCTCGTCGACGAGGATCTGGTTACGCCGGTCAGCGTCGACGACGACGCCGCGCTCGAAGGGTTCCACCGGCTCTCGCAGGTCGAGGGGATCATCCCCGCGCTGGAGTCTGCCCACGCCGTCGCCTTCCTCGAACAGCAACTCGGCCCCGACGGCGTCCCCGCCGAGACGGCGGAGCAGGATCTGGGCGACGTGATCGTGCTCAACCTGTCGGGCCGGGGCGACAAGGACCTCGAATCCGCCATCGAGGAGACCGAGAAGCGCGACATCGACGCCGCGCCCGACATGGGGGTCTTCCATGAGTGACGTAGAGCAGGCGATCGCCGGCGACGAGCCGTCGCTCGTTCCGTACGTCACGGCGGGCGACCCCGAGCCCGAGGCCACCGCCGAGTACGTCGAGGCGCTGGCGGCGGGCGGCGCCGACGTGATCGAGCTCGGGATGCCCTTTTCGGAGCCGATCGCAGACGGCCCGACGATCCAGAACGCGATCCAGCGCGCGCTCGCGGCGGGCACGACGCCCGAGCGATTCTTCGAGATCGTCGAAGGCCTGGACGTCGACGTGCCGCTGGTCTGCATGACCTACTACAACCTGCTGTACCAGTACGGCGAGGAGAAGGAGGGCAACGACTACGAGCGCCTCCGTCCATTCGTCCGACGTGCGTCCGAGGCCGGCATCTCCGGGCTGATCATTCCGGACCTGCCGGTCGACGAATCGGACCCGCTTCGGGAGGCCTGCGACGAGTTCGGCGTCGACCTGATCTTCGTCGTCGCGCCGACGACCACCGACGAGCGCTTAGAGGCGATGCGCGAGCGCGTCTCCGGATTCGTCTACGTCCAGGCCCGCCTCGGAACGACGGGCGCGCAGGCCGACGTCAGCGATGCGACCCACGAGAGCCTCGCGCGGCTCGCCGAGTGGTCGGTCCCCAAGGCGGTGGGCTTCGGCGTCAGCGAGCGCGAGCACGCCGAGGAGATCGTCGCGGCGGGCGCCGACGGCGTCGTCGCGGGCAGCGTGTTCGTCGACATCGTCGCGGAGGGCGAGACGGACGGCGGCACCGTCGCCGAGCGGCTCGAAGCCAAGGCCGCGGAGCTGAAAGCCGGCGCGATCGACGGCTCCGACGCCCGGCCGGACGAGGCCGGCGATCCCGTCGACCGCACGACCTGAGCGCTGGCCGGCGGCGCCACCTCGCGAATCGGAAAACACATAACTGCAGATTGCCAGAGACTCACATACCATGACTATCGGAACGGACGCGCGACTCGAGCGCATCGGGACAGACGGGAAATACATGATCGTCCCGATGGACCACGGGATCACGCTCGGAGCGGTACAGGGACTGAAAGACATCGAATCGACGATCGACGCGATCACGCGCGGCGGCGCCGACGCCGTCCTCACCCAGAAGGGGATCGCCCCGCGGGTCCACGGCAACAAGAACGGCAGCGGGTTCATCGTACACCTCAACGCCTCGACGGTGATCGGGCCGGACTCGAACGACAAGCGCCGAACCGGTACCGTCGAGGAAGCGGTCCGCGCCGGCGCCGACGCCGTCTCCTACCACATCAACGTCGGCAGCAAGCACGAGCCCGACCAGATCGAGGATCTCTCGAAGATGACCGCCGAGGCCGACCGGCTGGGCATCCCGGTGCTGGCGATGTCCTACGCTCGCGGCGAGAATCTGGACGGCGAGGATCCCGAACACGACGCCGAGTATCTCGGCCACGCGGTGCGCCTCGCGGAGGAGGTCGGCGCCGACGTGGTCAAGACGGCGTACAGCGGCGACGCCGAGAGCTTCCAGCACGTCACCGAGTCGACGCGCCTGCCGGTCGTCATCGCGGGCGGAAGCCCCGGCACCGACCGGGACACCGTCGAGAACGTCCGCGGCGCGATGGACGCCGGCGCCGACGGCATCTCGATGGGCCGGTCGATCTTCCAGCACGAGGATCCCGAGGCCATCTCGCGGGCCGTCTCCGCCGTCATCCACGACGACGCGGGCGTCGACGAGGCGCTCGACCGGGCCGGGATAACCGTCGAAGCGTAAGGGGCGGGAATCGTAAGCGAGCGTAACTGTTTTGCGGCGAGGGCGCACGCTCACGTTCATGGACGCCGTCGACCGGGTACACGTCGTTCCCTTCGGTAGCGAACTCGACCGGATCGTCGAACCGGTCGTGCGCTACCGCGCCGACGTGGTGTACCTGCTCGAACACGACGATCCCCACGGGACGACACAGGAGTACCACGACGACGTCGTCGCCGCGCTCGACGCGAAGGGTATCGAGGTGCGACGCCGCGCCTGCGATCTGCGGGACGTGTACGACGTGCTCGGCGTCGTCACGACCGTCGCCGCCGAACACCGCGGCGACTCCGTCCGCGTCAACGTCTCGGGCGCCGGAACGCTCGCGGCCATCGGCGCGACGATCGCCTGCATGGACGTCTCGACCGACGCCACCGCCTACTACGTCGAACCCGAGGAGTACGCTCACGACGCCGAAGCGGAGCCGATCAGCGAGGGGTTTTCGGACCTGGCGACGCTGCCGACCTACCCCGTCGACTCGCCCTCGCGCGACCAGGTCGCGATCATGGCGTACCTCGCCGAGCGCGAGGGGGGCACGGCCAGACCCAAAAAGCGCGACCTGATCGATCACGCCGAGGAGGAGGAGCTGTCATTTATCGCCGACCGGGATCCGGCCAACGACAAAGCGAAGTTCCGGCTGCTCGACACGCACGTCGTCTCGCCGCTGGTCGAGGACGGCTACGTCGAGATCCGGACGGTCGGCCGCCGCCACCTCGTCGAGTTGACCGAGCGGGGACACAACGCGCTCCGGGCGTTCCGCCACAAGCTGGAGCATCCCGAGTAGCCGCCGTCGCCCGACTTCGGCGTCGACTGGCGTCCGTCTCCATCGAACGACGCCGCAGCGGCATCGCCGAGTCGGTGGGTGAGAGACATCGAAAGTGGAGGGTTGGCGTCAGCGAGATGGAGGACCGCTGAAAGTTGAGAACCGTCGTCAGCGGGGGAGGGCTGGCGTCAGCGGGGGAGGGCTGGCGTCAGCGGGGGGTCGCGTCGGCGAGAGGGATGACCGGCGTCAGCGGGGGAGGGTCGGCGTCAGCGGGGGGTCGCGTCGGCGAGAGGGATGACCGGCGTCAGCGGGGGAGGGTCGGCGTCAGCGGAGTGGAGGACCGGCGTCAGCGGGGAACGGACGTCGACGGCCGGAGGCCGCCGTTCAGTCGCGACTACGCTGCGGTCCGCTACCGAGTTCGGCCTCGACCACCGCCTCGTACAGCCGGAACCCGAGCCGCGCGCAGCGCAGGTCCGACCGGAGCCGGTGGTAGTACGCCTTCAGCTCCTCGGCGCTCTCGGCCGGCGGCAACGGGTCGACGTCGTCGGGGACCTCGACGTCCTCCGGATCGGGGGCATCGGGCGAATCGCCGCACAGTACCGTCGTGAGCCGCGGGGCCCCGGCGCGGTCGCGGGCGGTCGCGACCAGCACCTGTCGGCACCGCTCGACGCGGTCGGTCAGGCGCCGAACCTCGGCGGGTTCTCCGGGCGCGCCGATCGCGTCGAGCAGCGCGTTCTCGGCGCGAGCGACCGTCGGGACCGACAGGTCGGCCGCCGCCGCGGCGTCCTCCAGCGGCGTCGCGTCGCGACCGGTCCGGCTCTGCGCGATCCGTCGGGCGGCGACGACGGTCGGAGCGCGGCCGAACTCGCAGAGCGCGGGCCCGCCGAACTGCTCTACGATCACCCGCGCGACGAACTCGGCGCTGTCGTCGCTGTCCCGGGACGGCGTCGTGGCGACGGCGTCGCTGCGGTCGGTGTCCGGACTGCTCGCGTCGGCGTCGTCGTCGAGGTTCGGCGCCATATCAGAACGAGGACGCCGTCTGGTCTTATCGTCTATGTCGATAGTATCAGTACTATCGTTACTATCAATACGATCGTCACTGTCGCGAGTCGCTCCCGCACGGCGCAAGCTTCCGACGTTCCGCCACGTTCAAGCCCGCCGCCTGCGAGCGTTCGAGCATGACACGCGCAGTCTGGCTGAAGGCCGACGACGCCGTCGGTGACTGGGACGAGCGGCGCAAGCGAATTACCGCCGGGCTGGAAGCCGGCGTCGACTGGGTGCTCGTCGACGAGCACGACGTGGCCCGAGTACGAGAACTGGGCGACGTGAACGTCGCCGCGTTCCGGACCGGCGGCGACGTCGACGTGATCGACGACGCCGAGGCCGACGACGCCGAGGACGCCGAGCCGGACGCCTACGTAGTGGGTAAAAACGGCGAGGGCGACGGGACGGTCGATCTACCCGGTGACCTCTCGGGGTCGGCGGATCTCTCCACGCTCCGCCGCGACGACGACCGAGCGCAGGGCTCCTACGTCCGCATTTTCGACGAGGACTACGAGGCGTTCGCCGAGACCGCCGCTGAGACGGCCGAGTACACGATCGTCGTCGGCGAGGACTGGACGATCATCCCGCTGGAGAACCTGATCGCGCGCATCGGCGAGGAGACGACGCTGATCGCCGGCGTCACCACCGCCGAGGAAGCCCAGACGGCCTACGAGACGCTCGAACTCGGCGCCGACGCCGTGCTGCTGGACAGCTCGGACCCCGACGAGATCCGGGAGACCGTCGGAGTGCGCGACGAGGCCGAGCGCGAGACGCTCGACCTGCAGTCGGGCGAGGTGCTGACCGTCGAACGCGCCGGCAGCGCCGACCGGGTCTGCGTCGATACGGGGAGCCTGATGGACCACGACGAGGGGATGCTGATCGGCTCGATGTCCCGCGGGCTCGTGTTCGTCCACGCCGAGACCGCCGAGTCGCCGTACGTCGCCTCCCGACCGTTCCGAGTCAACGCCGGCGCGGTCCACGCGTACATCCGGACGCCCGACGGCGGCACGAAGTACCTCTCGGAGCTCAAGAGCGGCGACGAGGTCCAGATCGTCGACCTCGACGGCAACACCCGCGAGGCGGTCGTCGGCCGCGTCAAGATCGAGAAGCGCCCGATGTTCCGGGTCGAGCTCGACGTCGACGGCGACCGCGTCGAGACGCTGATCCAGAACGCCGAGACGGTGAAAGTGGCGACGACCGACGGTCGAAAAGCGGTGACCGATCTCGAAGCTGGCGACGAGATCAAGCTGTACTACGGCGCCGAGGCGCGCCACTTCGGCGAGGCCGTCGAGGAGAGCATCATCGAGAAGTAACGAGTCGATCGACGTCGCACCGATTCGTGCGAACGGACGGCGTCAGACCGTCTCTTCGTCGACCGGTTCGTCCAGCCGACTCGTACACCAGTGACAGAAGTCCAGATCCTCGTCGAGTTCCTGCCCGCAGTGGGGGCACGTGGGGGCACCCTCGTCGCTCTGGCGGTCGGTGTGTTCGGCCAGCACGTACGCATCGAGCATGCTGAACCCGAAGATCGAAACGAGCGCGAACTGCTCGGCGGCGGTGAGCTCCTCGAAGATCAGCAGGACGCCGTCGAGCACGCCCATCGACCCGTCGAGAGCCGCTTCGGGCGCGACGAACGCCAACGCGGACAAGACCAGCCCGAACCACAGCAGCGCGCGCAGCCACCGCCGCAGGTACGCGTGCCCCAGCCCGGGGTACAGCGACAGCGCGACCGCGATCAGGGGACGTTTCCGTACCATTACCTTTCGTCGGCGTTGTGACGCCGCGTGCATTACGCTTCGGATTTCGGCTAGCAGTCTCGTGCGACTCTTGTTGCGGGGCGCACAGCCGACGAGACCGCCTCGAAAGCCCCCGCGGCTCGCTGCGGTCCTCGCCTCAATCGTGCGATCTCAGCCGATCCACCAGCTCCCGGAGCGTCGCGAGGTCGTACTGCCCGGGTGCGGTCGCGTCGTCGGGATCGACGGGCGCGTAGCCGATTCGAGCGCCGTACAGCGGCGCGACGGCGCGGGAGTGGCGTCCGGCCTCGCCCATTGCCATCGTGGCGACACACTCTCCCTTGGCGTCGAACTCTTGGGTGGCTGCGAGCAACACGAGCACGTCCTCGCGGGAGTGGGCGGTGACCGCCAGCTTCCCGACGTCGCCGAACGAGGTCGCCTCGTCGAGCACCTTCCGCAGATCCGCGGGCGAGGGCGTGCGCTCGAAGTTGTGCGCCGAGACGACGATCGAGACGTCGTGTTCGCGGGCTTCGGCGGCGACCCGCTGGCCCCGTTCGGTGCGGATGCTGTCGAGTTCGAGGTCGATCGCCTCCACGGCGTCGAACGTGGCGGCCTCGCCGAGCGCGTCCAGCCGACCGCGGTCAGCGGCTTCGCCGCCCTCCCACTCGGCGCGGTTAGTCGCGAGAATCGGGAGTTCGCCGTCGTACGCGTCGAGTGCGTCCAGCGGATCGTCGGTCAGGTCCATCCGGAACTCGACGGCGTCGGCGTCCTCTCGGGCGTCCGGTTCGTCGTCGAGGTCCGCCGTGGCCGCACAGAGGACGAACGAGTCGAAGTTCATATTGATGGAGGCGTTGGCTGCCCTCAAAAAGCCTAGTTATCACCCGCTCGATGCTGAGAATCGCTCGAACGACTCCAGCGTGACGGCGTACCCGCTCCGGGAATCGAGACGGCGGATCGCGTACTCGGTCGGGTACCAGCCGGCGTCGGGGAGCGCCGCCGGCATCGCGACGGGGGCGCTGGCCGTCCCAGCGTGCGACAGGAGGAACTCGCGAGTGATCATCGGCTCGAAGAACGTGAGTTCGCCGTCGAACGCGCCCCAGATCCAGGTGTGATCGAACTCGCCGCCCGTAAACTCGGGTGCGTCGAGGTCGAGCAGGTGGTTGCCCATCCCCGGCTCGACGGCGTCGACGAGCGAGTACCCCGGCGGGTGCTGATCGTCCGGCAGCGGTTCGAGTCCGCGACGGAGCGTCTCGCAGGTCACCGGCCCGCGGGCCCGCTCGCACGTGCCGGACTCGATTTCGAAGCGCTTCTCGCGGGCCATCGTGTAGAAGTGGAAATCGAAGTGCGGGGCGCCGTAGGCGTCGAACGGAGGGTGCCCCTGCGGGTTCCAGTTGACCATCGCCCACTCGAACGCCGCCGGAGCGTCGTCCGGCAGCGCCAGCGTTCGCTCGTGGCCGCAACACGGCGTCCCGCCGGCGTCCCACTCGCCGTCGCTCGGCGCCGACGGCAGCCCGTCGAGCGCGCCCTCGGTGAGGTAGACGCCGAGAAACAGCGGGACGCCGCTGGGCGCTTCCGTCGCGAACGTCCGGAGTTCGCCCTCGCCTAACGACGCGGCCTCGCCCCAGCTGGTGTGCTTTTCGGGCGGGAAGCCGCCGGGATCGTCGCCGGAGTGCGTCGCGTCCTCGCTTCTGTCGTCGTCCGCGACGGTCGCGGCGCAGCCGACGCCGGCGCCGCCGATACTTCCGAGCACGTCTCGACGCCTGACCGTGTAGTCGCCCATGGCGAGCCAGAGTGTCCACGTACCGACTGGTAAATGTTCAGGGGGAGCCGTCCAACGATCGAAACTGGCGTGAAACCGACAGACCCGCGGGTGACGGGACGATAAAAAAACGGCGGCGGAGAGAAACGTGTGCCGATCAGGCCAGACCGAGGCTCTCCTCGGCTTCGAGCAGCTCGTGGTAGCGGTTGCGGATGGTGACCTCGGAGATGTCGGCGACGTCGCTGACGGCGGCCTGCGTGGTCTTCTCGTTGGTCAGGAGCGCGGCGGCGTACACCGCGGCGGCGGCGAGGCCGACCGGGCTCTTGCCGGAGTGGACGCCTTTCTCCTTGGCGTTCTGGAGGAGCTTGCGGGCGCGGTGCTCGGCCTCGTCGGAGAGTTCGAGGCCCGACGCGAAGCGGGGCACGTAGCTCTCGGGGTCGGCAGGCTGGACCTCCAGGCCGAGTTCGCGGACCACGTAGCGGTAGGTGCGAGCGACCTCGTTTTTCTCGACGCGGGAGACTTCCGCGATCTCGTCGAGGCTGCGCGGCACGCCGGCCTGACGCGCGGCGGCGTAGACGCAGGCCGTCGAGACGCCCTCGATCGAGCGGCCAGGGAGGAGGTCCTCGTTGAGCGCGCGGCGGTAGATCACGCTGGCGGTCTCGCGGACGTTGCTCGGCAGGCCGAGCGCGGACGCCATGCGGTCGATCTCGCCGAGGGCCTGCTTGAGGTTGCGCTCCTTGCTGTCGCGGGTGCGGAAGCGCTCGTTCCACTTGCGGAGGCGCTGCATCTTCTCGCGCTGGCGCGAGCCCAGCGAGTTGCCGTAGGCGTCCTTGTCGCGCCAGTCGATGTTCGTCGAGAGGCCCTTGTCGTGCATCGTGTTCGTCGTCGGGGCGCCGACGCGGGACTTCTCGTTCTTTTCGGCGGCGTCGAACGCGCGCCACTCCGGCCCGCGGTCGACGGAGTCCTCCTCGACGACGAGGCCGCAGTCCGCACACACCGTCTCGCCGTGTTCCTCGTCGTTGATGAGCTGGCCGCTGCACTCGGGGCAGGAGACGCTCTCGTCGGCCGACTCGGTTTCTTCTTGCTGTTCGTCCGTTCGGGTTCTCGTCCGTGCGTTTGACTCTGTCATTGTGCGAAGGCGGGGGCTGACCGGGCAGGAGAATCCTGGAAAAACCCCGGGTGAAACCTTTCGTAGAAATTGCTACTCGGTGTATTTAGATCATTCGGTATCGTCAGGCCTCATTCCCCAACGAGCGTTCGAGCCGCCGAAATCTATACAAGAAACAAAACATTCATTACAGATCAGGCGACGAGGCGATCGACGACGGTCTCGTCGTCGACGACGAGGTTGTACGCGCCCTCGTCGTCGTTCCACAGCGCCAGCGCCGACTCGATCGAAAGCAGGTCGCCGTAGTCGGCCGCCGCCAGCTCGCGGTTCAGCGACGTCTCGCGGGTCAGCACGGCGTAGTGCTCGGTGTCCTCGCTGCCGTCGCTGATCTTGTACAGCGGGTTCGCGTCGTCCTCCGAGAGCGACCGACTCAGCTTCAGCGCCAGCAGATCGATCCGCTCGGAGACGTGTCGTTCCATCTCGGCCATCTTCGCGTAGCGGTCAGGCTCGGGATCGAGCGCGTACTTTCGCAGGCCGTCGGTGCGCAGGATCGAGTGGGAGAACTGCACGTCGACGTTGACGAACTCGCCGTGCTCGTGGTCCGGATCGCCGGCGCCCGCGTCGTCGAGACGCCGCTGGAACTCGGGTACTGCAAGGTCGGGCCGGACGTCGAACGACCAGCCCCGGTCAGTCGGCGCCTCGTCGGGCCACAGGCGTACCGTTGGCGAGAAGACCGTCGCGGGCGCGGGGCTTCCGGAGGACGCATCGGCCACTGCACGCTCGATCTCGCGGAGGCCGGTGCTCGTATTCTGATCGGCGGGCGCCAGCGCGGCCATCGACCCCTCGGGCGCCAGCGCGTCGAGGTACCGCCGTGCGACGGCGACGGGATCGTCGAGTTCGCTCAGCACGTTGCCAAAGAGGATCAGATCGAAGCCGGGTTCGTCCGCGTCGGTGGCGTCACCCGCGCCGTCGTCGCCGCTCGCGAACTGCGCGTCGAGGACGCTCTCGGGGTCGAACGCCTCGGCGCGCTCGCGGTGGATCGTCGAGTGGAAGTTCAGGGACGTCTCGTCCAGCACGGCGTCCAGCACGTCCGCGGCCGCGCTCGGCTCGACGGCGTGGTACTCGATCAGCGCGTCGTCGGCCAGCAGGTCGTGGAGCCCGAGCGCCGGCCCGCCGACGCCGGCGCCGACGTCGAGCACGCGCAGCCGACGATCGACCAGCCCGCGTTCGGTCAGATCCGAGAGGGCGTACTGGACGACGGCGTAGTAGTCGGGCAGGTGGTAGAGCGCGTAGCCCAGCGCCGCCTCGCGGTCGTACTCGACGGGATGCTGGCGGTAGTAGGCGTCCTTGAGCCGGCGGATCGCCTCGCGGAGCCGGTCGCCGGACTCGCCCTCGGGCCAGTCCGGGCCGTACTCCTCGACGAGCAGGTCCTCGACGCGCTCGGCGTAGGTCTCGGGGAACGACTCGACGGTGCCGGGCGTCGCCGTCACCGGCTCGTCTTCGATCGGAACGAACGTGCCGTCCTCACGTTCGCGCAGCCCCAGCGCGACGGCCTCCTCGCGGAGCACCTGCCGGACAACCGCGGGATGGGGCTGGCTCGCGACGTACTCGTAGATCTCGTCGGGATCGATCGGGCGCACGCTGCGCAGGTACTTCGCGTTCTCGACGATCGCGCGGCGCTCGTCGTCGGTCATCGGTCCTCCTCCGCTTCGGACGCCGACGCGTCGGCGACGACGCCGCCGGCCTCGCGGTACAGTTCGTCGAACGCCTCATTGGCGGCGTCCTGCTGAGCTTGCGAAGCAGGGCTCGCGGAGCTCTGCTCCGCGGCGTCGGCGATCCGCCGGGCCGCCGCGGCGACCGCGTCGGCGCCGTCGAACGTCGACTGGATCTCGCCGTAGACTTGCGGGCTGTTGCCCGTTACCTGCTCGACGAGGTCGCCGAGCCCCTCGGAGACGGGCGTCTGGAACCGCTCCGGGACATCCTCGGCGGCGAGCGCGTAGGCCAGTACCGCGGTGTGGGCGCCGGCCTGGACGGTCGCCATCGCCTCGTCGTGCTCCTCGGGCGTGGTCTCGAACACCTCGTTGCCCGCCGCGGCGATCGCGTCGAGCACGGCGTCGGTCGTCGGGCCCCTCTCGTCCCGAACGACGGCGACGTTGCCCGGCGCGTTCTCCGGCGCGAACAGCGGGTGTAAGCTGGCGCGCTCCAGGTCGGGTGCGTGCTCGGCCATCGCCGCGACGGGGCCGGCCATCTCGCCGGTCACGTCGACGATCGCCTCGGTGGCCTGGTCGGCGTGCTCGGCGATCGCCTCGGCCGCGACCGACATCGGCACCGCGATACAGACGACGTCGAAGTGCTCGTCGGTCTCCGGCGAGACGGCGCGCCCGCCAGCGGCCTCGGCCGCGGCCGCCGCGGCGTCGGCGTCGAGATCGGCGAAGGCGACGTCGGCGTCGAACTTCGCAGCGGCGCCGGTACCACCGTCCGCCGATCCGGACGCCGCGCTGCGCTCGCCGGACAGCGTCGCGCCGAACCAGCGCCCCATCTCCCCCGCTCCGACGACCAGTACGTCCATTGGAGCGAGGTAGCCGGGGACGGTCAAAAAAGGCTACGAGTCCGCCCGTCACCGGTTCGCGAACGGTACTTTTAAACTCGCGGACGCCCGCCACTAGAATAATGGCTTTTGAGGATCTCCTCGAGGACCCCGTCATCCAGAAGTACTTGCACGAGCTCGTCGGTCCGAAGGGCATGCCGGTCGCGGCCGCCCCGCCGGACGGCGAGGTCACCGACGAGGAGCTCGCCGAGGAGCTCGACATGGAGCTCAACGACGTCCGCCGGGCGCTGTTTATTCTCTACGAGAACGACCTGGCGACGTACCGCCGGCTCCGCGACGAGGACTCGGGCTGGCTGACCTACCTCTGGACGTTCGAGTACGACAAGATCCCGGAGAATCTCGAAGAGGAGATGCACCGCCTCTACGAGGCTCTAGAGGAGCGCCGCGAGTACGAGCGTACCCACGAGTTCTACCTCTGTGAGGTCTGTTCGATCCGCTTCGAGTTCGGCGAGGCGATGGACTTCGGCTTCGAGTGCCCCGAGTGTGGCTCGCCGCTGGAGTCGATGGAGAACACCCACCTCGTCGACGCGATGGACGAACGCATCGAGGACCTCCGGGACGAGCTGAACGTCGATCTCGAGGCCGAGGCATAATGGTCGTCCTGGCCACGAAGCTGTACGTCTCGGGCGACGCCGAGGACCGCGCGCTGGACTCGCTGCGCTCGCTGATCGACAACGCCGTGGGCGATCTCGACGTGACGTTCGAGCTGGGCGTCCGCCACGACGACTTCCCCTCGGTCACGATCGAGGGCGAGGACGCCGTCGCAGCCCGGAACGTGCTCTCCGAGGAGTGGGGAGCGATCACCGACCGCTTCGAGGACGGCGAGACGTACGTCGGCACGCTCGAATCCTGGGACGACGACGGGTTCGTGCTCGATTCCGGCGGCGCCGTTCGCATCTCGGCGGCCGACCTCGGACTCGGGCAGGGGAGTCCCGAGCAGATCCGCCAGCGCTTCGGCATCGTCCAGCACACGCCCCTCGAGTTCGTCTACGGCGACGCCGAGGAAGACGCTCGACTCTCCGAAGCCCAGCAAGACCAGCTCTACGAGTGGACCCGCGGAACGGGTCGCGTCAACGTCAACAGCGCCACCCGCGCGGAGGTCCGCGCCACGGTCAACCGGGCCGGCCACGCGCAGGACATTGTCACCGTCGAGCGGCTCGGACTGTTAGAGCAAAGCGTCGTCTGCGGCGAAGGAACCGATCCGCCGGGACTGGTCGCGAGCATCGGCCAGTACCTGCCCGCCGAGCTGCGCGCAGTCGTTCCATGAATCGGCGGCTGCTCCTCGCCACGGTCGCGGTCGCACTCCTCGCGCTCACGGCGGGCTGTGTCGGCGGCGGCGGCCCCGACGAGGAGCGGCTGAACGAGGACGCGACGTACAACTGGAGCGCCCAGCAGGACGTGTCCATCGACATCGCGAACGCCGGATCGCTCACCAGCGACGCCGAGTTCAAGGCGGTGTACGACGTCTCCGGGCGAGAGGAGCTCGAACTCTACCGGAGCGGGATCACCAGCGACCGACCGCTACGGATCAGCGCGATCAAGTTCCGGGGCGAGAACGGCACGTTCGTCAACGGCACCGACCTCGACATCGAGCGTACCGACGAACGGCTCGTCGTCAGCCTACCGAGCGAGGACGGGAAGCTCGCCTTCACCTCCGAAACCGACCCCAAGGAGCTCCGCCTGCCGGCGTACATCGAGGGGTCATACCGCGTCGCCCTCCCGCCCGATCACAGCACCGAGGACTTCCTGCTCGGGCACGTCAGTCCGCGCAGCGGCCACCGGACCGAGACGGTCGACGGCCGCGTCAATATCGTGTGGAGCGACGTGTCGAGCCCGGTATTCCTCAAGTACTACGTCGACCGCGACCGGTACTTCTTCTACGGGTTGGTCGTCAGCCTCGGGCTGGTCGCGCTCGGCGGCTACTTCCACTTCAACCGACAGATTCGGAAGTTAAAGGAGATGCGCAAGGAACACGGCCTCGAACTCGATCCCGAGGACGACGACGGCAAGCAGCCGCCGCCGGGGATGGGCTGATCCGGCTGTTACTGAAACCGACCGTCCCGCGGCGTCGAACCGGCCGTCCCCGCCCCGTCCCGCGAACTTTTGTCCCGGGCCCCGCAACGGTTCGGTATGCACGTCGCGGTCATCAACGTCGGCGACGAGATTCTCGCCGGCGACACGACCAACACCAACGCGACCTGGCTCTGCGATCGGCTCGACGAGCGCGGCGTCGACGTCGAGCGGATCACGGTCGTCCCCGACCGGGTCGGCGACATCGCCCGGGTCGTCAACGAGTACCGCGCCGAGTACGACGCGGTGGTCGTCACCGGCGGACTGGGACCGACCCACGACGACGTGACGATGGACGGCGTCGCCGCGGCGTTCGGCCGCGACGTCGAACGCAACGACGAGGCGGTCGCGTGGCTCGTCGAACACGGCGGCTACGAGCGCGACGACCTGGTCGAGGGGACGAGCCACCTGCCAGCCGGCGCTCGCGTGCTTCACAACGACGTCGGCGTCGCGCCGGGCTGTGTCGTCGACGACGAGGTGTACGTCCTGCCGGGCGTCCCCCAGGAGATGGAAGGGATGTTCGAGCGGGTGGCCGGCGAGTTCGCCGGCGAGCGGACCCACGCCGTCGTCGTGACGGTCGACGAACCCGAGAGCGCGCTGCTGGACAGGATCGAGGAGCTGCGGGAGCGCTTCGACGTGACGGTCGGCAGCTACCCCGGCGAGTACGTCCGCGTGAAGATCAAGGACGTCAACGCCGACGCGGTCGAGGCGGCGGCCGGGTGGCTCCGCGAGCGGGTCGACGTGGTGGAGACCGAAGAGCGATAAGCGCTTCCGGGCGAGAAACGCCGCCGAGACGGCGCTATCGGTACAGGTAGAACAGCCAGGCGGCGGTGATCAGCAGGCTCGATCCCAGCACGGCGAGGCTCGTCGGCCACATCGGCAGGTCGGCGGCGAGGGGTGCGATAGTCATGGTCGCGTGTTTTTGCGGCGTTCTCTTAAACCTTGAGAAGCGCTCCCGCCGAACACGCCGCGCTGACGGCGTCGGTACGCGACGCCGGACGCACCTCGCCGCCGAGCGGCGGTCTTTTCCCCCCGCTCGCCCAACGTCTCCGCATGCGTCGGATCGGCGTCGTCGTGAACCCCGTCGCCGGGATGGGCGGTCGCGTCGGCCTCAAGGGAACGGACGGGAAAGTCGCGGAAGCCGTCGAGCGCGGGGCGACGCCGCGGGCGCCCGAGCGCGCGACCGAGGCGCTGGAGTCGCTGGTACGCCACGCCGAGGGCGAGATCGACCTGCTGGCCGCCGGCGGGCGGATGGGCGCCGACGAGGCGCGGGACGCCGGCCTAGAGCCGAGGGTTGTCTACGAACCACCGAGCGGCGCGTCCGAAGCCGAAGCGCCGTCCGAAACGACGGCCGAGGACACGCGGGCGGCCGTCGAGGCGTTCGTCGACCGGGGCGTCGACCTCGTGCTGTTCGTCGGCGGCGACGGCACCGCCGTCGACGTCGCCGCGGCGCTGGACGACGTCGAGGCGGGCGCGGACAGCACCGACCAGGAGGGCGGCGCCGACGACCGGCCGGCCGACGGCTCCGCGGACGAGACGCCGATGCTCGGCGTCCCCGCGGGCGTGAAAGTCTACTCGTCGGTGTTCGGCGTCACGCCGCGGGACGCCGGGCGGATCGCGGCGACGTTCGAGCGCGTCGCGGACCGAGAAATAAACGACATCGACGAGGACGCGTACCGCGGCGGCGCCGTCGAGACCGAGCTTCGGGGCGTCCGGCCCGTCCCGGTCTCCGAGGAGCTGCAGTCGAGCAAGCAACTGGGTGGCGGCAGCGTCGAGACGCTCGCGGAGGGATTCGTCCGCGACCTCGACCCGGGGACGACCTACGTGCTCGGGCCGGGCAGCACCGTCGGCGCGATCAAAGAGCGGCTCGGGTTCGAGGGCTCGCCGCTCGGCGTCGACGTCTGGCGCTCCGCACCGGAGGGCGTCGAAGCCGACAGCTACCACGAGCCGGCGACGCCGGCCGGCGAGTTGCTCGCCCGGGACGCCACCGAAGCCGAGATTCTCGACGCGCTGGAAGGGCCGGCCGTCGTCGTCGTCTCGCCGATCGGCGGCCAGGGGTTCGTGTTCGGTCGCGGCAACGACCAGATCTCGCCGGCCGTGATCGAGCGCTGCGACCTGGAAGTGGTCGCCTCGCGGCGGAAGCTCGACGAACTGAACGTCTTGCGGGTCGACACTGACGACGCCGACCTCGACGAGTCGCTCCGCGGCTGGCTGAAGGCCCGCGTCGGGCGCTTCGAGCGGCGGATGATGAAGGTCGTCTAAGACCTTATATATTGGACGGGCGTTCGCAGCAGTGTATTATTACTCCCGAGAAGATAATGCAGATATAGACAAGATTAAGGTCGGCTCCGCCGTACCCCCTTCCATGGAAACGCGCAAGGTCCAGCGGCTGGGGCCCTCCACGCTCGCGATGACGCTCCCGGCGGAGTGGGCGAGCGAACAGAACGTCGAGAAAGGCGACGAGGTGTCGCTGCGGATGGGCGGAAAGGGAACGCTGACGGTGATGCCCGAATCCGCGAGCACCGAGGAGTCCGAGGCGATCATCCACGCGGACGACCTCGACGCGAACGCCGTCGAGCGGGCGATCGTCGCCCAGTACGTGCTCGGTCGCCGCGTCATCCGGATCGACCAGTCAGAGGGAGCGCTGTCGTCGGACCACATCAACGCCGTCTACGAGGCCGAGACGCAGCTGATGGGCCTGGGCGTCATCGAGGAGACGCCGGAAAGCATCGCGATCCGGTGTTCGGTCGACCCCGAGGACTTCACGCTCGACAACCTGATCGAGCGGCTCGAATCGACCGGCTCGACGATGCGCGGCGAGGGGATCAAGGCGCTGGCCCACGGCAACCCCGATCTGGCCCAGCGCGCGCTCAACCGCGAGCGTCAGGCGAACAAGATCTTCGTCCTGATGCTGCGCCTGATCTTCACCGCCTACCAGAACCCCAACCTCGCCCGCGCGGTGGGACTCGAATCGGGCTTCCCGCTGATCGGCTACCGCTCGATCGCGAAGAATCTCGAACTCACCGCCGACAACGCCGAGGACATCGCCGAGATCGTCCTCGACACCGAGGAGCACTCGCTGAGCGTCGACCAGCAGACGATGCGGCGCATCCGCGAGTTCACAGACGACGTCGACGAACTGACGAAGCTCGCGGTGGAGTCGGCTGTCGAGCGGGACTACGACAAGACGATCGAGGCCCGCCAGCGGTTCCACGAGGTCGGCGACCGCGAACAGGAGATCCTTGACGACCTCCCCGAGATGGACAACGAGGACCTGCTGCAGGTCCGGGAAGTGCTCGTCAGCCTCCAGCAGACCGCCGAGTACGCCATGCGGAACGCCGAGATCGCGGCGAACCTCGCGCTCAACGAGGAGTCCGAGCACACCACCATTAATTAGCGAGCTTTGAAATGGCGACCAGGAGATCTTGACATTTCTAACTAAACTTCTATATCGTCAAGCATAATGGCTGAATAAACCTCATCTTCTTTGATGGGCTCGCCAATAGGCGCTCCTACTTGAGGATCGTCTAGAGCTTGATCAAGGGTCAGGGAGCTTTCTACCGGGATATCTCCACAGGCCCCAATTGGGACACCATACCATTCCCCAGATATGTCTGTAAATCCTATGTGGAAATCGATGGCAATGTGATCGCAATCCCATTCTTTGCTTATTCTATCCATTGCCTCAGTGAAGGTGACATCATATTGGCCAGATCCCGGAGACATGTAGGTGAATTTCAATTCAGATTCGAAGGACACGGATTTCTCGCCTTCTCGAATCGCAGTTGCAAGAACTTCTTCTTCTTCACCAACATCTTCTTCGGAGGCAGATTCGCGAAAAAGTGGAGTCCACTCTGGTCCAATTACAGAACCACTTCCATTATACCCTGGAATGACTTCACCAGGATCTCCATCCATCATTTCTTCCTGCTTATATAGAACAGCTTGAAGCAAAAGTCCATGCGCAGGGCCATTCCCGTCATTATGGAGCGATAGATTGACTTTCTGTCCCTCCCCGGTCACATCATCCGAATGTAATACTGGTTGATGATTTGCCTGCGTGAAGTCTGCTTGTCTTTCCATTAATTCGGCCTGCTTTTGTTGTATAGATACCACAGTCTCCTGAAATTTTTGCATCCTCCAATATAAAATGACTAAAGCTAAGGATAATAAGGCAGAGATCACGTCAGAAATGTCTACCGACCAAAAACCCTCAGGAAAACTCTGTAATGCCATCATATGATAATAACTGTATCCTGGATCATAAAAAAGACTAGTGAGGAAACTGCCCAATAGAAGATATTTCACCTTCTTCAGAATTATTTACAGACCCTTGCCAGAAGTCAGATCACCAATCGGTCTAATCTTGATGGGGAATGCGGTCAAGATTCCGTATAGACTCATACTTCCTGTCTGCAACAGAACATAGGTTCACCTCCATATCGCTCATCACGATGTGAATCAAATAGGCGAACCTGGAGAAGTGAATCCTCTGGGTGCTACCAGATCTTAACGCGGTCAATCAGCTGGTAGCTCAGTTGTCACATCGTCGGCGTCGTTCGCAGTCCCAGTGTCATTCTTGACCGCCCGCAGCGGCTTCCGCGAGGCGATCTCGCAGTCGAACGCCGGATGCTCGGCGACGTGCCGGACGATCATGTGGCGACGCGAGCCGGTGATGCCCGTGCGGCCCACGTCCTCGGCGTCGAACGCGTCGGGCAGGCGTTCGTACAGCCGGCGCAGTTCCTCGAAGTCGCGGAACACCTTGGCGTTGCCCGCGGAGTCGGCGCCGCGGCGGCTGACCTCGTAGGTTCCGTCCTCGCGGTACTCGCCGGCGGTCCGGAAGAACTCGGTGCGCTCGGTCAGCGCGTCGCCGACGGCGTCCTGCAGGTCGGCGGCGTCGCTGCGGGACAGTCGGAACTGGGTGCCGTCGATCACTACGTCGATGCCGTCGTCGCCGCTCGTCGCCGTTACCGTGGTCTCATCGCCCGAGAAGAACGCGATCAGGAGCCGAATCACTCCGTGTCATGCGTGTGCTGATTCAGGTCGAGGCCACAAAACCTTACCGGCGGTGCGGGGTCGCCGTCACCGCGGCGTCGAGACGCCGCGTCTCAGTTCCCCTCGCCCTCGAAGATGTTCGTCTCGATCGTCTCCTCGTGGTCGAGCGCGCGCACCGGGACGCGGAACTCCTGGCCTTCGATCTCGACCGTAGCGTAGAAGCGGATCTCCAGTTGCGTCGTCTGGTCGTTGTTCAGGTGGCTCACCCACCACTCGTCGAGGTTGTCGTTGGTGATCGCGGTCGTGGTTTCGATCCGCTCGGTCCGTTCGGGGAGGATCGCGGCGTTCGTCTCGGAGGTCCCCTCGCCGACCAGCACGTCGTTCATCGTGATCTCGTAGTCGATCTCGGAGACGGTGAGCGGGAACGCCTGCGGGTTGTACGCGACGAACTCGACGTCGATCGGCGTCCGCTCGCGCGAGACGGTGCCCCAGTCGGCGCTGGTCTCGTTGACGTACAACACCGGGTTCTCGACGAGCGGCGTCGCCGTGATCGCCGAGTCCTCCACCGCGACCGGGCGCGTCTCGTTGGAGTCGAACTGGCCGATCAGGTCCGTCTCGATCGATCGCTCGACCGTGAACTGCTTGCTGCGGCCGAGCCGCTCGGACCGCACGTCGGCGTCAACGACGAGTCGGCTCCGCTCGCCGTTCCGAACGTGACTCGCGAACCACGGCGGGATCTGCTGGTTGTCCATCCGGGTCGTGAGCTCGGTCGTGCTGTTGCCCGGCTGCAGCGAGACGCCCTCGCGCGAGCCGTTCGCGACGCGAACGTCGTTCATCGAGACGCCGTAGTCGATCCGCACGTCGCCGAGCGTGACGCCGACGGGGTTGGGGTTCGAGATCACCAGATCGGTCTCGATCGTCGTCGTCGATTCGTCGACGGCGCCGAACTCGTTGTCGACCGCGGCGACGCCGGGGACGCCCAGCACGCCGAGTCCGACGGCGGCGCCGAACACCACCGACAGCGCCAGGACGACGCTCCCCGCGACGCGCAGCTTGCTCCCCAGCAGCACCGCCCTGACGGCGCCGAGGTCGTCCGGTAAGTCCATCTTACCCGGTGATCGACACCGACGTTGTAAAAGTCTCTCGTCAGTCGCTCTGACAAGAGCTAAGTTGCTGCCCTCGCAAGCCGCGTCCATGACAGCGTCCGCGTCGCAGTCGACCGACAAGGGAATCGGGATCGCCGTACTGTGTGCCGTCGTCGCCGGGCTGGGCGCACTCGTGATGTTCGGCGGCGCGCCGGACGTCACCGCGGCGTGGGGCTTCGCCGCGGCGATGCTGTTCGGCGCGCTGTCGGTCGTCGCGATCCACGTCTACGAGGACTGAGCACGGGTCGTTCCGGCGTCCCGTGCCCGTGGTACCGTTGCACGATCGAAAACCGTTAAGCGCGTCGAGCGCCTAGCGCGCCCCAATGTCCGACTACAGCGACGAGGACCGGCGCATCGTCTCGTACCTCCGCGAGAGCGCCGCCCGCGGGGAGCGGTACTTCCGGGCGAAAAACGTCGCCGAGGCGATCGGGCTCTCTGCCAAGCAGGTCGGCTCGCGGCTCCCACGCCTCGCGGAGGAGTCCGACGAGGTCGACATCGAGAAGTGGGGCCGCTCCCGGTCGACGACCTGGAAGGTAACGGTCAGCTAAAGCGTCGCCGGAACGGGCGGCTTTTTACTCCGGAGCGCCAGTGAGAGAGCAATGACAGTCCGGGTCGAGCGGACGTTCGAGTTGCCCGTCGAGCCCGAGCGTGTCTGGGAGTTCATCTCGGATCCGGAGCAGCGCGCCCGAGCGATCAGCGTCGTCTCGGAGTTCGAGTTGGACGACGAGGACGGTCGCCGGGCGACCTGGCACGTCGAGTTGCCGATCCCGCTTTTGAATCGAACGGCCGCAGTCCGCACCGAGGACGTCGAGCGCAGGCCGCCGGAGTACGTCAAATTCGTCGGCCGATCGAAGGTGATGCGCGTGACCGGCGAACACGACATCGAACCGACCGACGGCGGCTCGCGGGTCGTCAACCGATTCGTCGTCGACGGCCGACTCCCCGGCGTCGAGGGGTACTTCGAGCGCAACCTCGATGGGGAGCTCCAGAACCTGGAGACGACCCTCCGCGAGGATCTGGGGGTCGAGCAGTGATCGGGGGGATCTGCCCGTGAGCGCCACGATCGCGCTCGCCCAGATCGACGTCGAAGCCGGGGCCGTCGAAGCCAACCGCCGGCGAGCGACCGATGCGATCGCCCGCGCGGCCGATCGGGGCGCCGATCTGGTCGCGTTGCCCGAGATCTTCAACGTCGGCTTCTTCGCGTTCGACCTGTACCACCGGCTGGCCGAGTCGCTGGGCGGCGAGACGCTCTCGCGGATCGCCGACGCCGCGGCCGAGCACGACGTCGCCGTCCTCGCGGGGAGCATCGTCGAGGATCTGGCGGCGACGACCGGCGTCGAGACGCCCGCCGAGGAGGGGCTCGCTAACACCTCCGTCTTCTTCGATCGCGACGGCGAGCGGCGAGCGGTGTACCGCAAGCGTCACCTGTTCGGCTACGACTCGGCGGAGGCCGACCTGCTCGTCCCCGGCGAGCGCACCGCGACCGCCGAGTTCGAGGACTTCACCGTCGGGATGACGACCTGCTACGATCTGCGCTTTCCCGAGCAGTACCGCGAGCTGGTCGACGCCGGCGCGACGCTCGTACTCGTTCCCTCGGCGTGGCCCTACCCCCGCGTCGAGCACTGGCAGACGCTCTCGCGGGCGCGAGCCATCGAGAACCAGTGTTACGTCGCCACGATCAACGGGTCGGGCGAGTTCGACGACGCGACGCTGCTGGGGCGTTCGACCGCGTACGACCCCTGGGGGACGCCGCTTTCGTCCTGCGACGACGAGCCGACGATCGTCACCGCGGAGCTCGATCCCGACCGCGTCGCTTCGGTTCGCGAGGAGTTCCCCGCGCTGCGCGACCGGCGCGTCTGATCGGCAGCGCGCCGTGCGGTGCCGGGACGACCGGGGTTCCGCAGACAGTGCATTTATACGTTCGCCTGCCCAACAACCGCTTGCCGGACACACGGCGCTTTTCACGTCGTTCCGGCACAACGCTCGTCGCGCTCGACCCGACTCCGGGATCGACCTAGGCGATCCCGGTTCGCTCCGGTCCGACGGTCCGCTGCACGCTCGAAGCGGGTTCCGGACCCGGAGCATCCCGGCGTCCCACCTCGGCCCACTCCGCCTTTCACGCTTTCCGTACAGTACGACCGGCTAGCTGTCGCGCTCAGTCGGCGATTTTTTCGATCTCGCCTTTCACCAGCGCCGCGTCGAAGTCGTGGTCCGGGCGCAGCTTCACGAAGTCGAGGAACTCGCGCGCGGCGAGTACCTCCTCGGTGGAGTAGCGGGCCGCGGCGGCGTCGATGGCGTCGCGGGCGCCGATCGTCGGCGCGAGCACGGCCAGCGCGCAGGCCAGATCGTACGAGCGGGCCGACGCCAGCCCCTCCTCGCGGACGTAGGTGGCGTCGATGAAGTACAGTTCGTCGTCGGCGATCAGCACGTTCTCGGCCCGCAGGTCGCCGTGGGCCAGCTCGTCGTCGTGCATCCGCCGGAGCGCGCCGAACAGCTCGCCGGCGCGCCGCCGCTTCTCGGCGGTCGAGAGGTCGTCGAACGTTCGGAAGTCGTCGAGATATTCCAGCACGAGGACGCCGAACTCGTCGAACTCGAACACGCCGACCGGCTCGGGGGCGTTCAGCCCGATCCGGCGCATCTCCTCGGTCGCTTCTAGCTCGTGGCGCGCCATCTCGACGGGGCCGTCGAACCGGCCGAAAAAGCCCGCCGTCCCGCTGGAGAAGACGCCCGCGTTGCGCGCGCCGGTGATGACGGCGTGGACGAACGCGTTCTGGGGCGAGATCAGCTTCACGAACCAGCGCTCGTCGACGACCAGCGGCGTCGACAGCCAGTTGTCGGCGTCGAGAAACGTGATCCGGACCTGCTCGCGGTCCGCGCGGCGCGCCAGCTCGGCGCCGATGGCTTCCAGCTGGGACCACCCGACGGTACCCCTGACGATGCCGCGCAGATCCATCACGCGGATGCAAGGTTGCGAGGGTTAAATGCCTCCCGGCGCGCGTCGTTCCCGATCGTTCGTGATCTTTATGCGGTACGTCCGCGAACCTCGATCCATGGAGTTTCGCGTCCCCGACGAGCACCGGATGATCCGCGAGAGCGTCCGGGACTTCTGCGAGGCCGAGATCGCACCGATCGCCCAGGAGATCGAGGACGAGCACCGGTTCCCCGACGAGATTTTCGACCAGCTCGCCGAGCTCGACGTGATGGGCGTTCCCATCGACGAGTCCCACGGCGGGCTCGGCGGCGACCAGTTCATGTACGCGCTCGTCACCGAGGAACTCGGGCGGGTGTCGGGCGCGATCGGGCTGTCGTACGCCGCCCACGTCAGCCTCGGCTCGAAGCCGATCGAGCTGTTCGGGAGCGACGCGCAGAAAGAGCGCTGGCTCCGCCCGCTCGCGGAGGGCGAGCACATGGGCGCGTGGGCGCTCACCGAGCCCGGGAGCGGAAGCGACGCCAGCGACATGGATACTCGGGCTCGCAAGGAGGGCGACGAGTGGGTTCTCAACGGGACCAAGCAGTTCATCACGAACGCCAACGTCGCGGGATCGATCCTCGTCAAGGCCGTCACCGATCCCGAAGCGGGCTACGACGGCATCTCGACGTTCATCGTCGATCCCGACGCCGACGACGGGTTCGAGGTGACGACCGTCTGGGACAAGCTCGGGCTGAACGCCTCGCCGACCTGCGAGATCAACTTCGACGACTGCCGGATCCCCGAGGATCGTCTGCTCGGCGAGGAAGGCGAGGGGTGGCGCCAGACCACGAAGACGTTAGACGGCGGGCGCATCTCGATCGCGGCGCTGTCGGTCGGGCTCGCGCAGGGCGCCTACGAGGCGGCCAAGTCATACGCCACCGAGCGCGAGCAGTTCGGCCAGCCGATCTCGGAGTTCGACGCGATCCGGGACAAGCTGGTGACGATGGACCGGAAGATCGAGCGCTCGCGCCTGCTCACCCACAAGGCGGCGTGGGCGTACGACGAGGGCGAGGACTGCACGCGCCTGTCCTCGCTCGCCAAGTTAGACGCCAGCGAGACCGCCCGCGAGGTCGCCGAAGAAGCGATCCAGACGCTGGGCGGCTACGGCTACACGACCGACTTCGCGCCACAGCGGTTCTACCGGGACGCCAAGCTGATGGAGATCGGCGAGGGAACCAGCGAGATCCAACATCTCGTGATCGGGCGGGAACTGGGGCTCTGAGCCCGGGCGGGAGCGGGGATCCGACCTCGGTCGGACGCCGGCGGCGACCGCAGCGGTGCCTCCACAGTTAGGCACGACCACTATGTCGGTTCGACGAACAGGTTCTCGGAGAGTGCACCGACCGACGCTTCCCACCGCAACCGCCCTGCAACCGCGGGGGCAACGCTGACGGACTCGACGCCGTCGTCCCGCGGGCAGGTCGGCATCGAGACGATGATCGTCTTCGTCGCGATGATTCTGGTCGCCGCGATCGGGGCGACGCTGCTGATCTCGACCGCCGGAATGCTCCAGAACACGGCGGAGGCGACCAGCGAGGACTCCACTGCGCAGGTCAGCGACCAGCTGCTGGTCGTCGGCGCCACGGGCACGATCGACGTCGACGGCGGGGATCGGACGGTCGACGCCGTCGACCTGACGGTGACGACCTCGCCCGGCGCCGACGAGATCGATCTCTCGCAGGCGTCGGTGGAGGTCGTCGGAGCGACCCGCCAGCGCACGCTCGGCTACGGCGAGAGCGCCGATTCCGGTTCGTTCGGGGTCGAGCCGCTGGTCGACGACGACGCCAGCGCCCCGGTGCTGAACGACCGCAGCGATCGCTTTTCGGTTCGAATAACGCTCGACGGCGACGCGCGGCTCGCCCCCGGCGAGCGAGCGACGATCCGGCTCGTCGGCGCTGACGGGAGCGTTCAGACGAAAATAGTCGGGGCGCCCCAGTCGCTCCGGTCGTACGAAGCGGGCGACGACGTGGCGCTCTGAAGCCGTCGCGGCGTCGCGGGGCGGAGGACGCGGGATCGGAGCGGACTGCGCCGCGGCGTCGTGACGCCGCTGCCGATCGAGCGCGGCGCTCAGTCCAGTACGAGCTGTTTCTCGTAGTCGGTGAGGTTCTCGCAGCCGTCCTCGGTGACGACGACGAAGTCCTCGATTCGGATGCCGCCCACGTCGGGATCGTAGAGGCCGGGCTCGACGGTGACGATCTGGCCGGGCCGCAGCTCCTCGCCGGTGGGGTTGAGCGTCGGCTGCTCGTGGACGTCCAGCCCGATGCCGTGACCCGTCCCGTGGATGAAGCCCGTTTCCGTCGAGGGGTCGGCTCGCAGCGTCGGGTAGCCGGCGTCCTCGTAGACGTCACAGACCGCATCGTGGACCGCCTTGCCCGTGACGCCCGCCTCGATGGTGTCGAGCGCGGCCTCCTGGGCGTCGAGGGTCGCGTCGTAGCGCTCGCGGACCGCCTCGGAGGAGTCGCCGCGCAGGAACGTGCGGGTCATGTCGGCGTGGTACTTCGAGTCCTTGTCCCGCGGGAAGATGTCGACGACGATCGGCTCGTCCGCGGGCAGCGGACCGCTACCGCGGTCGTGGGGGTCGGCCGCGTCGGCGCCGCCGGCGACGATCGTCTCGTCGAGCGCACAGCCGTTCCGGAGCAGTTCGATCTCGATCTCCTGGGTGACGAACTCGCTGGTCAGGGGCTCGTCGTCGCGGTGGAGCACGCCGTCTCGAATTTCGGCGTCAGCGATCAGCTCCTCGGCCCGCCGCATGGCGGCCTCGTTCGCGCGCTGGGCCGTCCGGACGTTGTCGATCTCCTCGTCGGTCTTGACCGACCGGATTTCGGTGATCACGTCCGAGCGCTCGACCGCGACGGCGACGTCGCGCTCGCGCAGTCCGTCGGCGGTGGCGGTGGGGAACGAGCCGGGGACCAGCGTCGCGCCGACGCCGTGGTCGGCGAGAAACGCGGCGATCACGTCGAGCCGCGCTTCCTTCGGGCCGTCACGAGCCGCTCGCTCCTGGTAGTTGTAGTCGCCCAGCCGAGCGACGGTGGCCGCGCGGCTCTCCGTCTCGGCGCGGCCGTACTCCAGCCCCGAGACCAGCAGGTGGACGTCGGCGCCGTCGTACAGCCCGACGAAGGGGTCGGGCGCGTCGAAGCCGCAGACGTAGTACTGATCGGAGTCGTCGTGACCGTCGAACAGGTAGCCGTCGGCACCGTGTTCCTCGACGGCGTCGGCGAGTCGCGAGAGATCCGGGTCCATACCTGATTGCTGAGCGGTGGCGAGTAAAAGACATCGGGATCCGGTCGACGGTCGAGGGCCGCGTCAGGGGCGGTCGATCCGGTCGACGTACCTGACGAACGCCGCGAACCCGTCGCCGAACTCCCGTTTCGTGACCGCTCCGCTCTCGTGGTCGTACGCGACGAGTCCGGCGTCGGCGAGGCGCGGCAGGTGGTTGTGCGCGAGCGCGATCGTCACCTCCCGGTTGTGGAGCGGCCCGGACACCGCGCCGCCAGCCCGCTCGCGCTCGACGACCTCGTCGGCGAGCCGATCGATCGAGACGCTCAGGACGTCCGTCTGAGCGAGCGCGTACAGAGTTCTGCGCCGGCGCTCGTTCGCGAGCAGTTCGAACACGTCGTCGAGCGGGCGATCGACCGACGGCCGCTCGGTGCCAGAGCGCTCGGGATACAGCGCGGAGCTCTCGCCGCGGAACTGCGGGGAGTCGGCGGCGCTCTTCGTCACGGTCCAGCCGTCGTCCGGCACGTGCTCGACGACGGCGTCGAACAGCGGCCTGATCTCGGAGAGCGTGCTGTCGTCGTGGGCGCCGGGGTCGAGGTGGTAGTGCACGACGGCGCCCGCCGATTCGAGCCGGGCGTCCAGTGCGTTGACGAACTGCACGACCTCGCCGCGGGCGAACGAGTCGAGCAGCGCCGACAGCGAGTGGATACAGGCGACCGTCCGCTCGGCGGTGTCGTCCCACTCGCCGAGATACTGACCGACGATCAGGGCGAGTTCCATGGGTCCCGCCGCGTCCGACAGCACCTCGACGGAGAGGTCGGGGATCGCCTCGACGACCGTCGCCCGCTCGGCCTCGGTCGACGGCCCGCTACCGTCGACGATGACCGCGCGATTCGGCATCGCCCCACCGCCCTCCTGACGCCAGAGCGCTAGCCGATCGGCGGGCGTCTGAGAGAGCGTCACGCTCAGGACGTTCTCGCGCTCCGGATCGTCGAACGTTAGCAGGTCCGTGCAAGCGCGATCGTCGGCCGGGTCCGACGGCGGCGCTACGAGGAGTATCGATGTCGAATCCTCCAGGTGCGTCGTCAGGGAGCCGACCGCCATTGTCGATAGTGAGCAGTCTCAGGCCCTTCAGCATTTTTTTATTGCGCAGCGATACCCTCGGTTAATCAGATTTTAACTCCCTCTGTATCTACGTCCGCAGCGCCGCGTCGGCGTCCGACGAACCGCCCGGTTCCGGTACTGTGATACGCCCCCCGCCCGACCCATCGGGCATGAACGTCGAGATCTCTCCCTCGCGGGTTCGCGGCGCGGCGGCGGCGCCGCCGTCGAAGAGTTACACCCACCGAGCGGTGTTGGCGGCCGGCTACGCCGACGGCGCGACCGTTCGGGACCCCCTGACAAGCGCCGACATCCGGGCGACGATGCGGGCCGTCGAAGCGTTCGGCGGGGCGGTCGAGGAGTCGGACGACGGGTCGCTGGACGTCGAGGGCTTCGCCGGCCGCCCCGACGTGCCGGCGGACGTGGTCGATTGTGCCAACAGCGGGACGACGATGCGGCTGGTGACCGCGGCCGCGGCGCTCGCGGACGGCGGCACCGTGCTGACCGGCGACGAGTCGCTGCGCTCGCGCCCCCAGGGGCCGCTGCTGGACGCCATCGAGCAACTCGGCGGGAGCGCCCGCTCGACGCGCGGGAACGGCCAGGCGCCGCTGGTGATCGACGGCCCCATCGCGGGCGGCACGGCGTCGATCCCGGGCGACGTGTCCTCGCAGTTCATTTCCGCGCTGCTCTTTGCTGGTGCGGTCACCGACGAGGGCGTCGAGATCGATCTGGAGACCGAGCTCAAATCGGCGCCGTACGTCGACATCACGATCGAGCTCCTGTCGGCGTTCGGCGTCGACGCCCGGCGGACCGACGCCGGCTTCGCCGTCGACGGCGGGCAGTCCTACGCCCCCTCCGGCGGGGAGTACGCCGTTCCGGGCGACTTCTCGTCGATGTCGTACCTGTTGGCGGCCGGCGCGGTGGCGGCCGAGGACGGTGCGGCGGTCAACGTGCGCGGCGCCCAGCCGAGCGCGCAGGGCGACAGCGCGATCGTCGGCGTCCTGGAGGAGATGGGCGCCGCAATCGACTGGGATCGGGACGCGGGCATCATCTCGGTCGAGCGCTCGGCCCTCTCGGGGACGACCGTCGACGTGGGCGACACGCCGGACCTCCTGCCGACGATCGCGACGCTCGGCGCGATCGCGGACGGCGACACCCGGATCGAGAACTGCGAGCACGTTCGGTTCAAGGAGACGGATCGCGTCAGCGCGATGGCCGAGGAACTGGGCAAGATGGGCGCGAGCGTGACCGAGGAACGCGACGTGCTGACGATCCACGGTGACGAAACCGACCTCTCGGGAGCGACCGTCGAGGGGCGCAAGGACCACCGGATCGTCATGTCGCTGGCCGTGGCCGGGCTCGTCGCGGAGGGGCCGACGACGATTCGGGGCGCCGAGCACGTCGACGTGTCGTTCCCGAACTTCTTCGAGACGATCGAGGAGTTGGGCGTGGACGTGGTGCGGGAGTAACGGACGTCGGAACGCGATCTACTGATTCCCTATCGATGGACACCGGCGATTCGACTCCGGAAGATTTGCTCGCCCGCGTCTCAGCCCTCCTCGACGCCGACGCCACCGACGCGACCGAACTCGACGGCGGCAACGTCGGGACGGTCTACCGAATCACGTTCGCGGATCGCGCGCCCGTCGCCGCGAAGGTCGACGACTCGCCGCTGGGCAACGAGGCCGCCATGCTCCAGTATCTCGCGCGCGAGACGCCGGTTCCCGTGCCCGCCGTGCTCGGCGTCGAGCCCGGGCTGTTGCTGCTGGAGTACGTCGAGGGCGACGGCCGATTCGACGAGCGCGCCGAGCGAGATCTCGCGCGGCAGGTCGCGGCGCTGCACGACCGCTCGGCCGACGCCTTCGGCTTTCCCTTCGACACGCTCTCGGGCCCCTTCACGCAGTCGAACCCCTGGACCGATTCGTGGATCGAGTTCTTCCGGGAGCAGCGCGTGTTGCCCTTCGCCGAGGCCGCGCGGGCCGACGGATCGTTGCCCGAGGGGCCCTACGAGCGCGTCCTCGAATTCGCCGACCGACTGGACGACCTGCTGGTCGAACCCGACGCGCCCGCGCTGCTCCACGGGGACGTGCATCCGGGTAACGTCGTCGTCCGTGAGGGCGAGGTTCGGGCCATCCTCGATCCGGCGATCTTCTTCGGTCACGCCGAGTTCGATCTGGCCTACGTCGACCGGATCGACGCCGTCGGCGATCCGTTCTTCGAGGAGTATCAGCGCCACCGGGCGATCGACGACGGGTTCGTCGAGACGCGCCGGGACGCCTACGCCGCGTTCCACGAACTGGAGAACGTCCGCTTTTTCGGCGATCGGTTGTTGGAGCGACTGGAGTCGGCGCTCGATCGTGTCGGAGTGTGACGACGAGTTCCTGATCGTGTCGCTTCTGTCGCGCCCTCTGGACCATCGGTGAGCGCCCTGAAATCCTGAAAGCCCCCGCAGCGCTTTCTGGAACTATACTGGACGACAACACCACGAAAGCCCCCGCCGCGCTCGACCGGTTGCGGCTCGCTGCGGTCCTCACTTCGTTGCGGTCCTTGCGTCGCCTCTCCGGATCGAGCGCGCGGCCCCTTTCAGTCCCACCCGACCGCAACCTCGGCCTCCCCAACCGACTCCTTCAGTCGCTCCGCTCCTTCAGTCGTCCCTCGCACGGCGCTGTCTCGTCACAGGGACTCGACAGCGCGCGCCACCGCAGCCGCACGGCCCGGCGCGCCCCTGTGGCGCGCCGACGGGGAAGGGCAGGTCTGTGCAGTTGTTGGACCTGGTGGAATGAAAGGGCGAGGCGCGGTCGCCGTCGCTGAGTCGGCGCTATCCGAACGCAGTGAGGATATCCGGTTCAGCGACGGCGAGCGGGCCGAGGGCTTTCGTGGTGTTCTTCGTCGAAGTTGCAACTGCTAAGGGCCGAGGGCGTTCGAGGCGAAGCCGTATGTGTCGATCCTCGATGCCCGCCCTTCTTGCGTAGATTGCAAAACCTAAATGTGCGGCACTCTCACTGACGCGTAATGAACGGCAATTCGTTCGGTCGCCTCTTTCAGGTGACCACGTTCGGCGAGAGCCACGGCGAGGCGATGGGCGTGACCGTGTCGGGCTGTCCGGCCGGGCTCGAACTCTCCGAGGAGGACATTCAGGGCGACCTCGACCGGCGAAAGCCGGGACAGTCGAAGATATCGACGAGCCGCGGCGAGCCAGACGACGTAGAGATCAAAAGCGGCGTTCAGGACGGCTACACCACGGGCACGCCGATCGGGATGGTCATCCAGAACAAGGACGCCCGCTCGGGCAAGTACGAGCCCTTCATCACGGCGCCTCGGCCCTCGCACGGCGACTTCACCTACTCGTCGAAGTTCGGCACGCGCAACTGGGGCGGCGGCGGGCGCTCCTCGGCTCGCGAGACGGTGAACTGGGTCGCCGCGGGCGCGATCGCCAAGAAGCTCCTGCAACAGGAGGGCATCGAGCTGAAGGCCCACGTCAACCAGATCGGCGACATCGAGGCGCCGGAGGTCTCCTTCGAGCAGATGCTCGAACACTCGGAAGAGAACGACGTGCGCTGTGCCGATCCCGACGCCGCCGCGGAGATGCAGGAACTGATCGAGGACTACCAGGAGAAGGGCGACTCCATCGGCGGGTCGATCTACTTCGAGGCCCGGGGCGTCCCGCGCGGGCTCGGCGCGCCGCGCTTCGACTCCATGGAAGCCCGCCTCGGCCAGGCGATGATGAGCGTTCCCGCGACGACCGCCTTCGAGTTCGGCCTCGGCACGGGGGCCCGCGAGGTGTCGGGCTACGACCGGAACGACCACTGGGAGTTCTCGGAGGACGGCGAGCCCGTCCCCGCCGAGAACGACCACGGCGGGCTGCAGGGCGGCATCACCTCGGGCGAGCCGATCTACGGCGAGGTGACGCTGCACGCCCCGACCTCGATCCCGAAGACCCAGCAGACCGTCGACTGGGAGACCGACGAGGTCAAAGAGGAGAAAGTCATCGGCCGTCACGACCCGGTGCTGCCGCCCCGCGGCGTCCCCGTCGTCGAGTCGATGCTCGCGCTTACGCTGGTCGACTTCATGCTCCTGTCGGGACGGCTCAACCCCGACCGCGTCGACGGACAGGTGGGTGAGTACGACACCGACTACCATCCCTCCAGCCCGCGCAACGAGTAGCCCGCAACGCGGGACGCCGACGCCCGATCTCACGCAGGACGCCGACGCCCGGGTTCTACGTCTCGAATCGGTGCTTACAGATATCTCCAGCCGCTGCTACGGGTAATGCGAGTGAGCGTGGGGAGCGGGAACCCGGTCAAGATCGCGGCGGTCGAGGACGCCCTGGCGGACGTCCCCGGTATCGCAGTCGAGAGTGTCGACGTCGACTCCGGCGTCCCGGAGCAACCCCGGGGACGCGCCGAGACGATCGAGGGCGCGGAGACGCGCGCCCGGCGTGCCCTCGACGCGGGCGCGTACGACCTCGGCGTCGGCGTCGAGGGCGGCGTCGCCGACCTGGCGTCGCGGCCGGGGCTGTACCTGATCATGTGGGCCGCCGCAACAGATGGCGAGCGGACGGCTCGCGGCGCCGGCCCGACGATTCGCCTCCCCGAATCGATGGCCGAGCCCGTCCGCGAGGGGCGCGAACTCGGCCCCGTCGTCGACGAGGTGCTGGGCACCGAGAACGCGGGCGAGGGGAGCGGCGCTGCCGGCCTCCTCACGGGCGAGGCCATCGACCGGCAGTCGTCGCTGGCCCACGCCGTCGCCGCGGCGCTGGGCCCGTTCGTCACCCCGCACTACGACCGGTAGACTGCGAGCGCGATATCGTTCGTGCGGGACGCCGCCGTGCAAGCGTCGGGACTGTCCGGTCCCGGACCGGTCCGATCGCGAGGGGATTAACCAGCCGTACCAACGGCGCCCCCTGGCCGGTTTATTTCGGGAGCGATCGATGTCAAAATCGCTGCACGGGAGCGGGTTAACCCCGCGTACCAAACTCCCTAAGGCGGTCTTACCTCTATCCAGTTGTATGAGCACGACCGCAACCGCGACCGCCGAGGCCGAGACCGCCGCCGCCGACCTGTCCGATAAACAGCGCCGCATCCTCACGTACCTCCGCGAGCGCGCGGCGACCAAGACGTACTTCAAGTCGCGGCTGATCGGCGACGCGCTCGACATGACCGCCAAGGAAGTGGGCGCGAACATGACCGCGATCCAGGAGGGCAACTTCGACGTCGACGTCGAGAAGTGGGGCTACTCGTCGAGCACGACCTGGAAGGTCAGCGCGTAGTCGGGACTCGACGCCACAGCGGGACGCAAAAACGTCGTTTCGCGGTCACTCGTTTTGCAGTCGATCGGGCGTCGCCCGAGCTACGGATCGAACCGGATCAGCTCGTCGGCCTCGCCCGCCAGCGCTTCGGCGTCTTCGTCGAAGGAGTCGGCGTACCGAACGATCAGCGTCAGCACCGTCTCGGGCTCTCGTACCGCGTAGCCGTCCGCCCGCGAGAGCAGGCCCGCCGACTCCAGTTCGCCGGCGTACTTGCTCACCGTCGGGCGCGAGACGCCGACCGCGTCGGCGATGTCGCCCCCGGTCGCCGACGGGTCTCGCAGGAGTTCGACGAGCATCCCCCGCGGCGTCTCGCGGCGGAGATAGCCCAGCGCCACTTGCTCGAACTCCGAGAATCTGTCGGCGGGGAAGTACCGACGGTAGTCGCCGTCGCGGCGGGATTCGATCCGGCCCGCGTCGAGCAGCTCGCGGAGGTGGTGCTGGGTTTCGCCGGTCCCGAGTTGCAGGTCGTCGCGGACCTTCGAGAAGTGCGCGCCCGGCGTCGTCGCGAGATAGCCCGAGATCGCGCTCCGGGCCTCGCTATCGTCGGCCTCGGCGTCCTCGCCCGCGGCCACGCCGGCGAACGGCGCCGCGGCGCCGAGGGCGGCAAAGCGCCGGAGCGTGGCGCGCTTGGACTCGTCGACGTCTCGGGGACCGGACATCTACCTCGAAGTAGGACGGGTCGAAATAAAACGGCTTCGGATGCACGAGGTTGCTTCCAATACTCACGTTCGAACAAAAGTGGCTGCGAGTTGGTTCGGTTGGTTGCGGGTCGCTTTGGCGGCCACGGAGGGTCGCCGAACCGCGGGGCTTACTCCAACTCCTCTTCGAGATCGGCCGCGCCTTCCTCCTGGTCCATCTCCTCGATCACTTCGTCGGCGCTGCGGATGTTCGCACCGGCGCTGCCCTCCTTGATCGCCTGGGCTTCCTCTTCCATCTGCTCGACGTCCATCTCGGCCTCGGCGTCGATCTGGCCGAGGATCTCCTCGATGTCATCGAGCCCGAGCATCTCGCGGGTCTCCTGATCGAAGTCGAGGCTGTTCAGCGAGCCGTCCTGCTGCTGGACGTCGCTGCCGGTGAGGTGCTTGCCGTAGCGGCCGACCATCGAGGTCAGCTCCTGGGGCATCAGGAACGTGTTGGACTCGCCCTTGCCGATCTCCTCGAGCGTCTCCATCCCCTTGTCGATGACGGCGCGTTCGCCCATCGACTCGGCGGACTTGGCGCGCAGCACGGTCGAGATGGCGTCACCCTGCGCTTCGAGAATCTGGCTCTGCTTTTCACCCTGCGCGCGGATGATGTTGGACTGCTTGTCACCTTCGGCCTGCTCGACGGCGGAGCGCCGTTCACCCTGCGCTTCGAGGATCATCGCGCGGCGGCGACGCTCGGCGCTGGTCTGTTGCTCCATGGCCTCCTGGACGTCCTTCGAGGGGTTGACCTCGCGGACCTCGACGGACTCGACGCGGATCCCCCACTCGTCGGTGGGCTCGTCAAGTTCCTTCCGGATCTTCGCGTTGATCTCCTGGCGCTTGTTGAGCGTGTCGTCGAGTTCCATGTCGCCCAGCACGGCTCGCAGCGTCGTCTGGGCGAGATTCGAGACGGCCCGCTTGTAATCGTCGACTTCGAGGAACGCCTTCTTGGCGTTCATCACTTTGATGTAGACGACGGCGTCGGCGGTCACCGGCGAGTTGTCGCGGGTGATCGCCTCCTGCCGGGGCACGTCCAGCGTCTGGGTTCGCATGTCGAACTTGTGAGTATTCGAGACGAACGGCGGGACGAAGTTGATACCCGGTTCGAGCAGTTTCCGGTACTCCCCGAACACCGTCAACGCGCGCTTTTCGGTCGCGTCGACGATCTCGATCGAACTTGCGAGTGTTACGACCGCCAGCAGGAGCAGGAGGGCCCCGAGGACCGTAATCGTCGGGACAGCCTGCAGTAGTATTTCTCCGGCCATGAGCGCAATTTATGTCGGGAGCGTAATAAGAGTTCGCTGTTCGTAACGGTCTATCATTTCCCGGGGTGCGACAGATCGGCCGCCGATCCGCCTGTTTCCTCCTCGCCTCACCCCGCTTCTTCTGTCTCGACGTCGCGCTGCTCGTCGGCCGTCTCGGCCTCGGACTCGGCGTCGTTCGAGGAAGCGTCGGCGTCCGACGATTCGGTCTCGGACTCCGACGATTCGGTCTCGGACTCCGACGATTCGGTCTCGGACTCCGACGATTCGGTCTCGGAATCCGAGGACTCAGTCTCGGCGTCCGCGGCCGTGGGGTCGGCATCCTGCGGGTCGTCGTCCTCCGCGGCGCTACTGTCGCGTTCGAGTTCGCGGTCGATCACGTCCCGGTCGTACTGCTCCATCGAGTCGACCGTCACGACGTTGCCGCCGCCCGGATCGACGACGATCACTTGGGTCCCCTCGGGAATCTCCTCGTCGAACGCGCGGGCCTGGAAGAACGGGTTGAACCCGCCGTCCTCTAACTTGACCTGGCCTTCTGTCGCGGTGACGCGCTCGGTGACTTGTCCGGTCTGGCCCTTCAGCGAGTCCGAGTCGCTCGTCCGAGCGGTCCCTTTCCCGCCGTAGAAGTCGAACTCCCGGTAGATCCACAGCGCGGCCGCGCCCACGACCAGCACCGTCGCGGCCATCGCGATCGGCGCGGCCAGCGGGGTAAAGGCCATCCCCAGCAGTCCCGCGAACAGCAGCGCGACGCCGAGCACGATCAGGTGGGCGCCGGGCGCCATCGCTTCCATCACTAAAAGGACGATTCCGGCGATCACCAACAACAGCGGCGGGTCGACGGCCTCCAACACCATACGCGGGTGTTGGGAACGTGACCGATTAATGCTTGCGCACGATTCGATACTCGCGACCCGCTCGCTCTCGATTGCGGATTCCTACCCGGTGAACACCATGGCCGTCCGCAGGATGATCAGCACGCCGACGAGCGCGCCGAGCGCGACGAACGCCGCGTTTTCGAGGTCGATCTCCTCGGGGTCGATCGAGCGGTCGATCGCCTCGTAGGGGTCCTCGCCGTCGTCCTCGTCGGGGTGCTCCCCGTCCGACGCTGCGTCCCCCGCGTCGTCGTCCTCCAGATCCGCGAGGCTGTACTCCCACTCGTGGCCCCCGTCCTCGTCGCTCGGCGCTGCCATACGTCATCGTAACCGCCCCAGCACAAAAAGCGATCCGTCCCGGTGGCGCGTCCCGCCGGGCGCTTCCGTCGCCGGTCGGCCTACTGATGCCGCTCCGGCGCCGCGCGCCCCGTCTGCTCCGCGCGTTCGCGCGCGGAGACGACGTCGCCGGCGTAGACGACGCCGCGCTGGGCGTCGATCGTCACCGTGTCGCCGACCTCGACGTCGGCGCCGAGCTCGGCGCCGCTGATCATCGGGATGTCGAGTTCCCGGGCGACCATCGCGGGGTAGCCCGTCATCCCCGGGCGGGCGTCGACGATGCCGCCGAGCTTCGCGGCGTCGCCGTCGAACTCGCCGTCGAACGACTCGTCGAGCGCGAGGATCGCACCCTCGGGAACTGTGGAGAGGTCGCCGTCGGTAGTCCTGGCGACCGGCCCCGACAGCCGTCCGTCGACGACGACGCGACCCGCCGCGACCGCGTCGGCCGCGACGTGGACCTTGAGCATGTTCGTGGTGCTGGTCCCTTCGAGTTCGGTCATCATCCCCGAGAGGACGACGACCGTGTCGCCGCTCTCGGCGGCGCCCGAATCGAGCGCCGCCTGGACGGCGTTCTCGATGACGGCGTCGGACCCCTCGTCGGTGAACGGAGCGTACACCGGTTGAACGCCCCACGACAGGGCCATCTGGCGGCGGACGCGATCGTTCGGCGTCGCCGCGACGACCGGCGCGCCCGGCCGGAACTTCGCGGTTTTCAGGGCAGTGTAGCCGGACTCGCTGGCCGCCACGACCGCGCCGGCGCCGATGTCCCGCGCGAGGTAGCGCGCCGAGCGGGCGAGCGCGTCGGTCCGCGAGTCGTCGGCCGTCGGCACGCGGCTCTCGCGCATCTCGCGGTACTCGCCGCTGCGCTCGACTTCGGCGACGATCCGATCCATCGCCTCGACCACGCGAACGGGATGCTCACCGATCGCCGTCTCCCCCGAGAGCATCACGGCGTCGGTGCCGTCGAGCACGGCGTTGGCCACGTCGGACGCCTCCGCGCGGGTCGGTCGGCGCTCGTGGACCATCGAGTCGAGCATCTCCGTCGCCGTGATGACGGGGACGCCCGCGTCGCGGCACTTGCGGATGATCCGCTTTTGAACGATCGGCACCTCCTCCATCGGGCACTCGACGCCGAGGTCGCCCCGCGCGACCATCACGCCGTACGCGGCGTCGATGATCTCGTCGAGGTTGTCGATCGCGCCCGCGCGCTCGATCTTCGCGATGATCGGAATGTCGGCGCCGGCCTCCTCGAGAACCTGATTGACCTCGTAGACGTCGTCGGCGTCCCGGACGAAGCTCGCCGCGACGAAGTCGGCGCCCTTCTCGGCGGCCAGCTCCAGATCCTTGCGGTCCTTCTCGGTGACGACGTCGAGATCCAGATCGACGCCGGGGATGTTGACGCCCTTGCGGCCGGGCAGGGGGCCGCCGTCCTCGACGTGTGCGTACACGGCGTCGCCGTCCACTCGAGTTACGGTCGTCTCGATCCGCCCGTCGTCGAGCAGGATGCGGTCGCCCTCGGCGACGCCGGAGATCGAGACCGACAGGCCGACCTCCTCGGGCGTCGCGTCCTCGCCCTCGACGAACCGGATATCGCTGCCGGCCTCGAGTTCGATCGGCTCGTCGATCGGCGCGGTGCGGATCTCCGGCCCCTTGGTGTCGAGCATCGCGGCCAGCGGTTCGTCGGCCGCCTCGTCGACCGCCTGGATGCGGTCGATCAGCTCGCCCCGCGTCTCGAGGTCGCCGTGGCTCGCGTTGAGCCGCGCAACCGACATCCCGGCGTCCGCCAGATCCCTGATCGAGCGTCGGGAATCCGACGCCGGCCCCAGGGTACAGACTATCTTCGCGTTTCTCATGCCCGGGTGTACGCCCGACCTACTCAAAAAACGCTTTGTTCCGGCCGCGCGTGGTACGTTTGCACACTGACACCGGTCGATCCGTGACGACTCGCCGCCGATCGGCCGCTGAAACGAACGTATGCGGTGGCTGGCCGAGCCGAGACCCCGCCGTCAGTCCGTTCCCGTCGCGTCGACCGGGGCTTTCTTGCCCACCGGCGTTCCATCGTCGACCATGACAGAGGATCCGAGCCTGCTCTCGTCGCTGCCGGACGCGCCGCTGACCCGCGACGCCATCGACGCGCTGAGCGACGCCGACGCCGTGCGCCACGCCTCGCCGGTGCTGATTCGCGGCCCCGGCGGCCGATCCGGGCCGAACGAGGACCACGCCGAGGACGTGCTCGTCGCGACCGACGAGCGCATCTGGTATCTCTCGCTGGAGCCCGAGGGCGGCTGGTCGGCCGAGCGCGACGCGTCCTACGACGACGGCGAGTTCGACGACGCGCTAGAGGAGATCCGCCTCGAAGCGTCGAAGCACGCCGAACGGAAGTACCAGGACGAAACCGAGTTCGAGATCGGGTGACGCGGGACGCCATCGCTATCGGGGAGAGCGATCAACTAGATTCGGCGGCGGCGGCGGTCCGGGAAGGGCCGTCGGCGGGCCGTTCGAAGAACGCGGCGATGAACTTGCGCTCGACGGCCCGGAGATGTTTGAGTAGCGTCGACGTCGAGATTCCCTGCCGGTCGGCGAGTTCCTCCGCCGTGATCTCCCGCGGCCAGTCGTAGTAGCCCGACTCGTGGGCCGCCGCCAGCACCTCCTCCTGACGAGCCGTGAGCCGGTCCTCGAGCGCGTTCCTGAATTTGCGGTGGCTGAACATCGGCGTGACGTAGGGCTGGTCGGACTTGCGTTCCAGTTCCGCGCCGGGGTGGGCGTCCAGAAACGCGTCGACGATCTCGCACGCATCCTCCGCCGGTGGGATCTCGACCGAGATGTGCCCCTCGCCCTCGTCGCTGTACACGCGGCGGGGCAACGCCCCGAGTTCGCTCAGGAAGACGGCCGGGCACTCGTCCGCGACGTGAAACTCGAAGAGGCCGCCCGAATCGTACTCGTTGAGCAGTGTCGGCTCCGCGGAGGCGTGTTCGTCCGCGAGGTCGACGATCCGGTCGGGATCAGCGCCGACCACCGCGAAAAACTCGGCGTAGGAGCCCTCTCCGCGAGGGAGAATCTCCTCGAGGTAGAGCTGGCAGTTCTCGCCGGCGGACGCACCCACGAAGGGGTACTTCGGGTTCGAGATGCCGAACTCGACCCGCGTGACACCCTCCGGAGCCGGGCGGCGCTCGTTGACTGTCATCGAACTACCCATTCGGCGGTCGTTGGGTTAAATGCTAGCCCCGGCGGCTATCCGTCGAGACGCCGTACTACTGCTATGAACGGCCCCGCTCGCGAGACTTCCGGCGGCTCCGCGCTACTCGCCTGTTCCGTCGACGACGACGAGTCCACCAGTGCCGCCGTGGTGCGAGCGGTCGCAGCGATATCGAACACGGCGGCGACCCGCTTGCCGCCGCTGTACGAGACGGTCGATCCGGACACGCTGGACGGGCTCTTTCCACCGGAGGCGACGGGCGGCGAGCTGCGATTCGACTACGCGGGGTACGCTGTGGTCGTCAGCTCGACGGGGACGATCGAACTGCACGAAACGACCGACAGTCCGCTTTCGGCTTGACGGCGCCGGTGTACGTTCGTCTTCAGCGCCGTATCTTCTCCTTCAGGCCGTATCCACACGCTCGACTCCGGCATCGATATCGCCGGAGCGGCCTTGGCAGCGACTGGGGACGCCGCTCGCCGACTTCGTGGGTCGTGAGAACGAATCGGTCGCAGTGAACCGGTCGCGGAGCGATCGTCCGATCAGAAATCGCCGAGAAGCGGCGCTTCGTCGCTCTCGGCGGTTCGAGGCGTGACCTCGCTCGTCCCGGCGTCGTAGGCGAGGTAGCCCGCGTCGTCGAGTTTCGGGAGGTGAACGTGGTGGAGCGAGAGCAGCACGTCGTCGACCGTCCCGTCCGGAACGTCTGCGGGCGCGGCGTCGTTCTCGATGGCGGCGACGCGTTCGGCGAGCGCTCGACGATCGACGACGGTCTCCTCATCCTGGAGCGCTGTGAGGACGGCCCTGCGGCGCGGGTCCACGACGCTGGTAAGCCGGGCTTCCGAGAGCGTACGGTCGTCGTTGAAGCGAGTTACTGACATCGTACTCTATCGGAGGGGCCGGTAGGGGGTAGGTTGCACGCCAAACGACGTAGGTCTCGACAGCTTACGTAAGGCCGTTGTCCCGTTTGGAAGTCCGCACCGGGCCGTTCGACGCGTCTTCCGTCGCCGGGAGGGTGAAGTAGAACGTCGCGCCCTCGCCGACTTCGGATTCGACCCAGATCCGCCCGCCGTGGCGCTCGACGATGCGCTCGCAAAGCGCGAGCCCGATGCCGCCGCGGTCGTTCCCGCTCGCGGTTTCGCTCGCGTGCATGCGCTCGAACACGTCGAAGATCCGGTCCTGGTACTCGCTCTCGATGCCGATTCCCTCGTCTACCACCGAGAACCGCCACTCGTCGCCCTCGCGGTCGGCGCCGACGCGCACTCGCGGGGGGTCGCTCCCGCTGTACGCGAGGGCGTTCGAGAGCAGCTGCCGGAACACCCGTTCGAGCTGTGTGGGATCCGCGCGCACCGTCGGGAGTTCGTCGGCGCTAACCCTCGCATCGGCGTCGTCGATTCGCGAGCCGAAGTCGTCGAGGACGGTCTCGAAGACGGCGCCGGCGTCGGTCGGTCCGAGCGGCTCGCCGCCGGTCGAAACGCGCGAGTACGCGAGCAGGCTCTCGATCATCGCCTGCATCCGATCGGCGCCGCCCACCGCGAAGTCGATGAACTCCTCGGCGTCCTCGTCGAGATCGTCGCGGTACCGACGCTCCAGCAACTGGAGGTAGCTCGACACCATCCGCATCGGCTCTTGTAGGTCGTGGGAGGCGGCGTACACGAACTCCTCGAGGCGCTCGTTCGAGGTCTGTAGCCGGTCGATCGCGTCCTCGAGGTCGGCCTTCGTCCGTTCCAGTTCCCGGTTGCGGAGTTCGAGTTCTCGCGTGCGCGTCTTCGCGCGGGCGTCGTACAGACCCGCGGCGAAGCCGGCGACGCTGGCGAGCGACGAGAGGACGAGCACGTTGGCGACCGCGTCGTTGAGGTCGACGAGCAACTCCAGAAAGAGGAGAATGCCGATCATCGCGGCGACGCCGCGGAGACACCACCCGGCGACGGTGCCGAAGAACTCGGGGCGAACGTCGGTCCGGGGGAGCCGATAACCGCCGTAGAGGAGCGCGATCCCGGCGCCGACGGTGAGAACCGCGATGCTCAGGCCCTCGCGGAGCATCAGACCCGCGGGAACCTGTGTCAGCGGCCACGCGACGCCGGCCGCGACGTACAGGGCCCCGAGAGCGAGGATCGAACGCCGTCCGCCGACGTTCGAGCGAATCAGTGACACGGCTCTAGTAGCCGGTCAACGGCACGAGCGGATAGAATTTGTGGTGATCGACGGTTCGACCGGTGTGCCGGAACGTGTGAGACGGGCGGCCGTTTACCGAATCTTCGTGCCCGGTTCGGCGTCCTCGTGAGTCGTCAGGAGGTCGGCCTGCTCGCCCGCGGCCAGCACCATGCCGTTGGACTCGACGCCGAACAGTTCGGCCGTCTCCAGATTCGCGAGCACGACGACGCTCGTCCCCGGCAGCGCGTCGACGTCGTGGAGCTGCTTGAGGCCGGCGACGATCTGGCGCGTCTCGACGCCGATGTCGACCTCCAGCCGGACGAGATCGTCTGCACCTTCGATCCCCTCGGCGCTCTCGATGCGCCCGACGCGCATGTCGACGTCCTGGAACTCCTCGAAGCCGATGCGATCCTCCGCGATCGCTTCGAGGTCTGCAGCCGCCTCGGCCGCGTCGCCGTCGGCGCTCGATCCCTCGTCGGCGTCGGCCTCGGCGTCGTCCGCATCGGCGTCCGCGTCGTCGCTCGCGGCCGCGACTCGCTCGGCGAGCTTCTCGTTGAGCTCCTCGACGCGGTCGTCCTCGATCTTCTCGAACAGTTCGGCGGGCTCGTCGAACTCGGCGGGCGGCGCCTCCAGCGCGTGTTCGAGCAGCGCGTCGCCGACCTGCCCGTCCTCGCCGAGCTGTTCCCAGACCTGCTGGGCCTTCTCGGGGGCGATCGGCTCAAGCAGCACCGCGACGGCCTTGGCGATCTGGACGCAGTCCCGGATCACCTGCTCGGCGGTCTCGGGGTCGTCGTCGACGAGGTTCCAGGGCTCGTTGCGCTGGATGTACTCGTTGCCGAACTTCGCCAGCTCGGTTGTGGCGCCGGCGACCTCGCGCAGCGAGTAGTCGTTGACGCCGGTGCGGAACTGCTCGACGGCGTCCTGGATGCGCTCGTGGACCTCCTCGGAGACGTCCGCGTCGGGCGTCCCCTCGTAGTTGCGGTAGGCAAACAGGGTGCTCCGGTAGAGGAAGTTGCCGACGTTGCCGACGAGTTCGCCGTTGACCTTCTCCTGGAACGCGTCCCACGAGAAGTCGACGTCCTGCTGGAGGCCGCCCGTCGTCGTCAGGTAGTACCGCAGCAGGTCGGGGTGGAATCCTTCCTGAAGGTACTCGTCGGCCCAGATCGCGCGGTTGCGGCTGGTCGAGAGCCCCTTGCCGTTGATCGTGATGAAGCCGGTCGCCGCGACAGCGCGGGGCGCGTTGTAGTCGGCGCCCTCCAGCATCGCCGGCCAGAAGATGGTGTGGTGCTGGATGATGTCGCGCCCGATGAAGTGGACGATCTCCCCCGAATCCTTCCAGACCTCTTCCCAGTCGTACTCGTCGGCGCCGACGCGCTCGGAGTACTGCTTGGAGCTGGCGATGTACTCGATCGGCGCGTCGACCCAGACGTACAGCACGAGATCGTCGCCTTCCTCCGACTCGTCGCCCGGATAATCGATTCCCCAGTCCATGTCCCGGGTGATACACCAGTCCTGCAGGCCGTCTTCGATCCACTGGCGGGGCTGGTTGCGCGCGTTCGATGTGCCCTCGAGCCCGTCGAGGAACTCGGTGAGATAGTCAGAAAACTCCGAGACCTCGAAGAACTTGTGGCTGCGCTCGCGGTACTCGGCGGGGTTGCCCGTGATCGAGCTGGACGGGTCCTCGACCTCGCCGGGTTCGAGGTGGCGCTGGCAGCCCTCGTCGCACTCGTCGCCCCGGGCCTTCTCCCCGCAGTAGGGGCAGGTGCCGACGACGTACCGGTCGGGCAGGTACTGGTCGGCGTCGGGGTCGTAGGCGACCTGGATCTCCTTCTCGTAGACGTACCCCGCCTCGTCGAGTGTTCTGACGATCTCTCGGGTCAGCTCGGTGTTGGTCTCGTCGTGGGTGTGGCCGTAGTTGTCGAAGTCGACGCCGAACTTCGGGAACGTCTCCTCGTACTGTTCGTGCCACTCCAGGGCGAACGCCTCGGGGTCGACGCCCTCCTGTTCTGCGTTGACCGCAACCGGCGTGCCGTGCATGTCCGACCCGCAGACGTAGGCGGTCTGCTGGCCCAGCGTCTCCAGGGAGCGGTCGAACGCGTCGGCGCCGATGTACCCCCGCAGGTGACCGATGTGCAGGTCGCCGTTGGCGTACGGCAGCCCGCAGGTCACCACGGCGGGATCGTCCGTCGGAAACTCTTCGCGGCTCATACTATTCCTCTGCGCCTCCGCGAGTAAAAGCCGCTGGTTTCGTCCGTACTCCGGCCAGCGCCGATCTGCACTCTCACCTGGCGGTCGATCCCCGCACCGATACGCGGCCCGCGATCGACAGCCGACCCCCGACGCGGTGCTTGCTCCGGCGCGCGCAAGCGTTATGCTGTCGTCGCGCCTCCGTTCGCCCTGAGTGTCGCCGCCCGCATCCCTGCGGTACCGCCGACCGACACCCACGACGCATGTACCCCCACGATCCTTCCGATCCTGCGAACAGCGAATCAGCCACAGTCGACTTCGATCGCGAACTCTCCGACCTGCTGCTCCGGGCGTTCGCTGCGGGGTCGCCCGTCGACGGCGACTGGACGATCGAAACCGAGTCGCCCAGCGTCCCCGACTGGACGGTCTCGATCAGACGACGACCGTGCGATGCTCTGGATGCTGGCGACTGAGCGTCTCGTCGCTCACCGTCAGACAACCGTCACTGCAGGGTGAATCATACGTACGCATCGCGTCAGTATCGGGATGCAAGCACGACGATCTCTCAGATAGGGCTATATTACCTCCGGCGAAAGCCGTAGTTGTCACGCCCTCCGTTCGCGTCCCAGCGTCGCCGAACGCGAGGGTGGGGGATGCTACCATGACGACTGACACTGCCGACCCGGAGCGCAACTGCATCGATCCCGGCCTGCGGGCTGACGTCATCTTCGACGTGCTGAACCACCCGCGTCGGCGCCACGCGCTGTACTACCTCGCCGAGGCGGTCGGCGCAGTCCCGCTCGCGGAACTCGCGGACGCCGTGGCCGAACAGGAGGGGACACCGACGGCCGAGCGCCGACAGCGCGTCGCAACCGGACTCTACCACACACACCTGCCGAAGTTCGACGAAACGGGCGTCGCCGAGTACGACCCGCGAACTGACATTGTAACGCTGTCCGCCCGCGCCGCGACCGCGCTCGCGCCGTACCTCGAACTGGCCGCCCGCGACGACATCAGAGCGGATCGCTGAACCGGGGTCGACGCCGCTGGCGCCGATACGCTCGCTGCCGTCGTACTCTCAGTTCGGGTCCGTGTCGCTCCGATCGGCGTTCAGTACAGCGCCTCGCCCAGCGAGACGTCTTCGCCGGGTGCGACCGGTATCGGTTTGCTATCGCAGTATATGATTTATTCATGCCGATCGCTGCGAGAGCCGGCAGTTTCAGTTGGGCATCAATCGGCCACAAAACGACCGTAAAACAGTTCTCTCAACCGAATTACCGGCTCACTCGATCGACACCGGCGCACCGCGGTCGGCGCTCTCGTAGAGCGCGTCGATCACTTGCATGTTCGCGATGGCTTCCGAGCCGCCGGTTCGCGGTTCCTCGCCGGCCTCGATCGCCTCTGCGAAGTGATCGACCTCCAGTCGGTACTGGTCGATCGCGTCGAACGTCTCGACGCCGCTGCGGCCGTCGATCCGGTACTCCAGCTCCACAGGTTCGGCGGTCGGCGCGTCGAAGGCGTCGCGGACTTCGATCCAGCCGTTCGACGCCTCGACGCGGTAGCGCTGGACGAGCTGGGTGTCGAAGCCACAGGCCACCCGCGCGGAGGCCCCCGACTCGTACTCCAGCACGCCGGCGAGTTCGGTGTCGACCCCGCTATCCCGGGAGTCGTCCGTGTGCGCGTACGCGCTGTCGGGGTCGCCGAGGAACAGTCGAGCCGCCGAGACGGCGTAGCAGCCGACGTCCATCAGACTCCCGCCGGCCAGGCCCGGGTCGAGGCGCACGTCGTCCGGCCGACCGTAGAGCGGGAACTTGAACGAGGCGTTCACCGATCGGATCTCGTCGAGTTCTTCACGCGCGAGTTCGACGGCGCGCTCGGTCCGGGGGTGGTACCGGTACATGAACGCCTCCATCAGCGTGACGCCGCGGTCCGCGCAGTGGTCGACGACCTCGCGGGCCGCCTCGGCGTCCTCGGTCAAGGGTTTCTCGCAGAGCACGTGTAGCCCGGCGTCGGCGGCCTTTTTGGTCCACTCGGCGTGAAGCCCGTTCGGCAGCGGGTTGTAGACGCCGTCGATCCCCTCGTCTTCGAACAGCGCCTCGTAAGAGCCGTAGCTCCGCGGGATGTCGTGGTCGTCCGCGACCGCCCGGGCGCGATCGGCGTCGCGCGAGGCGATGGCGGCGACGTCGTGGTCGCTACCCTCCAGAGCGGGGATGAGCGATCCGCGAGCGATGTCAGCGGTGCTGATGATGCCGATGTCCATGGTACACTGGTCGGCGCGGCGTCGGAAAAACGGTCAGGTTGCGGTAGTTCGATCGGCGGGGCGTCGGGCGGTCGCTCCCACTCGGCGGCGTCTCGCTCAGGCCGCCGGGCGGGAGACGGTCTCGGAGTCGATCTCGGAGACGTCGAGTTCCTCGCGGTCGCCCCAGGCCACTCCGATCGCGTAGTACGCGGCGACGCCGGCGTAGAAACCGACGAAGGCGCCGACGATCGCTCCGACCGCGGGGATGCCGGCGAAGACGCTCGAGACGACGCCGCCGGCGAGCACGAAGCCCGCGGCGACGAGCCAGGCGGTCGCGTACGAGCCGCTCGCCAGTACGGGCCTGAGCGTCGCGACGTCGAATCCGTCCCCGATCCGGCCGCGCTCGGCGACGTTCGCGAGCGCGGCGGGCGTGACGTACGCGGCGGCGAGCGCGAGCGCGATGAAGATCATCGCGCCGACGAACACGGCGAAGGCGCCGAGTAGCCCGCCGTCGGTCGCGAGCGCGAGTGCGCCGCCGACGAATACGAGCGCTCCCAGGGCGGTCGCGAGGCCGTAGACGATCGCGACGATCGAGCCGCGGACGCCCTCGCGGAGCAGCCCCTCCCAGTCGTCGAATGCGGGCGCGCGCTCGTCACCGTGGGCGACCGAGCGGATGACGCGCATCACGTAGCCGACGAGGAGCACCGCCGGGACGATCAGGACGCTCGTGAGTGCGAGCAGCCCGCCGATCACCAGGGTACGTACGGCGTCTTCGTTGCTGCGCGGGTAGTCGATTGCTTCTGAAATCATTGGTATCACCGGAACGTCGGCGTCGCGGCCGCGAGAGAGAAAATGGGTCCGGTCGGCGGCACCGACCCTGTTCCTACCTACCTATAGGCGCTCTGAGGACTTAACCGTACGCGCCGGATCCGAGCGCGTTCAGTGGCGATACCGCCGCTTTCGTACTAGTCGCTCGTGCTGACGGGGCGCCGGAGCGCGTCGACGTCGGCGACGAAGGATTCCAGCATCTCTCGGGTGACGTGTGGCATGCAGACGACCCGCAGTTCGCCCGCGCCCGTCCGGGAGATCCGCCATCCCTCCTCGCGCAGCCGGTCGAACAGCGTGGGCGGGATGTCGGCGGCCACGAGCGGCAGCTGGGGATCGACCACGTCGTACCCCCGTTCGCCGAGGGCGGCGGCGAGCCAGTCGGCGTTGTTCTGCGCGCGGACGTACTGCTCCCGGTACCCCTCGGGCCAGAGTTCCTCCAGCGCGGCGACGACGCTGGCGACGCCGGCGCCGCTGCGCGTGCCGGTGAGCGTCGCCTGATCCGTGGATTCGAGATACGGCGTGTCGACCGCCAGCGCGTCGAGGGCGTCCTCGGATCGGGCGAGAAAGCCGCCCGCGGGGATCGCGGCACAGCCCATCTTGTGGGGATCGATAGTCAGCGTGTCGACGTCGACGTGGTCGAAGTTCCACTGCTGGTCGGTGAATGGGAGCACGAACCCGCCCCACGCCGCGTCGACGTGGAGCAGGGCGCCGGCGTCGTCGGCGATATCGGCCAGCGCCGATAGCGGGTCGACGCGGCCGTACTCGGTCGACCCGGCGACGCCGACGACCAGCGCGGTGTCGGCGTCGGCCAGCTCGGTCATGGCGTCGACGTGCGCGCGGTAGTCGTCGTCGACCGGCGCGGTCCGCAACTCGACGCCGAGAAGCCCCGCAGCCTTCCGGAAACTGAAGTGGGCGCTCTCGGGCATCACGACGTTCGGATCGCTCGTCGCCGCGAGGTTGCGCGCGGCCCGCACGGCCTGAATGTTGGCCTCGGTCCCGCCGCTTGCCACGTAGCCGTGGGGATCGTCCAGTCCGACGATCCCGCCCAGCGCGTCGACGGCGTCGGCTTCCAGTTGGGCGACGCTCCGGTACGTGCCAGGATCGCCCGGGTTGGTCGCCAGGAAAGTTTCGGCGGCCTCGCGCGCCGCCGGGTGCGGTTCGGTACACATCGAGGAAAGCACCCGGCTGAAGTCCTGCGGCTCGGCTCGCATAGCCAGAATGTGGACGGACAGGCGTTTAGGGGTTGCGTTCTCCGAAGGGCGGCAACGAGCAGCGAGTTGTTCGAGGCGCGCAACTCGCTGCTACCGCGCCGAGACGACTCTGGCGTCCCGCGCCGACGAAGCCCTTCCCGTGGATGCTCGCACCGAGTTGCTATAGCAACTATCGGTTGATACACTGGCGATCGTAGCGATTCGTCGGTCGTCCTTCGGGCTCCGAAATCGCGAGAAGAAATGGTCCACGGCCAGGGATTGGCGTCAGACCGGCCGGCGAGGCCCGCTACGCTCGTCTCTCGGCCCGGATGGTCGCGTCGTCACCTACGGGCTCAGGCGCTGGCGATCTCGCGGGAACTTCGAAAGACGGTCCTGCTCACTCCGTTCGCAGGCTGCGACTGGCGGGCTCCCCCTCGACAGACGGCGCCGTCTCAGGGAGACAGACGCTGTCGGTCTCGCGGGAACAGCACGGCCTCCCGGATGTTCTCCAGCCCGAGCATCGTCATGACGAGTCGCTCGCCACCCAGCCCCCAGCCGGCGTGGGGCGGCATGCCGTATCTGAACATCTTGGTGTAGTAGTCGAACGCCTCGGGGTCCAGTCCCTGCTGTTCGAAGCCGGCGACGAGCTGGTCGTAGCGGTGTTCGCGCTGGCCGCCAGAGACCAGTTCCATCGACGGGTGCATCATGTCGAAGCCGGTCGAGATTTCCTCGTCGTCGTCGTGGTCCTTGATGTAGAACGGCTTGATCTCGCTGGGCCAGTCGGTGATAAAGTAGTGCTCGCCGACTTCCTGGCCGAGGACGTGCTCGGCTTCCGTCGAGAGGTCGTCGCCCCAGACCAGCTGCTCGTCGAGTTCGCCGGTGGCGTTGATCTTGTCGAGCGCCTCCTGATAGCTGAGTCGCGGGAACTCGCCCTCGGGAGCCGAGAACTCGTCTTCGAGGCCGAGCGCTTCGAGTTCCTCGGCGCAGTTCTCGGCGACGCCCTCGTAGGCCGCTTTCACGACGTGCTCGCAGGCGTCCATCGCCTCGGTGTGGTCGTAGAACGCCGACTCGAAGTCGATGCTGGTGGCCTCGTTGAGGTGGCGCGGCGTGTTGTGCTCCTCGGCGCGGAAGATCGGGCCGATCTCGAAGACCCGCTCCAGTCCGGAGCCGACCATCAGCTGCTTGAACAGCTGCGGGCTCTGGTTCATGAAGGCCTCCTGACCGAAGTAGGTGATGGGGAACAGCTCGGTGCCGCCCTCGGTGCCCGTCGCGACGATCTTCGGCGTGTTGATCTCCGTGCAGTTCAGGTCGCGGAAGGCCTCGCGAACCGCTCGGAGCACTTCGGCGCGGATCTCGAAGATGGCCTTGACCTCGTCCTTGCGGACGTCGAGCGTCCGGTTGTCGAGACGCGTCGGGAGTTCGGCGTCGACCTTCCCCGAGGGGTCCAGCGGCAGTTCGGGGTCCGCCGGCGCGACGACCTCCACGTCCGTCGGGACGATCTCGACGTCCGTCGGGGCGCGCGGCTCTTCCTCGACGTCGCCGGTCACCTTGACGACGCTCTCGCGGGAGACGTCGAGACCGGTCTCGACGAGCTCGTCGTCCATGTCGTCTTTCTCGAACTTGACCTGGATCTTCCCGGACTGGTCTCGGACGATCAGGAAAGCGATCCCGCCGAGGTCGCGGATCTCGTGGGCCCAGCCGGCGACGGTGACGGCGTCGCCCGGCTCGGCGTCCGCGGTGTAGGTGCGGTCCTGCATACTCCCGAATTCAGACGGCCGCGCCTTAAACTGCGTCGGTTCGGCGCAGGCACGCTCGACCCCACTCGAGCGGTCCGTTCCCGATCCGACGCACCCGCTCGGCGACGCCTCAATCCGGGATTTCGGACGGTGTGTCGTCGTACGACCCGATGCAAGCGGTTTCGATGCGACGCCGGTGTGGCGTCCGAACGAGCTCATAAAGCACATATTGCGATATAGAAACTAGGCGGCGGTTTCGGAGACGGACCGGTTTCCGGCAGATTCGCGTGGATCCGAGAGTTCACCAATGAAGACTCGATTTCAGAGTTCGTGGGCAGATGATCTGGCCCATCGTAATCGACGCTAGTCGACCGATCGAGGCTACGACACGATCTCCTGAACGTAGATGTGCGCGTAAGCACTCGTCCACACGATAGAAAGAAGCTCACCGACGCTCGATGAGATCGCACGCAAAGCGGGGTTCAACGGAGCCAGGTTCGTCGCCATCCCAGCGAGGGACGTCGGCAAATAGAGGCTGATCCCGCTCCCGACCGCGATCACTACGATGAGCACGAACTTTCTTCGGTAGTTCGTCGTGATTCGCCAGCTAACCCGAAGTGATTCGACGGGGCCGTACTGGCCGATGACGCAGGCTTCCGGGACGAACCAGAATTTGAACAGTAAGAGGAGAAACGGCACGGCAAAGACGATCCCGAGGACTGCCGCTACGACGGGAAAGCCGACCACTTCCACGGGATGGCCCGGAAGAACGCCGACGAGAACGAGTAGTGGGAGAGAGAGGATAGAGGGGATCATCAGAATGGGAAATACGAGTAGAAGGAAGACGCCAACTAACGCCGGTATCCGTGCAAGACTTCGATGCAGTCCCTCGCGGATCGTGACTGGGTCGCTGGTCAGTTCTCCGGCGACGATCGTTCCCACGTAGGCTCGAATCAAGAAGACGAACGCGAACGCGGTCAGGGCCTCGAACACGTCGATCACGGGCAGCGGAAGTACGTCGATACTGGCCGTCTCGAGGAGCCGGTTGGCGAGAATGACCACGCCCGCGAAGACGACGATCGACGGGGAGGATCGGAACAGGCGAACGGACCAGGCCAGCGCATCAAAGACGGTCCGATTGGTGGTAGTCGTCTCGATGTTCCGGCATTCGAGACATCCACACCCGTCGACATCTTCTCGTGTCTTGATCGTCGGTGCCATGTTACACGCAACTGTGTAGTGAATGATAGAAATACTTCGGATCGGTGCGTCGGCGTGTTCAGTTATTCAGCAGTAACAAACTGTGAGATGCTTTCACCGACTGCGATCAGGATTGCCGGTGGACCGAGCAGCGAGGCGAAGGATTTGAACGCGCGTTTGAGACTCGGCCGATCCTCTTCGGTGCCGAGAAAGAGCAGTGTCGGATCTTCCGTAACGACGTACACGCTCATCTCCCTGCCTTTTTCCGAATAGCAGGTGTCAACGACTTCGATTACCCCCGCCGATTCGAGATTCGTCAGGTGATAGTGAACGTTTTGAACGCTCTGGTCGAGCTGCTCGGCGATCCGCGCCGGTGTCGCCGGCGTTTCGTTGAGCAACCGAAAGATTTCGTAGGCGGTTTCGGAGGACAACGCTTCGATTACCTCTCGGGTCGCGTCGTCGTTGAGGCTCAGTACGGCCGGGGAATCGCTTCGTTCGACGGAGGCATCCGTTTGTGTCGGGAAGAGTCGTGTCATAGTTAGGTTCTATGAATGGGGGTCGTGAGGATCTGATCCGAACAGTGGCCGTTCGAGAGCGTGATATGTAGTTGTTGGTGGGCTATCATTCTGATTCCGAGATGGCGGGAGAAGCAGCGATCAATCGCAGGTAGTAGGCCGTATACACCGTATAGAGGTACGCGAAGCCGACCGCGTAAAGACCGATCCCGATCGGGAGGAGAACGGCTATCGGGGCTTCGAGGTCGATCGGTAATACGTCGGTCGGCCCAGCGTCCGTCAGCGTCAACTGGAGGAGGTACTCGGGGGCCAAAAAAGCGTTCAACAGGATGATCCAGACCAGCGAGAATCCGGCGACGCTTTTGAGGTTCGAGCGGACGAGAGTAATACTTCTCCGGAACGAACCAGTAACGGTCTCGTTTTCGACGACGATCGCGGTGTCATAAAACTGTACGAACATAATGACAACGAGGACAGACAACAGCCAAACGAGTATAGAGCCGACACCCGCGACGAAGGCAGCCATCTCGTTGATTACGGCGAGCGCTATCGATCCGACCCCGAGGACGAACCCGATGGATCCGAGGCCGATAGCTGCTCCAAGCACGATAAGTACGAACAATACGGTTCCAAGGAGGAGTCGGAAGTAATGTGTCCACCCTGCGGTGAAAAATCTGGTGAGCGATCCGCCAGTTCCTTCGATCGCCGCCTGAGCGGTTCCGATGAAACCGCCAAGGACGAACGGGAAGACGACTAACCACGCGAGTGAGACGCCCGCCGACAGCAACGGCGATTCGATCAGGCGGTCCGCGTACTGTAGTTGGCTTCCGACCCCGAAGAGAAGGCCGGCGACGAGCAGGATCGGATTCGCTCGGAGGGCGGTGAATCCGTCTTTGAATGCGGAAACGGTGACCATCGTATCCACGAATTGCCGTCGTCGCGTATTAGACCAATCGTAGGATTAAAACTAGATTTAAGCATTTTGAGCGGCTGATGTTGTCATTTCGAGAGCGGCATCGCGAAGAACTGCGACGAATCTCCTATTTTGCAGTTTCGGACAGTTATAGAAAAATTCGCGGCAGATCCATCCTCCGAGAATGTGGTTTCGAGAGACCTCGCTCTCGCTGCGACTGCGCCGTCGCTATCGACGACGAACGAAAACGGCAGATTGGGGTGGTAGCGACTCGCGCCGGCCAGAAGTTGCTCGACTATCACCCGGTCGTGGCTGCTCTTCTCAGACGCAACAGCGCAGTGAGTCCGACGACGACGGCGACGAGCGTGATGCCGGTACCCGCCGCATTCTTCGACAGGCCGGCGGCCATCAGTGTCCGGACGCCAACATCGGCTCCGGCCAGCGTCAGCGTCGCGATGGTTGCCAGCGCGAGCAGCGACGCGGGGATCGCGCCGGGGCGGATCGGAAGGGTACGCCGTGAACTAGACATGGACAACGCACTATGACTACGTCTATCGTATTTATTGTTTGGTGTTACCACACTACTTGAGGATCGGGAGTGGCGGGACACTCGTCGCCCGTCAGTCGCTGGCCGACGCTTCGGGCCGGTAGGATCGGCTGATCGCCATCCACCGGCCGCTCTTGAAACGGTAGTAAGTGACGACCGCGGGCACCAGCGTCTCGACGACCAGCGCGACGTACAGCGCTTCGATGCCCAGCGGCGTCACCGCGGCGATGCCGGGCAGCGGAATCGACGCCGCGCCGGCGTACGCGATCGGCAACGTGAACGCGTACAGGCCGAGCAGCTGCGCGTAGAACGGCCAGCGCGTGTCGCCGCTCGCGCGCAGCGGCCCCGTTGCGCCGCCGCTGACGCCGCGGAACACGACGCTGACGCAGGCTACGACGACGAACGTCGTGACCAGCGGCACCACCGACGGATCGTCGGCGAAGACGCTCGCGATCGGCTCGGCGAACGCGAACACGAGCCCGGCGGCGACCGCGTACACCGCCACGCCGAACAGGAGCACCTCGGAGCCGTAGGTGGCGGCGTCACGTTCGTCCCCGGTGCCGAGTTCCTGTCCCACGAGGCTGCTGGAGGCCAGCGAGAAACCCCAGCCGGGCGTGTCCATCAGGTCCCGAACGCGCCGCGCCGCGACGAAGGCTGCCAGCACGTCGGCGCCGAACAGGGCGACGATCGCCAGCATCGGGAACTGGGCGGCCCGCCGCGCGGCGTTGGTGAACACCAGCGGCGCGCCGATCGTGACGACGTCGCAAACCTCGCCGAGCGTGGCGACCGGGCCCGCGACGCTCAACGTCACGGGGAACTCCCCGATCAGCGGAAGCGACAGGCCGGCGAATCCGGCGACGAACGCGCCGAGCACGAGCACGTTGGCGACGACCGTCCCGATCGCGGCGCCGACGACACCCATTCCCAGCGAGAAGATCAGCACGGCGTTGATGGCGACGTTGACGACGGCGCCGCCGGCCCGGAGGATCATCGGCGTCCAGGCGTCGTCCGCGCCGACGAGCGTCCGGCTGCCGATCAGGTTCAGTCCGGCGAACGGCACGCCGAGCGCGACGATCTTGAGGTACTCCGCGCCGAAGGCGATCGCCGCGGGGCTGTCGTCGGCCAGCGCCTGGCCGACCAGCGTGACGAGTTCCCGGGGGTACGCCCAGAACAGCGCCGCGAGCGGCAGCGTGATCGCGAGCACGACCAGCCAGCTCGTCGTCACGGCCAGCGACAGCTCCTCGTGGGCGTCGGCGCCGTAGCGCTGGGAGACGAGGCCGATCGTCGCGCCGGCGACGCCGCCGCCGAACGCGAACGCCAGCCCCCAGAACGGCGTCGCGATGCCGACGCCGGCGATCGCCGCCGATCCGAGCGCGGCCCCGACCATCGCGACGTCGGCGGCGGACTTGGACATCCGCGCCAGCCCCGTGACGATCCGTGGCCACGCGAGGTCGGTCGTCCGCTCGGCTCTCGAACCGTCGATCAGACCCGCTCGGGCGAGCAGGCGACCGATCGACAGCAGGAGCCAGCGGACCGGGTTGGGCAGTCGGCTCGTCGCAGAAGGCACAGCGGGGCTAGTCGATTGGAGTTTTTAGGCCTTCAGGTCGCGGAACGGGTCGAGAGGCGTTGACACGCCGCGTTCCGAGGTCGCAGGGAAGCGTAGAACCGGACGATCAGGACTCCTTGGCGCCCCGCACCGTCTTCTCGACGGCGTCGACGCCTTCCGCGTGGACGAGGTCGCCAACGACGACGACGTCGGCGTGTTCGCCCATCTGATAGGCCGAGTCGTAGTCGTGGATCCCGCCGCCGTAGAACAGGGTGGCGTCGTCCACGGCCTCGCCGGCAGCCTCGACGACATCGGGATCACCGAGCGTCCCGGAGTACTCGACGTACACGATCTCCTGGCCGAACATCTCCTCGGCGACCTCGGCGTAGGCGGCGACGTCGTCGGGCCCCAGATCGCAGTCGGCCTCGGTGTAGGTCGCGACGCTCGCGTCGGGGTTCATCACGACGTACGCTTCGGTGGTGATCCGGTCCCAGGGCAGGTCGTCCTCCATGCGGGCCCACTCCTTGTGGGCGCCGACGGTCCAGAAGGGGTCACCCGCGTTCAGCACCGTCGGAATGAGATACCCGTCGAGCGCCTCGTCGTTGACCGCGACCTCGGGCGCGCTGGGTTCGAGGTACAGCGGCACGTCGTGAGTCGCGCACGCGTCGATGACTCGTTGCATCTTGTCGGTGGTCATCCCGGTCGTCCCGCCGATCTCGATGGCGTCGGTGCCGGTCTCGCAGACGTCCTCGAACGTCTCGCCCTCGACTAACGTCTTGTCGGGGTCGATCTTCACGATGTGGTCCCACTCGGCCCAGCGAGTCGTCATACCCGAGCAATCTAAAGGATCGGCTAAAACCCCTTCGGAACTGCCGCTTCGGCGGGCCCAATCTATAAGCGATCCCGCGCCCATGCCGAGACGAGAGATGACGTTCGCACAGTTCGTCGACGACGTCGAGGGCCGAGAGCTGACGCTGCGGGTGGTCAACCGTACCGAGGCGGATCCCGTCTTCGGTATGCTCGAAGATCGCTTCGCCGGCCAAGACGTCGTCGTCGAGGAGATCGACGACGCGAACGCGCCGGAAAACGAGGTGCTGCTCTGCGAGGCAGACGAGGCGCTGGCGGTCTCCTCGCTCACCGAGGTCCGCGACAGCGTCCTGACGGTGAACTCGGACCTCTACATCACCGGTTCGCGGCCGCTGGAAGCCGTCGACACGCCGGAGGTGATCGTCGGACTGGGCGAGACGACGTTCTCGGTCGGCGGACACCAGAAGTACCTCCTGATCCAACTCTCCCGCGAGATCGAGGCGATGGCGCTCCAGGCCGGCAAGGGCGTCCTGCACAGCGGATTTCAGGAGCTGTCCCGCCTCGACGACGAGCGGGGCACGCTGGCCGCCTACGAGACGCTCGGCGACGCCGATCTCGACGTGCACGTCTACGGCATCCCGGACGCCGACCCGCTCGATCACCCCGGCGTCGCGCTTCACGGAATCGACGCCGCGGAGATCCGCGACTCCTGGTTCGTCGTCTTCACGAGCGAGCGCGAGGACGTCAGGGAAGCCGCGCTGGTCGCGGTCGAGCGCGAGTCGGAGCTGTGGGACGGCTTCTGGACGTTCGAGTCGGAGTTGGTGGGGGAGGTCGAGGCGTACATCGATTCCACGTACCGAGACGAAAGCACTGATCAGATCGCCGATAGCTCGTAGGTCGAACGCGCCGAGCGGTAGCGCGACCGCGACGAGTTACGGCGGCCCGGTGACGCTGGACGGCGGCAGCACGGATCGAACTCGACAGTATTGCCGATTTCTGCGACGCGGTCGAATCGACGATAACTGCGTATCAGGCCCGTATTCCGGGTTCGCTGGTGTCGATTAGGATTCTCGTAGCGACCGCTGTGGGCGCATATCTCTCCCGTTAGAACAGAGGATTATCGCGCACGTGCCTATGGCGTCTCGACCGGCGATCGGCGCCGTTCAGTTCGCGCAATTCATGAGTTCCACAGAGCACACCGTCGACGTTCGCCAGTTCGTCAGGAACCTTCTCTCGTTCCAGTACCGCGAGGTGACGATGGCCGTCGCGTCGCTGTCGGTGATCGCCGGATCGATCGTCTTCTTCCCGGGGGCGGGGAACCTGAGTCGCGGTGTCAGGTCAGACATCTCGCTCCAGCTGCTCGGATTGTTCGTCGGCGTCGCGATCTTCGCCGGCGCCGTCAAGGGCGCGCTCGGGTTCGGCTACGCGCTGATCACGACGCCGATCTTCGCGTCGGTGATCGACCCGACGTTCGCCGTGGTCGTGCTCGCGATCCCGCCCTGGATGCTGAACGTGTTCCAGATCGGGGAGACTGACACCGGACTGGCGTTCGTCCGCGAGGAGTGGCCGTTGCTGGCGCTCGCGGCCGTCGGGACGGTCGTCGGCGTCGCCTTCCTCGCGGAGTATCGGACTGGACCGATCGTCCCCTTCGCGATCGGGGTGATCATCCTGGGCTACGTCGGATTTCAGGTGGTACAGAACTTCGTCACCGTCGAAGAGGCCCACCACCCGGTGGCACTGGGCGTCGCCGGCGTCCTCGAGGGGTTCCTGCTGGCGGTCGCGAACCTCGGTCCGCTCCTGCCGGCGTACTTCCACACCTTCGAGCGGGACGCCGAGCGGTACGTCGGCGGCCTGTCGATGGTACTGAGTCTGATTTTCACGATCAGGATCGTCCAGATGGCGCTGTTCACCGACCTGCTGACGACGTATCGACTGTGGCTCGGCTCCGTGATCGCCGTCGTCACGATCGTCGGCTTGCTCCTGGGAACCTACCTCCGGCGCATGGAGATCGACGAGCGGAAGTTCAACTGGTTCGTCGTCGCACTGCTGTTCATCATCGCGCTCAACATCTTCCGAAACACGGTCCCGGCGCTGTTCTTCTGAACGCGGGACGACGACGCCGAGCGACGACCGTTCCTTGGAACCGAATCGCGTCGCGGCTCAAACCGCGCTCGGACGCTGTGCCGTCACTCCACTAACTCGATCTCGTCGTCGCCGTTCGGCACGGCGCAGATGAACGCGCCCGCCTCGTCGCTCTCGTTGCGGTACCAGTGAACGGTCCCCGCCGGGATCAGCAGCGAATCGCCCGCGCTCACCTCGTGTTCCTCGTCCTCGATCCCCACCACGTACTCGCCTGAGAGAACGTACTGCTCGTGTTCGACCTCGTTGGTGTGTTTCGGTACCTCGGCGCCGGCGTCGAGTTCGAACCGCCGGACGGCGAAGTTCGGCGCCGACTCGTCCGCGCCGATCAGGACGCCTTTTGACAACCCCTCCGCCGCGTCGACTGTTTCGTACTCGATCTCCTCGGCGCGTCGGATCGTTGGCTCCGGATCGCTCATATCCGGACGGTGACGGCGCGGCGCCCTAAAGCTGACTCCGCAGCGGCGTCCGGCTGCAGCGGTTCGGTCGGGTACTGTGCGGTAGCGGAGTGTGCTGGTGCAGAAGCGGCTCAAGCGGTGGTACCGGCCACGAGCGAGCGCCCGACAGGGCGCGATCGAGTGGACGGCCTTTTTAGCCCAGATTTTTGCTGCGAGTGGTAGGCGAGCGAGGGCTTACGGGCCCGAGCGAACCTACCCGAGCAGGAAAAAGGTGGTCGATTAGGCTTTGGCCTGCCACTTCCGGATCCGGTCCTCGCTGACGCCGTCGACCCGCCCGGCGACGGCGTCCGGTTCGGCGTCTTCGAGGTCGTCGATGCTCTCGATGCCGGCGTCGGCGAGCTTCTCGGCGGTCTTGGCGCCGATGCCGTCCAACGCCTCCAGATCGCTGCCCGAGTCGCTCTCCCGGGCCTGGTACTCGCGGTAGTTGCAGATCGGACAGCCGAGTTCCCAGGGCTCGTCGCCGTTGTGGACGATCAGTTCGGGCAGCCCGTGTTCGTCGCAGTGCTCGTCGGTGACCTCGATCTCGCCGCGGCGGGGCAGCGGCAGCGAGTAGTCACAATCCGGATATCGAGTACAGCCGACGAGCCGCGAGCCGTTGCGCAGCTGCTTGATGGCGAGTTCGCCGTCATGCTCCTCGCGGCAGTCGGGGCACTCCCCGAGAATCGGGCCCTCGCCCGCCTCGTCGGCCTTGCACTGGGGGCAGCCGTGGACGAACGTCTGGCGCCCGGCGAGCATCTTCACGTGGCGCAGGTCGTGCTCGTCGCAGGTCTCGTCGAGGATCAGCGGTTTGCCTGTACTCGGCAGCGGGAGCGTGTACTCGCACTCGGGGTAGCCGTCGCAGCCGACGAACGCCGAGCCGCCGCGGGCGCGGCGGACCAGCAGGTCGTGGTCGGACTCGGGACAGGGTCCGAGCGTCTTGTCGGCCTTGAGCGACTTCTGGAGGTGATCACCGATCTCCTCGCGGGAGTCGACCAGCTCCTCGAACACCCGGCCCAGCATCTCGCGGGACTCCTCGGTGACGTCGTCGAGCGTCGCCTCACCGTTGGCGATGGCGGTCATGTCGGCTTCCAGCTCGCTGGTCATGTCCTCGCTGACGACGCGGTCGGCGTACTCCTCGGCGGCCTCGACGACCGCCATCGCGAGCTTGGTCGGCCGGGGCGGGTCGCTCTCAACGTACCCCCGGTCGTAGAGCTTCTCGATGGTGTTGTGGCGGGTCGACTTCGTGCCGATCCCGAGCTTCTCCATCGTTTCGATGAGCCGCGACTGGCCGTAGCGGCGGGGCGGCTGGGTCTCCTTGTCCTCTTGGCGTGCCTCGACGATCGGCAGTTGCTCGCCCTCCGCGACGTCGGGCACGTAGTTCTCGCTGGTGTTGAAATACGGGTAGACGTCGTGGTAGCCCGCCTCGACGAGGCGCTTGCCGTTGGCCTTGAGCGTCACGTCGTCGGTCTCCTCGGGGAGATCGATCGACACCGCGCCGTCGAGTTCGGCGACGACCTTGAGATGTTCCCAGACCGCCGCTTCGGCGACCGTCGCGAAGAAGCGCCGGACGACGAGCTCGTACACTTCCCACTCGTCGTCGGAGAGTTCGCTCTTCTTGGGGATCTCGCCGGTCGGGTGGATCGGCGGGTGGTCGGTCGTCTCCTCGTCGCCCTCGGTGGGGTCGATATCCTCGATCTCCAGCAGGGATTCGGCGTCGTCGCCGAACGTGTAGTGGCCGACGAACTCGTCGAGCAGCGCCTCGGGGTCCAGATCGTCCGGATAGACCGTGTTGTCTGTCCGCGGGTACGTGATGTAACCCGCGGTGTAGAGATCCTCGGCGACGCTCATTCCGCGCTGGGCGGAGTAGCCCAGCGCGCCCGCGGCACGGATGAACTGCGTGGTGCTAAAGGGCTCGGGCGGGCTGTCGGTCCGCGTCCGGCGGTTGACGCGCTCGACGGTCGTCGTCGCGTCGGTCGCAGCGAGCGCCTCGTAAACGGCGTCCGCGAGGTCCTCGTCCCAGACGCGCTCGGCCTCGTTGCCGTCCTCGTCGCGGTAGAAGTACTGGGCCTGGAAGTCGTCGTCGTCCTTTTCGAGGTCCGCGTACAGCTCCCAGTAGTCGTCGGGCTCGAACGCCTGGATCTCGCGCTCGCGGTCGACCAGCAGGCGCAGCGTCGGCGTCTGGACGCGGCCGACCGAGATGAAGTCGTCGCCGAGCTGGCGCGCCGACAGCGAGAGGAATCGGGTGAGCGCGGCGCCCCAGATCAGGTCGATCGTCTGGCGGGCCTCGCCGGCCGCCGCCAGATCGAAATCGAGTTCCTCGCGGTCGTCGAACGCGTCTTGCACCTCGCGCTCGGTGATCGAGGAGAACCGGACGCGATCGATCGGTGCATCGTCGTTGACGTCCCGGACGAGCTCGTAGGCCTCCTTGCCGATCAGTTCGCCCTCGCGGTCGTAGTCCGTCGCGATCGTCACCCGGTCGGCGTCGCGGGCCAGCGAGCGCAGCGCCGCGACGATCGATTCCTGGGTCGGCGTCTTCTCGACTTCGGCGTCGATCAGCTCGACGGGTTCGACGTCGCGCCAGTCGCTGTACTCCTCGGGGAAGTCGACGCCGACGACGTGACCGGAGAGGCCGATCACGCGCTTGCCGCCCCACCGGTAGATGTTGACGCCGTTCCGGCGGGTCGAGTTCGCGGACTCGCCGCTCAGGATGTCGGCGATTCGTCGGGCCGCGTTGTCCTTCTCGGTGATGATGAGTTCCACAGGATGGCACCTCCGACTCCGCTCTGTCGGTCGTTATCAGGCGTAGGACAACCCGGCTGGTAAACCTTTCGGGGTGCTCAACACGGCGACTGCGGCGGGAGCCACGGCGTCACCGCGGCTCGAACGACTGGTGGTGTCGGCGAGCCGAGAACGGATTCGGCGGACGTCTCGGGGCGGCAACTGCTGGATATCGAGACGGACTCGGAAGAATAGCTGTCGCGGTCGGTCAGTCGTCCGCCGGAACCAACTGGACGATCCCGCTCGCGTCCACGAGGACGGTGTAGCCGGCGTAGTCGAACGAGAGGCGGAGCGAACTGTCGGGCGTCGCGGTGCAGATGCTATCGAGCGCCTCGGGGTCGACGGCGTCGTAGAGCGGATCGAGTTCGAGCGGTGCGCAGCCGTTCTCCTGAGCGACCAGCGAGACGATCGCTTCCGTCGCCGAGCCGCCAGTCGACGGTTCGAAGATAGCCTTCGGCGCGTCGGCGTCGAGCTGAATGTCGTCGCCGTCGGCGCGATTGGCCGCGCCGCCGGAGTGGCGATGAAACAGTTCTTCGTCCATACACCGAACGGTCAGCGCGAAAAGGCTTGAATGATTGGCTGTCTCACCTGCGCTTTTATTACACGCTGCGCGTTTCTGGTCGGGTACCGCCGCTCACCGACGACTCCGGACAGCGGCGTCAATCCGCCGCGTCGTCGGTTGGGAACGCGGCGTCGATCAGCGCCGCCGTCCCGCGCCTGAGACGGCCGCCGACGGCGGTCGCGGAGACGTCGAGTTCGGTCGCCAGTTCCTCCAGTGACGTCCCCCGCGGTTCGTCGAAGAATCCTCGCTCGTACGCCGTGACGAGCGCCTCGCGCTGGGCGTCGGTCACCGGCGGCCTAACCGGACCGTCGGGGCGGGCCGAGGGCTGCGAGAGCTGTTCGACCTCGGCATCGACGTCGGCGGCCGCACAGTAGTCGTTGAACGCCGCGAGCCGGTCTCGGTCCGGAAGCTGCAGGACGTACCGCCAGCCGTCCGTCGCGCTCGCGGCCTCGACGATCGCGATGCCCATCGACGCGAGCGCGGTGCCCAGTCCGAGCGTCTCGTCGGTCAGCTCGATCCGGTAGCGCACGCGGTCGTCGAACGCGGCGGTTCGAAGCCAGTCCGCCACCGTCGGATCGTCGCCGAGCGCCGCCTCGAACGCCTCGGCGTCGTCGGCGTCGACCGAGTAGAAGCCGTACCGCTCGTCGCCTCCGCCGAGATCGTACGCTCGCTCGACGCGCAGCCCCGGCTCCCCTCGAAGCGTCGGCGACAGCGGCAGGTCGGGATGCGTGATTCGCACCGTCGCAGTGACCGTCATACCGGACTCCGGGACGCGACCGTCATTCGTATCTACTGGCCGTGATCGGTCACCGCGTCGGCGCCGTCGCGCTCGGCCATCGCGAGGTGCTGGCTGCAGTACCGCTCGCCCGACTTGGCCTCTCGCGAACACCGCCGACCCGAGGCCGTCGCGGCGACGCAGCGATCCGGCGTCTCGCTCTCGGCGGCCGCCTCGTAGAACCGCTCGAAGCTCTCCGCCCAGGACTCGGGGTCGGGCCGATCGCTCCGGTGTTCGACGGTGATGCCGGAGTACGAACAGTTCCGGCAACTCCACGTCTCGCTGTCCCCGAGGCTGTAGTGGTTCAACTGCTCGCCGCATCGCGGACAGTCCATAGCGGATAACGTTGGCGAGAACACATAGTTTTTCTTACTACCCGGATCGGTCGCGCCGCCGCTCGGTCGGTTCACGACGACGCCGCGCTCCGATCGCCTCCGAAAAACGACGGCCTGCGACTGCGCTATTCTTCCAGCTCTGCCCGCAGCAGCTGGTTCACGTCTCCGGGATCGGCCGAGCCACCGGTTTTCTGCATGACCTGACCGACGAGGAAGTTGATGGCGCCGCCCTCGCCGTTCTCGTGGTCCTCGACGGCGTCGGGGTTCTCCTCGATGGCGGCCGCGACGGCCTGCTGGAGCTCGTCGTCGTCGGTCTTGCCCAGCCCCTCGTCCTCGACGACCTCGTCGGGCGCGCGGCCCTCGTCGAGCATCTCGCGGAGCACCGTCTCGCGGGCGTTCTTCGCGGTGATCTCGTCGGTCGCGACGAGTTCCACGAGGCGAGTCACCTCGTCGAGGCGGTCCTCGACGTCGGTCACTTCCATGTCGCGGTAGTTGAGTTCGCCGAGCAGGTTGTCCGCGACCCACGTCGCCGCGAGGTCCGGATCGTACTCCTCGGCGACGTCCTCGTAGAAGTCCGCGACCTGCTTGGTCGAGGTGAGCTTGCTGGCGGCCTCCTCGCCCAGCTCGTACTCCTCGCGGAAGCGCTCGCGGCGGGCGTCGGGCAGCTCCGGGATGTCGATCTCGTCCTTCCAGTCGGCGACCTGCAGCGGCGGGAGGTCGGCCTCCCCGAAGTACCGGTAGTCCTTTTCTTCCTCCTTCGAGCGCATCGAGACGGTGATCCCCTTGCTCTCGTCCCAGTGGCGGGTCTCCTGTTCGATCGCGCGGCCGCGCTGGACGGCGTTCTTCTGCCGGGTTACCTCGTAGGCCAGCGCCTTCTCGGCGCCCTTGTGACTGGAGATGTTCTTGACCTCCGTCCGGTTGGCCTCTTCCAGCGCTTCGACCGTGATTTCGCCGGTCTCGACGTCGACGTTCTCCTCGCTGCGCTCGACCAGCGAGATGTTGGCGTCGATGCGCAGGCTGCCGTCGCGGGTGCTCTCGAACACGCCGAGGTATTCGAGGACCTCTTCGAGCTTGGCGAGGAACGCGCGCACCTCGTCGGGGCTGCGGAAGTCCGGTCGCGTGACGATCTCCAGCAGCGGGATGCCCGCGCGGTTGTAGTTGACCAGCGTGTAGTCGGCGGTGTCGATCGAGCCGCCGACGTGCTGGAGGCTGCCGGGGTCCTCTTCGAGGTGGGCGCGCTCGATGCCGATCTCGCGGCGCTCGCCCTCGACGCCGACCTCCAACAGGCCGTCCTGACAGATCGGCTCGTCGTACTGCGTGATCTGGAAGTTCTTCGGCAGGTCGGGGTAGTAGTAGTTCTTCCGGTGGAAGCGCGTCTCCTCGGGGATGTCGGCGTCGATCGCCTTGCCGACTTTCACCGCGGCCTCGACGGCGCCCTCGTTGAGCACCGGCAGCGCGCCGGGCAGCCCCAGGCAGACGGGGCAGGTGTTCGAGTTGGGCTCGGCGTCGGTCTGGTCGGTCGAGCAGCTACAGAAGATCTTCGTGTCGGTTTCGAGCTGGACGTGGACCTCCAGCCCGATCACGACGGCGAGGTCGGCGTCCTGCTGAGTCGCCTGCGCAGTCATTGCCGACGGGTTCGGGGCGGGACCGCTAAAGACTAACGCATACGCGCCCACGGCGGCGATCGTCGCGCGTCGGCATCGCCGCGCATCGACATCGTTGTGCGACGGTGGCGGCGCGCGGCGGCGTTGTGCAGCAACGCGGTAGGGCGTCAAATCGTAGTGCGTCGTCGCCGAGCACAACCTATTTGCCGGTTCGCCGGATGCAGGCCGGTATGGTGTACATTCCGTTCGGTTTGTCTCCGGCGCAGTTGCGGACGATCGGTCTCGCGTCCGTCGCGCTGGGGATCGGACTGCTGACGATCTACTGGCGCAACGGCATCGACCATCAGGGCGCGATGATCACCGTCTTTTTCGTGTTCACCGGCGGGCTGGCGATCGGCTATGGGTCGGCGCTGGAGGCCGTCGAGCGGGATACGTGGTGACCGATCGCGGTGGTAAGAATCAGATTTCTTTTGTATGTCTGACGCACGTTTATGGTCACGGAGCCGTCCCTTCATTCATATGTCGGAAAACCGGGTCGAGGAACTCGAAGCCACGGTGTCGGAGCTGGAGTCGACCGTCCGCGGGCTCACCGAGGAGCTCGTCGAGACGAAAGAGCGCGTCCGCCTGCTGGAAGCCGAACTCGAACCGAGCGAGGGCGCCACGACGGGCACGCCCGCGACGGCGCGGCGCGACGCCGCCGACGCCGACGCGGAGTCCCAGACGGCCGAGGACGGCGCGCCCGCCGACGAAGCCGCGCCCGAGGACGTTCAGGAGGCGGCAGCCGAAGCCGATAAGGGGGATGGCGATAACGACGGGGACGAGACCGACGGCTCCGGACTCGGCGACGACATCATCGTCGCGTGATCGCCGGGGCCGACCGCGGGCGTCGCCCGGGAGATGACAACGCATGCATATAAAAGAGCTCGTTCTGGAAAACTTCAAGAGCTTCGGCCGGAAGACTCGCATCCCGTTCTACGAGGATTTCACCGTCGTCACGGGTCCGAACGGTAGCGGGAAGTCCAACATCATCGACGCGGTGCTGTTCGCGCTGGGGCTGGCCCGCGCACGGGGAATCCGCGCACAGAAGCTGACCGACCTGATCTACAACCCCGGCTTCGACGACGGCGCCGAGAACGCCGGGCCGAACGAGGCCAGCGTCGAAGTGGTGCTGGACAACTCGGACAGCTCACTCGACCGGGGACAGATCGTCAACGCAGCCGGCAGCGAGGACGTCGGCGATATCGACGAAGTGACGATCCGCCGACGCGTCAAAGAGACCGAGGACAACTACTACTCCTACTACTACCTCAACGGGCGCTCGGTCAACCTCTCGGACATTCAGGACCTGCTCGCGCAGGCCGGCGTCACGCCGGAGGGGTACAACGTCGTCATGCAAGGCGACGTGACCGAGATCATCAACATGACGCCCCACGAGCGCCGGGAGATCATCGACCAGATCGCCGGCGTCGCGGAGTTCGACGCCAAGAAGGAGGACGCCTTCGAGGAACTGGAGGCCGTCGAGGACCAGATCGACGAAGCGCAGCTGAAGATCGACGAGAAACAGGAGCGCCTCGACCAGCTCAGCGACGAGCGCGAGACCGCCCTGGAGTACCAATCGCTCCGAGAGGAGAAAGAAGAGTACGAGGGCTACCTCAAAGCGGCCGAACTCGAAGACAAGCGCGACGACCTCGCGGACGTTCGCGAGTCGATCGACGAACGCGAGGACGAACTCGAGGAACTCCAGCGCGACCTCGACGAGAAGCAGGGCACCGTCGTCCGGCTGGAGGAGGATCTCGAAGACCTCAACGCCGAGATCGAGCGCAAGGGCGAGGATGAGCAGTTAGAGATCAAAAGCGAGATCGAGGGAATCAAAGGCGACATCGCGCGGCTCGAAGACAAGATCGAGTCGACCGAGGAGAAGCGCGACGCCGCCGAGAACGAGCGCCGCGAGGCGTTCGTCCAGGTCGACCGCAAGCAAGAGGAGATCGACGATCTGGAGTCCGACATCCGCGAAATCAAAGTCGAGAAGTCCTCGGTGAAAGCCGACGTGCAGTCCAAGGAGGCCGAGCTCGAAGAGATCGAACAGCGGATCGACGACATCGACACCGAGTTCGACGAACTGAAGGCCGATCTGCAGGAGCGCAAGGCCGACCGCGAAGCGGTCAAAGAGGAGCGCAACGACCTCCAGCGCGAGAAGGATCGGCTGCTCGACGAGGCGCGGCGCCGCTCCAACGAGATCGCCGACCTCGAAACCGAGATCGACGAAGCTCGCGAGCAGATTCCCGAACTGGAATCCGACGTCGAGGACCTACGGAGTGAGCTGACGAAGGCCCGCTCGAACGCCGAGAACATCGAGGAGGTCGTCGACGATCTCAAGGCCCAGAAGCGCGAGCTACAGGAGGAGATCGCCGACATCGAGGACGAGATCCAGGCCAAACAACAGGAGTACGCCGAACTCGAAGCCCGCGCAGACGAGAGCGGCGACAGCTCCTACGGCCGCTCGGTGACGACGATACTCAACGGCGGAATCGAGGGCGTCCACGGCACGGTCGGGCAGCTCGGCGGCGTCTCGCAGCAGTACGCGACGGCCTGCGAGACGGCGGCGGGCGGCCGGCTCGCCAACGTCGTCGTCGACGACGACGGCGTCGGCCAGAACTGCATCGAGTACCTGAAGTCGCGCAACGCCGGCCGGGCGACGTTCCTCCCGCTGACGGAGATGCACTCCCGGAGCCTGCCCTCGAAACCCTCGGATCCGGGCGTCGTCGATTTCGCCTACAATCTCGTCGACTTCGATTCGAGCTACTCGGGCATCTTTTCCTACGTGCTCGGCGACACGCTCGTCGTCGAGGACATGCAGACCGCGCGCGAGTACATGGGCGACTACCGGATGGTCACGCTCGACGGCGAGCTCGTCGAGAAAAGCGGCGCGATGACCGGCGGGTCGACCAGCGGCTCGCGCTACTCGTTCTCGAAGTCCGGCAAGGGCCAGCTCGAACGGGTCGCCGAGGCGATCCAGGAGCTGCAGGACGAACGCGACTCGCTGCGCGAGGACCTGCAGGGCGTCGAGGACCGACTCGACGACGCCCGCGACCGCAAGACCGACGCGAACGATCAGGTGCGCTCGATCGAGTCGGAGATCGAGAGTACCGAATCGGAGATCGAGTCGGTCCGCGAGAGCATCGGCGAGAAGGAATCCCGGCTCGACGAACTGCGCGAGGAACGCGAGTCGGTCGACGAGCGCATGAGCGAGATCGACGCCGAGCTCGAGGACGCCGACGACGAGCTGGCCGACATCGACGCCGACATCGAGGAGCTAGAGGCCGAGCTGGCCGACTCGGAGATCCCCGAACTGACCAGCCAGGCAGAGGCGGTCGAGGACCAGATCGACGATTTGGAGGACACGCTCGACGACCTCGACGCCGATCTCAACGAGTACCAGTTAGAGAAGCAGTACGCCGAGGAGTCGATCGAGGAGCTCAACGAGACGATCGAAGCGGCGCAGAATCGCAAGGCCGAATGCGAGGAACAGATCGCCGAACTCGAAGAGCAGATCGACGAGAAAGAGGCGGATCTCGAGGAGAAGCGCCAGGAAGTCCTCGAACTCGAGGACGAGCTGGCGGATCTGAAAGACGAGCGCTCCGAGCTGAAAGACGAGCTCCAGGAGGCCAAGACCGAGCGCGACCGCGCCAGGGACGACGTCGACCGCGTCGAGAGCAAGCTCGAGGACCTGCGCGACGCCGAAGATCGGCTCGAATGGGAGGTCGAGGAACTCGAAGCGGCCGTCGGCGAGTACGACCCCGAGGAGATCCCCGACCACGACGAGGTCACCGCGCGGGTCGACGAACTCGAATCGGAGATGGAGAAGCTCGAGCCGGTGAACATGCTCGCGATCGACGAGTACGACGACGTCGAGGCCGACCTCGAAGAACTCGAAGAGGGCCGCGACACGCTCGTCGAGGAGCGGGACGGCATCCGCGAGCGCATCGACTCCTACGAGGCCCAGAAGAAGGCGACGTTCATGGAGGCCTACGAGGCGATCGACGACCAGTTCGAGGAGATCTTCGAGCGCCTGTCGAACGGCACCGGGACGCTCCACCTCGAAGATCAGGACGATCCCTTCGACGGCGGCATGACGATGAAGGCCGAGCCGGGCGACAAACCGATCCAGCGCCTCGACGCGATGTCGGGCGGCGAGAAGTCCCTGACTGCGTTGGCCTTTATCTTCGCGATCCAGCGGTACAACCCGGCGCCGTTCTACGCGTTAGACGAGGTCGACGCCTTCCTCGACGCCGCCAACGCAGAGCGCGTCGGCGAGATGGTCGACGAGCTCGCGGGCGACGCGCAGTTCGTCGTCGTGTCGCACCGCTCGGCGATGCTGGACCGCTCCGAGCGCGCCATCGGCGTCACGATGCAGGGCGACAACGTCAGCGCGGTGACCGGCATCCAGCTCAACGGCTCGGGCGACGGCGAGGTGAGCGCGGATGACTGACGACGGCGTCCCGCTGAACATCGCGGGCCACGACGACCGCGAGCACCCGAGCGATGCGGATGAGGGACTTCCCGGCAACCTCGGTGAGGACGCCGACGACGCCGCAGCGCCCGACGCCACGGCTTCGCCCGACGCCGCGGCGGCGTCCGGCGATGCCGACAGCGAGGACGAGGCTGTCGAACCGGTCGAGTTGCTCGTGAATCTCGCCGAGGACGGCGAGATCGACCCGTGGGACATCGACGTCGTGACGGTGACCGACAAGTACCTCGACCGGCTCGACGAGGCCGACCTCCGGACCTCGGGACGGGCGCTGTTCTACGCGAGCGTCCTCCTGCGGATGAAAGGCGACGGGCTGCTCTCGGAGGGAAGTGAGGAGCCCGACGAGCCCGAGCCGTGGGAGCAGCCGTTCGTCGACGACCCTGAGAGCGGCGGCGACGCCCCCGCCGGGCCCGATCCCGTCGCGGGGCTGGAGGCCGAGATGGAGCGCCGGCTGGACCGAAAGAGCGTTCGGGGCAAACCCGAGACGCTCGACGAACTCGTCCGCGAGCTCCGCGAGGCCGAGCGCGACTCGCGGTGGAAGGAGTCACGCGAGTACGACACGACCGACTCGCCCCAGGGGTTCCGCCGTGGCACCCAGACGCTCGATTATCACTCGGGCGACGACCTTCGGGCGGACGACGAGCCCACCGAGGACGAGGTCACCGGCAACGCTCACGAGGAGGACATCGAGTCCGTGATCGAGGACGTCAACCGCGTGCTGCGCGAGCACTACGACGCCGGCCGCCGGGAGGTGCTGTACGCCGAGGTCGACGACGCCGGCGGCTCCCGCGTCGAGACGTACCTCGCGCTGCTCTTTCTCGCGAACCGCGGGCACGTCCAGCTCCAGCAGGACGAACTGTTCGGCGACCTCTGGATTCAGGATCCCACGGCCGTCGAAGCCGAGGAGCCGGCGGTCGCGGACTGATCGCTCCGAACTGTCCGACGACCGGCTCGACCGTACTGCGACGTAGCGACGCCCACCGAAGCAGTTATGCGCGATACTGTCGTACGTTATCACATGACTCCAACGAAAATTCGTGAACGTCTCCGCGAGTCCGACGACCGCGTCGATCCCGCGGAGTACGTCACCGCTCTGGAGTACGTCCGGGACGACGGTCGCGGTCGGCGACGCGAGTAAGCGGGCGTTAGCCGCCTGCAGTGAGCCGTCTGGTACGACACCCACGTCGGTCCGCCATCGCGACGGCGTAGCTCAAATAAGCGTTTTAGCTTAGAGAAGATATCTAGCCCGGGGGCTCGAAGCCAACGACGATGCGACGCAGAAAACTGCTCTCCACCGCGGCGTGCGCGCTCGGCGCATCCGCCACAGCCGGTTGCGCAGGGATTTTAGAGAACGACTCGGACGGCGATCCGGACCAGTCCGACCCGAACGAATCGGCGCCGAACGGTTCCGACCCCAACGAGTCGGACGATTCTGGCCCCAACGAATCAGAACCGGGAGACACAGTTCCGGACGAACTCGCAAACCAATCGTTCGAAAGCGATCTCGACGGCTGGACCGTCGGCACCGACCTCCCCGAAGAGCCGGGCGACTCGACCGAGAAGGTCGACCACGGCGTGACGGTCGTCGACAGCAAGGCATCTGATGAGAACTCTTCCGTCGAGTTTTACCTGGACGGGAGCGCCGACGACGGCACCATCTGGGTCGCCCAGAGGGTCGACCTCTCGGGAACGGAGTCGGTGCTCGTCGACGTGTACAACGACGAGAAGTCGTTCAACATCCTGACGCAGGTGGCGTTCTACGCCGGCGAGAAATCGTCGGACGAACTCGTCGAAGTCGACTTCGATCGTGACAACGACATTGAGGGCCACTCCGGCTGGAAGACGTTCAGCTACGACGTCAGCGATATAGAGGGAGCGGCGACCGTTGCGGTCGGCATGAACATCATCTGGGAGACCGGCGTTCGGCACGTCTTCGACAACGTGCGACTCGAGTAGTCCACCCGGTCAGACGCCACGGCCCGCGCGGTGTTCGGCCGGCCCGGTCGACTTACTCGGCGAGCCGCCAGCGGTCCCCGTCGGCGGCCGCGGCGTCGAGCACGCCGCGCCGTTCCATCTCGGTCAGCACCTCGTCGAGCCGGTCGGGCTGGGCTATCTCCATCTCGATGCGGTCGACGTCGTGGAACTCCGAGAGGTAGTGGCGGACGTCCTCGCGGTCGAACGCGTCCTGATCGGCCCGCTCCATGACGCCCTCGATCAGCTCGATCATGTCCTCGATGAAGTTCCACGGGTAGACGATCCAGGCCCACTCCTCCAAGCGCTCGCCGACGAACTCCGGCTCGAACTCGCTGGTCTGGAGCAGCTGGAGGGTAGCGGTGCGGACCTCTCCCGGATTCCGCTCGGTGACGTACTCGTGGGCGCGCCGGATCGATCCGCCGGTGTCGGCGATGTCGTCGATGATCAGCACGTCCTTGCCCTCGACGCTGCCTTCCGGCATCGGGTAGCGGACCTGAGGCTCGTCGGCCTTCTCGCCGGTGCCGACGTAGTGTTCCATCTTCAGGCTCGTCAGGTCGTCGAGCCCGAGGAAGTCACAGAGACAGCGCCCCGCGAACCAGCCGCCCCGGGCCAGCGCGACGACGACGTCGGGCTCGAACTCCGCGGCCTTGACCTGATCGCTAACCGTCCGACAGAGGCTGTAGATGTAGTCCCAGTCGGTGACCGTGCACTTGAACTCGTCCGGAAGCTCGCCCATGCGTACCAGAGGGCGGCGGACCGCCTAAAGTGGTGCGTCTCGACGCCGCGGGCGCGTAGCCGACGTGGGACCGGCGAATCCCGCGGTTACGTTCTGCGGAGTATAAACTAATTTAACGTCTGCCCTCGCATGTCAAGACAATGAAGCGACGAGCTTCGACCCGTCGATCGCTGCTCGCGGGACTGAGCACCGCTACCGCCGCGTCGTTCGCGGGCTGCACGGGGCTGTTTTCGGACGATTCGGAGGGCGACGACGAGCCCGGGGACGGCGACAACGAGTCGACCGGCGACGGGTCCGACGCCGATGGATCCGCGACGCCCGAGGAGGTCGTGACGGCGTTGGTCAGAGACCTCTCGGCCGGCGAGTACGAGAGCGCCGCCGAGCACTTCTCATCGGAAGTAACCAGTCAGGTCCAGCTCGTCGCCCAGCTCGAACGGCTCTGGATGGGGCTGTCGGCCGCGGGCGACGAGTACGTCGAGCTCGCGGGAACCGAGACGCCGACCGTCCAGGGGCGGGGCGCCGTCGTCGCGACGCTCGCGTTCTCGGAAGCCGACGCCGACCTGCAGGTCACCCACACCGAGGATTCCCAGCTGCTCGGGGCCGTCGTCGGCGGCCAGTACTCGCGCCCCGAATACGTCGACCCGGACGCGTTCGAAGAGCAGACGGTCGAACTCGACGTCGAGGACTGTCTGATCGAGGGGACGCTGACGCTTCCCGACGTAGACGGCGAGGTCCCCGGCGTCGTCCTCGTCCACGGAAGCGGCCCGGTGAACCGCAACGAATCCCGCCGTGGGAGCCCGAACAAGCCGTTCAAGGACCTCGCGGAGGGGCTGGCGAGCAACGGCGTCGCCGCGCTGCGCTACGACAAGCGAACGTACGCCTGCAACGTCGCGCCCGCGGACGCGACGTTCGACCGGATCGTCGTCTCGGACACGCTGGCGGCCGTCGACCGCATCCGGCAGGTCGAGTCGGTCGGGCCGGTCGCCGCGGTCGGCCACAGCCTCGGCGGCATGGCGATGCCGCGGATCGTCGAGCGATCGGACGATCTGGCCGGCGGCGCCGCGCTCGCGGCCCCGGCTCGGCCGCTGCCGGACGTGTTCGTCGACCAGTACGAGTATCTCACGTCTCTCGGCGAGCACGACCTCCCCGCCGCCCAGACCCAGCTGCAGGCCGCCCGAAACATGGCCGAGCAGATCCGCAACGGAAACTACCAGGACGGCGACCAGCTGTTTCAGGAGTCGGGCGCGTTCTGGGACAGCGTCGCTGACTACGACCAAGTCGCCACGGCCGCCGACCTGTCGGCGCCGACCCTGTTCCTGCAGGGCGACCGCGACTATCAGGTGTCGCCCGAGGACGACTTCGGCGTCTGGCAGTCCGAACTGTCGGGCGACGCCGAGGCCTCCTTCGAGTCGTACGCGCAGCTCAACCACATGTTCATGCCCGGGTACGGCACCTCCGTCCCGGCGGAGTACACCGTCCCGAACAACGTCGCCGAGTCGGTCGTGACCGATCTGGCCGAGTGGCTCGGCGGACTGTAGCTCCGAGCGCGCCGCCGCGGACGCTCGACGCCGACGCGCGGGCTGTCGTCACGGCGTCACTCCTTTGAGGGCGGTGCCCGTTGTCCCCTGCTATGAGCGAATCGAGCGAGCTCGATGTCGCCCTCGTCGACGCGTTCGCCGACGATCCCATGGCCGGAAACCCGGCCGGGGTCGTCCCGGACGCCGAGGGACTGTCCGACGATCAGATGCAGGCGATCGCCAGCGAGCTGTCGGTCAGCGAGACCGCGTTCTTGCTGCCCAGCGGACCCGCCGATCGGAAGGTGCGCTACTTTACCCCGACCGAGGAGGTCGACCTCTGTGGCCACGCCACGATCGGGAGCCACGTCTATCTCCGGGAAGCCGAGGGGCTGCCGGCTGGCGAACACACCCTCGAAACGAACGTCGGCGTCCTCGACGTCGAGATCACCGAGAACGGCGTCGTCTGGATGACTCAGAACAGCCCCGAGTTCCGAGAGGTCGACCTCGAGTACGATCGGGTCGCCGACGCGCTGGGGATCGACGGCGTCGCGCTGCGGGAACTGGAAATCGATCTGCCGCTGGCGGTCGCCTCGACGGGCCTGCCGTACCTGATCGTCCCGGCGACGTACTTCCGGCAGGTCAGCGGCGCCGACCCCGATCCGGCGGCGATCGAGGCGCTGTGCGAGGAGGTGGGCGCGACCGGGCTCTATCTCTTTACGTTCGACGCGCTCTCGCCCGACGCGACGCTGCACGGGCGGATGTTCGCGCCCGGCGCGGGCATTCCCGAGGACCCGGTCACCGGCACCGCTTCGGGCGCCGTCGGCGCCTACCTCCGGCGAACCGACGCGTTCGGCGGCGACCTCCCCGACGAGTTGCTGTTCGAGCAAGGCCACGTGCTCGACCGCCCCGGCGAGGTGCACGTCGAGGTCGGCGAGGAGATCCGCGTTGGGGGGACGGGAGTGACGAGTTTAGAAGGGACGATCGCGGTACCGGAGATCGAATCCGACGAGATCGTCGAGGCCTGATAGTGTTTACTCTCACTGGTTACCGGTTGTCGTAACGGTGCGGGCGACAACCAGTAATTGGCGAGAGCGAACACTATGCGACTACCGGCTTCCAGTCCCGCTCGACGGCGTCTCGCTCTCCGCCGATCGCGTCTCAGTTGTCCGGTCGGCGCCGTTCGATGCCGAAGTGCGATCGGCACCGTCCGACGCCGTGCCGCGGTCGGCGCCGTTCGACGCCGAAGCCCGATCGTCGTTGCTCGCCCCGGTTTCGGCGTCGACGCCGTCCTCGACCAGTTCGTCGGCGTGGCCCTCGCGGTTCAGTCGACTGACCTGACGGCGGGTCGTCTCCACGTCGGCGTGCAGGTCCGAGAGCTGTTCGTCCAGCGCCGCGAGAATCTCGCTCTTGACGGTCTGGGTGTCGAACCGGTCGGCCATTTCGGCTTCCGTCGCCTGCGTGAGCGTCTTGTAGAACGCCGCGGTCTTGCCGACCTGCCAGACGGCGAAGCCGAGCACCACCAGCGCACCGCCCGCGAGCGGGCGCGACGCCGACAGCGCGTCCGAGACGTTTCCGCTGCCGCCCGACGCCAGTTCGAGCAGCGCCACGACCACGTCGTAGAGTCCGACCCAGACGCCCGCGGCGGCCACGACCGCGCCGAAGAGAAAGGAAAGTAGCGCGAGTCCGCGATAGTACAGCGCCCACCGAAGCGATGTTGTCAGTCGCATGCTCGTTTGCGAGGCGTTCGTTCCAGATAAATGTAGGCACCGAGGCGGTGGTGAGGGAGCGGCGCGACGCCGGGATCGAACCGGTGATCGGGACTGTCCGCCCGCAGAATTTACTCGAATGTGCGTTCAAATCTATAATGATTGTTAGAAAAGTTAATAACGCCGGTCGTGGACGTCCCGAACACAGATGGGAGTTCTCTGGCTGGACGAGATCGGTGCGGACGACGTCGACGCCGTCGGCGGCAAAGGGGCGTCGCTGGGCGAACTGACGGGCGCGGACCTGCCCGTCCCCTCGGGATTCGTCGTCGGCGCGGAATCCTACCGGTCGTTCCTCGAATCGACCGGTATCGACGAGGACCTGTTCTCGGTCGTCGACGTCGACGTCGAGGACTCGGCCGCACTGTCCGAGGCGGCCGAGCGCGCGCAGGAGTTGATTCTGGACGCACCGCTACCGGCCGAGCTGCGGACCGAGATCATCGACGCCTACGGAGAACTGGGCGACGACCCGTTCGTGGCGGTGCGTTCCTCGGCGACCGCCGAGGACCTGCCCGACGCGAGCTTCGCGGGCCAGCAGGAGACGTTCCTCAACGTCACCGAAGCGGATCTGCTCGAACGCGTCCGGGAATGCTGGGCGTCGCTGTTCACCCGGCGCGCGATCTACTACCGACAGAAGCAGGGCTTTGACCACAGCATCGTCGACATCGCGGTCGTCGTCCAGCGGATGGTCGACGCCGACCGCAGCGGCGTCATGTTCACGAGCCACCCCTCGACCGGCGACCCGCGGATGGTCGTCGAGTCCGCCTGGGGGCTCGGCGAGGCGGTCGTCTCCGGGTCGGTGTCGCCGGACAACTACGTGGTCGACCGCGAGGACGGCGCCGTCGAGGAGGTCACCGTCGCCGACAAGAAGGTGATGCACGTCAAGGACGACGAAACCGGTGAGACCGTCGAGCGTCAGGTCCCCGAAGACCGGCGCGAGGAGCGCGTCCTCTCCGACGAGCACCTCGACGCCCTCGTCGACCTCGGCGAGGCCGTCGAGGAGCACTACGGGACGCCCCAGGACGTCGAGTGGGCGATGGTCGACGGCGAGATCCACATGCTCCAGTCCCGACCGATCACGACCATCGAGGGCGAGTCGGGTTCGGCGTCCGAGGGCGCGCTCGGCGACATGGACCTCGATTCCCAGGGAGCCGGCGCCGATGCGGACGCCGAGTCGGGCGACGAGCGCGCCAGCGCGACCGACGGCAGCGGGGCCGTCACCGACCAGTCCGGCGGCGATCCCACCGACGAGGTACTCGTGTCGGGGCTGGGAGCCAGTCCCGGTAAGGCGGGCGGCACCGTCACCATCGTCGACCAGCTCGACGAGCTGGACCGAGTGAGCGAGGGCGACGTGATCGTCACCGAGATGACGATGCCCGACATGGTGCCCGCGATGAAGCGCGCCGTCGGCATCGTCACCGACGAGGGCGGTATGACCAGCCACGCCGCCATCGTCTCGCGCGAGCTCGAAGTTCCCGCGGTCGTCGGCACCGGCGGCGCGACCGCGACGCTCGAAGACGGGCAAGCCGTCACGATCGACGGCGAGCGCGGGATGGTCGTCGAAGGGATCGCGGACGTCGAGGACGAGCCTGCAGCGGACGAGACGGGCGCCGCAGGCGGTGGTGGCGCACCCGTAGATACCAGTCCGGCGGAACGATCCAAACCGATGACCGCGACGGAGGTGAAGGTGAACCTTTCGATCCCCGAGGCGGCCGAGCGCGCGGCCTCGACCGGCGCCGACGGCGTCGGCCTGCTCCGGGTCGAGCACATGGTGACCTCGCTGGGCAAGACGCCCGAGCGCTACGTCGAGGACCACGGCGAGCGCGCCTACGTCGACGAGCTGGTCGACGGCATCAGCACCGTCGCCGACGAGTTCTACCCGCGGCCGGTGCGCGTGCGCACGCTCGACGCGCCGACCGACGAGTTCCGCGAGTTAGAGGGCGGCGAGGACGAACCCGAGGAGCACAACCCGATGCTTGGCTACCGGGGCATCCGGCGGAGTCTCGACCGGCCCGAATCGTTCCGCCACGAACTGGCCGCGTTCCGGCGCCTGTACGAGAAGGGGTACGACAACGTCGAGATCATGTTCCCGCTGGTCAACGACGCCGAGGACGTACTCGGCGCTCGCCGGGAGATGGAAGCGGCAGGCATCGACCCCGACAAGCGCTCGTGGGGCGCGATGATCGAGACGCCCGCCGCCGCGCTGTGCGCCGAGGGGCTGGCCGACGCCGGCGTCGACTTCGTTTCCTTCGGCACGAACGACCTGACCCAGTACACGCTCGCCGTCGACCGGAACAACAGCGCCGTCGCCGACCGCTTCGACGAACTCCATCCGGCCGTGCTCAATCTCATCGGCGAGACGATCCGCGCTTGCAGGGAACGGGGCGTCGAGACCAGCATCTGCGGCCAGGCCGGGTCGAAACCCGAGATGGTCGAGTTCCTGGTCGACGAGGGCGTCACCTCGATCAGCGCCAACGCGGACGCCGTCCGCGACGTCCAGCGGCGGGTCGAGCGCGTCGAACAGCGCCTGCTGCTGGAGTCGGTGCGCTGACGGCCGCTCCGACAGCCGCGCCGACTACAGGAACTTTCGCACGTTCCAGTACATCCCCGAGAGCACGTTCCGGAGCGCGGAAACGGGGTTTATCCCGGCGTCGGGGTCAGACGCCGGCTCGAACGCAGTGTCGAGGTCGCGCTCGCTGACCCGACTGATCTCGCCGGTGTGGGCGCGCCGCCCGTCGCCGTCCGCGACGCGCAGCAGCGTCACGGCGTCGGTCGTCCCCACGACGCGGTAGACGCCGGGGTCGTGCGTTCCGTCCGTCGGTCGGTAGTGTTCGCCGACGTCGACCATGTTCGTAGCGACTCGTTCTCACCGTGGCCCCGTCAAAGTGCCCCCACGCTTTTGTCCGCGCCCGTGGGCGACTCGCACGTGACCGACCCCGAGCCGAACGACTACGTCATCGAACAGGCCGAGCGAGAGGGCGAGTCGATGCTCGTCGGCGACCTGCTGCTGTACATCGAGCGCTACGACGGCGACGAGCGGCCGGGCGTCAGCGACGCCCAGCTCGACGCCTACGTCGAGGCGCTCGCCGAGAAGAACTTCTTCGCGCGGGGACCGAGCAACGTTCGCGAGCAGATCGAACGCCGCACCGACGACAGCGAGACGTGGGTCGAGGAGGACACGTTCTACCGGGTCGGCACCGATCGGGTGAGCAACTTCCCGAAGCGCTGGCACGAGCAACTCGGCCCCGATGACGATCTCCGGGCGTTCGTCCGGGTGATGGCCGAAGACATCGAAACGTCGCCCCACGGCACCGACCGGGGCGGCCAGGGACGCGGCGTCCCCGAGCAGTTGCTGCTCGACGCCGCGACCGTGCTGGCCGACTACGACCGCGGCGACGCCAAGACCGAACTGGAGGAACTGCGCGATCGCGACGAGCTCGTGATGGACGCCGACATGAACCGGGAAGGCCGGGTGCAGCTTCAGGAGTAGAGTGCTGAGGCAGTTTCCGAAGTAGGGCGGATGTCGTTTCTGGAGTAACGTGCCGAGGTCGTTTCCGGAGTCGGCCGACGCCGATTTCGCAGCGGCGTCTCGACGCCGCGGCGCCGACCGCTAATCTGTACGCTTATTGGGATCCGACCGGAACACCGCGTCAATGATCGGACAGCGACGGGGGCGAGGGGTGCGACGATGAGCGACGAGGCGACCGCGTTCGTTCCGGGCCACGTCACCGGCTTCTTCAGCATCTCGGAGGACGACGACCCGACCAAGGCCGGCTCTCAGGGCGCCGGACTGGCGCTGACCGACGGCGTCGAGGTGACGGTCCGGCCGGCCGACGAACGGGAGGTGTACCTCGACGGCACGAGCATCGACGTCGAGCCGGTCGATCGCGTCCTCGACGCACTGGACGCTCGCGCGGTCGTCACCGCCGAGTCCGAACTTCCCATCGGGTCGGGCTTTGGCGTCTCCGGCGCGATGGCGCTCGGAACGGCGCTCGCTGCCAACCGCGCGCTCGGGCTGGCGCTCTCGGAGAACGAACTCGTCACGATCGCCCACGGCGCGGAGGTCCAGTCGGGAACCGGGCTGGGCGACGTCGTCGCGCAGGCTCGCGGCGGCGTCCCGATCCGGCTCGAACCCGGCGGTCCGCAGCACAACCTGCTCGACGCCGTGCCCGCACGCGCGCGCGTCGAATACCTGACGTTCGGCGAACTCGACACCGAAGCGGTGCTCGGCGGCGAGACGGACCCGATCGACGAGGCCGGCGAGCGCGCGCTCTCGCGGGTCGTCGGAGAACCCACGCTGTCGAGTTTCATCTTCGCCTCCCGCCAATTCGCCCGGGAGGCCGGGCTGTTGAGCGAGCGAGTCGGCGAGGCGATCGAGGATGTCAGCGACGCCGGCGGGCAGGCGTCGATGGCGATGCTCGGCGAGACGGTGTTCGCGCTCGGAACCGGGCTGACCGACGCCGGATACGATCCCGAGGTCTGTGCTACCCATCCCGCCGGCGCGATGCTTCGCTAGTCGCCCATAAAACGCCGCATGTATTCAGTTTTAAAACGGGAAAAATTATTTCTTGTATTCACATCGTGATGTCGGCTTCTGCGGGCAATAATCGGCTGTAGACGCCGATAGCGCGGTACGTGGATGGGGGTCGGCTATTCGGGGATCCGTGCGTTCGTCGACACCTCTAGTTATCACTAGCAATAATTGTAGGAAGGTTTTATGATTGGTCAAAGAAAGGGTGTATCCAATGGCTATCGATGACGCCGACCAGTCGGGTTCTGGACGATTCGACGGTGCCGATGAGTCGGCCACTTCCGAGGACGACGGGGACCCGTCTTCGGACGCGACGCCCGCGAGTGTCGGGGGGTACACGTGGGCGGACTTCATGGAGGAGTTCGGATACGGTAACGAAATCTCGGAGCTGTACCCGGAGCGTCCGGAGGGCGAACGTCTCGGTCTGGAGGCCGGTCCCGACGACGAAGAGGACACCGAACCGGAGAAACCCTCCGGCGACGACTGGAACCGCGTGCAGTTCGATCCCGTCCCGTATCTCGGCTTTCACCCCGACGAGCTGGGATCGGTGTTCGGCGAGCACGAGGAGATCGCCGAGGACGTCGATCGGACGCTCTGGGAGTACATCGACCCCGTCCAGACGCCCTGTACCAAGGACGTCTACGAGTGGGAGCACTTCAAGCAGGAGTTCTACTACGAGGGACGGGGCACCGGCGTCGAGGCGCCGCGCGAGGATGGCGAGAAAGTCCCCTTCGAGCCCGCCGACCACCTCGGTTTCGAGCCCGAGGACGTAGAGGACAAGCTGTTCGAGGGCAACTCGAAGGCCGAGGAGTTGGCCGACCTCGTCGACGAGCGGACCGTCAACGTCGAACACGAGGCCGAAGACGAGTTCTTCTCGACGGTCGAGGGCCACACGACGGTCGTCAACCGCTACGACCTCGAGAAGGCCGTCCCGATGGAGAAAAAGACCCACTTCCGCGAGGAGAACCGATACTGGGTCAACAAACCCTACGCCTTCGTCATCCTGTTTCACTCCGAAAAGGAAAACGAGAAGAAGTACTACGCCGTCGAGCCGTACCTCAACGAGATCGAACTCGACCTGCAGGACTTTCTCACCGGAAAGCTGCGAACGGCGATCAAGTACAACGACGACGACATCGCCACCGCGGGCGACGACAGCGTCCGCAAGGACGTGATCGATCGGGAGACCAAGAAGCTGCTCCAGCGCTACGATCTCTTTACCAGCCCCGGCAGCGGCAGCGGCGACTACGTCACCGAGATCAAGAAGCTGCTCGGCCGGGACGTCGAGCCCGACGACGAGGACGACGGCGGACTCCACGGCATCGAGGCGCGCCCCGAGGTGGCCGTACTGGAAGACGATCCCGAGACGCTGACGGAGTACCAGGTCGAGAAGCTGCTGTACCTGCTAAAGCGGAACTTCATCGGCTACGAGCGGATCGACCCCATCAAGCACGACATCAACGTCGAGGACATCTCCTGCGACGGGTACAACTCGCCCGTCTTCGTCTACCACAGCGACTACGAGCAGATCATCACGAACATCTACCACGGCGAGGAGGAACTCGACGACTTCGTGGTCAAACTCGCCCAGCGTTCGGGCAAGGGGATCAGCAAGCGCCGCCCGCAGGTCGACGCCACGCTGCCTGACGGGTCGCGCTCACAGCTCACCCTGGGGCGCGAGGTGTCCGACCACGGGACCAACTACACGATCCGCCAGTTCAAGGACGTCCCGTTCACGCCGATCGACCTGATCAACTGGAAGACGTTCTCGCTCGACGAGATGGCGTTCCTCTGGCTCTGCATCGAGAACCACAAGAGCCTGATCTTCGCTGGCGGTACTGCGTCCGGGAAGACCACGAGCCTGAACGCAGTCTCGCTGTTCATCCCGAGCAACACGAAGATCGTCTCCATCGAGGACACCCGCGAGGTCGAACTGCCCCAGCGCAACTGGATCGCCAGCATCACGCGCCCGTCGTTCTCCGACGACTCGCAGGGCGACGTCGACGAGTTCGACCTGCTGGAAGCCGCGCTCCGCCAGCGTCCCGACTACATCGTCATGGGCGAGATCCGCGGCGAGGAGGGCCGGACGCTGTTCCAGGTCATGTCGACCGGCCACACCACCTACACGACGTTCCACGCCGACTCCGTCGGCGAGGTGCTCAAGCGGTTCACCACGGCGCCGATCAACGTCTCGAAGACGATGTTCACGGCGCTGGACCTGGTGTCGATCCAGACCCAGACGCGGGTTCAGGGCCACAAGGTTCGCCGGAACAAGGTGCTGACGGAGGTCAACCACTACGACGCCGAGAACGACGAGATCAACGTTCAGGACGTCTACCAGTGGCAGGCCGAGACCGACGAGTTCCTGAAGATGGGCGAGTCGAACACCTTGGAGGAGATCAAGTTCGACCGCGGGTGGGGCCAGGAGCGGCTCGACCGCGAACTCGAAAAACGCCGGGTGATTCTGGCCTACCTCATCGAGAACGGGCTCAACGAGTACGCGCAGGTCGCCGCGACGATCCAGGCATTTATCAACGATCCCGAGACGATCCTGACGCTGATCGCCAACGGCGTTCTCGAGGATAGCCTCGAAGACCTCCGCGAGATGGAGAGCGTCCTGATCGACGTCGATCCCGAGAAGGAGGAACTGGTCCCGCGGCCCGACCCCAACGAAGAGGGGCTCAACGAGGTGACCGACATCCTCGAACGCGCAGAGGAGTCGATCCTTCAGAAGTACAAGGGCAAGACACCCAGCGGACTGGCGAGTGCGCTCGACGGCGTCGACGCCGCTGCGGAGCCGGAACTGACCGGCGACGACGAGGGCGACGAGTTTGAGTTCGGCGGCTCGGCGCCGGACGACGACGCCTTCGGCATCGACAACGACGAAATCTCCTTCGGCGACGACGGCGAGGACGTCGAGGAGCCCGACTGGTTCAGCGACGAGGGAGGCTTCTTCTTCGACGACGGCACGGAGGCCGACGCGTCCGGCGAGGACGTCGCGCCCGAAGCGCGGGACGCCATCGACAATCTCGATACCGACACCGCCGGCGAGGCGGCCGACGCTGCCGGCACCGGGAGCGAGTCGACGCCCGCGATCGAGGGGCCCGACGGCGCCGATGCGGCCGCGGACGCCGGAGCCGAAAGCGAGCCGACCGACGACGCGGAGCCACAGCCCGCACTGGAGGGCGAGACGATCTCGCCGGACGCTGCTGACGCCGAGTCGACAGCATCCGAGACGGGCTTGGACGGGAGCGAAGCGGATTCGGCGTCTGAGCCTGCCGGAACGGACACGGCTGCCGGGGTATCCGACCCCGACTCGACGCCCGGATCGTCGGACGCCGAACCGGAGTCCGTCGAGACAGGCACCGAACCGGAGTCGGCTGGGGCGGGAGCGGAGCCGGAGTCTGCCGAAGCTGACGCCGCGACGGAGCTCGACGAAGCGAACGCTCCAACGGAGTCCGCCTCCGCTGAGAGCGAGGCCGGGTCCGTGTTCGGCGACGACCACGACGACGGCGGGGTGTTCGGGGACGATCCCGATCCCGCGGACGACGGGTCGCTGTTCGACGACGCCGACGACGGGTTCGGCGGCCCGACGACCGACGACTTCGAGGGCGACGCCGACGGACCGTTCGGCGACGATGCGACGGCGCCGGAACCGGAACGTCCGCACGACGACGAGTCCGGAGCCGACGAACCGGCAGTGCGGCCGGACGCCGAGTCGTCGGCTGACCGGCCGACGGATGCCGACCCGCCGGATTCGGCGCCGGTCGACGCTGAGTCGTCGGATGCGGACCCTCCGGAGACAGGGCCGCAGGACGCCGAAACGCCCAGCGTGGACGCGTCCGCCGAGCCGGCACCCGACGCGGAGACATCGAGTGCGCCGCCCGCAGAGCCGTCGGTCGAAGACGATGCGAGCGACCCCGCGGTCGACGCCGGAGAGACGCCCGACGCCGCGGACGCGTCGGCGTCGGACGAGGACACCGACCGAACGTCGGTCGATCCGTCCGCCGCCGAGTCGATGTTCGAGGCCGACGAGGGCGGCGACGTCTTCAGCGACGCCGACGCCGAGGAAACCGACGCGCCGGGATCGATCTTCGACGAAATCGACAGCGCGGACGACGACTCGATCTTTACCGATGTCGACGAGGACGACACTGGCGACGATGGCCCGGACAAACAGGTCGAGGGCTTCGAGTACGTCGACTTCGACGCCGAGGACGGTGATGACTGACGATGAGTCTGGACACGACCGGTAGCGGGCCCGGCGGAAGCGGGTTCAGCACCGGCGGCGGACTTGGCGACGCCTTTTACCCGCTGTACGAGCGGCTGTTCTCCGAGGACAGCGACTTCGTCAGAGACGTCGAGCGAAAGCTCGGCGAGGCGCGGATGCCCGTCACCGTCGAGATGTACATCTCGCGGGCGCTGGCGATCGGCGTCATGAGCGGCGTCGTGCTGTGGATGCTCGGCATCCTGATCGGGTACTCGCTGGTCTCGATCGGCGTCTTCAGCAGCACCGAACCGCTGCTCGGGATGCCGGTGCCCAACGAGGCGGTGCTCCAGTTCATCCAGACGATCAAGATTCCCGCCATCGTCTTCGTCAGCGGGCTCGTGTTCGGCGCGATCGGGTTCGGCATCGGCTTCGGGACGCTGATCGCGGTGCCGTACTCCAGATCGTCGGCGCGCAAGCGCGAGATCAATATGCTGTTGCCCGACGCGGTCTCCTTCATGTATGCGCTGTCGATCGGGGGGCTCAATCAACTGGAAATTCTGGAGGCGATGGCGAAAGCCGACGACACGTACGGCGAGGTCGCAAAGGAGTTCCAGAGCATCGTCCAGGAGACCGAGTACTTCGACACGGACTACCGCTCGGCGATCCAGAACCAGTCGATGAACACGCCGAGCGACGAGCTGAGCCAGTTTCTGACCGACATGCTGTCGATCGTCAACAGCGGCGGCGACATGCAGGACTTCCTCGACGACAAGAAAGAAAAGCACATGCGGACCGCCAAGCAGCAACAGGAGCTCACCCTCGAGACCCTGGAGCTGTTCGGCGAGATGTACATGACGCTGTCGTTGTTCCCGCTCCTGTTGATCATCATCCTCGTCATCATGCAGATGATGGGCCAGAGCAGGACGGAGATGCTGTACGGCACCGTCTACGGGATGATCCCGCTGACGGGGCTGGGCTTTCTGGTGCTGGTCTCCACAGTGAAAGAAGACGAGGTCGGCGACGGGTTCCTGAACCCGCAGGGGTCGAGCCAGTGGGTGGAGGTCGACAACGACAGCGGCCTGCTCGATCTGGGACTGATCGAGGAGTACACCGGCAGTTTCAGCGTGTTCGACCGGATCAAGAACCGCGAGGGGACGCTGGAGACGATCAACGTGCTTCGCCGCCCTCACATCTTCTTCCGGGACAATCCGCTGATGACACTGGCGTTGACCGTGCCCGCGGCCTTGGTGATCATCTCGACCGCGCTGGTCGCGGGCTCGGCGCCGACCTCGCTCAGCGCGATGAAGTCAGAACCGGTCTGGGGGACGTTCGTGTACGTCTACCTTCCGATGTACATCGTGCTGGTTCCGCTGACGGTGTTCTACGAGTGGAACGTCCGGTACCGGAAGCGGGTGCTCGGCGAGATCTCGGAGAACCTCCGGAAACTCTCGAGCGCGAACGATACCGGGCTGACGCTGCTGGAGTCGTTCAACACCGTCGCGGAGACATCCACCGGGAAACTCTCGACCGAGTTCGAGACGATGTACGCGAAAGTCAACTACGGGATGAATCTCCGGGACGCCCTGGTGGAGTTCAACAACAAGTATCACGTCCCGCGGCTCGCCCGGACGGTGAAGCTGATCAGCAAGGCCCAGGAGGCGTCGAGCCAGATCTCGGACGTGCTGTCGACGGCCGCGCAGGCCAGCGAGAACCAGGACGACATCGTCCGCGAGCGCAAGTCGCGCACGCGGATGCAGATGGTGATCATCATCATGACGTACCTGACGCTGCTGGCCGTGATGGCGATCCTCCAGACGCAGTTCCTCGACGTGATGGCCGGACTGACCGACAGCGCTGGCGGCGGCGGCGGCGGCGGTCCCGCGGCGCTGGGTGCCAACGTCGACACGGAACTGATGTCGATGCTGTTCTTCCACGCCGTGACGATGCAGGCGATCCTGTCGGGACTGATCAGCGGCTACATCAGGGACGCAGATCTGCTCAGCGGCTGCAAGTTCGTGGTCGTGCTGGTGACTATCTCGCTCGCGGTCTGGGCGGTCGTCGGATAACATGTCCGGCGATCGACTCTCCGGCGCGACGTTCGGCGGCGACGAGCGCGCCCAGACCGTTCAGGACTTCGCGGTCGGGATCAGCATCTTCCTGCTGGTCGTTGGGGCGGTGTTTCTGATGTTCCCGACGCTGTTCACTCCCTACGAGCAGGCGATCGCCGACGAGGGCCCGGATAGCCAGGCCGACCGGATCGCGATGTTGATCGCCGACAACGTGTCGGACGACGAGGCGACGAACGAGCTCACCGCCGAGGAGATCAACCACTGGTTCGGAGGAGGCGAGAACGACCTGCGCGCCGCCGCCAACGTATCTTCGACGACACGAGTCAACGTAACGATGACGACGCTGGAGACGGATCGCGAGGATCCGATCGGTCTCGAGGACGGTAACGCCGAGATCGATGCCATCGAAGCGGCTGCCGGACCGTCCCCGGAGGGCAGTGATACCGCCACGGCGGCTCGAATCGTCACAGTAGGAGACAGCGACTGGATAGACGATTCGGCCGACGCCGACCCAGCGTATCGACTCATCGTGAGGGTGTGGTAACTATGTCAGGGAGAAACAACGCTGATCCGAACCGCCCGCCCCGGCGAGACACCGGCGATTCGGTCGGTGACGACGACCGCGGGCAGGCGTACACGCTCGAAGGCATCATCGGTGCGATGATCCTGCTGACAGCGGTGTTGATGGCACTGAACTCGGCGGTGTTGCTCCCCTCGACTTCGGGCGAAATCGACAGAGGCGTCCAGTCCGACGTGAGCCAGCAGGCGACCGACGTGCTGCGGATCGCCGCCGAAGACGGCAGCCTCTCGGAGACGCTCCGGTGTTGGGATAACGAAAGCAGAGCGTTCTACGGGTCACCGGACGGCCGGTCCACGTACAACTCGACGCATCCGATGGACAATTCGCTGGGGACGATGCTCAACCAGACGTTCACGGAACGGTTCAGCGCCTACACGCTTGACGCCGAGTACCGTCCGAATGGGAGCGGCAGCACCCCGAGGCCGATCGTAGCGGAGGCCACGGCAGTTCAGAGAACCGTCACTGTGACGCACACGGTGACGCTCTACGACGATCAGACGCTCGTCGACTGTCGGTCCGGCTCTGACGAGGCCCCCGACGCGGAACTATCGGAGCTTTCGGAGGAGAGGAGCGACGACGATTACTATCCGATTCCGGACGCCGCCCCTGACAGCCACGTGTACAACGTCGTCGAGGTACGACTGACGATAATCTGGTAACCATGACAGAGACACAATCGGACCGCGGCCAGCTTATTCTTGCGGGAGCAGTGTCGTTTGCGCTGATACTCATCGCAATCGCCATCGTGTTCTCGACGACGCTGTTCACCGCCAGTATGGGTTCGGGTGGCACCGTCGAGGCGGTGTCGGATGGAACAGGCACCGAGCAGTCGGTCGAAAACACGACGGCCGAATTGATCCGGGGCGTCAACGAGGATGTCAGAGGTGGAAAGGTGGTCGCACTCCGGGAGAACGTCTCGACGTACAGCGAACTGCTCGCGGAGAGCAAAGCGGAAACGAGTCCGACGTACGTCGACGTCTCCATCGTCGGTGTCGAGTTCGACGGGAGCGGTGAGATCGATCATGCCGATATCCAAATCGTCTACGAAACGCCGTCCGTCCTGCGCAAGAGCACGATCGAGGTGAACCCATGAGACGAAAACGAACCTTCACCACGGACGACCGCGGCGTCTCGACGGCGCTGACCCACGTGCTGACGATCGGCATCACGACGATCCTGATATCCGGGCTGTTCATCGGGACGACGACGATGCTCGAGAGTCAGAAGGACCGCGCCGCCTATCAGGAGATGGAAACGATCGGCGACAGGCTGGCGACCGAAATTACAGCCGTCGATCAGGCGGCCAATCGGACGCCGACGGGGAGTGCTACCGTCTTCGTAGAACATCCTGATACGGTCGCCGGAAGCTCCTATCGCGTCAGGCTCGCCACCGGTTCGAGCGCATGCAACACGTGGGATCCCAATACGTGCCTGATCCTCTCGGCAACGCAAACATCCGAGGACATCGAGGTGCCGTTCAGAAACGTGACGGCCGTCGAACCCGTATCGATCACCGGCGGCGACGTGCGCGTTCGGTACGATGCTAGTGACGAAGAGATCACGCTGGAGGCAGCATGATCGGACCACAACCAGAGCGCTCCAGTCGTTTGGACGACCGGGCAGTCAGCGACGTGCTGGCCTTCATCTTGGTGTTCTCGATCATCATCACGTCGGTCGGACTCGTGTACGTGTTCGGGATGGGCGCGCTCGGTGACGCGCAGGTCAGCGAGCAGAACCGCAACGCGGAGCGCGCCTTCGAGACGCTGACGGTGAACTTCAACGATCTACAGGACGGCAGCGGTGAGGTGCGCGTGAGCCAGATCAACCCGCGGGGCGGCGGTATCAGCGTCGACGACGAGACGCAACTCACGGTGGAGATCGGTACCGACACACCAGTCAGTGCTCAACCTGTCGGCTCACTCAACTACCGCCACGAGGGCACCGAGATCAGTTACGAGCTCGGGGCTGCGTTCCGCGCCGACGACGGTAACAGCGTGATGGTCCGACCGCCGGAGTTCGTCTGTACGACATCCGGGAGCGGCCCGGACCGGGCCGTGCTGTCGTACGCGAACTTGCAGTCGACGCAGCCGTCGTCAGTGACCCGGTCCTCGACGCTACGAATCCGGGCAACCGGAACGGGATCGGACGTCATCCGGTCCAGCGGGACTACCGAAGTCACGATCGAAGACTCGACCCACGCCGACGCCTGGGAGCGGTACTTCGATAGCGAAGGATGGGACACCTCGAGGCCGACATCGGACAGCACTGGCGACGTGACGGCGACGTGCGAAACCAACGGCCCGTCTTCGGTTACGTTCGTCCGCGGGACGCAAGTAGAAGTGGAGCTGCTGTAACCCGCGTCTAGAGCGCCTTTTCGGCTTCCGACTGAACGAGATACGCCCGATCGTCGCTGTACTGTCCGACTTCGTCGAGCGCGTCCTCGGTCCCGATCTGGACGAGCGCCCAGGCCGCGCTCGCGCGCACCGTGTCGGAGTCGTCGCCTTCGAGTACGTCCGCGAGCGGGTCGATCGCGCGCGTGTCGCCGATCATCCCCAGCGAGCGGGCGGCCCGCGAACGGATCGACTCGTTGTCGGAGACGAGCTTGTCGGCGACGTCCTGGGTCACCTCGTCGCTGCCGATCTCGCCCAGCGCCTTGAGGACGACCTTCTGGAGCCCGGGGTTACCGTCACCCTCGATGTACTCGACGAGCGTATCGACGGGCTCGTCGCTGCCGATCTTGCCCAGAATCTCGATGGCGTCCTGGTCGCGCTTCTGAGCGCGTTCCAGCATCGGCTCGACGGCTTCCTCGGGACCCATCCGGCGGAGCGCTTCGAGACAGTGCTCCTCCATGAAGTCCGAGTCGAGCAGGTCGAGCGCGATGAGGATCTTGTCGACCTCGCCGCGCTTCTCGAACACCTTCAGCGCGTGCCACTCCGGCGGGAAGTCCTTCCGGTGGTCGAGCACGTCGTAGAACCCGTGGTGGTCGAGTTTCTCGCGCACCGAGAGATCGCTCCAGGTTTCGGCGTCTTCGACGTCGGCGACGAGCGCTTCGGCGTCGTCGAGCAGCGCCGCGATCGTCTCGGCGTCCTCGTCGGCGTCGAGACCGGCGTCCTCGATGCCGTCGATCGCCGCTTCGAGCGCGCCGGTCAGATCGTCGGTCTCCTCGCCGGTCCGCTCGAAGGACTGGTCGAGTTCGTCGCCGGCGGCGTCGAGGAAGTCGTCGACGGCCGTCGCGAGCTCCGCGGCGCCCGCCTCGGTCCACTCGCTGGACTCGATTTCGTCGATCGCCGATTCGATCTCGGCGACGACGTCCTCGGCGTAGGGGCCGCGGGCCTCCTCGAGCTGGTCTTCGAGGTCGTCTTTCTCCGCTTCAATCTCCTCTTCGGGCGGATCCTCGTCTTCGTCGTCCGGTTCGGGGAGATCGGCCGCTTCGAGGTCCGCCTCGAGACCCTCGATCTCGGCTTCGATCTCGTCGAGGTCGCTCTCGGTTTCGGCGTCGTCGAGCTGGGCCTCGATCGCTTCGAGGCGCTCGCGGAGCGACTCGACCGTGATCTCCTCGTCGGCCGCATCCTCGGCGGCGTCGCCGTTCGCCTCGGCGTCGCCGCTTTCCTCGTCGCTCATGCGGACACCTCCGGGAGCGCGCCGACGGCTCCCGACCGGGACCGATCGCCGCGCGGACTCGTGACCGAACTCATATACACGAACCTGTGTGCGTACGTCCCCTAAGCGTTTCCTTTCGACCCCAGCAGCGGCGGCTCTGGCAGTCCGTCGCGCCAGTAGAACCGCGGCCCCAGCGTCAGGTACGCCAGCGCGAGGATCAGCAGCGCGACCGGGAAGGAGTTGTTCGCCCACGTGGGGAGCAAGATCGCGAGCGTGTGGGTTACGCCCATAATAAAGGCGTCGCGGGCCAGAAGGTCGGGGTACTCGATCGGCGCGACCATCAGGTAACAGAACAGGGCGGTCGCCGCGATCAGCAGGTTGGGATCGGTCACGCCCGCGAGGACGGCCGCGCTGAGGATTGTCGCGGCCAGCGTCGTCGGGACGCCCTCGGTGTACTCGTCTTTGGTGTCGTAAGCGGTGTACATCCCCAATCGGAGCACGGCCATCGCGACGAACAGCGCGGGGACGCCGGCGGTCAGGGCTGCCTCGGGCGTCGCCGCCGGTGCGGCCACGCCCCAGCCGTCCCGGACGGCGACGAACACGAGCACCGCCGGCGCCACCGCAAAGGAAGCGACGTCGGCCAGCGAGTCGAGATACGGTCCGGCGGCCGAGCTTCCGACGTGGCGCGCGACGACGCCGTCGAGTCCGTCGGCGACGGCCGCGAGCAGCAGCAACCGGGCGCCGATCTCGACGTCCTCGACGGTGACCACGACCGCGAGGAAGCCCAGCGCGGCGTTGGCCACCGTCACCGCGTCGGCGAGACTCACCCGGCCGACGAACCGTGGCTGCATGTGGTTCGGAAATGCCCACGCGGGACTTACGTCTTTACATTCCTCACGCTAGCAGCACAGAGGGGTATCGGTGCGCCAATCGACGTCGTTGACGCCTCGAAAGCACCCCGGTCAGCCGACACGGGCGGACTGAAAGGGGCGGGCCGCGCTCGAACGAATCGGCGCTCATAAATTCTCCCGGTCCCGAGAAGGAGGCATGAAGCGTCGCGCGTACCTGGCCGCGGTCGGGAGCGCAACCGCAGCGGGACTGTCTGGCTGTACCGTCCTCGGGTTCGGGAGCGACGGCGGCGGGGACTACGACATCGGCATGAGCGCGAACGCGTTCCGGCCGGACACGTACGAGGTGTCGGTCGGCGACACCGTCGTCTGGCGGAACACCAGTTCGCGCGGTCACTCGATCACGGCCTACGAGGATAACATCCCCGAGGACGCGGAGTACTTCGCGACCGGGGGCCACGAGAGCCAGTCCGAGGCCGAGAACGCCTGGACGGACAGCCGGAGCGGCAACATCCAGCGCGGAGAGACGTTCGAGCACACGTTCGAGGTGCCCGGCGAGTACGGCTACTACTGCATCCCCCACGTCCCCCAGGGGATGGACGGGACGATCGTCGTCACCGAATAGGTCCGTCACTATCTCTTCTGACGCCGAGCGGCGTCGCCACTCGTCAGCCGAGCGCGCGAAAAAGGATCAGTTCTGAATCGCCGATCAGACCTCGACGTCGTCTTCGTCGACGTCGACCGCGGTCTCTTCCTCGGCGGCGACTTCCTCGGGGCGGGCTTCCAGCGTCGTCTTCTGGATCTCGACGCGGCGCAGCGGGTAGATCTCCTTGCCCTCGCCGTAGATCGCGCTGGAGAGGCGGCCGTCGACGATGCTATCGAGCAGCTGCTCGAAGGAGTGTTCCTCGGCGGACTCCTCGACCAGGTCGATCATCGTGCGGCGGATCGCCTGCTCCTGGCTGGCGTCGGCCTTCTTGGTCGTGAAGGCGACGGGCTGGACCTGGACGCGGTAGTCGTCGGTCGTCAGCACCGTGATGTACGCCTCGACCTTCGACGCGCCTCGGCGGACGAGGCTGCGGAGGTAGTCGCGGGTGAGCTCGTGCTTGACGAACTCGGTGTAGGCCGCGTCGCTCCCGACGTCGTTGATCTTGAACTTCAGCTTCGTGTTGTTCTCGCTGGACTCGTTGCGGAGATCGCCCAGCGTGGTCTCGATCGTGCGACCGAGGACCTTGTCCGGTTCGTCTGCGGGGGTCTCGCCCAGCTCCTCGCGGTCGAACTGCTCGGGAGCGTGGATAGTGTACCACCGCTTTTCCTGTGCCTGCTTCGATACGGATCGTTCGCTCATGATTGTGTGTTGGTGTGTCGGTGTGCGTGCTGTGCGACTCGCGTCGCGACGTCCACGTTGACCACGTAGTCGTCGACGTTCGTCCTGAGTCCGCCGGTCGTCTCGCGCTCGATCTCGGTGACGACGGTTGTCGGGGTGCCGTCCTCGTCCGTCTCGACGCGCGTGTCCATCTCGTCGGTGTTGTCCGGCCGGATGGCTCGTGCGATAACACTCGCATCGTCGAGTTCGGAGCGGATCGTCGCCCGTCTCATAGTGCCTCCCTGAACGCTGCGATGAACGCCTTGGTGTCGCCGTCGTACCGTGCGTACCCGCGCTCGGGGGCGCCCACCGACGCGCCGCCGACTTCCTCGACGGCGGCGGCGAGCGCGGCGTCCACGCCGGACGCCTCTGCGGCCGCGACGGCGGCCTCGTCGTTCGAGACGGCCATCGCGACCGGCTCAGGGGACTGAAAGTCCCGCAGGAGCCGGGCGGTCGTCCGAACGGGAGTGACGTCGACGCGCGCGACGAACAGGCCGTCGTACCGGCCGGTCGTCGCCTCGTCGAGCCCGCGGTGGGCAGCGGCGGCGTGCTGGCGCCAGGTCTCGATCGCGTCCGCGCGGGCGTCGTGGCCCAGCGCGAGCGCGACGCCGGTGCCCGGCGCGTCGGTCGCCACCGCCGAGAGCACGTCGGCGTACCCTTCGACGGTCTCGAACGGCGCGTCGGCGGGCGCGGCGTGCGGTCGGAGCGCGCGCTCGGTCGCGTCGACGGCGCGTTCGGGCGCCGCGTCAGTCTCGGTCGACTCCAGCGCGAACAGCGACGCGACGCGCCGGTGCGCGTCGGCGTCGAGTTCGGTCGGCAGTCCGAGTTCGGCGAGCGTCGCCTGCGCCGCTCCGGGGTCGCCCGAGAACGGCGCGCGGGCGAGCGTGGTGTGGGCCAGCCCGTCCGCGAGATCGGCCGTCGGCGTCCCGACGCCGGGGCGCCGTTCGACGCCGATCTCGCGCGCGGCGTCGAGAACCGGGCCGGTCTCGCCGGCACCGGGCGTTGCGCCCGCGGCGAGCACGCCGGCGAGCGCGAGGACGGGATCGGGCGTCGCGCCCAGTTCCCGCGCGCTCTCGAAGGCGGTGAGGCTGGCCGGTCGGTCGGTCGCCGGGATCGAGAGCGCGTCGGCGCTCTCGCTGTCGGCGTCGACGCCGATCGTCACGGCCAGCGCCTCGGAATCGCCGGCTGCGATCCGGTCGGCGCTCTCGGCGGCCGTCTCGACGACGCCGACCTGGAACGGCCGGCGCAGATCGTCGAGCGCTCGCGCGAGGACGCCCGCGGCTGCCAGCGCGTCGCCGTCAGCGTTCGCGAACAGCCGAACGAACGGCGCGTCGCGAACGGCGGCGGCGACGTCACTGGCAGCGAGGGCGTCGGGTTCGGTGCGACCGGCGGCGGACATCGGAATCTACAGGAGCTCCTTGGCTCGCTCGTAGGTGTACTTGAAGTCCTGGTCGATCTCGTCGCCGCGGTAGTAGTTGGCCAGGCGGCGAACCTTCGACTCGGTGTTCTGAAGCGCGCGCTTGTTCTGGTGGTCCTGGGGGTTCTCCTCGACGTGCTCGTAGAGGCGGACCGATCGCTCCAGCAGGTTCCGGAGGTCCTCGGGGAGGTCGCTCTCGGCGTCGTTCTCCTCGAGAATCTCGTTGACCTTCTTGCCGGTCGCCAGCTTGACGTCCGGCACGGGCGTGCCCTTCACGCCCTCGTCGCGCAGCTTCTGGCCGATCTGGCTCGGCTCGTTGCCCTGCTCGGCCAGTTCGACGACGCGCTCTTCGATCTCGTCGGCGTCGACGTCGCTCCACTCCGGCGGTTCGTCTGCCGTGGGGTGGTCCGAACCGGACGACCCACGACGGTCAGTGTGCATTCGTGCCATGATTTGAGGATAGGAACCGCACAACCGCAGACGTAGTCCGGCCTCTGTGGGCCGGGCGCACTTCCGCAATCCCGAGCCGCGAGAAACGCGGCGAGTCAGATTTGCGGCCGTGCTGTTCCCGACGGGAGCTTGCGCGGACGCCGACTAAAGGATTTCGTAACGCGCTGCGTCTCGACGCCAATGCTCGACAGCGCCGCGGCGTCAAGACACCGACGAGCGACCGGCTAAAGCGGACGTATCGGAGCTGATACGGACTCGTCGGGACTGAGCGAACCGAAGGTTCGCGAAGGTCGACGAGTCCATCGACTGAACGAAGCGTAGCGAAGTGAAGGAAATGGACTCGTCGGGATTTGAACCCGAGGCCTTCCCCGTGCCAGGGGGATGATCTACCGCTGATCTACGAGCCCTCGAACGCATCAGTCGATACCTGCCGCTCCGGTATAAACCTCTCGAAATAGACGACGGGACGGGATCGAATGGCACACCGGATCGCGTCGCGGCGATGGCGCGCTCAGAGCTTGCCGCCGAGCACCTTCGCCGCCGTCAGCACGGGGTCCCAGGTGGTGTTGAACGGCGGCGCGTAGGCCAGATCGTAGTCGGACAGTTCGTCGACGGTGACGCCCTCGGTCACGGCGCCGACGAGGGCGTGACTGCGGTGGACGGCGCCCTCGCCATACTCCGAGACGAGACAGCCGCCCAGAACGCGCCCCGACTCGCGGTCGGTGGTGAGCGTCACGGTCACCGTCCCGCCCTCGGGGTAGTAGCCGGCGCGGGACTTCGCGTCGATCGTCTCGGTGATCGGGTCGAACCCGGCCGCGCGGGCCTCCTCGTGGTTGAGGATCCCCGTTCGTGCGGCCTCGACCTCGAACGCCTTGACGGCGGCCGTCCCCGCGATTCCGCCGCCCTCCGACGGCGTCCCGGCGACGGTCTGGCCGACCGCGCGCCCGTGGCGATTCGCGGTCAGCGCCAGCGGGACGTACGCCGGTTCGCCGGTGACGACGTGTTCGGCCTCCGCGCAGTCACCCGCCGCGTAGACGTCCGGACGGTTCGTCTCCCGGTAGGTGTCGGTCGCGATCGCGCCCGTCTCGCCGAGTTCGATGCCGGCGTCCTCCGCTAACTCGGTCCGCGGTCGGACGCCGGTGCCGACCAGCGCCATGTCGATCGGGACGCGGTCGTCGGTCGTCTCGATCGCCTCGACGCGATCCGCGCCGACCAGCGCTTCGACCTCGGCTTCCAGGTACACCGCGACGTCCTGGTCGCGGAGGTGATCGAGGATGCGCTCGCTCGTCGCCTCGCTGAACTGCTTGAGGATGCGACCGCCGCGCTGGAACAGGTGGACCTCGAAGCCGTTGGCCGCCAGCGCCTCGGCCATCTCGACGCCGATGTACCCGCCGCCGACGACCCCGACCGGCCCGCTGCAGGTTTCGAGGAACTGGCAGGCTGGACCACGATCGGGTTGCTGGAGGTCCTCCTCGGACCGGGCGCGCCCGACGTACTCGCGGAGGTCGTTGCCGTCTGACATCGAGCCGAGTGTGAAGACGCCCTCGCGGTCGAGCCCCTCGATCCGCGGCTCGACGGCGGCCGCGCCGGTCGACAGCAGCAGGTGATCGTATTCCACCGTCACCTCGCCGTCGTCGCTGCGGGCGGTGACGGTGCGGTCGTCGGGATCGACGTCGATCACGTCGTGGCCCGTCCGGAGGTCGATGTCGCGCTCCTCGCGGAACTCCTCGGGCGTCACGGAAACCAGGTCCTGCAGCGACTGGATCTCGCCCTTGACGTAGTAGGGCAGCCCGCAGGCGCCGTAGGACACCCACTCGCCCCGCTCGAACACGACGACGTCGAGGTCGGGATCCTCTCGCTTGGCCTTGCTCGCGGCCGACATGCCGGCGGCGTCGCCGCCGACTACGACGAACGTAGTCACGCGTCAACAGTTATCGTCGCTCGGCATAAACCCGCCCCGGACGTGCGATACCCTCGCATTTGTGACGGGCGGCCGCTCGCACTGGATCCGGGCGGATCGGGTCGGGGAGCGGCGTCGATCGGGAGTCGTCTCGAACCGCGACCGGTGTGCTTTTCGCCGGGGCGTCCGACCGTCCCGGCATGGACGAGTCCGAGGAGCTGGAGATCCTCCTGACAAACGACGACGGGATCGGGAGCGTCGGGATCCGGGCGCTCCACGACGCGCTGGCCGATATCGGCAACGTGACCGTGGTCGCGCCGGCCGACGACCAGAGCGCGGTCGGCCGCGCGATGTCGACCGAGGTCGGAATCGAGGAGCACGAACTGGGCTACGCCATCGCCGGGACGCCGTCGGACTGCGTGGTCGCCGGGCTGGAGGCGATCGGCCCCTACCCCGATCTGGTGGTGTCGGGCTGCAACCGCGGCGCGAACCTCGGCGAGTACGTGCTCGGGCGCTCGGGGACGGTCAGCGCGGCGGTCGAGGCGGCGTTCTTCGGTATCCCCGCGATCGCCGTCTCGCTGTACGTGCCCACCGGCGACATGGAGTTCCACGAGGTCGAGACGGCTCGCGAGGACTACGCCGAAGCCGCCCGAGCGACCGAGTACCTCGTCGAGAACGCCGCGGGGAACGGCGTGTTCGAGCAGGCCGACTATCTCAACGTCAACGCGCCGCTGCCCGACGGCGACCCGGCGCCGATGACCGTCACGCGCCCCTCTCACGTCTACGACATGGACGCGACGCACAACGGCGACACGATCACGCTCCACGACCGGATCTGGGATCGGATGGCCGAGGGCGACATCGAGGACGCCGAGGGAACGGACCGCCGCGCCGTCGTCGACGGCAAAGTGAGTGTCTCGCCGCTCACGGCGCCCCACACCACCGAGCACCACGAGGCGCTGGACGCCGTGGTCGAGTCGTACCCGCTCGAAAACTGACCGATCGGCGCGCGCTCAGGAGTCCGCCGGCGGCTCGTCGTCGTCCGTCTCCGCTTCGGCGTCTTCCCGCTCTATTTCGGCGTCGCCTGATTCCACTTCGGCGTCATCCCGCTCCGCTTCGATGTCGCTTGATTCCGCTTCGGCATCCTCACGCTCCGCGGTCTCTCGATCGGTTTCGCTCTCCTCGTCCGGTTTCCCGCCCGCGTCGACGTCGAGTTCTCGCGGCCGTTCCGACCTGCGCGGGCGCTCCGACACCGATGATCGATCCGGCTCGCCCGGCCGCTCGGAGTCACGCGGGCGGCCCGACGCCGCCGTCTCGTCGTCGCGCCACGAGTCGGACTCTCTCGGGCGCTTCGACCGGTCGGGGCGCTCCGACGGCGGCGACCGCCCGGGATCGGACATCCGCGACGCGCCGGGACGCTTCGAGGGCGGGGACGAACCCGCCTCGCCGTGCGTGCCGGACTCACCGCGCGGGACGAACTTTCCCCGGCGGGTCGCGGCGCGCTGCTCGCCGACCGTCTCGGCGCGCGTCGCGGCGTCCCACTCCTCGAAGAAGCCGTAATCCCGCATCGTCGCCATCCCGGCGATCGCCGCCCGGAGGTTGATCCCGATTAGCGGAACGTCCGCGACGGTGACGAGCACGTCGGCCTGGAGCATCGCGCCGTCCCGCAGGAGCACGTCGAGCAGGTCGACCACGGCGTCCTCGTCGCGGCTGGGCTCCACGCCGGCTCACCTCCCTCCGCCCGGTTCGATCTCCTCGTCCAGCGACTCGGCTGCGAACTCCGGCGCGAACGTGTAGGGCGGCCACGGTCCGGTGAACTCGATCTCGACGCCGGGGTTGGCCGCGACCTCGTCGAGCGCCGCGCCGAGCGCGTCGACCTCGTCTTCGTGGGCCAGCGTCGCGACGCGCTGAGCGGGCTCGGAACCGGCGTCGACGCCCTCGATCGTCGCGCGGCGGCGGCCGAGCACCTCCGCGCGCTCGACGTGGGGCGCGATATGCTGGCGAAGCTCTTCGAGCAGTTCCTGACGGTGCTGGCTCACGAGTTTGCTCAGTTGCTGGTCGTACTGCTTTTCGAGCAGGAACGACTTGCCCTCGCTCGCCGACTCGGTGCGCGCGCGGAGCGATCGCAGCTCCTCGTCCTCGGCGGCGAGCCTGTCCTCCAGTTGCTCTTCGTCGAGATTGAGGGAGATGCGGTACTCCCAGTGCCCCGAGAGCTCGTCGAGGTGCGCGCCGGCCTCGGTTCGGATGTCGTCGAGCCACTCCCGGACGGTGTCGTCGTCACCCGGCAGGATCGTGTGAAAGCGGAACGGAATCGGCGTGCCAAAGGCCTCGCCGGCCTCGTCGACGACGCGCTGGTGGGCCAGCAGCCAGCGCTGGACCTGACGGGGGTCCTCCGAGTCGTAGATCGACTCGCAGCCGTGGACGACCGCGCCGACGCCGCCGGACCGCACGAGGTACGCGCGCTCCTCGGCGAGCCCTTCGGCCTCGAAGTCGGCGGTAGCGGCGTCGTCGTTGTCTTCGGGCGCATCCACGAGGCAGTACAGGTATCGTCCCCGATCGAACTCGGGCGAGCCGTCTGCCCGGGGATCGTCGAATCTGGTCCCGTCGGCGCGGCGCTCGTCGTCGGTCGAGTCCTGCATCGATGGTCACTCCGGTCGGTCGGGCGCAGTCGGTTCGCGTCCTCTCTCCGGATCGGCGTCCTCGGCGACGGCGTCGCGCTCGTCCCCGACGTCCGCCATCGTCTCCTGCTCGACGTCGAGGCCGCGGATGGCGTCGCCGACGATCCCGTCGAGGTCGCCCCGGAGGCTGTCGACCTCCTCTTCGATCCCCTCGTCGCGCTTGATTTCGGCGATTTCTTCCTCCAGCCGGGCGAGTTGCTCGCCGAGGCGCTCGATCTCCTCGTCGGCGAGCCGACCGCTCTCCATCCGGCGCACGGCCTCGCGCTCCATGGCGTCGAGCAGGAGTTCGACGACCGTGACCAGCAGCGCCATCAGTCCCGAGCGGGCCTGGTCGCCGTCGACGTTGATCTCGGTCACCCGGTCACCTCCCGCGTCGCGCCGGCGCTCGCACGGCGGTCACTCCTCGCTCGCATCGTCGTCCTCCTCGACGTTCGCCACCGGCGCGGCTTCGAGGTCCACGCCGTCGTCCGCCGTCCGTTGCTCGTCGCCCCCATCCTCTCCCGTTTCGTCGTCCTCGCCTTCGGTGACGCTCGCGGGCGGGACGGGCCCGACGTTGACGTCCGCCGGGCCGTCGTCGAACACCAGCTCCGAGAGGCGCATCTGGTCGTCGGCGACCTCGTCGTCGGACGTCACCGCGGGGACGCCGGTCTGCTCCTCGACGCGCTTGCGGTCGGTGCCGCTGGGGAACTCCAGGCCGTACTTCGCGGCCGTCTCGAACGACGCGATCGCCGCCCGGATCTTCACGCCGAGGAGTTCGGTGTCGCCGACGGTCACCGCGATGTCGGCGTTGATGACGACGCCCTTGTCGAGCAGCATCTCGACGACGTCCGCGAGGTCGCTCTTCCCCCGGGAGGGCTGGGGCCCTTTGGTTCCGCGCGGGCTCACGTCTGGTCACCTCCCGGTGCGGTCTTCATTATCGGTTTTGGTCGTGTCATTGGCTTGTCTCCGTCGCTCGAACCGGTTGCCGTAGATGCGCGTTCTCGTCGGCGCGGTCGAGTACTTGGTTCCCGTCGGGATCGTCGAGTGTTGCGTCGCGCTCCCGCCGACGTCGCCGCGGTCGGTCACGACGGTCGAGTGGGCCGTCGGGTTCCGCGAGTTCGTTCCCTGCTCGTTGTGCTGGCGGCGCATCTGCTCGCGGTTCTTCTCGTGGAGCGCCCGGAGCTTGTCGTGGGCCGCCAGCACGCCCGCGCGGAACTCGTCGACGGCTTCCATCGCCTTCTGCTGGATGGCGACCTGGTAGGCCTCGTCGGGGAGGTTCCCCACGTTGCCCATCCCGCCGCCGAGGCCCTCCTCGCCGCCGAGCCCGCTGTCGTCCCCGATGGCGGCGTCGAACCCGTCGACGATGCCGTCGTCCTCGTCGTCGGCCGCTTCGTCGTCGCTCCCGACCACTCCGGCGTCGTCCTCGGTCGCATCGTCGACGGCGTCGCTCAGGTCTTTGCCCTCCGAGACGAGCTCGGTGATGTCGGCCGTCGACGCGAGGTTGCCGAAGTCGATCGCCTTCAGCAGCGCCTTGTAGTCGACCGCCCGCCCGAGATCGCCCTCCTCGATCGCGGCCTCTAGTTCCCCGGCCTCGACGGCGGCGATCACCGCTTCGCCGTCGACGGTGTCGGGGAGCTCCGAGACGTCGATCGTTTCGAGCAGGTCGGCGGCCTCCTGCGTGATCGTGTAGAGGTGCTGCAGGTCCTCTCGCTCGGCTTCGGGGTCGTCCTCTTCGCGGAGTCGGTCGAGGGATAGCTGGGCCTCCTCGACCAGATCGGCGATCTCCGCGAGGGCGCCCTCGGACTCGCTCATCGGCTCACCACCGACTCGGGGTCGCCGGCGACGACGGCGTCGTCGACTCGGACCTCGAGGATGAAGTTGTTGAACGTCGCGCTGACGGCCGACTCGTCCCAGTCCTCGACGGGGATCCGAGCCAGCTCCTCGCGGTCGGCGGCGACGACGAGCGTCCGGCCGTCGTCGGTGACGCCGACGGTCAGATCCGACGCCTCGATGCCCGGCAGGTCGGCGGTTACGACGACGGCGTCGCCGTCGTACCTGACGGTCGTGAGGTGTTCGCCGGCGTCGTCGGCGACCCGCTTTCGGCGTCGACGGCCCCGCGACCGGCCGCTCCGGTCGCCGCTCCGATCATCGCCGCCGAGCGAGCCGATCGAGACGTCGAAGTCGATCGCGAAGCGATCCGACGAACTCGGCTTGCCCTTCGGCGTCCGGCCGAGTCGCCCGCGGTCGCTTCCGGACGGCGGTCGGCGTCCGGGCCGGTCGGACTCCTCGCCGATGTTGTCGAGGAACTTCAGCAGTCGCCCGACGTGCCCGCCGACGCCGATGCCGAACCCGCCGGTGCGCTCGTCGTCGCGAGGCCGGTCGGCGTCCGGTCTCGGTTCGTCGTCCGGTTCGCCGCCGGCACGACGCCGATCGTCCGCTTCGGATCGCCGATCCTCGGCGTCGATCGGCCGGTCCTCACCACGGTCCGTCGGTTGCTCCTCTCCTTCGCGGTCCGGCGACCGGTCGTCACTCTCGCGGTCGTCCTCGTCGTCGGGCCTGTCGTGTGCCATCAGTTTTTCACCTCTATTTTCCCGCTCGTCAGGTCCTCGCGCACCTGCTCGGCCAGTTCGAGCTGTTCCTCCAGATCCGTCCGTCGGCGCCGGTACTCTTCCTCGTCGAGTTCGCCGATCTCGTAGAGCAGTTGCGTTTCCTTGAGATCGTCGCGGATGCGATCGACGTCGTACAGCTCCTCTAAGGCCATCGTCTGGAGGATGTCGAGCAGCGAGACGAACGGCCGGACGAGCAGGTCGTCGATCACGAGCATGGTTACTGTTCGGCGCCGATGCGGATGTCCACGAAGTTGTACGGTGCGAACGGGCCGGTGTACTGCACGACGACGCCGTCGAGGTCCTGTTCGAGCGCGCCGACAGCCTCGTCGAACGCCACGCGATCGTCCCTGTCGACGAGGTAGGAGTCGTTGACCAGCAGGCGGTCGCTGAACAGGTCGTTGCCGACGACGTCGACGGCGATCGGTTCGAGCCGGTCGCGGGCCTCCTCCCGGGCCGGGTCGCGCCGGAGATCAGCGTCGGCGTCGCCCACGAGCTTCACGCCGAGTTCGACGGTCCCCTCGACCTCGTCGAGGGCTTTTCTGAACGCGCGCTTGCCGCCGCCGAGCACGTTCCGGAGCGTCCGTTCGTCCTTGAACGCCATGCCGAAACTCATCGGCACGACGGTCCTGTCTTCGAGGATCGCCTTCAGGACGCGGTCGTGGGCCTCCATCGCCTCGGTCGTGCGCTCGGGATCGGTCGTGTCGATGTCGGAGACGACGGCCGAGAGGCCACCGGTCGTAACCGTGTAGATGCGCTCGGCGCCGCCGACGCCCTCGACGTCCAGCTCTAGCTCTTCGTCCTCGACGATGCCGTAGACGTACAGATGATCGCCTGTCATAGATCCCCCATTCGGCGGTCTGTGCCCCGGTTGCGATGTCGGCCGGTTCACCGCTCCCCGCGTTTCGTGCCGGTCGACGCAACCGTTTTCCCCGGGTTCGAGTTGGGTCCGCGAGGCAATAAACAGCCGCGTATATCGGTCGTATTATTTGAATCCCTTATTTAAACGAACCTCCGACAATCCTCTTTACCGGCGGCGTGGTAGCTCACCGTGCATGGTACGAAAAGAGCCGCAGGGGTCGAGTCTGGCGGAGGTTCTCGATCGGATTCTGGACAAGGGCGTCGTCATCGACGTCTGGGCCCGGATCTCGGTCGTGGGGATCGAGCTGCTGACGGTCGAGGCGCGCGTCGTCGTCGCGTCGGTCGACACGTTCCTCCACTACGCCGAGGAGATCGCGAAGATCGAGGAGGCCTCCGCGGAGGGTGAGATGCAGGATCTCCAGGAGCTGGAGGTCGACACGCCACAGCACGCGCCCGAGCAAACCACGGAGGACTGACCGCGGCTCCACGAGCGGAGAGTTCGGTACAGACCGCGAACGCTCGCATCGCTCGAACCACCATGGCCGAGACCGAACCGGAAACCAATGAGACACGCTGTCGCGCCCTGACTGCGTCGGGAGCCCGCTGCTCGCGCACGGCCGGCGCCGACGGCTTTTGCTACCAACACGACGATTCCCATCGGACGGTTAACGACGCCGCATCGGGCGATGGCGGCCCGGCTGACGAACGAACGGAGGGAGACGACACAATGAGCACCAAAGAGGCCGAGGCCGACGACGAGGAAGAATCGACGACGGAGACCGAAACGGAATCGAACGAGGGGGGCGAGTCGAACGCCGACACGTCCGAGCAGCCGGTCGCAGACGTCGAGGATACGGCGGACGCCGACGCGGCATCGGTCGCGGACGAGTCCGAGGCGGACACCGGCGCCGACCTCTGGGACGCCCGCGAGACGGCCGAGCGGGTCGCGAACGAACTCATCGACGACCCGTTCGACGGCATCATCGAAATCACGCGCGCCGAGGAGGGCGGCGGCTGGACCGGCGTCGTCGAGGTGATCGAGCGCAGCGCGATCCCCGACACCCAGGACATCCTCGGTCGCTACGAGGTGTCGATCGGACCGAACGGCGACCTCGAAGGTTACCGGCTGACTGGACGCTATCGGCGCGGCGACGTCTCCGACGAGCAAGCGCCGGGGCAGTGATCTTTTCTCCTCGGATCGAAGCTTCGTTCATCGGCAGAGATCGGAGTATTTTTGTACAGTAGTTAGCAGTATTTTAACGAACAGCCACAGATGATTTCGGAGGGTCGAGGCCGAACCGACGACCGCGCGCAGGTCGGCGTCGAGACGCTGGTGGTGTTCATCGCGGCGGTCCTCGTCGCGGCGATCGCGGCGTCGCTCCTCCTGAACACGGCGATGGCGCTGCAGTCTCAGGCCGTCGACACCGGCGAGGAGAGCCTCGACCAGATCACCGAACGGGTGCAGGTCGTCTCCGCGTTCGGCGAGGTCGGCGACGACGGGACCGTCGAGACCGTCTCGCTGCGGGTCCGGACCGCGCCCGGCGCCGACTCGGTCGACCTGTCCGCCCTGTCGGTGCAGACGGTCGGCGACGGCGTCGACCCGGCCCCATCGGTCGAGGTCGTCGGAAGCGACGAGCAAGTGCTGACCGAAGGGAGCGACCTCGGCTACGTCCGCGTCTACGGTGACTCGGGGATCGACGGCCTGTCGCCCAGCGACGAGGTGACGGTCCGGCTGACGACCGGCGCCGGCGCGACCACGACGTACGTCCTGACCGTTCCCGACACGCTGGTCGGCAAGAGCGTCGTCGAACTCTGAGCGGCCCTGCAGCGGTTTTTACCCGGGCCGTCGTAGCGTGGCGTATGACCGATCCGGACGTCGAACTCCCGTGGATGGACGAGCCGATACCCCTCTCCGAGGCGATCGAGATCGTCGCCCGGGCGTCGATGGAGGACTCCCGAGAGTTGGCGGCGCTCCGGGAGCGCGTCGAGGACGACGGCGCGTCGGTGGAACTCGACGACGAGAGAGCGGAGAGCGAACGCGACGACGCCCGGGAGGCGGTCGACGAACTCCGGGACGAGGTGAAGCGGTTGCGCACGCGCGTGGACTACCTCGAATCGTCGGCCGACGTCGAGTGTCCGAACTGCGGCGCCGACGGCGTGATGAAGGCCGGCGTCGCGGCGGCGGTGTTCGCCGAGGAGGGTCGGCTCTCGGAGGCGAACGTGGCCGCGCTCGACGAGGCGCCGCTGGTCTGTACGGAGTGTATGACCGCGTTCGCGCCGAGATAACCGATCGAAACTGTTTTTGCCGCCGGCCGAGGTTTGTGATGGACGAACACGATGGACGCACGACTGCAGATGCTGGCGACGCTCTACCGGGCGGCGCCGACTCGCACGACGCTGTTTACGTTCCTGCCGGTCCTGCTGGCGGCCGGGCTGGTGGTCAACGGCGTCGCGTTCGGCGCCTCGCTGACGGTCGCGCTCCCCGCGGCCGCCGCGCTGGTCGCGTACGCTGCGATGACGACGCGGTATCACCTCGCGTCGCTCCGGCGGCGGCGCATCACCGCGTTCGCCATCGCGGCCGAAGCCGACGACCGACGCGAGTAGCCCGACCCCGTTTTTCGAGCAGGGCGACGGCGTCGAGCTGCCGGCGCCGGGCAACCAAGGCGAACCACCGTCCGGCGAACCGCACCTATCCTGTAACCAGTGGTCACCATCGCTTTTGGCCCGCTTCGTCGGGGAATACCCCATGAGCGACGACACGGCGACCGAGACGACGAGCGGGCTCACGGACGCGATCGACGTCGACGAGGTGCTCTCGGACACCGACATCGGCGAGGAGATCGACGACAGTTCGATGGGGGAAGCCCTCGGCGCGCGAATCGGCGAGCAGCTCGGCCGTCGCCTCGGCGAGGCGGCCGGGCGCAGGCTCGGCGTGCTCGTCGCCGAGGAGTTGCTGGGATCGGACGCCGAGCAGGACGACACCGACGAGGTACCGGAGGGAAGCGGCGAGAGCGAGCAACCGGTCGGCGAAGACGATGAGCAGTCCGAGGAGAGCGCTGACGAGGACGAGCGGGACGACGCCGACGACCAGCGAGCAGACGACGGCGACGGGGAGGCAATCGAGGAGACGGACGCCGAGGACGAGAGCGCCGCCGAGGACGAGGAGGCGTCCTGATGAGCGAGACGGACGCGGAGCAAGCCGTCGACTCGGCCGCCCCGGACGACGCCGAGAGCTCCCGCGACGAGGTGGATCTGGCGAAGCTGCTCGACGACGAGGCGTTCGTCGCGGCGCTGGGCCGCGAGTTCGGCGCCGCCGTGGGACGGGAGTTTGGCGCCGTCGTCGGGCGTGCGGTCGAAGACCGGCTCCGAGAGCGAATCCAGCAATCCGACGGCATCCAGCAGTCGCTCACAGGGTCCGACGAGAGCGAGGGGGGAGACGGCGAGTCGAGCGGTCGCCTCGCCCGGCTCGCACAGTGGCTCGCCGCGCAGGTGTCCGAGATCCTCGACGAGCAAGCCGAGAGCGAGGAGGCGGAGGCGGACGAAGCGTCGCAAGAACCCGACGTCGGCGACGAGTCCGAGGGAACGGAGGAAATCGAGGACCCGGACGAGTCAGAGAGGGACGTATCCGCGATGTCGGAGCCTGACGACGGTACCGACCAGCCCGAGGTGGGAGACGACGACGCCGAACCGGAAGCCGGTGAGGACGTCGAAGAGCCGGAAACGAGCGAGGACGCCGAGCCACCCGAGGCGGGAGGAGACGAAGCGAGCGAACGGGAAGCCGAAAGCGAGGGGGACGGGCAGGACCCGGCTGAGGTGTTCGAACAGTTGGATGTCGACGAGACGCCCGAATCCGCCAACGAGCTACGGGACCTCTCCTACCGCCAGCTCCAGTCAGTTGCCAAGAAAGTCGGCGTGAAGGCCAACTTGAGTCGCGACGAACTCACGACGAAAGTCGCCGACGAACTCGGGTTCGACGCCGAAGCGTAGTCAGCATCGGCTCAACGCAGGGGAGCGGCGTCCGCGCTTTTTTTGGCCGTTCGCCGGGAACGGTCGAGCATGAGCACGGTCGAAATCGAGTACTGCGTTCCCTGCGGCCACCTCGATCGAGCGATGGACCTCCAGCGCGCGATCCTCCAGGCGCTCGAACGCGACATCGAGGCCGTGACGCTCCGGACGGGAGAGGGCGGCGTGTTCAGGGTCGACGTGGACGGCGAACCGGTCTTCGACATCGCCGACGACGAGTTCGACGTCGACGCGATCGTCCGGACGGTCAGGCAACGCATCTGACGGGTCGTCTGTCGAACCGGTCGATCCGGCTGGTACCGTGGTACCAACTGACGGCTGACGGCGGCGTCGTGACGGCGCGGCCCTCGATACATAATTAACAATCGTTTAGAATATTGCGGTGTACGTAGACCTTCACAATAGTTCCTTGCCAATGGATAGCAAAGGCTTTAGTTCGGGTCAGTCAAAAGATTCAGATACTGCTGGCCCGTTACGGGCCGGGACTCCAAATATGACTGACGACGAACTCATCTGGCGAATCGCGGGCGGTTCCGGAGACGGAATCGACTCGACGAGCCAGAACTTCGCGAAGGCCCTGATGCGATCGGGGCTCAACGTGTTCACGCATCGTCACTACCCGTCGCGAATCCGCGGGGGCCACACGTACGTGGAGATTCGCGCCGCCGACCACGACGTCCAGTCGCGCGGTGACGGGTACAACTTCCTGCTGGCGCTCGGCGACTCGTTCGCCCGGAACCCGCAGGACGAGGCTTACTACGGCGACGAGGAGGTCAAGCCGCTCTCGGAGAACCTCGACGATCTCCGAGAGGGCGGGATCATCGTCTACGACTCCGGCCTGCTCGACTCCGAGGACGTACCGGAACTCGAGGAGCGCGCCGAGGAGAACGACTGGCACGTCTTCGACATCGATCTCCGCTCGATCGCCAAGGAGCACGGCCGCGAGGTCATGCGCAACACGGCCGGCGTCGGCGTCACCGCCGCGCTGCTGGACATCGAACTCGAGCCGTTCGAGAACCTGATGGACGAGGCGATGGGCGGCGACATCCTCGAACAGAACATCGAGGTGCTTCACGACGCCTACGAACTGGTCTCCGAGGAGTACGAGTTCGAGCACGACCTGCGCGTCCCTGAGGGTACCAACGAGGAAGAACAGGTGCTCGTCTCGGGCTCCAACGGCGTCGCCTACGGTGCGCTCGACGCCGGCTGTCGTTTCATCGCCGGCTACCCGATGACACCGTGGACCGACGTGTTCACGATCATGTCCCAGAACCTGCCCGAGTTCGGCGGAATCTCCGAGCAGGTCGAGGACGAGATCGCCGCGGCGGCGCTGGCGGTCGGCGCCAGCCACGCCGGCGTGAAGTCGATGTCCGGTTCTTCGGGCGGCGGCTTCGCGCTGATGAGCGAGCCGCTCGGCCTCGCCGAGATGACCGAGACGCCGATCGTGCTGATCGAGGCGATGCGGGCCGGCCCCTCGACGGGGATGCCCACCAAGCCCGAGCAGTCCGACCTCGAGCACATCCTGTACACGAGTCAGGGTGACTCGAACCGCGTCGTGTTCGCGCCCGGCAACCCCGCCGAGGCCTACGAGCAGACGCGGATGGCGTTCAAGATCGCCTACGACTACCAGATCCCGGCGATCGTCATCATCGACCAGAAGCTTTCGGGCGAGAACCGCAGCGTTCCCAAGGGCTTCTTCGATCGCCAGCCCGATCCGGACCCGGGCAGCGTCCTCACCGAGGACGAGATCGCCGAGGCGGCCCACGACGAGTCGGGCAAGTTCCAGCGCTTCCTCCACGACACGGAGGACGGCGTCAGCCCGCGCTCGCTGCCCGGCCAGAAGGGCGGCCGCTATCTCGCGACCGGTAACGAGCACAACCTCGCCGGCCACATCAGCGAGGATCCCGAGAACCGCGTCGCCCAGATGGACCGACGCCTGCAGAAGTTCAACTCCATCCGCACGGAACTCGACGAGGAACACGAGTCCCAGCAGTCCTACCACGGTCCCGAGGACGCCGACTACGGACTCGTCGTGTGGGGCTCCCAGCAGGGTGCCGTCGAGGAGTCGGTCGACCGACTCAACGATCAGGGCTACTCGGTCAAGTCCATCGGCGTCAGCGACCTGATGCCGTACCCCGAGCAGGAGATGACCGAGTTCTTAGAGAGCGTCGACGAGGCGATCGTCGTCGAGATGAACGCCACCGCCCAGTTCCGCGGTCTGACCCAGAAGGAACTCGGCCAGTTCGGCGACAAGCTGTCGAGCCTGCTCAAGTACAACGGCAACCCCTTCGAGCCCTGGGAGATCGTCGAAGGCTTCGAAGCGCAGATCGACGGCGAGGGCCAGACGCCGGGCACCAACACCCGCATCGAGCCCGCCGCCGGAGACTAACCACGAGGTGATTCACGTATGAGCGCATTCAACGCAATCGGTGAAGAACGCGAGATCGACCGCGACGAGTACACGCCCGGCATCGAGCCCCAGCCGACCTGGTGTCCTGGCTGTGGCGACTTCGGCGTCCTCAAGGCGCTGAAACAGGCCCTGCCGGAAGTCGGCCGCTCGCCCGAGGAGACGCTGCTGTGTACGGGCATCGGCTGTTCGGGTAAGCTCAACAGCTACCTCGACAGCTACGGGTTCCACACGATCCACGGCCGCTCGCTGCCGGTCGCCCGCGCCGCCAACCTCGCCAACCCCGGCCTCGAAGTGATCGCCGCGGGCGGCGACGGCGACGGCTACGGCATCGGCGGGAACCACTTCATCCACACGGCTCGTGAGAACCACGACATGACATACATCGTGTTCAACAACGAGATCTTCGGGCTCACGAAGGGCCAGACCTCGCCCACGAGTCCGAAGGGTCACAAGTCCAAGACCCAGCCTTCTGGATCGGCCAAGTCGCCGATCCGACCCCTGAGCCTGTCGCTGACCGCCGGGTCGTCCTACGTCGCGCGGACGGCCGCGGTCAACCCGAACCAGGCCAAGGAGATCCTCGTCGAGGCGATGGAGCACGACGGGTTCGCCCACGTCGACTTCCTCACCCAGTGTCCGACCTGGAACAAGGACGCCAAGCAGTACGTCCCCTACATCGACATCCAGGAGTCCGACGACTACGACCACGACATCCACGACCGCGGTGCGGCCGCGGACATGGCCCAGGAAGCCGAAGAGTCCCTTGCTGACGGCAAGGTGCTAACCGGTCGGTTCTACGTCGACGACGATCGCCCCTCCTACACCCAGGAGAAACAGGAGATCGGCGAGATGCCCGACGAGCCGCTCGCAGAGCGGTACTTCGACGACGACTACGACTGGGAGACCGAACGCTCCTACGATCTGCTCGACCGGCACGCCTAAGTCGGTTGGCAGCTCGCGGGACCGGCGATTCTCTCGGCCACACGAAGGTTAACCGATTCAAAAGATATTTTCCGTTCGGCGCAAAATATACGGGTATGAGTACCGAGTCTACGGAAGATCGTATCCTCTCTGTTCTCGAGGAGGACGCGAAGGCGTCCTACGCCGACATCGCGAACCGGGCGAACGTCTCGAAACCCACGGTTCGGAAGTACATCGAAAAGCTCGAAGACGAGGGCGTTATCGTCGGGTACTCCGCCGACGTGGACCCGAAGAAGCTGTCGAGCCAGTCGATCGCGCTGGTCGGTATCGACGTCGAGAGCGAGCGCTACGTCGAGGCGACGCGGGCGCTGAAGAACTTGGTGGAGATCGAGTCGCTGTACACCTCCAGCGGCGACCACATGCTGATGGCCGAGGTGCGGGCGAGCGACGGCGACGAGTTGGCTGACGTGATCGCCGACAGCATCATCGAGATCGACGGCGTCACCGCGGCCCACCCCTCGTTCCTGCAGGAGCGTCTGAAGTAACGACGCCGATTGTCGGAGTCCGGACCGTTTTGGTCGTCCCGCCCCTACAGTGGCTATGGCCGAGTACCAGCGCGAGACGCGAGTCCGCGCGCCGCTGGAAGACGTCTGGGCGTTTCACTCGACCGTCGACGGGCTGGTCGCCCTGACGCCCGACTGGATGCGCATGCGCGTCGAGTCGATCGTCGGGCCGGACGGCGAGCGCGATCCGGAGGTTCTCGACACCGGCGCCGAGATCCGGGCGTCGGTCCGCCCCTTCGGCGTCGGGCCGCGTCAGCGCTGGACGTCCCGGATCGTCGAGCGCGAGTCCGGCGAGGGCGTCGCCCGGTTCCGCGACGAGATGATCGGCGGGCCGTTCGCGCACTGGGTCCACACCCACTCGTTTTTCGCGGCCGACGACGGCACGACGCTGGCGCGGGACCACATCGAGTACGAACTGCCGGGCGGCGCCGCCGGCCGGGCGGTCAGTCCCCTCGCGGTCGTCGGGTTCGAGCCGATGTTCCGGTATCGGCACCGCCGGACGCGCAAACTGCTCGAAGAGTGAGTCGGGACTGCCCGAGAGTGAGCCGAAAACGCAAAGCCCGAGCGGCGACGCCGTCGTGACGTGTCCGTCGACATCAGCGCGTGGGCCGACGAGCGCGTGCCGCCGATGGCGGCGCTGGGGGTCGCGGTCGCGGCGGTCAGCACCGCGGCGATCCTCGTGCGCTGGAGCGCGGCGGCGGCCAGCGTCGTGGCGTTCTACCGGGTGCTCTTTACGCTCGCGCTGGTCGCCCCGTTCGCACTCGGGTCGCGCCGCGGCGAGTTCCGGCGTCTGTCCCGGCGTGACGCCGCCGCGGCGATCGTCGCGGGCGTCGCGCTTGCGGTACACTTCGCGGCGTGGTTCGAGAGCCTGGCGTGGACTTCCGTCGCGGCGTCGACGACGCTCGTTCAGACACAGCCGATCTTCGTGGCGCTGGGTGCCTACCTACTGCTCGGCGAGGTGATCGACCGTCGAATCGTCGTCGGGATCGGCGCGACGGTGGCCGGCGCCGTCGCGATGGCGCTCGCGGATCCCTCGGCGTCGGTCGCCGTCGGCGGCGACGCCAGCGTCGGGAACGCGCTGGCTGTCCTCGGTGCTGCGACGGGGGCAGTCTACTTCCTTGCGGGCCGATCGATCCGCCAGCGCGTGTCGCTCTTTCCCTACGTCACCGTGGTGTACGCGACCTGCGCGGCGACGCTGCTGGGCGTCGTGCTCGTTCGGGGCCACCCGCTGCTCGGGTACCCGCCGCGGGAGTGGCTGCTATTTTTGGGGCTGGCCGTCGGCCCGGGCGTGCTCGGCCACACCGTCGTCAACTGGGCGCTCGAACACGTCCGCTCGACCGTCGTCAGCGTGACGCTGCTGGGCGAGCCCGTCGGCGCGACGCTGCTGGCGGCGGCGCTGCTCGGCGAGGTGCCGGCGCCGCTGACGCTGGTCGGCGGTGCGATCGTGCTCGCTGGAATCTACGTGACCAGTACCGCTCGACGTGACGACGCCGCGGCGTCCTCGGCGTCGGGCGCGGCCGGTGAGTGAGCGGCGCGCGGAAATGCCATTAGCGGTCAGTCCGCGTACTCCGGGCGTTCCTCGTACTCGATCGGGTCGCGGACGCCGAGGTTCTGGAACGCTTCCAGCCGGTAGGCGCAGGCGTCGCAGGTGCCACAGGCCGGCGCCTCCTCCCGGTAGCAGCTCCAGGTGATCTCGTAGGGCACGTCCAGTTCGATCCCGCGCTCGGCGATGTCGGTCTTGGAGAACTCGACGAACGGCGCCGCGACCTCGATCTCGGTGTCGGGCTTGGTTCCGACGTCGACCACGGTCTGGAACGCCTCGAAGAACTCGGGGCGACAGTCGGGGTAGCCCGAGAAGTCCTCGCTGTGGGCGCCGAGAAAGATCGCCTCGCAGTCGTTGGCCTCGGCGTAGGCGACCGCCATCGACAGCAGGTTGGCGTTCCGGAACGGGACGTACGTGTCCGGAATCTCCTCGTCGTCGGTCTCGTCGGCGTCCTCGGGAGCGCCAGCGACCGAGGGCTCGGCAGACGATAGTTTGCCGGTGTTCTCGACGTCCATCTCGTCGTCGGTGAGGCTGGACCCGCCGATGCGTGCGAGGTGGCTCGTCTCGACCCGCAGGAAGTCCGCGGCGTCGATCTCCTCGGCGAGCGCACGAGCGCACTCGTACTCCTTGCCCTCGGTGCGCTGGCCGTAGGAGGCGTGGAGCAGGTGCGGGTCGTAACCGCGCTCGATCGCCACGTAGGCGGCGGTCGCGCTGTCCATCCCGCCCGAGGCCAGCACGACGGCGCCGGGCGGCTGTTCGTCGGTCGTCTCGTCGGAGTCGGGCGTGGTCGTATCGGTCATGGTCGTGATCAGGTCTCGGGGGCGTCGTTCCAGAGGTCGACGTGCAGGCGGGGCGTGTATCGGAAGTCGTGTTCGAGCGCCAGGTCGGCGACGCGCTCGCGCGTCTCGGCGAGACGTTCGCGGGTCGCGCCTTCGGGCATCAGCAGGACGTCCTCGTCGGAGATCGGCACGGCGGCGTCCCGGAGCCGGTCGAGTAGATCGAGGATCTCGGGGAGGTCGTCCTCATCCGCGACAACGAACTTCAGTTGCGTGTCGTAGTCCTCGACGAGCCCGGTCAGTGCATCCATATCGATCCGGCGGTCGTCGTGGCGCTCGGCCCACTCGCCGTCGCCCGCGGGATCGCGCTCGGCGGTCGGCGTGCTGTTCGACAGTTTCGGGCTGACGCTGGCGAGATCGATCGGGGCGTCCCGGTGGATCGTCCCGTTGGTCTCGACGGTGACGTGGTAGCCCGCGGCGTCGAGGCGCTCGATCAGATCGACCGCGGCGTCGTGGACGAGCGGTTCGCCGCCCGTCAGTACGACGTGATCCGCCTCCTCGTAGTCCTCGACCGCGGCGACGATATCGTCGAGCGACTCCCAGGCGTGGGTCGGCTCCCAGGAGGTGTGATAGGAGTCGCAGAACCAGCACCGGAGGTTACAGCCGGAGGTGCGGACGAACACCGAGGGCGTTCCCGCGAGTCGCCCCTCGCCCTGCAGCGAGTAGAACAGCTCGTTGATCGGCAGGCCGTCGTCGGGGCGCGCGTCGGCGTCCGGCGCGTCGTCTTCGGCATCCCGATCGGTATCGGCGTCCCGATCGGCCTCGACGTCGGAGCTGACGGGCACGGTCAGATCGGGCTCCCGCCGCAGAGTTCGGCCGTTTCGCTCACCTGGACCGCGACGTCGCTGACGGTGTCGGGTAAGGCGTCGGCGAGTCGCTCTTCGAGGACTGCGGCCATCACTTCCGCGGTCGGCGGGCGCTCCAGTTCGACGACGGCGTCGCCGTCGCCCGACGACTCGAACGCCTCGACGAGCGGATCCTCGGTCTCCAGGAGGAACATGTGGTCCCAGTCGGATATTACTGAGGTAATATCGCCTTTGTCGACGACCCACCCCTCCTCGGTGAGCTCGCCGGTCACGCGCACCGCGATCTCGTAGTTGTGCCCGTGCGGGCGACTGCACTTGCCGTCGTGGTGCATGAGGCGGTGTCCGGCGCTGATACGGATCGGTCGGTCACGTCCGACGTACAGCACGCGCTCGTCCGTGGCGGCCGTTTCGGCGTCCGCGGCGGCGTCGTCTCGGCCGACTGTTCCTGCCTTGGTCATACTGCAGTACTATGGAGAGAACATCTTAAACCGTTCGACGCGTCGGCCGCCGACGCACCTGCCGGGATGGACGAGCCGACCGGGACGAGTCACTCGTCGAGTTGGTCCTGAAGGTGGTTCTTGGCTTCCGAGCGCTCCTCGCGGTCGATGGTCGGAGCGTCGCCGGTGAAATCCAGCGTCAGGCGATCGAGCGTGCGACGGTAGACGCTCGTCCGTCGCCCCTCCTCGGAGAGTTGGCGGCCCTCACAGCGGAGCAGTCCGGCCTCGGTCAGGTCCTCGATCCGTCGGTAGCAGGTCGCGATCGGAATTTCGAGGTGGTCGCTCAGCGCCTGTGCCGACGTCGGGGTGCGAGTCGCGGCGAGGATCTCGGCGCTGTACTTCCCGCCCAGCGCCGCGAGGAGCTGTTCGGGCGAATCGGCGTCGTCTATCGGTTGCTCGGAGCGTTCCTGGGACATCTCGTCCGCACAACTACCTATCTATCAGATTTGAATCTTACGGCAAGTAACTGCAGCCGACCGGGAGACGTTCGAACGAGAGTGGTCAACGTTTTTGGTGCTCCGGCGCGGTGAATAGAAAAACGATGTCGACGGAACTACCGGAGAAACTCCTGGAACTCGGCGACGAGGAGTCGGGCGATCGGGACCCGGAGTCACAGGAGGAAGAGGAAGAGACCGAGGAGCGCGAGCGGTTCGTCGTGTTTCGGATCGGCGCCGATCGCTACGCCGTCGACGTCGAGTGGGTCCGGAGCGTCGTCGAAGTCGGGGAGTACACGCGAGTCCCCCGCTCCGCGGAGGCCATCGACGGCGTGATCGACCTCCGCGGTGACATCACTGCGGTCATCGACCCGCGCGTCTATCTGCCCGCCGACGAGTCCGCGGCGGTCGACCCCGAGGACCAGCGCGTTCTGGTCTTCGACAGACCTTCGGATCGCCAGGGCGCCGGCATCCGTGTCGATCAGGTATCGGGCGTCGAGTCGATCGCGGTGAGCAGCATCCACCGCCAGCCCGCGCCCGAGGCGGGCGTCGACGCCGCCGCGCTGGCCCACAGGCTCGTACGAGCCGTGATCAGTCCGTCGCCGGACGACGCCGATCGCATCTCGGTGCTCGACGTCGAGGGGCTGGTCGCCGTCGCGGGCGACGCCTGAGAAGCGATTTTTCACTGCGCGGTCGAAGCTGACGACGGCACCGCTCCATCAGTTCGGGTAGCGCGCGCGAATTTTCCGACGGTAGCGCCGGCGAATCGACGCGATCTTTCGGTTATCGTATGTGATAATGTAGAGACAGCATTTATGGTCCCGTTTCGCCAAGCGGTGGTTGGTGTATCAACTGAATGTCGACAGGGGTGCTCATCGTGGACGACTCTCATTTTATGCGGAATCTCCTACGGCAGATTCTGGAAGAAGACTACGACATCGTAGGGGAGGCGTCCAACGGGGCGGAAGCGGTCAAGTTGTACAAAGAGCAGCAACCGGACATCGTCATGATGGACATCGTGATGCCGAAATGTAACGGCATCAAGGCGACGGCTGCGATCAAGAAACTCGACCCGGACTCGCGGGTCATCATGTGCACGAGCGTCGGCCAGCGCGAGAAGATGAAACTCGCCGTCAAGGCCGGCGCCGACGGGTACGTGACGAAGCCGTTCGAGGAGCCGAGCGTCCGCAAGGCGCTCAAGGACGTCGTCCCGGCATGACGAGCGTACTCGTTGTCGATGACTCGCAGTTCATGCGGACGGTCATCGGCAACGTCCTGGCCGAGCACGGCTACGACGTGCATCGCGCGAGCGACGGCCGGCGGGCGGTCGAGGCCGTCCGGAAGCACGACCCCGACGTCGTCACGATGGACGTCCAGATGCCCGAGATGGACGGCATCGAAGCCGTCAGCGAGATCATGGCGACGCACCCGACGCGCATCGTCATGTTGAGCGCGCACACGCGCGAGGGCGCAGAAGAGACGCTGGAAGCGCTCGCGCGCGGCGCGGTCGACTTCCTCGCCAAACCCAGCGGCGAAGTATCGACCGACATCGCCGGGCTGAAAGACCGCCTGCTCGAGACCGTCGAGGCCGTCGCGGACGCCGACGTGGCGACGCTGGCGCCCTCGCGGGCCGCCGCGGCCGCTCACCGCGCTTCGGCCGGCGCCGCGGACCGATCGGCGGACGGGACGACCGATCCCCGGTCCTCCGGCGGCGCCGCGACGACGGCGTCCGACGACCCCGCAGCGGGAATCGACCCCGCCGAGGGTTCGTTCAACGAGCACCCCACGATCGTCGTCGGGGCCTCCACCGGCGGGCCGAAAATCGTCGAGGGGATTCTGTACGATCTCCCGATCGAACTCGACGCGCGCGTGCTGGTCGTCCAGCACATGCCCGCGGAGTTCACCGACAGGCTGGCCGCGCGACTCGACGAGCTGTGCGAGTACGACGTTCGCGAAGCCAGCGACGGCGACCGGATCTCGGGCGGCGAAGTGCTGATCGCACGGGGCGACCGTCACATGGAGGTCGCCCACGCGTCGGGCGATCGCCTGCGCGTGCGCCTCACCGAGGACGAGCGCGTCCACGGCGTCCGCCCGGCGATCGACGTGACGATGCGGTCCGCGGCCGAGCGGGTCGACCCGCCGCTGGTCGGCGTCGCGCTGACCGGCATGGGCAAGGACGGCGCGGCCGGCATCAGCGCGATCAAGGCCGCCGGCGGGACGACGATCGCTCAGGACGAGGCGTCGAGCCCCGTCTTCGGCATCCCGCGACAGGCGATCGAGACGGGCGACGTCGACCGCGTGCTGCCGGCCGGCGAGATCGCCGCCGGCATCACCGACGCGCTCTCGACGGAGGTGGAAACGCATGGATGAGTACGTCAGGGAGTTCGTTCAGGAGAGCGAGGAGAACATCACGGAGCTGAACAACGCGCTGCTCGCGCTGGAACGGGCCCCCGACGACGACGAGGCGATGGAGCAGATCTTCCGCACGGCCCACACGCTGAAGGGCAACTGCGGGGCGATGGGCTTTACCGACGCGAGCGATCTCGCTCACGCCCTCGAGGATCTGCTCGACGCCGTCCGCTCCGGGCAGCTGGAAGTTTCGCCGGAGCTGATGGACCGGATCTTCGAGGGCGTCGACGAGCTCGAGGCGATGATCGACGAGGTGCCCGAGAACGGCGAGCCCCGCACCGATCCGACCGAGACGATCGATCGGCTCCGGGCGGAACTGGCCGCGACGGAGGGACTGATCGAGCCCAGCGACCGCGAAATCGACGAGCTCGTCGAAACCGCGGGCGCGCCGGCGGACGGCTCGCACAACCTGTTCCACGTCCGGCTCGGCGTCTCCGAGGAACTGGAGTCCCAGGGGATGCTCGTCGTCGAGGCGCTCGAAGACGCGTTCGACCTCTTGGGAACCGCTCCGGAGGCCGAGGAGATCGCCGACGGCGACTACGGCGGCAGCTTCGACGCCGTGTTCGCCAGCGCCGTCCAGGAGAACTCGATCTCCGCGGCGCTCGACCCGGTTGACGCGGTCGAGGACGCGATCATCGCCGAGGTGACCGACCGGCTCGACCGCGAGGACGCCACGGCCGACGAGCCCGCCGACGCCGCTGTCGAAGAGCCCGCCGCGGACGTCGATCCCGACGATATGGAGGTCGACGACCTGCTCGACGAGTTCAGCGAGTACGACGATCTCGACGAGATGGTCGAGCAGGTCGACGACGTCGAAGGGTTCGACGATCTGGGCGACGCGGGGACGTTCGACGACGTCGAGGTCGGCGACGTCGACGTCGACGCGCCGTCGCCCGACGAGGTCGACGCCGGTGACGCCGACGACGCGGAGGCGTCCGCGGACGATGCGGACGCCGAGCCCGCCGACGCGGACGCCGGCGACGGCGACGCGTCGGACACGTTCCAGGAGCTCAAACAGGAGGTCGATCCGGTCGGCTTCGACGAGCTTCAGGACGAACTCGCCGAACTGGAGTTCGAGGAACTCGACGACGACGAGGTCGGCTTCGACGAACTGCTCGACGAGGACGAGCTCGGCGGCGACGATCCCTTCGCAACCGGTGAGGTGTCGGAGGATCCGTTCGGCGCCGGCGACGCGGACGAGCCGTCGGTCGGCGAACTGATCGGCGAGGACGAACCGGCTGACGAGGGCGACCCGACCGACGAGCCGTCGGTCGACGAGTTGGTCGAGGGCGTCGACGATGCCGGTTCGGATGCTGGCGTCGAGGACGACCCGGCCGACGAGCCGGTCGCCGCGGAGCCGTCCGCGGACGTCGACGACGATCCGACCGCGGACGACGCGTCCGCGGCGACGGCTGACGAACAAGCTGCAGACGATGCGTCCGCGGCGACGGCTGACGAACCGGTTTCCGGCGACGAGCCGGTGTCTGTCGACGAACCGGCGTCCGCGGAAGCGGACGACGCGACGGCGTCCGACGCCGACGAGACCGACATCGGCGACGCGCTCGACGGCGCGCTCGACGACTCCCCGGCCGAGGAGGACGCGACCGAGACGTCCGACGAGGGCGCCACCGACGACGACCTCGACGACATCTCGTTCGGCGAGTCCGCGACGGTCGACGACGCCGACGAGGGGCCGGAACTCGAACTCGACGACCCGTTCGACGGGAACGCCGGTTCGAGCGCCGAGGAAAGTGACGGCGACGGCAGCGAAGGCGTCGGTGCCGACGCCGACGGTGCGGCCGAGAGCGGCGACGCGGACGACGAGGGCGTCGAGCTCAGCAGCGCGGGGCAGTTCGAGGACATCGACTTCAGCGACCCCGACGGTCCCGACGAGGACGAGGAGTTCGGAACGGCCGACGAACTCGACCTCTCGATGGGGCTGGACGACACGGAAGACGAGGCCGACGACGGCGGAGCCGACGATACCTCGGTCGAGACCACGACGTTCGGCGCCGACGCGGCGACGCCCGACGACGGCGCGGACGCCGACGAGGCGGACGCGGCCGACGACGCGGCGGTCGACGCGGAATCGGCCGGCGCCGTGGACGCGGGCGCCGAAGACGGCGACCTCGCAGACGCGGGGGTCAGCGACGCGGAACCGGCGGACGCCGAAACCGATGCTGCCGACGCCGTCGCGTCGACCGACACCGAGGCGGACACAGCCGACGCGACCGACGCGACCGGCGGGTCCGCGGCGTCGAGTCCGACGACCGACGAGGCGGACACCGAGTCCGCACCGTCGGCCGCCGCCGGCACCGGCGTCAGCGCCGACGAGATCCAGTCGATCCGGGTCGACGTGGATCAGGTCGACGACCTGATGAATCTCGTCGAGGAGCTGGTCACGACCCGCGCTCGCCTCCGGCGGGCCGTCGAGGCCGACGAGCCCCGGACCGTGATCGAGGGCGAGGTCGACGAACTCGAGACGATCACTTCGGAGATGCAGGACACGGTGATGGACGTGCGACTCGTCCCGCTCAAGACCGTGGCCAACAAGCTCCCCCGGCTCGTCCGGGACCTCTCGCGCGACCAGGACAAGCAGGTCGCCCTGGAGATGGACGGCGAGGACGTCGAGCTCGACCGCTCGATCCTCAACGATATCGGCGACCCGCTGATGCATCTGGTCCGGAACGCGATCGACCACGGGATCGAGCCGCCCGCGGAGCGCGAAGCGGCCGGCAAAGACCCCGAGGGAACGATCGAGCTCCGGGCCCGGCGCGAGCGCGACGAGGTCGTCATCGAGATCGAAGACGACGGACGCGGGCTCGACGTCGACGCGATCCGCGACGAGGCCGCCGAGGAAGGCATCGCCGAGTACGAGGAGCTGCTGGAGATGGACGACGAAGAAGTGTACGACCTCGTGTTCCACTCGGGCTTCTCGACCAGCGAGGAGGTCACCGACGTCAGCGGCCGCGGCGTCGGAATGGACGTCGTCGCTCGCACGGTCGAGGACCTCGACGGCTCGGTGTCGGTCGACAGCGACGTCGGCGAGGGGACGACGGTCAGCCTCCGAGTACCGATCTCGGTGGCGATCGCCGACGTCCTGTTCGTCGAATCCGGCGGCGAGGAGTACGGCATCCCGATCAAGGTCGTCGAGGACATCGGTCCCTCTGGCACGGTTTCGACGGAAGACGGGCGCGAAGTGATCGCCCGGGGTGAGGAGAGCTACCCGTTAATCCGGCTGGCCGACGCCCTGGAGACGCCCGAGACCGGCCGCAACGGCGACGGCATGACGGTGAAAGTTCGCGACGACGTCCGCCCGGTCGCGCTCCACTGCGACCAGATTCGCGGACAGCAGGAAGTCGTGGTCAAACCGTTCGAGGGGTTCCTCGGGGACATCCCGGGCCTCAGCGGGGCGACCGTGCTGGGCGAGGGTGACGTCGTGAACATCCTGGACGTGGAAACACTATGATGGTGATACAATGAGTCTGATGGTCGACATACGGAAGTTGAGCTTCATCAACGAGATGGCGAAGGTCGGCACGAACGGCGTCGCCGACAACATGAGCAAGCTGACGGGCGAAGACGCGAAGATGGAGGTGACGAAGACGAACTTCATCGACGTCGAGGATCTGACCTCGCAGCTCGACGACGGCAAGCGCGTCGGCGTCCGGGTCCGGCTCATGGAGCCGCCCCACGGGCACATCCTCATCCTGTTCCCCGAGCAGAGCGCCAAGAAGATCACGGCGCTGATGCTCAACGACATGGTCGACGATATGTCCTCCGTGTCCGGCGAGATGGCCAGAAGCGCCGTCGAGGAGCTGGGCAACATGATGGCCAGCGGCTTCATCGACGGCTGGGCGGACGTGCTCGGCACGACGATCGACATCGCGACGCCACAGCTCGTGTACGCGCCGGCCGCGGAGATCGTCGGCCGGACGGCCGGGCTCGGCGAGGAGGATCTGGCGCTGTTTTTCGACTCCAGCCTGAACGTGCCCAGCTACGAGATCGAGGCCGAGATCTACGCGTTCCCGGACCTCCAGGAGTTCGTCGAGATGGTCAACAGCATCGAGACCTCCTACGCCTAGGTGATGTATGAAACTAGATGTTAACGCACTCGGAACGTTCTATCAGATGGCCCAGGAAGGCGCCGGGCTCGCCGCGGGGCGGCTCACGCGCCTGACCGGCGTCGACACCCGCGTCGGCGTGACGAAGCTCAACTTCATGCGCGGGTCGGACATCCGTGCAGAGCTCGCCGACGAGTCGAAGAAAGTCGGCGTCCGTGTCGAGCTATCCGGCGCGCTCGGCGGCCACGCCGTCATCGTCTTCGATCGGGCGAGCGCGATCCGGCTCGTCGAAACGCTGCAGCCGACGATCGACGACGCGCCGTCGCTCCCCGAAGGCCCGGACGACGCGTTCGACGAAATGAACCGGAGCACGATCACCGAGGTCGGCCAGATCATGAACAGCGGGTTCATCGACGGCTGGGCGGACGTGCTCGGCACCGCGATCGACGTCGCGACGCCGGAGTTCGTCGAAGGCGACACGGCCGAGGCGTTCCTCGCCGACGTCGACACGACGCCCGGCGCCGACGACCTAGCGCTGCTGTTCCAGAGCCAGATCGAGGCGATCGACACGGAGATCGAGTTCCGCTACTACCTGTTCCCCGAACACGATGCGATGGCCGAGGTGCTCGAACGGCAAGGCGCCGACGGCGAATCCGGCATCGAGTACGACAAGCTCGCCGGGTTCGATCGGCTCGCACAGCGGGGTGCCGACGAGGTGGCCAGCAACGTCACGATGCTGACCGGCATCGACACCAGCGTCGAGATCCGCCGGCTCAACTTCGTCCCGCTGGAAGCCATGCCCGAGGAGATCGACGACGAGCAGCTCGTCGGCGTTGCCTTCGAGTTCGACGGGACTCCGAGCGGCTATCTACTGTTCCTGTTCGACGAGTCCTCGGCTCGAGAGATCGTGCGCGCGATGGTGCCCAACGAGCCCGACGACGAGTTCGGCCAGATGGGCCAGAGCGCGATCAAGGAGCTGGGCAACATCATGGCCAGCGGCTTCTTGGACGGCTGGGCGAACGTGCTCGACACGACGATCGACCACTCGCCGCCCGAGTACATCCACGACATGGGCGCGGCCGTGATCGACCCCGTCGTGATCCAGCTCGGCGAGAACCAGGAGTTCGCGTTCGTGTTCGACACAGTCGTGCAGGCCGCCGACCGGGAGTTCGACTGCAACATCTACGCGATCCCCGACGAGGCCGATCTCGAGCGCGCGATCAACGACCTGCCGATGAACCGCATCGAGGACGCACCCACGAAAGCCGCTATCGAGGAGATCGAGACGGACCCATGAAAACGTACGGGAGCGAACCGGGCGCACCGGATCCGGATCCGATCCGCGTCGGCATCTCGGAGTTCGTCGTCAGCGACAGCGGCCAGACGCTCAAGTCCTACGGGCTCGGCTCGTGTCTCGCCGTCGGACTGTACGACGAGGACTCGGAGATCGGCGGGCTAGCACACATCATGCTGCCGGACGGCGACGCGAACGACGCCAGCGAGGACAAGCCGGGCAAGTTCGCCGACACGGCCGTCCGCGCGATGCTGCGCCAGATGGTCGAGAAGGGCGCGAGCTACACCGACGTCGAGGCGAAGGTGGCGGGCGGCAGCGACATGTTCGACTTCGAGAGCTTCGGCGACGGCGTCGGGCAGCGAAACATCGTCGCCGCGCGCGAGGAACTCGACAAGCTCGGCGTCCCCATCGTCGCCGAGGAGGTCGGTGGCCAGCGCGGCCGAACCGTGGTGTTCGAGACCGACACCGGCGCCTTCTCGATCAAGACCGCAGACGGCGATCAGGAAGTCAGGGAACTGTGAGCGACGACGAGGCGTTCGATCGGTTGACGACGTACATCGAGGAAAACCTCGGGTTCGCCACGAGCCACTACAACGATAGCTACTTACAGCGGCGCTTCTCCTCGCGGATGCGACGAACGGGCGCGGGCGACTACGCCGAGTACCTCGACATTCTCCGGGACGATCCCGACGAGGGCCAAGAGCTGCTCGACACGCTCTCGATCAACGTCACCGGCTTTTTCCGGAATCCAGACGTCTGGGAGGGAATCCGGTCGGTGCTGCGGAGCCTCTCCGAGGACTGCGAGCGCATCCACGCCTGGAGCGCCGCCTGCGCGGACGGCCGCGAACCGTACTCGCTGGCGATGCTCGGGCTCGACGACCCCCGCACTGCGGGCGATCGTCTCTCGATTCTGGCGACCGACATCAACCAGGCGGCTCTGGACGACGCGAACGAGGGCGTCTACGAAAGCACCCGCACCATCGACGTCGGCGAGCAGCTCACCTTCCTCTCGAACTACCACCGGTACGTCGACCAGAGCGGGGAGCGCTTCGAGATCCGCGATCCCGTCAAGGAGATGGTCGCGTTCGAGCGCCACGACCTGATCAACGGCGAACCGAAGTCCGGCTTCGATCTCGTGATCTGCCGGAACCTCTTTATCTACATCGACAACGAGTACAAGCAGTCGATCCTGCGGACCATCTCTGAATCGCTGCGCCCCGGGGGGTATCTCGTCATCGGCAAGGCCGAGACGATCCCGCCGGGCCTCAAGTCCGAGTTCACTATTCTCGACGGCCGACTCCGGATCTACCGACGAGAGTAAAGAGTCCGGCCGAGCTACGTGTCGTCCGAGTCGGGTGCCGCCGACCCGAAGGTAAAGGCCTCCTCGGATTGATCGTCGTCCGAACTGTCTGCATCGTCCGAGCTGTCCGCGTCGTCCGAACTACCGCCCTCCGGACCGCCAGATCCGGCGTCCGTCGATGACTCGCCACCGGATTCCTGGGACTGCTCGTTTCGCGGCAGCCCGTCCTGAGTTCCTTCGTCTCGCATCGCTCCGTCCCGGTTCATCTCGTCTCGCGTCGCTTCGGCCGTCAGCGCGTCGAGTTCCTCGTCCGGACTCGTGCTGTCGGATCGGCCGTCCGTGGGTAGCGCGCTACGGGTAGCGCCCGCGTCGGCTTCGGCGTCGGTATCGAACCGGTCGAGCGCTTCGGAGAGCTGTGCGGCCTGCTGTGAGAGCGACGCCGCGGAGCCGGACACCTCCGTCATCGCGGTGGTCTGTTCCCCGGCGGCGGCGGCGACGTTCTCGGCCTCGGCGGTCGTCTCCTCGCTGATCGTGGCGGCCTCGTCGACCATCGCGACGACCTCCTGAGTCGAGGCGGCCTGTTGCTGGGTGGCCGCGCTGATCTCCTGGACGCCGGTGTTGGTCTCCTGAGCGTAGCCGGCGATCTCTTCGAGCGCGTCGGCGGCCTCGCGCACCGAGTCGGTGTGCTCGGTGATCTCGCTGGACGTCCGGCGCACTTCCTCGGCGGTGGTGTCGGTCTGGGCCTTGATCCGATCGAGCCGGTCTTCGATGTCTTCGGCGGCGTCTTTGGTGTCGGCGGCCAGTTCCTTGACCTCCTCGGCGACGACGGCGAACCCGTCGCCCGACTCCCCGCTGCCCGAGCGGGAGGCCTCGATGTTGGCGTTGAGCGCGAGCATGTTCGTCTGCTCGGCGACCTCGGTGATGAACTCCAGCAGGTCGTCGATCTGGGCGACCTCCTCTTGGAGTTGCTCGATCTCGGCGACCGCGTCCTCGCTCTCTGCCTCGATCGAGTTCATCCCCTCGATCGCCTGCTGGGCCGCTTCGCGACCCTCCTGCCCCGTCTGGGCGGTCTGGGCCGCGAGATCGGCGACCTCGTTCGAGGAGGCGGCGATCTGTTCGGTGGTCGTCGAGAGGCCGTCCATTTCGTCGGAGACGGCCTGGAGCGACTCGTTCTGGCGTTCGGCGCCGTCCGAAATCTCCTGGATCGACTCGGTCACCTGCTCGCTGGCCGAGCGCACCTCCTCGCTGGAGGCGGTCACCTGCTCGGACGCCGTCGCGACCTCGCCGGCGAACGCTTTCAGCCGGGCAGTCGTCGTCTCAAGCTCACCGAGCATCTCGTTGAACGTGCGGCCGATCTGTGCCATCGATTCGTTTTCGCTCTCGGGATCCATTCTGGCCGTGAGATCGCCGTCCCCTGCCGACTCCATGACCTGCTGGTACTCCTCGGCCTTGGCTTCGAGGTGGTCGTTCATGCGCTCGGTCTCGGCGCGGGCGGTTTCGGCCTCCTGACGAGCGCTCTGGGCTTCGCGAATCTGCTCGCGCAGGGCGTCGCGCATGTTCGCGAACCCGTCGTACAGCCGACCGATGCTGTCGACGCGCTTCGTTTCGAACTCGACGTCGAGATTGCCGTCCTCCATCTCCTCGGTCTTCGAAGTGAGTCGATCGATCGCCACCGCGGTGTTCCGGCCCAGCACCGCACCGACGAGCCCGATCAGCAGGACGACCGCTCCCGTGATCCAGACGCCGTAGGTCGAAACCGCGTTGACGAAGCCGTAGGCGGCGCTGACCGGTTCGTGGACGAGGACGACCCAGTCGGTCCCCTCGACCTGCGCGGCGCCGACGACGTAGGACTCGGCGGGGAAGCCGTAGATGTCGTTCGCGAGCGCTCCCTGAGGGTTCTCGTCGATCCGCTGGGCCTGCGGGTTCGCCGGGCCGGCCTCCCGCGCGGCGGCGGCGAGATCGCCGTTGCCGTCGTAGGCCTGGAGGAAGAGCTCGTTTTCGCCGCCGAAGTAGAGGTCGTCGAGGGCGATCCGGTTCGAGCCGTCGACCACCATCGTGGTCGTGGTCTGGCCGTTGCTCTGGAAGTTCGCGGAGTAGGAGGTGAGATCGACCGTGTAGACGATCGCGCGGTCCGAATCACCCGCGATCCCGCGAATGTGGGAGACGACCGGCGTGCCGGCGGCGTCTTCGCTTCCGATCTTGTACGGCTCCGTCGTGTAGGTCTCCTCGATCGGGGGATCCCCAGTGAGCACCTCCTGGTCAGCTTCCGGGATCTGGAGCGCCGAGACCGACTCGCCGGCAGAGCCGCCCGTGCTTGCCAGTATCTGACCGTCGCCGGTATCGACGTAGTGGATCGCGTGCGCGTAGTTCCCCTGCGCCCCCTCGCTCCGCCCGTTGAGTTCGCTCTGCCAGCGGTTCAGGTACGGGCCGATCTGCTCAATCTCGCCGCTCCGGACGATCGCGGACTCGCTCATCATGCCCGCGACCAGGCGTTGCTTGTCGTTCCACGATTCCAGTGCGCTCGCCTCCTGAGCCGCCATCGTAGCGTAGTCCTCGTTAGTGTCCTCCGCAACGCCGGATTCGATCGCCTGCGTCGCGGTGATCCCGATGCCGCCGACCAGGATCCCAAGTATCAACAATGCGATCCCGAACTTCGCGGCGTAACTCCGCCTGACGACCCCCGGTACGAGATGACGAGTCTTCCCCAGCATACCCTGTGAGACAGAATTATAATATAAAGTAACTCGGGTATCGACATGATCGGTGTATTATTATAGTTAGTTGATAAACGAAGAACTCGTTCTTCGAACGTTCGAGCGATTAACGCCCTCGACTCGCGAGCGCGAGTTGGCAATTCTTAAGCGCAGGTGAAAGAAACGTCTCGCCAAGATGGCGACACCACTCTCCACACCCGGCCCGACGCTCGGCGTCGTCGGCGGCGGACAGCTCGGACGGATGCTCGCGGAGGCGGCCGGCCCGCTCGGCGTCGAACTGGTCGTGCTCGATCCCACGCCGGACTGTCCGGCCGCGCCGGTCTGTCGCGACCAGATCGTCGGCGAGTTCGACGACGCCGACGCCGTGCTCGAACTGGCCGAACGCTCGGACTTCATCACGTTCGAGATCGAGCTGGCCGACCCGGAGCTGCTGGACCGGGTGCAATCGGAAACCGGCGTTCCGGTCCATCCCTCGCCGGACACGCTGCGCACGATCCAGGACAAGCTCGTCCAGAAGGACGCGCTGGTCGACGCGGGCATCCCGGTCCCGGAGTACCGCGCGGTCGACGACGCCGACGAGCTGCGCGACGCCCTCGACGAGCTTGGGACGCCCGCGATGGTGAAAGCCCGCGAAGGGGGCTACGACGGCCGGGGGAACGCCCCGATCGAGTCGCCCGAGGACGCCGAAACGGTGCTCGACGAAATCGGCGGCGACGCGATGGTCGAGGCGTTCGTCGACTACGAGCGCGAGTTATCCGTCATCGGCGTCACGGGCGACGACGAAGTCGCAACCTTTCCCGTCGGCGAGAACGTCCACCGCGAGGAGATCCTCCGAGAGACGGTCGTTCCCGCGCGCGCAAGCGAAGACGTTCGGGAGCGAGCACACGATGTCGCGACGGACGTTCTCGAACTGATGGACGGCCGGGGCGTCTACGGCATCGAGCTGTTCCAGAGCTCCGACGACGAGATTCTCGTCAACGAGATTGCACCGCGCCCGCACAACTCGGGCCACTGGACGATCGAAGGCGCCGTCACGTCGCAGTTCGAACAGCACGTCCGAGCGGTGACCGGGCGACCGCTGGGATCGGCCGCGCTGCGCTCGCCGACGGTGACGACGAACCTGCTGGGCGACGTCGACGAGACTCGGGCCGCCGAGTTGCGCGGCGTCGACGAGGTGCTGGCGACGCCGCGGGCCGCACTGCACTGGTACGGCAAGCGCGACGTCCGCCCGCTCCGGAAGATGGGCCACGTGACGCTGACCGGCGACGACGAGGCGTCCGTCGACGGTCTCCTGAACCGCGCTCGCGAGCTCCGCGACTCCACGACGTTCTCCGATCGGGACTGATCGACGATCGGCCGGAGATCGTCCGCTGGACTGCTCCGACGAACCCCGAGCGTTCGTTTGCGGGACGCCGCTTCGCGGCAATTTTTCGAACGGGCGCGGCGCCGGGCCTAGACTGATAGCCTCGATCGAGCGCCGGGGGTGTAGATGTAGGTGCAACGCCCTTGCCCGACGACGGTGTACGACTGTTCGTGACACTCAACGCTTCCACCGACGTCGATCGCGACACCCACGCAGCCGGCCTCACCGAACGGATCGTCGAGGCGACCACTGACGTCACCGGAACCGCCGCGGTCGATCTCCCGCCGCTGTACGATGTCGTCGACCCCGATGCGCTCGAAGCGCTCTGTGATCGCGACGCCGAGGGGCCCCGCGTGGAGTTCGCGTACGCGGGCTGTGGCGTGACGGTCCGCGGCGACGGCAGCGTCAGGGTCACCCCGGAGCCGATCGACGCACGCGAGTCGACGGTCGTCGACGGCACGTCACTGTCACCGGACTGTTGAGCGACGAAATGGCGGACCGCGGCGCCGAGCCCGCTGATCGATCGAACCCAAAACGTACATTGACCGGTTGTCCGTTCTCTCCCGTATGACCGGATCCGAGGAAGTCGAGGCGCTGATCGACGAGCTCGAAGCTCAGGCCGAACAGGAGCGCGATCCCGAGACGACGCCGGACGTCGGGATCATCATGGGCAGCGACTCCGACCTCGACGTGATGGCCGGTAGTGAGGAGGGCCGACCCGGCGCGTACGACGCGTTCGTCGACGAACTCGGCTTCGAGGAGCAGACCGACTACGACGACCCGCCGGAAAGCCGCTTTACGTTCGAGACGTTCGTCGTGTCGGCCCACCGGACGCCGGAACTGATGTACGCGTACGGCGAGACCGCCGCCGACCGGGGGATCGACGTGATCATCGCCGGCGCGGGCGGGAAGTCCGCCGACCTGCCGAACATGACCGCCTCAATCGCGTACCCCCTGCCGGTGATCGGCGTCCCCGTTCAGGAGAAGTCGGTCGACTCGGTGATCGGGATGCCCCAGGGCGCGCCGCTGACGGCTGTCGACGCCGGGAAGTCGTTCAACGCGGCGCTGTCGGCCGCCCAGATCCTCGCGCGCGAACACGAGGAGGTTCGGGAGCGGCTCGTCGAGTACCACGAGGGGCTGCAGGACGACGTCGGCGTCGTCTCGCGGGAGCTCCACGAGCTCGGGACGCCGGCGTTCCGCGAGCGCCGGGAGTAACTGGACTCGTCGGCGGCAGTCCACAGGTGAGCGGACCGACGTTTCGGCGTCGCCCGCCGCAGAACCGGCCGACGCCGCGCTGGCGGGCGGAAACGGAAGAATCAACCCTTATATGGGTGCGTTCCTAAGCTCCGGACGTCACGGAGAACATCGTATGTCATGGATAGCAGTCGGCGCGCTGGCGCTGGTGGCCGTGCTGGTACCGCTCAGTATGTTGGCGGTATCGTGGCTGCTGCGCCCGAGTGTGCCCGAAGATAGTAAACGCGCCACCTACGAGAGCGGCGAGATTCCGACAGGGGGGACGCGAATCCGATTTAACATCCAGTACTACATGGTCGCGCTCCTGTTTGTCGTCTTCGACGTCGAGACCGTGCTCATCCTCCCCTGGACGGTCGTCTACCAGTCCGCAATCGAGGAGGTCGGACTCGCGCGCGCCCTCGTCCCGATGCTGGTGTTCGTCGGTATCCTCGTCATCGGCCTCGTCTGGGCCTGGCGCAACGGCGCAGTCAAGTGGGCCCGCAGCACGCGGGTCGCAGACCGGTCACGGAAGATTGAACAATGAGTAGCGACACACCACGGGAAGCGATCACCGGGAGTACAGACCCGCTAACAGAGACCCGCGAGGCGCGGATGGGGTCGGAGGCCGACGATCGGTTCAACTCGAAGCTCCGCGAAGCGATGGGAGCGTCCCCCTTTATCCTCACCAAGTTCGACTCGTTCATGAACTGGGTGCGGGGCTCCTCGATGTTCATGCTGCAGTTCGGGATCGCCTGTTGCAGCATCGAGATGATGCACACGTACGCGGTCAAACACGACCTCGACCGCTTCGGCTCGGGCGTCCCGCGAGCGTCGCCCCGACAGGCTGACGTGATCATCGTCCCGGGCACCATCGTCTCGAAGTTCGCCCCGCGCATGAAGCGCGTCTACGACCAGATGCCCGAGCCCAAGTTCGTCGTCGGCATGGGCTCGTGTACGATCTCGGGCGGCCCGTTCCAGGAGGGGTACAACGTCGTCAAGGGCGCCGAGGAGGTCATCCCGGTCGACATCCAGATCCCGGGCTGTCCGCCCCGCCCCGAGGCGCTGGTCTACGGCGTCGTCAAGCTGCAAGAGCGCGTCGCCAACGGCGAATCTGCGCCGGTCACCGTCAAGCCCTACGAGCTCGAACAGTTCGGCGACCTGCCGCGCGACGAGATCGTCGACGAGCTGGCCGACCAGATCGACGAAGAAGAGCTCGTGATGCGGTACAACTGGGCTGATTCGCCATGAGCCGGTCCGAACTCCCCGACACGACCGAGGTCGGCGTCGACGAGGGCGAGGTCGACTACGACGCTCTCGAAGCGCTGCTCGGCGAAAAGGTCCTCGAGCGCGAGGACCACATCAACGCCGGCGGGTTCGTGATCCGTCCGGACGACGTCCAGGACGTGCTCTCGACGCTGCGCCACGAGGCCGGCTTCGATCACCTCTCGAACGTCACGGCCCAGCAGTACGAGGACCGCTACGAGTCGATCTACCACCTCAAAAAGTACGACGACCCGACCCAGGAGGTCAACGTCATCGTCCCGACGCCGACGGACGAGCCGGTCAGCGAGAGCGCCGAGCCTGTGTTCCGCACGGCGGAGTGGCACGAGCGCGAAGCCTACGACCTCGTCGGCATCGAGTACGAGGACAATCCGGACCTTCGCCGGATCCTCCTGCCCGAAACCTGGACGGGCCACCCGCTGGGCGGCGACTACGACCAGACCAAACCGCAGGTCGTCTCGCTGACCGAGCACGCCAACCCGCTGCAGGACGATCACAAGGTCGAGAACGACAACGACGGGACCGACACGATGTTCCTCAACATCGGTCCCCACCACCCCGCGACCCACGGTGTTCTCCACCTGAAGACGGTGCTCGACGGGGAGCAGGTGCTCGACGTCGACCCCGACATCGGCTATCTCCACCGCTGCGAGGAGCAGATGTGCCAGCAGGGCACCTACCGCCACCAGATCATGCCCTACCCCGACCGCTGGGACTACATCTCGGCGGGGCTGCTCAACGAGTGGGCCTACGCGCGCACGGCCGAGGACCTCGCGGATCTCGACGTGCCCGAGTACGCCCAGATCATTCGGACGATGGGCGCCGAACTCTGCCGGATCGCCTCGCACCTGCTCGCGCTCGCGACGTTCGCGCTCGACATCAACGGCGACTTCACCGCGACGTTCATGTACGCGATCCGAGAGCGCGAGAAGGCCCAGAACATCCTCGAGGATCTGACGGGCCAGCGCCTGATGTTCAACTACTTCCGGCTCGGCGGCGTGGCGTGGGATCTGCCCGAACCCCGCGAGGAGTTCTTCGAGAAGACTCGGGACTTCACGAACGGGCTGCCCGAAGCGTCCGAGGAGTTCCACAACCTGCTGACCAACAACGAGATTCTGCAGGCTCGGACGATCGACACCGGCGTTCTGGAGCCCGAGGAAGCAAAGCAGTACGGCGCCACCGGCCCGGTCGCACGGGGCTCGGGCGTCGACTACGACCTCCGACGCGACGACCCCTACGGCTACTACGACGAACTCGACTGGGACGTCGTCGTCGAGGACGGCTGTGACAACTTCTCGCGCCTGCTCGTCCGCATGCGCGAGGTCGAGGAGTCCGCGAAGATCATCGACCAGTGCGTGGATCTGCTCGAGGACTGGCCCGAGGACGAGCGCAACATCCAGAGCAACGTCCCGCGGACGATCAAACCCGATCCCGACACCGAGATCTACCGCGCGGTCGAGGGTGCGAAGGGCGAACTCGGCATCTACATCCGATCGGACGGCACCGACAAGCCCGGCCGGTTCAAGATCCGCAGCCCCTGCTTCTCGAACCTGCAGACGCTGCCGGAGATGTCCGAGGGCGAGTACATCGCCGACCTGATCGCGTCGCTGGGTAGCCTCGACATCGTGCTCGGGGAGGTGGACCGATGACGGCGCCGCTCCAGTCGGCGATGATGCCAGAACAGCTCGCCAACTGGCTCGGCCTCGACGCCTACGGCGGCGCCGGGATGTTCGTCGCCGGCATCATCGCCTCGGCGCTGGTCGCGACGCTGATGCTTACGAACGCCGCGCTCGCCGGGCCGTGGGCCAAACGGAAGATCACCGCCGCGTTCACCGACCGCATCGCCGTGAACCGCCACGGTCCGTTCGGCCTGCTGATCATCGTGGCCGACGCGGTCCGACTGATGTCCAAGGAACTGATCGTCCCCGAGGGCGCCGATCGGCCGGCCTACGACATCGGACCGATTCTCATCGCGTTCTCGGCGCTCTTTGCCTTCGCGGTGATTCCCTTCGGCACGCTGGGCGGTATCAACTTCCAGATCGCCGACCCCGAGATCGGGCTGGTGTTCGCGTTCGCGATCGCCTCGATCGCGAGCGTCGGTCTGGTGATGTGCGGCTACGCGTCGAACAACAAGTACTCGCTGCTGGGCGGGCTGCGCGCGGTCGCGCAGAACATCGCCTACGAGATTCCGCTGATCGTCACCGCGGCGTCGGTGGTCATCTTCTCGGAGTCGCTCCAGATGAGCACGATCGTCGCGGCCCAGACCGAGACGCTCGTCACGATCGCGGGCATCTCGATCCCGTCGTGGTACGCGTTCGTCAACCCGTTCGCGTTCGTGCTGTTCCTGACGGCGAACCTCGCGGAAGTCGGGCGGAACCCGTTCGACACGCCCGAGGCGCCGACGGAGATCGTCGCAGGCTACCAGACGGAGTACTCCTCGATCTACTTCGTCCTGATCTACCTCGGCGAGTTCGTTCACATCTTCCTCGGCGGCGCCATCCTCGCGGTCGTCTTCCTCGGCGGCCCCGCGGGACCGGTGCTGCCCGGACTGGTGTGGATGCTGATCAAGATGTGGGCCGTGTTCCTGTTCACCCAGTGGGCGCGGTCGGCGATCCCGCGGGTCCGCATCGATCAGCTCATCGAGATCGGCTGGAAGGGCCTGCTGGTCCTTTCCTTTGCTAACCTGGTGCTCACGGCCGTAATCGTGGGGGTGCTAACGCTATGATCGGACTCCTGAAGTCGATGGCGACGACGATGAAGCACGCGCTCGACGGCAACACGTTCACCGTCGAGTACCCCGAAGAAGCGCCCGAAGTGTCGCCGCGGTTCCGCGGCGTCCACAAGTTCAGCCAGGAGCGGTGTATCTGGTGTCGACAGTGCGAGAACGTCTGCCCGAACGACACCATCCAGATCGTCACCGACGAGCAGCGCAACGGCGAGCAGTACAACCTCCACATCGGGCAGTGCATCTACTGCCGGCTGTGCGAGGAAGTCTGCCCCGTCGACGCGATCCTGTTGACCCAGAACTTCGAGTTCACCGGCGACACCAAGGACGACCTGGTGTACAACAAAGAGCAGCTCAAGTCGGTGCCGTGGTACAAGGACATCGACCCGCTGAACTCGCGCGAACCCGACCGGGACGCCTGGATCGGGGAAGGCGAAGGCGAAGTCGACTACCAGTAGCGTTCGCCCGGAAGTATTCGCGAACGAAGTGAGCGATTCGCCGCGCCGAACGGAGTGAGGCGCGGGGTTTTTGGCCCAGATTTTTCGAGGAGCGGTGCCGGAGCGTAGCGACGGCACCCGACGAAGAAAAAGGTGGTATCCGACCCGCTGAACTCGCGCGAACCCGACCGGGACGCCTGGATCGGCGAGGGCGAGGGCGAAGTCGACTACCAATAGCGCGGTCCCGTTTTCTCACCAGAGTAGTGCGGTTTCGTTTTTCTCACCAGTACCGACGCCATCACGTTTTCAGCCTCGGCTCTTCGAACGCGAGATAGGACTGTTTTAGCGCGCGCGAGCGACGTCGAGGGGCATCGGCATCGCTCGGCCGACCTGACACGGCGATATCGCCCCCGAGTTCCCGCTCTGAGCCGGGACAGTCGACCGAAACTCGGCCGTCGCGGGGTCGCTCTCCGAACAGTCTCGAAATCTTCAAAGGGCATCCGCGACGAGAGGGTACTAATGGCACTTGATTACATCGCGTTCGCGCTGTTCGCGCTCCTGACCGTCGGGAGCAGCGCCGGGGCGGTGCTGGTACGTGACGTGTGGCACGCCGCACTGTTCCTCGGCGTCGCGCTGGTCAGCGTGGCGGGGTTCTACATAATGCTGCAAGCCGAGTTCCTTGCAGTGATCCAGATCCTCGTGTACGTCGGCGGCGTGTTGATCCTGATCACGTTCGGCGTGATGCTGACCCGCGGGCGCGAATCGGACGAGGAGGTGATGCGGCATGGTAGCTGACGGGACCAGCGGCCGCCGCCGGAGGTGGTGTCGGTGACAAAGCCCGAGTTCCGCGTCGGCTCGCACCTGCTTCCGGGCCTCGTCGCGGTGGCGCTGTTCGCCGTCATGGCGACGGTGTTTCTCACCGCCGGCTTCGCGGCCCCTGCCGGGTTCGGCGACGCCTCGGTGATGGAAGCGATCGGCTACGCGCTACTGAACATCGACGTCGACAACGGCATCCCCGTCGAGGGGTTCCTGTTCGCGTTCATCCTGATCGCGGTCGCGCTCGACGCCGCGCTCGACGGCGCGATCATGCTCGCGCGCCGCGAGGAGGACGACTCGCTCACCTCGGCGCTGCAGACCGACGGTGGCGACGACCGCACCGAGCGGGGTGAGGATCGATGACGGTTCCGATGAACTACTACCTGGTGCTGTCGGCCGCGGTGTTTTGCATCGGGCTGTTCGGCATCCTCACGCGCGAGAACGCGCTGATGTTCCTGATCTCCGTCGAGCTGATGCTCAACGCCGCGAACATCAACCTGATCGCGTTCTCGTACTTCCACGGAAACCTCACCGGACAGGTGTTCGCACTGTTCACGATCGGGCTGGCCGCCGCGGAAGTCGCCATCGGCATCGGGATCATCCTGGTGCTGGTGCGGAACTTCCGCGACGTGGACGTCACGAAAGCTACGACAATGAGGTGGTAACAGATGGCTTACGAATACGTTCCGGCGATCGCCGCGCTCCCGTTCGTATCGTTCCTGCTCGCGCTGGTCGCGGGTAAGTACATGCCCAAAGGCGGTGCGTTCGGGGGAATCGCCGCCACGGCCGGGTCGCTCGTGCTGTCGGTGCTAACGTTCGTACAGGTTCGAGGGAACGGCTCCCACCAGGAAACGCTGTACACGTGGGTTAGTCCGGACGCCGCCGGCGCGCCGGAGTTGACCTTCGGCATCCTGGTCGATCCGCTGTCCTCGCTGATGCTGGTGATCGTCTCGCTGGTCGCGCTGCTGGTCCACGTGTTCAGCCTGGGCTACATGAACGACGAGGGCGAGACGGGCCTGCCCCGGTACTACGCCGGGCTGGGCCTCTTTACGTTCAGCATGCTCTCGTTCGTGTTCGCTGACAACCTGCTGATGGCGTTCATGTTCTTCGAGCTGGTGGGCCTGTGCTCGTTCCTGCTGATCGGGTTCCACTTCCGGACCGAGAGCGCACCGTCGGCCGCGAAGAAGGCGTTCCTGGTCACCCGCTTCGGTGACTACTTCTTCCTGATCGGCGTCGTCGGCATCCTGGCGACGTTCGGCACGACGCAGTTCGCGGGCGCCGAGTCGTTCCCCGCGCTGGCCGAGCAGGCGCTGAACGGTGAGGCCGAGGGAATCACCACGTTCCTCGGCTTCGACGTTCAGACGTGGTTCACGATCCTCGGGCTGCTGGTGCTGGGCGGCGTGGTCGGCAAGTCCGCGCAGTTCCCGCTCCACACCTGGCTCCCCGACGCGATGGAGGGCCCGACGCCCGTCTCCGCGCTGATCCACGCCGCGACGATGGTCGCGGCCGGCGTCTACCTGGTCGCGCGGATGTACGGCTTCTACGCGCTGTCGCCGACCGCGCTGGCGATCATCGCCTTCGTCGGCGGCTTCACCGCGCTGTTCGCGGCGACAATGGGCGTCGTCAAAAACGAGCTCAAGCAGGTGCTGGCGTACTCGACGATCTCGCAGTACGGGTATATGATGCTCGCGCTGGGATCGGGCGGCTACGTCGCCGCGGTCTTCCACCTGATGACCCACGCGTTCTTCAAGGCGCTGCTGTTCCTCGGCGCCGGGTCGGTGATCATCGCGATGCACCACAACGAGGACATGTGGGACATGGGCGGTCTCAAGGACAAGATGCCCGTGACCTACGCGACGTTCCTCGCTGGCTCGCTCGCGCTCGCGGGCATCTTCCCGTTCTCGGGCTTCTGGTCGAAAGACGAGGTGCTCTACGAGGCGCTCGCCCACGGGCTGGGCGGCTCGCCGCTGCTGTTCGCCGCCTGGGGGATGGGCCTGCTCGCCGTATTCTTCACCGGCTTCTACACCTTCCGCATGGTGTTTCTCACCTTCCACGGCGAACCGCGCTCGGACACGGCGCGTGATCCCCACGGCGTTCGCTGGAACGTCAAGGGTCCCCTGACCGTGCTCGGGACGCTGGCGGTCGTCGCCGGCTTCGTCAACATGGTGCCGGTCCAGAAGGTTCTCGGCATCAAGGGCATCGACTACCTCCACGGGTGGCTCGACAGCCAGTCCGGCGAGTTCGCCGCGCTGTCGGCCCACCACTACGGGGACCTGCTCCACGACTTCGCGAACTATTCGTCCGGCACGATCCTCGGTGGCGTGGTGCCGACCGTGCTGATCTCGGCGGGACTCTCTCTGGGACTCGCGCTGGCCGGCGTCGGTCTGGCGTACTTCCTGTACAACGTCGCCAGCCCCGATCCCCACACGGAGAACCTCGGTTCCGTCCGGGAAGTGCTCTTTAGCAACTACTATCTGGACGAGTTCCAGGTGTGGCTCGCGGAGGGTGTGACCCTGTCCGCGGCCCGCAGCGCTGACACGTTCGACCAGGGCGTCGTCGACGGCGTCGTCAACGGCGCCAGCAGCGTCAGCCTGTTCAGCGGCGAGCGGATCCGTCGCATCCAGTCCGGTATCGTTACCAACTACGCGGCGCTGCTCGCGCTGAGCCTCGTCGTGCTTGTGGTCGCCTTCGGCCTCGCCGGGGGGTGGTTACTATGATGATCGAAGCGCTCATCGCAGTCTGTCTGGTCGGCGCGGCCGCGGTGTTCCTGGCTCCGGATAGGTACGCCGGCCGGCTGGCCTTCGGAATCAGCGTGCTCCCGCTCGTCGGGAGCCTGTTCATGTACAGCCAGTTCGACGCCAGCGGGAACGCCCTGCTCGCGTCGTCCGAGAACGTCGCGTTCTACACGCGCACGACCTGGATCGAGGTGGGCGAGCTGTTCCGGCTCGACTGGCACGTCGGGCTGGACGGCATCAGCATGCCGCTGCTCGCGCTCACGACGATCCTGACGACGCTTGCGATCGTCAGCGCGTGGACGCCGATCGACGAGCGCCAGTCCCAGTTCTACGGGCTGGTGCTGTTCATGGAGGCGGCGCTGATCGGCGTCTTCTCGGCGCTCGACTTCTTCGTCTGGTTCGTCTTCTGGGAGGCCGTCCTGATCCCGATGTACTTCCTCATCGGCGTCTGGGGCGGCCCGCGCCGGAAGTACGCCGCGATCAAGTTCTTCGTCTACACGAACATCGCGTCGCTCGTGATGTTCATCGGCTACGTCGCGCTCGTGATCGGGCTCGGCATCGACACGTTCGACATGGCCGACGTGGCGACGGCGCTGGTCGTCGACGGCGCCGCGCCGAGCGCGTTCCCGGGCGTCTCCGCGGACGCGCTGAAGACGATCGCGTTCTTCGCCATGTTCGCCGGGTTCGCGGTGAAGGTCCCAGTGGTTCCGGTCCACACGTGGCTGCCCGACGCTCACGTCGAGGCGCCGACCCCGGTGTCGGTGCTGCTGGCGGGCGTCCTCCTGAAGATGGGGACGTACGCCCTGCTCCGCTTCAACTTCACGATGCTGGCGGACGTGGCCACCGAGTTCGCGTGGCTGCTGGCCGGCCTCGCCGTGATCTCGGTGATCTACGGCGCGATGCTGGCACTGGCCCAGCAGGACCTCAAGCGGATCGTCGCGTACTCCTCGGTCTCCTCGATGGGGTACGTGATCCTCGGACTGGTCGCGTACACGACCTACGGCGTCGGCGGCGCGACGTTCCAGATGGTCAGCCACGGCCTGATCTCCGGGCTGATGTTCATGGCGGTCGGCGTCATCTACAACACGACGCACACCCGGATGGTCACGGACATGTCCGGGCTGGCCGACCGGATGCCGATCACGACGGGCATCTTCCTGGCCGGCGCGTTCGGCTACATGGGTCTGCCGCTGATGAGCGGGTTCGCGGCGGAGTTCTACGTGTTCGCCGGGGCGTTCGAGGCGACCGAGTCGATCGGGACTTACGCCCCGATCTTCACCGCGCTGGCGATGTTCGGCATCGTCATCGTGGCGGGCTACCTGCTCTTTGCGATGCAGCGGACCCTGTTCGGACCGTTCAGTCTGGAGACAGACTACGAGGTCACGCGAGCGCCGGTCCACGACGTGTTGCCGCTGTTCGCGCTGCTCGGGCTCGTGATCCTGCTGGGCGTCGCGCCCGAACTGGCCTTCGAGATGATTCGTGACGCCGTCGGGGCTATCCCGGCGGTGGGAGGTGCATAACAATGGCTGAAGTCGCAATCACAGACCTCGACACGTACAGGGTGCTCGCCCCGGTGTTGCTGCTGGTCGGGACCGCCTTGGTGGCGTTCCTGATCGACAGCATCGACCCCGATTCGACGAACTACCGCCTGATGGCCGGCACGTCGATCGCCGGCACGCTCGCCGCGCTCGGCTACGCGATCTGGTATCTCGCAATCGGCGTCGGTATCGCCGGCGACCCCGCAGAAGAGGGCGTCCAAGGCCTGTTCGAGCTGTTCGGCGGCGCGCTGGTCGTCGACCAGATGGCGCTGCTGTTCATCGTCGTGGTCACCAGCGTCACCGCGCTGGTGCTGATCGCCAGCTACGACTACCTCGAAGACCAGCCCCACGCCGGCGAGTTCTACTCGCTGGTGTTGCTGGCCGCGACCGGGATGGCGACGATGGCGATGGCCGACAGCTTCGTCACCGCCTTTATCGCGCTGGAGCTGGCGAGCCTGCCGTCGTTCGCGCTGGTCGCGTTCCTCAAGGACAACCGCGGCAGCGTCGAAGCAGGACTGAAGTACTTCCTGATCGGTGCGCTGTCGTCGGCGATCTTCCTGTACGGCATCAGTCTGGTGTACGTCTCGACCGGTCGACTCCAGTTCGGCGACGTCGCGACGTCGGTCGCCGAGGGTGGGTTCGATCAGGGCATCTTCGCCATCGGCGTGCTGATGATCGTCGGCGGGCTGGCCTACAAGACCGCCTCGGTGCCCTTCCACTTCTGGGCGCCGGAGGCCTACGAGGGCGCGCCCGCGCCGATCAGCGCCTTCCTGTCCTCGGCGTCGAAGGCCGCCGGCTTCGTGCTGGCGTTCCGCGTGTTCGTCGAGGCGTTCCCGATCGCGTCGGTCGCGAACGGGATCGAGTGGATGCTCGTCTTCCAGGTGCTGGCCGTCGTGACGATGGTGCTCGGTAACTTCGCAGCGGCCGTCCAGGAGAACGTCAAGCGGATGCTGGCGTACTCCTCCGTCGGCCACGCCGGCTACGCGCTGATCGGACTGGCCGCGCTGACCAGCGGCGGCGCGTACAACGAGGCCGTTCTCGGCGGCGCCATGCTCCACCTGCTGGTGTACGGCTTCATGAACACGGGTGCGTTCCTCTTTATCGCGCTGGCCGAGCACTGGGAAGTCGGCCGCACGTTCGAGGACTTCAACGGGCTGGCGACGAAGGCACCGGTCGCGTCGCTGGCGATGACGGTGTTCCTGTTTAACCTCGCGGGGCTACCGATCGGTGCCGGCTTCCTCAGCAAGTACCTGCTGTTCGGGTCGGCCGTGTTCAACGGCGTCTGGTGGCTCGCCGCGGTCGGCGCGATCACGAGCGCACTGTCGCTGTACTACTACTCGCGGCTGGCCAAGGCGATGTGGATCGAGGATCCCGCCGACGACCTCCGGATCGAGAGCCAACCGGTCGGTCTCTACACCGCGGTGATCGCCGCGGCGGTCGTGACCGTCGTGCTGCTGGTGGCACTCAACCCCGTCGTCTCGACGGCCGTCGACGCCGCCGGCGCGCTGCTGGCCTGACGCCGCCGGCGCGATTACGGCGTTTCGTCGCCGCAGTCGGTTATTTTTGCGGTCGGTTGTTGCCTGCACGGTCGGCTTCGCGCACTGTTGGAGATTCCGCAGTCGGGCGTCCATCGTTGCGTCGAATCGGGGACCCCGTGCAGGCAGTTCGTCGCCGCGGGAGACGGTAGGTTTTAACGACAGGCCCGGATACGACCGGGTATGGTCACCCGGCTCGTCCTGGGGAGCGGCGCCGTCTGTCAGGCGCTCGTCGAACGAGCCGTCGAGAGCGGCCGGTCCCTCCACATCGTGACGGACGACGCCGGCCGCACGGACACGCTTCGAGGGGACGATCGGCGCGTCACCGAGCGCGATCCGACCGATCCCGACGCGCTCGAAGCGGCGCAGCCGACCGCCGACGTGGTGTTCGTCGGCAGCGACGAGCCGACCCGGAACGCCGCGATCGCGCGGGCGGCTCGCACCGTCTACCCGGGCGCGATGATCGTCGCGTACACGGGCTACCGGCCGAGCGACGCCGACCGCCGACGGGTCGAGCGCCACGCCGACCGGCTGATCGATCCCGGGTCCGCCACCGCGGCACGGGTGCTCGACGTCGTCTCCGGGGAAACGGGCGAGCGCACTCGGAAGCTCCGTCGCACGCTGCGGGCCGTCGACGGCACGGTCGCCATCGTCGCCCACGACAACCCAGATCCGGACGCCATCGCCAGCGCGCTGGCGCTCGCCCGGCTTGCCGATGCCATCGGCGTCGACGCGCAGGCCTGTTACTACGGCGAGATCACCCATCAGGAGAACCGCGCGCTGGTCAACCTGCTCGAGTTGGACCTGCGTCAACTCGACGCCGACGACCCGGACCACTTAGAGGAGTTCGCCGGGTTCGCACTGGTCGATCACAGCCGGGCGGGCGTCAACGATCAGCTTCCCGAGAACCTGCCGATCGACGTCGTCGTCGACCACCACCCGCCGCGAGGGGCGGTGAACGGGGACTTCGTCGACATCCGGAGCACCGTCGGCGCGACGAGCACGCTGCTGACCGAGTACTTCGCGGACTTCGGCGTCGAGATCGACGACACCGTGGCGACCGCGCTGCTGTACGGCATTCGGATCGACACCTGGGACTTCTCGCGGGAGGTCGCCCAGTCGGACTTCGAGGCCGCGGCGACGCTCGTCCCCCACGCCGACGTGGGACTACTCGAACGCGTGGAGTCGCCGAGCATCTCGGGGGAGACCCTAGAAACCGTCGCCGGCGCGATCAGGAACCGCGACCGACGCGGGTCGATCCTGACGAGCTTCGTCGGCGACCTGTCGGACCGCGACGCGCTGGCCCAGGCCGCCGACAGACTGCTCGACATGGATGGCGTGACGACGACGGTCGTGTTCGGGCTGCTCGACGGCGTCGTGTACGTCTCCGCGCGAGCGCAGGGATCGGAGCTGGACCTCGGCGAGACGCTCCGACTCGCGTACAATCGGATCGGAAGCGCCGGCGGTCACACCGACATGGCCGGCGCGCAGATCCCCGTCGGGATGCTGGCGACGGCCGACGAGGACGGCGAAGCGACCCACGACGCGATCGAGTCCGTGTTGCGGGATCGCTTTTTCGACGCGTTGCGGGAACGCCCCTTCGAACTCCCCAACGAGTACCTCTCGGCGGTTTCGGAGTTCGAGTTCCCGCTTCGATCCGAGGACGGCCACGGGGAACTCGCCCCAGAGGAGTCCGACCGGAGCGGCACCGAGGCCGCGGGCAAGCGATCCGACGGCGAGTGAGCGCCGGGGCCCACCGGCGGCGGTCCGCCGAGCCCGAGACAGGTTTTTCGGTCGTGGAGTCGTGATGCCGGGCATGGGCGTAGCTGGCACCACCGGAAACGCGCGGGTGCGCGAGTACATGACTCAGGACGTCGCGACGGTGACCCCCGAAGACACGGTCGGGGAGGTCTCCGTTCGCATCGCCGAGAGCGACGAGCACAGCGGCTTTCCCGTCTGCGAGCGTCGTCGGGTGGAGGGCTTCGTCAGCGCCAGAGACCTGTTGCTGGCTGACGACGACGCGCATCTGTACGAGGTGATGACGACGGATCTGATCGTCGCCCACCCCGAGATGAAAGTCAACGACGCCGGGCGCGTGATCTTGCGATCGGGGATCCAGAAGCTCCCGGTCGTCGACGACGCGGGCCACCTCGTGGGGATCATCAGCAACGCCGACGTGATCCGCAGCCAGATCGAGCGCGCGACGCCCGAGAAGGTGGGCAAGCTGATGCGGACCTTAGAGAACATCCACGGCGTCGAGCTGCGACAGGAACGCCGCGAAGTGGCCCTCGGCGCCCTGACGCCGACCCAGGGAAAGGTGTACGCCGACGAGCTAGAGGGGCGGCGCTACGAACTCGAACGCGGGCTGGCCGAACCGCTGGTCGTCATCGACAACGCCGGCGAGCTGCTGCTCGCCGACGGCCACCACCGCGTGCTCGCGGCCCACCGGGTCGGCGTCGACGAGATGGACGCCTACGTGATCGTGATCGACGACGAGCTCGATCTGGGGATGCAGCGAACGGCCGATCGCGAGGGGCTGGCCTCGCTCACTGACGTCGAGGTCGTCGACTACGCGCGGCATCCGCTGGTCGAGACCACCGAACGGCTGCAGTAAAAACGGGATCCGCCGGTCGAGAGCCGAACTCAGGGCCAGTTGCCGGACTGTTCGTAGGAGTCGACGACGCGCTCGATCGCCACGACGTACGCGGCGACGCGCAGGCTCGGGAGGTCGTGGTCCTCGTAAGCGTCGACGAGGGTGTCGAACTGGTTGACGATGATGTCTTCGAGTTCCTCGTTGACGCGCTGCTCGTCCCAGTAGAAGCGCTGGCGGTTCTGCACCCACTCGAAGTAGCTCACGGTGACGCCGCCGGCGTTCGCGAGAATGTCCGGCACGATCAGGACGTCCTCGTCTTCGAGCACGTCGTCGCCCTCGGGCGTGATCGGGCCGTTGGCAGCCTCGGAGATCACGTCGGCCTGGATGTCGTGGGCGAGTTCCTCGTCGATGGCGTTTTCGAGCGCGGCGGGGACCAGCAGGTCGACGTCGAGCGTCAGCAGTTCGTCGTTGCTGATCTCCTCCCCTGCCTCGCTGTAGCCGACGACGCTGCCGGTCTCGCGCTTGTGCTGCTTGGCGTCGACCGGGTCGAAGCCGTCGGCGTTGTAGATGCCGCCGCTGGAGTCGGAGACGGCGACGACGTCTGCGCCCATCTCGTCGATGAGCTTCGCGGTGATCCAGCCGGCGTTCCCGTAGCCCTGGACGGCGACGGTGGCGCCCTCGACGTCCTTGTCGAGATAGTCGAAGGCCTCGCGGGCGGCGATGACCGTCGAACGGCCGGTCGCCTCGACGCGGCCCGCGCTACCGCCGCTGGAGATGTCCTTGCCCGTGATGACGCCGGGCTCGGTCGTGTTCTCGAGGGTCTCGTAGGTGTCCTTGATCCAGTTCATCTCCCGCTGGCCCGTGTTGACGTCGGGCGCGGGGACGTCCTTGTCCTCGCCGATCAGGGGCGTGATCTCCTCGGCGAACGCACGGGTGATGCGCTCGAGCTCGCTCTCGGAGTACTCGTCGGGGTCGATGATGATGCCGCCCTTGCCGCCGCCCAGCGGGATGCCGACCGTCGCGGTCTTGTAGACCATCCAGCCCGACAGCGCGCGTACCTCGTCGCGGGAGACCTGCGGATGGTAGCGGATGCCGCCCTTGTAGGGGCCGCGGTCGCCGTTGAACTGCGAGCGGAACGCCTTGAAAACCTCGATGGAGCCGTCGTCCATCTCGACCGAGAGGTTCGTCTCCAGCACTCGCTCGGGGTGCTTGAGACGCTCGATCACGTCGTCGCCGACGTCGAGGTACTCGGCGGCCTCGTCGATCTGTTCCTGCAGGCTCTCGAACGGGTTGACTTCCTCTGCCATACGTTCGGTTCTTCGGAGACGAGGGTTAAGCCTAGCGGTGTACAATGCTCCTTGATAGTATATATATACCCAAAGAGGGTATTATGATATATGCATATTCAAAGATCTAAAGCCCGGTTATACACTACCCATGACTTGCCACCGGGACGACTCCAGAACTGTCGGCGCTCTCGCTGGATGCGGCCGTAGGGTAGTTCCCGAGACCGGCGGTGCGAAGAGGGAGCGTCTGTCGTGTGCGGAGTGTCACGGATCTTCGCTGACGAAGTCTTCGGGGGCTCGCTCCAGAACGCGCTCGGCCTGACGGAGCAGCGGCGCGTCGATCATCTCGCCGTCGACCTCGAACGCGCCGACCCCCTCGGCGTCGTCAGGTCGCTCGTCCAGAATTCGCCGAGCCCACTCGATTCGATCGCGGTCGGGCGTCATCGCGTCGTGGATCGTCCCCACCTGGTCGGGATGGATCGCCAATTTTCCGTCGAACCCCAGTTGTCGGGCGACGGCGGCGTCCTCGCGCAGCCCCCGGTCGTCGTCGATCGCAGTGTAGAGCGTATCGATGGCGTCGACGCCGCCGGCTCGCGCAGCCACGACGACGCGCTCGCGGGCGTACAGCACCTCAGTCCCCTCCTCGGTCCGGGTCGCGCCGAGGTCGGCGGCCAGATCCTCGGCGCCGAATAGCAGCGCGTCGGTCGGCTCCGCGCTGGCGATCGCCGGCGCCGCCAGGACGCCGGCAGCGGTTTCGACGAGCGCCAGCACCGGCAGGTCGCGCCCGCGGTCGGCGGCGGCCGCGGCGAGATCCGTCACCGACGCGGCGTCCGACGCTTTCGGCAAGAGGAGAGCGTCGACCGACGCCGCGCTCTCGCCGTCGAGGACGACCTCCAGATCGGTCCGGCCCTCCGGGAACGGATTCACGCGGACGCAGACCTCGCAGTCCGGATCGAACTCGGGATCGGCCAGCGTTTCGGCGACCGCCCGTCGGGCCTCGTCCTTGCGCGTCGGTGCGACGGCGTCCTCCAGATCGAACACGACGGTGTCGGCGCCCGCCGCGGGCGCCTTCCTGAGCATCGACGGTCGATCGCCGGGCGTGAACAGCACGCTCCTCCGAGCCATGCCCCCAGTTGACGCGGAGCGGTGAAAAGTGTGCGTTCGGTCGCCGCGACGACCGACCGGATACGGCGTCCGTCGCCGGCGTGTCGAGTCGGCTACAGAGCGTCGGACGGTCTCGCGGGGCGAACGCCGAGTTCGACCTCGACCGTCCGCTCGGCGCCGTCGCGGAGGAGCCGGCAACTGACCGTGTCGCCGGGAGCGGCGTTCAACGCGAGGTAGCTCCCGAGATCTTCGGCGGTCACGACCTCGACGTCGTCGACCCCGACGAGCACGTCGCCGCCCGTCCGGACGCGGGCACCGTCGACCACCGTCGTCCCGGTCGGTGGCTGGAACGTCCCGGCGGCCGGACCGCCCGGGGCAACGTCGGTCACGAGAATCCCGCGGGGATCGTCGAGTTCGTTCGCCGCGGCGACGGCCGGCGTGACGGCGGCGAACGCGGCGCCTATATACGGATGCCGATAGCTTCCCGACTCGATCAGCTCGGGAACGACCCGATTTACGAGCGGCGCCGAGATGCCGAAGGCGATGTTGTCGCCGCCGCCCGAGTTGACGACCGCGAGCACGTCGCCGTCCAGCGACACCAGGGGACCGCCGCTGTTGCCCGGGTTCACCGCGGCGTCGGTCTGGATCCCGTCCGGAATCCGGAATCCCGTCGGCGCCGGGATCGAGCGGTCGACGCCGCTGACGATGCCGGCCGTGACGCTCCCGTCCAGCGAGTACGGGCTACCGATCGCGACGACTTCCTGACCGACGACGGCGGGCTCCTCGGCCAGCGAGAGCGGTTCGGTGCCGTCGGGGAGATCGTCGAGCGCGATCGCTGCCAGGTCGCTGTGCGGATCGATGCCGACCACCTCGCCGGCGTGCCACTGCCCGTCCTCGAACTGCACGTCGGCCGAATCGGCCGATCCGACGACGTGGGCGTTGGTGACCAGATGTTCGTCGTCGTACGCCCACCCCGTCCCCTGTCCGCCCCGCGTCCGGACCAGCGCGACGGCGTCAGCGACCTCGCGGTACACCTGGCTGTAGGGGCTGTCTACCGACGGCTGTGCCGTCTGTCCGGGTTGATCGGGAGGCTGTTCGGCCTCGGTCCTCGATCCACACCCGGCGAGAGCGGTCGTCAGCGCGACGCCGCCCAGCGTTAGAAACTGTCGCCTGTCGAACGTCCGCTCGGACATTTCAATATTACTAAGAATTTCTGATACTAAAACGCTGTGCGGATTGGTTGTCACGGCAACAAAGCATATATTGTGGTACTACATACCAAGGCCCAGAGGTGACGCCAATGTCCGACCACCCGGAAGCCGGCCAGTGGGACAGTGCGACGACCGGAGCGAGCCAGCCGCGCGGCGCCGAGAACGTCGAGCGCTACGAGACGGACGACGGAACGGTGTTCTTCGACGCGCAGAACCCGCTCGCGTGGGTAGAGGCGTCCGTCACACTCTCGCTCGCCGATCAAGTCTGACGGAACTGTTCGATTTTCACCGTTCGTGGGGCCGATCGCCCCTCGACGTTACGGGACGCTTTTTGCCGTCGACCCCGAACGTACACGATAGTGTTCGACGAACCGGCCGACGAGGAACCCGAGGAGGAAGAGCTGGATTTCGACGTGCTCGACTCCGAGTCGACGCTCGGTCCGGAGATTCCGCAGGCGCCCGAACCGCCGCCGGCGTCGGAAGCCTCGGAGGAACTGCAGAAGATGTTCTGGAGCGTCGTCGTGCTACTGAACATCGCCATCCTCGCGGCCAGCCTCGGCGTCATGTACGTCGTCTTCCGCGGCCGACTCCAGTTTGGCGGCGGGCTAGTTCTGATCGGTCTGCTGGGCGGCCTCCACGCGTATCGGATCTACCGCCGGTGGGAGTACGAGTAGCCTCCGACGCGCAACGAGCGTTTGCCACAGTACGACGCGTTCGGTGGGCCACCACAGCGTGACACCGGTGGGCCTAACCGGGCTGGACGCCAACGTCGCACCGATGCGAACGGTCCGCGACGAGTCCGGCAAGCGCTACGTGCTCCTCAAAGAGTCGACCGACAGCAGTCTGGTCCGCGATCCCGAGACGGGCGACAGCCGCTACGTCGAGAACGACCGGATCGAGCCGGTCGACGGCGAGGAGCCACTGGAGACGGCCGCCGCGGGCGTCGCCGAACCGGTCCGGCGCGTCGTCTCGGCCGTCCACGACGACGCCGGAATCGGACTGCTGGCGGATCTCGTCGACCGCGGTCCCGTCGCCGTCCGGGACATGCTCGGCGCGTACGATCAGTGCGAGAGCGACCTCCACGGCCGGCTCGCCGAGCTCCGCGCGGCGGGTTTGATCGAGGAGGCGCGGGTCGCCGACGAGCGCGGCTACGACGCCACCGAGACGGCGCGGGCCGCACTGGCGACGCTACGCGAGCAGTAAAGTCGAGTTCACTCCGCTTTCGACCGCGCTACTCCGCCAGCAGCGCGGGCGTCTCGCCGCGCTCGACGGTCGAGCGGTTCGTCGTCGGGTCCTTCCGAACGTGGACGACGGCGTCTGCAGCGCCGACCAGTTCCTCGTCGTGGCTGACGACGACGATCTGCTCGACGCCGAGGTCCCGCATCGACCCGACGAGTTCGACCAGCTGGGCGACGTGGCCCGAATCCAGAAACACGGTCGGCTCGTCGAGGATCAGCGGCGGCATCGGCGCCGCGCCCTCGATCCCCTCGGCGAGCAGCCGGTAGATCGCACAGCGCAGGCTGAGGTTGAACAGCGCGCGCTCGCCGCCGGAAAGCTGCTCGGGATCGAGCGGCTCGCCGTCTTTCTGATAGACCGTCAGCTCGTACTCGCCGTCGAGTTCGATGTGCGAGTACGAATCGTTCTGGTAGACGAGATCGAACGTCTCGTTGAGCATCCGTTCGAGAGTTTCGACGTTGCGCTGGCGCAGCTCGGCGCGCAGGTCGCCGTAGGTCTCCTGCAGCTCCTCGGCTTCCTCGTACAGCGAGTCGAGCGCGTCGCGGCGCTCGACGAGTTGTTCGCGGCGCTCGCGGAGCGATTCGAGCTCGTCGAGTTCGTTTCTGACGCCGCCGATGCGGTCGATCAGATCGTCGCGCTCCTCGCGCAGTTTCTCCAGGGTCGACTCGGCCTGCTCGATGTACTTCGTAGCGCGCTGTTTCTCCGAGCGGGCTTCCTCGACGCGGTCGGCGTCGAAATCGGCCTCGAGGTCGCGCTTGCGCTCTTTCTTCTCGGAGAGGCGCTCGCGGCGCTCGTCGTTCAGATCGGCCTTCGCGGTGCGCTTCTCGCGCAGGTCCTCGATCTCGGACTCGACGTCGTCGAGGTCGTCGAGCGTGTCGGCGAGCGATTCGAGCCGGTCGCGGCGCTCGCGCAGGTCGCCGCGCTCGGCGTTGATCTCGGCGATCTCCTCGCGGCGTTCGTCGGCGCGGTCCTCGGCGTCGGCGGCGTCCTCTCGCTTCGCTTCGGCGTCGGCGTCGTGCTCGTCGGCCGCCTCGCGGAGCTGCTCGACACGCTCGCGGCGGTCCTCCAGAGCGGTCTCGCGCTCGTCGATCAGCCGTTCGACGCTGTCGCGGTTCTCCTCGAGTTGGGCGACCTCGCGTTCGGCTTCGACGAGTTCGGTCGCGGTGTCGAGATCCGATTCCACAGCTTCGAGTTCGGCCGCCAGTTCGTCGCGCTCGGCGTCAAGTTCCTCGACGCGCTCTCGGTCGTCAGCGAGCGCGTCGACGTGGGGCGAGTCCTCGACGGGCTGACCGCACTCGGGGCACTTCCCTTCGTCGAGTAGCGCCTCGGCCTCCTCGACCTTCGAGCGGGCGGTCTGGAGTTCGGCGCGCACGTCGGCGAGGTCGTCTTCGAGATCGGCTTTTTGCTCCCGGAGCTCCTCGCGATGGGCTTCGGCGTCGCCGAACGCGACCGGCGCATCATCGAAGCGATCCTTCGCGGCCTCGATCTCGTCGTCGATATCGTCGAGCTTCTCGCGGCGTTCGGCCAGCGTCGCCTCGTCGTCTTCGAGGTCGGCTTCGAGCTCGTCGGCCTCGTCGCGCTTCTCGGCGGCCGTCGCTTCGAGCTCGTCGGCGCGATCGCGGGCGTTCTCGGCGTCGCTGGCGTGCTCTTGGATCTCGACGTTGAGCGTCTCTAGTTCGTCGCGGAGCTGTTCGTCCGCGTCCCGGAGCTCGTCGAGAGCGTCCTCGACTGCTTCGACGAGACCGTCGTCGCCGTCGCTGTCGGACGCCGATGCGTCCGCGTCGAGGTCCTCGGCGTCGCGGGCTGCGACGAGGAGTTCGTCGCGCTCCTCGCGCAGGTCGTCCCGGCGCTCGCGCGTCTCGGCGAGTCGCTCTTTGAGCCGGTCGCGCTCGGACTCGGTCTCGCGGATCGTCTCCTCCAGCTCCTCGACGTCGTCGGCGAGCTCGTCGATCTCCTCTCGTTTCTCCTCGAACTCTTCGAGGATCTCCTCGGCGCTCTCTTTCGTCTCGCGGGCGGTGTCGAGCTGGTCCTCGATCCGCTCGATCTCGGCGGTCGTCTCGTTGCGCTCGCTCTCTAACTCGTTGAGCTGCTCGTGGAGGCCTTTTTCTTCCTTGGCTTCGATCTGACCGTCGATCTCGTCGACGTTCCCGCGAAGTTCGCTCAGCACGTCCTTGACCGCGAGGCGGGCCTCGCTGGCGCGCTCGCGGTACTCTTCGAGTTTACCGAGCTGGAGCAGGTCGTCGATCATGTCCTGGCGGTCGCTCGGCGAGGCGTGGATCAGCTTGTTCACCTCGCCCTGGCGGACGTACGCGCAGTTGACGAACGCCTCTGCGTCCATCCGGAGCAGGTCGGCGACGTAGCCACGCACCGCGCGGGCACCCTCGATCGTCTCGTCGGGCGCTTCGAGAACGCACTTGGCGGTCTGGGCGCGCTCGCCCGAGAATCGAATCCGGCGCTCGATCCGGTAGGCCTCGCCGCCGTGGTCGAAGGCGAGTTCGATTTCGGCGTCTTCGGCGCCGTTCGTGATGACGTCGTCGAGCGTCCGATCGTCGAGCGCCTTCGAGCCGTACAGCGCGAAGAAACAGGCCTCCAGCAGCGAGGACTTCCCGCTGCCGTTGACGCCGTGGATCACCGTGACGCCCTCGTCGAGCCGGAGTTCGGCGTCGGCGTAGCACTTGAAGTTCTCCAGGCGGATCTCGCGGAATTTCACAGGTACTCCTCCATGGACGACTGGGAATCGGTCTGCGCGCTCTCCGCGGGCGATTCGGCGTCCGGCTCGTCGCCGGAGTCGGTCGCGGCGTCGGCGTCCGGCTCGTCGCCGGAGTCGGCTGCGGCGTTGGCATCCGAGTCGTCGGCGTCCGCGGGGTTGGCGTTCGCGACATCGACCGCTGCTTCCTCGTTCGGATCGGCGACGTCACCTCCATCAGCGGCCGCGCCGTCGTCGCTCGTCTCGGCCTCGCTGTCTCCGGCGTCGCCATCGTCCTCGACGCCCTCGAACGCGTCGAGGCCGTCGCCGAGCCGGTCGCGGATCTGCGTCTCGACGGTCTCGCGGACGTTCGAGTCGGCGACCTTGCTCTCCCGGACGGCTTCGTCGATGTCGCGGGCGGCGGGGCTCAGCCCCAGCTCGCGCAGGCGCTCGCGGACGGCATCGTCCGGGTCGGCGAAGCTCACGCTGACGTCGGTCTCGCTGTCGATCTCCCGGCGGTCGTTGACGCGAGCGACGAGCGCGTCGCGCTCTAAGGCGAGTTCCTCGACGGCCGCGGGGGTGATCTCCTCGCCGTCACCCTCGACGGTGACGATCACGACGGCGTCCTCGACGTCGTACTCGCGGACGCGCTCGCGGACGCGCTCGGTGCCCTCGCCCTCGACGAGTTCCACGTCGACGAACCGGAAGTTGCGAGTGTCGGCGACCGCGCGGCGGGTGATCGAGACCGCGTCGGTGCCCGTGGCGTCCGCCTCGGCATCGGCGGCGTCGCCGAACCGGACGATGTTGTAGCCCCGGTCGTCGCGCTCGTCGGCGCTGGCGCGCTCGGTCGACCCGCAGTAGGTGACCCACGCGCCCTCGACTTCGCGCTTGCCGGGCGCGTGGTTGTCGCCCAGCAGGACCGCGTCGAAGGCGACGTCGGCGTCAGTGAGGACCTCCTCGGTGTCCCAGTCCGCGTGGGCGAACGGCTCGAACAGGCCGTGACTGACGAGCGCGCGGTGGTCGGCGTCGGTCGGCTCGAACTCGTAGTCCAGATCGTCGCGTCGGGACTCGGGAACGAAGTCGAGGCCGTAGAAGGCGGTGTCTCCGATCACCTCGGGGCTGGCACCCAGGCGGGTCGCCAGGCCGAGGTCCTCGAACAGGTCGAGCCACTGGCCGTCGCGCTTGGTCTCGTGGTTGCCGACGACGGCGAGGAAGGGAACCCCGGCGTCCGCGAGCTCCCGCAACGCCGAGACGGTTCCCTGGAGATCGAGCAGTTCCGGCCGGCGGTCGTGGAACAGGTCGCCGGCGTGGACGACAGCGTCGACATCGGCCTCGATGGCGTCGTCGACGACCCGTTCGAAGGCCGCCAGAAAGTCCCGACGACGCTCCGGTGAGTGGTACTGCCGGTACCCGATGTGGGTGTCGCCGGTGTGGATCACCCGTGTCATTGCCGGGACTTGACGGCGGCGTCTTAAATCGGTTCCGCGACCGGGGTGAAAGTGAACGCCGGCCGGGGATGGCTACGATCAGTTCGCAGGAACTGAAGCGGGACCGGTCCGGTGCAATCAGCTGAGCCAATATATTACACTGTCCTGAAACAGAATTATTCTAACATTCCGCGGTCGCCGATCGTCGTGGGGAAAACCATATGGAAATATTATGGAGAAATAATTAAGAGAGTGGACAGTGACCACCCGACAGTGGCTACCCAGTCGATCCGCCGCTCGACGGACGAGGTCACCCACTGGTGCGGGAACGTCCTCGAAGCGTTCGCCATTACCGTCGAGGACGCCGCCGAGTGCCACGACGAACTCGACGGCGAGTGCGTGGGATCGGTAGCCGATCTCGTCGGGGCCGTGCGGCGCCATCCCTCGGCGTTCCCGAATCCGGTGACGTTCGTGCGCGACACGCTGGTGGCGTCCGCCCGCGGCGTCGACGCTCCGGTACGGTACTGGGCGAACGCGCCGGAGGTCCACCTCGACGCCCTGTTCGCGCCGTTCGACTGTCGAGTGACCGTGGAGTGGCGTCGCGACGACACCCGTCGGATCGTGCTCGAAGACGCCGACGGCGCCGAGTTTCGGGCCACGCTGACGTACCCGGATACGCCGCTCGAGCGGGACAACTACCCCGCGCTGCTCGACGCGGTCAACCGGGACCTCCTCGCCGGCACCGGCGTCGAACTGGTGTTGCTCGACGGGCCCGATCGACGCTGGCAGTTCGCGCTCGGCGAGACGGCGGCGCTGGAGCACCTTCGCGGCCGGTACGGCCAGACGGTCCGCTTCGGAAATCGGGGACTTCTCGCCGAGCACCAGCCTCCCGAGTACGTCCACGACGGCGATGACGACGGCGGTCGCGACGACGTGCCGGTTCCCGACTGGGCGTCCGAGTCGCGGGCACGACTCGACGCCCGGGTTTCGTTCCGGAGGGGCGGCGAGACGTTCGCCGATCTGGTCGAGCGGATCGACCGTTCGACCGACTCGTTCGCCGATGTCGACCCGGAGGCGCTCTGTACCGGCGACGCGAAACCGAGTCGAGAGCCCCAGCCCTCGGCCGACGTCGCCGCGCTGCTCGACGATCTCTCGGAGGTCTGGCCGCCCGGGACGACGTGCGATCCGGAGCGAGCAGCAACACCAGCGACGCCGGTGCTGGGCACGTCCGCGCGGGAGTCCGCCGAGGCGACGGCGGCGATCGACGAACTATTCCGTCGGCTGGAGCGCGACGTCGCAGCGCAAGGGCGGGACGGCGTCGACGACGCCGCCGACCCGACGCGGCAGTCCGATCCGGACGCGACGCCCGAAGCCGTCACCGGGTCTGTCGCGTCCGAGGACGGGTGTTCGGAGTTCGTCTGGCTCGACGAGCGGCGCGTCGGCTCGCGAGCCAGTGAACCGTAAGTGCCGGGTCACCGAACGGTCGGTAGAGTGAGGCGCGGGACCGGCCCGAAAGAGAACGGTCGGGACGCGGATCTTCCGTATCGGTCGAATCTCCGATATCGGCTACTCGATCGTGAGGGGCTACTCGATCGTGAGCGTGTAGAGGCGCTTTCGCGCGTCGGAGAAGGAAAACCGGGAGTCGACGACGCCTTCCTCTTCCAGTCTGTTCAGGGCGTACCGGACGGTTCGGGCCGGTAACAGCGTTTCCTCGGCGAGTTGGCTCTGCGTAAGCGTGTCGTTGTACTCGAGGACTTTCGCGACGAGCTTGGCGCTCGGAGGGAGATCGCGAACGTCGTCCCAGGTCGCCTCGGCGTCGTCGGCATCCAGCCGCGCTGTCTCTGATGCGCTCATCGTACTCCGAGGTAGCAGATACAGTCTAATAATATTGTCCCTTCGTGATTATTACCTTCGCTCATTTGACTGTTCGGGCCTCCGCGAAATCGGAAGCCTCAGCGGCGACGGCGTCGGTCCAGTAAATCGACCCTACCCGAAGCCTCTTATGAACCAACGCCCTAGGCCCGGGTGATGAGCGATACTGTGGACGACGTCGACCTCCCGTACGACGAGGAGGACACGTCAATGCAGGAGAAAATAGAGGCCCTCCGCGAGCGTCTCGAAGTTCTGGAGTCCCAGAACGAGGAGATGCGCGACAAGCTGCTGGACGCCAACGCGGAGAACAACAAGTACCAGCAGAAGCTGGAACGGCTCACTCACGAGAACAAGAAGCTCAAGCAGTCGCCCCTGTTCGTCGCGACCGTTCAGGAGCTCACCGACGAGGGAGTCATCATCAAGCAGCACGGCAACAACCAAGAGGCCCTGACCGAGGTCACCGAGGAGATGCGCGACGGCCTCGAACCCGACGACCGCGTCGCGGTGAACAACTCGCTGTCGGTCGTCAAGTCCCTCGAAGACGAGACGGACGTCCGCGCCCGCGTGATGCAGGTCGACGAGTCGCCCGAGGTCACCTACGAGGACATCGGCGGCATCGAGGAGCAGATCAACGAAGTCCGCGAGACCGTCGAGATGCCGCTGAAGAACCCCGGCGCGTTCGACGAGGTCGGCATCCAGCCGCCCAGCGGCGTCCTGCTGTACGGGCCACCCGGCACCGGCAAGACGATGCTCGCGAAAGCCGTCGCCAACCAGACCGACGCCACCTTCATCAAGATGGCCGGCTCGGAGCTGGTCCACAAGTTCATCGGCGAGGGCGCGAAGCTGGTCCGGGACCTGTTCCAGGTCGCCCGCGACCACGAGCCCGCCGTGATCTTCATCGACGAGATCGACGCCATCGCCGCCAAGCGGACCGAGTCCAAGACCTCCGGCGACGCCGAGGTCCAGCGCACGATGATGCAGTTGCTCTCGGAGATGGACGGCTTCGAGGACCGCGGCGAGATCCGCATCATCGCGGCGACGAACCGCTTCGACATGCTCGACCGCGCGATCCTCCGCCCCGGTCGGTTCGACCGCCTCATCGAAGTGCCCAAGCCCGATATGGACGGCCGCGAGATCATCTTCCAGATCCACACCCGCGACATGAACGTCGCAGACGACGTCGACTTCGCGGAACTGGCTCGCATGGCCGACGAGGCGAGCGGCGCCGACGTCAAGGCGATCTGTACCGAGGCCGGGATGTTCGCCATCCGCGACGACCGCACGGACATCCGGATGGAGGACTTCGAGGAGGCCTGGCGGAAGATCCAGAAGGAGACCGAGGAAGAGGACGTCTCCAAGACGTTCGCCTGATCGGTCGACGGCGTCGTCCACAGCGTCTTTGCGGCTCGAACTGCGGCAACGTTTTGCGGCGCATCGCTTCTACGAGCATCGACAACCGTCAGTGCGGAGTCCGGTCGGAACGTGTCTCGTCGGATAGCGACGTGTACTCGCGGACCCCGACGCCACGCTCCGCTGGATGCCGACGCCGCGCTCCGCTGGATGCCGACGCCACGCTCCGCTGGATGCCGACGCCGCGCTCCGCTGGATGCCGACGCCGCGCTTTCGTGGCGAGTAACTTACATTACCTCTCGGTGTGACGGTGGCGTATGGTCCCGCGGAGATCCCTCCGAGTAGCGCTCTGTGGCTTGCTCGTCGTTTCGCTCGCGGCGGTGATCGCGCCTGCCGGAGCGGCGCCGCCGCCCGAACCGCTCTGCGACGCCTGTGGAGAGAGCTTCGAGGAACGCGTCGAAGAGCGCGGCGTCGCCGTCGACGACGAGTTCGTCACCTACCCGATCGATGTCGTCCGGAGCACGGCGGAGGTTCGGGTCCGCGAGAACGGCACTGCGACGTGGACCGTCCGAAACCATCTCGACGACTCGGACGGAACAGATCGGCTGCGATCGAACGCGAGCTACCGCCATCGGATCGCGGACGGCGCGTTGGACGACGCCGAGTTGCTCGACGCGACCGTCTCCGAGAACGACGTGCTGGAGTTGCGCTACCGCGACGACGGCTTCGCCGAGCGATCGATCCGCGGGACGCTCCGATCGAGCGAGTTCACCGACGCGTACGGGCACCGGAATCTCGATGGATTAGGTTCCGATCGGCTCGTCGTTTCCGTGCCCGAGGAGTATCGGGTGGGCTGGACGGTCTCGGACGCGACCGTATCGGAGGGCGGCGATCGGATGACGCTCACGGAACTCGACGATCAGGGCGTCGTGACGTTCGTCCCGCGTGACGTCGCGCTCGGGTGGCTGTGGAGCTTACTCGCGGTCGCGGAGCTCGTCGCCCCGTCGACCGCGGCTAACGCCCTCGTGATCGCGGTGACGCCGGCGCTCCTGTTCGGCGCAGTGGTCGGCGCCGTGGTCCCCCTGTTCGGGCGGCGAGAGGATCTCGTCGCGGCGATCGACCGAGCGCTCGCGCGCGTCGGGCTGACCGTCGATCGGGTGCTGGACGCCCCCGGCGTCAGCCTCGCCGCGGTGGGGGCGGCGACGACGCTCGCGATGCTCGGAATCGGCGCCGTTCGAGCGGTCGGGCCGTCGCTGCTCCCCCTGTTCGGCGTGGGGACCGCCTACGTGATGCTGGGCGCCGGGATTCAGCGAGAAGGCGTTCGAGAGCGGGCGTCGTACCGAACGCTCGTCGGCCTCGCGGGCGTCGGTGCCGTCGTCGCCGGCGCCATCACGCTCGGCCTCGCGGCGCTCGCGTCCGGGTCGACGCGCTGGCTGGCAGCAGGCATTCCGACGCTCGTCCCGGTCTTCTCGCTCCTTCCTGCGGGGTACGCGCTGGGACGAGGAAACCGCCGTCTGTGCGTCGCGACGGCCACGGTCGGGTTCGGCGTCGCCGCGCTGTCGGTCTCCCCCGTGGTGGCGACGGGGCCGTTCGGCGGGCCGTACTCGGGCGTCGCTGCGGTCGTGCTCGTCCTCGGTACCGCGGTCGGGAGCGTCATCAGCGTCGCGGTGGTCGGGGCGCCGCTGCTCGTCGCGGGTGCGGTACTCGGGAGTGGTCGGTCCGTCGGGGCCGCCGATACGCGCGAGCGCTAATCGCGCAGCGTAGATGCCGGTCAGAGCAGCGTAAATAGCGCGTACGGAACGAGAAACAGCGCCGCGAACATGATCAACAGCACGACGCCGTAAGCGACCGCGGTGCTCGCCGCGGTCAGCCAGGCCGGGTGATCGAACTCGTCGAGCGCGTCGATCGGCATACGAGTATAGCTCGCGTGCGGGGAGTTAACAGTGTTGGCACGCCGGGAAACTGGCAAGCCGTTGGTCTCACAGAACACGGTCGACGCGGACGACGAGTTGCAGACGCCGCGTTCCGGTCGCCGTTCGGGGCGTGCGTGGCAGTTTTCGGTGCGTTCCGGACGCCTTTTAACGACCGCGCGACTACGACGCCGCAATGACGAACATCGACGTGGTCGACAACCACGGCCAGTTCACCCACCTGGAGCAGCGCGCGCTCCGGGACATGGGCGTCGACGTGGAGTTGATCGACAACGAGACGCCGCCCGAAGAGATCGACGCCGACGGGCTCGTACTCTCGGGAGGCCCCGACATCGACGACATCGGCCGGTGCAGCGAGTATCTGGATCTGGACGTGCCGGTGCTCGGCATCTGTCTGGGCATGCAGATCATCGCCGACGAACTCGGCGGCCGCGTCGGCGGCGGCGAGTACGGCGGCTACGCCGACGTCACGGTCGAAGTGCTCGACGAGGACGATCCCCTGACGGGCTCGCTCGCGCCCGAAACCCGCGTCTGGGCGAGCCACGCCGACGAGGTCAAGGAACTGCCCGAGGGCTTCACGCTCACCGGACGCAGCGACGTCTGCGGCGTCGAGGCGATGAGCGACGCCGACCGCGATCTCTACGGCGTCCAGTGGCACCCCGAAGTCGCCCACACCGAGGAGGGCGAGGAGCTGTTCGAGAACTTCGTCGACATCTGCAACCGCTGAGGACCACGGGCCGGCCGTGCTCGGATCCAGTCGGCGCGAGATCGGCTGCGTTCGCCGGATTTGAACCGACTGTGCGTGTCCGGTCTGAAGGTTTGGGCCAAGCGGGACCGAAACCGGTCGACGCTATCTTTATTTTTCTCGTTCTCGAAGTTGACTCTATGACCGAGTCCGAGCGAAGCACTGCAGTCGTCGCCGCAGTGTGGATCGGGTCGCTGTTACTGTTCGCTCTCCCGGCGTTTCTGGCGACGGTCCATCTCGTCGACGCCGTTCTTGGGTTCACGAATCTCTCCGTTCCTCCCGCCGGTTGGCTGCTCGTCAACGCGGTCGCGTTTCTGGTAGCGGTACAGACTGCGACCGAGATCGCCGCCTGGCGACTCCACGGCGGCGGCTGGTTCCGGCGCGGCGGCCGGCGACTGCGGGCCGTGAGGATCGCGGTCGCGACGGGCATCTGCGTCGGCGCACTGACGCTGATCGCACTCGCGACGATCTGGCTGGTCGCGGCCGTAGCGACCGCCGAGACCGGGGGCGTCTTCGTTGCGGGCGTCGCGCTGGCGTTCGTGATGGCGTTTGGGGCGAGCGCGGTGCTCACGGGGCGGGCGTTTCTGCGCGGCTATCGCGCTGACGGCCGCCTCGGCGGGCGTCCCGACTAGCGGTCACATCGGAGCAGGTGTCGAAAAAGACGATCGTCGCCACGACATCTCGGTGACGGCATCACCGAGACGGCGGCGTCACGCGTCGTCGAACAGGTCGTCGACCGCCGAGCGCGCGGCGAGCGCGGCGTCGTCGGCGACTCGATCCTCGTCGGCGTCGACGTCAGGCGCCTCGACGTAGACGTCGACTTCGAGGACGCCGTCTTCGAAGGTCACTCGCACGTCGTAGTCGTCGACCGCGGAGCGCTTCATGCGCGAGAAGATCACGCCTTCGGCGGCTTCCGCGGCGGTCTGGACGACCGTTTCGTCGGTGGGCATCGGACGCTTACGCGCCGCCGGGGCCCATGCCGCCGCCCATCGGGCCGCCGCCGCCACCGCCGCCGAGCATCTCCTGGAGCTCTTCCTGGAGCTCCTCGAACTGCTCCTGGACGCGCTCTTCCTGCTTGTCCAGCGTCTCGACACGGATCTCGAGGTCGTTGACCGTCTCCTCGAGGTCGTCCTCGGCCTCGTCGTAGTCGGTCTCGACGAGCAGCTCGCCGACCTCGCGGTACATCACGGTGTCCTCGTCGATGTCCTCGAGCTCGTCGAGGGCCGTCTGGGACTCGCTGAGCTGTGTTTCGGCTTCTTCCTTCTGGACGGCGACTTCCTGAGCCGTCTCCTGAAGGTCCTGAAGCTGTTCGAGCTTCTCCTGCGCTTCCGGCGGCAGATTACCCTGCATACGTGCGAAGTGGTGACCCGGACTGAAAAACCCCTGCATTGTGGTCGGGCAGTCGGGTCGCCGATAGGACACAGTAGTGGACGACCGACGTCGAACCCCCTGCAGGCGACGGTGACGCGCGGAACGCTTTACGAGGCGATTCTGCTGTGCGGGCGCCGACTCTGCAGACGTGCTGGGTAGAACCGTCTGCAAAGACGGTTCTACAGGAGAGTTCTACACAGATCGAGCCCTGCTGCGCTCGGCCCCGGCCGAGCGAACGCCCTCCGCGACGTCGATCAGCGACAGCCAGGTGTTGGTTGCCGCCCGAAGCGCGACGAGATCCGCGGCCTCGACGCGAACCGTGAGTGTCCGGCCATCGCGTTCGAGGGCGACGCCCGAGCGGTCGTCGTCGATCTCCCCGATCTCCCGCCGGAGGCTCCGCTCGACGATCGATGCCGCGTCCGCAGAATCGTATTCGAAATCGTACGTCGCCTCGTGGACGGGGGTGTCCATCTAGTTGACGTCGACTTCCTTCACGTCGCGGCTCCGCTCCTTGAGGAGCACCCGGTGCCCGCAGTAGGGACAGCGAACGCCGCCGTACTCGTCGAGTTCGACGTCGCGTTTGCAGCGCGAGCACTTGTACGCCATCGTTACTCCTCGTCCTCGGCGAGCGCGGCGCGGATCGATCGCTCGACGCTCTTCCCGCCCGGCGTCTCGGGGCGGTAGGTACCGCCGGCAAACTTGTGGCCGCAGCGCCGGCAGCCCCAGATGCCCGTCCCCTCGCGGTCGATGGTGTCGCCGCCGCACTCGGGGCAGGTGTGGTCGTCGTTCATATCGCTCTCGATCTCGGCGACTCGCTTGCGGGCGACCCGGCCGTAGCGCGCGCCGAAGCGGCCCGCGCTTCCGGTCCGTCCCTTCTTGCCTTCGGCCATAGTACCGTGTGATAGCTCAACGGCACGGATAAACCCTTTGAGTCGAGACGGACACGGCGCCGACGCGCTCGAAACCGGCGACACACTCGCGGGGTCGACGCTCAGTGCTCCTCGGCGGTCGGCGGCGAGATCGTCAGTTCGTGACCGACCAGCGCGGCCGCAGCGAGGGCGCCGAGAATCACCAGCGGCAACTGTTCGACGCCGCCGCCGATGCCGGCGACGTGTTCGATCGCTCCCGCGAACGACTCCACGACGACGCCGCTCAGGATCAGGAGCGGCAGCACCGCCAATACCACGTCGTACCTGGAGGCCATCGCTAATTAGATGTAATTAGGACGTTCCTTGTAAAAGTAGCGTGTCGTGACGTGCCGAGCTGTCGAGGGACGGTCGACGGAGCGATTCTATAGTTCGGGACCGGCAGCGCTCGGATGTGACACGCCAGCCCCACCCCACCGTGTCGCGTGTTCTACGGCCGAAGGGTGTACCCCTCGAAACCGCTACGTCGAGCAGCGTCTTATCGGCACCCCCACCCCACCGTGTCGAGTGTTCCGGAGAGAAGGCGGGAGGGGGGTAGTGTGAGCGTGAACGCTCGACTCTTGGACCGAGATATAACTGCGTCTCGTCGTCCGCACACATCGTATCGTCGCCCAGAATTCATCGTCCCCTAGAATTGCATCGCCCCCGATCGTTGCCTCGTCCGCAAACCCTCGTCTCTGGTCGCTACGTACCCTATTTCTCACCGATGCTCGCCATCGCCATGCAAGACGATGTCACTTAGTTCTCGATCGCCTCAGAACTGTGAACCGATCACATCCCCCACCGTGTCGTGTGTTCGCTACGAGTTCTATTCAGTGCGCTGTAAGGTCAGTCTGTTCGGCCTGGCGAACGACGGTCGGCGGCAGGTCGACGGTTTCGAGGTCGTCGACGACGTCCATCACCATCTCGACGGCGACGTCGAGATCGTAGACGTAGTACTTCCCGCCGGCTCGCCCCTCGTTGCGCGTGTTCCGGTGGAGGATACCCTGCATCGCCAGGTCCGAGAGATGGTCGTGCATCCGGCGTCGAACCAGCGGATTCGTCCCGACGTACTCGGCGGCCGAGCGGTATCTGGGGTAGATTTCGCGAACGCGCGCCGGCGTCTCCTCTTCCAGTGCGAGACTCAGCACGGCGACCAGCGAGAGGTGGCCGTGCTGCGTGAGTTCGACCATCCCCTGCTTGATCCGGCCGCGTTCGAGCGCGCGCTGGGCGTCGCGCACGTGTTTCTCGGTCACTTCCGTCACGTCCTGAGAGCGAGCGAGGTCGCCAGCTTTGTAGAGTAGGTCGAGCGCCTGTCGAGCGCTCCCGGTGTCCTGGGCGGCCAGCGCGGCACACAGCGGCAGGACGCCGTCGGCGAGGACGTCGTCGTGCAACGCCTTCGCGGCGCGCTGTTCGAGGATCGACTCGAGTTCGCTGGCGACGTACGGCGAGAAGTGGATCTCCTCCTCGCAGAGCGCGTCCTTGACTTTCGGTGAGAGCCCGCTGCGGAAGCTGAAGTCGTTGCTGATGCCGATGATACCAGGTTTTCCGGACGAGAGGTAGCCGTTCGCACGCGCTCGCGGAAGCTCGTACAGCAGGTCGTCGTCGTCTCCGATGTGATCGATCTCGTCGAGTACGATCAGCACCGTCCCGCCCAACCGCTCTAACTCGTCGTAGAGCATGTCGAAAATTTTCTGCTGGGGATAGCCCGTCGTGCTGATCTGCTCGTTGGCCGGTCGTAGCTCGTTGACCAGATTGGCCGCAACTTGGTAGGAGCTGGTGAGGTTGTTACAGTTCAGCCAGACGATCGACAGGTCGACGTCGTCGTACTCCTCGACGTCCCGGCGAAGGTGATCGAGCAGGAAGCGCGTCGCGACGGTCTTGCCCACACCTGTCTTCCCGTAGAGGAAGACGTTCCGCGGCTGGGCGCCGTTGACCACCGGCTGCAGCGCGGTCTTGTACGCGTCGAGCTCCTCGTCGCGCTCCTGGATCGAATCGGGCTGATAGTCTTCCCGCAGGACATCCTCGTCGCGGAAGATGGTCGTGTCCCGATCGAACAGCGGCATTGACGAAATTCTAGGACAGGTCCTACATAAAACCGGCGTGTCGAGTGCGTCGTGTGATATAAACTTTTATTTACTAGAACACCCCTCCCCGTCGAGTGTTTGCGGAGCGGGCGGATCGCGGACCGTCGCGGCGTCGACCGATCACCGCTGATCGGTGCCGCCGTCGTTTCTGCTGGCCCCACCGTGTCGCGTGTTCGCTGATCTGTGGCCGCTGATCTGTGGCCGCTGATCCGTGTTCACTGATCCGTGGCGCATGTACCACGACGAGGCAACGCCGTGAACCTCTCGCACCGGACTGACCGCTGTTGGGGTTCGAATTGCTTCTAGCGGTTACCTACGTTAAGTAACGTTCGAACCGAGATCGCTCCCTCGTCGACCCCCTCCCCACCTCCTGACCGGAACACTCGACACGGTGGGGTGAGTGACCGGAACGAGATCACATTCCCGCCCCGCCGGTACTCGGCTAACACTCGACAACGTGGGGTGACTCCGTCAGACGATTCCTCGACGAACGAGAAGAAATCGCCTGCAGGAGCCGGCACGCTCGCCCGAGGAACACTCGACACGGTGGTGTGTGGGTCGGCGTCCCGTTCCGTGTCACGTCGTCAGTTCCGGCGACGTTCGTGCCACCGTCAGCGCCATCAGTACAGATCAGCGTCGTCGAGCGCCTCGTTGAGATCCTCTCGAACCCGCTCGCCGCCGTCGATGTCGCGGGCGGTCGTCACGATGCGGTTCTCCTGGACGCTGGAGCCGTCCCGCAACAGTAGACGGACGTTCCCGTTCCCGTCCGCCCGCGTGACCTTCGCACGCAGTCCGGACTGGGAGCCGGTGCCGCCCGCGTCGATCGGCCCCGGGATCACCTTCTTGACGTGGGGGTGTTCCGCGACGGTCTGGACGGCCCGGCGCCCGTCCCGACTACCGATCAGCGTCGTGTGGGAGCCGCCGAGTTTCTCCATCGGCGGCAGGTCGACGACCTCCAGCGCGCGCTCGCCGCGGCGTTCGATCACCGTCTCGACCGGATCCTCGCCAGTGACGCGGTAGAACTCGTGGTGGGACTGGCCGCGGATCGCCCGCAGCACCTCGCGATCGCCGGTCGCGTACACTTCGTCGGGACGCTTGCGCCGGATCTCGTCGGCGATCTTCCCCGCGTAGTTCCGGAGTTCGATCACCGCGCTCTCGCCCTCCTCCTCGGGCATCGTCGTCACCGTCGTCTCGCCGAGCACGTCGTCGTCGTCGAGCATCGTCACCGTCGCCCGGTCGCGATCGAGGTCGAGTACCACGGTGTCGGCGTTGCCGGTGTTACAGACCAGACAGTAGTCTCCCGGCCGCTCGAGCGAGCTGGCGCAACGCCCACACTCCATGTACGCCGCAACGGCGTCCACCCGGTAAAGCGGCGCGCTTTCCGTTCGGCTATCGCCCGGCCGCTCGTCGGGCGTTCATTCTTTGCTCGTCAGGAGTTCGCCCGTCGGTTACTCGTCGCTCGACCTATAACTCGTTCGACTCATCACAACTCGTCCGACTCACCCCTCATTCGATTCGTCGCGCCGACTGGCTGCCGTCTCGGCCAGTTCGGCGCCGCAGTTCGGACAGTAGCGGTCGCCGTCGTCGACCACCGCATCGCACTGGGGACAGCTTCTCGGCTCGCCCGCCGTCTCGCCAGTCGCCCCTCGATCAGCAGCTCCTCGACCGATAGCCCCTCGGTCGAGGTCCGCACCGCACTCTCGGCAGAACTCCGCGCCCGGGCGCGACGCCGCTCCGCACTCGGGGCAGACCTCCTCCGACGGCTCCCGCAGCACCCGCCGCTCGGACTCTTCGAGATAGGAGTAGCCGGCGTACAGCAGGTTGAACACGGCGAACGACCACCACGCGGTGAACACGGCCAGCAGGATGTGGATGCCGACGCTGCCGTAGCTGCGTCGGACGAGCACGACCCGGTCCGGCGTCTCCCGCTCGATCTGCCACCCCTCCTCGATCGCGGCGTCGAGTCGCTCCTGAAGCCGGCGGCTGTGCATCACGTGGTGTGACCACGACGCGGGAGATAAGGCTTCGTGCGCCGATCCGGCGGGATGGTGTACCGACACCCGAAGAGGAGCGGCGCCGACCTGCGGAGACGTCATCGCTCGATCGCTCGACGACAGGTCAGGAATCGCCGTGCTATCCGAGGTCGATCGGATCGGCCTTCAGGAACTCCCGGAGCACGACCGTCGCGTACGATCCCTTCGGCAGCGCGAAGTTCACGCCGACATCGTCGCCCTCGACGCTCACGTCGAGATCGGTCCGGACGAGGATCGCCCGTCGCGTCCCCGTCGAGTCGAACTCGCCGGGTAGATCGAAGTCGGCGGGGTCGAGATCTAACTCGTCTAAGACCTCCCGCTCGATCTCGCCCTGCTCGCCGTCGGCCAGGTCCGTTTCGGTCCCGACCAGCGGCGCCGTCACGAACGCTCGCCCGCGCTCGCAGTGGCGCGCCATCGTCTCGACGCGCTCTCCGGTCACGCGCTGGAGCCGGTCGGTGTCGGGGACCACCAGCTCGCCCGGCGCCGAGCGATCCGAGAAGCACGCCACGTCGCCCTCGACCGGGCGGTCGAACGGCAGCCCTCGTTCGAGGCGCTCGGAGAGGATCAGATTGAAGACGTACGACTGGGCCGCGTGGACGAACAGCCGCTGGAGGTTGCTGGGAACCGTCTCCAGCGCCTCGCGGAAGTGCTCGGGCTCGGTCCCGCCGCTCTCGGCCAGCGAGTGCAGCATCGAGCGCTCGTAGCGCAGTCGCCGGGGGTAGTCCTCTAACACTCTCCCCCAGTCGCGATCGCCCGACGCCGCGTCGTCGGCCCGCGCCCGCGCTTCTTGGGTCCCCTCCGGCTCGCTTTCGGATGGGTTGCCGACGTACGACAGCACGGCCTCCTCCCACTCGCCGCGCACGACGTGGAGGCCGACCTCGTGGGTGACCGGGCGCTGGCTGCCGAAGCGCTGCTGGCCGAAGTAGTTCGGGACGCCGATCTGCGTCTCATCCCCGCCGAAGGAGCGAAGCTCCGACGCCACGGCCTCCGCCTGCTCGGGCCGGTCGGCGTCGCTGACGACGATCTCGAACTCGTTGCCGACCAGGTCGCCGAATTCGATGCTCCGTCCCGCGCGCCCGAGCACCTCGACGTCGGCGTCGCGGATCTCCGACGCGGCGTCGCGAAACGCCGTGACGGCGTCGGGATCGACGTCGCGGACGCTGAACAGCTGTGTCGTCACGGCGTGTTTGTCCTTCGTGCCGGCCCAGGAGACGCGCTCGCGGCTGATTCCCAGCCCGTCGGACAGTCGGGCGGCGAAGTCGTTGGTGTCCCACCCGCGCAGCTCGGCGCGCAGGACGACGTGGGGGTAGCCGCCGGGATCGGCGTCGACCGACTCGGTCTCGAAGCGCTCGATCTCGCGCACCCGGAAGTCCTCGTCGGCGTCGCGCAGCCGGCCGCCGGTACCGTCGGCGTCGCTCACGTACCACGCCATCCCCACCGCGCGCTCGGTCGGGTGTGCCTCGCGCATCAGTACAGCGAGAGGTCGCCGGTCACTTCGTCGATCAGTTCCTCGTCGCCGGGGCCGATCGCCAGCGCCGTCACCGTCCCCGGGTCGAGCTGGGTGTGGCCCGCGTCGCGAATGATGGCGTGCGGGAGGCCCTTGCGCTCCGCGATGTCGGCAAGTTCGAACAGCGCTTGCTCGCCGGCCTCCTTCAGCACCACTTTCTTCTGGCCCTCGCCTTTCCACTCTCGTCGGGCTCGTTCGCCGGTGTCCTCGTAGGCCGACAGCGACGCGTGGGCGACCTGCGCCGCGAGTTTCCCTTGCCCCATGTCGATGTCAGTCCGCGCGACGATCGCCTGTTTCATGCTCGTGACTCCCGCGCGGATCCCTATATGATTGCTCATCGCGCCCGCGCGAGGCAGGCGCGACTGACGACGCCAAGCTCGCCCCGACGTAGCCGATGTCACGTTGGCGCGGTCACGGCGGCGTCGTCGGCGTCGACGCGGAGTCGGGGCGCAGCAGAGCGCGGAGCCGGCGTCGGGACGCCGCGGCGTCCGCGCCAACCCGACGCCGAGAGTCGGGAAGAATTTTAGCCCCCGGTGCGCTCCTACCCGGTATGATCCTCTCGGACGCGGACATCCTGCGGCGCCTCGAGGACGGCGACCTCGTGGTCGAGCCGCTCGACGACCCGGACATCCAGATTCAGCCCGCCAGCGTCGACCTGCGGCTCGGCCGCGAGTTCCTGGAGTTCCAGCGCACCAACATCCCCTGTATCCACCCCGATAGCAGCCAGGAGGTCGACGAGTACGTCTCCGAGACCGTCGTCGACGAAGGCGGCGAGTTCATCCTCCATCCCGGCGACTTCGTGCTCGGGACGACCAAGGAACGCGTCGAGATCCCGAACGACCTGATCGCTCACGTCGAGGGCCGGTCCTCGCTCGGGCGACTGGCGATCGTGGTCCACGCCACGGCGGGGCTGTGCGATCCCGGCTACAAGGGCCAGATCACGCTCGAACTCTCGAACCTCGGCGCCGCGCCGGTCGCGCTCGCGCCCGACATGCGCATCTCGCAGCTCACCTTTACCGAACTGTCGACCCCTGCCGAGCGCCCCTACGGCGCCGAACGCGGCTCGAAGTATCAGGACCAGTCCGGGCCGCAAGCGTCGAAGATCGGCGGCGATCGGGAGTTCGGCGGGGATCAGTGAGGCGTATCGCGGAGTGATCGCCGAACCTTCGCGGCGAAGGACGTGGAGTTCGGCGGAGGGCCGAAGCGTGGAGGTCTGCGGAGGGCCGAAGCGTGGAGGTCTGCGGAGGGCCGAATTGCGCGGCGTTCAGCGGGTTTCTGTGCGACGTATCGCGGCGCGGATTCGGCGTCTCGCCGCGATCGCTGATGCTGTTTTCAGTTCAGGTCGGCCCGCTGGAACCGCCAGTAGCCCAGCGCGACCGGGACGACGACCCAGGCCAGCAACACGACCGCGCCGAACCACTCGGTGAGGTAGAACGGCAGGTCGCCGGCGACGCGGTTCGTCAGCAGCAGGCTGTCACCGCCCGCCTGTTCCGCGGGGATGTCCTCGACGATGTTCGTCCAGCCGATCAGGGGCCACTGGTACTGCTCGGTCAGCGCGCTGATCGACTGCCGGTAGGCCGTCATCGGGTCCAGGCGGAGCAGGAGGAAGTACCAACCCGGCGCGTCGAGCCCGGCGAGTTCACCCTCGACGAGGTAGTGAACGCCCGCGACGAACGGATGCCACAGCAGCGCGAAGCCGACGTAGCTACCGATGGCGCCGCCCATCGCCTGCATGCGCGTGTCGGTCATCGCGGAGACGCCGACCGCCAGCGCCGTGAACGCCGCCGCGAGCAGCACCGTAAGGACGAGGAACGGCCCGAACGTGCCGAGCGGGAGCGAGCCGACGATGCCGAGGATCATCACCGCGGCGACCGAGAGCGTCACCAGCGCGACCAGCACCATCACCGAGATCCTGCTGGCGTACTTCCCGGCGACCACGTCTCGCCTGCTGTGCGAGAGGCCAAAGAGCACGCGCAGGCTGCCGGACTGGCGCTCGCCGACGATCGCCATGTAGCCGACGACCAGCGCGGTGACCGGGATCAACAGGTTGCCCGCCAGCGAGACGAACAGTCCGATCACGTCCGACGCGGTCGGATCGCCCGACCCGCCGGCGGTCGTGCCGACGCCGACGATCCCCATCAGCAGGACGAACACCGCGACGATCGACCAGATCATCTTCGAGCGCACCGTGTCCTCGAAATCTTTGCGGGCGACGAGCTGCCAGCTCATTCGCCACCACCTCGGATTCCAGCTGCGACGCGTCCTGTGGACCCCTCACCGCTCGCCTCGCCGCTCTCCTCGCCAGCCTCGCCGCTCTCCTTGCCTGTCCCGCCGCTCTCCTCGCCAGCCTCCGCGTCGGCGTCCTGCACCGCCGCGGCGTCCGTCCCGGTGTAGGCGGCGAACAGGTCCTCCAGGGTCGCCTCCTCGGTCGAGAAGTCCAGCACCTCGACGCCGGCGTCGACCAGCCGGTGGATCGCCGCCGCCTTCGCCGCGGCGTCGGTGTAGGAGACGACGAGGTTCCCGTCCTCCCGGTCGACTGCGGTGACGCCAGAGAGCGCCGTCAGATCGATGTTTTCAGCCCGCCCACCGCCGCCGACCTCCACCACGAGCCGCGAGCCGACGCCGGCCTCCTCGCGCAGCCCCTCGATCGTGTCGACGGTCACGAGTTCCCCCTCGTCGAGGATGCCGACGCGGTCGCAGACCGCCGACACCTGCCCGAGGATGTGGCTGGAGAAAAACACCGTCGTCCCGCTCTCGGCTTCCTCGCGGACGAGCTGTTGCATCTCGCGGATCCCGATCGGGTCGAGTCCGCTGGAGGGTTCGTCGAGCACGAGCAGGTCGGGGTCGCCCGCGAGCGCCATCGCCATCGTGAGGCGCTGGGTCATCCCCTTGGAGTAGCCGCCGACCGGTCGCTCGGCGGCCTCGCGGTCGAGCCCGACCCGGTCGAGCAGTTCGTCGGGCGTCTCCGAGCCGCCCTTGGACTCGATCGCGAATTCGAGGTGGCGATAGCCCGTCGACCGGTCGTACAGCCCGACGCCGTCGGGCAGGATGCCGACCCGCTGGCGCACCGCGTCGGTCTCGGACTGGGCGTCGTACCCCAGCACCGTCGCCGAGCCCTCCGTCGGCCGGATGAAGTCCAGTAGCATGTCGATCGTCGTCGTCTTGCCGGCGCCGTTCGGGCCCAAGAACCCGAACACCTCGCCCTCCTCGACCGTGAGGTCGATGCCGTCGACGGCGACGACGTCGCCGTACCGCTTGGTCAGACCGCTGGTTTCGATCGCTGCCATCTCGTTTTGACGAATACGACCCACCACATTAACTCCGGAACGACGGTTTCACGCGCTGAAACTGTGCCGACCCTCTGGTTCTTCCGAACCGCCGCCTCCGCTTCCCGGTACGACCGCAGAGCCGCAGAGTTATGCCCCGGGAGCGCCAACTTCTGACAGAGAATGCGATTTATCGAGGAGATCGTCGTCGACGAGTTCCTCCCCACGTTCCGGTCGATGCTCGCCGAAGCGCTCCGGGAGCGGGGACTGACGCAGAACGAGGTGGCCGACGTGCTGGGGATCAGCCAGAGCGCCGTCTCGAAGTACGTCCACGGTGACGTGAGCCTGAACGAGCGCGTGCTCGACGACGAGCGCGTCGTCGATCTGGTCGAGGAGATCGCCGACGGGCTGTCCTCGGGGGACATGCGTCCCGTGCAGGCGCTCGTCGAGGTCGAGGTGCTGATCCGCCGGCTCGAAGACGGCGACCTGCTCGCCAAGCTTCACGAGGACGCCATCCCGGAGCTGGCCGACCACGACTCGACGATCGCGGTCCACGATCCGGACAACGAACTGCGGTCGACCGAGCGCGTGCTCGCCGCGCTGCGCCGCGGGCTCCGCAAGATCGAGACCACGAGCGGGTTCGCCGGCCTGATCCCCAACGTGGGCTCGAATCTGGTCGCGTGCCTGCCCGAGGCGGAGGGCGTCGACGACGTCGCCGGCGTCCCCGGCCGGATCTTCGACGTCAAGGGCCGGGCGACGATCCCCAGCGACCCCGAGTTCGGCGTCAGCGAGCACGTCGCGTCGGTGCTGCTGGCGGCCCGCCGCCACGACAGCGACGCCCGCGCGGCGGTCAACCTCCGCTACGATCCGGAGATCGTCGATCGGCTCGCGAACGCGGGCTATCGAACGGTCGAGTTCGACGCCGAGGCGGACGTCGACGCCGCGATCGGGGCCGCGATCGAGGAAGCGCCCGACGCGACCGTCCTGTACCAGACCGGCGGCTTCGGCGTCGAGCCGATCGTCTACGTGCTCGGCGAGGACGTCGAGTCGGTCGTCGAGGCCATCCGGACGCTGGTCTGACCGATGACCGATCCGGATCGTCGATCCGCGTCCGACGAACGCCGATCCGCGTCCGGCGACTCGTCGGCGGCCGGCGCGCAGTCGTTCTACGGTCGCTGGGCGGCGCTGTACGACGCGCTCGCTCGGTACACGCCCGGCATCGGCTCGCTCCGCGAACGGGCGGCCGCGGCGCTGGAACTCGATCCCGGCGACACTGTCGTCGAGATGGGCTGCGGAACGGGCGCGAACCTGCCGTACCTCCGCGAACAGGTCGGTCCGGAGGGAACCGTCGTCGGCGTCGATTTTACTCGTCCGGTCCTCGATCGCGCGCGCGAGTCCGTCGCGGCGTACGACAACGTTCACCTGATCCGCGGCGACGCCGCTCGACCACCGATCCCGGGTGCAGTCGGCGAGTCGGAACCTGAACCGATCGACGGCGTCCTCGCGACGTTCGTCGTCGGGATGCTCGACGACCCCGCCGCAGCCGTCCACGACTGGTGCGACCTGCTGACAGCGGGCGGCAACGTCGTTCTGGTCGATGCCGCCAGTAGCGACCGGGCGTACGCCGCGCCGGTCAACGCTCTCTTTAGAGCCGTGGTCCTCCTCTCGACGCCGCCGACCACTCGGCTTCGCTACGACCGCGATCCGCAGGCGACGCTCGATCGGCGGGTCGACGCCGCGCGCGACGCGCTCCGGAGCAGGTCGAGCGCGATCGCCCACGAAACGCACGCGCTCGGCGTCGTCCGACTGACCAGCGGTCGGATCGACTGAGCGCGTCGCCCATCACGCCCCGTCTCGCTGTCCGACTGCCACGTTCCGTCTCGTCGCCCGCACCGTTCCCGTCGCCCGGTCGAGGGGCAGCTTTATTCCGCATCCGTCCTATCTGAACGACATGAACGGTCGCCGACTGCTCGCGATGCTTGCAGTTCTCTCGCTCGCGTTCGCGGGCTGTACCGCCCCGGTATCCCCGCCGAACGACGCCGAAGTGGCCGCGAACTCCTCGGACGTCGATTCGTCCCCGGCGTCCGACGATGGAGAACCGGCGTCGAACGACGCCGGCGACGCTGACGACGATGCCGCTGACGACGCCGAGCGGTCGCTGCCGATCGAACCCGATCCGGTGTGGCATCGCGTCGCGACGATGATGGATTCCGACGCCGAACAGCCCGACCTCACGGTCGGGGTGCCGACGGCGACCGCCGGCCAGGCGTTCGCGACCGACCGGTCGACGTTCAAGCAGGCTCTGAACGCGTCGGCAGCCGGCTCCGTCTCGGACGGCGGCGCCGGGCCGCGCGGCGTCACGACGCCGTTCGGCGTCTACGTCGAACCGGCCGACGGGCCGCCCGTGGTCGTCGAGCAGGTGCTGGCCCACGAGTACGCCCACGCGGTCCAGTACGCCGAGTCGATGTTCGGCGCGTGGCTCATCGAGCCGACGGGGCCGACCGACCGGCAGATGACCAAGACCGCGCTGATCGAGGGCGGGGCGACCTACGTCGGCGACGAGTACACCGAGAAGCACCTCTCGGACGTCCCGCTGCAGTCCGAGCAGATGCGCCGCAGCTACGAGCGCTCGGCGTCGGGCGATCGGTTCTTCGTCGCGCCGTACTACTTCGGCGCCGAGTACGTCGACGACCGCCTCGACTCGCCCGCGAACCTCCAGACTGTGTACGCGGACCCGCCGGCCAACACCGCCGAGCTGCTTCACGGCGAGTCCGCGGGCGAGCAGCTTCCGATGTCGATCGCGGTCGACACCGCGGACGGCGAGTGGACCGCGACGAGCCGCGATCGCAAGGGCGAACTGTTCACCCGGATCGCGCTCCGGGCCTCGCTCGACGACGACGCCGCGGCTGCGGCCGCGGCGGGCTGGGGCAACGACTCCGCGATCGCCTTCGACAGCGACGGCGGGGGCGCCCCCGAGGCGTTCGTCTGGACGTTCCGGTGGCAGACTTCGGGGGAGGCCGACGAGTTCGTCGCCGCGTTCGAGGACGGTCTCGACGGCCGGACCGACGACTGGGCCGACCGCACGAGCGTCGAGCGCGTCGACGATCGAACCGTCGCGATCGCGATGGGTCCCGACGAGTTCCGAGAGCAGACCACGATCTCGGGATCGGACGGCAGCGTCGCGATCGACGTCGACGCGCAGGTCGAGGACGACGGCTGGTTCCGTATCGAGGACAGGGTGGCGACGACCGGCGCGGCCGCGGCGTCCTGACCGATCGTTTCACGGCGAGAACCGACCACGAGCCCAACCGTTTTCTCCCGAAATCCCCGAGTGAAGTCATGGACCTCTCTATCGTCGATCTCTCGCCCGTCCCGGAGGGCGGCACTGCCACGGAAGCGTACGAACACACGGTCGAAGCCGCGCAGCAAGCCGAACGGCTCGGCTACTCGCGATTCTGGGTGGCCGAACATCACGCGATGGCCGAACGGCTCGCGGGGACGACCCCCGAGGTGTTGCTCGGCCACCTCGCCGCCGAAACCGATCGGATCCGGCTCGGCTCCGGCGCGGTGTTGCTCAACCACTACAGCCCGTTCAAGGTCGCCGAGCAGTTCGGCGCGCTGGACGGACTCGCGCCGGGCCGCGTCGACGCCGGACTCGGGCGAGCGAACGGCTCGCCGGCCTCGGACCGCGCGCTGGGGACCGAGCGACACGTCGAGAATCCCGACGAAGATCACGCCGAGAAGATTGAGAGCGTGATCAACCACCTGTACGACGACTATCCGGAGGAACACCCCTACAGCGAGCTGTCGGTGCCGCGCTCGGGCGCCGAACCGCCCGAGCCGTGGGTGCTCGGATCGAGCACGTCGAGCGCGGCCATCGCCGGGAAGCTCGGACTGCCCTTCTGCTTCGCGGCGTTCATCCGCCCGCAGTTCGCCACCCACGCGTTCGAGGAGTACCGCGAGCAGTTCCGGCCGTCGGAGCTGGCCGCCGGCGTCGACGAGCCGGCGGGGATGGTCGCGGTGAACGCGGTCGCCGCCGAAACCGACGAGGACGCGGCGCGGCGCCGGGCGGTGGCCGAGGCGTCGTTCAAGCGGATGCAGCGCGGCGTCGTCGGCACGACGCCGACGGTCGAGGAGGCGATCGACGAACTCGGCGGCGTCCCCGAGCCGACGCCGGCGACGCTCGACGACGACGAGTGGCCGCGCGCGATCTCGGGCAGCCCGGAGACGCTGGCGGGCCTTCTGGAGCAGCTCGCCGACCGCGTCGGCGTCGAGGAGATGATGATTCAGCACGTCCTCGCGGACCACGAGGACGCGCTGCGCTCGCACGAACTCATCGCCGAAGGGGTCGGTATCGATCCGCGGTGAAAACGGGGCTACGGGACTTGACAATGCAGGACGGCGCGCTGAGGGCCGAATGCGTCTTCCGGTTTAGTCGTCGGCGGGCGTCGCTTTGCTCGCCGTGACGTCGACCGGGTCGGCGTCGACGCCGAGTTCGTCGAGCGCGACCTGCGCGGCGCGCTTACCGGAGACGAGCATGGCGCCGAAGGTCGGGCCCATGCGCGGGAGGCCGTAGGTCGTCGCGGTCGCCATCCCGGTGACGACGAGCCCGTCGTGGGCGAGGCCGGTGTGCTCGACGACGGCGTCCTCGGACTCGCCGACCCACATCGAGTCGTGGCCGGGCGAGTCGTGACCGGGCGCGCCGTAGGTGTCGTCGTCCGTGTTGTCCATGCCGCTTGCCTCCTCCGCGAAGCCGGGCGCGTCGAGCACGCCGCGCTCGTCGAGTTTCTTGACGGCCATCCCGTCGTGGCCCGTCGCGTCGATGACCAGCTCGGACTCGACGGCGATCGGGTCGACGCAGGTGATCTCGCGGGGCAGCGCGTGGACCGGCGTCCAGTTCATCACGATGCCGCCGACGCGGTGGTCCTCGCGGATCACGATGTCGGTGAACTCCGTCATGTTCTGCATCTTCGCGCCGGCGTCGCAGGCGGCTTTGATCAGCCCGGAACAGGCTTCCGGACCGTTAGCGACGTAGAGACCGTCGCTCTCATCGGACTGCTTGTGATCGACGTCGAGTTCGTCGAGGATCTGCTGGGCCGGGTCGCGGACGGTGACCTTGTTCATCAGGAACCCGCCGAGCCAGAAGCCGCCGCCGAGGTAGTTGTTCTTCTCGACGACCATCGTCTGAACGCCGCGCTCGGAGAGTTCCTTGGCGGCCATCAGCCCCGACGGGCCGCCGCCGACGATGATGACCTCCGTCTCGGAGAAGTCCATGAACTCCTCTGACCACTCTTGACCGATCGCGCGGGTGACTTCCGCCTCGCCGACGTCGCTGAACTGATCGAAGTCGCTCATACCACTTGGTGATACCACAAAGTAATTGAAAGCGTTTCCGGTATCGCTCGGCGTCGGATCGCCGCGGCTGCTGCTCGATGTCGACCCCAAAAATCGGCGTGCCGTCGCTCGCGCTCCTCCGTCGTCACTCGTCGGTGCGCGCCGCCAGCGCGCCGCCGAGCGCGCCCAGTGAGATCGGGACCACCACGCCTGCGAGCACGACCGCACGCAGTACTGGGAGTTCCATGACCAGCGTCTCGGCGTCGCCGAATCTCGGGCGCATCGTTCGCTCGTAGGCGAATGCCGTCGCACCGAAGGCCGCCAGCGGCAGGTAGCCGGCGACCAGCGTCGCGCCAGCCATCGCTCCCGAGCGCGACGATTCGAGTCCGTCGGCGCTGCCGAGGTAGTATCCGGTCGATATCAGAACTATCGCCACCAGCAGCAGGTACAGCGCTCCCTGGTTGGCGGCGTCGAGCGCGAAGTTGAGCGCCGATCCGTCGCCGAACTGGACGGGAACGAGGTGACCGCCGTAGAACGCGAACCCGATGCTCGTCAGAAACGGCGGGTTCGACGCCGACAGCACGATCTCCAGCACCGGTTTCAGTCCGAACACCGCGAACAGTACGAACGATCCGATCAGTCCGGCCGCGTACGCAAGCGCGCCGTTGACGACGCCGGCGAACAATGGGAGTCCGGCCGTCCGTGTCGCTCTGAAATCCATGTAACGACCGAAAACATCAGCGTTCGAGCTTTAATTTTACCCATTCGACCCGGAACTGTTCGGCGGCGTTACTCCAGTTCGCCGCCGCGGATCGCGTCCTCGGCGGCCGCCAGCGCGGCGTCGGCGTCGAACTCGTCGACGATCTCTCGGAGCGTCGCCGCGTCCGCGTCCGCCAGATTCCGGGCGTGACTCGTGATCCCCGGCACCGCGCGGACGGCGTTGTCGACGATCGGGATCGACGCCACCTGCGCCGACCGGGAGAGCGGGTTCAGATCGATCACGATCTCGGTCTTGTCCATCTCGCCGAGCGCCTCGGCGCGGTCGCCGTCCTCCAGTGGAACGAGCACGACGTCGGCCTCGTAGATCCCGTCCTGATCCACCTTCGCCCGTTCGTGGCTCAGCCCCGGGATCTCGGCGTCGGCGGCCAGTCCCTTGACGTCCTCGGCGCCGTGCTCGCGCAGGTGGTCGGCGATCGCCGCCATGCGCTCCTCGGTGCGGTTGAACAGGTTCACCTCCAGGTCGGCGTCGACGGCGTCGGCGATCTCTACCAGCTCCTCGGGCACGAGCGCGGCGACGTTGCCGTTGACCGAGAGAACGGGGTGGTCGGCCAGCAGCAGCGCGGCCGCCGCGGCGCGCTCGGCGTCGTCGGCCCTGGGGATCGTCTGCTCGCCGAGCAGGTAGTCGAACGCCTCGCCCCGGCCCTGGGCGATCAGCCCCTGCCGGCTCGTGATGCCCCGATCGACGCCGTCCTCGATCCGATGGCGGGTGACGAGCGAGTCGTGTCGGGGGTGGTCCTCGGGAATCTCGGCCTCGTCGGTCATCGGATACGCGTCCGCAGTCAGCCGTAAAAATAGCGTCGCCTCGCCCCGATCCTCGGCGATCGGGCGGCCCTCGTCAGCCCGCGACCGAGAGCGCGCCCGAGGGCGCGTGCTCTTTGAGCGTGTTCATCCGCTCGCGAGCGGCCGAGCGAGTCGGATACGTCTCGACGCTCTCGGCGAGCGCGTCGCCGTGCTCGTCGACGAGCCGCCAGATCCAGCCGCCGTCGCGCTGGTGGACCTCGAACGTCGGGTCGTCGATCTCCAGCACGCTCGCGGTGCCGAGCATCTCGCGGAGCCGGTCGATGGCGTCGACGGCTTCGCCGCGGTCCTCGTAGCCGGTCGACCCCTCGGCGACGACCGTCTCGTCGGCGTTCAGTAGCTGCCAGTACCACTGGCCGTCCTCGCGGACGAGCTCGAAGCCGGCGGTCTCGAAGTCGAGCTCGCCGGCCTCGGGCGCCAGCGAGCGCACCTCGTCGATGACAGTTGCCGCCCGCGCCCGGACGTCGTAGCTGCCCGCGCTCCGGGCGTAGACGGTGCGGTCGCGGTCGATCAGCTCCCAGCGCCACCCCTCAGAACCGCCGCTGAGCCTGATCGCGGCCTCGTCGATCGCGAAGATCGTCGCGTCGCCGCCCTCCGAGCGCAGCCGCTCGATCGCCTGCCGCGCTTCTTCGGCGTCGGCGTACTGCTCGCGCCCCTCGACGAGCGTCTCGCGGTGCCGGTCGATGACGTCCCAGCGCCGACCGCGGCCGGGATCGACCTCGAAGGCGACGTGCTCGACGGCGTTGATCGCGGCGTCGGCTGCAGTCGGGCGCACTTCGTCGACGCTCGCGGCCGCCTCGTCGCGGGTCGCGTGCCCGTCGGGGCTGAGCGCCAGCACGTCGTTGCTTTCGTGGACGCACCGCCAGCGCCAGTCGTCGGCGTCGTCGGTGTAGAGCTGGAACCCGGCGCCCTCGACGGTCCGCACGTCGGCGTCGGGCGAGTGATCGACGAGGAAGTCCATCGCCTCCCGGGCGCCCTGCTTCGTCGCGTGTCTGTCGGCGCCGTCGGCGACGAGCCGGCCGCCCTCGTCGATGAGCCGCCAGCCCCAGTCGCCGCCGTCGTCCTCGAACAGTTCGAACGCGGCGGTCTCGATCTCCAGCAGGTCGGCGTCGGGTGCCTTCTCCTTGAGCGTCGCCATCGCGTTACCGGCGTCGTCCTTCGAGTCGTACGCCTGGCCGCTGTCGGCCAGCACGGCGCCGCCCTCGTCGATCAAGCGCCAGCGCCAGTCGCCGGCGACGGTCTGGTACTGCTGGAACGCGGCGGTCTCGAACTCCAGCAGGTCGGCTTCCAGCGCCTGCTCGCGAACGCGCTCGATCGCGTCCTCGGCGTCTTCGGGCGTCTCGTAGCCGCCCGTCCGGTCGGCGATCACCCGGCGGTCCTCCGCGACGAACCGCCAGTGCCAGCCGTCCGCGCCGGGGTAGATCTCGTAGTCGGCGTCGTCGATCTCGAACGCCTCGGCGTCCTCGGCGGCCGCGGCCATCCGCTCGGCGCCGCTCCGGACCGCGGATCGATCGGTCGCTTCGGGGTTGCTCTCGGCGACGATGTCGTCCTCGTCGTCGAGCAGACGCCAGCGCCAGCCGCCGTCGTCCTCGTACAGCTCGTAGCCCGCGCTACCCTTCTCGACGACGGTCGCGTCCGAGAGATGGCCGAGCAGTTCGTCCGCGTCGGCCTCGGCCTCGCGTCGGGAGTCGAACGTCGGTTCGCCGACCGCGACCTCGTCGTCCTCGGCGTCGAGCAGGCGCCAGCGCCAGCCGTCGCCGTCCTCGTACAGTTCGACGCCGAAGGGATCGACAGCGAGCACGCGCGCGTCGCCGATCCGGTTCGCGACCTCGTCGGCGGCGTCGTCCGCGCTCGCCTCGTCGCCGTACGCTTCGGCACCCTCGGCGATGACCGACCGATCCTCGTCGAGCAGGTTCCAGCGCCAGTCGTCCCCGTCGCGGTAGACGTCGAACGCCGCGCCGTCGATGTCCAGCACCGGCGCCGAGGGGCCCTGGTCCTTGGTGAAGCTCACGGAGTCCTCGGTGGCGTCGCGCGAGTCGTAGCGTTCCCCGCTCTCGGCGGCGACGCTGCCGTCGTCCCGGAGCAACACCCAGCGCCAGACGCCCTGCTCGTCCTCGTAGAGCCGAAACGCCGCCGTCGTGATCTCCAGCAGGCGCGCGTTGCTCACCTTCGACTTGAGATCGCCGACGGCGTCCTTCGCGGCAGTTCTGCTGTTCGCGGCCTCGACGCTCGTCGCGATCGCGCTCTGCTGGACTGCCCGCCACGTCCACTCCTCGCCGGGACGCCGGAACACGCTGAACAGGGTTCCGTGGTTCTGCTGGCCCACCAGCACCGGCGGGTGGGCGTCGAGACCCCGCACCTCGTCTTCGACGAGCATTCCCTCCTTCCCGGTGAGGATCGGCACCAGCACGACGACGCCCGCGATGACTGCAAGCCCGGTCGCGTACACAGCGATCACCGGGATCGTGTAGTCCTGCCCGACCCCTGCCCAGTTGCTCGGATACGCGACGTTGAATCCGAAGATCCCCAGCACCGTGATCGCGAGTCCGCCGAGCGTCGCGTGGATCGCGCGTTCTCGGACCGGCAACAGCAACACGATTCCGAAGATCGCAATCGGGAGTCCGAGTCCCGCAAGCGTGTACGCAAGCCTGGCGGTAAAGGATACCTCGAGGTCGTTGCCCGTCGACGAGTTGATCGTCGTGATGAACAGGGCCACCCCCGCGAATCCGATCAGACACCCGATCAGAAACAGCCAGTAGCCGTAGACCTGCTTTTTCGACTTCGGTTCCCCGATATACTGCTCGTACAGCGAGAACATGAACCCGCTGCCTGCGGTAGCCTGTGACATCGTTGCTGGCGGATACCACACAACTATGTATAATAAGATTTGGTGGTGAATGTAATCGATGACACATGATGAAATAAATATCAGTACGGAGAGCGAGGACGGCGCGCTGGGATGGTCGATCCCGGTCCGGTGCGAGCCCGTCCGCTCGATGAAAGGTTTGTGGTCGGGGAGGATCTACTTCGCGTATGGACGTGGCCTCGACGACCCGATCGGTGGTCGATCGCGCGCGCGACGAGCAGATCACATTCCTCGCCGCGAGCATCGCGTACTACGTGTTCTTCTCGATCCTCCCGCTGTTGCTGCTGATCCTCGCCGTCGGCTCGCTCGTCGGCGGGCAAGCCTTCGCCGATCGCATCGTCGCCGCGATCGGCAGCAACCTCTCTGCGCAGGGGGAGTCGATCGTCGCCGAGTCGCTCTCGAATCCGCAGGGTCGAGCCGGCGCGTCGCTCGTCGGGATCGTCGCGCTGCTGTGGAGCGCGCTCAAGATGTTCCGCGCGGTCGACATCGCCTTCGACGAGGTGTACGGGCTGGACGCCGAAATCTCACTGCTCGGCCAGCTCAAGGACGGCATCCTGACGCTTCTGTTGATCGCCCTGGCGGCCGGCTTCATGATCGGCCTCGGCGTGGTGATCGGACTCGCCGAGTCGTTCGGCGTCCCGTTCCTGAACGTCATCGGCTGGCTCGCGCTGCTGGCCGGCCTGCTCGTCGTCTTCCTCCCGGTGTTCTACGTGATGCCGCCGATCGACGTGACGGCTCGCGAGGCGCTTCCCGGCGCCGCTTTCACCGCCGTCGGTTGGCTCGTCCTGCAGGTCGGCTTCCAGATCTACGCCTCGCAGGCCGGCAGCTACGATGCCTACGGCGCGCTCGGCGGCATCCTGCTCTTCCTGACGTGGCTGTACTTCGCCGGCGTCATCGTTCTGCTCGGTGCGACGATCAACGCCGTCACCGGCGGGCACTGACGCGTCTCGCTCGCGCTCACACGGCAGCGGGCGTGGCGGGTCGAATCCGGTGCGGGACTCACTACGCTCGTCTCGCGTGATTCGAATCCCTGGGCCCGTACGCACGGCTCACTGCTGTTCCCCGGCGTACGGGCGTGGCGGGAGTCGAACCCGCGATCGAAAGGTTAGGAACCTTTCGCCCTATCCGCTAGGCCACACGCCCAGTCGACGCGAGAAAAAACGATTAGTTGCTCGACCGCTCGGTGTCAGCGTCTTCGCTGGCGACGTGGTCGGTCTCGACGAACTCGTCGTCGTCGGCCATCTCTGGATCGTTGTCGGTGCCGGGGCCATCGCGCATTTCCTCAAGTTCCTGCTCGACTTCCTCGCGGCCCTTCTGGAACTCACCCATTGCCTCGCCGGTCGATCGGGCGAGCTTGGGGATCTTGTTTGCGCCGAACAGGAGGACGGCCAGGAGCAAAACGACCAGCATCTCCGGACCGCCGGGAATGGCGAACAGCGGTGTGGTTTCGAGTGCCATCTCTACCTCTTGCTTGCTCTCTCGCAATTATAGGCTTTTTGCTCCTGCCGGTCTCGCTCGACGCTCGATTCGAACGTTCGTCCGCGTCGATGCTGGGCACCGGGATCGGGAGATAGCGTCGATCCAGGTCGGCGGTACGGCCGGCCTACTCGCTCCCGCGGGACGGCTGTCGTAGACAAACGTAACTACCATGGTGCTATCCGGAAAACGTTCGGTCGTAATGGTCGACACAGGCGACACCGCGCCAGACTTCACCGCACCGCTCGCGAACGGCGACGTCGATTCGATCACGCTCTCGGAGGAGCTCGGCGACGGGCCGATCGTGCTCGCGTTCTTCCCCGGCGCGTTCACCAGCGTCTGCACCGACGAGATGTGCAGTTTCCAGGACCAGCTCTCGGCGTTCGAGGACGTCGGCGCGACGGTCTACGGCGTCAGCCGGGACACGCCCTTCACCCTCAACGAGTTCCGCGACCAGAACGACCTCAACTTCGGGCTGATCAGCGACCTCAACAAGGAGATCATCGACGCCTACGACGTCGAGATGGACTTCTCCGATCTAGGCGTCTACGGCGTCGCGAAGCGCTCGGTGTTCGTCGTCGACGACGACGGCGAGGTCACCTACGCGTGGGTCAGCGACGACCCCGGCGTCGAGCCGGACTACGACGAGGTCCGCGAGGCCGCCGCCGAGGCCGAAGCCGTCGAAGCCGCCGACTGAGCGTCGCGACCGACCGAACATCCCCGGGCTGATCGCAGCGTCCCCCGGCTGATTGCAGCGATACGTCACGCCCGGTGGGCTTTTTCCGCCGCGGCGTCAGTATCCCCTATGGCCGAGACCGATACTGCGGGCCGCATCTACGATCCGGACGGCGATCACGCCTTCCCCGACGGGCGCGTCAACGAGGTGCTGACGTTCGTCGCGAACGACGAAGAGATCCAGGCGTACCTGGAAGCCCAGAACGTCAACCCCGTCGACAGGAAGCGATACAACGATCACGGCGCCAAGCACATCGAAATCGTCCGCAACCGGGCGCTGTGTCTCTACGATCTGCTCAAGGACGCCGGCGTCGAGTTCAACGGCGCTGCCCAGCAGGGCCTCGACGAAGCCGACGAGGCGGTGATCGTCGTGCTGGCGGCGACGCTCCACGACATCGGACACGTGGTTCACCGCGACGACCACGCCTACCACTCGCTGTGGCTCGCGGCCGACGTGCTCGATCGGATTCTCCCGGAGTTCTACGACGTCGCCGATTCCGTCCGGATGAAAGGCGAAGTGCTCCACGCGATCCTCTGTCACCACACCGAGGAGACCCCGCTGACCACCGAAGCCGGCGTGATTCGCGTCGCCGACGCGCTGGATATGGAGCAGGGGCGCTCGCGGATTCCCTACGAGGAGGGCGGCCGCGGCATCAACACGATCTCCAGCCAGGCGATCCACAACGTCTCGCTGAGGCCCGGCGACGGCCGGGCAGTTCTCGTCGAGATCGAGATGACCAACGCGGCCGGCGTCTATCAGGTCGACAACCTGCTCAAACACAAGCTACGGGACTCGGGCCTCGAGGACGACATCCGTATTGTCGCTGTCAACGAACACGCCGACGAGGACGAGTCGCTGGTCGAGCGGATCGAACTATAAGCACGCGATCGACAGCAGAACTTACTGCGCGTCGACGGCCGGTCGGTACTCCCCGTCGTCCTCGCGGACGACGCCGCGACTCCGGAGCGTTCGCAGGATGCTGTGCAGGGTGAGTTTGCTCAGCCCGACGTTCTCGCGAAGTTCGTCCACGCTCGCGCCCTTCGCCGTTTTGAGACTGAGATACACGAGCTTCGCCTCCGCAGACTCCAGTTCTTCTGGGACCGCGGCAGTCGCCGCGTACCCGTCGTGGGACGCCACTGTCATCGAGCGTAGCTATTTCTTCGACGATAATAAAACCCTCCTACAACGATTGTCGATAATCGGTCCCCGTCCCGGGACTTCGTTACGACAGTCGTGCAAACCGCCCCGATTTTCGGCACCGCTCAGGGTACTGATGTGGTTCGGAAGAATCCGCTCTCGATCGACAGTTGGGCCCGGGAAGATATTCGTCTCGCATCTGCGTGCGGAAGGGGCGGGAGTGAGCGAATGCCCTGCGTTCGCGAACGCCGATCGACGGCGTCGATCGGAATTTGAACCACCCGGAGACGTTCCTGCTCACTACGCTGCGCGGGCTGCGACTTCCCTGCTCAAATCCCTTGGTTTGCGCTTTGCTCGTCGCGTCCGCTCCTCGCAAAAGCGGAAGGGGCGGGATTTGAACCACGCGAAGCCTTGACGTCACACCGCCGACGTATTATTCGCCGGCGTGACGGTGCTCTACCACTGAGCTACCCTTCCTCGTGGACCGCTACGAGGGGGGCACTTGTAAATCCTCTCTCACCGTCGTATCGTCGGCCGGTCGGCCGCGACCCAACCGTTTTTCTCTCCGCTCGCAGATGTGTCTCCCGGGAATGGACCTCACTCTCACGATCCTGGCGCTGCTGACGGGCGTGCTGGCCGGCGGGCTGTTTAGCTTCTTCCAGATTCCGATCCCGGCGCCGCCGGAGCTGCCGGGGCTGATGGGGATCGTCGGCATCTACCTCGGCTACAAAATGATTCAGTGGCTGGACGTCGGGATCGATCTGCTCGGAGCGCTGGGCGTTCAGTAGCTGCGCTCTTTCGGCTCGTAGGTCTTGTCCTCGCCTTCGAGCACGACCGGCTTGTACCACAGGTCCGGCGAGCCCTCGTCCCACGAGATCAGCGTGTGCTTGAGCCACTCGTCGTCCTTGCGCTCTTGGTGCTCCTGGCGCCAGTGGGCGCCCCGGAACTCGTCGCGCGCGAGCGCGCCGAGCGTGATCGTCTCCGCGATATCGATCAGGTTCCGGGTCTCGATCGTCTGCTGGAGATCGGTGTTGAACGTGCGCGAGGGGTCGTCGACGTAGACGTCCTGGTAGTCCTCGCGGGCCTTCCGGATCTCCCGGAGTGCGGTCTTGAGGCCTTCCTCGTTGCGGAACACGTTGACGTTCTCGGTCATCGCCTTCTGGAGGCGCTCGCGGATCTCGGCGTGCTGGACGCCGTCGTCCTTCTCGAGCAGATGGTTCACACGCTGGCGCTCGGACTCGACGGCGTGCTCGACGATCGAATCGGCTTCGACCGCCGCACCGTCGGCCGCGGCGTCCTCGTCCGCCGTGTCGACCGCGCCGAGAGAGACGGGTGAGTCGACCTCGCCGGGTTCGGTTTCGTCGGTTCGCCCGGTCGTGATCTCGGCTTCGCCGAGGTCTTCGCCGGCAGCGTGCTTACCCGCGCGCTTGCCGAACACGATCAGCTCGGGTAGGGCGTTCCCGCCGAGGCGGTTGGCGCCGTGAACGCTCGCGCAGGCGCATTCGCCGGCAGCGTACAGTCCAGTGATGCACGTCTCGCCGTTCTCGTCGGTCTCGATGCCGCCCATCTCGTAGTGCTGGCCGGGCTTGACCGGCATCGGCTCGACGAGGCCGTCGACGCCCTCGAAGTCCTCCGCGAGGTGGAGGATATTTTCGAGCCGGTCCATGATGCGATCCTCGCCGAGGTGGCGCATGTCGAGGTGGACGTACTCGTCGTTCACGCCCCGTCCCTCGTTGACCTCGGTGAGCTCGGCTCGCGAGACGACGTCGCGGGAGGCGAGCTCGCCCTCGTTGTTCGCGTAGCCGTGTTCGAACATGAAGCGCTCGCCCTCTTCGTTATAGAGGATGCCGCCCTCCCCGCGGACGCCCTCCGAGATCAGGACACCTGTCGAGGGGAGCGTCGTGGGGTGGAACTGAACGAACTCCATGTCCTCCAGGGGTGCGCCGGCGCGGTAGGCCATCGCCTGTCCGTCGCCGGTACAGGACACGGCGTTGGTCGTGTGGTCGAACACCTGGCCGGGGCCGCCGGTCGCGAGGATGACTCCCTGATTCGCTTTGAATCCCTCGATCTCACCGGACTTGACGTCGTAGCCGACGACGCCGTGACAGCGTCGATCTTCGGGGTCGTCGTGGTCCGTGACCGCGAGCTGGGAGACGAACCACTCGTCGTACACCTGCACGCCGTGCTTGACGACCTGCTCGTACATCGTATGCAGCAGGTGGTGGCCCGTCTCGGCGCCCGCGTAGGTCGTTCGCGGGAAAGAGAGGCCGCCGAAGGGGCGCTGGGAGACGCGACCGTCCTCCTCGCGGGAGAACGGCATCCCCCAGTGTTCGAGGCGGATCACGTCCTCGGGCGCGTCCTGGGCCAGCGTCTCGATGGCCGGCGCGTCGCCGAGGTAGTCCGACCCCTTCATCGTGTCGTAGGCGTGTAGTTCCCAGTCGTCGCCCTCGCGGAGCGCGGCGTTGATGCCGCCTTCCGCCGCGCCGGTGTGGCTGCGCACCGGGTGGAGTTTCGTCACGATGGCCGTGTCGGCCCCCGCTTTCTGTGCGGCGATCGCCGCTCGCAGGCCGGCGCCGCCCGCGCCGACCACGATTACGTCGTGTTCGTGCATAGTGTGATCTCGTGGTTACCAGAACTTCAGGTTGTTCTTGACCGCTTCGCGCTTGAGCTCCTGGATGTGCTCGGTCAGCGGGATGTCCTTCGGACAGACGTTCGTACAGGAGAACTGCGTCTGACAGCGCCAGACGCCGTGTTCCTGCTCTAGGATGTTGAGTCGGTGTTGCTTGAGGTCCTCGCCCTCGCGGTCGTCCATCGCGAACTTGTAGGCCTTGTTGATGGCCGCGGGGCCGAGGTACTCGTTGTCCCCGGCGGCGATGTTACACGAGGACATGCAGGCACCACACCAGATACAGCGCGAGGACATCTTGATCTTCTCGCGGTTCTCGGGATCCTGGCGCTGCTCCTCTAAGTTCTCGGCGTCCGGGAGGTCCTCCTCCTGGAAGTACGGCTCGACCGCTTCCATCTGCTCGTAGAAGTGCTGCATGTCCACCACGAGGTCCTTGACGACATCTTGGTGGGGCAGCGGCTCGATCCGTACGGGGTCGTCGAGCTCGACGAGCTGGGTCTTGCAGCCGAGTCGCTGGCTGCCGTTGATGAAGAAGGCGTCAGATCCGCAGACGGCCTGTCGACAAGAGTGACGGAAGGTCAGCGACGAGTCGAAGTGGTCGCGCGCGTAGATCAGCGCGTCGAGCACGGTCATCCCCTTCTCGAAGGGGACGTGGAAGTCGTCGAAGCGCGGCTCTTGCTTGCCTTCGACTTCCGGATCGTACCGGAACACCTTGATCTGGACCGTGTTCTCGGCTGCCTCGGCTTCGGCGTCTTCCTCGACCTGCTGGTCGCGCTCGGCCTGTCGCTCGCGCTTCTCGCGCATGCGGCGGTCCTGGTGGCTCGATCCGGAAGGCTCCGTCTCGGGCTGTGCGTCCTCGGTCTCTGCGCTCGTCTCTTGTGTACTCATGCGATCGAAACACCCGCCATGACGGTTGCGACGCGGATCCCCTGGGCGACCAGCACCACGCCGGCGACGATCAGGCCCCACTTGACGGCGGTCTTCTGGGTCCCCTCCAGTCCCTGGTTGACCAGCGCGTTGTAGACTCCGTTGATGCCGTGGAACGCCGCGGTGACGAGGAACAGCACCATCGTCGCGAAGTACGCGGGGTTCTGCATGCGTGCCTCAGTGCCAGCCAGCTCGATCTCGTAGGCGTGGGTGACGAAGTGGAGCTGGAAGAAGTGGAACGCCAGCACGACGATCAGGAACGCGGCCGTGACGCGCTGGAGCAGCCAGCGTGTTCCGCCGCGGTCGAACGAGGAGTAGCGTTCGGCCATCAGGCGCCCACCCCGCTGAGGAACGTCGGAACGCTCGCGACGACGATCACCGCGGTGACGATCAACGACGCGTAGAAGCTCTTGTCCTGCGATTCGAGACCGACACCCAGGTCCACGAGCAGCAGGCGGACGCCGTTGAGGATGTGGAAGACGGCGACCGCGAGCAGGCCGACCTCCAGCACCCGGATGAGCAGTAGGTCCTCGAGCCCGCCGAGCGTTCGGTTGTACGTCGCTGCGCCCTCCGTAGCGGTGCTCAACACCGCGATGTGGGTGAACAGGTACCCGATCAGCACCCATCCCGTAAATTTGTGGAATATCCAGGCCCACATCCCAGCCGAGAACTCCTTCCACCGGCCGAAGTCCTCGACGAGCCCACGATTGTAAGACTGACTCATACTCTCATGACGAGCGTTGGACCGTGACGGTATAGAAGTTACTAACCCGACGTAGGCTTCCAGAGTTGGTATCCAACTCGTGCGTGCGCTCGCACGCCCGACATACGCGGGCGACAGTTGGTCATATCGCAGTCCGTCCGGGAATGCCCCGTCGCGGCGTCGTCACGTCACGTCGCCGACGACTTCGGCCTGCTCCTGATACCGATTTCGGATCGTGATTTTGCTGACGCCCGACACCTCGTGGATCTCGGCTTGCGTACAGCGCTCGTCGCGAAGCGTCGCCGCGTAGTACACCGCAGCCGCCGCGAACCCCGCGGGCGACTTGCCCGAGGCGATCCCCTGATCGATCCCGACGGTGACGACGTTGTGCGCGAGATCGCGCGTCTCGTCGCTCAGGCCCAGCGCGTCGGCGTACTCGTCGACGAACGGGCCGGGATCGAATGCTTCGACGGGTTGGTCGATCTCGGACTGGACCCACTTCGAGCGCCGCAGCAGGTGCGACTCCTGAATGTCGGCGGCGTCCGCGAGCTCCGCGGCCGTCACCGGTACGCGCTCTATCTTGCAGGCGACGTGGACCGCCGCCGCCGCGATCGTCGTTACCGACCGTCCCTGCTGTGTCTCCTCCGTGTACACCGCTTTCAGTATCGCCGTCGCCGTCTCGGCGACCGCACTGTCTGCGGCGAGCTCCGCTGTCAACGTCTCGATTCGGCGACGGCCGCGGTCGTGTAGGGCGTCGATGTCCATCCGTTCCCGTCGTCTCCGTGACGTACCTCCGCTTCTGTGTGAACCGTTATCTATCTTTTGTGGGCACGCAAGCTTCGCCCCTTCCTGGGGTAGGTGTCGCTTACCAATGCGCCTTCGATACGACGGCCTTTTATGTAACTCTCTCCTCGGAATGTAATGCGAAGAACGATACGACGTGATCGCGGGACGTTCGAACCGTCCCGCCATCGCGGACCGAACATGCGAGGTCGATCCGGGGTCGTCCCGGGTCGAAGGGTTTATACATCCCACTCGCTTCCGTTCAGGTCCGAAGGTCGACGGCGGTTCGCCGCCGACGACTCGGGCCGGACGAGCGAGAGTGGATCGGGACAGTCCCGATCCGAAGGGGTTATATGCCCTGCTCGCTTCTGTTCAGGTCCGAAGGAAATGAGGATTCCACCCCTGCGGTCCGCCGTACAGATGGGATCTGATGTTAGCCTTGGTAGTTCGGCGACATCCGGCCGTTCGAGCGATGTCGTCGACCTACGGACCCATGCAATAGACGATCGTGGTCCCTGACGGGGACCACACATTATGGTGTTGCTCCCCTCTGGGGAGCATCCCGCCCACCGCCTCCCACCAGAGAGGCACATTCCGGTTGATCCTGCCGGAGGCCATTGCTATGGGGATCCGATTTAGCCATGCTAGTCGCACGAGCTTAGACTCGTGGCAGATAGCTCAGTAACACGTGGCCAAACTACCCTCTGGACGAGAATACCCTCGGGAAACTGAGGCCAATACTCGATACTACTCCTGCCCTGGAATGGGCGGAGAGCCAAACGCTCCGGCGCCAGAGGCTGTGGCTGCGGCCGATTAGGTAGACGGTGGGGTAACGGCCCACCGTGCCAGTAATCGGTACGGGTTGTGAGAGCAAGAGCCCGGAGACGGTATCTGAGACAAGAT